>CAVUJZ010000017.1:0-546864 GCA_963741905.1 uncultured Acidobacteriota bacterium | reverse complement strand
TTCATAATGACCGCCTCGGGATTTCGTCTCGCATTGTAACAGCAGACGGGTGAGGAGTTCAGCCGAACGGCTCGCTTCATTCCTCACGGATCCCTATAATGCGCCCGTGATTCTGGTCGGCATCGATCCGGGCAACCGGCGGGTAGGGATTGCGGTGAGCGAATCGGGCGTGCTCGCCACACCGCACTCGATCCTCGAGCATGATGGCGATCTGGATTCGCTGGCTCGCCGGATCACGGAGATCGCCGTCGAGCTCGGTGCGGAGAGGATGATCCTTGGGCTCCCCCGCCGGACGGGAGGGAACGCAGCGGCAAAGTTCGACCGTTTCGCGGCAAGCCTGGAGCGGGAGAGCGGGATCGAGGTCGTCCTCTGGGACGAGGCTTACTCCACCACCGAAGCACGGGCTCTCCGCCGGGAACGGGGCGGCAAGAAGGGGCGAACGCCGATCGATCACGAGGCGGCGGCAGTTATCCTGCAATCCTATCTCGACGCCATGGCCAGGAGGAGCTCATAGCACGCCGACGATCGCAGTCGAAACCGCCCGGCGGATGCCGCAGATTCATTCAGAGTCTGCTGATCATCGCCGTTGCGCTGGTCGTGTTCGCAGTCGCCGCCGGGTATTTCATCTGGCGCGCCCTGACCACGCCCTACAAAGGCTATGCGGGCGAGCAGACCCGCATCGAGGTGCGGAGGGGCTGGAACAGCCGGACCATCCTCGAGAACCTCCGGCAGAATGGCGTTCTCCGAGACGATTTCTTCCCCCTGCTCTACCTCAAGACAGCCCGGCGCGGCGCACTGCTCAAGGCTGGTGTCTACGAGTTCCGGGGGCCGATGTCTCCCATCGACGTTCTGGATAAGCTGGCACGAGGGGATGTTCTCCTGATCACCGTGACCATTCCGGAGGGACTGGACAGGTTCACCATTGGACGGATCATGAGCGAAGCCGGCCTGGGCACGCCCGAACAATGGAAGGAGGCAACGGCGGACCCCGCGCTGATTCGGGATCTCGCACCTGATGCCGAGTCCCTGGAGGGATACCTCTTCCCCGACACCTACACGATTGCACCAGGGACCTCCCCGGAGGCGGTGAGCCGGACCATGGTCCAGAATTTCCGGAAGAACTTCGGCGACGAGCTCGCCTACATCGGATCCGGCCTCGATCTCCATCAGACCGTGACCCTCGCCTCCATCGTCGAGACCGAGGCGAAGATCCCGGAAGAGCGGGCCCACATCGCCGGGGTCTACCTCAACCGGATCCACCGTCACATGCTTCTCCAGGCGGACCCGACCGTGATCTATGCGCTGAAGCTCGCAGGACGATGGGACGGAAACATCCGCAGAGCCGATCTGAAGATGGAATCCCCCTACAACACGTATCAGTCGCCGGGTCTCCCGCCCGGGCCGATCGCAAACCCGGGTCTCCCCTCACTGCTGGCCGCCGCCCATCCGGCGAAGACCACCGATCTCTATTTCGTGGCGCGCAACGACGGGTCCCATGAATTCGCCCCGACGCTCTCTGAGCACAACCGGAATGTGGCGAAATATCAGAAGCAGTACTGGCGACAACGGCGACGGCAACAGGAATCCTCCGGGTCCGCCCCCACCCGATCGCCCTGATTCTCCCGACCCGGCGCCGAGGGCACCGCGGATCCGGACCGCCCGTCAGGTTTGACGGAACAGCCCGCCGGATGCTACGTTGAGCCACTCAAAAATGGTCGAGGTCATCCCATGCCAGCGAAGCCGAAACGATATGATCGCTTTGCCGATTTTGTCCTGCTGAAGAAGCTCGAATCCGGGCCGATCGCCGAGCTCTGGCGAAGCATCCGCCCCACCGAGGCCGGACCCGGCCCTCTCCTCACAGTCTGCCGGTTTGCCGGGGCCGATCGTGACGCCATCGGAGCCGCCGTCCGTGAAGCCGCTCCCGCCTACCCGCTGCTCACCGGAACCTCCGTGGTCCGGGACCAGGACGCGGGGGTCGGAACCAGAGGCACCCCCTGGATCTCGTGGGATTACGCGGGAGGTCGTTCTCTTCGCACCATCCTCGATCGTGCCCGAGGCAGCAACACCGAGGCCGCCAATCCGATCCCTCTGGATCAGGCCCTCAGCATCGTCGAGCGTGCCGCCTTTTCGCTGGAGACGACGGACTCGCTCAAATACGAAGGCCGCCGACTCGTCCATGGCGCATTGATTCCCGAGCTGGTCTGGATCTCCGAGGATGGCGATATCCGCCTCGCCGGCCAGATGCTGGGACCGGGACTGGTGCGCTCGCTCGGCGATCCAAAGATTGCTGAACAGATCGGAGGCTTCTTCGCACCGGAGATCCGACAGACGGCACAGCCGACTCCTGCCAGCGATGTCTTCTCGCTCGGGGCGCTGCTCTACACGGTTCTCACTGGAAAGGTTCCGCCAGACGCTCAGCGGCCCGATGCCCTCGCGATCGCGGTGAAGGACGCGAAGATGGCTCTGACCGAGGATCCGATCCCCGCCGAAATCCGTTCGATCATGGAGAGGGCTCTCCAGGTCAATCCTGCTCAGCGCTTCGACGGACCGGCAGCGGTGCGGGAAACGCTGGCAGCACTGATCCACAGCGGTGCCTATGCCCCGACCACCTTCAACCTGGCGTTCTACATCCACAATCTCCTCCGTGCCGACATGGAGGAGGAAGCTCGGGAGCGTGAGGCGGAATCCGCACTCGACATCCGCCCCTACATCGTACCGATCACCGACGATGCGGTGGCCCCCGAACCGGCCCGCGCCACGCCTCCGCCGGCATCGATCTCCGAACCACCGTCGGCGCGCCGGAGTCGTCTGCCGATGATTGCCGCGATTGTTGTCGTCGTCGCGGCCGCTGCCGCCGCCGGCGTCTACTACACGATGCGTGGTGGCACGACCGCTCCCGACAGTCCTGCGCCCGTGGCCACACAAGCCGCGGCCGTCCCGCCTCCGATGCCCGCGGCAACCCTCCCCGCGGAGCCCCTCGTTGCCGCGGTCACCGATACGGGTGAAGCGCCCGAGGTTCAGCCGGACGACGCCGCCATGGAGGCCGCCAAGAAGAAGGCGATCGAAGACGAAGTCGCACGCCGTCTCCAGCAGGAGATGATGAAGCTCCAGACCGAGTACGATCGAAAGCTCCAGCAGGAGCGGGAATCGCAGAACCGCTCCCAGACAGCCTCGCAACCTCCCGCGGCAGAAGTGCAGCCGGAGAGAGCCGAGAAGAAGCCGGTGGTTCAGGCGGCGGCAACGCCTCCGCCCGCGCCCATCGCCACGGAGACCGCTGCAGCCGCAATCAAACCTCCGGTCGGGACCGACACGGCGCCGGTTCAGACTCCGGTGACACCAGCCATTCAGCCCGCCGCTCCCGCTGTTCCTTCAATTCGCGAGGGAGACCTCATCGGCATTTCCGACGTCGACCAGCCTCCGAAGCTGGCGCGGTCACGGCAACCGATCTACCCGCCGCTGGCCAGGCGGCAGAAAGCCGAGGCGACGATCATTCTCAGCGCCCTGATCTCGGAAACCGGCCGCGTCATCGACGTCAAGGTTCTTCGGGGAGACAACCGCCGACTGGGGCTGGACGAGGCGGCCATCGAAGCGGTGAAGGGAGCGATCTATTCTCCGGCGCTCAAGAATGGCAAGAAGGTCAAGACCTGGCTCCCGGTTCCGGTGATCTTCAAGGCGAATTAGAAATCTCCGGGGGCCTCTCAGACGTCCCGTGACGAGGAGCCCGCGGAAAGAAGCTGTCCCGCGGATCAGCGATCCATCCGACCGGCTTCCCGGATCCATCCGGCACTTCCAGGCGCTCACCCCGCTTCGCGGGCGACTTTCTCGCTCGGAAACCTCCCGGCGGCTGGGCCTCCCGCGATCCTCTGCCGCCGTCCGCTCGCCCGGTCAGGGCACCAATCTCGCAAAATCCCGCTTTTCGATGCCGGAACGCAAGGCGAGAAAGCAACGGCTGATGACCACGGGAATCCGTCGTATCGGGTCCCGTGAGCAGGGATTCCGGTATCGCTCCGCCGATGGTCGCGAGATCCACGATGAAACCACACTGGAGAGAATCGCGGAGCTGAGGATCCCCCCGGCCTGGGAGAACGTCCGGGTCGCACGGGGAGAACGGTCGCCACTGCAGGCCATCGGAGAAGACTCCAAGGGGCGGACTCAGTATCTCTATCATGCGCGGTTCAGGGCGCGGCGCGATCTCCAGAAGTTCCTCCGGATCGTGGAGTTCGGTGAGGCTTTGCCCCGCCTGCGTCGCCGGGTCACCAGGGATCTGCAGGGGGACAGCCTGGATCGTGACCGGGTTGCCGCCGCGGCCGTGCGGCTCGTCGACCAGGCGTTCTTCCGGCTGGGAAACGAGCGGAGCGCGCGCGATCTCGAGACCTTTGGTCTCACCACAGTTCGCGCCGACCACGTCGAGATCAGCGGAGACGAGATTCGCTTCGACTTCGTGGGCAAGTGGAGAAAGCACCACCAGCGGCGGATCCGGGATGCCGAGGTTGCGGAGGTGGTGCGAGCGATGAAGGGGACCCCGGGGAAAGAACTGTTCAAGTTCGTGGAACATGGGCGAACCATCGATCTCCGAGGGCGCCACGTGAACGATTACATTCAATCCGCCATCGGCGAGAAGTTCTCGGCGAAAGATTTCCGCACCTGGGCCGGAACCCTGCTCTGTTCCATTGCGCTCGCCATACAGGATCAGGCCTCCTCCCGCACCGGGCGCAAGCGGCAGATCACGCAGGCGATCAAGGCCACCGCAAAACTGCTCAACAACACGCCGGCCGTCTGCCGCTCATCCTACGTCTGCCCTCGCCTGCTCGACGAGTACATGGAAGGCCGCAGCTTCGAATCGATGGGATCCACCCACGCGCGGAAACCCATCGCGAAAACCACCCTCTCCACCGCGGAAAAGGCGCTGATCGTCTTTCTCCGCGAGACCATCGCCGACCGGAGACGATCCCCCCGCTGAAGCTCGCTGACCCGGCCGATCCCTACGGTTGGAATCAGAATGTCTGCCCGATCCAGAAGGACGTTCGAGTTCCATCATCGACGTTCTTCAGATCCGTACGCTTGGCGAAATCCCAGTGCAACTCCAGACCGAACATGCGGAACGAGATCCCGTATCCCACCGCCGCCCGTCCATCGGCGAGCCTTCCGTCTTTCATGAAGGTGAAGTCCTGATTGTCGAACCAGGCGCCACCGATGTCGAAGAAGATCGATCCCCGGATCTCACGAAGCTGGATGATCGGTGACGCAAGGACGTCGATCAGAGGGAATCTCCACTCGAAGTTGCCGTAGAAGGCGCGATTCCCGACGAACGTCCGGAAATCGTATCCCCGAAGCGTATTCAATCCTCCAAAGTAGTAGAAGTTCGGGAACGTCCCATCCGAGTAACCGGCGAACATCCGTGCCGCAAACAGGGTGCGTGAGCTGGTCTGGAAGTACTGGCGAAACTCGGTGGTGACATCGGTGCTGAGCGCCGACCCACCATGGTCGACGTCCGCGAGGTATTGCGTGGTCACCTGATAACGGCGCCCGGAGATCGGCCCGAACGATTTGAACACCGCACTGTCTCCACTGAAGGTCGCGGTGACGATCGGGAAGTTGTCGCTCCGGGAGAATCCGCCCAGTTCGGCCGGATAGGTGATGTCCCGCACCATGTAGCCGATGCCGCCATCGAGCCGGTGATAACGGTCGAACGGATAGCTGAGCAATCCGAGGGCGCCAGTCTGCCGGTAGAGCCGCTTCCGGTCGAGGGTCGGGTCCGTGAGGTTGTCCTGAGTCACGTAATAGGTCCGATCGTCGAACACCCGGGCCCCCCAGGCCAGTCGTTTTCTCAGATCGAGATAGAGGAAATCGAAATTCGAGAACGTCGAGACGGAATCGAGAGAGGCGATGAACCTCCGATCCCCCAGCATGTCGCTCATGTAGATGACCGAATTGGACACGAAAGTCTGGTCGGAGGTGACTCCGGCGTTGACATCCACGTTCTCGATGAACAGCTTCAACTTCCGCCGGCCGCTGAATTCATCCGGATTGAGGGCGACCTCGATGGGAGCCAGGAACCGTGACCGCTCCTTGGACTTCAACGGCTCTTCCGGAAGTGTGATGGTCTCGAC
This sequence comes from uncultured Acidobacteriota bacterium, assembly GCA_963741905.1. Taxonomy (GTDB): domain Bacteria; phylum Acidobacteriota; class Thermoanaerobaculia; order Gp7-AA8; family CAVUJZ01; genus CAVUJZ01. The sequence goes on along the minus strand of CAVUJZ010000017.1, from coordinate 540,754 downwards.
TTTGCGGACGGGCTCAGAGGTGTCGGTGATGTAGAGCGTCCAGCCTCCCTTGTAGAAGCTGGCGAAGACGAGCTTTTCCTTCCCCTCGTCACCGGTGAACACGACGGGAGTGAACGCTCCCCCGATCACGTCGGTGTACTCCAGAAGATCGCCCGAATCCACATCCAGGGAGTAGATGTTGAATGCGGCGAAGTTTTTCGGGTCCACCACCGTGGGGTTCTTCGCAGGATCGCGCGCCTGCTCGTCCTCCTGGACCTGAGCGATTTCCGCGGCACGGCCGGTCGGGCGGTCGGAGGCGTAGAAGATCCGCTTGCCGTCCGGCGAAAACCAGGGATCGCGATCGTTCCACTCCCCCTGGGTCAACTGATATCTCTGCGAGGGATGCTCCAGATCCATCCGAAACAGCTTCTCGTTTCCATCCACCACGGAGACATACACCAGCTCGCGACCGTCAGGCGAGAAGACCGGAGCCGCGTCGAAGAACTCGTCGTTGGTGAGGTTGGTGATCTCCTCGGTATCCAGGTCGTAGATGAAAATGTCGGCGTGATTTCCGGAGAATCCATGGAATGCGATCTTCCGGCCATCCGGAGAGAACGTCGGATTCAACTGCTGCTCGACCTTCATGGGGACGGTCCGTTCGATGCGTCCGGACAGCGCGTTGATCAGAAACAGCTCGCGGCCTCGCTCCTTCTTGACGAAGAATGCCACCCGGTCCCCGTTGGGAGCGAAGGCCACGTCCCGCCCCATCACCGGTCCGGTGGTGAGGAACTGGGCGATGATGTATTCGTACTGGTCGGGATATCCACGGGTGAGGTTTCGGAACAGTTTCCGCTCGGGAACGTTGAACAAGACCACATCCACATCGGCCTTGTAGGTGGTGATTCCGGCCATCAGGTCACCGGAAGGATCGGGCATCGGTGAGAGGTCCTGCGAACGATCGGTCGGGCCGATCCTGAACTTCTGGCCGTATTCCAGCGGCTCTCCCTTGGAGATCAGCGCGGGAAGATACTGCTTCCGGAGCCAGGTCCGGAGCTGAGAGTCGAACTCCTCGACGGTCAGATCGAATGCCCGCTTGATGGGCCGGTCGACTCCCCCACCCAGACCATTGCGGTATTCATAGATGAAGTCCCGAAGACCGTCGTACCCCCACCGCTCGGTGATGAACCGGAACACCGCGTGACCGAAGCGATAGGCGAAGAATCCCCCGACTCCCTGAGAGATGGAGGGAACCGAATCATTGACCACCGCATCCCGGAGAACCATCAGATCGGTGGTGTCCTCGTCTTCGCCCATGAACGAAGCGAGTCCCTCCATGAACCACTGGGGCGGACTGCTCCGGATTTCCCGCCCGAGACTTCCCTGGAAGAGAATCTCGTACTCGAAGATGTGGGTCAGCTCATGCTTGATCAGGGCGTAGAGTTTTTGATCGGGAAGATCGACCGGGAGAACCATCCGGTTCTTCGCCGGCTCCGCGAACGCTCCTACCCCTTCGGGGATGAACATCAGGATGACATTGGTCTGCTCGAACGCGGAATGCGTGGCGTAGTAGATCAGAGGGATCTTCTTGGTGATCTGAAAGTTGAACTTCCGGGAGAGCTCATCGTAGGCGCTCTCCGCGAAGTTCACCACTTTCTGCAGAGAATCCTTCTCCTCCGGATAGAAATGAACATCGAAGTGAGTGGAGTGGTAGACCTGCCAGTCGAACTTGTCGTAGACGATCTTGTTCTTGCCGAACGCGAATCCGCTCGACGGAATCAGTAGAAGACCAGTGACCAGAATCACGATCGAGACGGAGCGTTTCACCGATTCCTCCCTCAGCCTCCACCCCGAACTGGTGAAGACGGATTCACACTTCACTCCGAGAGACCTCTCACGGAGTGAACAGGTAACGCGTCGCGGTCGTCTCCTGGGCCACGAACAGACTCAGCAGACGGCTCTCCAGAGAGCGCAGGTTTTCGAACAGCCCCAGCAGTTCGTCATAGTCCTGCTGCTGGAACTCCTTGAAGTCGCGGAAGTTCTCCTCGACCAGCTTCTCTCCGGTCTCGCCATCGAAGACGGCGATCACGATGTCGAAGACGAATCCAGTACTCTCCACGAGCACCTGACGATAGTAGGTCCGTCCATCCACCGGCGAGACGTACTCCTCGGTGCGGTAGCCCACCTTTCCCTCGACGTCGAAATCAATCACGCCGGAAACGATGTAGTCGGAGCCGTTCCGACGGCCGAGGTCCCGCCAGAATCCCTGATCCGATCCGAGAGTCTTCATGTCCGTGCCGGGCAGTCTGACGTCGTGGAGGATGGTGACGGGACTCTTCAGTTCCTTGGAGAGCTGTTTGCCCAGATAGCGCTGAAACTCCGCCTGCACATCCACTTTCGCGGCCCGGTTGTCCGGCTTGTCTTCAGCCGTGGACACGATCACGAAGGGGGCGATGGCGAGATGTTCATCCGGCCCGATCGACAGTCTCGCCCGCACCGGCAGCTTCAGGGTGACCTCCATCACCTGGGCGGCAAGAGGCGTCGCAACTCCGACCAGCAGCAGTACCAGTATCGAAGCCCCTCGATTCATCGGTTTCCTCCTGCGGCGATGACCGCGTCAGCCAGACCGGCTGGAGGTGGAGGTGATGGCGTTTCGGGAGGTTCGGGATTCCCGGGAGGTTCGTCCGTACTGGTGTCGTCGGGGACTGCCGGTTCATCAACTGCCGCCCCGGCCTTTTCGTCCCTGCTCTTCTTTTCCTCTTCCTTCGATTCGTCGTAGCGCGAGTAGAATTCCACGAAACGGCTGTAGTTCCGTTGGACATACTCGTTCGATCGATCGATTCGGAGCGCCTGGAGGTAGGCCTTCTTTGCGTTCTCGAAGTCGCCGATTCCTTCGTAGGCAACCGCCAGGTTGTTCAGCGCCTGGGCATTGTTCGGATCAATCTCGGTCGCCCGCCGGAAGCGGAACTGAGCCTCACGCCACAGATCCATCCGCGCCGCGCGGACACCGAATCGCATCTGTCCTTCCGCGGTCGACAGGTTGATTCCCGAACGGCAGCCGGCCCCGAGCAGCAACAGCAAGCCCAGCGCGAACATCGATTCCACCCGTTTCATGACCGCACCTCCGTGATCGCTCGAGACCGCTTGCACCCCGCGCTCGACTCGCGGGTAAAACCAGGTTTGGCAAGAACAGTAGAGCGCATTATAATGACCACTCCCACACCCGCTCAACTGCGGTCGCATCTCTTCGCCGCATTTCCCGATGAAATCAATCCACGATCGCGACCTGCTGATCGGCTGGTCGCTTCTTCCGTTTCTTCATCCTCGAAGGCTTCGGGCGCTCTACGAGCGCTTCGATCCACTGAAGACAGTTCATGAATCCAGTCTGACTGAGATTTCGGTACTGTTGACTCTAAAGGAATCCGACGCTGCGCTGGTCAGAGATCCGTTACAACTGCCATCCCTCCGCCGAACGGTGGAACGCTGTCGAGAGCACGTCGTCACCCGTATCGACCCCGACTACCCATCCCTTCTCGAGCAGATCGGCGATGCTCCAGCGGCCCTTTTCCTCCAGGGAGATCGGTCGCTGCTGCGGCGGCCGGCCGTCGCGGTGGTGGGATCCCGCAATGCCTCCCGCTACGCGCTGGCCGCCGCGGAGCATTTTTCGCGCGAGCTGGCCTCGCGGGGAATCACCGTCGTTTCGGGGCTGGCCCGAGGCATCGACGGAGCAGCACACCAGGCGGCTCTCGGGCTGCCCGGCTCGACCATCGCCGTCCTCGGGACCGGACTCGACATCGATTATCCCCGGGCCAACCTCGGCCTGAAGAGAAGGCTCGGTCGTGAAGCCCTCCTGATCACCGAGCTACCCGCGGGCACCCCCGCCCGTGCACATCAGTTCCCGGTTCGCAACCGGATCATCGCCGGGCTGGCGAAAGGCACTCTGGTGGTCGAGGCCACCGGCCGCAGTGGATCTCTGATCACCGCGAGGCTCGCGGCGGAACAGGGCCGGGAGGTCTTCGCCGTTCCGGGTCCGATCTTCTCGCCGGGCAGCGAGGGCCCGAATCGTTTGATTCAGTACGGGGCAAAGCTGGTCCACGAGATCGACGATCTTCTCGATGAGCTCAGATTGGAGGGGCTGGAGCCGAAGGCCAGCGCACGCATGCCCTCCAGTCCGGAGCTGTGTCTGCTGCTCGAGGTATTCACTCCCGGCGACCCGCTTCACGTCGACACGCTCGCCGCACAGCTTGGACGGCCGGTCGCATCGCTTGCGGAAGGACTGTTCACGTTGGAGATCGACGGCTTTCTTCGCGCTCTTCCGGGGGCGAGATACGTTCGAACCGGCTGATGACTTCGCGCACTTCGAACCGCGGAGGGGAGAGGGAGCACTCTCCTCTCCGCCAGGGGGGAGTCTCCCGCGTCGCGTCTCAGTCGAGCGAGGCGGGGGTGGAGTCGATGGCGTTGCGGCGAACGATCTGCACGGCCAGAAAGATGGGGACGCCGATCTGGATGCTTCGGGTCACCACCTTCGGAACGCCATACCCGATCAGGAATCCGAGCGTCGCGCCGGCGATGGCCAGTTGCGGGATGTGATCCGCGGCGATCTGTCCGAAATCGAGCTGCGAGCGGAGCCGATGGTCGAGCTCATCGATCGTCTCTCCGACGCTCTCGCGGGCCCGCTCGATGGCCAGCTCGATGTGTGCTCGTGCGTGTTCGGTTTCCCTACCCATGCGATCGTTTCTCCTTCAACCTCTGCAGATCGGACCGGATCACCTGGACGTCCGCCTTGACGTTCTCAATGGTGGTCGACGGCATCAGTTCGATATTCTGGAGCTTCTTTCTACCGGCGAAGGCAAGCCCAGCCGCGATCAGCAGCAGCCCCACCGCGACGATCAACGTCGAGGCCCATGCGGGAATGATCAGAGCCAGAGCGAGGACCACGGTCACCACGATGAAGACCACCGCACAGAGGGCGCAGACCGCCGCTCCCGCCAGCAGGATGCCTCCGGCGCCAAGACTGGTGAAGGTCTCCTTCACCTCCAGCTTTGCCAATGCGATCTCGCTGCGGATCAGTGTGGAGAGATGCTCGCTCAGTTGCCTGACCAGCTCTCCTGCAGACCGTCCCTGATTCCCGTTCTCGCTCATGATGGTGATTCTCGCAGCAAAAGCAGTGCCGCTCAACGGGTTTGACTTCCCTCCACGGCAACCGTAATGTTGCCGGTCGTGAGCCAACTCCGCGAATTGTACGACGAGATCCTCCAGAGCCTGCGTGAGCGGGATGTTCGCTACGGCGACATTCGCTCCACGATCACCTCGGAACAGGGGGTGAAGGTCCGCAACGGAAGCGTCGAATCGTTGACGTCCAGCACGGATCGCGCCGTGGGCGTTCGGGTTCTGATCGGCAACGGGTGGGGGTTTGCAGCCACTTCAGAGGATTCGGAAGAGGCCCTTCGCCGCACCGCGATGCGGGCCGTCGAAGTGGCGCGGGCCAGCCACATTGCGACCACCGAGCCGGTCGAGCTGAGCGAGGTCGCCCCCCATGTCGACTCCTGGTCCTCGGTCTACCACATCGACCCCTGGTCGATCTCGATGGAAAAGAAAATCGATCATCTGATGCAGGCCACCGAGCCGCTCCGCGATGATCCTCGAGTCCATCAGGCCTCGGCCGAGATCACCTCCTACCGTCAGGAGAAGATCTTCGCCTCCACCATCGGGAGCTGGATCGAACAGTCCACGACCCAGATGGGAGGCGGAAGTGAGGTCATCGCCATCGCCAACGGCGAGTTCCAGAAGCGGACCTACCCCAATCCTTTCGGTGGCGACTACAAGGCCGCGGGATGGGAATTCATCGAGAGTCTCGATCTGGCGGGAGCCGGACGGAGAATGCGCGACGAGGCCATCGCTCTTCTCTCTGCACCGAAGGCCCCCCGGGGCACCTTCGACCTGATCGTCGGATCCTCCCAACTGGCGCTCCAGGTCCACGAATCCTGCGGCCATCCGACCGAGCTCGACCGCGCACTGGGGATGGAGATCTCGCTGGCAGGCGGTTCGTTTCTCCAGCCGGACATGCTCGGACGCTTCCGTTACGGCTCGGATCTCATCAACATCGTGGCCGATGCCACCGTTCCGGCGGCGATCGGTTCGTTCGGGTACGACGACGATGGTGTTCCCGCACAGCGATTTCACCTCATCGAGAACGGGATCTTCGTCGACTACCTCACCGGCCGGGACACGGCGCCACGCCTCGGCCGGAGCTCGAATGGAACGGTGCGGGCGGAAACGGCCGCCCGGATTCCGATCATCCGAATGACCAACATCAACCTCGAGCCGGGCCAGATTCCGCTGGAGGACATCATCGCCGATACCCGCCACGGGATTCTGATCGACACCAACAAATCCTGGTCCATCGACGACCTTCGACTGAACTTCCAGTTCAGTTGCGAGGTCGCCTGGGAGATCGAGAACGGCAAGGTCGGACGCCTTCTGAAAAATCCGCTCTACACCGGAATCACTCCGGAGTTCTGGCGCTCGTGTGATGCGGTCGCGGACCGCGCGAGCTGGCGGGTCTGGGGACTGCCGAACTGCGGCAAGGGAGATCCGATGCAGACCATGCGAGTCGCCCACGGAGCCCCGGCCGCGAGATTCCGGAACGTGGAGATGGCCTGATGTGGAATCGCGATCAGTGCCTGGAAGTCATCGAACGGGTCCTCCGGGCCGCGGAGGGAGACGAAGCGGATGCGGTGTTCGTCGCGACCGATCGCAACGTCAGCCGCTTCGCGAACTCCGGACTTCATCAGAACATGTCCGAGATCAGCGGTGATCTGACCCTGCGGGTGATCGCGGACGGAAGGATGGGCGTCGCCAGCTCGAGCTCGGTCGACCAGGAAGAGATCCAGGCCGTGGCGCGGCTGGCACTCGACACGGCCCGCAGGAGCGAACCGGTTCCCGGCTTCCGCGGCCTCTATCGCGGCGCAGGACCCGCGCCGGAACTGCCGACGTGGGACGAAGCGACCGCGAAGATCGAACCGGCCGAGAAGGCCCGCGAGTTGAGAACGATGTTCGACAGGGGCGCCTCCCGAGGCGTCCATTTCGCCGGCTCCTACTCGACGACGGACGGACGGATCGCCGCGGGGAACTCTCATGGCCTCCGGCGCTTTGCCCCGCTCACCCTCGCCGATGCGCTGGTCATCGCCGTCGATGGAGCCCGCTCCGGATTCGCCACCCGCGCAAGCCGCCGCGCGTCTGCAGTCGATCTCCCCTCCCTCGGAGACGAGGCGACCGACCGCGCACTGCTGCTCGCGGATCACGTCGGCGAGATCGAGCCAGGTCCCTTCGACATCATTCTCGAGCCGCCCGCTCTCGCCGAGATCTTCGAGTGGATGAACATGATCACCTTCAGCGGACAGTCCTACGAGGACGGCTCGTCGTTTTTCGTCGACCGGCTCGGGAAACGGGCGCTCGGCCAGAACCTCTCGCTGGCAGACGATCCGATCGACCCGGACTTCCTCCCCTTTCCTTTCGACGCCGAGGGGCTCGATCGACGGCGGAACAGACTGGTCGAGCACGGTGTGATTCGCGGTCCCATGCTCGACAAGATCATGGCCGACCGCCTCGGAATGCCTCCGACCGCGACCGCCGCGGCACCGGGCTCGGAGGATCATGGCAGCGCCCTCCACCTGTCGATGGCCCCCGGCGAAAGCAGCCGGGAAGAGCTGATCGCGTCGACCGAACGGGGAATCTGGGTCACCCGCTTTCATTACCTCAACGGACTGATCGAACCGAAGTCCGCGGTGATGACCGGGATGACTCGGGATGGCACGCTTCCTCATCGAGAACGGCAAGGTGACGCGACGGTTGCCCAACCTCCGCTGGACCCAGTCGATGGTCGAGGCGTTCTCCGAACATCGCGGGGTTGACCCGCGAGCGTCAGACCGTGGGCGCCTGGTGGAACCTGATCGGCGGCACCCGCTGCCCGACGGTGAAAATCCGAAACTGGAAAATCACTGGCATCCAGAAACGCGCCAGCGACGAGAGCTGATGTCCACGCTCACCTTCATTCTCCTCGCCATCACCATTCCGGCGCTGATTCTCGGGTTGTTGGCGCTTCTCCCCCAGCTCGTGCGATACATCCACTTGATCCGGTGGGCCATGGGAATCGTCGGAGCAGTCAACCTCGGCATTGCTCTGGTCGAAATCTGGACCCGAGGACTGACCGCGGGACGTGGCCTGATGGTCGTCATGGGCATGCTCTTCATGGTCCAGGCGATTTTCTTTCTCCGTCCGGCCCCTCAGACAGAGCCAGGTGAATCCGACCAGAATCCCGGCGCTCGCTGAGCGGCCGCGAGGCGCTCACTCCTGGAGAGCCGCTGACGCTGCCGCGCGTGCGTGAATTGCGGTGGTGTCGAACAGTCGCACCGTTGCCGACTCGGGCGGAACCAGCATCGAGATCTCCGTGCAACCGAGAATCACCCCCTCCGCACCGGAAGCAACGAGGTCCTCGATGATCCGAACGTATTCGCTTCGCGAACGGTCCAGCACTTCTCCGCGACAGAGCTCGTCGTAGATCACTCCATGGATGATCCCGCGGTCGTCCTCGGCGGGCACCAGAACCCGCAGCCCGAAGCTCTCCTCCAGGCGGCCTCGATAGAACTGCTGCTCCATGGTGAATTTCGTTCCGAGGAGTCCGACGGTGCTCATCCCTTCGGCCAGAATGGCCCTGGCCGTGGCATCGGCAATGTGCACCAGTGGGATGCTGATCGCCCTCGCGATCTCCGGGGCAACCCGATGCATCGTGTTCGTGCAGATCACCAGGAGATCCGCTCCAGCCCTCTCCAGGCCTCGGGACGCGTCGATCAGGATGTCTGCACAGCGGTTCCAGTCGCCGGCATGCTGAAGCTCCTCGATCGGCTGAAAGTCCACGCTGTGAAGAACGATCCTGGCGGAGTGGAGTCCACCCAGACGTGCGGAGATTTCCTGATTGATGATCCGGTAGTACGGAATGGTCGATTCCCAGCTCATCCCGCCAAGAAGCCCGATCGTCTTCATCCTGTTCGCCTCCCGTGCAGAACGAGCATAGACCGGATTTCAGCACAACCGGTTCTCTTCCAGGGAGAAAGACGCTCTACTCGACCAGCTTGCGGTATTTCGGATCGAAGGCGTCGATCAGACCATCGCCGAGAAAGTTCAGCCCCATCACTGCGATCATGATGGCGGCGCCGGGGAAGATCGCCAGGTGATCCGCGAGACCGAGATACTGTCGGCCAGCGGTGAGCATCGCTCCCCATGACGGTGTCGGCGGCTGCACACCAAGCCCGAGGAACGAGAGGGAGGCCTCGGCGAGAATCGCGCCGGCCAACCCGAGAGTGGCCATCACGATCACCGGGTTGATCACATTCGGAAGAAGATGTCGGACGATGATCCTTCCCGATTTCGCTCCGAGCGCCCGGGCCGCGGTCACGAACTCCATCTCCCGGACCTTCAACACCTGGCCCCGGACCAGGCGGGCGTAGCCGACCCAGCCGATGATGCAGAGAGCGAGGATCACGTTGTTCAAACTCGGACCGAGGACCGCCACCAGGGCGATGGCCAGGAGAATCCCCGGAAACGCCAGAAGGATATCCGAGATCCGCATGATGATCGTGTCGATCCATCCCCCGAAATAGCCTGCGATCGCTCCCATGGCGATCCCGAACAGCGCCGAGATGATCACCACGCTGAATCCCACCCGCAGCGAAACGCGTGCGCCCCAGACGATGCGCGCCAGCACGTCCCGGCCGAGGTCGTCGAGCCCGAGAGGATGCTCGTGTGACGGTCCCTCCAGCCGACGCGCCGTCTGCTGAACGGACGGATCGTACGGCGAGAGCCACGGCGCGGCGATCGCGATGAAAATCACGAACAGAGTCATCACCGCGCCAACGACCAGCGCGAAGTTGCCACGCAGAATTCTCAGTCGTTTCCGCTTCATCACTCGTACTGAATCCTTGGATCGATGAACGCGTACACCAGATCCGTCAGAAGGTTCACCAGAATATAGGTCAGCGCGATCACCAGGATCGACGCCTGCACCTGGGGATAGTCCCGGGCCACGATCGACTGGATCAGCAACCGCCCGAGACCGGGATAGGAAAAGATCTGTTCGGTGATGATCGCGCCGGTGAGCAACGCACCGAACTGCAGGCCCACGATCGTCACCACGGGAATCAGAGCGTTCCGAAGGGCATGAACGAAGATGGTCCGCGCCCGGGTCACGCCCTTCGAGAGCGCCGTGGTCACATAGAGCTGGCCGAGCTCCTCGGAGAGACTGATTCGAATCATCCGGGTCAGAATCGCCGCCAGGGACAGCCCCATGGTCAGCGAGGGAAGCACGAGAGAACGAAGTCCTTCCTCCCGGCCCGAGACCGGAAACCAGTCCAGGTGAATGGCGAACGCGATGATCAGCAGGGGACCGAACCAGAAATTGGGCATGGAGACGCCGATCAGCGCGAAAAATCGAGCAACGTTGTCGATGATCGAGTTGCGATAGACCCCCGAGGCGATTCCCAGCGGAAAGGCCACCAGAAGTGCCACCACCATCCCACCGAACGCCAGCTCGAGCGTCGCGGGGTACCGTCTGAAGATCTCAGTCGACACCGGCTCGTCGCTCCGGAAGGACGTTCCCAGGTCACCATGGACGAGATTGACGATGTAGTTGGAGTACTGCTTCCAGATCGGGAGGTCCAGATCGAGCCTCTCCCGGATCCGCTGAATGTCCTGTGGCCTGGCATTCTCTCCCGCGAGCTGCACGGCCGGATCGCCCGGAACCATATGGATCAGAAAGAAGATGATGGTCACGATCCCGAGCGTGATCGGGATGACCTGCAGGAGTCTTCGGATGGCGTAACCGGTCATGACTTCGAAAGGGCGATCATATCTCTCGTCTGCCGCGTCCGCTCCGCTGCAACTTCCAGTCCGGTCCGTCCACGGGACGTTTCGCCGGCGGGATCACCGGCCACCCGGATCCGGGAACTGCTGGAGCCAGCCCCGCAGGAATCCGAGCCCGAGGAGCGTCCGAGAACCATGCCAGGTGAAGAGGTGCCCCGGGAGCGGCTCGCTCACGTTGGAAAATCCCCGTTCCAGCAGAAGCTTCTGGTCGTCCGGATCGAACGCCCACGGTTCATCGGGAAGGAACACGATGTCGGGAGCAAGAGCGAGCACCGCATCGAGCTCCACCCGGGGATACCGCGACTGGTCCTGGAGGACATTCCGCCCGCCAACCGCTTCGATCAGGGACGAGACGTAGGTGTCTCCCCCACACCACATCCAGGGCTTTTTCCAGATCGGACAGGCGAAGGTGAACCCTGTCGACGAAGCACCCGCCCGGGTCTCGATTGCGGTCGCGAGCTCCTCGGCGCGGTCATCGACCCGATGAATCCGCCCGAGGGTCCGGATCAGCAGGAGCACGTCGGCGACCGTTTTCGGTTCACTGACCCACACGGTGGCGAACGCCTCGATCGCTTCCCCGTGCGGACGGAGGTTCTCCTCGAGATTCATGTAGACCAGATCGGGATGGAGCGCCCGGATCTTTTCGAGATCGGGATTCTTGGTGCCGCCGACACGGGGCAACGGGGCGAGCTCGGCGGCCGGGAACAGGCAGTACTCCGTAATCCCGGCGACGGCCCCTCCCACGCCGAGATCGAAGAGGGTTTCGGTCATGGATGGGACCAGCGAGACCACCCGGGCCGGAGGGGATGGAACCTCGACCTCACGGCCGCGTGCGTCCGCAACCACCAGAACGTTCCGGTCGGAGGAATCGATCACGGGATCCAGCGCCAACCCTTCTCGTCAGGCTTCAGGATTCCGGATCGAGGAGATCTTCGCGGTCGCCGGGGTCCCCAGCGCCTTCCTGGCCGCTGTGCTCTCCGCGCGCTCCGCCCTTGTAGCCGAGCGTTTCGTCGCTGCGTACCGGAAGGTTTTTCCGGTTCTCTTCCTCGACCGCGCCCTTCTCATCCTCGTCGTGTTCAGCGGGTTCGTCCATTTACATCAGCTCCTGCATGATCTCGTCCAACGCCTCTTTCGGCGGCCGGGTCTCGGCTTCGGTGAGCGAGTGCAACGGACGGTCGACCAGGTTGAGCAGATCGATGAAGCTGCGTTTTTTCGGTTGGAGGTAGACCAGTCCTGTGAGCATCTGGCCCGAGGTATGGGCGGTCTGGAGCCGATGCAGTGCCATCATCGAATCGCCGGGATCATAGTCGTCTTCGAGCTTCCTGAGCAGGATTCTCGAGCCGTCGTGCATCTGCACTTCCTGCAGCTCGCCGGGCTCGTAGTCGACCTCGATCTGCTCGAAATAAGGCACGAAACCGATCTGGTGAAGGAGCTCATCGTGCTCTTTCGCGTAGGTGTAGCTCTTGGTCGATCCCTCATGGTTGTTGAAGGTGACGCATGGGGAGATCACGTCGATCACCGCCGTCCCGTTATGCGCCACGGCGGCCTTGAGAATGTTCACCATCTGCTTCGGATCTCCCGCAAAACCCCTCGCGACGAAGCCGCAACCGAGTTGTACCGCAAGCGCACACAGGTCCATCGGCGGGAGATCGTTGATCACTCCGGTCTTGAGCTGTGAGCCCTCGTCCGCGGTCGCAGAGAACTGCCCCTTGGTCAGACCGTAGACCCCGTTGTTCTCGATGATGTAGATCAGCGGGATGTTCCGACGGACCATGTGCATGAATTGCCCCAGGCCGATCGATGCGGTGTCGCCATCGCCCGACACGCCGATGCCCCGCAGCTTGTGGTTCGCCAGAATCGCCCCCGTGGCGATCGACGGCATGCGGCCGTGGACGGCGTTGAAGCCGTGGGCGCGAGAGAGAAAGTAGGCGGGGGTTTTCGAGGAGCATCCGATTCCGGAAAACTTCGCGACCTGTTCCGGCTTCACGCTCATTTCGTACATCGCCCGGACGATCTGGTTGGAGATCGCGTCGTGCCCGCACCCCGCGCAGAGGGTGGATCTCCCACCCTGGTAATCGAGAGCCTTCAGCCCCAGCTGATTCTCTTTTGCCACTTCGGTTTTCGTCTTGATGATGCTGTCAGCCATGATTCGTTCCTTTCCGCCTCACCCGCTGGATCAGGCAGACTCCTCCATTGCCAGGATCTCCTCGACGACGAACCTCGCATGCACCGGAAGCCCGTCGTAGTGCAGCACCTTCCGGAGCTTTCGCTGGTCTTCCCCGACATGAAGTCGGAGCAGATCCGCCATCTGACCGTCTCGGTTCTGTTCGACCACGTAAACCCGGTCGTGCCCGGCAACGAATGCCGCAACGTCGTCGGTGAACGGCAGAGCCCGCAGCCGGAGGTAGCTCGTTTCGAGATCCTGCTCCGATCGCAGCAGGTGACGTGCCTCGCCAATCGCGAAATCGGTCGTGCCGTAGGCGATGATGCCGATCTTCGCCCCTGCCGAGGTTTCGATCTTCGGTGGAGGAACGAATCCCTTCGCCGTCTCGAACTTGCGGTGCAGCCGGTCCACCAGATTCCGGTAGTCCTCCGGCCGTTCCGAGTAGTTGGCATGCTCGTTGTGTCCCGACCCGCGGGTGAAGTAGGAGGCCATGGGATGATCGGTGCCCGGCAGGGTGCGCCACGGGATCGCGTCACCATCGACGTCGAGGTACCGCGACCAGCGGCCTTCGAGCTCGTCCAGACGTTCCTTCGACAGCACCTTCCCTCTCCGATACGGCTGCTCCGGATAGACGAACGGGTCGGACATCCAGTTGTTCATTCCGAGATCCAGATCCGACAGGACAAAGACGGGCGTCTGAAACATTTCCGCGAGATCCAGCGCCTGGCCTGCAAACTCGAAGCACTCGCCCACCGATCCGGGGATCAGAGCGATGTGCTCGGTGTCGCCATGGGAGAGCGAAAACACTTCCAGAATGTCGCCCTGGCTGGTTCGGGTCGGCAGTCCGGTGGAGGGTCCCACCCGCTGGATGTCCCAGATCACTCCGGGCAGTTCCGCGAAATAGCCCAGGCCGACGAACTCGGACATCAGTGAAATTCCCGGCCCGGAGGTCGAGGTCATCGAGCGGGCGCCGGCCCATCCCGCTCCGAGCACCATTCCGACGGCGGCAATCTCGTCCTCGGCCTGCACCACCGCGAAAGTGGCCTTGCCGTCCTGGTCGATCCGGGTGCGTTTGGCGTAGTCGATGATCGCCTCGCAAAGCGAAGAGGAGGGGGTGATGGGATACCAGGTCACCACGGTGACTCCGCCGAACACCGCGCCGATCGCCGCAGCGCTGTTCCCGTCGATGATGATCTTTCCCTCCGTCGCCCCCATTCTCGCGATGCGATAGAGATCCTGTTTCGGGAGCTCCGCGCGGGCATATTCGATCCCCTTGTCGATGGCCTGAACGTTCAGCTCGACTGCCTTTCTCTTCCCCTTGAACTGCTTTTCGATCGCGGTGACGATCTCCTCGCGATCAATCGCGAGCAGTTCGGCGACCACCCCGACGTAGACCATGTTGGTCAGGAGCTTTCTCAAGCGGGAGTCCGAGGTCAGCTCGCCAGCCAGGCGGTTGAACGGAATGGCGAAGAACGTGACATCGTCCCGACTGCCGCGAGGATCGACCGCCTCGTCGTAAATGCAGAGCGCGCCCGGTTGGAGAGCCTGAACGTCCTCGTGAGCCGTGGCCGGGTTCATGCAGATCAGCAGATCCACTTCCCGCTTCCTGGCGATCCATCCGTCCCGGTTCGCACGGATGGTGAACCAGGTTGGAAGTCCGGCGATATTCGAGGGGAAGAGGTTCTTTCCGCTGACCGGAACGCCCATCTGGAAGATCGATCGCATCAGAACGCTGTTGGATGACTGGGAGCCGGAGCCGTTGACCGTGGCGACGTGAATGGTCAGATCGTTCACCACCGGCTTCCGCGGATTTTTTTCCGCCTCTTCCACCACTGCTGTTGCGGCATCAGACACAGGCCTCTCCTTCACTCACGAATCGTGTTGCGGGGAAAAAATGAATGCTCCGACGAATTGGTGGCCACTGAAGCGATGATTTTATCAAATCGGTGGAAACCGTCGCTATCGTACAATGCGCCCGATGCTGAGAACGATCCGCCTGGCTTTCGCCGCCCTCGGAGCAACCCTCATCTGCGCCCCCACGGTCATGGTCATCGCCTGGTTCCGGCCGCAGGCCCGGGTCATCACCCGCCTGATCCGGCTGTGGGCGCGCATCATCGTTGCCGGCGCGGGGATCGAGTTGAGAACCGAACACGCCGACCGCCTCGACCCCGCCCGCCGCTACATCATCGTCGCCAACCATCACAGCTATCTCGACATCCCCTGCATGTTCGCCTCGGTCGACCAGCCGATCCGTTTCCTCGCCAAGGCCAGCCTGTTCAAAGTCCCGCTGTTCGGATGGAGCATCCGCGCGACCGGGTTCGTACCGATCGACCGAAAGAATCGAAGAACCGCCGTCCGCTCGTTCGAGCTCGCCGGCGAACAGATCCGCCGGGGACATACCATCGTGATCTTCCCGGAAGAAGGACGCTCCAGGGAGCTCCGGATGAAGGAGTTTCAACGCGGCGCCTTTCTTCTCGCCATCCGCTCCGGACTGCCGATCATTCCCGCCGCCATCGACGGGACCTGGGAGGTGATGCCGGCGACCCGGTTGATCGTCCGACCCGGCCCTGTCACCATTCGCTTCGGCTCGCCCGTGGAGACCGCCGGATTGACGGTCCGCGCAAAGGACGAACTGATGATCCAGACCCGCGAAACCATCGAATCCATGCTCCGGAAGGAAGGAAATCCAGCCGATGTCTGACCCTCGCACCATCACCCTCGCCCACTCGCCTGACGCCGATGACGCATTCATGTTCTATGCGCTCGCGAAAGACAGGATCGACACCGGGGGCCTCAAATTCGAGCACACCCTCAAGGACATCCAGACCCTGAACATCGAAGCCCTCGATGAGCGCTACGACGTGACCGCCATCTCCTGGGCGATGTACCCGCGCATCGCCGATCGGTACGCGCTGCTCTCCAGCGGTGCCTCCATGGGCGACGGCTACGGTCCGCTGGTGGTTTCCGCCGAGGAGGTCGACTCCACCGTGCTGGGAAGCGGGACGATCGTGGCCATACCGGGCCTGAACACCTCCGCCTATCTCTCGCTCAAGCTGTTCAATCCGCAGGTCCAGACCGAGGTCCTGAACTTCGACGAGATCCAGCCGGCCGTCAAGAACCGCCGATTCCGCGCCGGTGTGATCATTCACGAAGGCCAGCTCACCTGGAAGGAGGAGGGGCTGCACAAGATCGTCGACCTGGGCGAGTGGTGGACCGACAAAACCGGACTGCCGCTCCCTCTCGGAGGGAACGTGATCCGGAAGGGGCTGGGCGAAGAGATGATCCGCCGGGTCTCCGACATCCTCCGTCAGTCCATTCAGTACTCGCTCGACCACCGGGAAGAGGCTCTCGACTATGCCCTCAGCTTCGGCCGCGGGCTGGAACGGAGCAAGGCCGACGAGTTCGTCGGGATGTATGTCAACCAGATCACCGTCGACTACGGCGAGCGCGGACGGAAAGCAGTGCGTCTGTTCCTGGACGAAGCGGCCCGCGCGGGGCTGCTGGCGGAGGTCGGCGAGCTCCAGTTCTATTGAGACGACGACCCGCGGGTCCCCTCCTCGGAGTGCGGCGGAAAGATCCCGCACGGGCGGCGCGCCTCTCTCCCCCTCCGGAGGGCCCATCGCGGCCTGTCTGCCGCGTTCCGACCGGACGGCGGACCGCCTTCCCTGCAGCAGTTCGCGCGGGCGCTTCTTTTCTGTAAGATGCGCCCATGAGCGAGCCTGAAGTCACTGCCGAGGTCGTGGCCGCACACGGAATCAGCCCCGACGAATACGACCGCATTCGGGAGATTCTCGGGCGGGAGCCGAACTACCTGGAGCTCGGCATCTTCTCGGTCATGTGGTCGGAGCACTGCTCGTACAAATCGAGCCGGATCCACCTGCGAAAATTTCCCACCCGGGGGCCACTGGTCATTCAGGGGCCGGGGGAGAACGCCGGAGTGGTCGACATCGGCGGCGGCATGGTCGCGGCATTCAAGATGGAGTCGCACAACCATCCATCATTCATCGAGCCCTACCAGGGAGCGGCGACGGGCGTCGGCGGCATTCTCAGAGACATCTTCACCATGGGTGCACGACCGATCGCCTCTCTGGACTCTCTGCGGTTCGGCGCGATCGACGCACCCCGCATGCGGTATCTGGTCGACGGCGTGGTCCGTGGCATCTCCGGCTACGGAAACTGTATCGGCGTTCCGACCGTCGGCGGAGAGACGTCGTTCCACCCCAGTTATGACGGCAATATTCTCGTCAACGTCTTCGCCCTTGGCGTCGCACAGGCCGGACACATCTTCAAGGGAGAGGCCTCCGGAGTCGGCAATCCGGTGATCTACGTCGGATCGAAGACCGGCCGCGACGGGATCCACGGTGCCACCATGGCCTCGGCCGAGTTCGACGCGGAATCCGAGGAGAAGCGTCCCACCGTCCAGGTCGGTGACCCGTTCACCGAGAAACTTCTGCTGGAAGCCTGCCTCGAGCTGATGCAGGGCGACGCCATCGTCGGGATCCAGGATATGGGCGCGGCCGGCCTGACCTCATCCTCGTTCGAAATGGCGGGACGCGCCGGCACCGGCATCCGGCTGGATCTCGATCGGGTCCCCATGCGGGAAAGCGGCATGACCCCCTACGAGCTGATGCTCTCCGAATCCCAGGAGCGGATGCTCATCGTCGCGCACCAGGGTCGCGAAGCGGAGGTCCTCGAGATCTTTCGCAAGTGGGAGCTCGATGCGGCGGTGATCGGAGAAGTCACCGACGACGGCCTGGTCCGGCTCTACTGGCAGGGCGAGAAGGCGGCAGCCATTCCAGTCGAGCCGATCTCCACCGAGGCTCCGGTCTACGACCGTCCGATGAGGGCACCGGAGTGGGCCGGCCAGTTGCCCTGCCGATGGGAACGGATCGCGGCTCCGGACGAAGACCGCACTCCGGATCTCTTCCGTCTGCTCGCCTCACCCGATCTCTGTTCCAAGCGGTGGATCTGGGAACAGTACGACACCACGGTGCGGACCAACACCATCGCCGGTCCGGAGCGTTCCGATGCGGCGATCATACGGATCAAGGAAAGCGGCCGGGCCGTGGCCATCACCTCGGACGTCAATCCGGTGTACTGCGCTCTCAGCCCGCGGGAAGGGGGGCGTCAGGCGGTGGTGGAAGCTGCCCGCAACATCGCGTGCAGCGGCGCCCGGCCGGTGGCGATCACCGATTGCCTCAACTTCGGATCCCCGGAAAAGCCGGAGATCATGTGGCAGTTCGCCGAGGCCATCGCCGGAATCAGCGAAGCCTGCGAGGCGCTGGAAACGCCGGTGGTGTCCGGCAATGTCTCGTTCTACAACGAGACCGAGGGTCGTGCGATCCTCCCCACCCCGACCATCGGCATGGTGGGAGTCCTGGAATCGGAGGAGGATCGTTTGTTCCTCCACTTCCAGAGCTCCGGTCGCAGCATCATTCTGATCGGCGAGAGCGGCGACGAGATGGGCGGATCGGAATTCCTCCAGAGGACTGATGCCGAGGCGCGGATCGCGCCGCCTCATGTCGACCTCGATCGCGCGAAGCGACTGGTGGACACGATGCTGACGCTGAACGGCAGAAAGCTCGTGGAGAGCGCCCACGACCTTTCCAGCGGTGGCCTGGCGGTCGCTCTGGCCGAATGCTCGATGCATGGAATCGGCTGCGAGATCGACCTGAGCGAGCATGCTCCCGAGCTCGACGCGACGGCTCTGCTGTTCGGCGAGAGCCAGGGACGGGTCATCGTCACCACGGAACCGGAACGCGCCAGGCAGGCCATTGCCGTCGCCACGGCGCACGGCATCCCGGCAACCATCATCGGTGAGACCGTTCCCGAGATCTTCCTCGTGCAGCGCAGACGTGCCACCCTGCTGCGCTCGTCCGTCGCCGAACTGCATCGCATCTGGAGCAGTGCACTGCCCAGGCTGCTTGCAGGAGACACCCTCGATGAAGTGATCGCCGGAAGGGGAGAAGAGGCCGCCGAGATGATCGGCCACTAAGATCGGCCGCGGATCGATCCTTCGACCGCACCGGCAGTTGTGGATGAGCGGCCTCCAGGCCGGGTCTCTCCGGGCCGGACGCCGGCCCCGGTTCACTTCGATCCCAGCTCGCGCAACCAGTCGGAGGCTTCCTCTCCTTCATCCATCAAGTCGATCCGCCTCTTCGGCGGGAACGGGGGGGTCGGGCCTTGATGCGCCGATTGTACGGCGGCCCTTCAAGCCGGAAACGAGGTTTGCAGGAAGGGTGACGTTCGGTCCGGAATCTCGCTCACCAGCCGCGAGGGTACTGAATCTGCACATGCAACCCAGGGATGCGAGACGACATCGAACGCCATGACGTGGTGGTCGTCGGAGCGGGCCCGGTGGGACTGACACTTTCCCTCGCCCTCGCCCGCGACGGTATCGACGTTCTCGTCCTGGAGAAAGAGCCGGGAACCGCCGAACACTCCCGTGCGCCCGCGATCTGGCCCGGGACCCAGGAGATCCTCGCATCCCTGGGGGTCCTCGAGGCATTCGTGGCCGGGGGCATCGCAGTCTCGAGCCTGGAGATGTGGGACGTCGATCGGCAACGGGTCGCCGTCACCCTTCCGCTGCACGAGCTCGAGGGGAAGACCCAATACCCGCAGTTACTCATCGTTCCCCAGTCCACGACCGAACGGCTTCTTCACCAGGCGATCCGCGATACCACCGCGGCCGAGGTGCGCTTCTCCTCGGAGGTGACGGTCGTCGAAGCGCACGGTGACGGCGTGGAGGTGCGATACCGGCGGAACGGACGGGACGCGGTCGTACGCGCCCGATTTGTCGCCGGCTGCGACGGCGCCCACAGCACGATCCGCGGGTCACTCGGCGCATCCTTCGACGGCATCACCTACGACGCTCGGGTCAGGCTCGCCGACGTGTTGATTCCCCAGGATGGGACTCTTCGCTTTCCGCGGCTCAGCACCGACGGGGGAATCTCGATCGCGATTCGGATGGACGGACACCTCTGGAGGCTGATTCTTCCGTTCACCAGCGAGGAGGATCAGAGTTCCGATCAACGCATTCGGCAGGCGACGTCAGCTCTGTTTCCCTCGAGCCGGTACGAAACGGTCTGGACCAGTGACTTCCGACTCCACCGACGGATGAGCTCGCGATGGACAGACGGACGGATGGTGCTTGCCGGTGATGCGGCGCATCTGAACAGCCCGGTCGGAGGCGAGGGGATGAATGCCGGGATGCGCGACGCAATCGGATTGGCCCGGGCCCTCCGGACAGCCATTCAGCGGGATTCCGGGGACATTCTGCAACGGTGGGCCAGCGAGCGCCGACGCGAAATCGAGAACGGCGTCAATCGCTTCACCGATCGGCTCACACGGCTCCTTCTGGCAGGAAGGGGCCGTCTGATTCGTCCCGGCCTGTGGACAGCATCCGCGATGCTGCAGATCCCGCCCATCAGGCGGCGGATCCTCCACCGGATCGGCATGATCCAGCCGGAGGACTGACAGGGACCGCCTCAGCGAATCGACGACCGCCGGCCCATCGTCTGAGGCAAGGCCCGCCGGCCGTCGATGGCCGGAGATGTCAGTGGGGTACTTCGACGATCGCGCCGGGCAGGACAACAAAGCTCCCCACCAGAGGCAGACTGACGCCGAAGCCCTGCAACAGGAGCTGCCACTGTCCGGCGTCACGAGGCTCGACGACTCGCCACTCCCCCGCGGCGAGCGGGATCAGCCGATGGCGGCGAGCGACTCTCCGAAGCAGCCGAGCGCTCACGAAGGCCCCGTCAGGACTCAGCAGCACGGTTTCCGCGCGACGAGGAAGATCGACCTCTCCGACCGCCGCCGGCGCACGAACGGTCATTTCCTCGGTGATCGGAGCCCGAACGGCAAAAACACGGGGACCGGCGGTGAACAACTGGAGATTCGCGATGGATCCGAAAGCGTCATTCCATTCGAACTGCCCCTCGCCACTCGACGACGAGCTCACGGGAATGGCTCGAACCGCCCCTCCCTCAGCAAGCACATCGACCACTCCGCCGGCCACCGGAACCGGTGCGCCGGACTCATCGACGACGCGGACAGTGGCGACTCGCTCACTGAGCACGATCTCCAGTCCCGAGCGTTTCTCTCCCTCTTCAAGGGTGACTTCAAGATGCCGTCTGCCGACTCGATGACTTGCACTCAGCTTCCAGGTTCCTCCCTCCATAAGATCGAGGACGAACGAACCATCGGCCGATGACCTCGCCGTCGATCTGGCCGGACGCCGGCCTTTCTTCCCGTTCTGAAGAACCGCCTCGATGGCCGCTCCTTCCAGAGCACGACCGTCCAGGTCGATGACGGTACCCGTGATCTCCCCTTCCGGCAGGTGAACCTCGACCTCCTCGGCTGAATCACCCGCCTCCACGACATCCCCCCAGATGAGCGCTCTCGGATCCTCCCGCTGGATCCTGGGAAGATAGCGCCCGGCATGATCGAGAAAGATCAGAAATCTCCCCTCGTCATCGAGCGTATCCCCTGCACCCCGGGACGAGGAATGCTCCACCGGGATCAGTTCCACCATGCCCTGGAGGGGCTCATCGCCGCCAATCACCCGTCCCCGACAGACCGCCGCGTCGACCGGCAGCACGGAGACGACGTCCTGCCCGGGCTGTACGTCGATCCTCACCCGAAACGGGATCTGTCGCGCGCCCGGAGTGAAGGATGCCTGGGCGAACCATCTCCCCGGCGGGACATGCTCGAAGACCGCGGTCCCCTCGGGAGAGATGGCCGCCGAAAGGTCGAGCCGTTCCGGTCGACGGCGCACCAGAACCATCTTTCCATACCCGACGTCCCCGGATTGCAGGAGGCTTTCAATTGCCGCTGATGGCTGAACCGTGACTTCCACCCTGGAGAGAGGAGGAAGCTCCAGCTCGGCAATGGTCAGCTCCTGCCGGGCCTGGACGGTATATGGCTGGCTGGTGCGCGGCCTTTCGCGCTTCCGGGTGCTCCGCAGCACGTATTCTCCCGGCCTGAGATTGGGAAGTCTGCACCAGCCCGAGGCGTCGGTCACGCCGGCCGCGGCACGCCATTTCGGGCCTGAATCGGCCGAGCGAAGTGCGGCCGAGGGAAGTGCCTCCAGCCGGACTCCGGCGAGAGGCTCGTGAGTCTTCCAGTTGAGGAGACGAGCTCGAATCGAACTGCCCCACTCCAGTCCGTGCGATCCGAAGTCATGGGAGCCGTCCCGCTCCGTCCGAACGCGTCCCAGCCGCAGCGGCGCATAGTCGCCGGTCATGATCGTCAGATCAGCACATCCCGCTGGAAAGGGGATCGATTCCTCCGAAAAATCGACTGGAATCTCCGCCAGCAGTCGATCTTCGGGACCCGAGGGCCCGCCACAGGTCAGCGCACGCAGAATTCCTGTGGCCGGAGCCTCACCGCCTCGGGGCTCGATCAGACGGACCCGCCCGGTGGCCTTCGGCTGAAGTTTCACCGCCATCGGCATTTCGCACTCGTCATCGGTCTCGTTCGTGGCTCCGATCGTGTGCGCCGATTCGACGAGCAACCGGAGACCCGGACGGCAATGGAGCTCGAGATCGAGCTCCGAACCCGAGCGGGTGAAGGAGAGCTGCCGCAAGGCACCGGCGGTTGCGACTTGCACCGTGAACTCCTCGTCTGCTGCCGGAGCGGGTTGAAGCTGGAGGCGGATCCCCGTCGTTTCGGCGGCACGAATCGGAGATCCGAGGCCGAAGAGCACGAAAACGAGAAAGCATCTGAGGATTCTGTGCGTCATCGAGAGTCTCGTGTTCGGAGCCGGTGACGACCGAAGGACCGATCCGTCGAGTGTCGCACTGGTGAAGGAAGATTTCCAGAGACAGGCTCGTGAGAGAATACCGGCAGAGAGGATTCCGCGGACTAATCACTCCTCCGAGGTTGTTCCTGCAGGTCTCGACCATGTTCGACAAATTTCACGATGAATGCGGCGTCTTCGGGATCATCGATCATCCCGACGCTGCCAACATGACCTATCTCGGGCTCTACGCCCTCCAGCACCGGGGGCAGGAGAGTGCGGGAATCGCCTCGATCTCGTTGGATGGAACGGCTTCGTCAACGAAGATCGGTGATGCGGCGGGGACGGATGGAACCGGTGAGCGCCTGCCCACGCCCGGACATCCGACGATTCATCTCGAGCGGGAGATGGGTTACGTCGCGGATGTCTTCACCCAGGAGCGGATCGCGCGGCTTCCAGGCTCGGCAGCGATCGGACACGTCCGCTACTCGACCGCCGGTGGTTCGTTGCTCTGCAATGCCCAGCCGCTGGTGGCCTCCACCAGCAAGGGACCAATTGCCGTTGGTCACAACGGAAATCTGGTCAATGGCAGGGAGTTGCGTGAGAGCCTCGAGCAGGAGGGCTCGATCTTCAACACCATGTCGGATTCCGAGGTGGTGGTCCATCTGGTCGCGCGCTCGCATGAAAAGGACGTCGAACAGGCGCTGGTGGATGCACTTTCCCGGGTTCGGGGAGCCTGGTCGATCGTCGCTCTGGCGCCCGGAAAGATTCTCGCCGCCCGCGATCCGCTGGGATTCCGCCCGCTGATCCTCGGCCGGATCGGCCAGGCACTCTGCGTGGCCTCGGAAACCTGCGCGTTCGACCTGATCGGTGCCGAACCGATCCGGGAGGTCCGTCCCGGCGAGGTCGTGGTCCTGGATCAGGATCTGGATGGCTCTCCGGCGGAGTCGAGAATCCGGACGATCCATCATGCGCCGGCGCCGTTCGAAGCCAGGTGCATCTTCGAACATGTCTATTTCGCGCGGCCCGACTCGACGATTTTCGGTTCCAATGTCGGGAATGTGCGCCAGCGGTTCGGCGCTCAGCTCGCCCGCGAGCATGCCGTGGATGCGGACCTGGTGGTTCCGGTGCCTGACAGTGGCGTGTTCGCGGCTCTCGGCTACGCCAGGGAGTCAGGCATCCCCTTCGAGTTCGGGCTGGTGAGAAATCACTACGTGGGCCGCACCTTCATCGAGCCGAAACAGTCGATTCGCCATTTCGGAGTCAAGGTCAAGCTCAACCCTGTCCGGGAGATCGTCCAGGGCAAGCGACTCGTCCTCATCGATGACTCCATCGTCCGGGGAACCACCTCGAAGAAGATCGTCAGAATGCTCAAGGACGCCGGCGCGAAGGAAGTGCACATGCGCATCTCCTCGCCTCCCACCACAGGCCCCTGCTATTACGGGATCGATACACCCAAACGGAAAGATTTGATCGCCGGCAACTCCTCGGTCGAAGAAATCCGGGCGTACATCGAGGCCGACTCGCTGGGATACCTTTCGGTCGAAGGGATGCTTGACGCGGTTGGAACCGCTGGAGATAATCCCGACAGGTCCTACTGTACCGCCTGCTTCACGGGGCGATATCCGATTCCTCAGGATCAGGAAAAGCAGCTCGGATCGGTCACCGCAGAGTCCGAGAACTGATCCGCCCGGACGGCATCTTTCAATGGATTTCTCACGCAGATATCTGCTCGGCCTCATCCTTCCGCCTGCCATTCTGGGCCTTCTGTTCGATTTTCTGTTCATCACCCAGGTCGTTCAGTTCTCGCGCTCCTCGATGATCGCGCTGATCGTCATCACCGTGGCGAGCTACGGCATCGGGGGTCTGGCATTCGTACGCTTCATCCTCCCCTCCATCCACGAGTTTCAGGAGAGCCTCCGTGGGCGCGCCGATGTTTCCGGAGCGATGTCGAGATGTTTTTCCCGGACGGCGACCGCCTCCATCACATTCTGGTTCGGCAGCGGCCTGGTTGCAGCCATCGCTGGCGCCCTGGTGATCTTTCCCTCGGCGCTGGGCTTCGGCTATTTCCTCAGCGCGAGCCTCCTCGTCGGTGGGGTTGCGATCCCCTGGGACTATTTCTACGCAAAACGCAGTCTGCTGGATGCCGCGCCGCGTGACCTCGAGATCAGCTATACCGGCAGGCAACTGCCTCTGGGCCGCAAGATTGCGATCGTCTTCATCGGCCTGTTCATCGTGGCGGCAGTCGCGCTGGTTCAGCTGGTTTCCTCGCGGGTTTCCACCACGCTCGAAAAGCTGGCAATCGATTCGGAAGCCGAACGCTTCGACCGGCTGTTCGACTCTGCATCGAGCGCACCGAGCCTCAATGCGGATCTGCTCGAAACCCTCGAGGGAGTCCTGCCGGAGAACTACCACGTCTTCGAGATCCGCCCGGACGGCGAGGTGATCAGCTCCGGCGCCCAGACACTCGGCAAGGAAGAGATCGCGATCATCCGGTCGATTCGCAACGGTAACAGCCTGGCCTACGTCGCGGACGACGTGACCCGGTTCCAGCAACTCCCGAGTGGGGGCATCCTGGTGCTGACCATCCCCTGGGCGCCCTACCGCAACATCCCCTATCAGATCGCCTTCTACACGCTGATCATCACGATCCTGACCACCGCCATCTTCTCGGTGGCAGCGCTCCTGCTCTCCCGGGACACCCGGCGGCCACTGAGCGAGCTGAGCCACGTGGCCGGGGAAATGGCCAACGGAAACTTCCAGACCACCATGACCGTCTTCGCCGATGACGAGATGGGCACGGTCGCAGCCAGTTTCCGCGAGACGCGGGAAAATCTGCGCCGGCTGGTCGGCAAGATCGGCGGCAGCGGAAAAACCATCACCAACGGCGTTCGGGTGATCGGTGATGGCACCACCGGACTGCTCTCCCGTGCTCACCAGCAGGCGGAGCTGACCGAGCGCTCGTCGTCGGCACTGGTCAACGTTCGCAAGGGCAGCGAGTCCGTTCTCGGCTCCGCCGAATCGGTCACGGAGCTCACCCAGGACGCTTCGAGCCGCTCGCTCGAGCTGCAGGCCGCGGCGGAAGAAGTCGCGCGGAATATGGATCAGCTCTTCCAGTCGGTGGAGAAGACGTCATCCTCGACCACCGAGATGGATGCCTCGGCCCGGGAAATGAACGGCCGGATGGAGTTCCTCGCGAACATCGGCGAAGAGGTCCTCTCGTTCGTAGCCGAGATGGATTCCACGGTCCGGGAGCTTCGCCTGACCGCCCAGAGCAGCGCCGAGATCTCCCGTCAGGTCCGGGAAGATGCCGAGGCGGGAGGCACGGCGGTCAACCAGACCGTCGAGGGAATCGAGATCGCCCGTGACTCCACCCGGCGCACGGCCGAGACTCTCGACGACCTGCAGGAGCGGATCGAACAGATCACCCGCATCCTCAACGTCATCGAAGACATTACCGAGCGAACCAATCTGCTTTCGCTCAACGCCGCGATCATCGCTGCTCAGGCTGGCGAACACGGCCTCGGTTTCAGCGTCGTCGCCGAAGAGATTCGGGAGCTCGCGGAGCGAACCCGGGGTTCCACCAACGAGATCGGCGGGATCATCAAGGCAGTCCAGGCTGCCTCCGCCGAGGCGGTCAGCGCGATGCACACCGGCGTGGACACGGTCAACCAGAACGTGACCGTTGCCCAGCACGCCTCCGATTCTCTCTCCAAGATTCTCACCAGTGCGCAACGATCGTGGGAGATGTCCACGAAGATGTCCCAGGCACTCCAGGAGCAGGCTCAGGCGAGCCAGCGGCTCCACGAAGTGACCTCGCGGATGTCGGACCACATCACCGAGATCAACCGGTCGACCCAGGAGCAGGCCCGAGGCACACGGATGCTGGCCGAGGAGGCCGATCGGGTCCGGGACATCGCTCTCCAGGTGAAGAACTCCACCGACGAGCAAAGCGTCGCCGGACGGGGAATCAGCGACGCGATGGAAAAAATCGCCGCCGACGTCCGCTCCATCCGGGATCTCCTGCAGCAGCAGTTGGAAGAGACCGAGCGGATTGCCGACGCGTCGCAGACCATGCTCGGGATCGCTCAGGAGAACCAGTCGATGGCCGAGGAGTTCAACGCCACGGTCAACAGCCTCTCCGACAGCGCCCGCGAGTTCGAGCGGGAAGTCAGCCGGTTCCGCATCGGCTGATCCCCGGGGGCATTCAGACCACGCAGAAAAGGGCGCCCGAGGGCGCCCTTTTCATGTTGTGGCTCGTCACTCCGCGACGAACTTGCCGGTCTTGAAGAGAGAGGATGCCGGAACTTCGCTCAGAGCTGATGGCTCGATGTTCAAGGGGTAGTTCGCCCAGAGAGCATCCGTCCGCAGCATGTCGAACTTGCCCTCCGGGATCTGCCAGACCTTCGTACCGTCGTCGAGAGTCACTTCCTTGAACTCGTAATCCCCGAGCGTCTTTCCGTAGGCGGGCTGATTGTTCCGGATCTGAGAAACCGTACTGGCGGCATGCTCCTCATCGGTGACGATGACGTACTTGATGTTTTTCGTCTGCAGATGCTTGCGGATCGCGGCGTTCACCTGTTCCGGAGTGACCGCATCGATGCGCTGCAGATAGCCCTGAAGATAGCCCGGACGCATTCCGTAGAAAACGTCGTCCATCCTGGCGGCCAGGAGCCGGTCCACCGTTTCCCCGAGGTTGAGGTAGAGCACTTTCGCCTTCTTCTTCGCTGCATCGACCTGGTCGTCAGTCAGGCCCCGGGTCACCAGATTGTCCAGTTCCCAGGTCGCCGCTTTGGCCAGGAAGTAGGCGTACTCCGGCGCCACCGGCCGGATCCAGAGGGTGAAGTTCTGCATCTCCCGAGGCTGATTGAAGATCTGGAACAGGCTGTAAGGCTTGCCGGTCCAGTGCTCGATGTAGGAGTAGTCGCCGTAGTTGTATCCCCGCTCCTGGCGGATGTCCGAGTAGAGTCTGCCGAACGAATCGCGATGCGTCCCGAAAAACGTGTTCGCCACGTAGAGCGGCCAGAAGTCCGGATCGCTCCGGTTGATGTCGAGCGGAAATCCCAGATGAACGCCCGCGGCGGGAGCGTGAGGTTCGGAGATGACCACCGCCCGTCGCCCCTGAAACGATTCGGGGTGACCGAGATTGATTGGCGTCACCGGCGTCGTCACGCCCTGATTCACCTGACGGACCACATCGACGATCGGACCCACGATTTCATCCGCACTGGTGGAAACGCCCACGATGATGTTTCCCGGTCGATAGTAGTCACGATAGAACCGGACCACGTCCTCACGGGTGATCCTCGGGATGCTGGTTTCCGAGCCGAACGGCTGATGTTCATAGGGAGTCCCGCGCATCACGTACTCGTCGATGGCAGCCAGTCCCAGATTCTCGAGATCCTCATAGCGGTAGGAGGAGACGGCGGCCAGAGATTCGTTCTTGAGCCGATCGATCTCGCTGGGCTGAAACAGCGGCTGCGTGAACATCGGGAGAAGGACCCGCTGCAGGTAATCCCCGAGCACCTCCTTCGGGACCTTGATGTGAAAGGTGGTGGTCCTGCCGGCGACCTGAGAACCCGGCATGGCACCATCGCCCCAGGGCTCGACGATCTGAGCCAGCTTTTCCTTGGTCACCGGATTTTCCGGTGCGCCGAACCCGCCTTCGATCAGGGCATCACCGACGATCGCCGCCAGTCCTTCCTTCCCTGCCGGATCCGCGGTCGATCCCGCACGGACCATGATCTTGATCGCCACCAGCGGTGAGGGACTGTTGAGGGTCACCACATCCGGCTGAGTCTTGACCACCACTGCCGGCTGCGCAGGCGCCTCGGGCGGAGTGGGCACCTCGGTGGTCTGGGCCGGCATGGAGGCACAGGATGCCGCCAGCAGGCCGGCCAGGAGCAGTATCACTGGTTTGAGGATCTTCATTGGGCACCCCCTTCATGCCACATCGTGACGACAGCACGCCGCGAGGGAACGAAGTACGTCTTCGCAAACTGGTCGATGTCCTGCGGGGTCAGAGCGTTCACGCCCTGAACCATCTCCTCGAACACTTTCGGGCTCCGGTCGAATTTGTAGAACCAGGCGAACGTCTCGGCAATATGCGCCGGAGAATCCAGCCCGGAGAGCAGGTCGTAGCGGAACCTCGATTTCAGATTCGTCAGCGTCGTCGCCGCATCGGGCCTGGCCGAAAAATTCTTCAACTCGTCGAAGCCCGCCTCGATGTCGGATTCGACGCCCTTGATCAACGCCTCCCCCTGCTTGTCGAACAGGTCCTTGTCGATCCGCACATTCACTTCCAGTGGACGGGGGTCGAATCCTTCCGCTGGCTGTCCGCCGACGAACATCGACGTCGCCACCTTCTTCTCGTACCGGAGCTTCTGGTAGAGCGGCGCGGTCTGACCGCCGAGAAGCTCGGACAGAAGCAGGATCACCGATGAGTCGCGGCTTCCCGGCTCGAAGGCGGGCACCTCGTAACTGTAGTCGACGCGTGGAGGAACATCCGATGGCCAGGCCACGTGGCTGGTTTTCGGTCCGTTCAGTGCCGGAACCGCCGGGAGCTTCGGAACCTCTTTCTGCTTCCAGGGTCCGTAGGTCTTCTCCACCAGAGGGAAGACCTCGTCCGCCTTCACGTCCCCGACCACGATCACCACCGCGTTGTTCGGCCGGTACCAGGTTTCGTAGAAGGCCTTACCCGACTTGTACGAGTTGGGCATGTCCTTGACGTCGGCAAGGTAGCCCATGGTGGTGTGACCGTACCCGTGCTCGTGTCCGTACACGAGATCATCCAGAACCTCCTCCATCCGCAGGGACGGATCGGAGGCCACTCTGCGGTACTCACCGAGCACGGCGCCACCTTCGGTGCGATAGATCTGCTCCGAAAAGTCCATCCCGAGAAACCGCTCAGCCTGAACCTTCGCCAGCTCATCGAGGTTCTGCCTGAAGGTCACCGGATGGTAGTAGGTGACGTCGAACCAGGTCCAGGCGTTGTCGAAGGCCCCGATCTTCTCCATCCGGGTCTCGTACGCGTTCGCAGGATCCCCGTACTTGTGCCGAAACGAGATGTGCTCGAACAGGTGGGCCAGACCGGTCCTCCCCTTCTCCACTTCGTTCCGGGAGCCGGCGAGAATCAGAGTGTTCCAGTTCACCACATCCTTGAACTCGGGCGTCTCGATCACGATCACGTCCAGCCCGTTGTCGAGGGTCTTCTTCTGGATGTCATAGGGAAAGAAATTCTGCGCCCAGCCCGCCGCAGGCATGAGCAGCAGACACAGCATCAGCATCAGCAGACGGTTTGCTCCGGACATCGCTTCGTACTCCTTGTTCGTGGTCATCGGTATGACGGACATGAAAGCCTCGAAAGAGCAAGCAAGATCAACGCCGGGTGGTCAGCCCGCAAACCCGTTCGCCACCTCGCCGATCTCGCGAACGGCCCGCTCGAGCTGCTCCCGGGTGTGCGCGGCACTGATCTGACAACGCAGCCGGGCCTGGCCCTGCGGCACGACCGGAAAACCGAACCCGGAGACGTAAACCCCCCGGTCGAGCAGCTCGCGGGACATGGAGATCGCCCTGGCCGTATCGCCGATGATGATCGGAACGATCGGATGATTTCCCTCCCGGACCTCCAGACCCAGCTTCGCCACCGCCTCGCGGAAATACGTCGTGTTCTCCCGCAGCCGCTGGATCAGTGACGGATCGTTTTCGAGCAGATCGATCGCGGCCAGCGAGCCCATCACCACGGCCGGCGGCAGAGTGTTCGAGAACAGATAGGGCCGGGACTTCTGACGGAGATACTCCACCAGCGCCCTGGGGCCGGTGGTGAATCCGCCGTGCGACCCGCCAAGAGCCTTGCCCAGCGTCGAGGTGTACGCGTCGATCTTGCCGAAAACGCCCAGCTCCTCCGCGGTTCCATGGCCGCGATCCCCCATCACTCCGGTTCCGTGGGATTCGTCGACGACGAGGAACGCATCGAACTCCCGCGCCAGATCCACCAGATCCGGAAGGGGCGCCAGGGAGCCCTCCATCGAAAACACGCCGTCCGTGACGATCAGCTTGTGGCGCGCATCGCGATTCTCCTCGAGCACCCGGCGGAGATCCGCGACGTCGCGGTTCCGGTAGCGGAGTTTGCGGGTCTTCGCCAGACGCACTCCGTCGATAATCGAAGCGTGATTGAGCTCATCCGAGAACACTGCGTCCTCTTCGCCCAGGACGGTCTGAAACAGACCCTCGTTGGCATTCCAGCAGGAGCCGTAGAGGATGGCGTCTTCGGTGCCGAAAAACTGCGCGATCTTCGCCTCGAGCTTCTTGTGAATGTCCTGGGTTCCGCAGATGAATCGAACCGAAGCCAGCCCGTAGCCGTACTGCCTCTCGGCTTTCTCGGCGGCTTCCACGATGGCCGGATGGTTCGCCAGCCCCAGGTAGTTGTTCGAGGTCAGCATGATGACCTCACCCTTGCCTTCGACCTTGACCATCGCCCCCTGAGGGCTGGTCAGACGGGACTCCTTCTTCAGGGTCCCCGCGTGTTCCATCTCGTTCAGCTCCTGGACGAGAAACTCAATCAGTGACATGACCTCTCCTTTCGGGATGTTCGCGGCCGGAGGTTCACCGGGGAAAGCTCTCCCGGCGCAGGCCGAGCACCTATTTAATCAGAAAGCCGAACGGAAGGTGGAACCACAACCGGAGAAAACGCCAGGTCACCAGGAGCTCG
This sequence comes from uncultured Acidobacteriota bacterium, assembly GCA_963741905.1. GTDB lineage: Bacteria > Acidobacteriota > Thermoanaerobaculia > Gp7-AA8 > CAVUJZ01 > CAVUJZ01. The sequence goes on along the minus strand of CAVUJZ010000017.1, from coordinate 509,248 downwards.
CGGCTCACTGGTTGTCGTAGCCGAGGTCGCGCCGGACGCAGCTCTGGCGTTCGAGATCGAACACCACACAGGAGTCGATCGGCAGGGAGTAGATGTGCAGGCTCACCGCCGGCTGGTTTCGTTCGACGGGATTGATGATCCGATGGATGGTCTGGGTCTTGTCCACCGTGTTGATCGGTCCGCCGGGGGCGCAGATCTCGGTGTTGAGTCTTTCCATCTCGATCTCGGTGGCCCCCGCAAGGCAGTCCAGTCCCACCACCTGCTGGTTTTCCGGCCGGTTGCAGCGCTTCAGTCTGTAGTTCTCGACGTTGAGCGTGCCCTGCAGCATCAGCATCCAGCCGAGCTGGCCGTTGTGGGTATGCAGGGGGGTGACATTCCCCACGTTCCAGCAGATGACCATCAGCTCCATCATCGGCGTCCGGAAGATGAGATTTCGGGTATGACGGTCATCGAGCCATCGCTCGTACCGTCTCACATCGTCCCGGCGGGGCTGGTGATGGACCAGGTAGTCGTAGAGCACCTGTCGCGTGATGGTTCCTTCAGCGATCTTTCTGAGGTCGGCGACGAACCGTTCGAGGGGAACGGTCTGCACCGGAGATTCAGCAGTGGGAATCGGATTCATGGATGCCTCGGGGTCTCCCGGTTATACCAGATTCTCCCGGTGATTGGCCGCCAGAATCATTTCTCCGAGCTGTGGGAGAACGTCCATCATGGCCATCAGGTCGTGATGCAGGTAGCGATCCGAGTCCCAGGGATCCACCCTCTCCCGAATCATCGCATGGATCTCCTCGATCAAGGGTGAGGAGCGGAGAGGCCGCCGGAACTCCAGTGCCTGAGCGGCGCACATCGCCTCGATCGCCAGAACCGAAGCCAGGTTTCCGACGATCCGGGAGAATTTCCACGCCGCGGTCGGGCCCATCGATACATGATCTTCCTTGTTGGCGGAGGTGGGGATGGAATCGACCGAGGCAGGATGGGCAAGGGCTTTCGATTCCGAGACCAGTGCTGCGGCGGTGACCTGGGCAATCATGAATCCGCTGTTCAAGCCCCCTTCCTTCACCAGGAACGCCGGCAGCTCCGACAGGTTGGGATTGACCAGCCGCTCGATCCGGCGCTCGCTGATGGAAGCGAGATCGACCAGCGCCATGGCCCCGACATCACACGCGAGCGCCACCGGGGCTCCGTGAAAATTGCCGCCGGAGATGACCTCGCCCTCGGCGGCGAAGATCAACGGGTTATCCGTGGCGGAGTTGATCTCGACGGTCAATTTGCTCCGGACGAACTCCAGAGCGTCGCGCACGGCGCCATGGACCTGAGGGATACATCGCAGCGAATAGGCATCCTGAACCTTCCCGCAGGCACGATGAGACTCCCGGATTCCGCTGCCGCTGAGGTAGCGGCGCATCCGGGCGGCGACGCGTTGCTGGCCGGGGTGCGGACGAGCTCGGTGAATCCGCTCGTCGAAGGCCGAATCGGTCCCCTGCAGTGCATCCAGGGTCATTGCGGCGATGGCGTCCGCGAGCTCGATCAGCATCTGAGCCCGCGCCGCGGCCAGACCACCCACCGCGGTGATCGCCTGGGTCCCGTTGATCATCGCCAGGCCCTCTTTGGCCTCGAAAGCCACCGGATGGATCCCCCGCTCCGCGAGGACCTTCGCCGTCGGCACCCGCCGATCGCCCTGCCACACCTCCCCCTCGCCCATCAGGACGCTGGCCAGATGGGCCAGCGGAGCGAGATCTCCGGAGGCTCCCACCGATCCCTGGGAAGGGATCACCGGAATCAGATCGTCACGGTAGAGCCGGATCAGCAGCTCGATCACCTCCGGGCGGATCCCCGACAGGCCCTTCGCCAGGGCGTTCGCCCGCAGCGCCATCATCACCCGGCTGACCTCCACCGGATACGGCTCGCCAAGGCCTGCGCAGTGAGAGAGAATCAGATTCTCCTGAAGCTCCTTCACCTTCTCCGGCGAGATCCGCACTTCGGAAAAGACTCCGAACCCGGTCGTCACGCCATAGACCGTCTTCTCTTCGCGCAGAAGCTGCTCGACCAGGGCCCGGGAGGCCTCCACACGCTCGCGTGCGTCGTCAGAGAGGCGAATCTCCGCCCCTCCCTCGCCGATCGGCGGCAGATCCTCGAGCCTCAGGCTCTCTCCATCCAGAACAATCATTGAAAACCTCCATCGAGCGCATTCTTACAGCATTCGGGAGCCGGGATCCAGAATGGCCGTGTCGGTGATCCCCGCCGACCGGCGACCGCCCCCGGAATTCCTGCGCCGAATCCCCGCTCCGCATTTTGTGTTAGTCTCCCGGCGAATGACCTCGAAGACTCTGGCCGTTCTCGGCGCGCAATGGGGTGACGAAGGCAAGGGGAAGATCGTCGATCTCCTCTGCGGCTCCTTCGACGTGGTCGCCCGGTTTCAGGGAGGCCACAACGCGGGACACACCGTCAAGTTCGGAGACAGTCACTACTCCCTTCATCTGATTCCTTCGGGAATTCTCCATCCGGACAAGCTCTGCATTCTCGGCAATGGAATGGTGATCGATCCCGAGGCTCTGCTCCGCGAGATCGACGAGCTGCGCTCCCTCGGGGTGGTGATCGAGGACAATCTCCGCATCAGCGACTCCGCTCATGTGATCCTTCCGGTCCATGCGGCGCTGGACCTGGCGCGTGAAGATGCCGCCGGACAGGCGAAGATCGGCACCACCGGCCGGGGAATCGGTCCGGCCTACGAATCGAAGTCCGGGCGCTACGGAGTGGTGGTCGCAGATCTGCTCCGGCCCGACCGGCTGGCGGAGAAAGTCCGGGCGCTCTGCGGCGAAAAGAACATGCTCCTGACCGGGCTCTACGGCCGGGAAGGATTCGACCCCGATCGCATCGTGGAACGGTCTCTCGAACACGGCCGGAAGATCGCCCGCTGGGTCGCCGACACGCGATTGCTCCTGCACCAGCAGATGGTGGCAGGCAGAAGGGTGATGTTCGAGGGTGCCCAGGGCTGTTTCCTCGACGTCGACCATGGCACCTATCCCTTCGTCACCTCGTCGAATTGCATGGTCGGCGGGATTGCCACCGGACTGGGCGTTCCTCCCCGCTCCATCGAATCCGTGATGGGAGTGGTCAAGGCCTACACCACGCGGGTGGGAGAAGGCCCCTTCCCCACCGAGCTGACCGATGCGACGGGAGAGCACCTGCGCAAGCGGGGAAACGAATTCGGCACGACCACCGGACGGCCCCGACGAACCGGCTGGCTGGATCTGGTGGTGCTGCGGACCGCGGTGATGATCAACGGACTCGACTCGATCGCGCTGACCAAGCTCGACGTTCTCGATGAGCTCGACGAGATCCAGGTCTGCACCGGATACCGCAGGGGCTCGGAAACCCTTCGCGTATTTCCCTCCGCCGGGTGGATCGACAACGGCTGCGAGCCCATCTACCAGAGCTTTCCCGGCTGGAAGACCTCGATCGCCGGGATGAGAGCGGAATCGGATCTTCCTGACGCCGCGCGCCACTACATCGCCATGATCGAGGAACAGGTCGGCTGCCCCATCTCGATCATCTCCACCGGTCCGAAACGGGAAGAGACGATCGAACGATGAGCGGCGAGAGGTGATCCACCGCCTCTCAATTCACTTCGGACTCCGACCTCTGCCTCACCGGCTGGCCCGGCGATGCTCCACCATCAGACATCGGTCCTGCACCACCTGAATCCCTTCGGCGGCCAGTCGTTCGGCCACTTCGTCATTGCGGATCCCGAGTTGGAACCAGACCGACTTCGGCCGCGCCGCGAGGATATCGTCGACATGCGGAGGGATATCGCCCGGACGACGGAAGACATCGACCATGTCGACCGGCCGTCCGATCTCTGCAAGGGATCGGAACACCGGAAGACCGAGGATCTCGGTCACGTCAGGATAGTAGACCGGGACCGGAATGATCTCGAAGCCTTCACGGGCCATGTAGGCGGGAATGTCGTGCGCGGGCTGTCCGGCATGCGATTCCGGCTTGATTCCGAGCACCGCAATCGTGCGGGTCTGCTCGAGCAGTCTGTCGATCTCGTCGCTGGTGGTCAGAAGATTCGTGCTGTTCGTGCTCATCAATCCTCCCGGGAATCAGATTCGTTGCGCAGTGTCTGTCTGCACGGACGATTCCGGCTCCGGCGGAATCAGTGAGAACCCGGCCTGCGGACGGCGTGACGGCGCGGCCCCCCGGTGGAGACGAACCGCTGGGGAGCGAGCATCCGCGCGGCACCGTAGGCGTTGACCAGACCGAAACCGTAGACCGTGTCCCGGCCGGGATCACCCAGATCGACCGCCGTCTGCTCGAGCGCGTCGATGATCTGCTGCGGGGTGCCGTCGGGATCCACGCTGATCAGCAGCGCGATGACGCCGCTCACATGAGGAGTGGCCATCGAAGTTCCGTTGAGCGTGCCGTAATCCGAGACGCTGCCGAGAGACAGCGTGACGGTCTGTCCTGCTCGCGTCTTCAGGCTCTGACCATCCTCCTGTGAGAGGCTGATGGTCAGGATCGGGTTCGGAGGAACCGCCGCGCCGGTACATGGCTGGTTGGGATCGGCGGTGCACAGCGTCCCACTGAAGTCGCCGGGCTGGTTGTTGTAGATCATCACCGCCGTCGCACCCGCGGCGGCAGCGCGGGTCGCTTTCTCCTTGAAACTGATGTCGCCTCGCTGAATCAGGGCAACGTTGCCCGCGACGGCCGCGGGAAAATCAGAAGCTGTCTTTCCCAGACCACAGTCGACGAGCTTTCCGCTGACTGTGGCGGTCAATGGCGAGTACTCCAGCGGAACCCCGAGAAACGAGTCGCCCGGACCAAACGAGACGGTGTAGGCCGAGCCGAGGAAGTAGGTGGAAAGGACCCCCACACCGGGAGCACTCACATCGAGATTGGCACCACGCTGCGAAAAGCTGGCAACCAGACTGTCGGAATCGATCGCACCGACCGAAACCACACTGGGGTAGTTCGCCGGATAATCGATCCCGTCCACCGGGTTCGTATCGTAGGCATTCCCCGCTGCCGCAACCGCGATGATTCCGGCATCCCGCGCCCGCTGGAACGCTGACATTTCGGAGGCCGACGAATCCTCCCCTCCGAGCGACATCGAGATCACATCCATGTGATTGTCGATCGCCCACTGGACCGCCTGGAGCAGAGACAGATTGCTCCCATTCCCATCCGCGTCGAGAACCTTCAGAGAGTAGATCTCCACCATCGGCGCCACGCCGACCACACCGAAATCATTGTCCGCCGCGGCGATCGTCCCGGCCACGTGAGTCCCGTGGCCGTTGTCGTCCTGGGGATCATCATCACCATTGACGAAGTCGTATCCACCCTTGTAGCAGTTCTGCAGGTCCGGATGCTCACGATCGATGCCGGTATCGATGATCGCCAGCTTTACGGCTTGTCCGCGAGTGATCGGCCAGAGAGGAGGAGCCTGCACCAGGTCGATCCCGTACGGGATCTGCTGGGATCCCCCGGAGGCAGAGATCGTCCCTTCGGCAGCGGCCGCCGGACTCGCAGACCGCTTCCGGCTCAGCTCCAGGGCATGACGCTCGACCACCGGCTCGATGTAGCGGATGCGCGGCGAGCGGGAAAGCGCCCGGGCCTCCTCATCCGTCAGATCCAGAGCCACCACATCGAACCGATGAAAGCGTCCCCGGACGATGCCCGGAAGCCCGTCGGTACTCTCGCGCAGCTCGGTCGGACCGTTCGTCCCGACCAGCCAGGTTTTCCGCCCCCCGTCAGCCGCAAGGGTGAAAGGGACGATGAGGAGGAGCAACAGCGCGAGCCGGATCGTCTTGTGCTTCATGTCAGAAAGTCCTGTCTTGAATGAATGGATGAGATGTCCTTCGAAAGCCCCCGCCACCGGGGGGTTATTCCAGACAAACCTGCTGACGAGGAGCGCATCCGCCGCTCACATTGGCGGCAGCCACCGGATACGGCAGACAGGCTGGTGAATTCTGCTACGGAACGTTCACCGACACCATGCTTGGAACCAGCCGCCGGGAACCATAGAATACGGGCCGAGTCTGTGGCTTCGAAAGCCCGGAACCCCAGGAAGAGGAGAAGAGTCATGCGGATTGGAACTCCAACCGAAATCAAGAACAACGAGTATCGCGTCGGTCTGCCGCCGGCGGGCGTTCGGGACCTGACCCACGATGGACACGAAGTGGCCATCCAGAAAGGCGCGGGTCTCGGCAGCGGATTCACCGATGTGGAGTACGAGGCGGCGGGGGCCAGGATCCTTCCGGACGCCGACGCGGTGTACCAGTGGGCCGAAATGATCGTGAAGGTGAAGGAACCGATCGCTGCGGAATACCCCCGCCTTCGCGAAGGACAGATCCTGTTCACCTACCTGCATCTGGCCCCCCTGCCGGAACTGACCGACGCCCTTCTGGACAGGAAGGTCACCGGCGTGGCCTACGAGACGATCACCGGACGGGGTGGATCCCTTCCGCTGCTCTCGCCGATGTCCGAGGTCGCCGGACGGATGTCGGTGCAGGTGGGAGCCTACTACCTCCAGAAACCGAACGGAGGACGGGGCGTCCTGCTCGGTGGCGTGCCGGGAGTGCTCTCCGCGGATGTCGCCATCGTGGGTGGCGGAATCGTCGGGATCAACGCGGCGAAGATGGCCGTCGGCCTCGGAGCCCGCACCACGATTCTGGATACCAACCTCGATCGCCTGCGGTATCTGGATGATGTGTTTCAGGGCAAGGTCGCGACCCTCGCCTCCAACAAGGCTCACATCGAGGAAGCCTGCCGTCGGGCTGATCTGCTGATCGGCGCGGTGCTCATCCCCGGTGCTTCCGCACCGAAGCTGGTCACCCGCGAAATGATCGGGGAGATGAAGAAGGGATCGGTGGTCGTTGATGTCGCCGTCGACCAGGGCGGGTGCTTCGAGACCACTCACGCCACCACTCATTCCGAACCGACCTACGTGGTGGATGACGTGATCCACTACTGCGTGGCGAACATGCCGGGCGCCGTACCGCGCACCTCCACCATCGCTCTGACCAATGCGACGCTTCCCTATGCCCGGAAGATCGCGCGATCCGGCTTCGCGGAAGCGATCCGGGAGAACCCCGGCCTCGCCGAGGGAGTCAACACCTACCAGGGCAAGGTCACCCATCGGGGCGTCGCCGAATCGCTCGGCAAGGAGTACATCCCGATCGGAACCCTGGTGTAGCCACCGGACTCTGCTTCGAACCCCGTCGGACACGTCGGACAGGTCGGACCTGTCCGACGTGTCCGACTCCTCTCCGGAGCCCGCGAAGGCCGTTCCTCGCCGCCACGCCCGAGCTCGATTCCTCCCCACCCCCGCCCCGGACTCGCAATTCTCCCCCTTGACAGCAATACGGACGGCCCCTATATTGTTAGCACTCGTGGCTGGTGAGTGCTAACAGCTCAGCCTGCCGCAGACAAATTTGCGAGATTTCCCGCGGAGTTCTTCCGTGGCTGGAAATTCAGATCAGAACCGAAAGGAGAATCAATATGGGTGTCAATGTTCGTCCGTTGCATGACCGGATCCTGGTCAAGCGGGTCGACCCGTCGGAGCAGGTTCGGGGCGGCATCATCATTCCCGACACGGCCAAAGAGAAGCCCCAGGAGGCCGAGGTGATCGCGGTCGGTGAGGGCAAGTTCAACGACAAAGGCGAGCGGGTGAAGCTCGACGTCAAGAAGGGCGACAAGGTCCTGATCGGCAAGTACTCCGGGACCGAAATCAAGCTCGACAACGAGGAATACACCATTCTTCGCGAGGACGAAGTTCTCGCCATCGTGGAGTAAGGCTCGGATTGCTTCCGGCTCCCGCCGGAGGCACGGAATCATCCTGAGTTCAGAAAAGAAGAGGAGAAACCAATGGCAAAGAGAATCACGTACGGCGAGGAAGCTCGCCATGCGATCCTCAAGGGAGTGAACAAGCTGGCCGACGCGGTCAAGGTGACCCTGGGACCGAAGGGCCGCAATGTGGTCATCGAGAAGAAGTTCGGATCGCCGACCATCACCAAGGACGGTGTGACGGTGGCCAAGGAGATCGAGCTGCAGGACGAGCTCGAGAATGCCGGTGCACAGATGGTCCGCGAGGTTGCCTCCAAGACCTCCGACACCGCCGGTGACGGCACCACCACGGCGACCGTTCTGGCCCAGGCGATCTATCGCGAGGGGATCAAGAACGTCACCGCCGGGGCGAACCCGATGATGCTGAAGAAGGGCATCGAGACGGCCGTTCGCGCCGCGATCGAGCACATCGACAAGATCGCCAAGCCGGTCGAGGGCACCGACATCGCCCACATCGGAACCATTTCGGCCAACAACGACGAGGAGATCGGCACGATCATCTCCGAGGCGATGGACAAGGTCGGTAAAGACGGCGTGATCACCGTCGAAGAGGCCCGCGGCCTGGAGACCACGCTCGAAGTGGTCGAGGGAATGCAGTTCGATCGCGGCTATCTCTCCCCCTACTTCGTGACCGATCCGGATCGGATGGAAGTGGTCCTGGAGAATGCGAAGATCCTTCTCTACGAGAAGAAGATCTCTTCGATGAAGGACCTTCTCCCGGTTCTGGAGCAGGTGGCCAAGCAGGGCAAGCCGCTCCTGATCGTGGCCGAGGACATCGAAGGCGAGGCGCTGGCGACCCTGGTGGTCAACAAGCTTCGCGGCACCCTCAACGTGGCCGCGGTCAAGGCACCCGGCTTCGGCGATCGCCGCAAGGCGATGCTCGAGGACATCGCGATCCTCTCGGGTGGCAAACTGATCTCCGAGGATCTCGGCATCAAGCTCGAGAACGTGCAGTGGGACGACCTCGGCGATGCCAAGCGAGTCACCATCGACAAAGACAGCACCACTCTGGTCACCGACACCGACGACAAGCCCCGCAAGGAAGCCCTCGCCGGACGGGTCAAGCAGATTCGGACTCAGATCGACGACACCACCTCGGACTACGACCGTGAGAAGCTGCAGGAGCGCCTGGCCAAGCTGGTCGGCGGTGTTGCGGTGATCAAGGTCGGTGCAGCCACCGAGACCGAGATGAAAGAGAAGAAGGCCCGCGTCGAGGATGCCATGCACGCGACCAAGGCGGCCGTCGAAGAGGGAATCGTCCCCGGCGGCGGCGTGGCGCTTCTCCGTGCTCTCGACGCCGTGGCGAAGCTCGAGGCCACCGGCGACGTGAAGGTCGGAATCAACATCATCAAGCGGGCGCTCGAAGAGCCGGCCCGCCAGATCGCGATCAACGCCGGTCTCGAAGGCTCCGTCATCGTCAAGGAGCTCAAGGAGAAGGGCGGCAACTGGGGCTTCAATGCGCAGACCGAGGAGATGGTCGACATGCTCAAGACCGGCATCATCGATCCCGCCAAGGTCACCAAGCAGGCTCTGATCAACGCCTCCTCCATCGCCGGACTGATGCTCACCACCGAGGCTCTCGTCTCCGAGATCAAGGAAGAGGGCAAGGACTCCGGTGCCGGGGCTGCTGCCGCCGGAATGGGCGGAATGGGCGGAATGTACTGATCGCTGGCAGTTCCGCAGCAAACCGGGGCACGGCCTGAAGGTCGTGCCCCTTTTTCGTCCTGGAACGGCTATTCGGTCAGCAATCCGTCGGTCGCGAGCGTGACCCGGTCTCTTCCCTGCTTCTTCGAGCGGTACAGCGCCTCGTCCGCCGCCCGAAGCACCTGGCTCACGCTTTCGCCATGCTGGGGGTAGACCGACACACCGATGGAAACCGTCAGGCCCAGCGAAGCGGCCGGAATCAGATCCTCGATCGGCTGATCGGACAGCTCTGCCCGTACCCGCTCGGCGAATGCACAGGCACCGTCGGCGCCGGTGTCGGGCATCACCACCAGAAATTCTTCGCCTCCGAATCGAACGGGCAGATCGCTCGCCCGCGTGACGTGGCGCAGCCGCTCACCGATCCGCATCAGCACCAGGTCGCCGGCCTCATGCCCATACGTGTCGTTGACCCGCTTGAAGTGATCGATGTCGATCACCAGGAAACCAATCGGATTGTGCTTCCGCCGGGCCATGGCGATCTGAATCCGCAGGTATTCGTCCAGGAACCGGCGGTTGTACAGACCGGTGAGGTCATCGGTGATCGCCAGCTGTTTCAACTCCTGTCGATCCTCTTCCGACCGCCGGAACATCTCGATGTTCTCGATGCCGAGAGCGATCAGGCTGGAAGCGGATTTGAGCTGGCGCGTCTGGCTCCCGGAAGGGATCAGCCGGGTCCGGGAAAAGACCGTCATCACGCCCTGGGTCCGCTGGCGGGCCCACAGAGGAAAACATCCCACCAGATGGAGCCCCTGGCTGCGAATGCTCAGAAGCAGGCTTTGATCCCGCAGATTCACCTCTCCGGTATCACGATCACGCCCGGTGATGATGGTTCCGAGGCGCTGCCGCAGGCGCTCTTCGCTGAACAGCTCCACCGAATCGTGGGGCAGTCCCGCCGTCGCCCGGAGATGGAGCGCGCCATCCTCGTCATAGAGATGAGTAATGGCCGCATCCCCCAGACCGTAGTCGATCACCAGTCGGCATCCGAGATCGAGCAGATCGTCCACCCCCATCGCCGGGGTGGCGATGGCGGCAGACAGCGCATTCATCAGTCCGAGCTCCCGCTCATGCGCTCGCCTGCGGTGCCGCAGAGTCAGCCCGATCAGAACCAGCACCGAGACCGCTCCAACCAGTCCGACCACCAGGAGCGGCATCTGACGCTTCCATGCAGCGGGAGGTCCCTGGAGAAGGGTGACGTCATCCGCATCCCGGATCACCAGCTGGAAGCCGTGGTCGTAGGGAAACGAACGCTTGTGGATCGAGATCACACCGACGGCCTCGATTCGACTCCCCTCGCCGAAACGGGCCAGAGGAAAGCGCAGCGCGATCTTCTCCGGCAGGAAGATGTTGATCTCGCCTCCCTCGTCGCCTCGGAGCGGCAGGAGCGGGACCGGATCGAGCGCCGGCGCTCCAACCACCCCCTCCACCCGCACCAGTTGGCCGAATCGAGACCAGTTTGCCGCCTCCTTCACCGAAAGAGGAACCGGCGTCACCGGGTGACCACCTTCCAGCTTGCGGATCTGCGCCGAGTCGATCTGGATGGCCCCGCGATATTGCGTCACCCTCCCCTCGACCTCCACCCGCTCCCCCTCCTCCAGATCCACCTGCTCATCACGGTTGAACAGGAATACCCCGCCCGTCTCCCCCTGCACGAATGCCTGGAGGAAGTCATCGGAGAAGAGGCCGGAGGGCAGCGTGACGGTGCCCCGAACGCGGACCCGCTGGTCCAGCCGGTCAGGAACCGTGTCGTGATCCGCATCCCGGAGCACCTCCGAGATCGCCAGCAGAGGAGCTTCGGTGGTGCTCGCCGCGCTCTCTCCGGACGTGTCCTGCCCGTGCGCCGGAGAAAGAGGAACGAAGAGGAGAAGCAGAGAGATCAGCGCCAGAAACAGCCTCTCGGCTCCCCGCCGATCAGGCGGGGGTGCGTCCGTCTCCCCTCTCCGATTTACTCTCCACACCATCGCTTTGATGAACCCGCTCACATTATAGCCTCGGCTCATCCGTCGCGACGGTGATGCGACCGGATCGTGTGATCAAGCCCCGGGATGCCACCTACTCCACCACGTCGAACGACTTCTCCAATTCCCAGGTGCTCTTCGTGATGGAGTCGAAGATCTTCACCTTGATCGAGTAGGTGCCCGGCGAAAACTTCGCCAGAGGAATCTCGCTGGCCAGTGCGTACCGGCCCTCCATTCCGTTCAGCGGCTGGAGTTGTGCCTTCATCATCGGAGCACTCATCCGCACCGGCTTGTCTCCCGCTTCGCCCTCCACGTCGAGCTTCACCTGAACCAGAGGCTGGCCTGATTCATCCAGTCCGGGATTGCGAAGCTCCACGAAATACCAGAAGGCCTCCGCCTGATGGAATGTCCCATCTCCACGGGGCACGACCTTCATTCCTCCAAAGCACCAGGGATCCGTCGGCATCTGCGCTTCGGCAAGGGCGTAGATCCTGGTGGACAAGAAGCAGAGGGGACACCGCGGGAACGGAAGCCTCGAGCGCATTCGCCTCGAAGGAGCCATCCGACAGAACAGAGACATCGCCGTCGCGAACCACTCCGACGACGCCGTCATAGCGGCCAGCAGGCAACTCGAACGACCGGTCGAACCAGAGCTCTGCACCGGAGTCGAAGAATCCTGCATCATCCGTCCACGTCTCGACGATCTGTCCGCCCGAGTCTCGGATCAATCCGAACACCGTCGCCTTTCCCTCGACGCTCGCCCGATCCGCAGCGGGCACGAACCACTGAAGAGCGGTGAATGTCGTCCCCGTGCCGGTGACGAAGTTACCGGAGGTGAGACGCGCGACCGAAGATTTCGAACCGGTCAGCCACGCATCGATCGCAGCCTGAATCTCGGGAGCGAGAGCCACCGGAGCCGCCGGCTTCTGTCCGGCGCTGACGCTCGTGGCGAAGGACGGCGGCTCGGTCAGATCGGGCGAAACCAGAAATGACTCCGCAGCCCGCTTGAGAATCCCGGCGACGTCAGTCCGCGGGGAGCGACCCAGCTCGTACTGGTTCGAGCCGTAGTAGTCGACGAAGCCGATCTCGAACTCGTGGAGTCCGGAGAATGCCGGTACGCGATTCTTTTCGTAGTACCAGACCTCGGTCGGGAGAGTCGAACCCCGGGCGTTGTCCGCGGTCCCGGCGCCGACGAAGCCGGACTGGTGGGTGGAGGTGGTCGGAGAATCGCTGGTTCGGGTGATCCGATAGGGTGCTCCCACCAGGATCAGAACCCGCCCGCGATCGGTCATCGCGCCGCGGAATTTCGACGTGGTGAATCGCTCGTCCGCCAGTTGAACACGCGCCTGGAACTCGACCAGGTTCTCATTTTCCGGCGTGGCGGGGGTAGGGTCGCGTCGAGCCCAGAACAGTGCGGCGAATCGCTGGCGCCTCCGCATCGCTCTTCACCGCCGCCCACCGCTCCTTTTCCGCGGCTGTCATCAGATGCTGCACCGGCCCGGCGCCCCATTCCGCCAGGGCCGGCGACAGCTCGGCACGTGCCACGAGCACCGAATGAAACCAGAAGTAGAAATGTCAGCAGGATGGTTCGCTTCATCAGGTATCTCCTGGAGTGAATCAGACAAAGAAAAGCCCCGGCCGGAACCGGGGCTTTCCTCAATGATTGGTGCGGGACAACTAGAACCTCAGACCGAGTGAGAACCGATAGGACAGCGGGGTCTGATAGGAGCCAGCCGCGGTCGGCTTGCCGAAATCGTCGCCCTTGACGTAGTGCACACCCTCGATCGGAGTCTCGGTGAAGGGGTTGAACTGCTGACAGCGCTGGCCGCCGCAGTAGGTTCCGCCCGAGGACCAGGTGCGGACTGGTGGTGTTGACTGCGACCGCTCCGTCCCGGTTGAACACGTTGAGAACCTCACCCTGCGCGAACAGCTCGAAGCCGTGATAGATCTGGCGGCTGAAATTGAGAGCCAGATCGGTGCTCTGGATCGTATCGGTGCGGTACTCGCCCCGATCGCTGAAGAAGTAGTTCGCGGTGCTGCTGAATCCGGAGTAGTAAAGCTTGTCCGAGAAATCCGCCGCGCCCGCGTATCGATAGGTATCGATCGCGCCGACCACCGAATAGGGCGTGCCGGAATCGAAATTGTGGAGAAGGGTGGTATTCAGACGGCCGATTTGCGGCGGGACCGGGACGTCGTACGCGACCCAGAGGCGGCCGCGATGGCGCTGATCGCCGTCGAGATAGCCGCTCGGCTGCCAACGGTCGTAGGCCAGAAATTCCGGATAGTAGGTCTTCGGCTCGTTGTTTCCGACCACACCGCTGTTCGCGCTCTCCTGGCTGTCGTTTCCTTCGAGCTTCGACCAGGTGTAGTTGAACCCGACATTGAACCGGTTGTCGTCGAAGCGTGGACGCCAGGAGCTCTGGAGCTGGACCGCCTTGTACTGGCGGTTGATGGCGTTGGTGTTCTCCACGATCTGGAGGTCATGGCCAATGCCGAGAGGATCGACGACAGTGTCGTTCGCTTCGGTGACGCGGAATGAGTAGAAATCACTCCAGTCGCGATAGACGAAATCGACCTTGGCATAGGCAGCCGGAGTGAACTGCATTCCGTAACCGAAGACGTACTCGTCGACCGAAGGGGACTTCAGGCCGTGCGGGAACACGACGTCATAGCCTGGGACCGACTTCGCACCACCAACCTTGAGCAGGGCGAGGTTGTCGGTTCCGCCGTTGGCGAGGAACCAGTCCCACATGATCTGCAGCGCTTCATGCGCAGGAACGAGCTGATTGATGGGGGTGCCAGCCGGGTTGATTTCCGGTCCGTTGTAGACGAAATCGACCGCGCCAGGCGCGCCGGCGGTTTCGCCGGAAGTTGATGGACCCTCGACCACGCGCGACTGATAGCGGCTGTACGACGCACTGATGCGGTGCTTGCCGTTACCCATCGGATCGAAGATCGCCCCGAGTCGCGGGCTGAAGCCGCTGTCGTCGGAGATCTTGTCGCCGTCGGCATTGACCGAGTCGTTCTGGTCGTAACGGACTCCGACATTGAAGGACCAGCGGTCATTGAGGTCCCAGCGATCATTCACGAACGCGGAGTTCGTGGTCAGGTTGTTCTCCTGTCCCGGGCTGAACACCGGAGTCCAGCGGATGTATGTGCGGGCCGGATTGTTGTCGAAGATCGGATAGAGCTGACCATCGGAGGTCATCAGCGGAACTCCCGTGGTGGCGCTGCCGTCACGAACGGTGCCGTTGACGTAGACGCGGAAATCGCTGCCTGACTGGTTGTTCGGCTCGAAGCGTTTGTCCGAGTAGGTCTCCAGGCCACCGACGATGCTGTGTGACCCGAGGCTCGAGGTGCTCAGGAAGTAATTGCCTTTGACGGTGAAGGCGTCGCTGTTCCGGTCCTTGTTGCCGCAGGAGGCGCAGAAGGTCGGAGAGTTGAATCGGCGGCTGCCGTCGCGGGTGTCGAGCATCAGAGTTCCGAGGATCAGATCGGTGTACTTCGATCCACCGCCCCGGGAGATGCCATATTTCCGGCTGGCGTAGTGACCTTCGAGCAGCAGGTTGTTGGTCAGCACCCCGTTGTAATGGGCCGAGAAGAGCGACTGAGGATCTTCGCGATCGTACAGGCTGGCCTCGTCCATGACGGTACTGAATCGGTCATTGGTGGTCTTCGAAGAACGATCGAGGAACGAGACGACGACGCTGTGGCTCGGGTTGATCTGCCCGGTCAGCTTGCCCTCGAGTCGCTTCTCCGTATTGGTGTTCGCGTACGGAATGTTGGTCCGGCTGAGCGTCTGCGAGTTCGCGGTATCGGCGGAGCGCCCCGAACCGAAGAACCAGAGACGGTCGCGCATCACGAACCCGCCGAAGGTCGCCTCGTAGACCTCGTTGATATCGTCGAGGTGGTCGGCTTCACCGGCATACGGCGTCTTCTTCGTCCAGTTGTCGTTGGTCAGCGAGTCGCGGAAAGATCCGCTGAACTCATTGCCACCCGATTTGGTGATCGAGTTGACCACACCGCCGGTGAATCGGCCGTATTCGGCGGAGACTGCACCGGTCAGAACGGTCGTCTCCTGAATGGCGTCCTCGATGAAGAGATTCAGAGACTGGCTGCGGACGTTCTCGGTGATGGCCACGCCGTTGACCATGATGAGATTGTCGTAGCCCGGGCCTCCGGAGATGGAGAGCTGGTTCGCCGCGGTGGTGTTGGCGTTCACGCCCGGCGCCAGAAGAGCCGCCGCCAGAACGGTGCGTCCCACGGGCAGTTCTTCGATCATCTGGGAGCTGAGATTCGAGGCGAGCTGGCTGCTCTCCATGACCGCCGGTGCGGTGGCGGTCACGGTGATCGCCTCGCTGACGGACGAAAGCTGCATCTGCGCATCCACCTTGTTCGTGGTGGACAACGTCAGATTGGCTTTCCTCGTCACTGGGCTCATCCCGTCCAGCTCGAACACGATCGAGTACTGACCCGGGGGAAGTCCGGCGATGCTGTAGCCGCCGTTCTCCGAGGTGTAGGTCGTGCGGGTACCCTGCAGTGCGGCAGAAGATACCGTCACCAGGACGCCGGGCAGTCCCGCGCCATCCGCGGTGACCGTGCCGGTCAGATTTGATGTCGTCTGCGCCAGAAGACTCCCCACCACGAGGAGCAGAAGGGCGCCAACGAATACAGGAGTAGATAAACGTCTCATTTACAGCCTCCTTCTAGTTGGACTGCGATTAACGACGGAAACGGCGTGACTTCCGTCGGATAGGTGAATCAGTTGTGGGTGGAAATGGCCGACTGCGATGTTGCGTGCGGTGGGGAGATCAGACGACCGGGGCGGCACACCGGGGGGATGCACCGTCAGCGGTCTGTCTCTGTCGATCTCTTTACTCTGCAGCCCCTCCGAGGACTACCGTTGGCCCGTGAATGCGGTAGACACCTGCTGTCATGTTCCAGTCACCAAAAAGTTACGGGAGTGTAGCACCATCACTCCGGGGTATTGCAACAACAAAATTTCCAGGGGCAACCGAACTGATTTTTCCGATTTGGAGCAACCTGCCAACACGGCAAACCAAAGACCATGTTCATGCCGGTGTAACGTTCTGAAAACAAAAGCCGGGCCGTTTCCGGGCCCGGCTTCGTCATCCGGAAAGTCGAAGAATCTATTCGGATTCCCGAGCCGGAGAGCGTGGCGGACCGAGCGGCCGCTCCGAATTCGCGAGGATCCAGGTCATCACCGCAACGGCGCTGGTGTTCCGCGCGAGCTCGGTCGGGTCGATCTTATCGAGCGTATCGGAGGGGCTGTGGTGGTAGTCGAAGTAATGCTCGCTCGCCGGCATCAGGCCGAACCCCACCACCCCGGCATCCGTCAGTGGACTGGTGTCGGCACGACCTCGGGCGAAGAGATCATGGCCAGCGTGCCGACGGCTTCCAGTGGACGGAACAGGGAGTGGAGTGCGTCGATGCGGTCCTGGGAGAGGGAGGTGACGAACCCGACCGGCTCGGTCGCCCCCGCATCCGACTCGACAGTGGCGAAATGCTGTTCCAGCTCATCCTCGTGAGCAGCGAAGTAGGCTCGCGCTCCCCGCAGACCGTTCTCCTCATTCATGAACAGCACAAGACGAACGGTCCGCTTCGGCTTCAGCCCCAGGTCGTGCAGCAGACGGAACGTCTCCATCACCCCGGCCACGCCGGCACCATCGTCGATCGCGCCGGTGGCGAGATCCCAGGAGTCGAGATGGGCGCCGATGAGCACCACCTGGTCCGGCCAGTCCGAGCCTCGCATCTCCGCAACCACATTCGCGCTTTCGACGTCGTCCAGGGTCTGAGGGGTGAGCACGAGATGCATCCGCACCGTCTCGCCCGAGGCGATCAGCCGGCGTATCAGCTCCGCATCTTCGACCGTAACGGCGGCGGCCGGGATTTTCGGAAGATCCGGATCGTACCGGGTCATGCCGGTGTGCGGGGAACCGAGGGAATCGGACGCCACCGAGCGCACCAGCGCTGCGACGGCACCGTACTTCGCGGCCCGCGACGGTCCCCGTCCACGAGGCTGAACCGCCTCACCGTACGCCTCGAATGAACGTCCGGCATGAACCAGGTCCATGTCCATCGGGTTGTCGTAGAGCACGATCTTTCCCCGAACCGACTCTCCGAGCCGATCCACTTCCTCGAGCAATCCGACAACCACCACCTCGGCGATGATTCCCTCGGGCGGCGTGGCGACGCTTCCGCCCAGCGCGGTGAGAACGATCTTCTGGGGATTCGGGGCCACCAGCTCGGCCTCCTCCAGACCTCGGACCCAGTGCGGCACCATCACCGGCTCATTGCGGACGTCGAAACCCCACGAGCGAAGGGTCTCGGTGGTCCAGCGGACCGCGGTCGCGGCACCCTCGGATCCACTCCGACGCGGCCCGATGCGGTCCGCGAGGTGGGCATTGATCTGATATGCGCCTTGGGTCTGCATCTCCCGGGCGACGATCCGTTCGGCGGGCGATGCCGTCGATACCGGTTCGGAGGCCACCACCGCCGAGACGACCATCGGGAGCAGAAACAACATGGACAGCCCTGCTTTCTCATTCCTCCAGAACGAGAACGGCCGCGGGTCTGCCCGCGGCCGTTCCGAATTCACGTTCGACTGTAACCAATGACTGCGCGAATCACCCTCACAGCTCGGTGTCGATTTGGGCGCGCTGAAGCGAGCCGGAGTAGTCGACGTAGATGGACTTCCACTCCGAAAACACGTCCAGACCGACATTGCCCGCTTCCCGGTGTCCGTTACCGGTCTGCTTGGTTCCACCGAAGGGCAGATGGGTCTCGGCACCGATGGTGGGTGCGTTGACGTAGAAGATTCCGGTGTACATATCCCGCATCGCGACGAATGCATTGTCCACATTGCGGGTATAGATCGACGAGGAGAGACCATAGGGAACGTCGTTCCCGATGTCGATGGCCTCTTCCAGCGAGCTGCAGCGGATCACCGCGGTCACCGGACCGAAGATCTCCTCCTGCGCCACCCGCATGTTCCGGGTCACGTCGACGAAGAGCGTCGGTTCGTGGAAGTGCCCCATGGAGTAGTCGAAGCCGTCCCGCTCGCCGGTGATGGCGTTGCCACCGGTGGCAAGCGTCGCGCCCTCTTCCTGACCGATCTTGACGTATTTTTCGACAGTCTTGAGCTGGGACGCAGACACCGCCGGCCCCATATCCGTCCTCTCATCGAGGCCGTCACCGACGCGGAGCTTGCGAACCCGTGCCACGAGTTTCTCCACGAACTCGTCATGGACTTTCTCGTGAATCACCAGCCGTGACGAGGCGGTGCAGCGCTGACCGGTCGTGCCGAAGGCGCCCCAGAGAGCACCGTCGACCGCCAGATCGACGTCCGCGTCGTCCATCACCATGATCACGTTCTTGCCACCCATCTCGAGATGGAGGCGTTTGAAGCTCGGAGCGCAGGCGACCGAAATCTCCCGGCCGACATCGGTCGAGCCGGTGAACGAGATCACCTTCACGTCATCGTGCTTGAGCATCGGCTCGCCGACTTCCCGTCCTCCACCCGTCACGACGTTGAACACCCCACGAGGCAGCCCGGCCTCTTCGAACGCTTCCGCCATCATCACCACCGAAAGGGGTGAGAGGCTGGCAGGCTTGATCACCACGCAGTTCCCGCAGACCAGAGCCGGCATACTCTTCCAGGCGGGAATGGCAATCGGGAAGTTCCATGGGGTGATCAGTCCGGCGACGCCCAGAGGCATGCGCACCGACATGTTGAACTTGTTGCGCAGTTCGGAGGGCGTGGTGTGACCGTAGAGCCGGCGGCCTTCTCCGGCTGCGAGGAAGGCCATGTCGATGGCTTCCTGCACATCGCCCCGCGTCTCATCGAGAATCTTTCCCATCTCGCGGGTCATTTCGCGCGCGATCTTTTCCTTGTCGCGCTTGAGGATGTCTCCGACCTTGAACAGAAACTCGGCTCGTTTCGGCGCAGGGGTCAGACGCCACTGCTCGAAGGCCGAGCTCGCGGCTTGGACTGCTGCATTGAGATCTTCGGCGTTGGAGTCCTGAAATGTTCCGACCAGGTCCTCCCGGTTTGCGGGGTTGCGGTTCTCGAACGTGCGCCCCGAGACCGATCCGACCCACTCACCATTGATGTAATTGCGGTATTCACGAGCTTCCCGGACCTGCATCTTCTCGCGCAGTTCCTTACTTGCTGCGACCGACATCGTTCCTCTCCTCTTCTGCTTTCTTTTCCTGTCTTGGTGGTGCGGTGGCGTTCATGTCGACCTGCCCCTGAAACCGGGCGCCCTCGGCGATCAGCACTCTGGGCGCGCGAAGGTTTCCCTTCACCCGGGCCGATTCACGCAGTTCGAGCCGTGACTCGGCGGAGACATCCCCCTCGACCGTTCCCTCGACGATGACCGTACGGGCATGAACCGTCGCAGTGACCCGGGCGGACGCCGCAATGCGCAGGTCGCTCGCCAGGTCCACACGTCCTTTCAGCTCTCCCTCGACCAGAGTGTTCTCCTGACCGCTGAGCACACCATCGAAGACCAGATCAGGACCGAGAACCGAGACGGTGGAACGTTCCACGCCGGCATCGCTGCGTGAGGATTCGGACCGGGATGGAGCAGGGTCTTTTCCGAAGATTGCCATTGCACCTCTTTTCCCGGAGCCGGACGGGATCCGGCCCTTCGGGACTGGCAAGTCTAGCACAGGAAATGGGCTTCCCCGGTGCCCCCGCGGACCCTGCCGGGAGGGCCGGAATCAGGAGTCTCCAGCCGGTTCGGGGGAGGCAGTGGACGTGGCCGGAACGCTCGCCGGAAAGGGGAAAGTGGAGCGGGCAACGGGACTCGAACCCGCGACACCAAGCTTGGGAAGCTTGTACTCTACCAACTGAGCTATGCCCGCCCGTGAGATGCCAGTGACCGGCACCCGGGTGTTCCGTGGCCGGTCATTCTAACCCAGAGAGGATTCCGGGGAAAGAGGATTCGTACCGTCCCCGGGGAAAGGTGACTCCGGCCTGCGGCTACTTCTTGATCGGGATCCGGGCGTTGGGGACGCTGACCATGATCCGGTCCCTCTGGTTCAGTTCCAGACTGCTCCGCCGGGTGCGCGCGGAAGGCCCCAGGCGGGTATACACCTGGGTCGACAGAATGGATGCGTGACCGAGAACCTCCTGCACCTCGCGCAGATCAGCACCGTTGTTGATCAGCATCGAGGCCATGGTGTGGCGCAGAGCATGCGGGGTGACGTGACGCTTGATCTCCGCATTCTTCGCGTACTTCTTGAAGATGTTCTCGATCGAATAGATGGTCAGCCGGGTATTGGAACGGCCGACGAAGAGTGCCTCGGAATCGATCTCACGGGAACAGCGGAGCTCGAGATAATCCGTCAGCGCATCGAAGAGCACCTGGGAGGCCAGATCGATGGAACGCCCCCGATCGGCCCGACCCCTGATCTTCACCGTCCGCCTGTCCAGATCAAGGTCCCCGACGTTCAACGAGACCAGCTCACCGATACGGATTCCCGTGGAAAACAGAATCTCGATGATCAGATTGTCCCGCACTGCACAGAAGTAACGGTTGCGGCTCCCTCGCGACTCGTCCCTCTGCCCCGAGAGACGGGCGATCTGAAACTTCGGCGCCGCCAGGAGCGCCTTGATCTCCTTCATGCTCAGGATATTCGGCACCCGCGTCTCCACCGGCTTGCGGATGCGGAGCTTCCGGGCAGGAGATTCCACCACCGTTCCCTGGTCCTCCAGGAAACGGAAGAACACCTTGAGCGCGGCAACCTTTCGCCGGATCGAAGTATCCCGGTAGGTTCCGCTGTTGAGAGATTCGATGTAGGTGTCCAGCTCATCGCTGGTCACTTTGCGGGGATCGGCGTGACTGATGTGAGACCGGAACTGATGGAGATCGGATTCGTAGGCTCGGAGCGTCCGCTCCGAAAGCTTCCGCTCGCTTTCACCATGGACGAGGAACTCTCGAATCGCCTTCTCCATATTCATCACTCTTCCTCTCGCCTGAAGAGCCTCCCGAGCTCTTCCTTCTGCACGGCTGTCCCCACGATCGGCCTCCGGACCGAATCTGCGAATAATAGTGAATACTTAATAGGAATACAAACGTTGGGTATTGGAAGCTTAGCATGAAAGGTCAGAAGCTCTTCGTCCGTGCCGTCGAACCCGGGGACGCTCCGGAGCTCCGCGCGTTCTACCTTCAGGAACAGAATCAAGCCGTCCCTGAGCGCTTCGAAACCGGGTCGATTGCGAAGCTGCTTGGCAGAATCGTCTGCCACGTCGCCCACTCTCCAGCAGAATCCGGACGCCGGCAGATCACCCGGATTCAGGTGGCACGAGAGCTGCGCGGAAAGCAGGTCGGACGCGCATCCATGCAGCAGATCGAACAGCAGTTGAAGGAAGGTGGGACGCTCGCACTGGTGGTCGACGGGTCCTGCTTCGCTGCCGGATTCTTCCAGAAGATCGGATTCACCCACGACGGCGAGACCCTGGTCCGGCCTCTTACGTCTCACCCTGACAAAGGAGATTCGTGAACCCTCCCCGCACTCTCATTGTTCTCACCCTGCTGATTCTCACCGGCTGCGGACAGGCGTCACAGAGCCGGAGCACCGCGCCCGTTCCGCAGGCGAGCGCCGAGCCGGAGATCGTGCAGCCACCACAGGAAACCGAAGCTCAGACAGCCGGGCGGGAACGTGAGGCTCTGCTCGCTCAGACCCGCTCGGAAAACCCGGTGATCCGGAAACGGGGATTGGCAGCACTGGCGTTCTTCGAACGCGATCAGGGAAATCTCGACCGCGCGGCGGAGTTGCTCGACCAAGCGGCAGAGGTCTATCCGGAGCTCCGCCCGTTCCTCCTGATGAAGCTGGTCGAAGTCGACCGCGAACGCGGCGAGCAACTCCAGGCGATGAACGCGGCGGAACGGATTCAGGAGGTCGCGCCGGGGACGGCTGCCGCGGAGCTCGCCCGTCTCCGTCTGCCGGCTCTGGTGGTCCAGGCCGGTCACCCGGAGCAGTTGGAGGAACGACTCGCTTCCACCCTTCGAGTTTCGATTGACGAGCTCAACGAGCCCGAGCTGGTGGAGACCGCCGACACCCTGGAGAGCGAGGGCTACGCACAAGCAGCCACCGCCATCCGCTTTGCGCTGCTGACACGCTACCCCCGGGGCCGGGACACCGAACAGACATGGCAGAAACTGATGTCGCTCCCGGACGCCGGCAATCCCATCCTCCGGATGAGCTTCCCCGAAAGTCTCGAGCTCGCCGACCATCTGGGGCGGGTCAATCGCCATCCACTGGTCCTGGAGTTGCTCGACCGGCTGTCGGACCGGTTTCCCGACCGGCGGGATGATCCACAGCTCCGCTGGATTCGCGCACTCTCCCTGTTCGGATCGCGGCAGTACGACAAGGTGGTTCAACTGCGGGCGAAACCGGGCGAGCCCTACTCGCTGGCGCTCGACCGGCTACGCGGGCATGCCTTCTGGCGGCTCGATCGCAACGACGAGTTCATCCGTCTGATGAAGGAGGTGATCGCCCGGGCTCCGTCGTCATCCGAAGCGACTTCGGCCCGATTACTGTTGGGCAAGTACTACCTGATCGACGGCGACGATCCTGCCCGCGCGGCCTCCTACCTGCAGAGCGTGATCGACGCGGGACATCCCGGATCCGACGGAGAAAACATCTGGACGCTCGCCTGGATCTACATCAGCAGCGGCGACAACTCTCGCGCACTCAAGACCATCGACACCTACCTCGCCCGCTTTCCCGATGCCGACTACACCTCCAACTCGCTCTTCTGGGCGGCCAAGGTTCGTCAGCGGATGGGAGAGCTCCAGCAGAGAGATACCCTGCTGCAGCGTCTGATCTCGTTCTATCCCTACAGCTACTACAGCTATCGTGCGCGCGCCATCCTCGGACTTCCCACCACAGCGCCCGCCCGGGTGGCTGAGGGTGTCCGCTTTCCCGTTGCCGATGCCCGGGAGAAGCTGGCGACGGACCCCCGTCTGGATGTCGTTCGGGAGCTGGAAGCGATCGGACTGGACGAAGAAGCCACCCGGCAGTACCGGCTTCTCAACGGGCTGGATGACGACCCGCTCCTCGCCTGGGGTCTGGCTCAACGCTACGCCCGGACCGGCGAGCCCCTGAAGGCGATCATCCTCCTCCATCGCGAATTTCCCGGAGTGATCCGGCATGGATCGCCGGACCCGCCCGATGACTTCTGGCGGATTCTCTATCCTCTCCCCTGGAAGGAACAGCTCGAGTCGGCAGCGGCGGGGAGAGTCGACTCCTTTCTGGCCGCCGCGGTCATCCGACAGGAAAGCGCCTTCGAACCATCCACGGTTTCCCGCGCGGGAGCCGTTGGACTGATGCAGATCATGCCCGAGGAAGCAGCACGCATCGCCTCTCGTGCGGGGCTTGGCCCGGTGGATCGGCAGGCCCTGTTCGATCCGGAGACCAACCTGAAAGTCGGCGCCGCAGAGCTTCAGCAGAAGATCGAAGCGATGGACGGCGACGTCATCCTGGCCATCGCCGCATACAACGCGGGCGAGACCGCCGTTGGCCGGTGGATTGCAAATGCTGCAAATCACGACATCGATCAATTCATCGAATCGATTCCGTTCAATGAGACACGGCTTTATGTGAAGAACGTTCTTCGAAACTACTACGAATACAGACGGACCTATGGACAGGAACGAGAAGCTCCGGAAACGTCCTCGGCGACCACGCCGAACCCTGATCACTGACCGGACGATTCTGGCGTTTCTGCTTCTGGTTCTCACCGTTCCCTCCGCCGCTGCACAGGTGCGGCGGATCACCATCGATCAGCCAGCATCGGTCCCATCGACCGCAACATTCAAGGGCACCGTGGAACTGATGGTCATGCCCCCCTTCGAACCGGCACGCGTCACCATTTCCGTCGACCAGCAGGTGGTCGCGGTGCTGAATCGCGCACCCTATCTCGCGCCGGTCGATCTCGGCCCTTCCGTGATCGAGCACGAGGTTCGCGTCACCATGATGGACACCGGCGGGAGCGGTACGACCGCCACCTGGAAACGGCAACTGAACCCGGGACACCAGCCGCTGGCCATTCACCTCGAGCGCGACAGCGGGGCGGAGACCATTCAGGCTCGAGTGACCGCGCCGCTGGATGATCCCGTCACCGAGGTCGAGTTTCTGCAGGGGACGAAGGTGCTGACACGGCTCACCGCCCCACCGTGGACAATCCCATCTTCCGAGGTCGATCCCACCCTTCCACTCTTCGCGACGGTGCGCTCGGCCCATGGTGAAGAGGAGATGGATCATCTCTCCTTCGGCGGCTCAATCCATGTGGAGTCCGTCGAGGTCCGCACCGTTCCGCTGTTCGTTTCGGTCTCCGATCCCCGGGGGCGGCCGCGCACCGATCTCGACCGGGGAAACTTCAGCATCGTCGACAAAGGGGTCCCGGGCAAGATCGTGGAGTTCGGAAAGGCCTTCAACGAGCCGATCTCGCTGGTCATGCTGCTCGACGCCTCCACCAGCATGACTCCCTACATCGAGCATGTGAGCGGCGCCGCCTCGGACTTCGTCACATCGGTCCTGAAGCCGGGAGATCACTTTTCGCTTTTTTCCATCCGCACTGCTCCTCATCGCGAGATTCATCTGAGTGATGACGTCAATCTGATTCGCCGGTCCTTCGAGAATCTTTCCGCCGCGGGAAGCACTTCGCTGTGGGATGCGCTGAGATTCGGGGTTCGCGAGCTGGATCAGTCCACCGAGCGGAGGGCCATCGTCCTCTTCTCCGACGGACGGGACACCGACTCGGTGACGCGCTTCGAGGACGTCAGTCGGCTGGTTCGACTCTCGGGCATTCCGATGTATGTCATTGCCTTCGGCGTCGGCGAGGACAACAAGGAAGGGACCGACCGCCTGCGGTATCTCGCCACTCAGACTGGAGGATTCATGGTTCAGGCCTCCGATTCCGATCTGGAGAGGGCGTTTCACCGGATCGAGGAAGATCTCCGAGCCCAGTATGCGATCCGCTATCAGGTGACCGACAACGTGAAGCCCAACCAGTGGCGCGAGGTGGCCGTGTCGGTCGATGTCCCCCGGCTCGAGGCGCGGACCATCCGCGGCTACTTCGCCCAGTAGCCTGGAGAAGGAACAGAGCCAGGGCGACTTTGCGTTTTGACCCCGGCAGCCCTCCCACGACGGATACAATCCGTTCCGGCCGCTGACGCAATGACTCGAAACGAATCCCTGATTGCCGATCTCCGGAGTCGCATCGCTGCTCTGGAGAAGATTCGCACCCTGACCCGCGAGCTGGACGGCCGACGGCAGGAAGTCACCGGTCTGTCTCTCGAAGCTCGTGCGCTGGTGCTCGCCGCCCTTCAGGAGCGGTCCGGGCGGCGGATGGCTCTGATCGTCCCGGGCGACGCCTCGCTCCAGGATTTCGAGACCGCGCTGCGGCTGTTCCATCCCACTCCCGAGCGGGTGGGCGCATACCCGACCCCATCGCTCTCGCCCTATCAGGATGTGGCTCATTCGCTTTCCGTCACCCGTGACGAGATCCGCACGCTGGGTCGCCTCGTCCGGGGTGAGCTCGACACTCTGATCATTCCGGCCCGGGCCCTGTTCCGCCGGCTGCCCGACCCGGAAGAGCTCTCCTCCCGATCAATTGCCATCCGACGGGGAGACGACCTCGAACCGCACGATCTTCTCGCCCGGCTGGTGGCCAATGGGTTCGTCCGGACCGATCTGGTCGGAGAACCTGGAGAGCTCGCCTTCCGCGGCGGAATTCTCGACCTCTTCCCTCCGAACGAGGATCAGCCATTCCGGATCGAGCTGTTCGGCGACACGGTCGATTCGATCCGGGTGTTCGATCCGGAGACCCAGCGATCGGCGGACGCGCGGGACTTCGTGAGCATCGAGCCGACCAGCCATTTTCCGCTGACCCGGCAGTCGCGCGAGGAGCTCGCGCACCGGATGAGCCGGGATTTTCCCGATCCCCGATTCCATCAGGATCTCGCCGGCCGCATCGAGCGGATCCGGGAGAGCAACTCCTTCCCCGGACTGGAAGAGCATCTCTCTCTGGTGCATCCGAACGGGTCGTTTTTCGATCTCTGGTCGAGCGATTCCGAAGCATGGCTGCCGGTGGTGTTCGAGCCCGAGGAGGTGGAGGCAGCGCTTCGCAAGTACGATGAGCTTCTCCGCTCCGAATACGAAGCGGCCGCCGGGAAGGGCCGCGCCGTCTATCCGCCGGACCGGTTGCTGGTTCCGTTCGGAGACATTCAGGAGTTTCTCGGGGAAGCCCCTCTCGCCTTCGGATCCCTCCACTTCGCCGGGGGTCCCTTCGAGGAGATCCGCCTACATTCCAGTCCGGCGCGCCGTTATGTGAACCGTCTCGGGGATCTTCCCTCCGACCTCCGCCCCGGCGAGGACGATCGAAGGCATCTGCTCTTCGTTTCGACTCGCGGGGGGCGGGAAAAGATCGAACGCCTGATGAATGAATTCGATCTCGCCTGGGTCGACGAGGCCGACTCGCTCCGGCCCGAGGTGGTGATCACCGGCGGCGAGCTGGCCCACGGATTCGATCTGGACGAGGCGGACCTCACCATCCTGTCGGAATGGGATCTGTTCGAGCCGCCGACGGATCGGCGGGCAATCTCGAGACGGCGCCGGTCCGAGCCGTTTCTCAGTGATCTGAGGGATCTGAAGATCGGCGACTACGTGGTCCACGTCGACCACGGTGTCGGCCGCTTCGCCGGCCTGGAGAGCGTCGAGTTCGGCGAGGGCGATCGGGAAGTGATGATCCTGGAGTACTCCAGTCAGGGGCGGCTGCTGCTCCCGATGGAGAATCTGAACCTGATTCAGAAGTACTCCGCCGGAGAGGACACCTCACCCAGGCTGGATCGTCTCGGCGGGACGTCCTGGGCACGCACCAAGGCATCGGTCAAGAAGGCAATGCGGAAGATGGCCGACGAGCTGATCGAGCTCTATGCCACCCGCAGCATGATCGAAGGGCATTCCTTCAGCCCGGACAGTCCGTGGCAGCTGGAGTTCGAGAACTCCTTCGAGTTCGACGAAACCGAGGATCAGGACGCGGCGATCTCGGAGGTCAAACGCGACATGGAATCGCGCCGTCCCATGGACCGGCTTCTCTGCGGCGACGTGGGCTACGGCAAGACGGAGGTCGGAATGCGGGCGGCCTTCAAGGCGGTGATGGATGGGAAGCAGGTGGCGATTCTCGCGCCCACCACCATTCTCGCCTACCAGCATTACCAGACGTTGCTCCGCCGCTTTGCCTCGTTTCCGGTCATCATCGAGCTGCTGACCAGGTACCGCTCGCCGAAGGAACAGAAGGAGATCGCCAGGCGGCTGGAATCCGGTGAGATCGACATCGTCATCGGCACCCATCGGATCCTTTCCCGGGACATCAGCTTCCGGGATCTCGGGTTGCTGGTGATCGACGAGGAGCAGCGTTTCGGCGTCGCCCAGAAGGAACGGCTCAAGCGGTTCCGCAAATCGATCGACGTCGTCTCGATGTCCGCCACCCCCATTCCGCGTACCCTGAACATGTCGCTCTCCGGGATCCGGGACATCTCGGTGATCGAGACTCCACCCAAGGACCGGCTGGCGATTCAGACCGCGGTGGTCAGCTTCGACGACGACTTCATCCGCGAAGCCATCGAGTTCGAGACCGGACGCGGAGGGCAGGTCTTTTTCGTCCACAATCGGATCGAGTCGATTTATGCGATGAAGGAGTATCTGGAAAGACTCGTTCCGGACCTGCGGGTGGTCGTGGGGCATGGACAGATGGAGGAGCACCAGCTGGAGGAGGCGATGATGGCCTTCATCGAGAGGAAGTACGACGTGCTTCTGGCCACCACCATCATCGAGAACGGGATCGACATCCCCAGTTGCAACACCATCCTGATCAATCATGCCGAGCGGTTCGGACTGTCTCAGCTCTATCAGCTCCGGGGCCGTGTCGGCCGAAGCGACCGGCTGGCGTTCTGTTACCTGCTGGTGCCGTCGGCGCAGGTGTTGAGCTCCGACGCCCGGAAGCGCCTCTCCGCGATTCAGGAGTTCTCCGATCTCGGTGCCGGCTTCCGGATCGCCGCACGGGATCTGGAGATCCGCGGCTCGGGGAACCTTCTGGGGGGCGAGCAGTCGGGCCACATCGCCGCGGTGGGATTCGAGATGTATTGCAGACTCCTGGAGGAGGCGGTGGCGGAGCTGCGGGGCGAGCCGATCGACGAAATCCCCGAGACGGCGATGAACCTCGGGATCAACATCTACATCCCGGAGGACTACATCGGTGACGAGAATCTGAGAATGACCTTCTACAAACGGATCGCCTCCACCACGGATCCCCGCCGGCTCGACGAGATCCGCAGCGAGATGCGCGACCGGTTCGGCGCGATTCCCGAGGGGGTGGAGTCGCTTCTGCGATTCGCCCGGCTCCGCCAGCACGCACGATCGATGGGAGTGGTCTCCATCACCCGGAAAGCGGACACGGTTGCGGTCCGCTTCCAGCCTCAGGCGCGGGTGGATCCGAACCGGCTGCTGAAGGTGGTCAGCGAGAATCCAGCGGCGAGTTTCTCGCCCGCCGGAGTGCTCACGCTTCGGGTCGGCGGGAGAGGCACGGCAATGCTCGACGAGATCGAGGACCTGCTCGGCAATGTGGAGCTCGCTGCGTGATACACTCTCGCCTTCCGGCGCAGCCGACCGGTCCTTCGGAGCCCCTGAGATCCAGCCGTTCCATGTACAGCGATTCGAAAACCAGAACGCGAATTCTGTCCTTCCTGATCATCCTCGGAGCCCTGCTCCTGACGGTCCCGGCGTGTCATCGACAGCCACAGATTCCAGCCGACGTCGTGGCCATCGTGGGCAGCCGACAAGTCACCATGGGGGACTTCAAGCGCTATCTCGATCGAAACGCCGGTACCGAAATGGCCCAGATCACCGCCGAGGCCAACAGCGCACTGCTCGACCAGTACACCGAGGAGATTCTGCTCTCGGAATACGCAGCGACCCGCGGCCTGGCGGTCCCCACCGAACGGGTGGCCGAGGCGGTGCGCAACGATCCGGGATCCACGATGATCGAAAAGCGGGATCAGCTTCGAAGGGAAAAACTCCTCTCCAGCCTCTCGACCGAGGTCGCCGAACCGACCGAGGATGCAATGCTGAACTACTACCGGTCGCACCCGCAGGAGTTCCAGGTCGGCGAACGGATCCATGTGCGGCAGATTCTGGCGCACAGTCAGGAACAGGCCGAGAAAGCGATGGCCGAACTGAAGAAGGGGACTCCATTCGAGGAAGTCTCCGCCCAGTATTCGATGGCGCCGAACGCCTCCCATGGCGGAGACATCGGGTTCGTCACCCGCGGCGAGCTGCCTCAGGTGTTCGAGGAGGTGATCTTCGATCTCCAGGCGGGCGAGCTCAGCGGCATCATCAGCACCGATGCGACCTGGCATATCTTCAAGGCGGAAGAGAGGCTGCCGGCCGGGGTGATCACCTTCGAGCAGGCGCGGCCGGTGATTCAGGCGAAGCTGCGACGCGACGCGGTGAGCGACAGCGTCACCCAGACGGTGGTGCAGGCTCGCCGGGAGCTCGGCGTCCGGATACTCACCCGCCGCCTCCCCTTCGATTACTCCGGGACCTTCCCCCGATCCTCCGACGAATAAACCCGCCCTGGATCCAGTTTCCCCTTTCTGAATCCAGGAAAGGACGAGATTTCGACCCAGCCCATGAGAAAACTCCTTGTTGTTCTGCTGATGACTCTCGCGGTGGCCTCGTTGCGCGCCAGCCAGATCGTCGAAGCCGTCGTCGCCCGCGTGGGCGACCGCATCATCACCCGCAGCGACTATCTCGACCGACTGCAGCACGGTCTTCAGGAGATCGAGAATACCGGGCCTGCCGATACCCAGGCGGCCCGCAAAGAAAAGTTCAAGAACGATCTGCTCAACGAGATGATCGATGATCTGCTGATCAAGGACCGGGCCGACCGGCTGGGTCTGACCGTCACGGACGAACAGGTCAAACAGGCCGTCGAACAGCTCAAGAGCCAGTACGGAATCACCTCGGACGAGCAGTTCGAACAGTCGCTGGCCCAGTCCGGGCTGACCCGTGCGCAGATGGAAAAGCGTCTCCGCGACACGCTGATGATGAATCAGCTTTTCTCCCGCGAACTGCGCTCGCGCTCCCAGGCCGACGAGAAGGAGCTTCGACGCCGGTACGAGCGCGAGAAGGAACGTTACCGCCTGCCGGAACGGGCTCACATCCGGGAGATCATCCTTCTCCACCCCGAGACCGGCGATGAGCAGGCAGTCCGAAAGCAGGCCGAGGACATCGCCGCAAAGGCCCGTGCCGGAGAGGACTTCGCCAAACTGGTCGAGAACTTCTCCCAGGCGCCCAGCAAGAAGGACCAGGGCGACCTCGGTGTCGTCGGCAAGGGCGAGCTGCTGCCCGCCCTCAATGACGCCATCTTCGGAAACGAGCAGGCGAACCTGGCCGGGCTCGATCATCGGGCCGATCGAGACCCGCTTCGGCTATCACATTCTCCGGATCGAGGAACGACTCCCCTCCGAAATCCCCGGATTCGACGAGGTGGAAGCACAGCTCCGGAAACAGGACTCCGAGGAAACGTTTCAGCGGGACCTGCGCGCCTATCTCGACTCCCTCCGCAAGGATGCCTTCGTGAAGGTGTACGAAGACGGATCCCCCAGGGCTAGTTGGAGTCCGTCGAACGATCTGAAGGCGGCCCCGCGGGCCGCCTTTTCGTTTTCACCCCGGAAGGTGCGCCGCGGTTCGATCCCAATCCGAGGTATACTCGTCACGTTCCCGCCGGAGGAGACTCTCTCTCTGTCGCTCATCCCCGCTGCAGACCACGATGAACGCGATTGACGAAGCCATTGAGTGATCCATCAGTACCGCCCCTCCCGCATCACCATCATGACCGGCGCAGGGATGTCCGCCGAAAGCGGAGTTCCCACGTTCCGAGGAACCGAAGGACTCTGGAACAATGTGCGTCCCGAGGAACTTGCCACGCCGGAAGCGTTCCGCGAGCGTCCCGCCATCGTATGGCAGTGGTATGAGTGGCGCCGGTCGCTGATTCGGGGTGTCTCGCCCCACGCCGGATACCGGGCACTTGCGGATCTCCAGACCATCGCCGGAATCGAGCTGACCCTGGTCACCCAGAACGTCGACGATCTTCATCGGCGGGCCGGATCGTCGGACGTCCTGGAGGTGCACGGCAACCTCTTCCGGGTTCGTTGCGTCAGAGAGCAGACTCGAAGTCGGCTGGAGGAATCCCCGGAGGAGCTGCCACCACATTGCTCCTGTGGAAGTTTGCTGCGACCCGACGTGGTCTGGTTCGGGGAGACGCTGCCGGCGGCCACTCTCGACCGGGCTGCGAGAGCCTCCACGAAGTGCGATCTGTTTCTCCTGATCGGAACGTCCGGAGTGGTCTACCCTGCGGCGGGTCTGGTCAGCCTGGTCCGCCGGGGAAGGGTCATCGAGATCAATCCGGAATCGACGCCGCTCAGCCGACTCGCACGCTTTTCCATCCGGGAGAAGGCGTCCATCGCCATTCCCCCTCTGGTCAGTGCGATCAGGGAGGTGTCATGACCGACCTCCTGATAGCGGAGATGCCGGAGGATGAGCGGCCCCGCGAGCGGATGGCGCGCCACGGCGCGGCGACCCTGAGCGATGCGGAACTGGTGGCGATTCTGCTGGGATCGGGAATCCGCGGAAAAAGCTCACTGAGCGTCGCCCGGGAGCTTCTGGCGGATGGGCTGCACCGGATGGCGCGGAGAGAATGGGGCCGCGGCGAACGGGTCACCGGAATCGGCGTGGCGAAGGCCGCACGGCTCGCGGCCGCCTTCGAGCTCGGCCGACGGATCAGCCGGTTCAGCGATGGGGGTGCCGATCCGATCCGCGACGCGAGCACTCTGGCCCGAAGTCTCATCGCCCGCTATGCCCATTTCGTTCAGGAGCGGCTCGGGGCGGTCTATCTCGATGCGAAGAACCGGGTGATCCGCGAACGTGAGATCTACGTTGGAACCCTCAATGCCACCACCGTTTCCACCCGGGACGTGCTCCGCTATGCGCTGATGGAGCACGCCGCCGCGGTGATCATCTTCCACAACCATCCCTCCGGCGATCCCTCCCCGTCCGCCGAAGATCTCGTTTTCACCCGCAAAATGGTCGAGGCCGGAAAGGTGATGGGAGTGGAGGTCATGGACCATCTGATTCTCGGTGCGAACCGGTTCGTCTCGCTCCGTCAGCGTGGGATCATCGGGTAGGCGACGAGGTGTCGGAGGCCCGGTTTCGAGGCCGGTGATCGACATCACTCCCTCCTGTTACCGTGGCCACCGGCCTCGATGATGTGCGGAAGATAAGGTTCAGCCAGCAAACAATGACTGGAGGTGTCAATGAGTAATCCCCCCCTGGCTGAACCATGGAAAATCAAGAGCGTCGAGTCGATCCGGATGACCACGCGCGCGGAGCGTGAACGAGCGATCGCCGACGCGGGATACAACACGTTTCTGCTGCGGAGCGAGGACGTTTACATCGATCTGCTCACCGACAGCGGAACCAATGCGATGAGCGACCGTCAGTGGTCAGCCATGATGCTCGGCGACGAAGCCTACGCAGGCGCCCGCTCCTTCTACAGATTCGAAAAGGCCGTCCAGGAGATCTACGGCTTCGCCCACGTCGTCCCGACTCATCAGGGCCGCGGTGCAGAGCATCTGATCTCGAAGATCCTGATCCGACCGGGAGACGTGATTCCGGGGAACATGTACTTCACCACCACACGGGTTCACCAGGAGCTCCAGGGCGGACGATTCGTCGATGTCATCATCGACGAGGCCCATGACACCCAATCCACCCATCCGTTCAAGGGAAACGTCGACGTGGCGAAGCTGGAGAGCCTGATCGACAGCGTCGGCGCCGATCACATCCCGTACGTCAACGTCGCCGCCACGGTGAACATGGCAGGCGGGCAGCCGATCTCGATGCAGAACCTGCGCGAAGTCCGGGAGCTCTGCACCCGCCACGGCATCCGGGTCTGGTGCGATGCCACCCGGGCGGTGGAAAATGCCTGGTTCATCAAGGAGCGCGAACAGGGCTATCGCGCCCGGACCGTCCGTTCCATTCTGCACGAGATGATGTCGCTGTTCGACGGCTGCACCATGTCCGCGAAGAAGGACTGTCTGGTCAACATGGGCGGCTTTCTCGCGATGAATGACGAGGAAATCCTGCAGAAAGCCCGCGAACTGGTCGTGGTCTACGAGGGAATGCCGACGTATGGCGGCCTCTCGGGCCGGGACATGGAAGCGGTCGCGCAGGGAATCTACGAGATGGTCGACGATGACTACATCGGCGATCGCATCCGGCAGGTCCGCTACCTGGGAGACAAGCTCCTGGCGGCGGGCGTACCGATCATGCAGCCGGTGGGAGGACATGCCGTGTTCGTCGATGCACGACGCTTTCTCCCCCACATGGACCAGGAGGAGTTTCCGGCACAGACTCTCGCCGCGGCGCTCTACGTCGACAGCGGAGTGCGGTCCATGGAACGGGGCATCGTCTCCGCAGGACGCGACGCCGAAACCGGGAAGAACCGGCATCCGGCTCTCGAGCTCGTCCGACTGACCATCCCTCGGAGGGTCTACACCGACCGTCACATGGATGTGGTCTCCTGGTCGGTCATCAACCTGTTCCAGCAACGGGACCAGATCCGCGGTCTTCGCATGGTCTACGAGCCGCCCACGCTGCGGTTCTTCACTTCCCGTTTCGAGCCTGTGGCGGTGACGGCGGGCCTGGCGCCCATCGAACAGCCTGAAGAAGTCCTCGTCTGAGGCCTTTTCGCGGATTCCCGGTGGCCCCCCGCCGGGAATCTGCATCTTCACCTGATCTCGATCATACCGGCGGCTCCCCTTCTGTCCCATGCTGGAAGGCAGGAGGTCTCACTCATGCGATTTCTGCGCATCCTGCCCACTCTGATCAGCGTTCTGCTCCTCGGCGCTCACTTTCTCCGAACCGGAAACATCGCGATCGTCCTGATGGTCCTGGCCAGTCCGCTGCTGCTGCGGGTACGTCCCCCCTTCGGCGGATACGCCATGAAGGTGTTTCTGGTCTTCGCCACGATCGAGTGGATCCGGACCTCGGTGGTCCTTTTCCAGATGAGAGAGGCTCTGGGCGAGCCCTGGATCAGGATGGTGGTGATCCTCGGCAGCGTCGCCGCATTCACCGCCGGGTCCGCGCTGCTGATCCGGGTGCGCCCCCTGCCGGAACCGAGCGCCGAGTGATGAGCCCCGGCAGCGACGCGGCCCGGACAGATGAACATCGACGCGTCTGACCTCAAAAGAACAGGCCCCGGGAGAACCCGGGCCTGTCACTTTTGTCGGGTCTGCGAGAGAGAGTCAGCGGGTCGTCGCCGCCGCCTTCTCGGCACCGACCTCGGAGCCTTCGTCGGCGTAGACCGGCGTGAGCCAGCCGTAGCGGTCTTCGACCTTTCCGCCCAGATAGGCGAAGAACTGCTCCTGAATCTTCTCGGTGATCGGACCTCTCCGGCCCTCGCCGATCTGGAGGCGGTCCACCGTACGGATCGGCGTGACCTCCGCCGCGGTTCCGCTGAAGAACACCTCATCGGCGATGTAGAGCAACTCGCGGGGGATCATCTTCTCCTGCACCTCGTAACCGAGGTCCCGGGCGATGGTCATGATGGAATCGCGGGTGATTCCCGGGAGCACCGAGGATCCGAGCGGCGGGGTGAGAATCTTGCCGTCACGGATCACGAAGATGTTCTCTCCGGAGCCCTCCGAGACGTAACCGTCGACGTCGAGAGCGATTCCCTCGGCGTACTTGTCGACTTCAGCCTCCATCCGGATCAGCTGTGAGTTCATGTAGTTGGCCGTGGCCTTGGCCATGGCCGGGAAGGTGTTGGGAGCCATCCGGGTCCAGGACGAAACCCGCACATCCACCCCTTTTTCGAACCCTTCGGCGCCGAGATACTTGCCCCATTTCCAGACGGCGATCGTGACGTCGATGGGACAGGTCCCGCCGTAGACTCCCAGCGAGTGATATCCCCGGTAGACGAGGGGCCGGATGTAGCAATCGCGGAACTCATTGGCGCGGATGGTCTCCAGCGTCGCACTCTCGAACTCTTCGATCGAGAGCGGCATCTGCATCCGATAGATCTTGGCGCTGTCGAACAGGCGGCGGGAGTGGTCCCGCAGCCGGAAGATCGCCGGACCGCGTGCAGTGTCATAGCAGCGGATTCCTTCGAAGACACCGGATCCGTAGTGGATGACGTGACTGAGGACGTGAATTTTGGCATCGGCAAAATCGACCAGACGGCCATTCATCCAGATCTTTTTGACATCTTCAAAGGGCATTTCGGGGGCCTCCTTCCGGCGGGTTCGAGCGGCCGGGTTCCGCGAACCGAGCCATGGGGAGTATAGGATTTGCGGATTTTCAAAGTCAATGATCGCGGGAACAGCGAAGCTCTTGATTCATCAGGATTTTCGGTTTCGTACCAGAGTTCTGACCGGGGGCGCGGACCATACCGGTTACAATGCCCGCCGGACACGGAATGGCCGACCTGAAGGGCAGAAAAGCGATCGTCACCGGGGCTTCCAGCGGCATCGGCCGGGCCACCAGCCTGGCGCTCGCCCGGAATGGATGTGATCTCGTGGTGGCGGCGCGAAGGGAAGCTCGACTCGAGGAGCTTGCAGCCGAATGCCGCGCGCTGGGAGTGAACTGCCGGGTCCAGCCCACAGACGTCTCCCTCGGCGGCGAATGTGAGGCGCTGATCCGAGCCGCGGAACAGCATATGGGGGGAGTCGACATCCTGGTCAACGTCGCAGGATTCGGGACGCTGGGGCCGGTGGCGGAGTCCGATCCCGCGACAGCCGAGTCGATGATCCAGACGAACTATCTCGGTACGGTCCGCTGCTGCCGGGCGGTTCTCCCTGGGATGATTGCGCGGGGGAGCGGATCCATCATCAATGTCGCCTCCATCACCGGGTTGATGGGATTCGCCGGAATGAGCACCTACGGCGCGACCAAGGCAGCGGTGATTCTCTTCAGCGAAGCGCTCCGCAGCGAGGTGATCGGTCAGGGGGTCCGGGTTTCGGTGGTCTGTCCGGGCACGACCAGGACGGAGTTTTTCGATCACGCGGATCCGGCGGCGATGCCGGCGGCGGAGAGACTTCTGCCCACGATGACGGCCGAGCGCGTGGCCCGGGCCGTGCTTCGGTCGATCCACCGGGGCAACCGCCGAACCATCATCCCCGGACTGGCTGCCGTGTTCATCCGGTTCAAAGAGTGGTTCCCGGCAACCGCCTATCGCCTGTTTCGCGCCGTGTCATCGATGATGAGGAGATTTCAATGATCACCAGACGCGCCCCGGTCACGGTCGGAATCCTGGTCGCCATCGTTCTGGTCTTTCTGGCGGAGATCGCCAGTGGCATGCCCCTGTGGCACGTCACCAACCAGGACACGCTGGTCCTCGCCCGGCTGGGAGCCATCACGCCCGGGATCTTCCAGAGCGGGGGCTACTGGCGCCTGCTCGTGGCGATGTTCCTGCACATCGGCCTGCTGCACATCCTGCTCAACGGCTGGGCGCTGTTCCAGCTCGGAAGCGTGTTCGAGATCATGTTCGGCTCGACCCGTTTCACCGTCACCTACTTCGTGTCCGGACTGATCGCTTCGGTCGTCAGCGCGCTGCGGATGACCCACGACTATCCGGTCGTCCCGCACGGACTCGGCTACATCCCCGTAT
This sequence comes from uncultured Acidobacteriota bacterium, assembly GCA_963741905.1. Classification (GTDB taxonomy): domain Bacteria; phylum Acidobacteriota; class Thermoanaerobaculia; order Gp7-AA8; family CAVUJZ01; genus CAVUJZ01. The sequence goes on along the minus strand of CAVUJZ010000017.1, from coordinate 471,979 downwards.
CCGCGGGGGCCAGCGGGGCGATTTTCGGAATTCTCGGTGCTCTGATTCTCGCCATCCGCCGGTCTCCCCGCTGGAAACATCAGAGCTGGACCCGCAGCCTCACCAACCAGCTGATCGGATGGGCGGTGCTGAACATCATCATCGGCTTCAGCTTTCCTGGAATCGACAACTCGGCGCATCTCGGTGGCTTCGCGGCCGGCCTGGCTCTGGGACTGATCCCCCACAACGTTCCGCCCCCCCCGCCCAGTGGCTACACCATCGAGACCCGGCCGGGCCAGGACCGGCCGACCTACCATCCCCAGGACGACGACGGTGAAATCAGGACCGGCCGCAGCGGCCGGGCCGTTCATTGCCTGCGCAGAAGCAGACGGAGGTCCTGATCCCCGTACAGAAGCTCGTTGAGGCGCCGGACGAGCTCGCGGAGATCCGGGGCATGTTCCGGCCCGAGCTCGAGCCTGGCTGAGCTGCTGTGCGGATGAACGGTTTCGACACGCTCGACACCGAACCCGTACTCCCGCGCCAGAAGAGTCAGTGCCGCGACGTGACGCGGGGCGAGGTGCGTCGGATCCCGCCAGAACTCGGAGGCGCTGACCGCCAGAGCCTGCGCATTCGGAGTCTCGATCATCAGCAATCCCCCCTGCTGCAGGATCCGCGAGCACTCCCCGAAGAAACCGATCAGCGACTCCACCGGGAGATGCTCGACGACATGCGCCGCGAGGATGGAGCCGATCGACGCGGAGCTGACGGATCGAAGAGCATCAGGAACCGCACCCGATTCCGCATGCAGACCCCGGGCTTTGAGCTCGCTGATCGAGCGCTCGTTGGTGTCCAGGCCCCGGGCCTCGATTCCCTGCTCGCGGCAGAGATCCAGAAACTCGCCTCGGCCGCATCCGACGTCGAGCACGGGCGGATGCTCCCGGGCCAGCTCCACGTAGGGAGCGAGGGCATCCCGAACTTCGTCGCCGCTCCCCCGCAGACCTTCCTCCAGGCGCCGGTACAGAAAGTCCTCCCGAAAGGATGAAGGGGAGGCATCGGCCAGTGCGGGAATGGTGAGATCGCGCAACCGGGCAGCGAGGCTCTCGATCTTCTGGTCGAGCGCGGTGATCAGTGCGTCGTTTCTCTGGCTGGCGATCGGAATCTTTCGATCAAGCCCGCTGACCGCCTGGGAGACGCCTGCGAGGTCGGCGGCGACGCGCTTGGCATCGCTGTCGAGCGATTCGACACCACGATTGAAATCCTCCCGAATGCTCTGGAGGTCGCGGCGAAGGTCGGAGATCAACTCGAGGCTGGCCAGATTGAAATTGCGCTGGCGATGAAGAAGTGGATCGAGAATGGGACGGAGAAGCCGTTCCAGCACGCGGTGAATCCACCGTCGATTGGACGGCAGGGGGCGGAGGTCCTTTTCCCAGACCTCGCGCCAGCCCTCCAGACCTGCTGGAGGGCTGGTGATGGATTGTTGCTCGCTCATCAGCGAGTCCGGATGTTATGCCTCCGGCTCGCCCTCCGGCAAGACCTCGACCTGAATCTTCGCGGAGACCTCGCCATGGAGCCGGACCTCGATCTCGTGAAAGCCGAGGGACTTGATGGGGTGCTCGAGCTCGATTCGTCGCCGATCGACCTCGAGGCCCTGGGCCTGCAGCGCATCGGCGATCTCGCTGACGGTCACCGAGCCGAACAGGGTACCGGTCTCACCAACCTTCTTGTGGATCTGGACCTTCGTCCCCTCGATACGAGCTGCCGCTTCCTTCGCGGCGTTGACCTCTTCCTGAGCCATCAGCGCCCATTTGCGCTTCTGCTGCTCGACCACCGCGATGTTGCCGCGCGTCGCCTCGCGCGCGAGCTTCTTCGGAAGCAGGAAGTTGCGGGCGTAGCCGTCCTTGACCTGAACGACATCTCCACGTCCGCCGAGATTACGGATCTCTTCAGTCAGAATCACTTTCATCGGATTCACCTTTACTCTTGAATTTTCTGAAGTCGAAGAACGGATCGAACAGACCCGCGAGAAATACGAGGAACAGGCCGACGCCATTGAGCATCAGAATCAGCAGCAGTCCCCACGCCATCACATTGCCCACGGCGCGGAAGCCGAGCCGGAGCACGATGGCGCGATAGATCGCGAGTCCCTGAAGCACATAGAGGAACGAAACCACCACCAGCACGTTCCATCCCGCCGTCTGCCAGCCACCACGCATTAGAGGCGAGATGCCCCCGAAGACGAACCCGAACAGCAGCAGGTCGGGCAGCTGAAGACTGCGGAACAACAGCGAGGGCGATGCAGAGCGGCCCCACGGCAGTCGCGGGATCATCACCAGACTGAACACGAACATCATCGCAGTGATGATGATCAGCAGCGACGGAACGAACTGGTTGACCAGAACCGCCGAGGCATGGCTCATCGCCTCCAGCGTCGTGGCGCTGACTCCCATCTGCCGATACATGGCCAGAGTCGGTTCGGTCGCCGACCGAAGCTCTTCGACGATCGCGCCGTACGGCGAGAAGTCCATCGTCGCGCTCATCATTCCTTCCACCAGCAGAAAGCCGCCGGTGCTCAGAACCAGTGAGGTGAGCAGAACCGATCCCGAACGGACCGAGCGACGGATCATTGCCGTGGCCACCGCCGCCGGAATCCCCACCGTCATCACCAGGCGGAGAAGCCCCGTCACCAGGGTCACCTGCGCGCCTCCGAGAATCAGCGTGACGAGACCGAGAATCAGCGTCGACCCCGCGATCGAGCCGATTACACCCCGCCGGCCGTGGCGGAGCCCCGAGCTGATGAATGCGGCCGGCACGAACAACAGCAACGGAGACACGTACATCACCGCTGCCGCAAGCGCGTGCAGCCCGATGCTCCGCATCTCCCGCCCCTGCATCGGGGCGAAGCCGACCGGCTCGAGTCCGGCGTCGGTCTGGATCATCAGTCTTCGTCCGTCCTCAGTCCGTCACGAACGGAAGCAGCGCCATCACCCGGGCGCGTTTGATCGCGGTCTGCAGCTTTCGCTGGTGCAATGCACAGGTTCCCGAGATCCGCCGGGGCAGAATCTTGCCCCGCTCCGGAATGAACTGCTGGAGCAGCTTCACGTCCTTGAAGTCCACGTACTCGAGCTTCTCCACGCAGAACTTGCAGACGCGCTTACGGCGATAAAAAAACTTCTTTCTTCCACCCGAAGGTCTTCTTCCCTGAGTCGCCATGGTGATCTTCCTTCCTTATTCGCTCTTGGTTTCAGCCGTCTGCTCGGCAGCGGGAGCGGCTGTCTCCTCGGTGGGAGCGGCGGCTGTCTCCTCGGTGGGAGCGGCGGCCGGCTCGGCAGCAGGAGCGGCCGATTCGACCGCCGGCGCAGGCGCGGCCTCGGCAGGCGCGGCCGCCTCTTCCGCTGGAGCGGCGGGTGCGGGCGCGGGAGGAGCCACCTTTTCCGGCTTTGCGTTCTTGATGGCGAGTTTCTTCGCCCGGCGGGTCTCCAGATCAGTCCGCACGATCATGTGCCGCATGATCGCATCGGAGTTCTTCATCCGGCGGTCCATTTCGGAGAGTCCGGCACCCTCCCCTTCGAACACGAAGAGATGGTAGATGCCCTCATTGGTCTTCTGGATGGGATAGGCGAGACGTCGCTTTCCCCACGCGTCCTCATTGACCAGAGTCATTCCAGCATCCGTTCCGACTCCCCGAAACTCGGAGATTGCGGCGGACACTTCGTCTTCGGTCAATTTGGCAGAAACGATGAACAGAACTTCGTACGTTCCCATGAATCCTCCTTCTGGCCTGGCGGGGCCCCGCGGCACGGAGCCCAAGGAGCAAGGCTGGTTGTCAAGAATTGCGAAGCCTGCGAAGTGAGGCCTCGATCCAAACCCTCAAGGGGGAAGGAGACGGTTTTATTCCGGAACCGGCTCAGCAGGTCCGGTCCGGGTCGGGGATGGACGCCTCAGACCGCGACGCCGGCTTCCCGATCCACCCGCTGCCGGGTCGCGGCGTCCACCACGCCCTGGTAAAGCGTCAGACGCTGGACCGGCTCGTATCCCGCATCGAGGATCAGGCGCTTCATCTCTTCGCTCGTCACGCAGTTGCGCGCTCCGGCCGCGGCCACCACGTTCTCCTCGATCATGATCGAGCCCATGTCGTTGGCACCGAACTTCAGGGCCAGCTGCCCGATCCCCAGCCCCTGGGTCACCCATGACGACTGAATCGAGCGGACGTTGTCGAGATAGATTCTCGCCACCGCCTGGTGACGAAGGTAGGAGAACCCGCTCTCCTCCTCCACCTCCTGCATGTCCGTGTTCTCCTTCTGAAACGTCCAGGCGATGAATGCGGTGAATCCGCCGGTGTCGTCCTGGAGATCCCGGATTCTTCGGAAATGCTCCACCCGATCCTCCACGCTCTCGCCCTGACCGAACATCATCGTGGCGGTGGTTCGCAGACCGAGCTCGTGAGCCGTCCGCATCACGTCCAGCCATCCCTCCGTCGAGGCCTTCGGATACGACAGAGACTCCAGACGCACCCGGTCGACGAGAATCTCGCCCCGCCTCCGGGATCGACTCGAGTCCGGCGTCGATCATCCGGGAGATCACCTCCCGAAGCGGGGTCCTGGTGACCCGGGCGATGAACAGAATCTCGGGAGGGGAAAAGGCGTGCCGGTGCACCTCCGGAAACTCCTGCTTCATCCACTGAAGCAGCTCGAGATAGTAGTCCAGCGGGAGATCCGGATGGACGCCTCCCTGAAGCAGCACTCCGGTCCCGCCGAGATCCACCGTCTCCTGAATTTTCTCTCGCAGCTCGTCGCGGGACAGGAGATACCCCTCCGGATCCCCCGGACGGCGATAGAACGCGCAGAAGCGGCACTTGTAGACACAGACATTGGTGTAGTTGATGTTGCGGTCGACGATGTAGGTGACCACCTTCGGATCATTGAGACGCCGTCGGATGGCGTCGGCAGCCTGGCCGAGCTGAAGCAGCTCTCCCTCCCGGAGCAGCAGCAGTGCTTCGTCATCGGAGATCCGCTCCCCTTGAACCGCCCGATTCAGGATTTCGTCGACTCGTTCACTCGGTCTGGTGTTCTGCCCTTCAGCCATTCGATCTGCCTGTCCTCCTCGATCAGTCCGTACTTCGCGGCGAGCCCGTAGAAACGGTTCAGGGCTCTCCGCTCACCCTCGCCGAACTGGTAGTGCAATGCATGGTGAAAATAGTCCATCAGCTCCTGGTAGGGCAACCCGAGCTCCTCGGAGGCCTTCCGGGAAATCTCGTCGAGATGGGCCCGGCCGTATTCGTAGCTGTCCATCAGCCGGGCCTCCAGCTCGGCCGCTCCCACGGTCTCGAGCAGGTCCCGCCTTCCCGCCCAGACGGCGAAGACGAATGGCTCCTTGAACAGATCATGCCATTCGGAGACCAGATCGTAGCGGTGGACGTTCCTCTCACCGCCGAGCCCGCCCCGCCCCAGACGCTGGCTGAGCTGCAACGCCGGATCTCCGATGACCACCACCGCGTCATGTCCCTCCAGGGTCAGAAGATGCCGCGATTCCACCGCATCGAACCGGATGCCGCGATACCGCTCCAGGCCCAGCCGCTCCGCCAGAAGGATCCGCGCGAGACAGACTGAAGTCCGGGAGCTGGGATCGAGAGCGACCGATCGGATCTCCTCGAACCGCACCCGCGAAAACAGCAACACGCTTCGAACCTCGGTGCGGGATGCGATGCAGAGTGAAGGAGCTGCCACCAGCCCCGGGATGCGGGCCATCTCGATGGCCGGAATCAGCCCCAGACCGGCGTGCCCCTCGGCCAGCAGATCCGCACACCGGGCCGGCGAGGTGAACTCATAGCTCTCCTCATCCCGGGAGATTCCATGAACCAGTCCCCACCAGAGAGGGCGCGCATTGAGAAAGGAAATCAGAGCGTAGTGCATCTCACCCCTTCGGGCTGGTCTCCGGCTCCGCCTGGACGAACGTTTCGAGGGCGGGCACGAACTGCCGGAGCTCCTCAACCAGAATGTCGAAAACCCGTCGGGTCTCCTCGATACTCCAGTCACCCCGAACCGAGGCTAGTCGCGAGGTCGTCTGGTGCAGGCTTCCGGCCGGAAAATGGCTCAATGCCCCCTTCAGCAGGTGCGCCGCATCCGCGACTCCCTCCGCATCATTCCGGAACAGCGCCTCGCGGATTCGACTCACCATGGACGGATAGTGGTCGAGAAATGCACGAACCGCCCGCCGGGCCAGCAGTGCATCGTGATCGAACGAGGCCACCAGTTCATCCGCGTCGATCACCCTGACGATCGGCTCCTCGATCACACATCCCGGAATCAGCCGTTCGACCAGTTCCCGGAGCTGACCGACCTGCACCGGCTTGACCAGACAGGCATCCATCCCTGCATCGAGCGCCTGCTGTCGATCCACCTCCCGGGCATGAGCGGTGATCCCGATGATGGGGATCCGGGACAGCGTTCCTCCCGCTCTCCGAATGCTCCGGGTCGCCTCCAGCCCATCCATCCGGGGCATCTGAATGTCCATCAGAATCAGATCGAACGGCTCCTCCCTGAGTGCGCCGAGCACCTCGATTCCGTCCTGTGCCACACGACTGCGGTGGCCCCACCGCCCGACGAATCCGGCCATGACCTCCTGGTTGACCTGGTTGTCCTCCGCCACCAGGACATGCATCTGGCGATGGGTGCGCCGAACTCCCTGATGAGGACCCTCGGGAATCTCATCCTCCATGGGTCGCGCGAGAATCGAGCGCACGGCATCCGACAGCTCGGATTGCGAGATCGGTTTCGCGATGCAGGCTCCGACGCCGTACATCCTCCAGCGCCGCGCTCCCTCGAAATCGCCCGGATAGCGCAACAACATGATCGTCTGCGCAGCGATGTCGGGACTGGTGGCCACCGCCGCGGTCAGACTCTCATCGGCCATGGCGGAGTCGAGCACCACCACCGGAGGCCAGCTCTCCAGTCGCCCGGGCTCGAGCAGGCGGAGCAGTTCCTCCGCGCTCGCACACTCGTAGACGATCGCCCCCCAGTTGCGCAGCGTGTCCACCAGGTATTGGCGCGCACTGATGTTGTCGTCCGCGACGACCGCCCGGAGGTCCGGAAAGAATGGCGAGCTCGGGCTGACTGGCGTCGAGCTTTCGGGAAGCCCGAACGAGGCGGTGAAGATGAAGGTGCTGCCACCCCCGGGCTCGCTCTGAACCTGAATGTCGCCCCCCATCAGCTCGACCAGCCGTGAGGAGATCGCCAGCCCCAGACCGGCTCCTCCGTACTTGCGCGTATGCGAACCGTCCGCCTGAGTGAACGGCTCGAAGATGACCTGCTGCTTGTCGGAAGGGACTCCGATTCCGGTATCCCGCACCGAGAACCGGAGGGTGGCTCGGGCGCTCTCGCGCTCGACCATCTGGACCCAAAGAACCACCTCGCCGGCCTCGGTGAATCGGATTCCGTTGCTCACCAGATTCACCACGACCTGCCGTAGGCGTCCCTGGTCGCCGATCAGCCAGCCCGGGATATCCTGGTCGATCCGGCAGACCAGCTCCAGATTCTTTCGATGGGCCTGAAACGACAGCGACTTGATGGCCGTGAAGAGACCGGAGCGGAGCTCGAAAGGTCGATGTTCGATCTGGACCTTGCGCGCCTCGATCCGGGAAAAGTCGAGAAGACTGTCCATCAGCTCGAGAAGGGCTTCCGCGGAACTTCGAACACTTTCCAGGCACTGGCGCTGTGACTGATCGAGATCCGATTCCAGCGCCAGCTCGGTCATTCCCACCACCGCGTTCATCGGGGTGCGGATCTCATGGCTGATATTCGCGAGGAATTCACTCTTCGCCGCGCTCGCTTTCTCGGCCCGGATCTTCAGCTCCTCCAGTTCGCTGGACTTCTTCCCGAGCTCGGCGATGAGCCCCCGAGCCAGCTCGAAATCCTCCCGGATTCGGGCCCGGCGACGCTCCGAAGGGCGGGCCGCAAAGGCGATGTAGAGGTTGCCGCCATAGAGCAGCAGGATCTGCAGCAGGGCCAGACGGGGCGAGACCAGCTGATTCCGGATCAGCACCAGGTCGGTGATCACCAGTCCGTAGGCCACGGTGGAAAGGTGAGCCATCAGAAGGGCTCGCTGGAACCCGTAGTGCGACTGCTGCGAGGTCAGCACCAGAACCAGCAGAAACAGGATGCTTCGATCACTCCCGGTCAGGCGGATCGCCCAGGCCCAGAGCATCAGATCGATCACCGTCGGAACGAGAGTCAGCCGCATTCGCCGCAGTCGGACACCCGCGAGTCGCTCCAGCAGGACGGATCCGACCGCCCAGCCCACCGAGACCATCGCGAAGACCAGCGCATCGGCCGATCTCAGCAGACCCGGGGAAAATCGCTGGTGCAGGTAGACCGCCAGGGAAAGAAGCAGCAGAGCCGACAACCGGAGCAGAGGCATCTGACCACCGTAGAGGTGACGGTGCCGGGTGCCCGGCTGCTGAAAACCGGACGCGAACGGGGATGGATCGAATGACTCCTCCTGCAGGAGTCGCAGCATGCTGGGCAGCTTCATCCTCGTTTCCGCCTTCCGGATCTCGGGGTGCGAAACGAAATCCGAGTGTACCGGGGGATTCCATTATGCCTGATTCGACCCGCGACTCAGGACGTTCTGCACCCGCAGCAGGAGGATGTCCTTGCGGATCGGCTTCCGGATGAAATCCCGCGCACCCAGCGCCAGTCCCTGTGCCTCCAGATCCTCCTCCCGCAATGCGGTGAGAAAGATCGTCGGCAGAGATACCCCATCGGAATCGAGAGTCTGGACCAGATCGAGCCCGCTCATCCCGGGCATCCGGATGTCACAGATCAGCAGATCGTGGCGCCGTTTCCTCAAGCGGTCCAGAGCCTCGTGCCCTCCCTCACAGAGCTCGGTCCGGTAACCGGCACCCTCGAGATACCCTTCCAGCAGGGTCCGGGTGACCGGATCATCGTCCACCACCAGGATCGAACGGGTGCCCTCAGGCCCATCCCCTTCTCCGGGCTCACTGGACGACCTACCGCCCTGGAGAACCCGGCTGTAGAAGTCCCGCGTCTCTTTCTGAGGCTCGACTCCCAGCTCTCGCTCGAGAAGTGCGCTGCAGTGCTGATACTGACGGAGTGCCGACTCGCGCCGGCCGGTCTGCATGTAGAGACGCATCAGCGTCAGATGCACTGCTTCCTGAAGAGGGTCGATGGCCAGAAGTCGCAGAGCCGTCCGGATCGCCTCCTCGGGCGCATCAGCCTCCACCTGAAGCCCCAGCAGCCTGCTGTTGGCCTGAAGGGCCAGCTCGGAAAGCCGGCGACGCTGGGTAACGCACCACTCCTCGAAGGCCTCCTCGCGCAGACTGAAGCCGTCGAGAAACGCACCGCGGTACATCATCGCAGCGTTCGCCAGATCACTGGTGGAGCCCCGCTGGACCAGCGACTCGAATTCGATGGCGTCGACGGACACGATCGCTTCATCCAGACAGAGCATGTCTCCATCGGTGAGCAGCGAGGGATGGTCTTCGGTCAGCAGCGTCCGACGCAACCCCACCAGCGTCTGCCGCAGACTGTGTCGCGCCTGCTCGTCGCCGGTCTCACCCCAGAGCAGGGCCCCCAGCTTCTCCCGGGAGTGTGCCTTGCCGGGCGGAACCGCCAGGTAAGCCACCAGGGCCTGCGCCTTCCGGGTCGGGAAGATCAGAGGAGGCTCTCCCCCGAACCGCGCCTCGAATCCGCCAAGAAGATTCAGATTCAGCGACTTCATTGAGCCGAATGGCCTCCGACTCCACAGACCCGCACAGGTACCGGCGGATCGTCCGATCCTTCAAGGACGGCCCTCTCCCGCAGACTGTACTTCCTCTTCTCCTCCGGAACGGGAATCGGGCCGGCCCGGTACCGGCAGCATGCCACCACCAGATTCAGCAGCGCTGCAAGCGGCTCCGGCTCGACACTGTCTTCGAAATTGCTGAGCCAGCCCACCGGGTCGTGACGCCCCACGATTCGCGGATACGATCTGAGCAGTTCCTCCGGTCCCGGCGGCGCCGTCGTCCAACGGCCGAGAAGGACGTCCAGGGCGCTCGCCAGCAGTTCGTCACCGGAGCCCGGCCGGACCGCTCCGCCCCGCAGCAGACGAGAGTCCATCGAGACCAACCCCGCGATCCGCGCAGCCACCCGAAGCCGGAACGACAGCACCCAGGCACAACTGAAGGAACCCGGCGAAAGCCGCGCCAGCATCAGATCACTCACCACAGGATGATCCACGCCCGCCTTGGCGAGCTGGGAGAGGTGAAAAAACGACTCGCGAAAATTGGACGCGGCCTGTCCGGGGCCGTGAACAGCAGGATCAGCTCCTCCAGCGAACAGAAGGCGAACCGCCTCCTGCTCGTAGATCGACGCCAGCAGTCCATGAGACCGCAGATCCACGCCCGCGGGTACAGCTCGTTCGCTCATCACGTTTGCAGCACAGTCCCTTCCTCAATTGTCAGAACAACCGTCAGGGAAACGTCAAAAATAGAGCAAAAGCACCAGCTGAGGGAAACTTTCCGCCTCCCACGACGTCGATTTGACGTCCCTGTGACGCTGCCTCCCTGATAATAGACGGACCCGAACGAGGAACTTCGCAGACAATGGGCGACGACCTGGTCACCTCACCGATACTGCTCCGGCTGATCATCGAGATCCTCCTGGGATCGCTGTTGTTTGCCTTCCATCGGAGCTCCGGGAAGTCCTACGCGCTCCAGTGGGCGCGATACTGGGCTCTGCTGGCGATCGGCTCAGGGCTCTCCCTGCTCGCGATCGGCCAGGGCGCGATCAACGTGCTCACCCAGGGTGCCGGATTCGCCGCGGTGGCATTCCTCATCGTCGGTGGATGGGAACTGATCCTCCAGAGACCGATGCGCCTGCGGGACCAGTCTCGACTGGTGATGGCGGCGATGATCGTGGGAATGCTCCCTGCGGCGATCTCCCTGAGCTTCGGGAGCGCGATGGAAGGCACGACCTCGATCTCCCAACCTCAATTTCTCTTCTTTCAGAGTTGCAGTTCGCTGGTGATCGCATATCTGATCTGGAAAAAGCGGGGCAAACCGGATGCATCCGGCTTCCGGCTGCTGGCGGTGCTGTTCGGGATCGCCGGAGTGACGGAACAGATCGAAATGCTGCCGGCTGTCCGGTCCCTGGAGATGGTCGATCTGATTCTCCCCACGATGCTCGGGCTGGGTATGGTGATTGCGCTGGTGGAGGATCAGCGCGAGGCGTCGACTCTCGCCGCCCAGCAGGTGGAGCATCTCGCTTACCACGATCCGCTGACCGGCCTCCCGAACCGGGCGCTCTTCTTCGACCGGCTGGTGATTGCCACTGCCGAGGCCCGGCGCCATCATCATCAGATCGCGGTGTTTTTCCTCGACATCGACCGGTTCAAGCAGATCAACGATTCCCTCGGACATTCCACCGGCGACGCCCTGCTCCGGAGTCTCTCTGCCCGGATCCGCCGCTGCCTCCGAGAGGAAGACACCCTTGCCCGGTTCGGAGGCGACGAGTTCGCCCTGCTCGCACCCCAGATCAGTGCTCCGGAGGACGCCGCTCGGATCGCCCGCAAACTTCTCGACGAGATCCGTAAACCCTTCGATCTGGCAGGCCACACCCTGGTCGTCACCTGCAGCCTCGGCATCAGCATGTCTCCCTCCGATGGCGAGGACGCGGAAACCCTGGTCCGGAACGCCGACACCGCGATGTATCGGGCCAAGGAGCAGGGACGGGACTGCTATCAGCTTTACACCCCTTCGATGAACGCGCGGATTCTCGAGATTCTCGATCTGGAGTACAGCCTTCAGAATGCCGTGGAGCATGGGCAGCTCCGGCTCGAGTTCCAGCCGATCGTCAGCGTGCAGGACCAGACGCTCGCCGGCGCGGAGGCACTGGTCCGGTGGGAACATCCGACCCTTGGACGGCTGCTCCCGGATCAGTTCATTCCCATTGCCGAGTCGTGCGGAGCGATCATTCCCCTCGGACGCTGGGTCCTGCAAAGAGCCTGTCAGGTCGCCGCGGGATGGCAGTCGGCGGGACTGCCTCTGACCATCTCGGTCAATCTGTCCGGCCGTCAACTCCTCCATCCTCGCCTGGTTCGCGACGTGAACGAAGCGCTCCAGGCGTCCGGACTCTCTCCGGCTCTCCTCCAGCTCGAGATCACCGAATCGGTGGCCATCCCCAGCGATCTCCGCTGTCTCGCCACCCTCGAGGAGCTGCGGTCTCTCGGAGTGCGGCTCGCGCTCGACGACTTCGGCAAGGGCTACAGTTCACTCAGCCAGCTCCAGCGCCTGCCCATCGATGTGCTCAAGCTCGACAGTGCGTTCCTCGACGCCATCGTGGCGGACGGTGCCCCGATCATCGGGGCGGTGGTGGAGATGGTCCGGATCCTTGGGATGAAGGTCGTCGCCGAGGGAATCGAGCTGGAAGAGCAGTGGGAACTGCTTCGAAAGCATGGCTGCGACTTCGTCCAGGGGTACCTGATGAGCCCCCCGATCAGCGAGGAAGATTTCCTTCTGCTGCTGGGATCGGATCGAAATCAGCGCCCCCGGCTGTCGATCCGCAAGCCGTCCCGGATGCGCCTGGTCCAGAACGAGCCTGGAGCCTGAGCGGTCCCCGATTCGGGGTGCGGGGTGCGGGATTCGGTGAGGAGGCTACCCGTCTCGCCTCTCGCCTCTCACCTCTCGCCTCTCGCCTCTCGCCTCTCGCCAACGAAAAAGGCCACCCCGAGGGGTGGCCTGACTGTCTCACGGATGGAGCCGTTGACCAGACTCGAACTGGTGACCTGCTGATTACGAATCAGCTGCTCTACCGACTGAGCTACAACGGCGGACTTCGGCTGGCTCCCAACAGAAGCGCGGCACATTATATTCACCGTTCCGCGGCTGTCGAGAGAAGATCCGGTGTGGCGCGCCCCGAGGGATTCGAACCCCCGACCCTCAGATCCGAAGTCTGATGCTCTATCCAGCTGAGCTAGGGGCGCGTGACCGGATAACCCGTTGTTCCGCCAACGTTTGACCGGGCCGGTGGATTCCCGGGAGCGGTATGCGGTATGCGGTATGCGGTGTGCGGTGTGCGGTATGCGGTTGCTCCCGGTATGCGGGTGAGAGGCGAGAGGAGAGGTGAGAGGCGAGAGATGGTAGACGGCAGAAGCTCGAGTCCGAAAGGCGTCACTCGGTCTTGCCGGGGGCGTCAGCCCCCGGAAAGCCAGCGTCATTTTCCGGAGCCCCGCGGAGCGGGCCGGCACATCGCTGCGATGTCGCCGGCGAGACAGATCCGGGCACCGAGAATCACAGCAGCGGCCGTTGATCACGTGGAAGGACGCCAACGGGTACAGACACGCCCTTTCGTCAGTTGCGCCGAGGCGGGCGAGATTGAGTACGAGGGGATTCTCGATGTGACGAGATGGCGGAGGGCCCACAGTGCGAAACGCCAGTTTTCATCCGTCTGGGAGGTGCAGGTCTGACGAGATCAGCAGTCTGCCCAACCCTGCGAGGAAGAACTTAATCAATCCAGATCCGGGCCACGTGATTCGACTATCGCGGGCCCTCAGGGCCGCTTTTGGCAGTCTGCACTCTCAACACAGATCAGCAGGCGAATCGCGGCGTCGGGCTTCCCGTAGACGGTGGACGTGATCGTATTCGCCGGATCGCCAGTGAGAAGCGTTACGGGCACCGACACATGGTCCGTGTTCTCGTTCAGCTGTTTTCGAGAGATCACCTTTTCGCCATTCAGGTAGACCTCGACCGCTGCGGAACGGGGCCAGCCTGAAAAGCCGTTGAGAAGCAACAAGGTAGCCGAAGCCTCGCCCGACAAAAAGTGCTCTGTCTTCGGGATCGGCTTCGCACCGCGCCCGCGGCCGTTCGTTCCCGAATAGACCACCTGCGCGGCTTCGTCGTATCCCCCTTCAGTAAGCCTGTAGAGGAAGGTCTGGTCGTTCCCGTCGAGATCCTCCTGCCCGCTGACGACATCTACGACTCCGTCGCCTTCGATGTCCACAAACCTCGCATAGCCGGGTATGCCGTCCGGACCGGTCACGCAGGTCACTGCCTCACCATCGAAAAGGTAGAACCTACTCACGAAGCTCCGGCCCTGATTCGTCTCGAAAATAACGACGAAGTCCTGCTGTCCGTCGCCGTTGAGATCCATCACCCGGATCTCCGGAGCGTCCCCATAAAGGAGGTCGGGAGGCTCCCACAACAACGCTCCCTGCCCATTCTGAATCCGGAGCACGCGGATATCACTGAAGACTTCGTCCGAATACGCCGCCACGATCACGTGATCATCTGCGGCGAGTGGCGCCCACGTCTGATTGCGGCTCCGGGGCCGCGCTCCTTCAGCAACCTGTTGCTGGGTCTCCTCCGCAAGACGCGGTGGATACAGGCCCGCTACGATGGTATCGACGGACGTCGCCCACGCCGGCCACACTGAAAGAGCCATCGAGATCGCGACTGCCACAGCCAAACGTTTGCCATTCATACAGTCTCCTACTCAAATGAAATCGGGGTCAGCGGGAGAAATTCAGGCGACCACGTGAGTATCCTTTCCAGATCAGGCAATTCGTAGCTTTCACTCACACTCACCTGCCGAGCCAATTCGGCGGCGATTTCACCCGCCGTGGCCTCCTCCATTGCCTGAAGACGCGCCCGGACTCCATTCACAAGCGCTTCGAAACGGAGTGTGGCTCGCAGTGACGTGATGGCCGATGCGTCCGAGAGGATCTTCAGAAATTCCAGAGCATCGGCCCTTGTGGGCATCAGGCTCAGGTCGTAGTCGATCTCGGGCTCGGTGGCGATCTTCCGAGCGATCAGGTGCTCCTTGATTTCGGAGACCGTCTGCTTCCCCTCGCGGACAGCGAGAATCGCCTCGGTAATTGCCCGCTCCTTCCGAGCACCTTCCAACGCTTCCGGCCTCAGCTTCTCCAGCATGGGTGCGTAGTCCTTCTCCTCCACGACCACACCCAACCTTGCAGCCGCCAATTCGACCAGTTTGTGAATTACGAACTGGTTCACTGCCTCCTGCGCCTGCTTCCGGCAGGCCTCTTCATGGCTGCTTCCGCTCTGACGTGCGGCGAAAGTCGCCATCGCATCATTGCAGGCAACCCCGGAAGTGGTCAGAGTCGCATTGCCGACCCGGGCGACAATCTCGCCGGCAACTCCCGCGTGGGAGCCCGAGGCTCCAAGAACGGCGAGGAGCAGAATCAGGATTTTCATGGGAGGGCGCTCCACCCGAGATGCCAGTCAGGATCGAACAGTTTTGCTCCCGTTGAGACATCCAGCGAAATTGCCGTCAGGATCGAGCTGAGCCCGCGACTGTCACCGCTGGAAAACTCGTTCATTTCATAGCATCTCACGTCGTAGTCG
The DNA here is from genome assembly GCA_963741905.1 of uncultured Acidobacteriota bacterium. Classification (GTDB taxonomy): domain Bacteria; phylum Acidobacteriota; class Thermoanaerobaculia; order Gp7-AA8; family CAVUJZ01; genus CAVUJZ01. The sequence goes on along the minus strand of CAVUJZ010000017.1, from coordinate 456,645 downwards.
TTTTCTATCCAGAGAAGTGGACTGCAGACATATCCGCCGATCGTCGAAACCCCGCCGTTCCATTTAGTCATCGAAAACGTGGCGGCGAACGAGGCCGGATTCACTCCGGGCGTCCAGTCGATCACTCTCCTTCCATTCACCTGATAAACCCAGCCGTTCGCGGGACCGACGCGAACGGCACTCCATCCGATTACATTGAAATTCGCCGCCAGTGTGTCGTGATACACGTCGATGACGAAGGATCGCACCCCGTTTTCTGAGGTCATGAATTCGAGAGTATGCGTATCAGTCGCCGTCCGACCCTCGTAATCAACGCCCGCCGTCAGCTGTCGTGATGCGCATGCGCCGGTCGTATCGTCACATCCGATGACGCGGAATGAGCGCTGACCATTGATGACGGCATAGGCTGAAATGCCATGAAGTTCCTCGCCTGTGGTCGAGTCCAACAGGGTGGAGTCTCGCGCCAGTTCCATATGTGTACAGTGCGCCGCTTTTCGGACATGTACGACGACATCATTCGGGTTCTCATCATTGATGCCGATGATATCGAATTCCGGCGTGTCAATCAGGCGTCAATACAGTCAGGAAGGAGGGTCCACATACACACCACGAGGAAGCGAGACCCGCACAAAACGGGAACTCCAGGACATCCTAGGACGGTCTAGGACGCCGCCTCAGATCCGAAGTCTGATGCTCTATCCAGCTGAGCTAGGGGCGCATGACCGGTTCAGTTCGTTCTCCGCCAACGCCTGCCGGACCCAGCGGATTCCCGGGGAGGGTGTGCGGGACAGCGTGCGCCGGGGTTGAGGTCCGCTCGCGGGACGGCCAGGTCGATTTCGCGATGGTTCGCTGCGACGGACGCGCCCCTTGCCCAGCCCGGCAGCTTCAGGGCGCCCGTTTTCCGAAGACCTCGTCACCGTGACGGTGGTGCGTTCATTCCTGCCTCGGGTGAGGCGACGTAGACGAGGAGCCCGACCATTCCTCCCGGTTTTCCGAATGCCTACAGGTGATCTCGTTCGCGAGATCGTCATCGGTCAGGAGATTCACCGGAATGCTCCGTCTTCCGACCTTCTCGTTGAGCTGGTCCGGCGAAACGATCTTCTGCCCATTCAATTCAACCTCGATCGCCGCCGAACGCGGAGCCCCGTCAACCCCGTTGAGGACCAGTAGCGTTGCGGAGGATGCACTGGAACTGAATCTGCCAGTTTGAGCGAAGGGCTTTCCTGTTCCACGGACGCAATCCCCGAGGTAGAACACCGGCTCCGCCTCGCTGTACATACCTCCATTGAGCCGGTAGAGAGTCTGGATAACGTTGTCATCTCCGTCGGTCCATGAGTCGATCAGCTCTTTCCGACCATCGCCATCGATATCGACGAACTGGACACTTCCGTAGCCCGACTCCGGATTCACGGGAGTGACCGATTCCCCGTCGTACAGGAAGACCCAGCTCGTGGTGCTCCTGCCCTGCCCGGTCGCAAGCGAGACCATGAAGTCCAGATGACTGTCTCCGTCGATGTCGATTGTGCTGATCTGTGGCTTTTCCCAAAGAGGCCAACCCGGGTAGCTCCCACACCCAGATCACCGTGCCCGGCACCGATTTCAGAACCAGGATGTCAGCGACGATCATGTCGGAGTAAGCGGCAACAACGACGTCACAGGCCGGCGTTAGCGCCTTCCACGTCTCGCTGGTAGGGAATCGCCTCCCCTCCCGACGCCACGTCCCGGTTCTGAGCGTCGATCAGGCGCTGCGACAAAGCTCTTCACCAGGGCATCCACGTCACAGCTCGCCGCGACGCTGGACCCACAGAGCAGAAGCAGACACAAGGCGATCGGAATCGACACTCGCATTCTCATAACCTTACCTCGCTCACTCGAACTGAATATTACCACTACTCAGAAATCTTGGGGCCCATTCGGTCACGATTGATTGCGCATACTCCGCCCCCGGATCCACCCACCGTTTCAGGAATTCGGCACCGAATGTTCCGTTCGTTTGGCATCATCGAACAGGTAGCCGGAGTAAGGACTCCGGGCTGTAATCCCCCGATCGTGAAGGTCAAGGTCGATCGTACACGGCTCGTATCTGTAGGAATAGAGTCGAACCGTCGATTGTCTCACCGTACCGACATCCGAATGTAGATGGCGATCGCTGGTGCATGGCTCATAACGGAACGAGTATCGGTCGAAGTGAATGTCGCTCGCTCCGCCCGTGTTCGACTCCCGTGCAGCCTGCGCCTTCGAGAAGATGTAGGGCGGGAATCCCGCGCTGATGTCCCGCATTAGGTCCGCTCCCGCGAGGGACTCCGATCGAGGGATGTTTCCGCTGCGATGAAATACCCGCTTCAGCCTGATGTCCAGCCCTTCTCACTCCACCGGGACTGGACGGTAGATCATCAGCTTGACAAATGCACCGGGCTTTCCGAATACGGTACAGGTCAGGTGGTTGCTGGCATCCCCGGTCCTCAGAGATACGGGCACAGAGACTTCACCTACCGTCTCGTTGACCTGCGACTGCGTCACGAGTGATTGCCCATTCAGGTCGATCTTGAGACTCGCGGCCCGCGGGCTCTCCTCTGCACCATTCATGACCAGAAGCACAGCAGAGGCTCGATCCGAGTAGAAGTCAGTTCCCTGCTCCAGCGGCTTGCCCTGCTCGCCTCTCCCGCAAGTCCAGATGGAAACGACCGGCTCGGATCGAACGTACCCGTGATCGCCCAACCGATAGAGATCCAGTTGCACATCCCCTTCCGGATCTTCGAATCCGTCAACGACCTCCAGCACTCCGTCGCTGTCGACGTCGACGAAATCCGGACTGGTAAATCCGTCCGGTGGGGAGACGGCCCCCCCCTTGTGCCCATTCCAGAGGTAGGCCCAGCTCGTGTGGTACCTCCCCTGTCCAGTCGAAAAGGACACCAAGAAGTCCTTCTGTCCGTCGCCGTCGAAGTCCATCAACGTGATTTCGGGCTCGCTGCCGCCCAACACTTCGGTCGACGCCCACAACAATATCCCCTCGTGCCCCGAAACCCGGATGACGCGAATGGCACCGTAGGAATCGTTGCTGTACGCGGCCACAATGAGGTCGCCTTCCTCATTCAAGGCTGCCCAAACCTGTTCCTTCACGTCGGGTAGATCGGTCGAGCGATCACGATGCCGAAGGTCGATGAGATGCTGCGGATAAAACGAGCTGACCACGTGCTCAACGTCCGAGGCCAACGCGAATGACGCACTCCAGACTCCAATCACACACGCGATCAGGCACACATGCTTGGCATTCACGGCTCACTCCTACTCGAAGGAAATCGGATCCGTCGGAAGAAACTCCGGACCCCAGAACGTCATGATACGCTCGGCTCCTCACTGTCGTAGACGCACGACAGCCCCATCGAATCGCACTCGAGGCCGCCTGCCTCGATTTCGAATCTGCGGGCATTTCGCCACACCAGTCGAATCGGCGAGTGTCAGCCAAGTGTCAGCCGGGAAAGGCATGAGAATGGTGGCTCTAGGACATCCTAGGACGGTCTGAGACGCCACCTCAGATCCGAAGTCTGATGCTCTATCCAGCTGAGCTAGGGGCGCACGACCGGATCAGTTCGTTCTCCGCCAACTCCTGCCGGACCCGGCGGATTCCCCGGGGAGGGTGTGCGGGACAGCGTGCGCCGGGGTTGAGGTCCGTGAGCCTGCCCCGGTTTCGTGGACGGGTTAACAGTTGAGCGTCGAGGAACGGAAGGTTCGACGCGGCTTGGATGGTACACGGGGAGTGACGCGGAGCGAAAGTGGAGCGTTCAGCATTCGAGTGAGGCCTTCACGAAACCGGGTCAACTCCACCGCTCGCGGGACGGCCAGGTCGATTTCGCGATGGTTCGCTGCGACGGCCCCGCCGCTTGCCCCAGCCCGGGCAGGTTCAGGGCGCGAGCTTTCCAAAGCCCTCATCGCGGTGACGGTGGCGCATTCGTTCCTGCGTCGGGTGAAGCCACGTAGACAAGAAGCTCGACCACGGCGCCGGGCTTTCCGAATGCCCATCCTTCAGCCTCTCGATGTTCTGCGCATCGGGCCGGACGAACAGATCGAGGCCGGCGGTCGCCCGGCGCAAGGCCGTGCAAACCAAGAGCGATCCCTCCGAAGATCGCGTACTCCACCCGATGTTCCTCGAGCGTCCGCAGGACAGCGAGAAGCTGTTCGTCGTCGACCCTGGACTCGTCCTTCATTTCGGATCGAATCATCTCATATCCCGCGGATCCGGAGGCCGTGATCGACCGGCCGACATCGGCCCCGGGGACGGCGACGCTCCACCGAGGCTCAGAGAGGTCGCTCGACGACCGGCCGACGGCCGCTGCGTGGAGACGCCTCGTCGTGTCGGGCTCTCGGCGCTGTCGGTGAAGGGTGGGTTCGTGAGGAGAGGATCACCGCGACCGCGAAGAGCAGGAACATGACGATCCAGATCAGGCGCGTCGCTCCGGAGGTGGTCTGCAGGGCCAGAAGGATGCCGAACACCGCCATCAGCACCGCGGCGATGACCGGCGCGTGGCCGGCGATCCAGCGGATCAGTCGTCCCATCCTGTATGTAGATACGAGCGAGAGCCCCTGAGGTTTACTCGGGCGGTTCGGGCGCCTGTCGGACTCGTCGGACTTGTCGGACTTGTCGGACCGGTCGGACTTGTCGGAGGGGGCGGACCCCGACTCTAGGTGTACAGCCCGCCGCTGACGTTCACCACCGTGCCCGTGATGTAACCCGCCTGCTCCGAGGCGAGAAAGACCACCGGCCAGGCGATGTCGTCGGGGGTGCCGAGGCGCCTGAGCGCGATCCGTTCGTCGAGCTTCGCGCGCGCCTCCTCGGTCATCGCATCGGTCATCGCCGTCGCGACGAAGCCCGGCGCAACCGCATTCACCGTCACGTTGCGCGAGCCCACCTCCAGTGCCAGAGCCTTGGTGAACCCGATGATCCCGGCCTTCGACGCGGCGTAGTTCACCTGTCCCGGGTTGCCCATCATCCCCACCACCGAGGAGATGTTGATCACCCGTCCCCAGCGGGCGCGGATCATCTTCTTGACCACTTCCTGGGTCAGATGGAACATCGCGTCGAGATTCGTCCGGATGACGCTGTCCCACGCCTCCGGTTTCATCCGGATGAACAGATCATCCGCCGTCACCCCCGCATTGTTCACCAGGATGTCGATCCGCTCGTGCTCCTGGATCAGTCCCTGAACGCGCTCCCGAAGATCGCCTCCGGAGATGTCCAGCACCACCGGCGCGGCATTGCCGCCCGCGGCTTGGATCGCGTCGGCGACCTCGCGCACCTTGTCTTCAGTGCGTGCGGCGCAAAGCACCTTCGCACCGGTCTCGCCGAGGCGCTTCGCGATCGCTTCGCCGATGCCTCGCGAGGCACCGGTCACCAGGGCGACTTTTCCATTCAGATCGATGTTCATGGTTTCTCCTCCATGCAGCGGGTGAGGACGCCCGCCCTCCACCGCTCAGGCCTGCGCTTCGTTCTTCAGGAAGCGCTCGAGGGACTCGCGGTCGCTGACGCTCGCCGTTTCGATTTCCGGGTTGATCCGTTTGATCAGACCCGACAAGACGGTACCGGGTCCGATCTCGATGAACCGCTCCACTCCGTCGCGGATCATCCACTGAATCGAATCAATCCAGCGTACCGGCGAGACGATCTGCCGGATCAGTGCCCCTCGGATCTCATCGGCCGAACGGCTCGGCGTGGCATCGACGTTCGAGACCACCGGCACGGCCGGATCGCGGAACGACGCCGCCTCGATCAGCGGTCGCATTTTTTCCTCGGCCGGCTTCATCAGGGCGCAATGGAATGGCGCCGACACCGGAAGCATCAGCGCACGGCGGACGCCCCGTCCCTTCGCCACCTCGATGGCCCGCTCGACCGCACTCTTCGCGCCGGCGACGACAATCTGCCCCGGCGCGTTGAGGTTCGCCGGGGAGAGGACCTCGTCCTGCGCTGCTTCGTCGCAGATCGACTGCACCTCCTCGAGCGAAGGGCCGATCAGCGCGGCCATGGCTCCCTTGCCCACCGGCACGGCCTCCTGCATGAACCCACCGCGAGCCCGCACCAGCCTCGCGGCCTCCGGCGCGTCGATTCCTCCCGCGGCGACCACGGCGCTGTATTCACCGAGTGAATGTCCGGCAACCGCCACCGGGCGAAGCTCCAGCCGCGCGGACAGTACGGCCATCAGCGCCGACGAGACGGCGAGAATCGCCGGCTGCGTGTTCTCGGTCAGCTTCAGATCGTCCGCCGAGCCCTCGAAACAGATCTTCGAGATCGAAACCTCGAGCGCGCCATCGATCGCTTCGAATACGCCCCTGGCTTCGGGGAACGCTTCGGCGACGTCTTTCCCCATCCCCGGCACCTGGCTTCCCTGTCCGGGAAAGACGAATGCAGTCTTCTTCATCGTGATGATCCTCTCGTCACTCTGCAGAATTCACGCTCCCGGCGAAGGAACGCGTCAGTTCGGTTGTGCGGTTTCGAGACCCTCGGCACGCTCTTCAGCATGGAGGTCGTTGATCTTTTTGCGGATCTTCTCATCGATCCGGTTCTCGACGAAATCCTTCGCCACCCGAATCGCGTTCTTGATCGCCCGGCGGTCAGAGCGGCCATGACAGATGACGCACCCTCCCCTCACTCCCAGCAGGGGAGCGCCGCCATATTCGGCGTAATCGATCCGCTTCTTGAGATTGCGGAAGGCTCCCTTCGCCAGCAGCCCGCCGAGCTTGCCGAGGGTGGTCCGCATCAGTTCCTCGCGGAGCGCACGGGTGAACATCTCCGCCAGCGATTCGGAGGCTTTCAGCACCACGTTTCCGGTGAACCCGTCGCAGACCACGATGTCGGTCCGACCGTTGAAGATGTCCCGGCCCTCGGCGTTCCCGATGAAGTTCAATCCGGTCGCTTCCAGGACGTCGAAGCTCGCCTTGGTCACCTCGTTCCCCTTCCCCTCTTCCTCTCCGATCGAGAGCAGCGCCACCCGGGGCTGCTCGATCCCGAAGATCATCTGCGCATAGAAGTGAGCCATGACCGCCCATTCGCGGAGGTTCTGCGGTTTGGCCTCGACATTGGCGCCGACATCGAGAAGCAGGGTGTGTCCGTCGAGCCGGGGAAGAACCGTGGCGAGGGCGGGCCGGCTGACCCCTTCGATCATTCCCATCACCATGCGGGCGGAGGTCCAGGCGGCTCCGGTGTTGCCGGCGGAGACCACCGCCGAGGCCTTGCCCTCGGCGACCAGATTGGCGCAGATCCGGATGGAGGAGTTCTTCTTCCGCCGGAGGGGGGACAGGGCGGTGTCGTCCATGGAGACGACTTCGGGGGCGTGGAGAACGGAGATGCCTGGAGGAACGGGTCCGGCAGAAGAGAGCTCACGCTGGACGTCGTCTTCACGTCCGACCAGGATGAGCTTCAGAGAAGGATGTTCGCGGGCGGCGAGGACCGCCCCGTTCACGATTTCGTGCGGGGCATGGTCGCCGCCCATCGCATCGATGGCAATGGAAAGGCTGCGGGATTCCGAGAGAATGCTCTCTGCCATCGCCACGACCGATCGATCAGACGATGTCCTTGACCTCGATCACTTCCCGTCCCTTGTAAAAGCCACACTTGAGGCAGACCCGGTGGGGCAGCTTCGGCTCGTGGCAGTTGGGACAGGTCGACAGGGACTGCGTCTTGAGAGCGTCGTGCGCCCGGCGCGAATGGGTGCGCGCTTTGGAGTGTCTGCGTTTTGGATTCGGCATCTTCGTTCTTCCTTTTCATGGCGCAGCGGCCGGGCCGCTACGATTTGCTGTTTCGATCTTCCAGTTGCTCCCGGATCTTCTGGAGCCCTTCCCACCGGGGATCCGGGGCCTCGGTGGTGCAGGAGCAGCTCGTGCGGTTCCGATTGGCGCCGCACACCGGACACAGCCCATGGCAGTCCTCGGTGCAGAGCGTCTTCATCGGAATCGCGAGCTGGACCTGTTCGCCCGCCAGCTCACGGAGAGAAACCGTTCGTCCGTCGTAATATTCGACGTCGAGCTCTTCTCCTTCGAGCTCGGTCTCCTCCTCGGGGTCGGAACCCTCCGGACGGGGGAGGTATCTTACGGTAAAGCTCGAGCGATTCGCAAACGGGAACGGCTCCAGACATCGCCCGCAGACCAGCTGCGAAGTGAAGTCCAGGGTGCCGTCGACGAGGTATTCCCCTTCGAGCTCCCCTCCCGAGGCTTCCACGTCGATCGCCGCGCGCACCCCTCCCTGGAGCTCTTCGCGCTCGAGCTCCTCGGGCCGGAGGTCCAGACTTTCGCGGAGGTGTTGTACCCCCTGATCGTCGATGCGATCGAAATCGATGAGTTCGCTCATGGTGAAGCCACGGTCGGTTCGACAGTAACGCCTGGAGGCAGGCAGGTATTTCGAGGGACCGGGGAAACGGAGGATGGGACCTGGATGGCGGGATCTGGCGTGAGGAGAGGAGTCGTTCGCACCCGAATCAAAGGCGGAAGGCGCCGGTCCTCCCCTTGGGTGTCACGGGAGTCCGCGGGCTCCCGGGTGGCCTCCCCCTCCTGCTAAGATGCGCGCGCGATGGGAGGTCAGATCCAAGGAACGATAGCGACGCTGCGGGTGATCCTCCGGACGCTCGCGAAGGCCGCGGTGGATCGGGCGCGGAGATTCGCCCGAGGACAGGGCGAAGCGCGCCCGTTGCGCATCGGAGTCGATGTGCGTCCGTTCTACGAACCGCTCACCGGGGTCGGCTGGTATCTCTACGAGCTCCTGGTCGAGCTCGGAGGACGACCCGATGTCGAGCTGGTGTTGTTCGGGGATGCGCGGGTTACCGATGAGGGGCCGCACCTGCACGTGAAGCTTCCCCACGGGCTGGAGCTTTCCACCTTCGATCTCCGGGGCACTCCACTCTCCCGCCTTTCCCGTCCTGTGACCGCCGGCGCCTACCTCGCGTGGATCGAGCTCGAAGGCTGCGATCTGGTCTTCGGATCCAACTATTTCCTTCCCCGCCTGATGTCGGCGGTTGCCCGCCGCAGAGTCGTGACTGTTCACGACCTGACCTGGCACCACTACCCGGAACTGCTCCAGAAGGAAACGCTCGACAATCTCGAGAAGGAGATGGTGCGGGAGATCGCCCACTCCGAAGCGGTGATCTGTGTCTCCGAGTCGACCCGACAGGATCTGCTCGAGGCCTACGACATCGACCCCTCCCGTGCAGTGACCATCCACTCCGGGGTGCGGAAGCTCCCCGAGCCCGAACGGGTGGAGGGACTCCCCGAGGAATACGTGCTCTTCGTCAGCACGATCGAGCCACGGAAGAATCTGGAGACTCTCGTCGAAGCCTGGGAGATCCTGCGGGACCGGGGGAGCTGGAACGGCGCTCTGGTGGTTGCGGGCAAGGTGGGCTGGAAGGCCGAGCCGATTCTCCGGCGGATGAAAGAGAGCCGCTGGCATCAGGACATCATCCATCTCGACTATCTCAGCCGGCCCCGGCTGATCGATGTTTATCAACGGGCCTCACTGTTCGCCTTCCCCTCCTGGTACGAAGGCTTCGGCTTTCCGCTCCTGGAAGCGATGTCGCTGGGAGTGCCTACGGTCGCCGCACGGAGCTCGTCGCTTCCGGAAGTCGGTGGCGATGCGACGCTGTACTTCGATCCGGCGGATCCGGAGGGGCTGGCGCGGCAGATGGAACAGGTGCTCTCCGATCCCGGTCTGCGCTCTTCACTCATCGAGCGGGGCCGCAAACAGGTGGCACGGTTCGACTGGAGTCGCACCGCTGAACAGACGCTCGACCTGTTCCGTCACGTATCAGGCAAGGCATGACGACCCTATCGATCGGCATCGACGGCCGGCCTCTGGTCGGCTCCCGCACCGGCATCGGCGTTCACACCGCCGAGATCGCCGGGCGCCTTCGGCTGGACCCGCCTCCTCTGATCCTGTCGCATGCGGAGATTGGCGACCGATCCGGAATCGAGCACTGCCGGTTCCGCACCGACCGCTCCCCGCTCGGTGTGCTCTGGCAGCAGAGCCGGCTCGCACGCATTCTCGATTCCGAACAGGTGGACGTTTTCTGGGGGCCTCACGGAACCCTTCCTCTCGGCGTCCGCGTGCCGTCGGTGGTGACGGTCCATGATCTGACCTCCATCACCATGCCCGGACGTCACCGCATCCGGACCGTCCTGTCGTTCAACGTCTTCATCGGTCGGAGCCTCGAGCTCGCCAGCACGGTCGTCGCGGTCTCCCACTGCACCGCCGAGGAGATCCGCCGCGGCTTCGGTGTGCCGCCGTCGAAGATCGAGGTGGTCCCGAACGGAGTCGATCCGTTCTTCACCCCGGGAGCCAATGCGGGTGCGCTTCCCCCGGAGCTCGAGCCCGGCTCCTACATCCTCTATGCAGGGACTCTCGAGCCGCGAAAAGGAATCGTCGAGCTTCTCGATGCATGGGAACATCTCGGGCCCCGCAAACCGCGGCTGGTGCTCGCCGGCGATACGGGGTGGAAGACCAGCCGGCTGATTTCCCGGGCCCGGGACCGCAACGGCTCGATGCTGATGATCCTCGGATTCGTCTCCCGCGAAAGGCTCCGCGAGCTCTACCGCCAGGCCCTGATGCTCGTCTACCCCTCCCACTTCGAAGGGTTCGGGCTTCCCCCCCTGGAGGCGATGGCCTGTGGCACGGCGGTGATCGCCGCCCGGGCCGGTGCGATCCCGGAGGTGACCGGCGATGCGGCGCTGCTGGTCCCTGCGGGCGATGCGACCGAGCTGGAACGGTCGATGCGATTGCTGTTGCGTGACGTGCCACTGAGGGATGCGATGATCGCGCGGGGGCAGGAACGGGCCGCACTGTACGACTGGAACCGCAGCGCGGAAACGATGCTGGAAATCCTCCGCGCAGCAGCAGGAGATTGACCGGTTGGGCGGCGGCTATGGAAGTGCGGTGCAACGCACCGCTTTCGTTGAAGGTGCCACGGAGTCGCGAGGGTGACGTTGAACGAAAGCGGCGCAGGCGCCGCAGTCCAAAGAGAGCGGTGAGGTCGAGAATGGGCGGTTCGGGCGGTGGCTGTGGAGTGCGGTGCAACGCACCGCTTTCATTGAGGTTGCCACGGAGTCGCGAGGGTGACGTTGAACGAAAGCGGCGCGCAGGCGCCGCAGTCCAAAGAGAGCGGCGAGGAATGGGCGAACCCATCATGCATATTGCCATCGACTGCCGGAAGATCGGCGACTACGGAATTGGAACGTACATCCAGGGACTGCTCGGGAGCCTGTTGGAAATCCCGGGAGAGGAGCACTACAGCCTGCTGCTCCCCCGCTCACGCCGGGCTCTGGTACCGCGAAGTGACCGGGTCACCCTGGTCGACTGCGAGTTGCCCGGCTATTCGCTGCGCGAGCTCGTGGCACTGGGAAAAATTCTGGAGTCGCTCGATCCCGGCCTGGTGCACTTCCCCCACTACGTCGTCCCCTTCACCCAACGACGGACCGTGGTCACCATTCACGATCTGATTCATCTCCAGGCTCCCCGGCGGGACCTCCCCCGAGGAGGAAAACTCTACGCACGCTGGATGATTCGCCGGGCCGTTCGGCGCGCGTCCGCCATTCTCACCGTGAGCCGGACCGTGCGCGATCAGATCGCGGCGTTCGCCCCCGAGTGCGGAGGGAAGATCCGTGTAACCCCCAACGGCGTCGGACCGCGCTGGTTCGACAAGCCACCCCACACCACCGTCCTGACCGATCTGGGTCTGACCGACCACGAGTATTTCCTCTACGTCGGAAACGACAAGCCCCACAAGAACCTCGACCGCCTGGTGGAGGCGTTCGAGATCGCCCGTCCCCGCCTGGGAGACGCCCGGCTGGTTCTCGCCGGAACGAACATCCCCCGGCTGACTCACCGCGAGGGGCTGATCACCACCGGCTTCGTTGCCATCCACGACCTCCGGGCGCTGATGGGAGGCGCTCTGGCCCTGGTTCAACCGAGCCGGATCGAGGGTTTCGGACTGCCTGTGCTGGAAGCGATGGCGAGCGGAACGCCCACAATCGTTTCGGACATCGACGTCTTCCGTGAGGTCGCCGGCGATCCTGCATTCTTCGTTGATCCGGGATCGGCATCCTCGATCGCCGAGGGGATGGTGCGGATGCACGAAGATCGGGAGCTTCGTGAACAGCTCTCCGAGCGGGGCGTGGAACGGGCACGCGAGTTCACCTGGCGCAATTGCGCGGAAAAGACTCTCGAGGTCTACCGGAACGTGGGGGGCGAAGGACGATGAGATCGTCGAACAGCCTGGTGTGCCCTCGCATCCTCCTGGCCTCGGAGGCACAGATGGCGTCGTCCCGCCGCAAGACGGGCCGCTCCAGGTTTCTGCACAGCCTCTCGGAATGACAGGACTGCGTCAGTCGGTCAGGGTGATGTCGACGTCGCCGATACGCACCCGGGCATGAATGACGGCGCTTCCGGTGTCGCTGTAGAAGTGGACCGCGCCGGGGAAGAGACCTTCCCGGGTGACCTCCCGGCCGCCGAACGCCGCCTTCACCTCTCCAATGGTCGACTTCGCATCCACTTCCTTCACTCGCTTGTGCGGAGTCCGGATCCGGATCTGACCGACCCGCAGAGCGACGTCGATGTCGCCGAAGTCCCCGTCCATGTCGAGTTGGGCGACGCTCTGGTGCAGATCGACATGCGTCCCCGGAGGAACGGTGATGGCGATTTTGTAGTCGGTCTCCTTGCGGCGCTCCCAGCGGCTCCGTGCCGATCCGGAGTAATTCACCCGGATACTCGCTCGCGTTGCCACCGTGGTGATTTCCACCGAGACGTCATCGACGAACTGCTGAGCGCGATCGCGCTCTTCATCATTCCGGTAAGGCCGTGTGACTGCGCCGCTGACGCGGATCTGCGGAACCGAGGCGGTCCGGATGGTGATGTCGCTCGCGGGCAGTTCAATGTCGACCCGATAGATCCCCTCCGCCGCGGCCGAGGCCGAGAGATCGTGACTGACACGGGGCTGGTCGCCATCCGCGACCGCGAGCATCGGCAGAAAAAGCAGAATCAGAAATACAGCGGATCGTCTCATCACGTTCTCCTCCCCTGTTCAACGATCGAGCACGCAGGAAGTTTCGCACGACACCGCCGGCCGTTCCGTGCGACAGATCACCGGCCCGTTCGAAAATCGCTTCGAAAAAGCTTGACAATATACTTATCCGATTGCATATTACTGAAAAACAGACGACGCTGTGGAAGACCATGTCGTCTGAGGTTTCGGTGGTCCAATATTCTCTGGTTTCAATTTGTCGGAGAGATCCGGCACAGATGCCAAGAAGGCGCGACCGGGAGGTCCCGTACGGCATGAAAGGTGGTGACGAGAATGGCCACGGCGAAGAAACCGGCAGCGAAGGCAAAGAAACCGGCAGCGAAGGCGAAAAAGCCCGCAGCAAAGAAGCCCGCAGCGAAGAAGAAATAACCTTCTGCACGCGTGCTGATCATTCGGGACCCGCAACCGCGGGTCCCTTCTTCTTTCCCGACGACCGGTCTCCGGAGTCGATCAACTCTCCCGTCGCGACGACAGCCAACTGACCGCCTCGTCCCGCGTCTCCACCTCACCCCGAATCTGCGCCTCGAGCAGCTCCCGCTGCAGACGGCCGAGCTCCGGACCCGCCGGAATTCCCAAAAGCTGCTGCATCTCACGCCCGTCGAGCGCCGGTCTCACCTCGAAGATCTGATCGCCCCGCTCCCGCATCACCGCTCGGAGCCGCGCGGCCAGCCCGGGCATCCCCCACCCCGACAGTACCGGGACCGCACGCCTCGTGGCGGGTTCGCCTGCATCGTGGAGCAGAACCGCCAGTTCCCCGTCCGGCCCCTCGAACGTCCGCAGGCGCCTTAGCAGTCCCACCACTCCGCGCACCGCTCTGCGGTCCGCCTTCGGCCAGCGCCACTGCTCCGCAACTGATTCGATCTCCGCATCGGAGCGTTCGCGCAGCACCACGGCCAGCCCGCTCACCGCATCCTCGTCGGCCACCTTCCGGAGGATCTCCTCCGCCTGGTCATCGAGACCTCCGAAGAGCGGGCCGTCGAGGCCACTATCGCGGATGGTGGCGAGACCCGCCGCCCGTCCCTTCATCCGGAGCAGGCGGGTCAGCTCCGCATGGACTCGCTCACCGGCCACCCCGGAGATCGCATTCCCATGCCTCCGCATCGCGGCCAGGGTCTCCGGCTCGACCTCCAGGTCGAACTGCGCGACCATCCGCGCACCGCGGAGAATCCGCAGTGGATCGTCGGAGAGATTTTCCTCGCACACCATCCGCAGAACCCCGCAGGAGAGATCCTCGAGGCCGTCGAAGGGATCGAACAGAATGCGGCGGACCGGATCGAGTGCGACCGCGTTGAGGGTGAAGTCGCGCCGTTGCAGATCGATCTCGATCGCGCCCCCGGTCAGCTCACTGAAGTCGAAGACGCGGCTGCGATGAACCACCCGGAGCGTGACGAAACGGTCCCTCCCCAGATCGACGAAGCGCCCCCCGATGGTCCGCGCGAATTGCCGCGCGACCGCCTCCGCGTCGCGGCAGGCGAGATCGGCGTCGGCCGGCTCACGCCCCAGCGCGAGGTCCCGGACCGTGCCGCCAACCAGCCACAGCACAGGTTTCTTCTGGTCCAGCTCCGGGAATCGGCGCAAGGCCTCGATCGCCAGAGGTTCTGCACGCCGGTGGAGAACCCGAGGCATGCTACCCCGCGTCAGCCACTGGATTCCGCAGGGTTCCGATCCCTTCGATCTCCACTTCCACCACCTCGCCCCGGTCGAGCGGTCCGACTCCTTCCGGAGTCCCGGTGAGGATCACGTCCCCCGGCTCGAGCGTCATCACCGCGCTGATGAAGGCGACGAGCGTCGGCACCGGAAAAATCATCTGAGAGGTTCTCGCCTGCTGCCTGACCTCCCCTCCCACCCGGGTGGTCAGCTCCAGATCCCGCGGATCGAGGTCGGTCTCGATCCAGGGCCCCAGAGGGCAAAAGGTGTCGAATCCCTTGCCTCGGGTGAACTGGACGTCCTTCTTCTGAAGATCCCTGGCGGTGACGTCGTTGGCGCAGGTGAAGCCGAGCACGTGGTCGCGCCAGCGGTCCGGCGCAATCGAATGGCCGCGCCGGCCGATGACGACGGCGAGCTCGCCCTCGAAATCCACCCTCTGCGAGATGGATGGCCGGAGGATGGTGGCCTCCGGCGCGATGACCGACGAAGGCGGCTTGAGAAAGATCAGAGGCTCTTCCGGCGGCGCGTTTCCCAGCTCCCGGGCGTGAGCGGCATAGTTCCTTCCGACGGCGATCACCTTTCCCGGCATCACCGGAGAGACCAGACGCGCTCCCTCCGGAAGCGGCTCGGTCGCCGATTCGGCGCCAGGCTCGAAGGGGCTCCCAGCGAGCCGGTAGAACCGCTCGTCCCTCCGAACCGCAAACATCACTTCACCTCGAGATTCGACTCGACAGATCCTCATCCGGTCACTTCCTTTTCGTTGGTCATTCTGGCCTTCCGCCGGCTCAACGGGTCCGGACGGAGGTGTGCTGATCATAAATCAGCCAGAGCCCCGAAAACCCGCGAAGAAGGCGGAGCCGGGAGCGATAAAGCCGGCGGACCGTCCCGGGGTGGGAGTAGGAGAGGCCCTCCTGGAGCAGTTCGCGAAACGCCGCATCCAGTTCCTTGGCCCGCTCCAGGCTCGCCTTGACCTGTTCGAGCAGCTCGATCTCCGGCTCACTCTGTGCCGGCAACGCAACCAGTTCCCGCGCTTCTTCATCGATCCTCATCCGGAGCGCGGTCGCCCGCAGGTACAGCAAATTCACGTCCTCCGGCTCACCATCGCCACCCTCGCCGCGGAACAGGCGCATCGAAGCATCGATCTCCCACGGCTCGAGGCGAAGATCGAAGACCTCCGGAGAATGGATGATCTGCTCGTGACTGAAGCTTTCGTCGAACTCTTCGAGAGCTGCCAGAATCCGGATCAGCCATGGCGTCAGGAGGGCATCCTTGCCGAAGACGCGCTCGACCCGATCCTGCCGTTCCGCATCTTCGAAGATCACCTCGGGAAACTCCTCCGGGGGACCGGCATTCCGGTCGAGCTGGGTGAGGATGTTCGCCATGCTCTGCTTCAGCTGAGCGATGACGTCATGCTTGACGTTCGATTCCGCCCGCGCATCATCGAACTCCTTCATGAAACGCTTGAAGCGGTCCAACTCGTCGAGCAGCTCCGGGTTGCTCTCGCCAAACCCCCGGGCGATGGCGTGCTCGTTTTCCAGGAGTCGACGGGCGTCCTCCACGATTCGTCCCTCTTCCTCCGCGTAGAGGCGCGAGAAGGTGTTCTTCGCCGCCACATTGCACTGCACGATGGCCAGCAGTACGTCCGGATGGAAGTAGAGGTCCCCCACCTCGTGCTTGAGCTTCCGGGCTCGCTCGAACAGCTTCTGATCCATCAGGACGTCGAAGCCGCCGCACCGCTCGATCTCCTCTTTGAGCGTCCGGATGGAGCGAATCACATTGATCATCTCCTCCTGAGAGCCGAAATTTCGAGGCCGGGCGTTGAGCAGGCTCTGAAACTGACGGCGCAGCTCGAGAGAATCGCGCGCCGAGTACTCTCCCCGCTCCTCCACGTACTCCTGGGCGATGCGGGTGAAGAGAAAGTCGAGCTTGTCGCGGCACCGCCCCTCCACCGCATCCGCGTAGAGGTAGAACTTGATGAGCTGAAAGATGATCTTCTCGTCCTGGGCGCGGGTCTTTTCGAAGAACCGCCGGATCAGAGAGGGACTCAGCTCATCATCGGCTCCGAGGAGTTGCCGGGTGACGTTCTGGAGCTCCCGGTCCGAGCGATCCATCATCTCCGCGGCAGTCGCCGCCGCGGCAGACTGGATCACATCGGCGACCTTCCGGATCGGTTCATACACCCGCTGGAAGTCGATGTTGTACGGCAACGGGAGATCGATCAGATTCTTGTACACGCCGGAGGCGAGCTGATGGTAGGTCCACAGTGTCTTGAACCGGTCCGACAACCGGACGTAGCGACCGTGCAACTGACTGATTTCAGGGACGGACATGGAGTTCGGGTTTCCCGGGCGAAACGTTCTGCTAGAATTCTGGCACAAATGGCCTTCCAGACGCTAATCGACCAGTCTCTCATCGACCAGCGTATCGAGGAGCTCGCCCACCGGATCAGCGAAGATTTCGCCGGAAAGGAGCTCATTGCCCTCTGCGTCCTGAAGGGTGCGGTCTTCTTCCTGACCGACCTGGTGCGGAAGATGCGCATGGATGTGGCGATCGACTTCCTCCAGGTGTCCAGCTACGGCAACAACACCTTCTCCTCCGGGGTCGTGACCATCCTCAAGGAGCCCCAGCTCGACATGCACGGGAAATCGGTGCTCATCGTCGAGGACATCATCGACAGCGGCCTGACCATCCGGGAGGTCTACAAGTACATCCGCGGCCGCGGAGCCGCCGATGTCAGGGTGGCCGCATTCCTCGACAAGAAGGACTCCCGGAAAGTCGAGTTCCAGCCCGACTATGTCGGCTTCGAGATCGAGCCGAAATTTGTGATCGGATACGGCCTCGACCACGCCGAAAAGTACCGGAACCTCCCCGAGATTCAGGTGATGGAAGAGGACTAGCCCCAAGGACCTGAACTTAAGGGCATGGCTTCGGAACGCCGCCTTCCAGGCGGCCGGGCCGCCGGCTTCCAGCCGGCTTCCCGGAGCGAGTTCGGGCCATTGGGGCCAGCCTACAGCTCGTCGGTCAGCCCCAGACGACGCTTGAGCGCGAACCATCGGTTCCGGATCTTCCAGAACCGGCTCTCCCGCATTCCGGCGAGCTGACGCTCCAGACGGGCCGCCGTGCGTGCCAGTTCCGTCTCGATGGTGCCGAACAGCAGAGCCGACTCCACAGCTCCGCTGCTGATCGCGCGAATCATCAACACGCTGCGACGGAGATCCACCCCTTCCGGAACCGGCACGTCGATCTCCCAACCCGATGACCGGTCGCGCGGATTGCCGGTGCGCAGCAGGACGTCGCCACGGTCGAGTGAGACATCCGACGATCCGATCACCTCGCCGTCGACCACCAGCTCCACCCGCTCCACGCGATGCGAAACGCTGCGGTCGATCACCCAGCCGCGAGACCACAGGCGGCCCGGGGTCCGGATCAGCACGTCATCCACACTGCCCTCGCCTCCGGGATCGAATTCCAGCGCAGCCAGATCGAGCCGGCACGAGCTGTCCACCAGATAGAGATCCTGGAAGTTGAGCCATCCCCGAGCGATTCGCAACAGCCCTGCTCCGGGAAACGCCGCCGCCAGCGTTTCGCGGACAAAATCCTCAGAAACCACCGCCGTTCCATACTCGGCACGATCCAGAACGCTGCTTTCACTGTGAGGCGCGAAGAAGAATCCACCCTTCCCCATCCACCGTCCCGGCCCCATGTGCTCCGGGCCCTTCGCGCTGAAAAGCAGCAGACCGCCATCGCCGGAAAGCTCCACCAGCCTGTGCAACCACGGCCCGAACCGCGCCTCCGGCAGATGGGTGAACAGCGAGGATGCGATCACCAGGTCAAAGGACTCGGAGATCTCCAGGTCTCCCGGATCGGCCGCGGAGAGGACGGTGCGCAAACCGAAGTTTTCCTCCTGAAAGGCCATCGCATCGGAATTGATGTCGCTCACGATCAGACGATCCGGGGGGAAGTCCCGAAGGAGAAAGCGAGAGATCCGGCCGTAACCCGCCGCGAAGTCGAGGATGCGGCCGACCCGCTCGGTTCCGCCGAACACCTTCCCGGCGATCTGCCGGATCCCGGCCGCCGCGTTGCGGCCCGAGACGAAGTACTGGAACAGAGCCACGTCCTGGTTGCCCCGATACAGCTCGACCGCGTTGCTCAGCATCTCGTCCCGAGGGTCGACCTGGAGCGGAACCTCTCCGACCATTCGTCGAATCGCCTCGGCCAGACGGGGATCGGGCTTGATCGCATCCATTCGGCAACAGTCTCGCAATCAGATCGGCTGGAGAACGCCGGCGAGGAGCAGTCCCGCAATCAGCACGCCGAGCGCGACCCGATACCCGACGAAAACCCAGGTGGTGTGGGAGCGGAGGAACCGCAACAGGAACCAGATCGAGATCCAGCCGGTCACGAACGACACGAACACCGCGACCCCGATGGAGACGAAGCCGACCTCCGACAGATGTTTCCACTGGTCGAGCAGTTCGAACAGGCCGCTGGCCGCGATCGCCGGGATGCCCAGCAGGAACGAGAATCGTGCCGCCGTCTCATGATCCAGCTTCCGGAACAGACCGGTCATGATCGTCGAGCCACTGCGGGAAGAGCCGGGAACCAGCGCCAGGCACTGCCCCAGGCCGATCCAGATCGCGTCCGCGAATCCCATCTCCCTCATCGAACGATGTTCCCGCCCCCGGATGTACCGCTCGGCAACGCCGAGCAGAATCGCCAGCACCACCAGCATCGTGGCGATGATCCAGAGGTTGCGGGCGGAGGTCTCGATGAAATCCTTGAGCAGCAGCCCCAGCACGCCGACCGGAATCGACCCGATGATGATCATCCAGGCGCGCTTCGACTCCGGATCCTCCAGTGGCCGTCTCGTAGCCAGACCGCGGAACCATGCGACGGTCATCTTCACGATGTCGCCGGAGAAGTAGAGGATCACCGCGAGCAGCGTCCCGAGTTGAATCACCGCCGAGGCGGCCGCACCCGGATCCTTCCAGCCGAGCAAGGCGGGAACGATGCGGAGATGAGCCGTGGAGCTGATTGGTATGTATTCGGTGAGGCCCTGGACGAGCCCGAGCACAATGGCCTGAATGATGGTCAATTACATCTCCCATATGACCGGCAGAATCATCGGCCGCCGGTTCAGTCGCTTGCGGAAGTATCGTTTCAGCGTCGCCCTCATCCGCTCCTGCACCGCCTCGCTGTCGCGGACATCGTCGGCCTCGGCTTTTTCCACCGCCTCTACCAGCAGATTGCGTACCTCATCCAGAACCTCGGGGCTGGCGTCGACGTGAATGACCCCCCGGGTGATGATCTCCGGCTCACGGGTGAGCCTGCCGCTGGATGCCTCCATCGAGGCCACCACGATCACGAATCCGTCCTCCGCGAGGTGCTGCCGGTCACGCACCACCACGTTCGGCACTTCCTCGAATTCCCGGTCGACGAACACTTTGCCACTGGGGACCCGGTCCTCCAGAACCCGGCAGCCATCCCCGTCGAGCTGGACCACCGAACCGTTGGTGATCACGAAGATCCGATCCGACGGGATCTCCAGAGCGCGGGCAATCTTCGCGTGGCGGACCAGGTGGTGCATGTTCCCGTGCATCGGGATGAAATAGCGCGGCCGGGTGAGCCGGATCATCGTCTTCAGCTCTTCGCCGTGGGCGTGCCCGGAGACGTGGATGCCCGGCTCGTCGTAGATCACGTTCGCTCCGCGGCGCAGCAGATGATCGATGACGTGCAGGACTCCTCGCTCGTTTCCCGGAATCGTCCGGGAGGAGAAAATCACCACATCCCCCTCGGCGATCTGCAGCGATTTGTGCTCGTCCCGCGCGATTCGGGCGAGTGCGGAGGCCGGCTCTCCCTGGGATCCGGTACAGACGACGACCGCCTTCGGGTCCTCGTCGAGAGTCTGCTCCATCATCGGCCGGACCTCCCGGGGAATGTGAATGTGTCCCAGCCGATCCGCAGCCTCGACATTCTCGATCAGTGACCGCCCCACGAAGTAGACACGTCTTCCGGTGCGGCCGGCGATGTCGATCACCTGCTGGACCCGATGAATGTGGGATGCGAAGGTGGTGACCAGCACCCGCCCCGGGGCGTCCCGGACGATTCGCTCGATGGTCCGCCCCACCGTCCGTTCGGATTCGGAATAGCCGTCGCGCACGGCATTGGTGGAGTCGCTGACCAACAGGGTCACGCCCCGCTCTCCATAGTCCGCGATGCGTACCAGATCGCTCGGTTTGTCGTCGATCGGGGTGTGGTCGAACTTGAAGTCACCGGTATGGAACACCGTACCGACCGGAGTGGTGATCGCCAGCGCCACCGCATCGACGATCGAGTGGGTGACGTGAATCGGCTCCACCGTGAACTCGCCGATGGTGATCGGTTTCCGCGGGACCAGGCGGCGCAGATCCACCGGCTCGTCGCCCAGATCGAACTCCCGCAGCTTGCTCTTCACGAAGCCGAGAGTCAGCGGTGTTCCGTAGACCGGCACCCGGGCGATCTCCGCCACGAAGGGAAGGGCACCGATGTGGTCCTCGTGCCCGTGGGTGAGAATTACCGCACGGATCTTTTCCGAGATTTCGCGGATGTAGGAAAGATCGGGGATCAGGACGTCGACACCGAGGATGGAGTTGTCGGGGAACATCATTCCGCAATCGACGATGATGGCCGAGCCGGGCAGCTCGTACACCATCATGTTCATGCCGAACTCGCCCAACCCGCCCAGCGGGATGATCTTCAATGCGCCAGTTTCCACACTTGCCCTCGCGTTCAGGTGCCCAAGGATACTCGGCAGCGAGGCCGAGGGCCAGAGTTTGTCTCAGGGGAGAGCAGAGCCGCGATGAGAGGTGTCGAGGTGAGGCGATCGATGAACGAGATCACCGCTGCCCTCCTCACGCTATAATCACCGTTTCCCATACTGAAGGAGGCGAACCATGCAAACGCGGAAGGCGACCGGACCGTCGCTGCGCCGGATCCTCGTCCTTTTCGTGCTCACGTTGATTGCGACGGCGCTGGTCGCCTGCAACGGCGAGAGCAGCAGCCCCGATACGTCCGGAAACGCCGAGCAGGCGGCGACTGAGGCGCGGGGGCCGCAGGCGTCTGCCGAGCCGGAGCCTGCACCTCCGGCGGGCGCGATCTTCGATCGGAAAACGTTCGTCCTCTGCCCGGTGCTCGAGGAGCACAAGAGCGAGCTCGCCTCGATCGTTGGATTCGAAGCAGACCCCGATCGACAGGTTGCTACATTCCAGTTCGAGTGCAACATCCATGGCACCGACTCGGGATTCGTGAAGGTCGAGATCGCACCTGCGATCGAAAGCTCGATTGCGATGCGGGTCACGGGATACGAAGATCCAGTCTCCGCGGCTCCCGAACTTGGACACGACGCGCTCTATATCGATGCCGGTATGCAGCCCCACGTCGTCTTTTCCATCCGGAACCTGATCATCGACGTGGGGGCGGAGGACTCGCTCCAGCCTCCCAGCCGTGCGACGATGGTCAAGCTTGCCAGCCGGGTTCGCGACCTGCTGCTGGAAGCCAACCGATGACCTCGCCGCACGCAGCAGGCCCCGGCTTCGGCAATTGAGCCGAAGGAGTGCGGAGGCTCGATTCCTCAGACGTACCCGAACAGCGGCGGGAACACGATCACCACGACCGCCGCCCACGCGGCATAGACCGGGCACGTAGTCCGTCTGCCACCGCTCGAGGCGCGCGAACGATCCGCGTCCCCTGCAGGAAGCGGACGTAGAGCACGGCGGACCACGCCAGATTGACCAGCAGGATCACGTTCTCGCCCAGGGCGGCCACGCGGTTCGGGCGTGAAGCCGAACTCGCTGATGCGCGCGGCGATGGCCCACAGCGCCACCGCATCGGCCAGCAGCGCGCTGACCACCAGCACCACCTGCAGCACGTCGAAGACGCCGGGCGGCGACCGGGGTCCCGCGCGGAGACCGAGTAGAGCAGGAGGGCCAGCACCACCACCAGCAGCAGGTCGAAGGCGATGAGCACGTCCCGCTCGATGTCGACGCCGCGTCCGGTCCACAGCACGGTCGCCCAGGAACGTGACCAGCACGGCGGCGAACAGCGGGCGTGAAGAGGCGCGTCAGCACGGGCGCCATGTTCTCGATCACGCTCTGCTTCGCCTCCACCAGCCAGGAGGCGACCAGGACGGCCCCGGCCGCGCCGCACGGCAGCAGCCACGACTGGAAGAACGGCTCGACGTCGACCCCGATGGCCTGGAAGATCATCGCCATGAACCCCGTGAGGACGCCGCCGCCGAGGGCGATCAGCACGTAGTAGATGAACAGCTCGCCCGAGAAGCGGATGAAGTCCATGCGCCCTGCGACCTGGCTCCAGCGGCCGCCGGCGTACGCGACGCCCACCACCAGCCAGAGCGCGATCGGCAGGTGCAGCGCGGTGAGCACCTCGGTCGATGCCGCCGCGGGCGCGAAGGGATAGACGTTGGCGAACACCGCCGCCGCGACGAACGCCGACGGCCAGCCAGCGGACCGTGCGCCGCGTGCCCGAGCCGCCGCTTCCAGACGAAGTAGCCGGTCAGCAGGGGCAGCACGAAGAGGCTCGCGTTGCGGGCGTAGAAGCCGGCGTCCTCGTCCAGCTCGAGCCCGAAGAGCGCCGGCACCTTGATCAGCACGGCCGCCGCCACCGCGAGAGCGAAGGCGACGACGGCCTCCGTTCGGGCCCGCGCCCGCGCCTCCTCCGGCATCCGAGCGAGCACGACGAGCTGCTTCCAGAGCCGCTCCGAGTGCTCGCGCGCGAACTCCCGCGACAGCGCGTCGAGGTCGCCCATGCGCTTGACCGCCACCAGGAACGCTTCGTCGGTGGCGAGCCCCGCCGTCGATCAGCGCCGCCACCTGCTCGCGCAGGTGGTCTTCCAGCTCCGCCACGTCCACGGAGTGGATCGCCTGCCGGCGGCGGAGGTAGCTCCGCCACTGGTCGATCTGCTCCTCGAGCGACACCGCGTCGTGAGCTCGATCGACATCGTCAGGCTCCCTGCGGCAGTGGCGCGGCTGACGCCGGTGACTGGTCGGCACGGAGACGGAGAGCGCCTGCCAGATGCCCCGCAGCGTCGCGTCCACCGCCTGCCACTGCCGGCGTTCCTCCGCGAGCTGGGCCCGGCCCCTGCGCGCGTGATCCGGTAGTACTTGCGGCGGCGGCCGCTCTCGGCGACCTCCCACCGCGCCTCGACGTGGCCGAGCCGCTCGAGCCGGTGCAGAACCGGGTAGAGCATCCCGTCCGTCCACTCCATGCTGCCCCCCCGACAGCTCCCGCACCCGCTGGAGGATGGCGTAGCCGTAGCTGTCCTCTTCGGCCAGGATCGCCAGGACGATCGGGGTCGAGGAAGCGGCGATCAGGTCCTTGTTGATCTCCATGGTCTTCCCTCGCGCCGTACTCTCGTCCCGGGATGCATTGCAGCACCATACATCACGCTGTTATACATTGCTATGCTATGTATGTCAATCGCCGGGACTGCCGCGACTCCGGACGTCGATGAAGGATGGCCTGTCCAGCCGAAAGAGAGAAGCGCAGCGGACACGCGGGATGGACTTCGGGCTACACTGACCCTCGATGCTGAACAGGATCTGGGGCGGCTTCTTCTTTGCCGCGTTCGCGGTCGCCCTGGTGCGCTGGATCGGGGGCGACGCCGGCGTCTGGGCCGCGATGGTGGCCGCCACCTTCGACATGGCGAAGACCGGCTTCGAGATCGCCCTGGGTCTGACCGGCGTCATGTGCCTCTGGCTGGGCATCATGAAGCTCGGCGAGCAGGGCGGTGCCGTCGACCTCCTGGCGCGCCTTTCGGGCCCCTGCTGCGGCGCCTGTTTCCCGGCATCCCCGAGGGCCACCCGGCGATGGGCTCGATCGTCATGAACATGGCCGCCAACATGCTCGGGCTGGACAACGCCGCCACGCCGCTCGGGCTGAAGGCGATGAGCGAGCTGCAGACGCTCAACCCGGAGCCGGACCGGCCACCGACGACCAGATCCTCTTCCTGGTGATCAACACTTCCGCGGTGACGCTGATCCCGGTCACCATCTTCGTCTACCGCGCCCAGCTCGGCGCCGCCGACCCGACCGACGTCTTCATCCCGCTCCTCGTCGCGACGTTCTGCTCGACCATGGTCGGCCTGCTGGTCGACCGCCGCGGTTCAGCGACTGAAGCTCCGGGATCCGGTGGTCCTCGCATACCTCGGCGGCATGACCGCGCGATCGCTGGCATCGTGCTCTACTTCGCCAGCCTGCCGCGGGAGGCGATGGAGGCGCAGACCTCGCTCGTCTCGAACCTCCTGATCTTCACCGTCGTCATCGCATTCATCGCGCTGCGGCCTGGCGGCGAGTCGCCGCTCTACGAGACCTTCGTGGAGGGTGCGAAGGAGGGCTTCCAGGTCGCGGTCACCATCATTCCGTTACCTCGTGGCGATGCTCGTCGCCATCGGTGTTTTGCGCGCCAGTGGCGCGCTCGACCTGGTTCTCGACGGCCTGCGCGTCGGGGTCGCCGGCCGGGCTGGACACCCGCTGGGTCGACGGGATGCCCACCGCTCTGATGCGGCCGCTCTCGGGAAGCGGAGCGCGCGGCATGATGCTCGAGACCATGAAGGCCACGGCGCCGACTCCTTCGCCGGCCGGCTGGTCAGCATCATCCAGGGCAGCACCGAGACGACCTTCTACGTGCTCGCGGTTTACTTCGGCTCGGTCGGCATCCGGCGCTTCCGCCATGCTCCGCTCGCCGGGCTGGCGGCGGACCCCGCTGGGATCATCGCCGCCATCGCCGTGACCTACCTGTTCTTCGGCTGAATCCCGGTGAAGGGAGCGTCGCAGCCCAGGAGCCTACTCCTGCCAGAGACCATGGTGGATGCCACCCTGGATGTAGATGGCAAAGGTTCCGTAGCCGGCAATCTCCAGTGGTGGATGAGCGACCTCGGCGCCGGCCTCGACCGCCGCAGCGAGAGCCACTTCGATCTGGTCCACCAGCCAATACGGACGCACCACCGGCTCCTCGCTTTCATGCATCGGCGCCCGGTACGCCGACCCGTCCTCCTCCCGCCAGCGCAGCCGTCCGGGCGTTGCCGAGCAGGGCGTCCGGTTCGCCGAACTCCACCCCGTGTGCCGCGGCGTACACCGCACATACCGCCTCAACCTGATGGGTCACGATCTCGAGATACTGAATCTGCATGTTTCAACCTCCGGTTGCTGATGGATTCGCGGGCGTCCCTTGTCACCCGAGCAGGCCCAGCACGATCTCCGCGGTGCGGCGGGCGTGGGGGGCGGAAAGGACCGTCAGATGGTCACCGGGAATCAGATGAATCTGCGGTGCACTGCGGCAGTAGGGCGTCCAACCCAGATCCTCACGATAGCTCAACTTGCGAAATCCCTCCTCCGCAGGAAGAAGCGTCACCGCTCCGTCGTACGGCTGGATCCGATATTTCCTCATCGCGATTGCTCCGACCCGCGCTGCTTTCCTCGAGCGCTCCGGAATCTCTGGCGCCTGGCTGAGGGGCTGCAGCAGAGCTTGCAGCCGGCGGCTTCCCGCAGCGCTCCGCCAACTGCACGGCGGATCTGCGGGAGTCGTTCCCGAGGCTTTCGCAGTCCCCAGAGAATCACCTGACCAATCCGGGAGACGCTCGCGCGGATCGAGGATCTCGCATGAGAATCCACCAGACCGAGAGGCGACCGCTCCCGCCCGCGGCGGTGAGCTGCCGAGCGATCTCCCACGCCATGTAGCCACCGATACAGTTCCCGAGCAGCCGGTACGGTCCGCTCGGCTGTACCTCCTTCACCGCTTCGATGCAGCGGGTCGCGGCGCAGATCAGATCCGGCGGAAGATCCGGATCCTGGAGAAACGGAGACTGGAGCCCGTACAGATTGACCCGCTCCCCGAGAGCATCGGCGAGTGGGCGGAACCCGATGATGTTTCCCCCGCCACCAGCGATGCAGAACAACGTCGGCGCGTCCGGGGCTGCCTTTCCGATCGCCACGGCGATCCGGAAACCGAGCACGTCCCGGCGGATCACCTCGGCCTGGCCGGCGACGGTCGGTGCGGTGACGAGCATCGACATCGGCACCTCTCTTCCAAGCCGCTGCTCGAGCTCGCCGAAGATATGCGCCGCCATCATCGAATCGCCACCGATCTGGAAGAAGTCGTCATCCAGTCCAATCTGCGCCAGCCCGAGATGCCGCGACCAGAGATCCGTCAGCTCGGCTTCGAGAGTGCCCGGGTCGGCCGGTCTCTTCATCGCCGAGAGGGACGGCTGATCAACCTGCGCTTCCAGCGCACGCCAATCCGTCTTTCCCGACGGCGCCAGCGGAAGCTGGTCGAGCACGTGAACGGCCGACGGGACCATGGGGAGAGGCAGGCGCAGCCTCGCGCGGAAAAGGATGCCCGCCGGCGTCGCCGCAACCCGGGTGGTCACGTACGCGACGAGTGTCGTCTCCCCGCCGGCGGAGGATTTGCCGACCACCGCCGCCTCCCGCACCACCGGATCCGCCAGAAGCGCCAGCTCGATCTCGGCGGGATCGATCCGGTTCCCCCGAATCTTGATCTGGCGGTCTCTCCGGCCGAGGTGTACCAGAGCGCCGTCGTTTCGGAACGTCCCGAGATCGCCGGTCCGCACAATCCACGAGTCGGGGCGACGGCGGTCCGCCTCACTCGCGATCAGGACCTTGCCGTCGTCCAGAAGGCGCAGGGGAAATGGGATGCTGACGACGATCTCGCCACTCCGGCCGGGTGGCATCTCCTGCCCCACCGGCCCCTCGATCCGCACCCGAACCCCCGGAACCGGCATGCCCACTGGAATGCGATCATCATCGGGAACGAAGTCGGGCGGCACGACCCAATGGCTGATCGCTCCCGCCTCGGTCAGGGCATACATGATCCACAGCTTCGCCTCCGCGGGAAACCGCTCGCGGAAAAGGACCAGCTCTTCCCGGGTGATTGTTTCGCCCGCCAGAAACACGTCCTGGACCGTCGCAAAGCGGCTGTCGGAGCCTGCCGCGCTCAGGAGGTGACGGAACAGGGACGGCTGAACCATCATCGCGGTGAGTCCAACCTCATTGATCCACCGGGCCAGCCCGAGCAGGTGGCCCTGGCGAAGAGGATAGAACCCGGCGGCGCCGCCACGCATCAGGACCGGGAGAACGCCCAGAATGCCTCCGGCCGTCGACAGACTGTGGAAGATCCCGACCCGGCAGGGCCAGGCGTTGTATGGTGCATCGAAATTCAACTGCGCCGCGAGGTCTCCGTGGGTCCGCAGAATCGCTTTCGGTACGCCCGTCGAGCCGGACGTGAACATGATCAGGAGCGGATCATCAGGATCGACCGCCGGCAATGCATCCGGAACCGCGGCGGCGAGCGCCTCCGGGATCTCGAGCCGGGGAGCTCCATCGCGGCAGAGCTGCGCCGTGGACGACTCGACCACCCACGCCGCGGGTGAAGCGACCCGAGCCATCCGGTCGATCCGGTCAGGGGGAAACGACGGGTCGAGAATCGTCCCGAACCGGCCGCTCTTCAGAACCCCGATGAATGCCGTCACTGCCGCGGCCGGATCCTCGAGCAGGATGAAGACCGGCCTGCTCCCTGCCGGGTCCAGCGCCACCAGCGCACCCGCGATCCGGCTCGACCGCTCCTCCAGCTCGGCGTAGCTCGTCGTTCCTGAAGAGGTCAGCAGAGCCGGCCGATCCGGCCCTTCGCTGACCCTGAATGCGAACTGGTCCAGCACAGAAGCCGGATGCTCTGATACCGCACCGATGGATTGCGTCAAAGATGATTGGATGACTGACCTCCTGCCACGACACCCGTCTCCCGAGCCACATGATGCTGTCGCAGAGCCGGGTGATCAGTAGACCTGATTCCAGACTCCGGATTCAAGACGTATTCTCTCTCTCGCAATCCGTCGTGGCGATCGACCGGTCCCGGCCGACTCGGTCCTGCTCTCCACATTCCTGTCGACAAAAGCAGACAGTCTGGTGTATGAGAAACCAGACACTCGAGGCCCGAACCCCGAGGCCCGTCATGGATTGTCGCATCGCACGTAACGTATTGCGCCAGAAAGACCTGTCACCGCTTTCGCTCTCCCGGCCGGACGCGACCGCTGCCTGGCACCTCGCTCGCCTCATGGAGGACCTCGACCGGCGGCACATCACTGACGATTCGCCGCGGCAGGGAGGCCTTCATGCGACACCGATTTCCATTCGTTTTCCTCTTGCTCCTCGCTCTGATTCCGGCGGGAACCCGCGCCGACGATACGG
This sequence comes from uncultured Acidobacteriota bacterium, assembly GCA_963741905.1. Classification (GTDB taxonomy): domain Bacteria; phylum Acidobacteriota; class Thermoanaerobaculia; order Gp7-AA8; family CAVUJZ01; genus CAVUJZ01. The sequence goes on along the minus strand of CAVUJZ010000017.1, from coordinate 427,694 downwards.
GCTTTTTCATCGAGAAGGTCGACGTACGAAACCTTCAGCACGTTTCTCCGGAGGTCGTGCTTGCCGAGGCGCGTCTCCATGAGGGGCGCACCTACAGCGAGTCCGAGCTCCACGATGCGGCGAACCGGGTTCGCCGCCTGCCGTTCATCATCGGCGCCGAGCTGTCCCTCGAAAAGGGCTCCGAACGCGGCCGCTACGTCCTGGTTCTGAAGGTGATCGAGACCCGTCTCTGGTTCTTCCAGATCGGCGGAAACATCCTCGAGGGGGGCGACACGACCGAGGGACTGGAAGCGGGCCATCGCTGGTTTCTCGGATCCTCCAGTGAAGCCTATGCCTCTGTGGGAACGGGCTTCAACGGTTACGGCGTGGTCAACGCAGGTTTGAATCGCTACAACCTGTTCGGACGAGGCGGGCTGCTGAACCTCAACGTGCAGAAGGAAGTCGAACTCGAATGATCGCGAGAATCTCGCCGAGGCAGTGACCCTCTCCATCCCGATCCGTGGCAACCAGGCTCTTCGTCTGAGTGCATTTCACGTTTCCTCGAAATTCGACCTCCGATTCCAGTGCTGTACGGATCTCGAGCGAACCGCCGTTCACCGGCTCGAAACGGTCGGCGATCTGAGCTGGATCTACGACTCCACCGATGATCCATTCGCGCCGATCGAGGGCACCCTCGTCACCGCGGGCGTCGGGCTTTCCGATGCCTCGAATCCGATCATCCAGACCGCACCGGGGAGCAGCGTGGTCCGGACGCAGAAGGTCCGGCAGACACACCTTCATCTTCTTGCCGCTCGTCACTGGCCGGTCTTCGGTCAGGGCTCCGTGGAGACCAGGATCGGACTCGGAACGACTCGGAGCAGGGCCAGCGGGCTCGAGCCGATGTCGTCCGCGGAATCTCGTCCGTCACAAAGGGATGGCACGGTTCGGCTCGGTTACTCCGACAGCTTCTGGAGCCCCGAGCAGACGCATCGCGAGGGGTATTTCCGCTGGGAGACCTTCGCCGAGCTCGCCCGGTTCGAGACCTCCGACGTTCACTTCGACAGTCTGGGACTCGGGGCGGGTATCTCCTTCCGCAACGGCTGGGGGCTGATCCGGATTCAGGCCACGTATGAGGCATGGTCCGAGCGGGGCGGCTCGGCATTCCCAGCCCCACAGCCTGGAGAATCACTGAGGCTCGGAAGATGAAGCGGTGCACCTTCATCTTCGTTTTCCTCGCGGCCCTGCCGCTTCCGGTACGTGCGCTCGACGCTCCGGAGGTGCGCCGTCTGGGAGACGCAATCGCGATCACCCTGCCCCAGGACCTCCTGCACAAGGAGATCGTCCGGGATCAGCTCGACTCCGGCCTGACGACCACCTTTCTGGTGGATGCAAAGTTCCGCCGGCACGCCCGGCAGGCCCGCATCGAGATCCGGTGGGATCTGTGGGACGAAACCTATCTCGCTCGGATCGTCAATCGAACCGGTCGTGGAAAACTGCTGCGGATCGGCACTCTGCAGGATCTCGAAACCTGGTGGAAGGATCAGCCCCTCAGCCTCTTCGCCGTCGGCCCGGATGTCCGGGGGAAACTGACCCTCGAGCTTCGAGTGCTTCCCTACTCGCCATCCGAGGAACAGGAGACACGGGAGTGGATGGGGGAAGCGGCGGGCCTCAGTTCGCGATCCGGCACGGCGGCTTCGGGAACCCAGCCGGCCGGAGGACCCATCGTCGATGCGCTCATCGCGACCTCGATCGGGGCACGTTCCGTACTCACCTACCGCTGGACGATTGGATTCGGACCATGAGTACTTCTCGAACCCTGATGGCTGTCGTGATTCTGTCGCTCGCGACGGGACTCGGACTGTACGCCCTTCAACACCGGCTCGCATCCACCTGGCTCGCGTTCTCGCTCCATCCCGACGTACGCGACGCGGTGAGCGGCTCACTCGGAGATCAGAAACGGCTCGCGGAGCTCGACCCGGACCATCGAAGTACCTATCGGGACCGGTTCGAAAGTCTGCACCGGCTGGAAACACGCCTCGCGATTCTCGAGCTCAACCGGGAAACGATGACCCGCCGCTACGATCTGATCCTGATCGGAATCTTCTTCACCGGACTGCTGGTCATCTCCTCCTGGTACCTCTTCGAGCGCCGTCGCCAGGACCATCGTCTCGCCGCGATCCGGACAGCCCTGAACCGGCTGTCGGAGGGGAACCGCGAGGTCAGGATCGGCGACCGCTCCGCGGATACTGTCGGCCGCATCGGACGAATGATCGAGGAAGCCTCCCGGGTGATGCTGCGGGATCGCCGTCGCATCGAAACGCTACGCCACCTCCAGGCGTGGCAGGAGGCGGCGCGACGGCACGCGCACGAGATCCGGACCCCGCTGACCTCGCTGCAACTCGGCGTCGAACGCCTCGCGGACGCGGCCCGTCATCCCACTCCGGAAAGCGACACCGATACGCTCATCGATTCGGTTCGCAGCGAACTGGAAGCGCTTCGTCGCTTCACCCGCGAGTACTCCTCGTTCGGAACCATCGGGGAGCCCAAGCGGCGCACCGTCAGGCTCGCACCCTTTGTGGACGAGTTCTGCACCACGTTTCAGGATGCATGGAGGGGCATTCGGATCGACCGAAAGGCCGCCGGAGACTGCGTTGCGGAGCTCGATCCCGATCTGATCCGGCGGGTTCTGGCGAACCTGTGCACGAACAGCGCACGGGCGATGCCGCGTGGCGGCCGGATTCACATCTCCTCCGGCGAAGAGGATGATCTGGTGTTCATTCTTCACCGGGATGAAGGGGAGGGCATTCCGGCTCTCATCCTCGATCGGCTGTTCGAGCCATACAACACGGCCAGTCCGCCCGGGGACGGCATGGGCCTCGGTCTGGCCATCGCGCGGAAAATCATGCTCGATCACCAGGGGGATCTGGAGCTCGTTTCCACCGGTCCGGACGGCACGATCTTCCGGCTGCTTTTTCCGCGCATCTCCGGAGATCGACCATGAGTCTGATCTGGATCGTGGAAGACGACCCGGTCCTCCGCGGCACGATGACACTTCAGCTCCGCGACGAAGGATCCGCGGCCCGGGCGTTCGGCTCGGCTGAAGAGGCACTCGACGCCTGGAACGAGACCAGCCCGATGCGGCCCGACATCCTCCTGCTGGACGTTCGCCTCCCTGGCTGCTCGGGTGTGGAGCTGGTGCGCCGCGCTCGGCAGCGAAGGAACGCTTCCCCCGACGATCGTGGTTTCGGGCGAGGCCTCGATTTCCGAAACGGTCGAGGCTCTGCGGCTGGGTGTGTGGGACTTCATCGAGAAACCGTTCAGCCGTGAACGGCTCTCTCACTCCGTCCAGAACTGCCTGGAGCACTTTCGGATCCGGCGTAAGCTGGATGAGCTCCGCTTTCCCGCACGGGACCACCTCGGAATTCTCGGGAGCTCGCCGGCGATCGCCGAGCTCCGCGAATCCATCGAAAAAGTCGCCCCGACCTCGGCTCGAATCCTGGTCACCGGCGAGAGCGGCACGGGAAAAGAGCTGGTCGCAGAGGCGATTCACCGGCTCAGCCCCCGCTCGGGACAGCCGTTCGTGAAGATCAATTGTGCGGCGATTCCGACCCATCTGGTGGAGAGCGAGCTGTTCGGTCACGTCCGGGGAGCCTTCACCGACGCACGGACCACGCGCGCAGGGCTGTTCGAGGCGGCCCATCGAGGGACGCTGTTTCTCGACGAGATCGGTGACATGGATTACCCGCTCCAGTCGCGCCTGCTTCGGGTGCTGGAGGATGGGAAGGTGCGGCGCGTCGGCGACCAGACGGATCGCAAGGTCGACATCCGGTTGATTACCGCGACCCATCAGGACCTCCAGACGATGGTTCGGGACGGTCGATTTCGGGAGGACCTCTTCTACCGGATCTCGACGGTACCCATCGCGATCCCGCCACTGCGGGAACGAACCGAGGACGTTCCTCTGCTCGTCCGGCATTTCCTGGAAAGTGCATGCCGGATGAACCAGCGGCCGGCCCTCGACTGCACCGCGGAGGTGATCGAGCGGCTCGAGCAGTACGGCTGGCCGGGAAATGTCCGTGAGCTCCGCAACCTCTGCGAGCGCCTTTCGGTTTTCGGGACCAACCCGATCACACCGGATCAGCTTCCTTCAGGTGTGCTGCATCCCCGGGAGGGGGATGTGTTTCCGATTCTTCCTCCGGTGACGGCACCGGTCGTTCCGCTGCGCACATTCAAGGCTCAATGCGAGCGCGACTATCTCGAGCGAATTCTGCTGCGGACGAACTGGAACCTGACCCACGCGGCTCAGCTTCTCGGCATCCAGCGAACCCATCTGCACCAGAAAGTTTCAACCCTCGGGCTCAAGCGACCCCGTTAAGCGGAAACACTTCTCCCGGAAGACGGGTCCCGCCTGTCCGCCCCCCTACGGATAGATGCGGTTCAGCATCCGCGGATAGGGAATCGCTTCGCGGAGATGCTTGATCCCGCAGATCCAGGAGACGCAGCGCTCGATTCCCATTCCGAAGCCGGAGTGCGGGAAGGTCCCGTACTTCCGGACGTCCAGATACCACTGGAACGCCTCGACCGGCAGGTCGTGCTCCTGAATGCGCTGGAGCAGCAGGTCGTGATCATGGATTCTCTGCGAGCCGCCGATGATCTCTCCATACCCCTCCGGGGCCAGCATGTCGAGCGCGAGCGCCGTCTCCGGATCGTTCGGGTCAGGCTGCATGTAGAACGCCTTGATCGCCGCCGGATATCCCGAGACCATCACCGGCCGGTCGAACGATTCCGCCAGCGCGGTCTCCTCGTCGCCGCCGAGGTCGTCGCCGAACTTGACGTCCATCCCCTTCTTCGCCAGGATCTCGATCGCTTCGCGATAGGGAATCCGAGGAAACGGCCGGCGAACGTTCTCCAGCTTCGAAACATCCCGCTCCAGGGTCTTGAGCTCTTCCTGACAACGGTCCAGAGCCCGCGCCACGATGGATTCGACGAATTCCTCGGCGAGATCCTGCAGGCCGGGAAACTCGAGGAACGCCACCTCGGGCTCCACCATCCAGAACTCCATCAGGTGGCGCCGGGTCTTCGACTTCTCCGCCCGGAAGGTCGGTCCGAAGCAGTAGACCTTGCCGAAGGCCGCCGCGGCCGGCTCGAGATAGAGCTGACCCGATTGCGAAAGGTAGGCGGTCTCTCCGAAATAGTCGGTCTCGAACAGAGTCGAGGTTCCCTCGCAGGCCGCCGGGGTCAGAATCGGTGAATCGATCAGGACGAAGTCGCGCTCGTAAAAAAAATCGCGAATGGCCTGTTCGACTTCGCTCCGCACCCGAAGTACCGCATGCTGTTTCGAGGAGCGGAACCAGAGGTGGCGACGCTCCATCAGGAACGCGGTCCCATGCTCCTTTGGAGTGATCGGGTAGTCTTCGGTGCGCTGGACGACCTCGAACGACTCGACGTGCAGTTCCACACCGCCGGGAGCACGCTCCTCGGCGCGGACCACGCCCCGGACTCGAATGCTCGATTCCTGGGTGGCGTTGCTCACCGCATCCCAGGTGCTTTCCTCGACGTCGCGCCTGGAGACGACACACTGCAGGTAGCCGCTTCCGTCCCGGATGATCGGGAACTGCAGCTTGCCCGAGCCGCGCTTGTTGTACAGCCAGCCCGCGATCTCGACGCTCTCTCCGATGTGCTGTGACAGATCCTGGATTCTCGTAAGCATGGTCTCCCCTGAAAGGTCGGGGATTATATCGACAATTCCACGAGCATCGGCAAACCTTCCCGCGTCTCGTTCTCTCGACCGTGACGAAAGCAAGATCCTTCGCGACCCACCGCATGGACTTCGACGCGAGCTCGGGCGCTCAGGATGACGGAAACCTGGGAACGGCCGGGGATGGTCACTTTGCTCAGCGGTCTGCCGGAACGCGGACGAGAAGCGAGCTTGGAACGATCGAGATCCGGAGCGGGGGCTTCACCGAAAACAGCTCCCCGTCCATGCCGAGCTTCAGCTCACGGCGTGCAGCGTGGAGCGTCAGGTCAGGGACCTGGAGCAGGCGAAACTGCTTTCCACTGCTGAGCCGCCCGCGGAAGTACCGGCCCATCATCCGGACCAGGCCGGTCCTGGACGTGTCGTTCATCCAGTAGACGGTGAGCTTCCCCCCTTCGAGGTTGCGGCGGGGGGCGAGGACTCCGGTCCGGCCAAGATCGTACGGGTTGGCGGAAATGAAAAAGAGCGGGGTCCGGATCACGTCGTAGTGCGGCGGCGATTCGAGGATGATCGAGATGTGATGGAGCGTCTTCATCGCCATCCAGGTCGCGATCGGGTAAGCCACCCACTTGCTGTGAGTCGCCCGCAGATCCTCCCGGAGCTTCACCATCTCCGGGTACAACCCGAGCGAGATGTTGTTGAGGAAGTAGCGATCGTTGACCTTCCCGGTATCGATCTGGCGCGCCTCACCTCGGATCGCAACGTCCAGCGCTTCCCGCCAGTCGGCCGGGATTCCGATGTCCCGGGCGAAGTGATTGAAGGTCCCCAGGGGAAGCACCCCAAGGGTGGCGTCGGTCCCGATCAGGCGCTGAATCAGGTGATGGATGGTGCCATCCCCTCCCGCGGCGATGAAGAGCCGTTGCCGTTCATCCAGTCTCCGCGCGACGTCACTCTCGAGGTCGACCCGGCCGTCGAGAGCGACGAGGTCGAGCGAGGCCTCCGCTCCGCGGCGAGACAGCTCTCCCGCGAGCTCCGGCTCGTTCGAGCCCGAGCTCGGGTTGTAGTAGATCGCTCCCCGAGTCGTTTCCGTCACTCACCACCACCTGTTCGGAAGAATTTCGAGCCCGGGTCGGACGTTACCTGTCGCTGCCCGACCGCTTCCCCGCAACGTCCAGTTCGAAAGGTCCTCATGCACCGTTTTCTGACGACGCTGATTCTCGTCCTCCTGCTCGCTTCTCCGGTTCTGTACGCCGAGGATTCCGCCTGGTGCTCGACCTGTGGAGGAATCATCATCTCCGCCGACCAGATGCCGGAGCCGCCGATTCCAACCCTACTCCTTCTGTCGAATCCTTCGGACATCCAGACGAACCTGCGGACGCTCTCTGCCGAGCAGACAGCAAGAACGGTGCTCATCATCCCGTTCGATGTCGCACCGGGAGCGGCGATCGATCAGGTCGACGCTCGAGTGACCACTCTCGTCGATCTCATCGCCGGCGAGGGACCGCTCCTCGGATTCGGAATCCGATGGACTGCAGATTCCGGTGCCCTCGAGGCCTACGCACTCAAGAGGTTCTCCACCACGTTGCAGGGACGGAATCTCGCCGCGAAGATTCTGGTGGATCCGGACTCTCTGGATACCCTCCAGGCGCTCTACGACAATGGGGCCGGCCCCTACTTCGACAACCTGCTGGTTTCCGCCGATCAGGTGAGCGACGCCGTCCTCTGGCTGATCGAGCACGATCCGGTCAAGCGGGTGGTCGCCAGGGTCGAACGGAAGAGCGCAAACCCGCTCTACGACCTGGCCGGCCCGCTGGCGAACGGCGCGGTTGTCGCCTTTCTCGACGCCGACCCTCGGACCGCCCCCTCGATCTCCGCATTCAACCAGGCGCTCAGCGGCGACTATTCATTCGATCGTTCCGCGGACATCGAGATCCTCGACGCCTCCGGAGCGAAACTCGACCAGAGCGCGTACGCCTTCGTTCGAGGCAAAGACCTGCGCACCATGGTGATCCCTCCGGGGAACACCGCGAGCTCCACCATCGTCAGCCTCTCCAACAGCGATTTCTCGAACCCGAGACGGATCGAAGCCTCGGGTGAGCAGGCGATCACCGACACGGGAAAGGCGCGGGGACGCTACCTCGTCGGCATCCGGCCGGGCGACAGCGGTTTTCTGCTGAGCCTCGACCGGCCGCAGATGACCGACGCCAGCATCACCCGCGAGTCGGTCGACGTAGTCGGGCAGAAGCTCCTTCCGGTCGAGGAGATCATCCGGAACCACCAGGCGCAGTGGTCATTCCAGGAGACTGAGCGGCCGCCGTATGTCGCACGCAACCAGACCAGCCTTCGTTTCGAGCTCGGCGATGCGGCGCAGACCCTGGAGGCCACCATCGCCGGGGATCACTTCTTCGACAAGGGCCTCTCCGACTGGGTCTGGCAGGACTTCTATGTCAACGGAGTCCGCTGGAAGTACGGAAAGATCCCGGAGCTTCCGCTGATCCAGCCGGAGAAGGTCAGCCGTCTGCCGCTCGACATCCACCTGACGAAGGACTACCACTACGAGCTGGTCCGGAAGACCGTGCTCAACGGGTACGAGACCTGGGAGGTCGCGTTCCGGCCGCCGGCGGATGCCCCCGAGGGACTGCCGCTGTATCGGGGCACGGTCTGGATCGACGCCCACACCTGGTCACGGGTGGGGATCTCGATGATCCAGCTCAACCTCTCCGGCGAGGTGCTGTCGAATGAGGAGCGGGTGGAGTTTCAGCCATTCGATCGCACCAGCCACCGGCTGATGACTCCATCCGAGGCGAACGAGGCGCTGCCGTCGTCGAGTCCTCTGGCTTCCGACTCGGGTTGGCGCACAACAGGTTCTCTCCACCGCCGGGAGAGCGACCGTGGTGGTGAGGAATACCGCGTTCTCCGATTTCAGGATCGATCCTCCGGAGTTCGCGGAGCTTCATCGACAGGCCAGTCAGAGCAACGCACGAATGGTGCGGGACACCGAGCGCGGGCTGCGCTATCTGGAAAAGACCGCGGACGGAGACCGGGTGGTGAAGGAAGGCTTCGACAAGTCGCGGCTCTTCATGCTGGGCGGCATTCACCATGACGACGGACTCGAGTTCCCGGTGATTCCGCTGGGTGGCATCGACTACTTCAACTTCGACGTGGCGGGACGCGGACTGCAGAGCAACGTGTTCTTCGCCGGGGTCATCGTCGCCGCCAATCTGACCGACCCGAGCTTCCTCGGAACGCGGGCGAATGCCGGCGTCGACGCGTTCGGCCTGGCCGTTCCATTTCTCAACACGATGTACCGCGACGGTGTGGAAACCGAGGGTGAAGCGGTCAAGACACTCCCGGTGAACCTCACCGGGCGCATCGGACATCCCTTTCTCGGGTTCGGCAAAGCGGACCTCTCGCTGGGCATCTCGCATGTCAGCTTTCAGCGTGCGGACACCACCGACGCGGGATTCGAAGTGCCCAGCGACACCGTGATCTTCAGTCCGGCGCTGAATCTGGAGTACGACCGTCACGGCTGGTCATTCTCCGGCTTCTACGAGTACGGTACCCGGACCGAATGGAAGCCGTGGGGAGATCTCTCGGAGTACGACGAGGCACAGAAAAGCTACTCGAAATATGGGCTGACGATCGGAAAGGCATTCGATCTCCCGAAGTTCGAACGGGTGGGAATCTCTCTCGTCTACGTCGACGGCCAGAATCTCGACCGGTTCTCGAAATACGAGCTCGGCTTTTTCGGGTCGCAGCGGGTGAGGGGAATCCAGTCGGGCTCGGTGCGAGCGGAGCAGGCAGTGTTCGCCCACCTTTCGTATGGCTTCGTCTTCTCCGATCAGTTCCGGCTGGAGACGTTCTACGACCTGGCGCTGGTGGACGACGCTGCGGCAGGCTTCAGCCGCGAACCGTTCCAGGGCGTCGGGATCGGCGGTCAGACCATCGGACCGTGGGGAACGCTGCTGCAACTCGACCTCGGCAAGAGCATCGGCCCGAACGCCCAGGACGGATTCGTGGCAAATGTCGTCTTCCTCAAGCTCTTCGGGTAATGTCGCGCAGGACCCCCGGCGCCGGAAACTGCGTCGAAGCCCATGCGGTGGGTCGCGAAGGATCCTGCCTTCGTGGGAGAGGCGAGCAAAGAAACCGCACCTCTACTCTTCCACGGTGGGCTGTCTCGTCGCTCCCCTCTCCCCGCGAAGAGTGATGATTCGAAGCGAGAAGGGTAAAGCGGGGAGAGGGGCCGGGGGTGAGGGGCAACGCGGCTCGCGATGATGTGTGAAACTCGCGCGGATGCTGAGCCATCGAGGCCACTGGTTCGGTGAAAAGACCGGGGGAGAGATGCCGACCGCAGCCGTGGTCTTTCACGGCATTTCCGAGGAGCTGCTGGCGGAGAGGAATCGGCGTGGTCCGCGTCGAGAACCGGGAGAAGTTGTGGCGGATCCAGCCATCCCCTCACGGGATCATCGAGGCTGTTGGCGAAATCAGCGAGGCGGGTGATTGCGGATTGCCCCTCACCCCCGGCCCCTCGCCCCGCCTCACCGTCGAGGTGATTGCGATCATCGTCCGCCGGGAGAGGCGAGCAAAGAAACCGCACCTCTACTCTTCCACGGTGTGCTGTCTCGTCGCTCCCCTCTCCCCGCGAAGAATGATGATTCGAAGCGAGAAGGGTGAAGCGGGGAGAGGGGCCGGGGGTGAGGGGAAACGCGGCTCGCGATGATGTGTGAAACTCGCGCGGATGCTGAGCCATCGAGGCCACTGGTTCGGTGAAAAGACCGGGGGAGAGATGCCGACCGCAGCCGTGGTCTTTCACGGCATTTCCGAGGAGCTGCTGGCGGAGAGGAATCGGCGTGGTCCGCGTCGAGAACCGGGAGAAGTTGTGGCGGATCCAGCCATCACCTGCCGGATCATCGAGGCTGTTGGCGAAATCAACGAGGCGGGTGATTGCGGATTGCCCCTCACCCCCGGCCCCTCTCCCCGCCTCACCGTCGAGGTGCTTGCGATCATCGTCGGCGGGGAGAGGGGAGCAAAGAAACCGCTCCTCTACTCTTCCACGGTGTGCTGTCTCGTCGCTCCCCTCTCCCCGCGAAGAATGATGATTCGAAGCGAGAAGGGTGAAGCGGGGAGAGGGGCCGGGGGTGAGGGGAAACGCGGCTCGCGATGATGTGTGAAACTCGCGCGGATGCTGAGCCATCGAGGCCACTGGTTCGGTGAAAAGACCCGGGGGAGAGATGCCGACCGCAGCCGTGGTCTTTCACGGCATTTCCGAGGAGCTGCTGGCGGAGAGGAATCGGCGTGGTCCGCGTCGAGAACCGGGAGAAGTTGTGGCGGATCCAGCCATCACCTGCCGGATCATCGAGGCTGTTGGCGAAATCAGCGAGGCGGGTGATTGCGGATTGCCCCTCACCCCCGGCCCCTCTCCCCGCCTCACCGTCGAGGTGATTGCGATCATCGTCCGCGGGGAGAGGGGAGCAAGAAACCGCACCTCTACTCTTCCACGGTGTGCTGTCTCGTCGCTCCCCTCTCCCCGCGAAGAGTGATGATTCGAAGCGAGAAGGGTGAAGCGGGGAGAGGGGCCGGGGGTGAGGGGAAACGCGGCTCGCGATGATGTGTGAAACTCGCGCGGATGCTGAGCCATCGAGGCCACTGGTTCGGTGAAAAACCCGGGGGAGAGATGCCGACCGCAGCCGTGGTCTTTCACGGCATTTCCGAGGAGCTGCTGGCGGAGAGGAATCGGCTGGTCCGCGTCGAGAACCGGGAGAAGTTGTGGCGGATCCAGCCATCCCCTCACGGGGTCATGGAGGCTGTTGGCGAAATCAGCGAGGCGGGTGATTGCGGATTGCCCCTCACCCCCGGCCCCTCTCCCCGCCTCACCGTCGAGGTGATTGCGATCATCGTCCGCGGGGAGAGGGGAGCAAGAAACCGCACCTCTACTCTTCCACGGTGTGCTGTCTCGTCGCTCCCCTCTCCCCGCGAAGACAGATGATTCGAAGCGAGAAGGGTGAAGCGGGGAGAGGGGCCGGGGGGAGGACGCCCCCCGCCTCCGCAAGGCTATGGCGCGGCAAACCGGGTATCGGACGAGACGTCGGACCCCCACGGGCCGTCATCTCACCTCTCACCTCTCACTTCTCACCTCTCACCTCTCACCGCCTCCCCCCGAAGCTTGTCCAGAATCTCCGCCTCACCCGCCTGATGCAGATCCTTCGTACGGGTCCAGGCCTGGTCCGCGCGATCGAGGAGCTGTTTCCCCTTCTTCCTGTCGGTCAGGCCGGCCATGTTGATGCAGACGTTCTGATACGCACCTGCGGCGGCGGCACGTGCCATCTGAACGCCGACCCCTGCATCCGAGAGCGAAGCCTGCAGCCCGATCTCCGCGATCTCACGGCACAGCTCGATCACCTCCGGGCAACGCTCGAGCACGCCGAGGGGGATTTCGATTGCGGCCACCGTCGCGTCGATCATCGCCTGATCGCGAGCCGACTTCTCCTCGTCCGTTCCTCGCGGCATCCGCATCGCATCGAGCAACTGGTCGAAGGCGGCGGTATCGGCATCGACCGCGGCAAGCATCTCGTCCTTGAGCTGCTGCGCCCGGATGCCAATCCGCTCGAAATCCGGATGCCTTGCCTCCGTCCCCTGCTTCGAATGAGTGAGGTTCGAAACCATCGCGGCGAGACCTGCGGCCATTGCGCCGGCGAGGGCCGCAACCGATCCACCTCCTGGCGCCGGGGAGTCGCTGGACAGCTCGTCCGCGAATCCGCGGAGGCTCATCGACACCAGCGGCGCCGGCTGGGCCAGACGATATTCGATCACCCGTTCGGAGGGGTCGAACGGCTTGACCTCCGAGAGCCCGAGCGAGCGGATTGCAATGTTCATCAGAGCGGACTCGGGGATCCCCGGAGACCGCCCCATTCGCGTCACGTAGTGGCGTCCCGCATCGAGCAGCACCGAGCGAGGGACCAGCCCCACCAGTTCGGATCCGGTGACCCGCAGACCGCGCGCGTTCGCCCGCTCTTCACAGGTGTCGAATGCCACGTGAAAGGGCGTGACGTCGAGATCGGTCAGATTCATCGACACCTGGGCGCAGCCGAACTCCGGGATGGTCCAACCGACGGCTTTGACCGCCTTCAGAATGCCCGGTTCCCAGACCTGCTCACCCTTCTCGTCGAGCACCGGCTTTCCCTTCTCGTCCTTCTTCGTCCGCCCCTTTTCGCGGATGTCGAACGCCACGCGATTCGCCAGCCGCTTGTCCATGGTGTTGAGGTCGACGTTGTAGGCCACCAGGAACTTTCGCGCTCCGATCGCCGTCGCTCCGCAGCGGGGATTGAACTCGGCGGGCCGAAAATCCGGCTTCCACCGATCCGTCGGGATCCGTTTCGCCAGCCCTTCGTACTCACCCTCACGAACCGCCGCGAGGTTCTGCCGGTAGTCCGCGGATGCCGCGTATTCGTAGAGGTAGACCGGCACCCCGAGATCCTGCCCACCCGCTCACCCAGACGGCGGGCCAACTCGGCACATTCCTCCATGGTCACGTCCGCAACCGGAACGAAGGGAACCACGTCGACCGCACCCATACGAGGATGCGCGCCGCCGGTGGCGACTCATGTCGATGGCCGCAACCGCTTTTCGATCAGCCGGAAGGCTCCCTCGACCACCGCGTCGGGAGAACCGACGAACGTGATCACCGTCCGGTTGGTCTCCACGCCGGGATCGATGTTGAGCAGAGTGACGCCGTCGACGGATGCCGCGGCCGCGGCGGCAGCGTCATAGACGTCCGACCGGACGCCCTCGGAAATGTTCGGTACGCATTCAACCAGCTTCATTCAAACCTCCGGGCACGAATCCTAGCCCGGATTTCTCACATTGTCTCGTCGCAAGAGGGTCGAGAGCGTTCCGGAGGCAGACTCGCGCAGCTTCGACGGCGCAGGCGTGACGATTCGAGGAACCGAAGCAGGCGCAACGCAGCAGCAGGTCGCTCTCCGCCTCCGCGGCAGAGCCGGTGTGAGAGCTCCGAGCTACTCGAGAGCCGCGAATCGGAGGGACCGGACGATCCCTTCGCACTCGCTGAGCTCCGAGTCGAGATCGCTCGTGGTGCAACTGTAGGTCGCCCGTCCCAGCAGAGTCCCATCGGTGAGATACCAGATCCGGAGAACCGAGGGCCCCTGACGGAAGTTCGCGCCAATCAGCGTAATCCGTCCACGCTCCTCGGTGACCGCGCCGCGCATGATCAGGTCATTACGGGCCGCGAACTCCGACATCATCCTGCGGAGGTCGGTCACCAGCAGATTCGGGCTGGCGCTGACCAGCACCTGGAGCGCTCCCACACCACCATCCCTGGCGAACGTCGGAGGCAGTCCGGCCTGGCCGAGCTGGGTGGCAATCTCCTCCCAGTCGTCAGGAACCACTACCGAGAAACGATCGAACGTCAACTCCTTCATGGATCGCATTTTATCCAAAGACCCCGATCGCCGCACGGTCGCGCCCGGCAGCTTCGCCTTTCATCCTCTCCTTCCGGTTTCCTTTTCAGCCCCTCCCGTGTCTACACTCCCAGAAGCTGAAGGGAGATTGCCGTGCGAAAGATCGTCGTTCTCATCGCCATTCTGGCCTCACTCGCCGCGCTCGCCGCGGTTCCGGTGCAGCGCGTCACCCCCGCCGCCGAAGGGCGGTTCACCGCCGCGGAAGCGCTGGTGGAAGAAGGTTCGTGGGGACTGGCACTGGAGAAATACCAGGCGATCGACCTGGACGGGCTTACGCCCGAGCAGCAGCGCTGGGTCCTGTTCCGCCGTGCGGATCTCCAGTGGCGGGCCGCCCCCGAGGACCGGGATCAGACGCCGGTGCAGGAGGCGGAGCGGACGCTTCAGAAACTGCTGACCGACAGCGACGGAAAGCCGATCGACGATCCGGTCCGGCCGGAAATCCTCGAGTCCCTCGGCGACCTTCAGCGGAGCGCCCGCCGGCGGAACTTTGGCGGCGCCTGGCAGTTCTATTCGCAGGCACTGGACTGGTGGGCCGGCTCGCGGAATGTCGATCTGGCCCGGGAGCGCTATCTGCGGATCATCCGGAAGGCGACGACGGATCAGGCCGATCAAGGGTGGGCGCCGCGCGGATACTGGGCATCCAGCATTCCCCTGGAGGTCCTCGATAACGCTCTGAAGATCGCAAAGGATCCGGCCGACCGGGTTCTGGTGAACTATCTGATCGCCCTCAACCTGTCGAACCGGAACGACCCGGCATCGATCGAGCGAACCCGAACCTCCTTCGAGGCGGCGATCGCGCCGGAGGTGAAGACCGACTGGCGGGACGATGCGCTCTACTTCTACGCCCAGTGGCTCAGCCGGACCGGACATCTGGAGTTCACCGACGAGGGCGGCTTCTCCGCGACTCCGGACTGGGATCGGGCGGTCGAGGTCTACCGCACCCTCGTCAGCGAATACTCGAAGGGCCAGAGCCGCTGGCGCGATGAGGCCGAGCAGCAGTTGAAAATCATCACCGAACCGTCGCTCGCTCTGGGTGTCGGTGACGTCTTTCTTCCCGGATCCGAGATCCGGTTCGGACTGGCGTGGCGCAACCTTCACACGGTCGGTTTCACGCTCACCAGCGTCGACCTGATCCGGGACATCCACCTCGAGGAACAAGGCGATCTGTCGAACTGGATCGAGAAGGTCGAACCGCGAGCAGGAGCGAGAACCGTCCGATGGACGCGCACCCTCGATGTCCCCAGGCGCTACGCTCCTGGCCGCGACGAGATTCGCGTCGCGGAGAAGCTTTCACCCGGCGCATGGCTCCTCGAGGCGCGTTCCGGCTCCACCACCACGCGCGATCTGATCCTCGTCACCGATCTCGCCATCGCGACCCGCACCTCATCCGACGGCATCCTCGCCTGGGCCGTCGATGCCCGCACCGGAGAACCTCGCGATTCGGCCACGCTCGCCGACTGGACGTCCATCTACCGGAACGGCTCACATCGGATCCTCCACCACAGCGCAACCACCGATCACGATGGCGTCGCGATGCTCGAGTTCGATCCCGGAGTCTCCGGACAGGGGCTGCTGGTGGGACAGTGGAAGGATCGTCAGGCGGTGGTGCCGTTCTGGGGCTACCGCACCTCCCGGTCCGGCGACGAGCCGTGGCGGATCTACGCATTCACCGATCGTCCGGCGTACCGGCCGGATGAGACGGTTCACTGGAAACTGACCGCCCGCACCGAATCGTCCGAGGGCTATCGGGTTCCCGCCGGCGTCCGGCTTCGCTGGAAAATTCTCGATCCACGCGGAAGCGAAGCAGGCAACGGAGAGATCCGGCTGAACAGCTTCGGCAGCGGTTGGGCCGATCTAGCCCTGAATTCGTCGATGCCGCTCGGTCCCTACCGGATCGTTTTCGAGACCGCCGACGGACGCCGCGTGGTCGGCCAGGCGGAGCTCTTCCGCCTGGAGGAGTACAAGCTGCCGGAGTTCCGGGTGGAAGTGAAAACCGAGGACTCCGCGGGAAATCCGCGGCTCTACCGGCTGGGTGATCGGGTGGAGGCGACGGTGGATGCGTCCTACTACTTCGGCGGTCCGGTTGCCAATGCGACGGTCGAAGTGATCGTCCGCCAGCAGCCCTACGCTCGCTGGTGGATGCCCGAGCGGCGCTACGACTGGTACTTCGACCAGCAGCCGCAGCGCTGGCGGGGAAATGGTGAGGAAGTGGAGCGAGTCACCCTCATGACCGGACCCGATGGCCGCGCAACCGTGGCATTCGACACTCCGGCCGCCGCGAATCAGGACTACGAATACACCATCGAGGCTCGGGTCACCGACGCCTCCCGTCGTGAGATTGCCGCGTCGAAGACGATCCGGGTCACTCGCGCCCCCTACGCCGCGGAGGCTCGTCCGGAGCACTACCTCTACCGGCCGGGAGATCCGATCGAGGTGACCTTCAAGGCGGTCGATGCCAACGACCAGCCCGCCGCAGCAACCGGAACGGTCCGCATCACCCGCGAACGGTGGCACGAGGTGTGGCTCGATCCAGCCGGCAACCGGATCTCCGGCGATGCACTGGAGGCGGTGCGCGCCCGGATCGGTGTCTTCCCACCTCCTCCGGAGCCGGGACATCATCCCTGGACCGCGCTCGAACGTGGATACCTTCAGGAAGAGATCCGGACCGAGTCCTTCACCACGGATTCGACCGGTCGCGCCGTGGTGAGATTCACGGCGGATCATGAAGGCTACTATCGATTCGCTTTCACCAGTCGGCCCGTCGGACTGGTTTCACCGCGTCCTCGGGATGTGGTCGAAGCCGAGACCACCGCCTGGGTCACGTCTGTCGCGGCCAGCCGCATCGGATATCACCACGAGGGCGGGGTCGAGATGATTCTCGACCAGGAAAGCGTTCGCGCCGGTCGCACTGTGCCGGTGATGATCGTGGCTCCCTCGTCGGGTCGCGACGTCCTGTTCACCGTCGAAACCGACTCCATTCTCAGCCACCAGCGACTCCACATGAGCGGCAACGTCAAGCTGGTCGAAGTGAAGCTGGGAGACGAGCACATCCCGAACATCTTCCTCGCGTCGACCATGGTCGCCGACTCCGAGATCTTCCAGGATCAGAAGGAGCTGGTGGTTCCGCCGGTGGAGAAGTTCCTCGACATCACCATCACTCCCGGCCAGGAGGAGTATCGCCCTCGGGATGCCGGCCGCTTCGACCTGATGGTCAGGGACGTCGACGGGAATCCTGTCGCCACGGAGCTGGCGCTCGGCGTCGCTGACGAGTCGGTCTACACCATCAGCGAAGATCCGGCCGGAGATCCACGTCAGGTGTTCTACGGACAGAAGCGCGGCCACGGAGTCCGTCTCGATTCCAGCTTCGAATTCCATCCCTATCGGCGGTACGTCGAACGGGATGGTGAGATCGTCGATGAACGGTTTGCGGCCAGGGACCTGCGACGAAATGAGGTTGAAGCCAAGGATGAGATTCAGAATCAGGTTGGCGGCGGCTACGCGGAAGGCATGGTCGGGGCGATGCCCCCACCTGCTCCGGCGCCGATGGCTCAGTCGATCACGGTCACGGCCGAAAGCCCGGCGATGAAGTCCGCCGCCAGGGAGATGGCGGTGTCGGACGCCGCGGCGACACCTGCCGGTGGCGAGGTCATCGTCCGCTCGGACTTCCGATCGACCGTCTTCTGGCAGCCGGACATCGTGACCGGCCCGGATGGCAAGGCTTCCGTGGACGTGACCTTCCCCGACTCGCTGACCACCTGGCGGGCCACCGCACGCGGGGTGACCTCAGCCAGCCAGATGGGAATCGCGACGGCCAGCGTACGAACCAAGAAGCCGCTGATCGTCAGGCTCCAGGCCCCGCGATTCTTCGTGGTCGGGGATGAGGTGATGATCTCCGCGGTGATCAACAACAATACGGATCGACCGTTGACCGCCTCTCCCGGAATCGACGTCGCGGGATTGGATCTCGTCGCAGCCGTCGCGGGAGGCAGGCGCACCGACGCCTCCGCCGGGCCGGTGAAGATCGAGCCGAACGGAGAAACACGCATCGACTGGATCGTCTCGGCGCGTGAGCCTGGCGAGGCCCGGCTCCGGGTCAGCGCGCGGGCCGACGCACTGAATGACGCGATGGAAAAGAGCTTTCCGGTCGAGGATCACGGCATCGACGTGCTGGTCGCCACCGGCGGAAAGGTCCGCGGCAGCGAAGCAGCGATGAAGCTGGAGATCCCGGCCGAGCGGCGAAAGGACTCGACCACCCTCACCGTGCAGGTCACCCCGAGCATGGCCGTGACCATGCTCGATGCGATGCCCTACCTCATCGACTACCCCTACGGCTGCACCGAGCAGACCATGAGCCGTTTCCTCCCGACCGTCGTGGTGGCAAAGACTCTTGCGGACCTGGGAGTCTCCAGAACCACCGTCGCCGGCCGGCTCTTCGGAGGGATCGAGCCGGGGACAGCCGACAAGACCCACGGCAAGGGCAAGCAGGATCTGGCGAAGATGGACGACATGGTGCGAGCAGGTCTGAATCGTCTGTACGATTTCCAGCACGGCGATGGAGGCTGGGGCTGGTGGAAGGAAGGCGACAGTGACCGCTTCATGAGCGCCTACGTGGTCTGGGGCATGGCGTTGGCGAGGGATGCCGGAACGGACATTCGGAGCGACGTCCTCGACCGGGGCGTGCAGTATCTTGCTCAGCAACTGGTTCAGGAAGAGTCCAGCCCGGAACGGCAGTCCTGGATGCTCCAGGCGCTCTCCGCGGCCCGCGGGACGGCTCCCGGATCGCTGGAGCGAAAGGCGTTCGACAACGCCTTCGGCCGACGCGACGCGATGTCCGCGTATGGCGTCGCCCTCCTCGCTCTGGCCGCCCATCAGTACGGCCTGAATGACCAGGCGCAAATCCTCGCGCGCAATCTGGAGAACGGAGTGGTTCTCGACCGCAAACCGGATCAGTCGATCCTGGTGCGAGGGAGTGGATCGGGATCGGATACGGTGATGGGAACGGCGCACTGGGGCTCGGACGGCTCGTGGTGGCGCTGGTACCAGGGGCCGATCGAATCGACCGCATTCGCGCTCCGGGCGCTCTCGGCGATCGATCCCGACCATCGGCTGATCGAGCCGGCGATGAACTGGCTGGTGAAGAACCGGCGGGGTGCGCAGTGGTCGAATACGCGCGACACGGCCATCGCGATCCTCGCCCTCAACGAATACCTCCGGACCAGTGGCGAGCTCCGAAACGGCGTCTCTTACGAGGTCCTCGTGAACGGACGCAGCGTGGCGAAGAAGAGCATTGCCGCGGGGCAGGCGATCTCGGCGCCGAGTCGCTTCACGGTGCCGTCGGAGCTGATTCGCGACGGAGCTAACGAGGTGGTGGTGCGCCGCACCGCCGGAGACGGCGCGCTCTACATCTCGGCCGAAGCGCGGTTCTTCAGCCGCGAAGAGCCGGTCAGGGCACGGGGCAACGAGCTGTTCGTCAAGCGCCAGTACTTCCGGCTCGAGCCCCACCCGACTCTCCTGAAGGGGTTCCAGTACGATCGGGTGCCGATCGAGGACGGCGGGACGGTCGCGAGCGGCGATCGGATCGAGGTGGTGGTCACGCTCGACGCGAAGAACGACTACGAATACCTGCTGATCGAGGATCTCAAGCCCGCCGGATTCGAAGCGGTCGAGGTCCAGAGCGGACAGTCATTGATGGCGAGACGTCTGGCTGCTCCCGAAGCCGAGGAAAAGCATGGTGGCGCAGGGGTGATGCGTAAAGCGGCAGGAGTCCGCCCGCCGGGGAACGGATGGATCGACAGCCGGTCGGTCTACCAGGAGCTGCGCGACCGGAAGATCGCGATGTTCATCGACCAACTCGGCCAGGGGATCTGGGAGATCCGCTACACCCTCCGGGCCGAGGTACCGGGAACGTTCCACGCCCTGCCGGTGATCGGTCAGGCGATGTATGTCCCCGAGATCCGCGGCAACGGCGACGAGGTCCGGGTCACCGTGGAACAGTAGAGGTGCGGTCTCTTTGCCCCCCTCTCCCCGCGGACGATGATCGCAATCACCTCAACGGTGAGGCGGGGAGAGGGGCCGGGGGGGGCCGGGGGTGAGGGGCAATCCGCAATCACCTGCCTCGCTGATTTCGCCAACAGCCTCGATGATTGCGTGAGGTGATGGCTGGATCCGCCGCGACTTCTCCCGGTTCCCGAGCGGGTCACCGATTCCTCTCCGCCAGCAGCTCCTCCGGCCGGACGGCATCACAGCCGAATCGGACCGCAACGCAGCCGTTGTCTCTGCAGCAGAAATGCCCTGAAAATCCCACGGCTGCGGTCGGCATCCCTCTCCCGGAGCTTCTCACCGAACCAGTGGCCTCGATGGCTCAGCATCCGCGCGAGTTTCACGCATCATCGCGAGCCGCGTTGCCCCTCACCCCCGGCCCCTCTCCCCGCGGACGATGATCGCAATCACCTCAACGGTGAGGCGGGGAGAGGGGCCGGGGGTGAGGGGCAATCCGCAATCACCTGCCTCGCTGATTTCGCCAACAGCCTCGATGATTGCGTGAGGTGATGGCTGGATCCGCCGCGACTTCTCCCGGTTCCCGAGCGGGTCACACCGATTCCTCTCCGCCAGCAGCTCCTCGGTCCGGACGGCATCTCAGCCGAACCGGACGCAACGCAGCCGTTGTCTCTGCAGCAGAAATGCCGTGAAAATTCCTCGGGCTGCGGTCGGCATCTCTCCCCCGGAGCTTCTCACCGAACCAGTGGCCTCGATGGCTCAGCATCCGCGCGAAATTCACCCCTCATCGCGAGCCGCGTTTCCCCTCACCCCCGGCCCCTCTCCCCGCTTCATCCTTCTCGCTTCGAATCATCAGTCTTCGCGGGGAGAGGGGAGCGAAGAGACAGCACACCGTGGAAGAGTAGAGGTGCGGTTCCTTGCTCCCCTCTCCCCGCGGACGATGATCGCAAGCACCTCAACGGTGAGGCGGGGAGAGGGGCCGGGGGTGAGGGGCAATCCGCAATCACCTGCCTCGCTGATTTCGCCAACAGCCTCGATGATTGCGTGAGGTGATGGCTGGATCCGCCGCGACTTCTCCCGGTTCCCGAGCGGGTCACCGATTCCTCTCCGCCAGCAGCTCCTCGGCCGGACGGCATCACAGCCGAACCGGACCGCAACGCAGCCGTTGTCTCTGCAGCAGAAATGCCGTGAAAATCCCACGGCTGCGGTCGGCATCCCTCCCCCGGAGCTTCTCACCGAACCAGTGGCCTCGATGGCTCAGCATCCGCGCGAATTTCACGCCTCATCGCGAGCCGCGTTGCCCCTCACCCCCGGCCCCTCTCCCCGCTTCATCCTTCTCGCTTCGAATCATCAGTCTTCGCGGGGAGAGGGGAGCGAAGAGACAGCACACAGTGGAAGAGTAGAGGTGCGGTTCCTTGCTCCCCTCTCCCCGCGGACGATGATCGCAAGCACCTCAACGGTGAGGCGGGGAGAGGGGCCGGGGGTGAGGGGCAATCCGCAATCACCTGCCTCGCTGATTTCGCCAACAGCCTCCATGATTGCGTGAGGTGATGGCTGGATCCGCCGCGACTTCTCCCGGTTCCCGAGCGGGTCACACCGATTCCTCTCCGCCAGCAGCTCCTCCGGTCCGGACGGCATCACAGCCGAACCGGACGCAACGCAGCCGTTGTCTCTGCAGCAGAAATGCCGTGAAAATTCCTCGGCTGCGGTCGGCATCTCTCCCCCGGAGCTTCTCACCGAACCAGTGGCCTCGATGGCTCAGCATCCGCGCGAGTTTCACCCATCATCGCGAGCCGCGTTGCCCCTCACCCCCGGCCCCTCTCCCCGCTTCATCCTTCTCGCTTCGAATCATCAGTCTTCGCGGGGAGAGGGGAGCGAAGAGACAGCACACCGTGGAAGAGTAAAGGTGCGGTGTCTTTGCTCCCCTCTCCCCGCGGACGATGATCGCAAGCACCTCAACGGTGAGGCGGGGAGAGGGGCCGGGGGTGAGGGGCAATCCGCAATCACCTGCCTCGCTGATTTCGCCAACAGCCTCCATGATTCCGTGAGCTCATTGCTGGATCCGCCAAGACTTCTCCCGGTTCTCGCGACGAGACAGCGCAGAAGTTCTTGACCTCGGGAATCTTCAGCATTAATATGCGTTTTGTAGCATAATTATACGAAGATGAGCCAGGCACCTCAGCGACGCGAAACCATTCGGACTCTCGTCCGGAAACACCGGATCCAGTCCCAGGAAGAGCTTCAGAAGCTCCTCCGCAAGGAGGGCTTTCGCGTCACCCAGCCCACCCTCTCCCGCGACATCCGAGAGCTCGGCCTGGCCAAGACTCCGGCCGGCTACGTTCTCCCCGAGGATCTCGGCACCCCTTCGCCTGTGGTGTCGTTCCGCTCCCGGGGATCACGGGAGGAACGGCTGGACCAGACGGTTCGTGAGTACGTCACCTCCGTCGCCATCAGCGGCACCATCGTGGTCATCCGAACCCCTCCGGCCGGCGCTCAGCCGGTCGCCCTCGCCATCGACTCCTCCGGCCTCGACGAGGTCCTCGGCACCATCGGTGGCGATGACACCATCTTCGTGGCGACGCCCGACGAGAAATCGGCATCGCGGCTCGCCCACCGTCTGTCTTCCCATCTGACCCCCGGACGCGCCAGACGCACACGCGTCTGATCCAGGGCGAACCGCTTCCCCCTCGACGCCCCGAAAGGAGAAACCCCGACGTGATTCGTGTCGCTGTCATTGGTGCAACCGGCTATTCAGGAACCGAACTGGTCTCCCTGCTCGCCCGGCATCCGCACGCGAAGATCGTCTCGCTCTCTTCCGGAACGGGAGGCACCACCCTCCCCTTCGCCGATCTGCATCCGGCCCTCGCCCGCCACGACGGTCCGGACGTTCTGCCGTTCACCCTCGACCGCGTTCTAGCCAGCAGCCCGGACGCCGTTTTCCTCGCCACACCGAACGAGACCTCGGCCGGGATCGCGCCGTCTCTGCTCGAATCCGGCGCGCGGGTGATCGACCTCTCCGGCGCCTACCGGCTGCGCGTCTCCCGCCGACTACCCGCGATGGTACGGATTCGACCATCCGAGCCCGGAGTGGCTGACGAAGGCGGCATACGGGCTGCCCGAGTGGTTCGCGGAGCAGATCGCCGATGCTCGTCTCATCGCCAACCCCGGCTGCTATCCGACGTCGATCCTGCTGGCTCTCCTGCCGCTGATGGATCGACTGTCAACCGACGCCGCCATCGTCTGCGACGCGAAGAGCGGCGTCTCCGGCGCGGGCAAACGGCAGGAGCTGGAGTACTCGTTCGCCGAGCTCTCCGCGAACTTCAAGGCGTACGGCGTCGGCCGCCATCGCCACGAGCCGGAGATCCGGCACTACCTCGGGATCAACGGCTCGCCGCCCTTCGTGTTCGTGCCGCATCTGCTGCCGACCCTCCGCGGGATTCTGTCGACGATCTACGTCCGGTTCGCGGAGCCGGTGACGCCGGGCGATCTGGAGACGGCCTACGGGCTCGCCTACTCGGAGACACCGTTCGTCTCGGTACGTGATCACGGCTCGCTTCCCGAGCTTCGCCACGTGGTCGGAACCCCGCGGGCGGAGATCGGCTTCACTCTGCTCGAAGACGGCCGGTCGGCGGTGGTCGTCTCGGTCATCGACAACCTGCTCAAAGGGGCGGCCTCGCAGGCCGTGCAGAACTTCAACATCGCCTTTCGGCTGGACGAAAGGGAGGGACTGGAATGACTCGGAAAACGCTGGTGAAACTGGGCGGAAGCCTTCTGGAAGATGCGGTGCTTCGCGCCAGCGCCCTCGAGGCGATCGCCACCGCATGGAATTCGGGATCGTCGCTCGTGCTGACGCACGGAGGCGGCCGCAAGATCGATTCGCTCTCGTCCCGTCTGGGAATCCGGAAGCACTCCTACCAGGGGCTTCGAATCACCGACGCGGAGACCCTCGAGGTGGTCATCGCCTCCCTCGCGGGCATCGTGAACAAGACGCTGGTGGCCGAGCTCCACCATCAGGGGGTTCCGGCGGTCGGACTTTCCGGCGCCGACGGGGAGACGCTCGTCGCGGAGCTCCATCCGCAGATCAACTCGATCGATTTCGGCTTCGTCGGCCAGGTCGTCGCCGCGCATCCCACTCTGATCGAGACGGTCGCCGGCAGTGGATTCCTTCCCGTCGTCGGATCGCTCGCCCTCGGCCCCGAGGGGAAGCTCCTCAACGTGAACGCCGACAGTGCCGCCTCAGCGCTGGCCATCGCGCTGGGAGTCGACCGGCTGGTCTTCCTCACCGACGTCGAGGGGGTGCTCGGATCGGACGGACGCCTGATCGAGCTGCTTACGGTCCAGCAGGCCGAGGAGATGTTCTCGGCGAAGTTCGTCACCGGCGGAATGAAGCCGAAGCTGCGGGCGGCCATCGATGCACTCGCCGCCGGCGTCCCCGAAGTGATCATCGCCGGCCCTGCCCGGCACTCCCAGGCCCTGCTTCAGGGAGAAGGAGGAACCCACCTTGTTGCTGCATGACGAGTCTCCGGTCGCCGTCGAGATGCGGGAGGCCGCATCGATTCTCGGGAACTACTCTCGCACTCCGTTTCACCCGCGCTACGGAAAGGGCGCGCGGCTGGTCGACGCCGAGGGAAAGGCGTACTGGGACCTGCTCGGTGGAATCGCGGTCAACGTCCTCGGCCATCAGCATCCGGCCCTGGTCCGGACCCTGAAGAAAGAGACGCGAAATCTGCTGCACGTCTCCAACCTCTACTATCACCCGGCCCAGGGGCTGCTGGCGGAAAAGCTCGTCCGCGCGTCGCATCTGTCGCGGGTGTTCTTCTGCAACAGCGGAACGGAGGCGAACGAGGCAGCGCTGAAGTTCGCGCGGCTGTACAAGCCGGGACGCTCCACCATCGTGGCGCTCGAGGGAAGTTTCCACGGGCGGACCTTCGGGGCGCTCTCGGTCACCGGAAACGCCGGCTATCGCCAGCCGTTCGAGCCGCTGCTCCAGCCAGTTCGTTTCGTTCCGCCGAACGACATCGCCGCGCTCGAGGCTGCGGTGGACAGCTCCGTGTCGGCGGTCATCGTCGAGCCGATCCTTGGAGAGGGAGGCGTCCTCCCCCTCACTCCGGAGTTCCTGCAGGCGGCCTCCCGCGTGACCAACGCCGCCGGGGCCGCTCTGATCTGCGACGAAATCCAGTGCGGCATGGGCCGGACCGGATCCCTCTTCGCCTATCAGGCCGCGGGGATCGAGCCCGACATGATCACCCTGGCCAAGCCTCTGGGCGGCGGACTGCCCCTCGGTGCGGTTCTGGTCAGCTCGTCGATTGCGGTGCTGGTCAAACCGGGCCATCACGGCACGACCTTCGGTGGCAATCCCCTCGCCTGCCGCCTCGGACTCACGGTCATGGACGCGTTGCAGAACGGTCTGCTCGAACAGGTGGCGGAGACCGGAGCCTGGTTCGGCACACGCCTCGCCGCGATGGCCGCACGTCAACCCTCGGTGCTCGAGGTTCGAGGGATCGGAATGATCTGGGGCATCGAGCTCGACCGGCCGGCGGCTCCCATCGCGTCGAAGCTCCTCGAGCTCGGCTTCGTCGTCGGAACCGCGCGCGAGCGGGTGATCCGGCTGCTTCCCCCGTACATCGTTCCGAAGCGGGCGCTGGAAGAATTCATCCAGGCGCTCGAATCCATTCTGGAGGTTCAACACTGATGAACGCATTCAAACCGATCCGAAAAATCGCCCTCGCCTACTCCGGCGGTCTGGACACATCCATCATCATTCCCTGGCTGAGGGAGCGCTACGGATGCGAAGTGATCGCGGTCGCCGTGGACGTCGGCCAGAACGAAGAGACCTCCGGGCTGGAGGAAAAGGCGCTGGCTACCGGAGCCTCCGAGTTCTACCTCATCGACGCCGTGGATGAGTTCGCCGCGGACTATCTGTTCCCGATGCTCCGGGCGGGAGCGGTCTACGAGCACGACTATCTGCTGGGAACCTCCGCGGCCCGACCGCTGATCGCGCGCAAGCAGGTCGAGATCGCCCTCGCACGCGGCTGTGATGCGCTTGCGCACGGCTGCACCGGAAAGGGCAACGATCAGGTGCGGTTCGAATTGGCTTATCAGGCCCTCGCGCCGGAGCTGACCATCGTCGCGCCGTGGCGGGACTGGGACATTGTCTCCCGGGAAGACGCCATCGACTATGCCGTTTCCCGCGGCATTCCGGTTCCGGTCACTAAGAAGGAGCCGTACTCGCGCGATCGGAACCTCTGGCACATCTCGCACGAAGGCGGACCCCTGGAGGATGCGGCGTTCGAACCGGAGGAGTCGATGTTCCGGCTGACCGTCAGCCCCCAGGAGGCGCCGGATCAGCCGGAGCGGGTGACCATCGCCTTCCAGGCGGGAATGCCGGTCGCGGTGAACGGGCAGTCGCTCGCACCCGCGGCGCTGATCCGGGAGCTCAACGCGATCGGCGGACGGCACGGGATCGGTCGGGTGGATCTGGTCGAGAACCGGCTGATCGGAATCAAATCCCGAGGAGTGTACGAGACGCCCGGTGGAACGCTGCTGGTGCAGGCACTGCGCGCCCTCGAGACGATCACGCTCGACCGGCAGAGCTCTCACGAGAAACAGCGGTTCGCACTCAAGTACGCCGAGATGGTTTATGACGGCCAGTGGTTCTCCCCTCTCCGCGAGGCGATCGATGCCTTCATGGTGAAGCTGACCGAAGGCGTCAGCGGCGAGGTGACGCTCAAGCTGTATCGAGGAGCCTCTGTGGTGACCGGGCGAGCCTCGGAGACTTCGCTCTACTCGCAGGATCTCGCCTCGTTCGACATGACCGGATACGACCCGAGAGATTCGGCAGGATTCATTCGACTCTTCGGCCTCCCCACTCGAGGCCGGAAACGGATCGCTCCGTTCCTCTACGAACAAGAGGACAAGGCGGTGGGATCATGACCGCGGTCGGACGGTGGCTGGTGACGGCGAAACGACTGGCGGACTCCCGGACCGACGGGCTGCTGCCCCGCCATTCACAGAAACACGATCTCCCGGTCCGGCGACTGGAAGCGATGGTGCGGCGGGAGCGCTGGCCACGGGTGGAGGCGAGCACATGAGCCGGCAGAATCTCTGGGGCGGACGGTTCAGTGCCGCCACCGATTCGCTCTTCCAGCAGTTCAATGACTCGCTCGGGTTCGACCGGGAGCTCCTGCGTGAAGATCTGGAAGGATCGATCGCCTGGGCCGGAGCGCTGGTCGAAGCGGGAGTGCTGACCGCGGACCAAGGCGACCGGATCGAGACCGCTCTCGAGGAGATCGGGGCCGGCCGCCGAAACCATGAACGCCGACGATCACGAGGACGTCCACAGCCTGGTGGAGGCGTTGCTGCGTGACAAGGTCGGAGCGCTCGCCGGAAAACTGCACACCGGGCGCTCCCGCAACGATCAGGTCGCGACCGATCTGAAGCTCTGGATCCGCCGCGCGCTGAGGGAGCTTCAGCAGGGTGTACTCGATCTGGCTGCCGCGCTGGCGGATCGGGCCGAACAGGAAGCGGCCACGCCGATGCCGGGCTACACGCATCTCAAGCAGGCGGAGCCGATCACGTTCGGTCACTGGCTTCTCGCGTTCGCGGAGATGCTTCTGCGGGACAGCTCCAGAATCACGGATTGCCTCAGTCGGAGCGACGAGTGCCCTCTGGGGTCGGCCGCACTGGCCGGAACGCCGCTGCCGATCGACCGCGATGCGCTCGCCCGGCGGCTGGGATTCTCCCGTGCGACGGCGAATTCGCTCGACTCCGTGTCGGATCGCGATTTCGCCGCCGACTATCTGTTTGCCGCATCGCTTCTGCTCATCCATCTGTCGCGGCTCTCGGAGGATCTGATCTTCTTCTCATCCGACGAGGTGGCGTTCGTCGAATTGCCCGACTCGCTGTCGACCGGGTCGTCGCGCATGCCGCAGAAGAAAAACCCCGACCTGCTGGAGCTGACCCGCGGGCATGCCGGCCGTGCCATCGGAGAGCTGGTCGGCCTGCTGACCATCCTCAAGGGCCTGCCTCTGGCGTACGACAAGGATCTGCAACTCGACAAGGAACCGCTGTTCCGGACGCGCCGGACGCTGGGGATGGCACTGCCACTCCTCGCGTCACTGATCACCGAGCTGCGGCTCGATCGTGAGGGGATGACCGTGGCCGCGTCCGCGCCGGCTCTGATGGCCACTGCAACGGCCGATCTTCTCAGCGCCCGAGGGATTCCCTTCCGCGAGGCACACGAGATCGTGAGCCGCGGACTCACTCAGGCTGTGCTCGCGGGAGCGTCGCAAGTCGAGGATATCCAGGAGGTGGAGGCGATCGACCTCGATCGCTCTCTGGGGATGAAACAGAGCAAGGGAGGAACCGCTCCCGCCCGGGTGCGGGAGGCGGTGGTGCGGGTGCGCCAGCGCATCGCCTCCATCAGGGAGACCGAAGAATGAAGCTGCCTCGGGGATTCATGGCCTCCGGCATTCGAGCCGGCATCCGGAAGAAGCGGCCCGATCTCGGGATGATCGTCGCCGAGGACGGTGCCGACGCGGCGGCCATCTTCACCACCAACCGTTTTCAGGCAGCACCGGTCGTTCTGTCGAAACGGGCGCTTCAGGCGACGGGTGGCCGGGTCCGTGCGGTGGTCGTGAATGCCGGCTGCGCCAACGCGGTCACCGGGAAGCCGGGAACCGACGCGGCGCGGCGGGTGCGGCGGCGCGCCGCGGAGATCGTCGGCTGTCCGGAACAGGAGGTCTTCCTGGCCTCCACCGGGGTGATCGGCGTGGTGCTGCCGGACGAGATCATCCGGCGCGCGCTTCCCCGTGCGTTCATGAGCCTTTCCGCGAACGGAGGTGAAGCGCTCTCGCATGCGATTCTCACCACCGACGTCGGGCCGAAGACGGCGTCCGCGAGCTACACCTGGGAAGGGCGGCGCGGGCGGATCGTTGGAATCGCCAAGGGTGCCGGAATGATCCATCCGAACATGGCGACGATGCTCGGATTCCTGATGACGGATGCGTCGATCGAGGCGGGCTACCTCAAGACGATGTTGAAGGAGGCGGCGGATTTTTCGTTCAACGCCATCTCGGTCGACGGCGACACCTCGACCAATGACACCGTTCTGATGCTGGCGTCGGGAAAGCTGGAGGGAACCACGATGACCGGGCCGGAGGGGACTGAAAGTTTCCGGGCCGCATTGCTGGAGGTTTGCCGTACCCTTGCCTGGATGATCGTTCGGGACGGCGAGGGAGCCACCCGAGTGATGGAGATCGAGGTGAGGGGGGCGAAGACGCCTCGCGACGCGCGTCTCGCCGCACATGCCGTCGGCACCTCGCCGCTGGTCAAGACGGCGCTGTTCGGTGGGGATCCGAACTGGGGGAGAATCCTCGCGGCGCTCGGCCGGAGCGGCGCACGGTTTTCCACCGGACGGGTTGCGCTGACGGTGGGTAAGGTCGTGCTGGTCCGCGACGGCGCTCCCGCCGCGTATCGCGAGCGCGATGCCGCCCGGGTATTCAGCCGCGAACGGGTCCCGCTGATCCTCGACCTCGGCGCAGGAAGCTCCAGCGCGGTCCTCATGGTCAGCGACCTCGGCCACGACTACGTCTCACTCAACGCCGACTACCGGAGCTGAGTCGGGCGGTGCGTCCGAACTTCGCGGCCCGATCCGAAACGTGGCCGGGGGCGTGCTAGACTCACCCGATGAGCCGGGCAGTCGATCGCGAGGCGCTGGTCACGTGGCTCGAGGGGCTCGAGGCGGCCAACGCTCGTCAGAATCGCGCGGTGGCCACGATGACGCCGGAAGAGAAGCTGTCACGGATCGGGCGGCTGATGAGGTCGGCGGCTTGGTTCGATCTCTCCCGTCGTGCCGAGGGTGACCGGGAGGTCCGAGAGATGTGGCGGCAGTTGCGGTCGCGAATGGAAAACCTGTGACCGACGATTCCATCGATCCTCTTCGCGCTACGATCGCCGATCTGATGCGCTGGATCGATGGCGAAGGCCTCGAGGCGACGATCATTGGCGGCGTCGCCGCTGGGCTCCAGGGCCAGCCGCGATTGACCGAGGACGTCGATGCCGTGGTGATCGGCGCCGAGGCAGAGGCCCTGATCGAGACCGGCGCCCGATTCGGCTTCGCTCCCCGCATCAAAGACGCGGTCGAGTTTTCCCACAGCACGCATGTCCTTCTGATGCGCCACCGCTCCGGTGTCGAGCTCGACCTGTCCCTCGGGGCGCTTCCCTTCGAACGCGAGACGATCGAACGGGCGCAACGCATCGACGCCGGCGGACTCGAGATCTCCATCGCCTCGGCCGAGGATCTGATCATCATGAAGGCGCTGGCCCGCCGACCGCAGGACATTGCCGATATTGCCGGAATCCTTGCGATCCGCGCAGATCTCGATCTTGATCGGATCCGCGACTGGGTTCGCCAGTTCTCCGCGGTGCTGGAGTTGCCTGAGATCTTCGATGATTTGCAGGGTCTCCTGAAGCGGCGCAAGCACTGACGCTGATCTCGTCCTGTGCCATCCGCCTCTCAACCGACAATTCCCCCCTCGCTGCCACCATTCGCCAACATCATTCAGACCAATTCAAACCAGATCGCCCGATTTGGACTCCACGTTCGTAAATCCTCGCCGTGGCCCGTCTTGAGTTGCGGCGGCAGGTGGAGTCGGGCGGGATTCAGACGAGGAGTTCGGTGGGAAGGACGGCCGTGCCGGGTTGCTCGATGGCCTTGCGAACGCAGTAGAGGTAGGTCTTCGGCTCGACTCGTCGGCAAGGGTCGCAAGCAGCGCACCTGCCCGCTGTGGGACAGAACCGTGAGCGCTCTCCAGGCGTGGCTGGCCGAACGACCTTCGGCTGACGGGCCTCTCTTCCTCAACGCTCAGGGCCGCCGCCTGACTCGTTCGGGCCTCGCCTACATCCTTCGGAAGTTCGCACTCCGCGCCGGCCTCACGCCCCGCCACTGCTCCCACATCTCGCCCCATGTCATCCGTCACACCACCGCGATGCATCTGCTCGAAGCAGGCGTCGACATCACCACCATCGCCGCCTGGCTCGGTCACTCCCAACTCGACACCACCCACGGCTACATCGAAATCAATCTGCGCATGAAACAGAAGGCCCTTCAGCGGCAGCACTCCCACAACTCACCATCGGCACGTTCCCCGATGGCGATCTACTCGATTGGCTCAACAAACTCGGTCGCTGCCCGCGTTATGTGCAGCACTACCAGCTACCACCCACCGCCCCGCGCCATCCACCACGCCCACTCCACATAATCGGGCACTCTCCATAACACTTCCATCTCTCGATCGAGACGCCCGAGGGAAACCTCTCTCATCCGCCTTCGCCATTCGGCTACGGCGTGACGAAGGGGAATGCAGCACTTCCAGAGCCGGTACGCGCAGCGGTTCAACAAGCGTCATGGCCGGGTGGGTCATCTCTTTCAGGGACGCTTCAAGTCGGTCATCGTCGAGCGTGAGGCCTATCTGCTCGAGCTGTGCCGCTACATCGTGCTCAATCCCGTCCGTGCTGGCATGGTCGAGCGCCCCGAGGACTATCGCTGGTCGAGCTATCGGGCGAAGCTCGGGCTGGAGAAGCCGCCGGAATGGCTCTGCATGGACAGCCTTGCGCTGTTCGCCACGCTCAATTCGTGCTCGCGATTCATCGCCCTGCTCCGGATTGCGCGTCGACCCGCAACAGTCGGCGCAGGAGGATCCGGGCCAGGCGCCATTCGCGCGCGATCGTCGATCGTGAGACGCCGAGAACCGCGGCGACGTCCTCTTCGGGCAGACCGCCGAAATAGCGAAGCTCCACGATCCGAGCGTGACGCGGATGGTCGACCCGCAGCCGTTCGAGTGCTTCATGCACGGCGATCACCTCGAGGAATGGACCCTCCGGCAGGCGATCGAATCCGCCTCCTTCTTCGAATCGGACCGCCTCTCGGGGAGAGGGCCGGCGCGCCGCCGCATGATACCGGGCATGCTCGACGAGGATGCGTCGCATCGCCTGAGCCGCGAAGGCGAAGAAGTGCGTCCGGTTCGCAAGGGTCATCGCCCGGGGGTCTGCCCGGGTCAGCCGGAGATAGGCTTCATGCACCAGTGCCGTCGGGGTCAGCGTGTGACCGTCCCGCTCCCGACGAAGATAGCGATCGGCCAGGCCGCGCAACTCGCGATAGACGACGGGAAAGAGCTCATTGACGGCGTCCTGGTCTCCCTCCGCCCAATTCTGCAGAAGGCGCGTGATCTCACCGGGGGGAGGGGCTGGTCCGGCCGCATCGTGCGGACCTGGATCATCCTCCCGGCTCGAATCCCCGCCGACATCCGACATGCGGCCAGTTTAACAGCCGGACAAACAAAAGGCCCGGCGGAGATCGCCGGGCCCGAATCCTGTCCTGCCTGCCCTCGGCTACGGATTGGCCGTGTAGAAGTCGATCGAGCCGATCTCTGAATGGTTCCCGAGCGCATCCATGGTGCGCACCGTCAGACGGTGCCCCTGGTTCGCGAGTTGGGTCGTGTCGAAATCGAACCACCAGCCCGAATTGAAGCTTCCGGAGATGAACGGATAGGCGTCCCGGACATCGGTGCGCGCCGTTCCGTACACCGCGTTGCCTACGTAAACGCCGTCGACCCAGATTTCCACGGCCTGAACCCCGCCGGCATTCTGGTCGATGGCCCAGCCATAGAAGCGGACCGTGCCACCGAGATAGGAGAAGCGGCCAGGATAGTCGATGTATCCCAGCGAGGCGAAATCAGTGTCGCTGTCCGAACAGGTGAAGAAGACCGGAATCCCGGAGCTGCTGGGGATGTATCCGAAGGTGCCTTCCTTGTCGCCCACGCGAACCGAAAGGGTGTGGTTGCCGGGGTGCACTCCGGCGCCCAGCAGCGCGCCGACATCCATGGCGAACATGAACCCGGCACGCGGAGCATCCGGATAGGTCGGGTAATAACGGGAGACGTCGAACCGCGGGAAGCCATAGCAGTTGACGTAGGCACCAAAACTGTCGGACCAGGCGCAGTCGTCGGTGGAGTACCACCGGACGCCGTCGACCAGGAGCTCCACGTAGGAGACCCGGCCGGTGTTCTCGGAGGTGCCGAGATCGAGGGCCCAACCGCGCACCGGCGTGTAGTGAACGCTGCTCGCAGGGGCTCCGTCGCAGAAATTGCCGTAGAGGGTGGCGTCGCGGATCGGCTCATCGAGTGAACCGAAGGGACGGAGGTTGGTTCCGGTGTTGAAAATCTGAATGGTCCGCTCCCCGATCACTCTCGAAAGCCCCAGAGAGTCGGTGGCCTTGACCGTCAGCGTGTGAACGCCGTCGAGGGCCTTGGTGGTGTCCACATGGGCCACGAAACCGCTGAATTTCGCGGCGGGAAAATCGGGATACACCGCGCCGACATCCGGCCGGGGATCCCCAAAGGTCGCCGCCTGATACTCCAGGCCGTCGATCAGGACGTCCACCTGCTGAATGCCGTCGGTGTCGGCGGCCCACCCGGAGACCGGGAAGGAACCGCTGGCGTTGTAAACGCCCCCGTTGATCCCGGGAACCTCCAGCCAGCCGAGCGGCGCCTGATTCACGGAGTTGTCGACCACAACCGTCCTGGTCCCGACTTCCTCGACATCATTGTTCTCGGTCACCACAACCAGGTGAATGGTGTGAGGGCCATTCGAGAACCGGTCTGCCATGAAGCCCGTTTCGAATCCTGGATTCACGTTCTGGATTCCGCCCCAGTTCGGATACGCCCGAACCACGTCAATCCGCGGCAGATTGAGGTTCGCGGAGTGCTGGAACTGATCGTCGACGTACAGATCGATTCGCGAGATCTTCGCCTGGGACAGCGCCCAGCCGTGAACCCGGACCAGACCGGATACGGTGGCACCCTCCTCAGGAGAGTCGACGTTTCCAATGAATGATTGAGCGAACCCGGAAGTCGCCAGGAAGGCAATGATGCAGCTGATAATCAGGCCGCGGGTAACCCGTCTCCACATGACCCACACCTCCAACCCATAAATGACCTGTAGTGCGCAGAAAAAATCTCCGAAAACAATACTCCTCGACGCACGGCAAAGTCAAATAAGTCCCTGAGCGCACGAGCGTTCCACGGGACACTCGACGGTTCCACCGACAGAGGACATTATACTGATCTCCATGGAAGTTCCAACCACCGGAAGCGACCCGATCCCCCACCCACTCCCCACTCTGGACTCGGTCCGCGAGGCGGCCGGGTTGATCCGCGGATCGATCCATCGCACCCCGCTGCTGCAGAACCACTCTATTTCGGAGTATCTCGGTGCCGACGTCCGGCTCAAGTGTGAGAACCTTCAGCGGGCCGGCTCCTTCAAGATCCGTGGCGCCCTCAACGCGCTGCTCCATCTTTCCGACGAACAACGGGCCCGAGGCGTGGTCGCGTTCTCCTCGGGAAACCATGCGCAGGGGGTGGCGCTCGCCGCCAGGATCCTCGGGGTTCGGGCGACCATCGTCATGCCCGAGGGATCGGTTCAGGCCAAGGTCGACGCCACCCGGGGCTACGGCGCCGAGGTGGTCCAGGAGGGGGTGAACGAAGCGACCCGGGGAGATGTCGCCCGGGAGATCGCGAGCCGCACCGGCGCGTCCATCATTCCGCCGTTCGATCATCACGACATCATTGCCGGAGCGGGGACTGCCGCTCTGGAGATCCATGAAGAGTGGCCGGAGATCGAGATGATCCTCACGCCACTGGGCGGCGGCGGCCTGCTCGCCGGCACGGCCCTGGCGATCACCTCGCTCCGCCCGGGGGTCCGCGTCGTGGGGGTCGAGCCGGCGGCTGGCAACGACGGCCAGCAGTCGTTTCGAAGCGGTTCGATCGTTCGGATCGATCCGCCGAAGACGATCGCCGACGGCGCCCGGACTCTCTCGCTCGGCGAACGCAATTTCGCCATCATCCGCGAACGGGTCGAAGACGTCCTCACCGTGGATGACCGGGAAATCCGGGAGACTCTGCGCTTCGTGATGAGCCGGACCAAGCTGGTGATCGAGCCGACCGGCGCGCTGGCGCTGGCCGCACTCTTCCACCGCAGGATCACCCCCGCGGCGAAAACGGCGGTGGTCGTCTCCGGCGGCAACCTCGACTTTTCGATCCTCTGCCAGGACTGACATGGACGAGACCGGATCCCTTTTCGAATCGACTCCACTTCCGGAGGTCCCCGACGAGCAGACAGCTCCTCTGGCGGAACTGATGCGTCCGGCCTCGCTCGACGAGGTGGTCGGCCTGGAGGATCTGCTCGCGCCGGGACGGTTCCTGCGCAACGCGATCGAGACCGATCGGATCCCTTCGCTGATCTTCTGGGGCCCTCCCGGATCCGGGAAGACCACCATGGCCCGGATCATCGCCCGCTCGACCCGCTCCCGTTTCGTTCCCTTCTCCGCGGTCACCTCCGGAATCAAGGAAGTGCGAGCGATCATGGAGGAGGCCCGTCGGATGCGGAAGGCGCGGGCCGTCCGGACGATCGTCTTCATCGACGAGATCCACCGGTTCAACCGCGCGCAGCAGGACGCCTTCCTTCCCTACGTGGAGGCCGGCGACATCGCACTGATCGGAGCGACGACCGAAAACCCCTCGTTCGAGGTCAACGCCGCTCTTCTGTCCCGCTGCAAAGTGGTGGTCATCCCCGAACTGCAGAGAGAACAGGTCCTCACCATTCTCCGCCGTGCCCTCGAACATCCCCGGGTTCAGGAACGTTCGGTCCGCCTCTCCGATCAATCACTGGACTTCATCGCCGCGACCGCCGGGGGCGATGCCCGTCAGGCGCTCACCAGCCTCGAGCTCGTGGTCGAGACCGCGGAACCCTCCAGCGAGCCACTCGAGCTGGATGCCGTCCGGGAGATTCTGCAGAGGCGCTCGCTCCTCTACGACAAGAGCGGGGACGAACATTTCAACGTCATCTCCGCGCTGCACAAATCGATTCGAAACAGCGACGTCGACGCCTCGATCTACTGGCTCGCGCGGATGCTGGAGGGTGGTGAAGATCCGCTCTACGTTGCGCGGCGGCTGGTGCGCGCCTCCGCCGAAGACATCGGACTGGCCGATCCCGAATCGCTGCGACTGGCGGTCGCGGCGAAAGATGCCGTCCATTTCATCGGAATGCCCGAGGCCGGAGTGGTGCTCGCGGAGCTGGTGATCTGGCTGGCCCAGGCGCCGAAATCGAACGCGGTCTACCGGGCCTACGGGGCGGCCACGAGAGAAGTCCGGGAAGGGGACAATCCTCCGGTCCCGCTGCACATCCGGAATGCTCCAACCTCCCTGATGAAGGATCTCGGGTACGGGCGGGGGTACAGCTACGCGCACGATCACGAGGAGAAAACCACGGCGATGGACTGCCTGCCGGAGTCGCTCGCCGGCCGCCGTTTTTACGAACCGACCCGCGAGGGACGTGAGGCGGAGGTCGCCGCGCGGGTGGAGAGAGTGAGGGCGACGCGCGACAGACTGAAGAAGAAGGGTGAAGAGTGAAGGGTGCCTCCGCCAGGGATCGATCGATCGCCGCAACCCGGCCGGACGTCGATGCCGGCTTCGCTTCCGAATCGGGGCTTATCGTGCTCAACGGACCGCTTGGCGTGGGCAAGAGTGAAACTGGATGGAGGCTGATGGAACTTCTCGCACCCGCGGCAATGGTCGACATCGACCACACCATTGCCGTACGGCCATTCGACTGGCGCCGTGCACCGGATCAGTCCTACGCGTTCGCCTCGGCCGCCCTGCTCGCCCGTCATCACCACGAGGCGGGATATCGAAAGATCGTCGTTTCGTGGGTGTTCGAAACATTCGAACAGCTCGAGCGGCTTCGGAGCGACTTCGACGGGATCGGACCGATGCGTGTGTTCCGCCTGACCTGTTCGGAGGAAGAGCTCCAGGAGCGTATTCGGCGGCGCGGACATCCCGAGTTCGAGCGCGAGATCATGCGCGGTACCGAACTGCACGCACTGCTCGAATCAACGGCCGCCCGTGAAGATCTCGGAATCGCAGTGGAGACGACGGGCCGCAGCGTCGAGCAGGTGGCGCACCTGATTCTCGATGCGATTTCTCACCATGCCGCGCCGCCGCCGACAGGGTGAGGTTGACGATCGGGGGGCGATTTTCGCGTACCGTCCGGTCGCGGAGGTCAGGGGTTCCGGGCTCACCCCGGCCGGCCCTCAGCGATCGACCACGGGTCCGTCGCCGGATCTCCGGCCGTCGCTCCTCCGGATCGGTGTCGGCCGGCGCTCCTGCTCGTCGACATTGACGTAGACCACCTCGGCCTCGGTCACGGTGACCCGTTCGGTCGTTTCGCGCGTCCGCATGGCCTGAACCACGACGTGGACGCTGATCGAGGTGGTCCCGATCCGGGTGGTCTCGCTCCAGAAGCTGACCAGGTCACCGACGTGGACCGGAGCATGGAACACCACCTTGTCCATCGAGACGGTGACCATGAACCGGCACCCCTGCCGGCGCGCCTCGATCGCGCCGGCCTGGTCGATGTAGGAGAGGATCACCCCTCCGAAAATCGTTCCGTAGGCGTTGGTGTCCCGCGGCATCATCAGCACGCGGATTGCCGGTTCATTCGACTTCGGCAGAATCTCCATGATCGCGCGGAGGAGTCGGGATCAGCCCCGGCTCCTCTCGTCGTCGGATTTGAGCAGATCCTCGTTGATGTCGACCTTGGCGCTCTGGCGCAGCCGGTCGAGCAGCGACATCCGGAGCTTCTGAGCCTCCTGCTGCTGCAGAGACTGGATCAACTGCGGCTTCTGCTGCTCGAACTGCTTCGGATCGAAGCGATTCTGGGATTCGACCTTGAATACCACGGCCCCCTGGTCGACCACCACGGGTCCGCCTTCGGCGCCGACGTCCGTCTTCATGGCGGCGCTGCTCAGAGCCCTGGTCGAACCGGGGATCCCGGCGATCGGCGAATTCGGTTTGAGATTCGCGGTCTTCACCTCGGACCCCACCGCGGAGGCGACTTCATCGAGCGGCTTCCCGGCCGTGAATGCCGACGCAAGCTTCTGCTTCGCCGCTTCACGGGCTTTCGCCATCCGGGCATCCGCTTCGACCTTCCCGCGGATCTCGTTCAGCGGAGTCACTCCCGCATCGCGCGAGCCCACCAGGTGAGGGAGCGCCGGCCCCCGCGGGGTCTGCACCACCGGGCCGACATCGTCCTGCGCTGCAGAGAATGCCCAGTCGTTGAATTGCGGAACGCGTCCAAGACCCTGAACGATGTCCTTCTTGCCCAGCCATCCCGCGTCGTTGTAGGTGATGAAGTCACTGGCGTAGTCCCTCATCTCCTTTTCGCTCTTCTTCGCACCCTCCTGGATCCGGGCACGCACCTGGGCGATCTGCTCCCGGGCCATTTCCGCCGCTCGCTGCTCGGTCAGGTTGCGCTCGATCTCCGGACGAACCTCCTCGAAGCTGCGAATCCCCGCGGGACGTTTTCCCAGCACTTCGATGATGTGGAAGCCGAACTGAGACTGCACCGGCCCGGCAACCTGCCCCACCGGAGTGGAGAAGACCGCCTGATCGAATTCCGGAACCATCCGGCCTTTCTCGAACCAGCCGAGATCGCCCCCCTGGGCGGCCGAACCCGGATCGTCGGAGTACTCCTTCGCCAGCTTGGCGAAATCCTCACCGGACTTGAGGCGGCGAACGATGTCCTCGGCCTGTTGCTTCGCCTTCGCGATCTCGGCAGGCGTGGCTCCCTGCCCTGTCTTGATCAGAATATGACGGGCATGGGCCTGCTCACCACTCTTGTAGCTCTCCTTCGAAGTCTCGTAGGCTTCGCGGGTCTGGGCGTCGGTGACATTGACCTGTGACCGGATTTTCGCCATGTCGGCCAGCAGATACTTCACGTGCCGCTGGGCCTGATGGGTGTAGTCCTCGGTGTGAGAGCGGTAGTACGACTCCACCTCCGCCGGGGCCACCGAGACTCCGGCGACCATCTGGGAGGCGGGAACCATCACATAGGAGATGGAGGTCGACTCGTTCTGCTGGCGGTACTGTGCCTCGGCCAGACTGGGGGGAACGATGATGGAGCTCATCATGGCGCTTTCCATTTTGGAGAGCGTGATGTCCTGCGCCAGATCGTCCTCGAAGTCCGCCGGATTGCCGTACCCCAGTGCCGTGGTGACGTAACGCTGGTAGAGCTGAGCACCGACGAACTTCCCGTCCGGGGAGAGCGCCGGGATCTGGAGGATCTTGCTCTTGACTTCAGCGGGGGTGGCGCCGAGATGGAGCCGGCGCGCCTGCTGGAGCAGTAGCCGCTGATTGACCAGGCTCTGCATCACCTGCCGGCGGAGGTCCAGAGACTTGCGCATCTCCTCGGTCATCGGCTGACCATAGACCTGCTCGTACTGCTTTTCGGTGTTGTAGAGCGCGCGACTGTAGTCCTCGAGGGATACCAGATCCCCGTTGACCCGGGCCGCGTAACCCTTCGGCACATCCTGGCCGCCGGCTCCGCCGCCGCCCCAGTTCGCGAACACGAGCAGGACGAAGACGAAGATGATGAGAAACAGAATCCACTTCAGATGGCTGAAGCCTTCGCGCATCTGCTTGAGCATGCTGGCTATCCTCCCAAAAAAGACCGACACCCCCCAACCGGGGGCCGGGGCGTTGAATTTCCGTCGAGCTCAGCGGCTGAATCCCGGATCGGACCACAGCGGTCTCCGGGCCCGAGGCAGGTCGGTCCGCCACAAAGAACGCGGCAGTGTAGCAAATTGTTTCGACCGGCGACAGAACTCGCATGACAACCGGCAAACCGCTGTGTTATAAACGTTTTCGCCTCGAGATCACATGGCAAAACAGAGGGAAGACTCCGGCACCGTCATCGACTGGTACCTGATCTCGATCGACAAACTGAAGAAGGTCGGGATCATTCTGGTAATCCTGCTTGCTGCGGGCGGGATCTACCTGTACCGGGACCTCGCCCAGGCCAGCCCGCGCCAGAAGGCTGAAAACGCCATCCAGGATGCGCAGAAGGCGCTCAACGAGCTGGCTTCCACCCCCGACCTCTCCTCCTTCCGGTCGGATTTCGAGAAAGGCCAGACCAAGCTTTCCGAGGCCAGGCAACTGCTCGCCGCCGGGGACAACCAGGGTTCCGAGGCTGCGGCGATCGAATCGCAGACGGTGGTACGTGCCGCTCTGGCGCGCGTCCCTGGGGAAACCGAAGCCGATGCACAGTTCCTCAGCGTGGAGGGAGACGTCCAGTTCCAGAAAGCCGGCGGCGGATCCTGGGCTCGCGCTGATGTCCGCACCCGCCTGTCCAATGGAGACTGGGTCAAGACGGCCGGCGGAGCTTCGGCCGAAGTGATCTTCGCCAACGGATCGCTCTACACGATCGGGCCCAACGCCCTGCTGGAGATCTACTCGACGTTGAATCCGAAGACTCAGCGGAAACAGAACTCGGTCCAGATGGAGATCGGTCAGGTGGAGGTCAACACGGCGGATGACGCCTCGACCGTGCAGACCAAGGGAACCGAGGTGGTGGTCTCCTCGGCATCGACGGCACAGGTCGAGGTCGGAGGCGAGGGCCAGCCCACCGAGGTCGCGTCGCTTCGCGGCACCTCGACGGTCCGGTCCCGGAGCGGTCAGGACCGGGTGACCCTGGCCAGCGGTGAGACGGTCTCGGCAAGCCAGGAAGGCGCCCTCAGCCCGCCGAAGAAGTTCCTCGATCCTCCGCCGCTGCTGGCCCCGACCGAGAACCAGGTCATTCCGGCATCAGCCGGCACGGTCATCGATCTCGACTGGGGTCCGGTGGACCGGGCGACCGCCTATCGGTTGCAGGTCTCCCGTTCGCGGCTGTTCGGCAGCACCGAGATCGATGCGAAGCGAAGCAGCACGGTCGCCCGGGCAAAGCTGACCTCGGAAGGGGCGTTCTACTGGCGCGTCGCGTCGTTCGGACCGGACGGAGACCTCGGTCCCTTCTCGACGGCACGGCGGTTCCGGGTCACCGGGATCGGAAGCTCCCCCTCACGTCCGGTCGAGCGGGACAAGACTCCTCCCGCCCTGCGGATCAAACGTCCTTTCAGCGTCGGCGGCCAGTACTACATCATTGAAGGGCAGGCCGAGCCGGGAGTTTCGGTGTTCGTCAACGACCAGGAAATCAACGTCGAGCCGGATGGCTCGTTCCGGAAGCTGGTGAGCTTCGACAAGGTGGGATGGAACACAGTGGTGGTCAAGGCGGTGGACCCCGCAGGGAACACCACCGTGCAGAATGAACGCGTGCTCGTCGAAGAGTGACGGGCGTCAAGGCAGATCTTTTGCAGTCGCGGCACCCCAGGTTGCCCGACTGAACCCGAGAACGAAACCGCGAGCCGGGATCTCGTCGGCGTGGATCGGCGCCGTCAGGTGCACGATTCCCGCAGACGAACCCGCTCGAGCCTGAAAGACACGAGGACGACTGACTCGATGGCTGTGAAATCAATTCTTTCCATTTTTTCCAACGACCTCGCAATCGACCTGGGGACCGCAAACACGCTGGTCTACGCGAGGAACAAAGGCATCGTCGTTCGCGAACCATCCATTGTCGCGGTCAACAAGCTGACCAACCGGGTCGAAGCCGTCGGCCGGGAAGCGAAGGACATGCTCGGGCGTACCCCCGGCAACATCGTGGCGATCCGCCCGATGAAGGACGGCGTCATTGCCGACTTCGAAGTGACCGAGAAGATGCTCGATTACTTCATCAAGAAGGCCCACGGCCGCTCTTTTCTGGTCAAGCCACGGATCGTGATCTCGGTCCCCTCGGAGATCACCCAGGTCGAAAAACGGGCCGTCAAGGACTCCGCCCTCCGGGCCGGAGCCACCGAGGTCTACCTGATCGAACAGGCCATGGCCGCGGCAATCGGTGCGGGGCTTCCGATCACCGAGCCGACCGGAAACATGATCGTCGACATCGGCGGTGGAACCACCGACGTCGCGGTGATCTCTCTGGCCGGGATCGTCTACTCCCGATCCGTACGGGTCGCGGGCAACGAGATGGACGATGCGATCATCCAGTACATCAAACGGAAGTACAACCTGCTGATCGGTGAGCGCACCGCCGAA
Source organism: uncultured Acidobacteriota bacterium (assembly GCA_963741905.1). Classification (GTDB taxonomy): domain Bacteria; phylum Acidobacteriota; class Thermoanaerobaculia; order Gp7-AA8; family CAVUJZ01; genus CAVUJZ01. Next base: position 385,527 of record CAVUJZ010000017.1, on the reverse strand, counting down.
CAGATCAAGATGGAGATCGGCTCGGCCTTCCCTCTGGACGAGGAGATGACCATGGAGATCAAGGGCCGCGATCTGGTCGAGGGTGTGCCGAAGACGCTGGTCATCTCCGACGAAGAGATCCGCGAAGCGCTCTCCGAGCCGGTTTCGACCATCGTCGAGGCGGTTCGGGTGGCCCTCGAGCGGACGCCCCCGGAGCTGTCCGCCGACATCATGGACAAGGGGATCATCATCGCGGGCGGAGGGTCGCTGCTCAAGAACCTGGACAAACGCCTGCGGGAGGAGACCGGGCTGCCGGTCACTCTGGCGGAAGACCCGCTGGCCTGCGTCGCTCTCGGAACCGGGCAGATGCTCACCGATTTCAATCTGCTCCGAAAGATCTCGATCGAGTAAGGCGAAGGCCGCATTTCCCGGGAAACGCGTCCGGGACGGCACGAATGTTTCAAGGGAGGGTGAGCCGACCGGAACCATTCGCCGGATCACACATTCGAAAGCCCTGAGTTCATGCAGATTGCCGTTGAGCGCCGACCGACCCTGCTGCTGATCATCGTTCTCGGCGTGCTCTTTCTCCTGATGAGCACGAGCACCCGGACCCGTGTCGTGGGTGAGACCCGAACCCTGTTCGAGCGGACCGTAATGTCCACCTTCTCCTTCGTGCCCCGGTCGGTGAACTGGGCGGGACAGAACGTCGCTGACGCCTACCACGGCTATCTCGACATGCGTCGCGCAGTCGCGGAGAACATCCGGCTGCGCAACAAGGTCGCGGACCTCACCCGTGAGAATCTCGAGCTTCGACAGTCTTCCGACGATCTCGGGCGCCTTCGCGGGCTGCTCGGCTACTCCGAGCAACTGACCCTCAAGACCAGCCTCGCCCGCATCGTGATGCTCGATACCGCGGGACGGTTCAAGTCGATGATCCTCGATCGCGGATCCGATGATGCGGTGGAGATCAACGACAGCGTGGTCAACGCCAGCGGCCTGATCGGCCGGGTGGTCCTGACCACCGACGAGCTGGCGAAGATTCAGTTGATCACCGACACCAACTCCGCGGTGGGATGCCGGATCGAGCGTACTCGACGCGAAGGGGTGATCCGCGGAGATGGCCAGGGAGCCCTGAACCTGCTCTACATCCCCGGACTGAGCGATGTGGTCAAGGGAGACCGCATCGTCACCTCGGGAACCGACGGGATCTACCCGGCCGGGATCCCGGTCGCGACCGTGCTCGAGGTCAGCGAAGGGACCGATCTGTTCAAGAATATCCGCTGCGCTCCGCTGGTGGACATGAGCCGACTGGAGGACGTCCTGATTCTGCACACCCGGAAGATTCCTTCCGAAGTGGTGAGGTACACACCATGAGATGGCTGCGATTCCTCGTTGGTCTGCTGCTCGCCCTGGTGCTGCATTCGATGATGGACAACTTCTTTCCGAATGCACTGGCGTTCCTCGATCCCTACATCATTCTCGTGGTGTACTACTCGATGGGAGGGAACCTGTTCGGAGCCATTGTCGCAGGGGTCGCCGCGGGGCTGGTGCAGGATGCCTACTCCGGCGCCATCTTCGGCCTGCACGCGTTCGCCCTGACGGTCTGCGGTTACGGGGTCGCCTACATCAACTCACGGCTGGTGCTGCGGGGCTCGATCGCCTTCGGTGCCTGCCTGTTCGGATCGGTGATTCTCAACGAGCTGATCATTTACGTCCTGGTCAACATCCTGCTCAAACAGCGGATCGGCCTGTTCGAGCAGGGGATGTTCGTCAAGACCCTCCTGACCTCTCTGTTCGGCATTCTTCTGTATCACCTGCTGAGCCTTTTCCTCCGGGAAGAACCGATCGAGGCGACCCAGCGGCCGAGCGGATGGTGATGCGGGAGAAGGAGCCGGACCGGGCTGGCAGGAAATCGGAAAGTGAAACTCTGATCCCGATGACGGGACGCAACACCGCGGTCGCACCGGAAGCGGCCGTGAGGAGACTCTGAATGCACTCGGCGATGCGCGTCTACCGTACGGACCAGAAGTTCCTGATGTTCAGGATCAATCTGGTCCTGTGGCTGATCGTGGCGGGGATTCGTCTTTCTCGCCGGCTCCTTCTGGTACGTCCAGGGGGTGCAGGCCGAGCGATTCCGCGGCCTGTCGGAATCGAACCGCCTCCGCGCAATGAAGATCCCGGCGAAACGAGGACTGATCAGGGATCGTCACGGGAAAGTCCTGGTGGACAATCAACCCGCCTACCAGCTCATGCTGATGCGCAGTGATTTGCGCCAGATCTCCCGCACGGACCCCGGCCACCGCGACCGGATGGTCCGATTCGTCGCCGCCACGCTCGGCATTCCACCTGCCAGGATCGAGCAGCGGATGGACCGGGGCAGCGACATCCCGTTCAACCAGCCGCTCCCGATCGCCGAGGATCTCACCATGCCCGAGGTGGCTGAGATCGAAGCGCACAAGGTGGTCTACCCCGCCATCTACGTCGAGACGGTTCACCGCCGGAACTACCGATACGAGACGATGGCCGCGCATGTACTCGGCTACATGGGGGAAGCCACCCAGAAGGACCTCGACGCTCACTCCGACCTTCGCCTCGGAGACCTGGTTGGAAAGAAGGGCGTGGAGCTGGTCTACGACGACTACCTCCGCGGCGTCGACGGCACCCGCTACATGATCGTCGACAGCCACGGCCGATCTCTGTCCGAGTACAAGGCCGCCCGGAAAGAACCGGTGCCGGGAGACGACATCCAGCTCACCATCGATTTCGATCTGCAGCGCCGGGCCGAACAGTACTTCATCGAACAGCAGCTGGTCGGATCCGCGGTGGCACTCGATCCCCGGACCGGCGAAGTCCTGGCGATGGTCTCCAGCCCGATGTACAACCCCAACGTCTACTCCCGGCGGTTCACCCCCGAGGTCTGGAAGACCATCCTGTCGAATCCCTTCAAGCTGGAGGTTAACCGCGCCATTCAGGGACTCTACTCCCCGGGCTCCGTCTTCAAGGTCGTCATGGGGATGGCCGGCTTCGAAAACGGGGTCCTCAACCCTTCCACCAGCTTTCACTGCGCGGGCAGCCAGGTCTTTTACGGCAGGCGGTTCCACTGCTGGAAACGCGCGGGCCACGGCAATGTCAATTTCGAGGAAGGGATCAAGGTCTCCTGCGACGTCTTCTTCTACAACGTGGGAGCCCGTCTGGGCATTGACCGGATCGCCGCCTATGCGAAGAACCTTGGATTCGGCCAACTCAGCAGGATCGATCTCACCGGCGAGAAGGCCGGGCTCGTACCGTCCGAAGAATGGGCCCGCGAAAAACAGGACCGCAAGTGGTATCCCAGTGAAACGATCTCGGTCGCCATCGGCCAGGGCCCTCTGTTGATGACGCCGTTGCAGGTGGCGGACATGATGGCTGCCGTCGCGAACGGAAACAAGGTCATGCGTCCGCATGTGCTCCGGATGGTTTCGGTCCGGCATCCGGACGGAAGCATCGGGCGGAAGAAGGTTGTCCCGGAGGTCCTTCATCAGACCCACCTGGAGGCGAGCGCTCTGAAGGCGATGCGACAGGGATTGTGGGAAGTCGTGAACGCCCCGGGGGGAACCGGCGGACGTGCCCGCATCGAAGGACTCGACATCTGCGGAAAAACCGGAACGGTGCAGGTGATCGCTCAGAGCGGTTCCCCGGAACAGGAACCGTTCAAGTACCGCGATCATGCGTGGTTCGCATCGTTCGCGCCCCGGGACAATCCCCGGCTCGTGGTGGTTGTGTTCGTCGAACATGGGGGACATGGAGGCTCCGGAGCGGCTCCCCTGGCCAAGGAGCTCTACGAGGCCTACTTCGCCAGGGATGCAACGCGCAAAACCATCAGCCTGGAAAATCCCGAGACGCTGAAGAATATCGAGCGGGGCCGCTTTCCAAAGCCCGAGACGGAGCCGCAGTGATGGCTGCGAAACCGGAGATTGTCTGAACGACCGATGCTGAGCTCACGAACTGTTTCCCGAGTCGATCTCAACATGATGGGAACCGCGCTGATCATCGCGGCGATCGGCTGCGTGCTGGTCTACAGCGCGACCTGGTTCAGCAGCGATGCCGGCCTGTTCGAGCGGCAGGTGCTCTGGGTGGGGATCGGAATCGCCCTGATGCTGCTCTTTCTCGGGATCGATTATCACGTCTGGCTCGACATCGCCCTGATTGGTTACGGCATCGGCATGGCCCTGCTCCTCTATCTGCTCGTATGGGGAAAGGCGACGGCCAACGTCCACTCCTGGATTCATCTCGGGGGATTCCAGTTCCAGCCCTCGGAGTTCATGAAGATCTTCACCACCCTGGTCCTCGCCCGCTACATGGGCTCGAACGAACGCGCGTACCTCACGCCCCGCTCGTTCGGAATGATCTGCCTCATCGTCGGAGCGCCGGTAGGCCTGATCGTGATCCAGCCGGACTTCGGGACCGCGGCAACGTTCGTCCCCCTCATTGCCGCCGCGATGTTCTTCGGAGGGATCAAACCGCGAGTCTGGCTGATCGCCCTTCTCCTTCTGGCAATCAGCATCCCCTCCGCCTGGTTCTTCGTTCTTCGCCCGCAGGCCACCTCCGGCCTGCTCCGCCAGTATCAGAAAGACCGGATCATGACGTTCCTCAATCCGGAGCGGGATCCGCTCGGGCGGGGCTACCAGGTGATGCAGGCGAAGATCGCCATTGGATCCGGCGGCATCACCGGAAAGGGCTTCAAGCAGGGGACCCAGGCGCGCCTGGAGTTTCTTCCCGCACGGCACACCGACTTCATCTTCGCCGTTCTGGGAGAGGAGTGGGGATTCGTGGGGGTGGTCCTGCTGCTGGCCCTATACCTGTTCCTGATCATTCAGGCGCTGCAGATCGCGAAACAGTCCCGCGACCGCTCCGGGAGCATTCTCGTGATCGGCCTGATCTCATTTTTCATCTTCCACATCTTCATCAATGTCGCGATGCAGATCGGACTGCTTCCCACCACCGGCATCCCCCTCCCGCTGGTCTCCTACGGAGGGTCCTCGACGATGATGTTCTTCATCGCCATTGGACTGATTCTGAATGTGGACTACCGGAAGTACGTCAACGTCTGAGGGCCGGGCTGACGGAGACTGTGAACGATGACGCAGGCGATCGCGCCGCGCTCCCTCCCGCAGAGAATGATGAGACCAGAAGAGAAGCTGATGCGAGGAGAAGCCAGGCGATCAGAGGCCCTGCTTGCGCAGACGCTCAATCTCCCGCCGGTCCTTCTTGGTCGGCCGGCCGGCTCCCCGCTCGCGGCCAGAGATCGTCTCGATCCCGATTGCGGCGTCCGTCCGGACCGGCGGAGGCGGAGACTCATCCCGGTAGAGCTCCCGGGCCTGCTGTCGGGCGACCTGCCGCTGGGGAATCTCCAGGACGACGAGATTGAGGGTTCGCTCTTTCTGAAGCTCGACTTCATCGCCGACCCGGACGAGTGCCGACGGCTTGGCGCGGCGACCGTTGATCTTCACCAGACCGCCGCGACAGGCGTCGGTCGCGTCCGAACGATGACGGACCAGACAGGCCATTTTGATCCAGAGATCGATGCGGATACTTTCCATGATCAAGGGTTCGGCCGAAGGGCACGACGGAGCGTGCCTGCCCAACAACTAAAACTGCTTCAATCACTTAAACTCAATTGAAAATCCCGTCCGGGGCGCCTATAATCGCCTTTTCCAGGAGGACTGATGATCAAAGCCGATATCGTGAACAGAGTCGTGGATCAGACCGATGTACCCCGGGCGAAAGCTGCTGAAGCCGTGGACACGATCATCGACGGACTCAGGCAGGCCCTCGCCTCGGGGCACCGGATCGAGCTCCGTGGCTTCGGAGTCTTCCAGGTCAAACAGCGGAAGAAAGGCATCGGCCGCAATCCCAAAACGGGCGTCGAAGTCCGAATCCCTCCCGGAAACACCATTCGATTCAAGCCGGGAAAGGAGCTCCGAAACCTGAGCTGACTCCCGGGCCACTCGCGTCATTCCATCAGGAACAGCCCCGACCCGCGGGGCCTCCGATCCCTCAGCCACCGCCGGAAGCCACCGGACGAGGCGCAGAACGCGACGTCCCGCCTCCGCCCACGGCGAATCCGGAGATCAGTTTCTTCAATGTCGCACTCTCGCACGACGGACAACGCGGCTCCGAGCCGGAGTGAACGATCTCCTCGAACTCCTTGCCGCAATCTTCACAACGAAACTCGAACAGGGGCATGAATTTTCTCTCCTCCTTCGGACGGGCCCACGTCCCACCCCCCTAACAGGTCGCACTCCGATTTCCTTTCGCCTCTCGCCTCTCGCCCCTCGCCTCTCGCCTCTCGCCTCTCGCCCCTCGCCTCTCGCCTCTCGCCCCTCGCCTCCCGCCTCTCGCCTCTCGCCTCTCGCCCCTCGCCTCTCGCCTCTCGCCTCCCGCCTCTCGCCTCTCGCCCCTCGCCTCTCGCCTCTCGCCTCCCGCTTTCCCCCTGGTCCCGATCCCGCACATAATGAGCTCATGCCCGAGCTCGCGTCAGCCACGAAGCGATTGACCTGTTTTCTCACCGAGATCATCAGTGAGACCAACGGGATCGCACTCGACGAGACCCTCGAGCTGGCGGCAAACTCCCGGCGGCTGGAAGCCGATCCGGAGGTCCGCCAGCTGGTGGAGGAGTTTCACACCCTCCTGGGAAGGTTCCGGGTCGATGCGGAGCCGATCTCCACGCTGCTGAGCCACCCTTTCTCCCGGGCGCTCTCCGAGTTCTTTCGCTCCTTTCCTCTCCCTTTCCGGGACGAGCACACCCATCTGACCGGCTCACTCGATGCCGAGTTCATCCACCCGCGCCTGGAGCCTCTGCTGCAGGGTCCTCAGGGGGCGCTCTACGAGGAAAAGATCCGGGAGGTGTATGGGCCGGGAAGTCTCCCGCTCCGACGGATCGAGGACGTCGACCGGCTGATTCGGCTCGGCGAGGAGGAGCGCTTCGACCGCTATCTCCGCATCCTCTACCTGGCCAAGCTCGTCCTGACGAGCCGGGAAGCCCATCGCGACGCCGCCTTTCACATGGCCAGCCGGCTCTACCAGCAGTTCAACGTGGGCTCGATCCGGCTGAAGTTCACCCTTTTCCGCTCCACCACCACCTCCCACGAACAGATTCCCGGCATCGAAGCACTCACCCCCGAAGATGTGGTCCTCGGCCTCTACGAAGGATTCCGAAGGTTTCAGCAGGAGTGTCCCGCGTTCCGGTTCATCCTCTCGCCGAGCTTCCGGAAGGAGCCGGGATTCTACGACGCCGAACGTTTCTCTTCCAGGAGAGAGCACTTCGACGCGCAGGTCAAAGAGATCATCGAAATGCTCCGACGCCATCCCGAGCTCCGGGACGTGGTCACCGAAATCGACACCGTGGGGGACGAGCGCGGCTTCTACCGGAAGGTGCACTTCCAGGAGATGCGGATCGGCATCCGCAAGCTGCAGGCATACGGATTCAGCACCCGCAGCCATCACGGGGAGACCTGGAAGACGCTTCGTCAGGGGATCCAGGCGGTCGACAATGCGCTCAATATCTGGCACGTCGATGCGATCGAGCACGGCCTGAGTCTCGGCATCAATCCCAACTCCTATTTCCACCGACTGTTCCAGAGAGTGATGCGATGGAATCAGCAGGGGCTGCCGGTTCCGGAGCACAGCCCGGAATTCGCCGAACTGTTCGAGATCGACTGGAATCAGCGGGAGGAGATTCGGGACAAGCTGGTCAGCGGCGAGCCGATCGCCCCCGCCGAGGAGACTCTGTTCACCAAAGCGAAGTTTCACCTTGCGCGGGAGCTGGAGCACTACCAGCACGACGTGCTCAACCGGATGATCGACAAACGTCTCTGGCTGATCTCTCTCCCCTCCTCCAACCGCAAGCTCACCGGAGCTCTGGAGGATGACAAGGATCACCCCTTCTCCTGGTGGGAGAAGAAGGGATTGCAGCTCGGCGTCGGCACGGACAACTATGTCACGCTCAACACCAGCTATCTGCGGGAGATGCTGATCCTCCTCTACACCGATCCTCTGGAGCTGAAGATCACCAAGCTGCTGATGGTCGCCACCGGAGAGACGCGGCGCTCGTACCTGAGTCATCTCCTGTGGCAGATGCGCAAGCGGTTCCGGCAGGCATCCGCCGGCGAGGAATGACCCATCCGGAGCGACCGTTGCGGCTCTCGATGATCTTCCCCCGCAAATCCGAGGCACGTGCCGCCGTGCTCGCCGCCGCGATCAGTCTCGGTCGCATCGAGCCGCTCGGAGCCCTCCGTTACCTGCGCATTCCTGCGGTGGTCTTCGTCCTTCGCCGGCAGTCGCTTCGGCGCGGTGCACGCCGTTGCCGCGAATATCATCCACGACGACACGCCCGGCCAGGAAAGTCGACCGGTTCGGCAATTGTGGTCCAGTACCCGATTCCCGGCACCGACTCCTGAACCGGAGGTCTCCACTGTCTCGCGGGTAGCCCGGATTTCTCACACCGTCTCGTCGCGAGGAGGCGGAGAGTGGCCTGGATGCAAGGCGCGCGCGGCTTCGGCGACGTCGGCATCGTGGTGACTATGTTCAGGAGCCGAAGCTGTGCGCAACGTAGCAGACAGGCCGCGATCCGCCTCCGCAGCAGAGATGGTGTGAGAAATCCGGGCTGGGGACTGGAGAATGACGCCGATCCAGGCGGTGAAAGTTCGGTGCGTTCGGCAAGACGAAGCGAACGGAACGGGGCGACACCTGGCAAGACGTCCAGGCAACCTCACTCCGAGGCACGGCCGATTTCGAGGAGACGCCCCAGCGCCTTCTGCGCCCGCACCCGATCGCGCTCGACGTGAAAGCCGCTGACGAAGTGGAAGCGTCCGCCTGCAGGCAATTCTCCAGTCCAGAGAACCTCCGCCTCGAACCGGAACAGCTCGATCACCGGAGGAACCACGCAGACCACCTCACGGTGTTCTCCCATCACCAGCACATCGTCATGGGCGGCACGAAAGCCGTCGACCGAGAAGTCGGTGATATGGATGTCGATCGGGCCGAAGCGTGCAAGCATCGGCGGATCCACCCGATGCCGGCTGAAACTGCGGCTGTCGCCGAGCCCCGAATGCGGCGGCTTCATGGCTGGATTCTATCCTCTCCCCGCGCCGGTCGGCAGCGCCCGGCTCACTTCCTCGTCGGCTTCAGGCCACCCCCTCGAAACACCCACCGCTCCCAGTTGATGGTGACCTCGGTGCCGTCCTCGAGAGCAGCCGTCCCCAGGGATTCTGCGATCTGCTCACTCTTCATCAGACTCGACTCCACCCACTTCCAGTCCGGGCCGGCATCCAGAAGCCGCTCCCGGTTCTGCCGCAGGCAATCGAGCAGACTCTCCCACGCCGAGGCGGACGGCGGCTCCTCCCGCTGTCCAGAGCCAGAACCTGCCACGAAACTCGAAAACCGCATCCTCCTCCCAGCCCCGTGCGGCGCGGCTCCGGACGACTCGCCACACGATCCGCGCCTCGGGACGGGAACGCCGCAAGTCCTCCAGAAGATCCCCGCGACCTGAGCAGGCGCCCACCTTCACCTCCGGACCGTCCGACGGTGATCGAGACAGGTCGGCTCCACCTCACAGATCATGCCGACCGAATAGCTGCCGCTGCCGCCGGGAGAAAGCGCATTCACCAGCGCCCAGTGCTCTCCCGGGAGAAGGGCAAGGAACGCCAGCCTTCCGGAACCACCGCTCGGAACCACCGTCCAGGATCCCCGCCGTCCATCCTGCTCGGAGATCTGCACCCAGACATCGACCAGCGCAGAAATGTGCACTTCCATCCAGCGGCCCGGCGTCGGCATCAGGCTGTACCAGTCGCCCCACGTTCCGTCCTCGAACCGGCAATCACCGGAGGCAAGCTCACCGCCGATCGTCCTGTCGCAGGAAAGAGGAAGACTCTGAGAGCAGGGATCAGCCTGGGCAGCAGAGACGTTGCGAACCGCTGGGGATCGTTCCCGCTCCCGCGGCCGCAACCTGCTGGCGGGTGGCGAGACTGCCGCCCCGGATGCCTGCAGCCTCGATCCCTCTCCACCCGAAGCCCACGGGATCACCGAGCAGACGACAATCCTTCCGCAGGAACGGGCGATCGTGTAGTTCCCGCTCTGGTTTTCGTCCCAGGTCGAGACGAGCAACCAGTAGTTGCCGGTTTCGGGCGGGGTGAAGGTCAGAGTCTCGTAGCGGCTGCCTCCCGACCAGGTGCCGAAGCTCTGGTCGATGTCGAAGATCTCGAGGTAGACCGGGACGCTGCCGGAGAGACTGATCACCGTCGGCTCGTTCCTGCGGGCGAAGATCTGATAGAGGTCGCTCCGATAGTCACCGCCCCACGGGCAGTCGCCCGGGACGAGACTCCCGCTGACCACTGCACCGCACGGGATGGTTCCCACGGTCGAACAGTTGGGCGGTGAATCGGCAGAGATGGTGATCTGACCGGCCGCGGACCACGGCGAAAGCCAGTTCTGGCTCCCGCAGTTTTCCACCGCCCGCACGCGATAGTGGAAGCTCGTCGACGTACTGACCTGGTGACTGAACAGACGGCTCGTCCCGGTCACCTCGAACCGGCTGGAGGTGGTGAAGGCCGGGTCGGGCGACTCTTCAATCTCGTATCGGTTGTCCCGGCTGGTCGCACTCCAGGACACCGTGTAGTTTGCTCCCGTGCGGGCGGCCGCAGGAACCGAGACCGAGGGGGCCGAAGGCGTGCTGCAGCTCTCCGGCCTGAGCCATTGGGCGATCGATGCGTAGGTCTGATGAAAGGCACCGAAGACCTGATCATAGGAAGAGTAGAGACAGTCATCGTAGCCGGGCGTGTAGCAGGCTCCGAACAATTGTCCCACGACGTATCCGCCGGTGAGCACCGCCGCACCGCCGGACGCGCCTCCACTCTGGGAGCCGATTTCCACCCGGCTGTAGAGAAAACGTCCGGCGGGTGCCTCGGAGCAGGTGCTCGAAGGACTGTAAATTGTGGCACGCGAGTAGACCTGGGGACGCCCCTCCGAATGGGCAAGCAGGTGGATCTCCGTCCCCGGCTGCACCGCCGAGAGTCGCGGATCCCATCCCGCGTAATACCGGCCCGCGGGACTCCGGCCGAGTCTGACGAATGTGAAATCGCTCTCGCTTCCGGTCGCGAGAAGCGTGGCACCGTAAGTCACCTCACCATAGGCGGGAACCGCCGATGAACTGCAGGAGGAGTATCGCCAGTCCCAGTACGCCTCGACGCTCGAGGCGGCGGACTGAGTGGAGAAACAGTGGTTCGCGGTGAGCACATACGGGATGAACCCGGCCGGGTCGGTGTCATTGAGCAGAGTTCCGGTGCAGACGTAGCCTTCACCATCGCGGGTGAAAAAGAGCGGAGCAACGGCACTTCGCAACCCGTCGATCTGGTCGAAGGTCGAGCTGGTGACGCACTCGCCGTTGACTGCACAGTCGGTCCAGTCCAGAGCCGACATCTCGGGCTCCAGAGAGACCAGCTCCATCACCTCCGCAATAGTGAAACGGGTGCCGCTCGACGCTTCGGCCGGCACCTTCACCGTCAGCTGAACAAGCGGCCCGAATACCGTCGGGCACCAGATCTCTCCGTCGTAGAGGAGACGGGAGAGATCGAGTGGTCCGACCTCCCGTTCCCCATCCGAGATCCAGATTTCCACCCCGAGGCCCACGGCCACGTCCGTCAGATGCAGACGAACACCCCAGGCATTGCGTACCTCGAACCGGCCGGTCCAGATCAATGCGTCGCCGATGGACCGGGTCAAACCCCGCTCCGGAGCGGCCCCGAACGAGACCGCGACCGGTCTCCCCAGATGACGACGAAAACCATTCCGCAACGCGCCGCGGTGGTGTGCGTTGTCATCCTGCAGGGTCGACAGAGCCTTCCGGGCCACCTCCGCGGAAGGCTCGAGGCGGCTCACCAGGGGAACACGGTCGAACGGTTCCAGCGTGGGCATCCGGCCCTCCTGGAGGTGAGCCCCGGAGGTCCGGGTGTCGAACGAGGGCGGAACCGGATCGTCAGCGGGAGCCGGAACTGCCGACAGGAGCAGAATGAGGGCGAGCAGAGCGCGGGTCATGGGGCCTCCTTCTTCTTCGCGATACCCGTTCGAGTACCGCGGGAAAGGAAGTTACCGCCAGCGACTGTCAGGCTCTGTCAGCACGGCGGAGCGCCGGGGCCGGATTCATGACTGAATCGCCGTATCGGCTTCGCCTGGCGCCACCCGGCCGCCTCTTCCCGTCCGGCGAGGCGGTTTGCGACGGCCGAGCGTCCCGGTGTCGAGAGACGACAGCGCACCTTCGGCGAGCTCCCGGACCCGGCTTCGAAGCGCCGGAGGGGAGATGACCACTGCCTCGGCGCCGAATCCGAGAACCCAGCGGGCGAGATCGTCGAGATGCGACACCTCCACTCGATACTCGATGCGGCCGTCGGGCAGAGTGATCCTGGTTTCCGTCTCCTGATACCGCGCATGCGCGATCAAGGGAGCCACCTTCGCCGAAAAATGCACGATGACCGGGTAAAGCTCTTCGCTCCGAAAGATGGTCCAGCTTCGCTCCAGATGTCTCTTCAGGTCGAATTTGGCCGGAGGGATGAACAGCTCCAGCTCCCGTAGCCGGGAGATCCGGTCCAGGCGGAACATCCGCGGCTCGTCGTGAATATGACAGCGGCCGATCAGGTACCACGCACCCGCTCGATGAAAAACCGACCACGGATCGACCGACCGCCAGCGAAGGGTGCCGTCGCTCAACGATGTGTACTGGATCTCGATGGTCCGGTGCGCCTGAATGGAACGGTTGATCCCCTCGAGCACCTCCGCGGAGATGGGTCCGCTCTGCTCCGGTCCGGCCAGAACCGGTCCACCGCGTCTCTCGCCCTCCGAGCCGAGCGAGAGTTTGTTGCGCAGCGCCTTTACTCGCTCGGCCAGCGACGGCTGTCGGATCAGGGACGGCGCTTCCAGCGCGGTGGCGAGCATCGCGCGCTCCTCCGGAGTGAGATCCACCGGTCCGCGCTTCGCACCATCCATCAGACGATATCCGCGTTCGTCGCTGACGATCGGAATCTTCATCGCCTGGAGGTCGGCGAGGTCCCGGTACACGGTCCGCTCGGAAACTCCGAATTCGCGACGGATCTCTTCGAGACTCAGAGCCCGGTGTGGGCTCAGCCAGGAGGCGAGCTGAAACAGCCGCGCGGCGCGGGGGCTTCGCGGCTCCGGTTCGTCTGCGGCTTCGACCCGTCGGCTCATCTTCCGATTGTACACACTTCCTCACCGGCAGAGCCGCGATCGTTCCCGCAGCAACGCATCGCACGGGACAGTCGTGCCCAGGAGGCAACCGGCCGGTCAGAACTGCTCGAGGACGCGCAGATCGTTCTCGAAAAGCGCACGGATGTTCGGCAGGTCGTACTTCAGCATGGCGACCCGGTCGATGCCCAGGCCGAAGGCGAATCCACTCCACACCTCCGGATCGATCCCGCAGTTCCGGAGCACATTGGGATGAATCATCCCGCACCCGAGAATCTCCATCCAGCCGGTCTGCGAGCAGGTGCCGCAGCCCTCTCCGCCACAGAAGGCACAGGAGATGTCGACTTCTGCCGACGGCTCGGTGAACGGAAAGTAGCTGGGGCGGAACCGTACCCCGATGTCCGGCCGGAAGATTTTCTGCAGGAAATGTTCGAGCGTTCCGCGGAGGTGTCCGAAGTGGATGCCGCGATCCACCAGAAAACCTTCGACCTGATGAAACATCGGCGAGCGCCGGAGCGAGATCTCGTCGCGGCGGTAGACCCGGCCGGGCGCGAGCACCTTGATCGGCGGATCCAGTCGCTCCATCTCGTGGATCTGGACGTTCGACGTATGGGTCCGGAGGAGCAGATCCCCCGGGAGATAGAATGTATCCTGCTCGTCGCGAGCCGGATGCTCCGGGGTGAAGTTGAGAGCTTCGAAGTTGTACCAGTCGGATTCGATCTCCGGACCGGCGACGATGGAGTAGCCCATCTCGCGGAAGATCTCCTCGATCTCGCGGCGGACCAGCGTTACCGGATGATAGTGGCCCAGCCGCGGAGGGCGGCCCGGCAGGGTGACGTCGAGACCCGCATCGGCTTTCTTCCCTCGGGACTGCGATGCCTCCGAGGAGGCGATCGTCTCTTTCAGACGTGCCTCGATCTCGTCCCGGAAGGTGTTGAGGGCGGCGCCGGCCTCCCTTTTCCGATCCGGAGGGACCTCCTTGAGGCGGGAGAAGAGAGCGGGAACGAGCCCGCCCTTGCGACCGAACCATCGAACGCGCAGTGCGTCGAGCTCCGCCGGAGTCCGGGCCTGATCGAGAGCCTGGTCGAACTCGGCTCGCAGTGAATCGAGATCATCGATGAGCATGGTTATGTCGCACTCCCCCTGAAACACGAAACGCGGGCCCGAAGGCCCGCGAAAGATATCCCGCGAACGGGTCTGCTGTCACCTGCTGCGCAATCAGGCAGAGGCTGCAGGCTTGCCGCTCTCGAGCGCTTTGCGAGCCGCCTCGGCAACGACGGCGAAACCCGCCTCGTCACGCACCGCCATGTCGGCGAGCACCTTGCGGTCGAGATCCGACCCGATCAGCCGGAGTCCGGCGATCAGCTTGGAATAGGACAGCCCGTTCTGCCGGGCCGCGGCATTGATCCGGACGATCCAGAGCTTCCGGAAGTCGCGTTTGCGGTCTTTTCTGCCGGTGTAAGCGAAGTTGAGACTGCGCTCCACCTGCTCCTTGGCGATCCGGTGACCGCGGGACTTCATCCCGTAGTAACCCTTCGCCAGCTTCAGGATCTTTTTGCGGCGGTTCTTCCTCTTCGGTCCGCGCTTGACTCTCATTTCAGTGTCTCCTCGTTTCCGCCCCAGAAAGGGCAGTCGTCACCGGCGGTCGGGTCATGAGGACGAGTACCCGAACGCGCCGGATGGTTTCCCTGGTGATGCCGGGATCAGAGATTGACCAGCATCCGCTCGACGGTCTTCTCGTTGGCCTTCGCGATCTGGGTCTGTTCGCCCAGATGGCGCTTCCTTCCTGCCGATTTCTTGGTCAGGATGTGGGAGTGATAGGCCCGGCTCCGGCGGATTTTCCCGGTCCCGGTTTTCTTGAACCGCTTGGCGGCTCCACGATGTGTCTTCAGTTTCGGCATGACATACCCCTCGAAAACGCGTCTAACCCGTTCCCGGGCGCGCAGATTCCCGCGAACGAACGGGAGAATGCCCGGTCGCGGGCTCGTGACCATAGCACAGTTCGCGGGACTGGTTCCAGGAACGCGGCCGTCGGATTACGATTTGAGCGGATTGATCATCATGATCATCCGATTACCCTGCATGTTCGGATAGCCTTCCGGCTCGCCGAGCTCCTTGATTTCCTCGATCAGCCGATCGAGAACCGCCCGGCCCAGTTCCTGATGAGCCATCTCGCGTCCCCGAAAGCGGATGATCGCCTTGACCTTCGCGCCGCTCTCCAGGAAGCGGACCACATGGTTCTTCTTGAACTCGAAGTCATGCTCATCAATCCGGGGCCGGAACTGAACCTCCTTGATCAGGATGACCTTCTGCTTCTTCTTCGCCTCGGAAGCCTTCTTCTTCTGCTGGAACTGGTACTTTCCGTAGTCCATGATCTTGCAGACCGGAGGCGAAGCTTTCGCAGCCACCTCGACCAGGTCGAGGTCTTTCTCGCGAGCCATCTCCAGGGCCTGGCGCGTCGGTACGATGCCGACCTGCTCTCCCTCGTCGTCGACGAGGCGGACTTCCGGAACTCGAATTCTCTCGTTGATGCGGGTATCGTCGGAAGGCCTCCTCGGCATCCGGCGATCAAAGCGGCGTGGTGGAAAAATAGGTCTCTCCTCCTCTATTCAGTTCCAAGCAATAATGATGCACGTGAAGATACAGCTCCCGCACGCACCCCGGTGAAGCGGGTACGAACGCGATGCATCAATCCTCACGAAACACCATTCATCCTGCAATGACTGCGTCCGAAATCTACGGACAATGCCCTATAAAGTCAAGGAGCGGGCGCGAACCAGGCTCCGGGCTTCCTCGATCAGCGCATCGATCTCCACCGAGCCCTGATCGCCGCCGGTCCTCTTCCGAAGACTGACCGTCCCCGCCTCCTGCTCCTTTTCGCCCACGATCAGCATCATCGGGACCTTCTGGAGCTGCGCTCCGCGGATCTTCGCGCCGAGTTTCTCGTTCGCCTCGTCCAGCTCCACCCGGAACCCCGCCTCCCGGAGCCGGGCGTGAACCGAGCGGCCATACTCGAGAAACCGGTCGGAGACCGGCAGAACGACCATCTGCACCGGAGCCAGCCACAGCGGGAACGCGCCCGCGAAGTGCTCGATCAGGATTCCGAAGAAGCGCTCGATCGAGCCCAGCAGCGCCCGGTGGATCATCACCGGACGATGCTCGCCGTTGTCCGCTCCGATGTAGGTCAGATCGAAACGGTCAGGCTGACCGTAGTCGAGCTGGATGGTGCCGAGCTGCCACGGCCGGCCGATCGCGTCCGTCACGTCGAAGTCGAGCTTCGGACCGTAGAACGCTCCGTCGCCCTCGTTGATCGAGTACTCCAGTCCTCGGCTCTTCAGCGCCTCTTCCAGCGCGGCCTCCGCCTTGTCCCACATCTCGTCGCTCCCCATCCGCTTTTCCGGACGGGTGGAGAGTCCGATCTTCACCTTCTCGAACCCGAAGATGCGGTAGACCTCCTCGCGCAGAGCCAGCTCCCGCTCGACCTCGGCCTGAATCTGCTCGGGCATCACGAACAGGTGGGCGTCATCCTGGGAAAACGACCGCACCCGGGTCAGCCCGTGAGTCACACCCGAGCGCTCGTACCGGTGCAGACGGGCGAAGTCGGCAATCCGCATCGGGAGCTCGCGATAGGACCTCCGGTCCGCCGCGAAGATCTGGGTATGTCCCGGACAGTTCATCGGCTTCACACCGTACTCCCGCTCGTCGATCTCACAGGTGAACATCGCGTCGCGGTAATGATCGTAGTGCCCCGAGGTCCGGAACAGATCCATGTCCCAGATCAGCGGAGTGACCACTTCCATGTAGTTGTCCCGGACGTAGAACTCGCGCATCAGCTCGACGAGCTGGTTGTAGACGACCGCTCCCTTCGGCAGGAAGATCGGCATCGACGGAGCGTAGTTCGAGAACATGAACAGGCCGAGCTCCCGTCCCAGCTTCCGGTGGTCCCGCGCGCGCGCCTGTTCGAGCTGTTCGAGATGGGCCTCCAGTTCCTTCCGGTCCGCCCACGCCGTCCCGTAGATCCGCTGGAGCATCGCATTGCGCTCATCGCCCCGCCAGTAGGCTCCGGCCACCGACAGAAGCTTGTAGGCCCCCAGCCGACCGGTGGAAGGAACGTGTGGACCGCGGCACAGATCTTTCCAGTCGCCCTGCCGGTAGACCGACAGGATCTGGTCCTCGGGGATGTCCCGGATGATCTCGGCCTTGTACGCCTCGCCGATCTTCTCGAATTCCTCGATCGCGTCATTCCGGGTCCATTCCTCCCGCTGAATCTGAAGATCCTGGTCGACGATCTCCTTCATCGCCTCCTCGATCCTCCGCAGATCGTCGTCGGTGAAGGCCCGGTCCGTGGCGAAGTCATAGAAAAATCCATTCTCGATCACCGGACCGATGGTGACCTGAGTCCCGGGAAAGAGCCGCTGCACCGCCATGGCCATCAGATGAGCCGTGGAGTGACGGATCACGTCCCGCCCTTCTTCGGACTTCGGAGTGATGATCTCCACCCGGGCACCCTCGGGCACTCTGGCGGCGACGTCGACGACCTTCCCATCGACCTTCCCGGCAATCGCATCCTTCGCGAGACGGGGTCCGATTGCCCCCGCGACATCCGCGACGCTCGCCCCCTCGGGGACTTCTCTCACCGATCCATCAGGCAAATGCACTTGCATACTGTCGATCCTCGAACTGTGATTTTCAGAATGAAGGAAAACAAAAAAGACAGGGTCGGTGCCCTGCCTCTGGAGTTCCCGAACTGCTGAACGAACTACCGGCAGGGCACGATGGGCGTTCGGCCCGTCGTTCGCGTCTGCTCCGGAGTCGTGGTGGTGATTCGCATCTCGTTCCTTTTCAACGGTTCGGCCGACTCTCTATTCCCAAACCCGGGGAGAAAGAGTAGCAGAACCCGCGCTTCCGGGTGAAGCGGGCAACCCGGCGGATCGGGCCATGGACCGGTCCGCGCCGCGGGAAACGCAGGGGGTGCGGGCTCCGGCGCACGCCCCCGGAAGAGCGATCCCGAAGGGGTCATCCACCGGCTTCCGAACGGCCGAACCAGAGGAAATCGCCCGACGCTGTGACTGGAGGTGAATTTCCTGTTGGATCTCCATATGTATTTCTTATACACTCCACCCCCAACAGGACTGAATCGGTCTTCAGTTGTTCCCGAACTCTGAGGAGAAGGACTACGGTGCCCGCGCCGGGCTGCAGCCATTGCACGAATCGTCGGGTGGCCCACGGCGCCGAGGGGCCGGCGTGGCTGGTTTGATTTGAGTTTCACGGCTTCGGCCAGGTGGCCGGGCCGGGATGCTGCTGCATCTGGTTTTGATTTCAATATCGGAGGGAAGATGAAGCACTCGAAACATTGGTTAATTCTGGTAACAGCGCTCCTGCTCATTGCAGGCGCCGCATTCGGTCAGGGAACGACCAGTGCGTTGAACGGGACGGTGACCTTCGAAGGTGACCCGCTGCCCGGCGCAACGGTGACGATCAGTTCACCGAACATGCAGGGAACACGGACGACGGTCACGGACATCAACGGGGGATACATCTTCCCCTCGATTCCGCCCGGCCAGTACACCGTCACCTTCGAAATGGAGGGGATGGCGACCATCAACAAGACCGTGCGGGTGGGTCTGGCGAAGACCGAGCGGGTGAACACCACCATGCAGATCTCCTCGGTCTCCGACGTCATCACCGTCACGGCCTCTGCGCCGGCGGTGCTCGAGACGACCGAGGTGCAGTCCAACTTCACCGAGGAGACGGTCGACAATCTCCCGGTGGGCCGGACGGTCCAGAACATCGTCACTCTCGCCCCCGGGGTCAACACCAATGGTCCGGGAGGCAACATCGTCATCTCCGGCGCCTACTCCTATGACACGCTCTACCTGGTCAACGGAGCGGTGACCAACGAGAACATCCGTGGGCAGACGCAGAGCCTGTTCATCGAGGATGCGGTCCAGGAGACCTCGATCCTCAGTGGCTCCGTCTCCGCCGAATACGGCCGTTTCACTGGCGGTGTGGTCTCCGCGATCACCAAGTCCGGCGGAAACGATTTCTCCGGTTCACTGCGGGACAGCTTCTCCAACCCGGCGTGGACCTCCACCTCCCCGGCTGGTGAGGGCACCCCGGAGAGCTCGCTGAACCAGATTTACGAAGGAACCCTCGGCGGCCGGATCATCCGCGATCGCCTCTGGTTCTTCGGTGCCGGCCGCTACTACAAGCAGAACGTCGTCGGCTACTACACCAACAGCACGATTCCTCTGCCGCAGGAAACCGATACGGACAAGCGGTACGAGATCAAGCTGACCGGCCAGATCACCCCGAGCCAGAACCTGGTCGCGTCCTACCTCGACTACACCGTCGAGCAGACTCCCCAGTGCGCATTCGGCTGCTGGGACACCACCACGATCGACCTGAACGGCCGCACGCTTCCGAGCGAGATGAAGACCGCGCACTACAACGGGATCTTCTCCAGCAACTTCCTGCTCGAGGCGGGCTACTCCAGCCGCGAGCTGAAGTTCGTCGGATCGGGTGGCGAGCACCTCACCACCGATTTCACCAGCGCCCACGACATCGCTCTCGGGACCTGGGGCTATGACTTCACCTACGGCGGCGCCTGGGGCGCTCCGATCTTCTGCGGCGTCTGCGAGGCGGAAAGCCGCTCGAACGACTACTACAACGTCAAGGGCACCTACTACCTGGCGACGCAGGCCACCGGCAGCCACAACATCGTCGCCGGCTACGAAAACTTCGCCGAGTCGCGGTTCTCCAACAACTACCAGTCGGGATCGAACTTCGACCTCTACATCTACTCCGGAATCGCCCCGTACCGGGATGCCAACGGCAACCTGAGCCCGGTGGTCAGCGCCGGCGACCTCATCAACTACGTTCCGATCCCCATCCTGTCCAAGGGCTCCGACTTCGTCACCAAGTCGTTGTTCGTCAACGACAAGTGGGACCTCAACCCGAACTGGAGCTTCAACGTCGGGTTCCGCTACGACAAGAACGACGCACAGGACAGCGCGGGAAACAAGATCTCCAGCGACAGCAACACCAGCCCGCGGCTCGGGGTGATCTACGACGTCGCCGGTGATGGCCGCTTCCGGGTCAACGCCAGCTACAGCAAGTACGTTTCACGCATTCAGGAAGCCGTGGGTGGCTCCGGCGGTGGCGGCAATCCGTGGTACGTCTTCTACGAGTATCAGGGCCCGACCGTCGGTGGCGAAGGCAGCGGTCTCGATTCCTTCGGCGTTCTGGAGAAGGTCTTCGACTGGTACCTCGCTCAGGGTGGCACTCAGGCTTCCGACCTGATCGTGGGCGCCGTCCTTCCGGGATTCAATACCCGGTTCAACGGCGACATGAAGTCTCCGAGTGTCGACGAGTGGACCATCGGGTTGGGCACGCAGGTCGGACGCAACGGCTTCGTTCGAGCCGACTACATCGACCGCAGTTGGAATGATTTCTACGCGCAGTACACCTCCCCGAACGATCAGGTCGAAAGCCCCATCGTTCCGGGCGAGTACATCGACGTGCTGACCTATGGCAACACCAACAACCTGGAGCGCACCTATCACGCCGTCGAGCTTCAGGGCGGCTACCGGCTGACCCCGAAACTGAACCTCGGTGGCAACTACACCTGGTCGCAGGCGAAGGGCAACACCGAGGGTGAGAGCCGAGGCCTCGGACCGACCGCGGACGCCATTGAGGCGTACTCCGAGTACAAGTCGTTCGCCCAGGCGAACCCGGTCGGCTATCTTCTCAGCGATCAGACCCATAAGGCCCGGATCTGGCTGACCTACGACCAGTCTCTCGGACGGCTCGGCGACATGAATATCAGTCTGCTGGAGCGCTACGACTCCGGAACTCCCTACTCCGCGATCGCCAACGTCGTCGTTGGTGACTACGTCACCGACCCCGGCTACACCGCGGCCCCGTCGCGCGTTCCCTATTACTTCAGCGATCGTGGTGCGTACCGCTGGGACAACACAACCGCCACCGACCTGGCACTCAACTGGAACTTCGGCCTCAGCGCCGCAGAGCTGTTCTTCCAGGGAGAGATCTTCAACCTCTTCGACGAGTCGGCTCAGATCAACGGCAGCACCAGCGTCCAGTATCTCGACGCCTTCAACCCCTTCACCGAAACCCCGGTCGAGGGTGTCAACTGGGCCAAGTCCAGCAGCTTCGGCCACGCTCGCGGTCCGGCGGATTACCAGGCACCGCGCTTCTACCGCTTCTCTGTCGGGCTCCGCTTCTGAGCTCTGATTCATGCAACTCTGAAAGCCCCGGCCTCGGCCGGGGCTTTTTTCTCTCCTCTCCCCTCCCGCCGAACTAATTCCCCCTCTTCCGCCGTTACGGCGTCCCGTGAACCGCACCCGGAAGGTAACCTTCAGCCTCGTTGCTGCGCTCGCCCTGCTGGCGAGCTCGGTCCTCTCCGGCTGTGGACGATCCGAATCTTCCGCACCACCGGCGAAAATCACCCCGGTGTTCCTCATCTCGATCGATACGCTCCGTTCGGATCACCTGCCGCTCTACGGCTACACCGCCGGATCCACCCCACACATCGATCGCTTCCGGCAGGACGCGGTCCTGTTCCGCAACGCCTTTTCCAATGTCCCTCTGACCCTTCCATCGCACTCCTCGATTCTCACCGGCGAGCTTCCTCCAGTGCACGGCGTCCGGGATAACATCGGCTACTCCCTGAAATCGAGCTCCGTCACACTTCAGGACATCCTCCGGCAGAGCGGCTACCGAACCGGCGCGGCGGTGAGCAGTTTCGTTCTGCGGCACGAGACCGGACTCGACTCCGGCTTCGAGTTCTACGACGACGCGATGACCGTCTCCGCCAGTGAAACGGTCAGCTCCTGGCAGCGCAATGGCGATCTCACACGTCAAACACTTCAGAGCTGGATGGACGGACTCGACACCACCCGGGTCTTCGGCTTTCTCCACCTCTACGAGCCGCACATGCCGTACGAGCCTCCCGCGGAGTTCGCTCACTTCGAGAACCCCTACGACGGCGAGATCGCCTATGCCGATGCCATCGTCGGCCGCTTTCTGGACCATCTCCGGGAGCGTGGGCTGTACGACAAGGCTCTGATCGTTCTGCTCTCCGATCACGGCGAAGGTCTCGGCGAGCATGGAGAGCAGGAGCATGGAGTCTTTCTCTACCGCGAATCGATTCAGGTTCCACTGCTGATCAAACTCCCGCGAAATCAACACGCGGGCGAAGAAAACGATCGCGTCGCCTCACTCACCGACGTCACCCCCACGGTTCTCGCAGCACTCGGCATTCCTCCCACCCCGGCGATGAATGGGCGCGATCTCTTCGCCGCCACGTCGGCCACGCCGCGCCCGGTTTACAGCGAGTCGTACTACCCACGCCTCCACTACGGCTGGAGCGAGCTACTCTCGATGACCGGGGGTCGTTATCACCTGATCGAGGCTCCGCGGGTCGAGCTCTACGACCGGACCACGGACCCGGCGGAGCGAACCAACCTCGCCGAATCGCAACGCCGTGAGCTGGCATCTCTTCGGAGCGATCTGCGCACGATCACGTCCGATCATCCGTTCGAGGAGCCTCGTCTCGCCGACCCGGAGGATGCGAAGAAGCTCGAGGCTCTCGGCTATCTCGGATCCTTCACGCCCTCCACCGACGGCGCCCGTCCCGATCCCAAGGACGAGATCACCCTGCTCGACCGATTCGGCCGCGCGAACCATTCCTTCCAGATGGGCGCGAACGACGCCGCCATCGCCGCCGCAACGGAGATCGTGAGCGAGCACCCGGCCTTCCTCCAGGGCTGGGGTCTTCTCAGCGCCGCGTATCGGAGCAAGGGTGATCTTCCCCATGCCCTGGCCGCGCTCGAGGAGCAGATGCGCCGCTCGCCCGGGAATCCGCAGACGGCACTCGCCCTCGCCTCGATCTCCCTCGACATGCATCACTACGACGAGGCCATGACCTACGCCGAACTGGTGGTGTCGTACGCGCCATCGCTGGCCTACGAGATGATGGCGAACATCGAACTGTCCAGGAAACATCTGGACGCAGCCGAACAGCAGGCGCGACGCGCCGCCGAGGCCTCCCCTCTGCGGGTCCAGCCGCTGATGATCCTGTCCCAGATCGAGCAGGCTCGCGGCAATGCCACATCGGAGCTGGCGCTGCTCGATCAGGTGCGCATCCGAGTGGCCGAACAGCACCTCCCGCCGATTCCCGACCTCGAGCTTCGCCGCGGCGACGCGCTTCTCCACCTCCGCCGGGCCGCGGATGCGGAAGCCGCGTTCCGTGCGGAGACCGACTCCTTTCCGAAGAGCCGCCGGGCGTGGGCGAATCTGGCGATCGTGATCGGAGCCCAGGGGCGCCCCGAGGAGGCGAAGAGAGTTCTCGATCGCGCCATCGAAGCCAATCCCGACGCCACCATGAAAGGCATCGCCCGCGAGGTCATGGAAGTCATCCAGGGGCAGCCTCCCGGGCCGAAATGACGCGCTCGCCACGGGTGTTGTGAACCGCTCGATGAGACCTTCCCTGGCGGCCGCCGCCGCACTCCTCGTCTCCGGCCTTCTTCTGCTCGGTTCCGGCTGCGGCGAACGAGGCGTCGATCACGGCAGTGATCGTGGCGGCCCGGTCATCCTCATCTCCATCGACACGCTACGAGCTGACCATCTTCCGATTTACGGCGCGACCGGTGTGAAGACCCCCACGCTCGACGCTCTCGCCGCCGATTCGATCGTCTTCGACGAGGCCTGGTCCCAGGTTCCCCTGACCTTCCCCTCCCACGCCTCCGTCCTGACCGGACGGCTTCCCGCCGACGACGGCGTGCGCAACAACCTCGGCTACCGGTTCGATCCGGCCATGCCGTCCATCCCGACTCTGCTGTCGGCACACGGTTACCAGACCGGCGCGGCCGTCTCCGCCTACGTTCTTCGCGGAGCGACCGGACTGGCCGGAGCGTTCGATCATTACGACGATGAGATGGAACGGTCCGAGGGAGCCGCGGTGGGAGACATCCAGCGCCACGGCGATGCCACCATCCGCGCGGCCACCGACTGGATGGATTCCCATTCCGGTCAGCCCTTCTTTCTGTTCGTTCACCTCTTCGAGCCCCATGCTCCCTACGAGCCACCCGAGCCGTTCCGGACCGAGTACGCGTCGTCCCCTTACGATGGTGAGATCGCCGCGGCGGATCACGATCTCGCTGCTCTGATCGACGACCTCCGGCAGAAGAATCTCTACGACGACGCCACGATCATCTTCATGTCCGATCACGGAGAGGGACTCGGAGATCACGGCGAGAGCCAGCACGGCATCTTTCTCTACCGCGAAGCGATCCACGTCCCGCTCTTCCTCAAGCTTCCGCGAAACGAGATGGCGGGAAGACGCATCTCCACGCCGGTCGCGCTCACCGACATCCTGCCGACCGTCGCATCGATCGCCGGCATCGCCATCGACGACCCGAAGGTGATCGGAACCTCCCTGGTCGAGATCGCCCGCGGCGCCACTCCCGATCGGAAGATCTTCAGCGAGACGATGTACCCGCGGATTCATCTCGGATGGAGCGATCTCGCCTCGCTGGTCGACGACCGTTTCCATTACATCGAGGCCCCCACACCCGAGTTGTACGACGAGTCGTCTGACCCGGCCGAAACGCAGAATGTACTCGCCGACAACCGTCGCGTCTACGCGGCGATGAAAAAAGAAATGGCCACGCATGACCGGAGCCTGACGGCACCGACCGACATCGACCCCGAGGATCTTGCGAAGCTCACCGCGCTCGGCTATCTCGGAGGGACTCACTCCACGAAGGCCGGAGAGAATCTTCCCGATCCGAAGGATCACATCGCCGATCTCGAACGCTACATGGCAGCGTCCACACTGGTCAGAGAAGATCGCGCGGGAGAAGCGATCGGAACCCTGCAGGAGATCACCCGGAACAATCCTGCCTTTGCCGATGCCTGGACGGTCCTGGCAAAGGCGTATCAGCAGACCGGCCAGCTCGAACAGGCGGTCGACGCCTATCAGAAAACGATCGAGGCCGCTCCGATGCTCGCCCCCGGAACGGCTCTTTCCCTGGCCGAGGTTCTGCTCGATCTGAACCGCTACGACGATGCCCTCCACCACGCCGAACTGGCCCTGGAGGCTCATCCCTCCGCGGCTCGAATCGTCCGGGCACGAGCCTTCCTCGGATTGCACCGCCCCGCCGAGGCCGAGCGGGAGCTTCAGCCCGTACTCGACGATCCTTCCACCCGGCTGGACGGAAACGTGGTTCTCGTCCAGGTCCGCATCGAACAGCGGCGTTACCCCGAGGCGCTCGCCATCAGCGACCAGGTGCGGGAAGCAGTATCTTCGGGAAACCTCGAGCCGGTTCCGATGCTCTGGTTCGTGCGCGGCGACGTCCTCGCCCGGCTGGGCAGGACCGACGAGGCGAAGCAGTCGTTTCGAGACGAGATTGCCCGCTTCCCCCGGGATCGTGAGGCCTACATCCGGCTCGGCGCACTCTCGATTCTCGAAGGCGACCTGCAGGCGGCGGATCGCGCTTTCACCGCGATGACCCAAGCGAACCCGTCTCCATCGAGCTATGCCCTCATCGCACAAGCCTGCCGGAGCCTGGGCCAGCCGGAACGGGCACGGGCATGGGAGAAGCGCGGCAAAGGAACCGACCGATGAAGTGGAGCCTCCCGCGGTGCGCCCTCGGCCTGCTCACGGTCGCCATTCTCGTCTCGAGCGGATGCCATCGGATGTCGGAGACGCCGGCCACGGAGACCCATCCTCCCATCATCCTGATCTCCATCGATACCTTGCGGGCGGATCATCTTCCGGCGTGGGGCTACGATCAGGTGGAAACGCCGAATCTCGACCGCCTCGCCAGTCAGTCGATCCTGTTCGAGAACGCCTGGTCGCATGTCCCACTGACCCTGCCGTCTCACGTCTCGATCCTCACCGGCGAGCTGCCGCCCGACAACGAGGTGCGCAACAACATCGGCTACCACTACGATGCGACGAAGCATCCGGCCGTGACCGCCGTTCTCCAGCAGGCGGGATACACCACCGGAGCCGCGGTCTCGGCCTATGTCCTGCGGGGATCGACCGGGCTGGCCTCGGCATTCCAGGACTACGACGACGAGATCGCCAACCAGCCGGGGGTTGCAACCGGCGCGCTCCAGCGGCCCGGCAGCCAGACGATCCGCATCGCAGAACAGTGGATCGAGAAGAGGTCGGATCAGCCCTTTTTCTATTTCCTTCATCTTTTCGAGCCACACACTCCCTACGCTCCGCCCGAGCCGTTCGCCTCGGCCTACAAGGGCCACCCCTACGATGGAGAGATCGCCGCGACCGATCACGAGTTGGGGATCTTCTTCGACTTTCTCCGCAAACAGGGGCTCTACGACAAGGCGCTGATCATTCTCGTCTCCGATCACGGCGAAGGACTCGGCGACCACGGCGAACTGGAGCACGGCGTGTTCCTCTACCGCGAGTCACTGCACGTTCCCCTGATGATCAAACTTCCTGCAAATCGTCGAGGCGGCGAACGGGTGAGCGCACCGGTGGAGCTGGTCGACATCGTTCCGACCATCCGATCGGTGGCCGGTCTTCCGGAAGCTCTCGGCCTGCACGGGCTGGATCTCACCGGAGCGGTTCCCGCCGACCGTTCGATCTACAGCGAGACGCTCTACCCTCGTCTCCACCTCGGTTGGAGTGAGCTTCGATCGCTGGAAGGGGCACGCTGGCACTACATCGAATCGCCGCATCCCGAGCTCTTCGACATGAAGGCCGATCCGGCCGAAGCAAGCAACATCCTCAGCGGCCAGCGTCGGGTCTACGCGCGGATGCGGGACGAGCTGGCAAAGTACGACCGGAAAATTGAATCGCCCACCGGGATCGATCCGGAGGAGAGTGCGAAACTGGCGGCCCTCGGCTACATCGGTTCGGTTCAGAACCCGAAGGGCGATCTTCCCGATCCAAAAGAACAGATCGGGGACTTCGAGCAGCTCCGGCACGCCGACGCCCTCGCCCGGTCCGGCCGGCAGGCCGATGCGGTCGCGATCTACCGCACTCTGGTGAAGAAGAATCCCGGCTTTGGAGATGCGTGGAGCCTGATGGGCTCGACTCTCGAGCAGATGGGGCGGTTCGACGAAGCTATCGACGCCTACCAGCAGGGGATCCGGAACGCGCCGGTGCTGGCGGACGAAATGGCCCTCTCCACCGCCGGTCTGATGCTTCGGACCGGCCGGCTCGAGGAGGCGGAAAAGCACGCACGGCTCGCGCTCGATTCCGCCCCCGCGGCCGCCCACCGGATGCTCGCGCGGATCGCCATCGAACAGCACCGCCTCGACGTCGCGGAGAGCGAGGCACGCCTTGCGATGAAGGATCCCACCATGGAGCTTTCCTCCCGCGTGATTCTCGCACGGGCGAAAGTGCTCGCAGGACATCCCGACGAGGCGCTCCGAATGCTGCTTCAGGTGAGACAGCAGGCGAAGGAACGGCAAATGAAGGTCGAGGACCTGGAGTACTCGATCGGCGACATCGAAGCGCGGCTTCAGCAGTGGAACCAGGCAGAAGTGGCCTTCCGTACGGAGATCGAACAGTTTCCACACAACCTCCCGGCCTACTCGAGCCTCGCCGTGATGTATGTTCTTTCCGGACAGGAAGAGCGGGTCGACCCGACCCTGGAGGAAATGGTCCGCACCAATCCGACCCCGCTGGCGATCGAAACCGCGGCGAAGACGCTCGAGACTCTGGGCGACACCCGAGGCGCCGCCGCCTGGCGGACGCGCTCGCCTCGCGAATTCATCTCCAGCCGGTGATCCCGGCCGTGCGATCTTTCCAGCCGCGAAGGAAAGTTCAGCGCCGGGGGTAAGGCCGGGGTCGACATTCGATCGGCCCATACCGGACGCGGCATCTCTTTCCAACGATGTCGCACGGGCCCGAACACACGGATTGGCATGTTCCGCCCCTCCCATCGATATGGCAAAATCTTCGGGGCTCCTCGCATCCCCGGGCTTACGCCGGGGATAGACAAAAGTGTCGCCCCTTCGGGGGTTGGATGTGGCGCGTTGAGCGTCGCCATTGTCGTCCCGAGCGGGCGGGCGGAAGGGCAAGCGAGGGACCTCCCCCGATGCGATCACGTCCGTTTTGCTGGACACCCGCTCCACGCGCTCGCTTCGCGCCTGAAGGTTGTTTGTCGCATCGGATGAGATGTCTCGCATGCCCGGCCTCCCACCCGCTCGACATGACAATGACCACCGACTCGTCGGGCAGGAGATGGTGCGCGGGTGTTCCCAATGTTGGCTTGCGCTGTGTCGCCCCTTCGACGCTTGCTGACACTCCAACCACACCGCCAGCGCCTGGCTGAGCGAGTTCCGCTCTATTGGCTCGCAGCCTCATCGCCCCTCGCCCTCGCGGACGGAAGGATTTCCCGGGCCCGCCTGTTATTACTAATAACTGCACGATCCAAACGACTGACTGACGGGAGGTTATGCCTATGGCGCATCGATCACGACGGCGCAGAACGCGCCGCCTCAGAACCGCTCTGCCTCGTTTCGCACTTGCCGGACTGGCATTCGGACTGGCATTCACGGCGACAGAGCAGGCGGACATACGCTCCAGGGCCGTGCCCGCGATCGCGGCTCCGCCCGCGGCGCCCGGGGACATCTTCAATGAGATGCTGGATTCCACCTCCGACCTTTTCGACCTCACCCGGAACAGCCGGTACGTCAGCCGGTTCGCGTCGTCCGAGGAGGTCGAATGGGACCTGCCGAACCTGGACCATCCGCGGGTCGATTACTGGGTCGAGCGGTTCATGACCGACAAGCACGACGACTTCGCCACGTTTCTGAAGAGGAAGGGAAAGTACGAGCCGATGATCCGGCAGAAGCTGCGTGAGCGGGGCATGCCGGAGGATCTGATCTACCTCGCGATGATCGAGTCGGGATTCCGTCCGAGTGCCTACTCTCCGGCCCATGCATCGGGGCTCTGGCAGTTCATTGCTGCGACCGGGAAACGCTACGGGCTGGACATCAATCGTGCCGTCGATGAGCGGAACGATCCGGAAAAGGCCACCGACGCTGCGCTCAGTTATCTGTCGGACCTTCACCGCCGGTTCGGCTCGTGGTACCTCGCGGCGGCGGCGTACAACACCGGCGAGAACAGAGTGGGACGGATCATGCGCGAGGTCACCGGATCCGAACGGGGCAACGAAGAGTCGTATTACCGGATCTGGGATCGTCTTCCGCGAGAGACGCGCGATTATGTACCGCTGATGGTTGCCGCCGGAAGAATCGCCAAGGATCCGGCGCGGTTCGGATTCGGAGACGTGCAGACGGAAGCTCCGCCCGCGGTGAAACTGGTGAAGGCCGCTCCCGCCACGCCGCTGACGAAGATCGCGCACCGCAGCGGCACCAGCGTCTCCGAGATCCGCCAGCTCAATCCCCAGCTCAAGCTGAATCGAACCCGCAACGACCAGTACTCCGCGGTGAGAGTTCCAGGCGACTAGCCCCAATGGCCCGAACTTAACTTCACTTAAGGGTCTGACGCCCGCGAAGCGGGCAATCGGAACGCCGCCTTCCAGGCGGCCGGGCCGCCGGCTTCCAGCCGGCTTCCCGCAACGTGGATGCTCTTCCGAAACAGAGAGACCGCGACGGCTCCGGTCGAGCGCCGCTGAATGGTGCTCGGCCCGTTCTCGGAGCCGCCAGAATGGCGGCGGCCCGCAATCACGGGAGAATCACGACAGGAACGACTGCGCGAGATTGAGACGTCTTCTCTTCGGGGCTCGCGCCCTCGGGTGCGGGGACGCCCCCGGGGGGTGGCCTGAGCTCATCGGCGCCCGTTGATGATCTGCAGCCTCCACGTCACCTTCCCGGCATCGCCACCCGACGAACATCGGAATGTTCGTCCACAAGGGGGGGCGGTTCAGGATTTTCGAGACGGCTTGCGGGCGCGTGGTTTCGGTGCGGGCGCACTGTTGCCGAGCATTCCGTGGCGCAACACGTCGGAGATCTCGCGGATGACTGCATCCGTCCCCTTTCCGAAGTGATCGTGCACGCCGAACAGGATCTCCACCGAGAAGTAGTTGAGAAAGATGCGGGTGGCGAGCATCATCGCCGAGCCGGCGGTCAGTCCGGGACGCAACCGGCCCTGAACCTGCTCGTCGATGTGGTGGTGGCGGGCGAAGGCGTCGAAGCGCTCCGACATTTCGCTGTAGAAGCGGCGGATGTGCTCCCCATCGAACTCGACCACGTCGACGTAGATCAGCGCCACATACTCACGATATCGCTCGACGCTCTCGCGCGACGCCGCCCCGAGACGCTCCAGACTGTCCGGAAACTCCGCGGATGCCAGCGCGTGATTGATCGGGAAACTCGGGATCGGAAAGGATCTCGAAGTAATGGTCGAGAAGGGTTCGGAAAATCGTCTCCTTGTCCGGAAAGTGATGGTAGACATTCCCCGTGGAGACGCGCGCCTGCTCCGCGATGTCCCGCACGCTCGTCGCCCGGTAGCCCTGGTGCGAGAACAGCTTCTTCGCCGCATCGAGGATCTGGGTCCGGCTTCGTTCCGACCGTTCTTCCTGTTGCATTCCTCTCTCCGCTCCTCACCGCTTCACCGGATCACACGCCGCTTCAACGCGAGGGACTCTCGGAGAGCCAGAGCTTCCTCAGCTCTCCCCGGACGATCTTCCCATAGGCATTGCGCGGAAGCTGATCCACCAGACGGATCGTCTTCGGAACCTTGTACTTCGAAATCCGTGAAATCAGAAATTCTCTCAGCTCGGACTCCTCGATCGATTCTCCGGAGACGAGGACCACGAATCCCACGCCGACCTCACCCCAGGTCGCATCTTCCACACCCACCACTGCCGCGTCGGCCACTGCCGGGTGCTGCAGGAGCTCCAGCTCGATCTCGGCAGGATAGACATTGACTCCGCCACTGATGAACATCTCTTTCCGGCGTCCGGCGATGAAGAAGAATCCGTCGTCGTCCCTTCGCGCGAAGTCACCCGTCCGGAACCAACCCTCGGGAAGATACGCCTCCCGAGTCGCATCTTCGTTGTTCCAGTAGCCGCGCGAGACGTGCGAACCGCGGATCTGCATCTCCCCCACCTCGCCGGCAGGCACCTCCAACCCCTCCTCGTCCACCAGGCGCACCCGGGTGAAGAGCATCGGCCGACCGACCGAGCCCGCCTTCAGCACGGCCTCGTCGTCCCCCATCGCAAAGCAGTTCACCCCCACCTCGGTCATTCCGAAACCCTGCTTCAGAACGATGCCTCGCTCGCGATAGCGCTCCACCAGGTGAATCGGCAGCGGCGCTCCGCCACTGATCAGCCAGCGGACGCTGGTGAAATCGATGGTGTCGAACTCCGGCGTCTCCGCAATCAGTTGAAAGACTGTCGGGACTCCGAGAGCAACCGTACATTGCTCTCGCTGGATGGTCTCGAGCACCTCGACGGCATCGAAGTGCTCGTGCAGGATGACGGTTCCACCCACCGCGAAGATCGGCGTCAGAAAGACCGTCAATCCCCCCGCGTGATACATGGGCGTAAAGATCGGCGTCACGTCGTCCTGCCGCAGCCCCCAGCAGACCGCCGTGTTGTAGGCATTCCAGACGATCATCCGGTGGGGAATCATCACCCCCTTCGGACGGCCGGTCGTCCCGCTGGTGTAGAGCAGACAGCAGACGTCCTCAGGATCGCCGAACACCGCAGGAAAAGGTTCGTCGGGAGCGACTGCGCTCAGCGACGCCCACGATGGCTCACTCTCTGAGCCGCCCTCGACGGGAATGGCCCGGATGGAGAGCGACGCGGTCAGCTCCGAGGCGATCTCCGCGAACTCCGGTCCGAACACCAGAACCTGCAGTCCGCTGTCCCGAACGATGGCCTCGAGCTCGTGTGCGGTCGCACGGGTGCTCAGAGGGACAGCGATGGAGCGGCTTCGGGTCGCGGCGAAAAACAGCTCGACCAGTTCGATCCGGTTGTGCATCAGAACGCCGAACCGATCACCATGGCCGATTCCGAGCGCGGCCAGAAGATGTGCCGCGGCATCGACCCGACGGTCGAGCTCCTGATAGCGCAGCCTCGCACCCGATCGGATCTCGATCAGAGCGGTTCTGTCGGGACTCAATCGCGCACGATCCCGTACCAGATCCGCGCTGAAGACCTCTCCTCTCATCGCGGTTCCTGCGCCTCGTTCTTTCCGCTCCCCACCGGCTCGGGCCGCCAGCCCTGCATCCGGAGGCCCATCGCTTCGAGGAACTCCCGCGGTTTCTCCCGGTGAGGGATATGGCCGGCTCCGGGAATCGTGCGCAGTTCCGCCCGCGGGTATTCGCTGAGCAACCGTTCGGCATAATCGCGGGAAAGGATGCCGTCCGACTCGCCCCACACCAGCAGCACCGGCACATCGATTCCCCGCAGCCGTCCCTCCAGCAGATGGTGCCCGAGATCGTCGGTCGCGATTCGCCGGATCGGCGCCGTCCTCGCGCGCCGGACCATGTTGTCGAGGACGTTTCGCGGTGGGAGGGGAGTGTCCGGCCCGAATACCGCGCGTGAGACATCCAGCGCTTCCTCACGGGTCTCCGGCGCAAGCCGCACCCGGCCATAATCGAACTGCAGCCCTCCGGCGGCTTCGAGGACGAGGCGCCGGATCCGTTTCGGGTTGCGAAGTGCCAGCAACTGGGCCAGCCAGCCTCCGAGCGAGTTCCCGACGACGACCACCGGTTCGTCCGGCGATTCCTGCTTCAGCAGTTGATGAAGCGCCTCCACAAGAGAGGGCAGACTCAGCACACCATCCGCCGGCCCACTCTCTCCGTGGCCCGGAAGATCCGGGACGATCACCCGAAAACGAGGCACCAGCTCCGGCACCACCGACGACCAGGTTCCCGCCTGATCATTGACGCCGTGAATCAGGAGCAGAGGATCACCGCTCCCCCCCACCCAGTAGACCATCGGGAAACCCGCATCTCTCAGAATCCGCCGTTCGAGCCCGGCCTTGCGCAGGGCGCGGCGGGACTGAATGATGAAGAGGTCCACCGGGTGGCGCCAGGCCCAGCCGACAGCGCCGAGGAGGAGAACCACCACAACCACCGGGATGACGATCCACCAGCTCATTCACCCTCCTCCGCCGGCCTCGATCAGCTCTCGTGAGCCGACGCTCACGAATGCCTGAACAGCCGCTCTCCCGCTCCGGGCATCCGCATCGCAACCGCGGCCTGGTTGTATCCCACCCCGGAGCCGACCATGACCACGAGATCGCCCGGTCCGACTTTCCCTGCCGCCAGCGCGTCATGGAACGCCATGGGAATGCAGGCCGAGCCTGTGTACCCCCATTTTTCCATGACTGTGTGGGTTTTCGCCATCGGCAGACCCAGATCGTTCATCACCAGTTCGATGGTCGGCTTCCGCACCTGGGTGAAAATCAGGAAGTCGATCTCCTGGAGAGTGAATTCTCCCTCCGCGGAGAGCTTCCGCACCAGTCGCGGCCAGCCTTCATCGTTGATCTCCGGCGGGTAGCGCTCGAGCATCCGCACCGTCGTCCGCTTCTCCCGGACCGCCTCCTCGGTTGCCGGTTCGGCCGTCCCGCCGGCAAAGATGCCCCAGTTCCGATAGTAGGTTCCATCGGCCTGGAACGCGGCGTTGAGAAAGCCGGGACTCTCCGAGGCCTCCAGCACCGCGGCTCCCGCTCCATCGCCATAGAAAAAGATCATCGGATCGTTCGGATCCGAAAGCTTGTGCATCAGGTAGACCCCGACCACGAGGACCTTGTTAATCGCGGGATTCGTGGCGATCAGGCCGGCGGCATTCGCCACTCCGGTGGGAAACGAGGCACAGGCGCATCCGACGTCGAACGTGCCGGCATTCTTCGCTCCGAGCTTGTTCTGCAGCACCACCGAGGTTGCCGGAGTGAGATAGTCCGGAGAATCGGTACCGAGGATGATCATGTCGAGATCGGTCGGTTGCAGGCCGGCGTTCTCGAGCGCCTGCTGCGCGGCTCGCAGGGCGACATCCGAGGTGGCCATTCCGTCCGGCGCGTACCAGCGGGTGCGGATTCCGCTGGCTGCCTCCATCTTGTCGATGAACTCCGGCAGGAACGGATCGAACCGCTCTCGAAGCTGGTCATTGCTCATTTCGACTTCCGGGAGATACATCCCGGTCGAGAGAATCGTTGCGTATCGCATGGGTCTCCTGAGCTCAGGGCTCTCGCTGGGTCGCGGGGATCAGGTTCCAATCACCAGACCGCCATCGACCGACAGCACCGTTCCGTGAACGAAGCTCGCCCCCTCGGAGGCGAGCCAGAAATAGGCCTCGGCGATCTCCTCCGGCCGCCCGATCCGTCCCAGAGGAGTGTGCGACACCATCGAATCGAGAACCTTCTGCGGCATCGCCTGCACCATCTCGGTCCCGATGAACCCCGGAGCGACGGCATTGACCCGGATGTTGAACCGGCCGAGCTCGCGCGACCAGGTCCGGGTCATGTTGATCACCGCCGCCTTGGTCGCGGCGTAATTGGTCTGGCCGAAATTGCCGTAGAGCCCGACCACGGAGGAGGCGTTGAGGATCACTCCTCCACCCGCCCGGATCATGTGGGGCACCACCGCGCGGGCGCAGAGAAACACCGCTTTGAGATTGACGTTGATGACCGCGTCGAACGCCTCGTCGGACATCAGCGAGGCGACGTCGCCATCCTTCCACTTGACCAGTTGCCCGTCCCGGAGGATGCCGGCGTTATTGACGAGAACATCGATCTTTTCCCATCGGTCGAGGACCTGCTGCACCGCCTCGCCCACGGAGTCGGGATTGGCAACGTCGACCTTCTGAAAGATGGCCTCTCCACCTGCAGACCGGAGCTCTTCTGCCAGTGCAGAACCTTTGGCCTCGTCGACGTCCCAGGCGGCGATGCGATCCCCTTCCCGGGCAAAACGAAGAGCGGTGGCTTTTCCGATGCCGGCAGCGGCACCCGTGATGATGACGACTCGTTGGCTCATGATGAATGGACCTCGTTCCCCTGCGGGAGGTGCCCGGATGGGCACCCCCCGCAACACGATGGCGGCTGCGGGAAGCCGCGCTCGAAAACTAGAATTCGAAACGCAGCCCGAGCTGAATCTCCCGGGCCGGAAGCGTGGCGCGATATTTCCCGAAGTTCGGGTTCTCCACCCCCGCGCTCAGGTACTCCGCCGCGTCGATGGAATTGACGTCGTAGTTCGTCACGTCGGTCAGATTGAAGGCCTCGGCGATCACCGAGAGATTGCCGTATCCGCTCAGAGGGAACGCCTTGGTCAGACGCAGGCTGAGCTGCCGGAACGGCGGTCCGTTCTCCTCGTTGCGCCCCACCCCGGCCGGACGGTCGGAGTTCTTCCCGTCACCGTTGGCGTCGTAACCCAGGCGGTGCGTCCAGGGCTGGCCCGACCCGTACTCGTAGATCGGCGCCGCAATCAGTCCCCACGGAAGGTGGATGATGCTCGACACGACGATGCGATAATCCTCGGTCCCCCGCGACGGACCCCACTCCGCCTCGATGTTCGCCGGATCGTTCGGGTAGCCGAAGGGGAACGCCGGACTGAAGTCGTCGCTGATGTTCTTCTTGTCCGCGAGCGTGAGCGAGGCCGTCAGCAGGTTGTTCTCCATCCAGTTGCCGTTGAGGCTGAAGATCAACGCCTTGTAGGTCGAGTGGCCGTCGTTGGTGTAGGTGTTGATCTGGTTGTAGGCCGGATTGAGGCGAACCGGATTGGCGTTCCCGCCGAAGTTGACGTCCCGGACGACGATCTCGTCCTTCCCCTTCACATACACCGCCTCGGTGTCGAGGTAAAGGCGCGTCGAGGCCAGCTTCTGCGTCCAGCCGAGCGAAACCTGGGTGGCCTGCGGCTGCACGAAACTGTTGTCCATCAGAGTGATGTCGGGCGCGAGAGCGATTCCGGTGGTGGTCGGGTTGTTGGGATCGAGCGCGTACTGGGGCAGGTTGTAGAGCAGGCCGTTGACCCGGGTCTGCAGACGCCGCCCGGTCACCCCGTTCTGCTGGCAGCTCGGTCAACGCCGGAATCAGCAGATAACGGCCGGTGAAGATGCCGGCGCCCGCCGTGGATCACACTCGAACCGCGCCCGGTGATGTCCCAGGTGAACGACATCCGCGGCTGGAAGTTGTTGCTGTCGCGATCGCGGCCATTCGGCACCAGCGGATGGGTGAAATCAGGATTGTTGCCGTTGGTGTCGAGGTCGTAGCGAAGGCCGAGGCTGACCGAGACGTTGGTGCTGGGGCTCCAGCGATCCTCGACGAATGCCCCGTACCGGTTGTATCGACCGTCACGTCGGAAGAGCCGACTCCGTAGAGGTAGGAGATCGGAAACAGGCGCGTATCGTTCAGGTAGACGAACAGTCCCTCCTGGAAGGTGTCGATCCGTGAGCGCTCGGAGATCCCCATGGCGGAGAAGCCCGCCTTGATGTCGTGAACTCCTCGACCACCCATCTGCCAGTGCCAGGTGTCGAGCACCTCCCACTGGGTTCCCTTGCCGAGCAGGTCACCGAGGATGTTGGTTCCGGTCATCAGAGTATTCCCACCCGAGAACCATTCGGTGACCTGGTGACTGTTCGCCGGCTCCTCGTACTTGTGGCTTCCGTACTGCGCACGAAGCTCGTTGAATTCGTGATCGGAGATGATCCAGGTGTGCTCGCCGGAAAGATTCCAGTTGTCCCGGTTGAGCTGCTGACCGTAAGAAACATCCCCCACGCCGCCGACCCGGAAGTTGTCCTCCCGGTACTGCTCGTAAACCAGTTTTTCGGCCGCACTCTGCGACGCGCTCAGTTGCTGATTGAGGCCGAGATAGCCGAGGGTCTGATCGAAGGGATGATCGACGTCGGTGGCGAGGGAGGCGAAGGCGCCGCCCGGACGGAAAAAGGCGATGTTCGATTCATCCACCCGCTCGGTGGAGAGGAAGTAGAACGCCTGGTCGGGACGGATCGCGCCGCCCACGGTGAATCCGAACTGGCTGCGGGAGTAATCCTGCTTGCCCTGCTCGAGCGCGCCCTGGGAGCGGAGGCCGTCCGCCCGGTAGAAGCCGAACGCCGAGCCGTCCATCTGATTGGTTCCCGACTTGGTCACGATGGAGAGAGCACCCCCGGCGGATCCACCGATCTCGACGTCGAAACGATCCTGGATCACCCGGAACTCGCGGATGGCGTCCTGGCTGAAACGGGTCCGGGCGAGACCGAGAGCCGGATCGGTGAAGTCGACACCATCGACGAGGATGGTGGCCTGACTGGCGTTGCCGCCGGCTCCGATGACCGGGCCACCTCCGATGAAGCGGAACGAGCCGCGCTCACGCTGGACGCCCGGCGCGATGAAGGCCAGCCGCCTGGAAATCGCGATCAGCCACCGGAAGCTGCTGAATCTGCTCCGGAACGATGTTGGTGGAGACGTCGGATTTGTAGACGTCGACCACCGGAGCTTCGCTCGTCACGGTGATGGTCTCGGAGGCGGAGGGTAGGAGGGCCGCGTTCGGCTTCACGGTCTGACCGACGCGGAGCTTCACATCCTCGATTGCAACCGGAGCGAAGCCCTGCAGATCGAATGTCACCGGATAGGTGCCGGGGCTGAGAATCGGAAAGCGGGCTACGCCCAGCTCATTGGTGAGGCCGACGGTTTGATAGCCGGTTTCCGGGCGGACGACGGTGACGGTGACCCCGGGGATGATTCCACCGCTTTCATCGGTGGCCACGGCTTCGATCGCTCCTTTGTCGACCTGGGCGAAGATCGTGCTCGCGACGAGCCCGACGACCAGAGCGACGAGAAGCGCGCGGAGCAATGGATGATGATTGGCGGCCAGGCGCGCGTGACTCATGAAGACCCTCCTGCGATTCCGATTCATTAAAAAACCGAACGTTCGATATGTTTCATCGAAGATAGGCTTCGCCGCCCCCGATGTCAAGGAGTCTCCGCGGCCCGGCGTGCGGGCAGCATCAGCGGAATCGAGATCACCAGCGCGATTGCGGCACTCACCAGCAGGCCATAGGTGGCCGTCACCGCGGGATTGCGGAAGCCGAGCTGCCAGGCGGTGGTGTCGAACAGCGGCTCGAGCCACGGCCGCTGGCCCACCATCTGCACCAGGTCGCCGCCCGACCGCACCGCCCAGCTCCCCACCCCGTAGAGCAGGAAGTGCGTCCCCGCTCCCGCGATCGCGGCAGTGAACGCGGCCGCGCGGCCGAATCCCGGGGCGAAGATCCCGAACAGGATCGGCACCGTGCTCGCCGCCACGATTCCGTACACCCCCACCTGACCGAAGATCCCCAGGAGCTTCGGCGGATGCAGGGCGATCAGGAACGCCGCAACTCCCAGCAGGATCAGAATCACTCGTCCGGCGCGATGTGCATCGTGCTGTTTCTGCTCTTCGCTCCGTCCCGCCAGCAGATTGTGCTCGGTCAGCCGGAGAAACAGATCGTTCGCCGCAATACTCGACAGCGCCACCAGGATCCCGTCCAGCGTGCTCATCCCCGCGGCGAGAATCGCCACGGTGAGGAACGCGAGCATCGGGGCTGAGAACGTCGTTCCCAGGTATCCCGCCACCACCATGTCCTGGCGGAAGGCTCCGGTCGCCGGATCGACGAATGCCGCCTCCGGCAGCCCCTTCACTCTCGCGTACAGACCGACCAGAAGAAGAGCGCTGAAGAAAAGGGAGACCAGGATCGTCACCAGCAGGTAGTTCCGCACGTCCCGACCGGTCTTCACGTAGAGCGCCTTGGTCATGATGTGTGGCTGGCAGACGAGCGCGAACCCGATCACGAATCCGCACACCGCGACGGAGAAGAAGCTCGAGAACAGCGGACTCTGTGGATTCACCGGCGCGAGCAGATTCGGATTGCTCTCCCCCACCTTCGCCAGAAACGGCCCGATGCCGTCCCGGAACAACGGCAGACCGCTCCCCACGATGATCACCGACGCCACCACCATGATCACTCCCTGAAGGGTGTTGGTGTAGGCGTGGGCATAGGTCCCCCCGACGAAGATGTAGCTGAACACGAACCCGATGATCAGCACCAGAGACTCGACATTGGTCAGGCCCATGGTCTGCTGCATCATGATCGACAGCCCTCCGACGATCAGCACCACGAAGGTCAACGTGACCAGGTTCAGCGCCGCGAAGAAGATCGTCATCGCCCGCGAACGGTATCGCTCCCCCACCCACTGCGGAAGAGTGATCGCGTGGGTCTTCTCGCCGATCGCCCGGAAGCCGAAGCTCATCACCACCAGACCGGCGGTGATTCCCAGTCCGGCGGCGACCCCGAGGTGCATCAGCGCCGAGACCCCGTGGACGTAGACGAAGCCCGGGTTGATCACGAAGGTCGCGGTCGACGCGATCGACGCGGCGAGCGTGATCCCCACCACCCACGGCCCCATGTCCCGCCGGCCGATGGCGAAGCTGGTGATGTCGGAGGTCTTTCGATGTCCAAGCCACGCCAGCCACGAGGTCCCCGCCATGTAGAGCAGAAACAATCCCCACACCAGTGGACGATCCTGAATCAGATGCAGATAGTGCATGCGAGCTCCCGGAGTGAACGACGATCAGGCCCGGACTGCAGGGACCACATACCGAACGGTCGTTCTGTTTTTGCGGAAGGGTAACACAGAAACGACGGACTACCGGGACCGCGAACCCGTGTACTCGCTGAACACGAAGGCTTCCACGTGCCGGCGCGGTTCGGAAAAGCCCGCCCCTTCCAGTGACCGGAGGATCGTCTCCGGGGGGACGCACGTTCGGGTGGTGTCCCAGTAGTAGTGCATCAGCACGGCGAGCCGCCGATCGCGGCTCCGGATCCTCGCTGCCAGAGGGACCAGCCGGTCCATGTAGAAACTGAGGATGCTCCGGCCGATGCGCGAGCGCGGAGGGGTGATCTCCAGGATCAGAAGCCGACCTCCAGGCCGCAAAACTCGTCGCAACTCCCGGAACAACCCTCGCAGCTCCGCGAAGTGTCGCAGCGCGAACCCGATGGAGATGAAATCGAACGATCCATCGGCGAACGGAAGGCTCTCTCCCATCGCCTGCACCGGCGTGATCCCGAAGTTCCGCCGCGCCTGATCCAGCATCCCGAGGCTCACGTCCGCGCCGGTCAGACGGAGATCACCCCCCGTAATCTCCATCGCCGCATTCGCCACCACGCCCGTCCCCGTGGCCAGATCGAGATGCGACATGCCGGGTCGCAATCCGGCCCGCTTCAACGCCTGCCGCCGGTACCAGTTGCCCGTGCCGAGCCCGAGAACCCCGACGATCCAGTCGTACATCGGAGCGGTTTCGTCGAAGAGTCTCCCGAACGAATCGCTCTCGCGAGGACGGCTCGTCGTAGTAACGCTGAAGTGGTGGATGGGGGGAGACCGTGTCGTGCGGCGCCATGCTTCGCGGGATTGTAGGGAAGAGCAAGAGGAAACGATGGTGATCTGAAAACATCCATCAAAAACCAGCTCCGCGCCTCACTTCCTGGTACGAGCCCTCAGGCGAAAACTGTCGCGGCTCCCCCACCCCGAATGAGCGACACCCTGTTCAGCTCCGAGGCGCGCCCTCCCCCCGGAGACACTCTCGCCTCTCACCTCTCGCCTCTCACCTCTCGCCTCTCGCCTCCACCTCTCGCCTCTCGCCTCTCGCCTCACCTCTCACCTCTCACCTCTCACCTCTCACCTCTCACCTCTCACCTCTCACCTCTCACCTCTCACCTCTCACATCCCACCTGTCACCTCTCACCTCTCACCTCTCACCTCTCACCTCTCACCTCTCACCTCTCACCTCTCACCTCTCACCTCTCACCTCTCACCTCTCACCTCTCGCCCCTCGCCATGGATACATGGGAGAATTCCAACCAGGAGGAACCGCAGATGAGTGATCCTGAACGTTCCAGCGAAGTCGTCTACCGATCCAATGTCCGCATCGAACGAATCAAAGGCCCCATCCGCCACGCCTGGCTACCGGGCGAATCCGAACCGGTCACGTTCGGCCTCCACGGCGCGGTGGCCGAACACTACGGCATCCGCCCCGGCAAGTTCCCTGAGCACGCCACCACCCTCGACTATGTCGTCGCCGCGGCGGCCGGGTGACTCACCGGAACCTTCGGGGGCGCGCTGGATGCGCGTGGAATCAGGCCCATCACCCTCACCTCGGACGCCATCGGCGAGATCGAGCTGGAAGGATCGGTCATCGTGATCAAGCGGATCCACGTCCGCTATCACCTCACCGTCGCCGAGGACGTCTCCCGCGAGACCATTGATCACGTGCACCAGATCCACAAGCAGGGCTGTCCCGTCTACCGGTCGATCGAGAAGGCCATCGAGATCACCACCGAGGTGTCGCTCGGGCCGGAATGACCAGGCCTTCACTTTCCTTCGCCCCTCCGCCCGAGGTACCCTCGGTGGGAGGTGCATGATGAAAAAGTTGAAGAAGAAGGTGCTCGTTCTGCAGGATGGTCGGCTCGTCATCGATGACCTTCCGGTCCGCCAGGGACAGCAGGTCGAAGTCGCGATCTCCATCGACAAGCCCTCGCCTCCCACCTATCCTCTCCGGGGAACACCGGTCCGGTACGTCGACCCGTTCCTTCCCGCCATCGATGACTCGGAGTGGGAATCCTCGAGATGATCCTGCTCGACACCCACATCTGGATCTGGTGGGTCCATGGGGATTCAGCGCTTCCCATTGAAGTCGAGGCCTCAGTCGAGATGCATGCCGAGGAAGGCCTTGCGGTCAGCGCGATTTCCTGTTGGGAAGTGGCGAAGCTCGTCGAGCGTCGACGGCTGGAGCTTCCTCTTGATCTGCACCAGTGGCTGGAGATGGCACTCACGGGCTCTCGCGTAAGCCTGCTGCCACTCTCACCCGAGATCGCCGCCGCCAGCACAATGCTGCCCGGTGAGTTTCATCGTGATCCGGCAGACCAGATCATCGTCGCCACGTCGCGGGTTCACAACCTGCCCCTGGTCACCTGTGACA
The DNA here is from genome assembly GCA_963741905.1 of uncultured Acidobacteriota bacterium. Classification (GTDB taxonomy): domain Bacteria; phylum Acidobacteriota; class Thermoanaerobaculia; order Gp7-AA8; family CAVUJZ01; genus CAVUJZ01. The sequence continues at coordinate 343,397 of CAVUJZ010000017.1, read as the reverse complement.
GCCGGATTCGTTCCTATCCCCACGTCCGCCACATCGAAGACTCTCAAGTCCACGACGGCTGAACGACTTTACGGCACACCCGCCCACGGCACCGAACTTGCCGCACCTCCGGCACGTGGATTTCCTCCAGGTACTCGCGCTCGCCGCCCTTCCCGCCGCGGGCAACTTCGTCGGAGGGCTGCTCGCCGAGATGGTCTCCATCTCGCGGCGACGGCTCAGTCTCGCCCTCCATCTCGCCGCGGGCATCGTTCTCGCCGTGGTCGGCGTGGAGCTGATGCCGAAAGTGCTGGCGACCAATCCGCCCTGGGTTCCCATCGTCACCTTCGCCGCGGGCGGCGCCTTCTTTCTCGGAGCGGACGCCTCGATTCACCTCGTGCAGCACCGCCTCCGGCCAGGCAAGTCCCACGAAGAGCTCCGGATGGGACCCTGGTCGATCTTTCTCGGCGTGGCGATGGACCTGTTGAGCGACGGCATCATGATCGGCGCCGGCTCCTCGGTCAGCTTCGGTCTCGGACTGCTTCTCGCGCTCGGCCAGGTGCCCGCCGACATCCCCGAGGGCTTCGCCACGATCGCCAATCTGAAGGCGGCGGAGATCTCGCGAGCACACCGGATGCTGCTCAACTTCCTCTTCCTGGTTCCCGTCCTCGGCGGCGCAACCATCGGCTTCTGGATCCTCCGCGGCCAGCCGGAGATCTGGAAACTCTCCGTTCTCGCCTTCACCGCCGGAATCCTCACCACAATGGTGGTCGAGGAGATCGTTCCCGAGGCTCACCAGGGAGAGGAGGAGAGCCGCTGGAGCGCCGCAACCTTCATCGCCGGATTCGTTCTCTTCATGTTCCTCTCCGCTTACCTCGGCTGAACGCGAAGAACAGGAGAACCAGTGCGATGGCCTGCACCAGGTGATACAGCGCGTTGTAGCTCAGATGCAACGGCTCGAGCGAGAGCCGGCTCTGCTGGATCCAGGCGGCGATGAACGTCAGAACGATTCCGGCGGCCCCCAGGGCTGGCGGCAGAGCTCGTCGTCGAATCAGAAGAAGGGTGAACGCTGCAAGGAGCAGGATCGTCGGGGGGACGTAGTTGATGATCGCGAATCGGAATTCCGGGTGGCGTCCCGGCACCCAGGCGAGATAGAGAACGCATTCGACGAACGCGACGATCGTGACGGTCCGCAGCCAGCGGGGAGCGATCAGACCGGTGGCGATCACCCACTCGGCGAGAGCGACGAAGCCGAGGGCTGCGAGAGTCAGACGCCAGACCAGTTCACTGGATGGGGAGCCCGGAACCAGCAGCCCGTGGTGGATTCCGCCGAGCAACGCCGAGAGTCCCAGTGCAGCGAAGAAGACGGTGGTGGAGGCTCGCAGCGCGGAGGACGAGCTCCGGCGCCACGAAAAGACGGCCAGCATGGCCGACTCGATCGCCAGCAGCAGATCGGTCAGCGCAACGTCGGGCTCGAGCAGTGTCACCTGTTCAGCATGGCTCCAGGTCAAAAGTATAGACGGACGGACGACCCCCACGGTGGGGGTTGGCCGGCCCGGCCGATCCCCGGGGCGGTCCCCCGCCCCGTGGGCTCGCTCCATCAACCCCGAAGAATCAATCTTGCGCCTTCCAGCACCCAACCCTGCCATGGGCGATCATTCGTGATCCCCACCACCGGCGTTCTCCAGCGCGCGCTCGGGGGCGAGGCCGCCCCCGGCGATCGGGCCAGCGGCCCGACCCCCACCGTGAAGGTGAGCCGGCGCGGTCGATCCTCCGCCGCTCAGCCGAAAAATCTGAGGAGGAGCACACCCAGAGCGGCTGCCGTGCTGAGCACGAGGACAGGTCCTGCCACGAGGGGGACAAGATCCGCTCGGTCCGCGAATCGGCGATTCATCAGAAGCAGCAGGGCGAACGGTGCCACCGGCAGAAAATACCGCCCGGTCACTCCGTCGACGAAAGCAGCCCCCACCGGTGTCCAGGTGAGGTACTGCGAGAACGAGATCAGCAGACAGGTCAGCACGACAGCCGAGAGAATGAACATCCTCTCCACCCGATCGAAACGCTGGCGCTCAGGATTGTCGAGTCCGGCGATGGCCAGGAGCGCCGCGAGGACGAGGACGACCAGCCAGGACGGGACCGGCGTGTCGAGCCACCCGAGGTTTCCAACGAACTGCCGCGCAAATCGAGGCGCGTGGACAACGAAGTCCCGAGCGACGATGCTCGCCACCGTCGCCGGGTGCTGGATCGAGTAGTGGAGCTGCGCGATCGCATTCACTCCCGGACGGTACGCCTGGGAGAATCGTTGCGCGTACACGGCAGACAAGAGAGTTCCCAACAGGCCAATGCCGGCGACCAGTCCCCCGGTGACCAGACGCCCTTTGCGGTGCCGGAGCATCACCGTGGCCAGGGTCAGCGGAAGGAGGAAATAGACCAGCTTGGAAAACGTCACGATGAGAGTTCCGATCACGGCTGCGATGCCCGATTTCCGGGAGAGGGATTCCTCACCAACGCACCGAACCAATGCCGCCGCCACCAGCGTCGCTCCCGCGATCAGACCTGCATCCGCCGAGACACTCGATCGGACGAAGAGTGTCATCGGAAGCAGACCGACAAATGCGAACACCCAGCGGAATGACGGGGTCAGACGAATCGCCCAGAAGATGAGGAGCGTCGAGACCAGGAGATTGAAAAATCGCGCGGCGTAGAGCAGGGCGAGGGCGGAGGCACCAAAGGGACGTGCGGCCGCGATTCCCAGGGCCTGAGGAATGTAGAGCACCGGCGCGTAGCGGGCGACGCCCAGAAGGCTGATCCAGGCACGATCGGCCGATCGAAGGGGAATGGACATCGCGTCCATGATCTCCTCGGGACGGACGGTTCTCTGCGGGTCCCCCGCAACCTCCCGGAACGGCGTGTAGATCGCCCACAGACTCCTCGGGACCTTCACGCCGATTCCCCGCCTGCTGATCCCGACTGAGAGGTGTCCCTCGGAAAGGTGAAAGCTCCTCAGGAAATGGGCCGGTTCGTCAGCAGCCATGAAGGGAGGGGTCAGGATGATCATCCCGATTCCGCCGAGCATGGACAGGACGAGAAAGAGCGTCGGCGCGGAAGGGATGATGAGAAATCGCCGCTTCATCCGATGCCCCGCTCCACCGGGACGGCGCAGTCTGCGATCCACCGGATCCGTGATGGCAGTCGCGCCTGACCAGTTCGTTCAATCCCGGCCGCCTGGACGAAGCGGTAGAGGAGCGCGTCCTTCATTCACGAGGCATAGTAGTCGAAGAGCTCCGCGGCGTGCGAGGAGGCGCAAGGTGGAGGCCCATCGGGCCGGACGTTGCACGTCCGGTTGGCGAACACGGCGAAATCGGCAGGCTTAGAAGACGGAGCGGCACAGCTCAAACGGCGGGGTTCGCCGAGCAGGTCCGAACCGATGCCGCCTCCGAGCTCCCCGCCTGCCGCGCGTACCGCACGTCTGCCCGCCTGGCTTCCCACAAGATCACCTCGTCACGAAGTAAGGTAGGATCGCGCAAGGATGGCTCACACATTCCTGGAGATTGCCCCGTCACCAGAAGGACCAGGCCGGCCAGGTCCCGTGAGGGCGGAGCTCGTCGTTCTCGTGGCGATCGCACTCCTTTCCATCGTGCGCATTTCGAGCACATTCCGCGTCTTCGTGCAGACGAGCGATGAGCCAGCACATATCGCGACGGGGATGGAGTGGCTGGACCGAGGCACCTATAATCTGGAGCACCTTCACCCGCCGCTCGCGAGGGTGATGACTGCGGTGGGGCCGTATCTGCTCGGACGGCGCTCGGAAGATGATCGGGGTCTCGCTGCGCGCGGCAACAGGATCCTGTACGGCTCGAGCGACTATTTTGGCGTGCTCGCTGCCGCTCGTTGGGGTGTCGTTCCGTTCTTTCTTGTCGCGCTCGTGACCGTCTGGCTATGGTCACGCAGGTTGTTCGGCCCATGGGCAGCCCTCTTTTCCGCGCTGATCTTCTCCATGCTTCCGGAGCCGCTGGCCCACGGGGGCCTCGCGACAACCGATATGGCAGGTGCCGCTACCGTCCTGGCGGCCTATGCAACCATCGCGGCCTGGACGCACAGGCCGTCGTGGTATCGGGCGCTGGGGGTGGGATTCACCATGGGACTCGCGTTGCTCTCGAAGTTCTCTTCGGTGCTGTTTCTCCCCCTGGGTGCAATCATCATCGTCGCAGTTCTGGCGCGAAAAGGGCGGCTGCGGCTTTCGAGGGGCCGCATCACAGCGCAGATCCTGCTGGTCCTGCTGCTCGCCCTGTTCGTGGTCTGGGCTGGATACCGTTTTTCGTTCGGAACGGTAGCGAGCGTGAGTAAACGGGTGCGAGAGGAGGCCGCCCGAGTCGAACCTGATACCGCCGTCCGCAGAGTCCTCCGGGTCGCGGCATCCGAAGTTCCTGTTCCTGCGCCCGAGTTCCTTTCCGGGATCGAGGCGGTTCGGCAGTACAACAGGAGTGGCCAACTCGCCTACCTTTTCGGCGAGGTGCGTCAGGACGGCTGGTGGTACTACTATCCGGTGGCGCTTCTGGTGAAGACGCCGATTGCGTTTCTCCTCCTGACGATTTTCGCAACACTCTCGCTGCGTCGATTCCCCCTTCGCGAGGGCAAGTTGCTCCCGATCCTTCTGGCTCTGGGAATCCTGACCGTCGCGTGCACCGCGCACCTGGATCTGGGGATACGGTACGTGCTGATCGTCTACCCTCTCCTGTCCATTCCTGCAGGTGCGGCCGTAATGCTTCTCTGGCGCCGGCGATGGGGACGCGTCATGGGGGCTGGGCTTATGGGATGGCTGATCCTCGCTTCGGCGCTGGCGCATCCCGATTATCTCGCCTATTTCAATGTGGCTGCTCGACCCTGGGACGATCGTATTCTTCTCGACAGCAACCTCGATTGGGGACAGGATCTCGACCGGCTCGAGCATGTGCTCGAGCAAAAGCGAGCTTCTTCGGTCGCCCTCTCCTACTTCGGGACTGCTCGGCCCGAAGCCCATCTGAGGATTCCGATCCGCCCGCTCTTTCCGGACGTTGTCACCCCAGGATGGATTGCGATCAGCGAAATGAACCTGAAGGGCGTCGGCTTCGGGCGCGGACCTGTCGAGGGCGGAACCTCGATGGAGGGCTTTCAGTGGCTGGACTCCTATGGGCGCCCAGAGATGGTCGGCCACTCGATTCGGCTCTATCACGTGGTGCCTTAGAACGGATTTCTGACACCGTCTCGTCGCGAGGAGGCGGAGAGTGGCCTGGGTGCAAGGCACGCGCAGCTTCGGTGACGTAGGCATCGTGGTGACGATCTTGCGGAGCCGAAGCTTTGCGCAACGCAGCAGAGATGGTGTGAGAAATCCGGGCGAGGCGTACCTGGGCCAACCCGCGGACCCGATCACTCTTGAGATTGACGGATCACTTGAGCGATTGCTGAAAATCAGGATTGACCAAACGCTGAATCAACGATGTGGCCTCCTGGCGGGAAGAACCCACGAATCGCATTTTTTCGGCAGGACCAGTACGGTACAAGCTCTTCGGCCGTTGGCGATCGCGCTGTACGTCCTCCCTTTCATTGTCCTGCTCATTGTCGGTCTCGCGCGTGCCCGACGGAACGCATACGCGTGGCCCTGGCGCGGCCTGCTGGTCGTCATCGCCTTTCTCGCCGGCCAAGCTGTACACGCCGCGGGGTTTGTACGACGAGCCATGCTCGCCGGCGTCTCTGAACCGTGGGTGGCTTCGAAGGATGGTACCTCTTCAGCATCAGCCCCGCGCTCTTCGGGTTGATCCTCGCACCCGCACTTCAGCACATTCCGCGAAGGCTCGCCACCGCTGCGCTCGCCTATGCCGTTCTGTGGGATCTACTCATTCACGAGGGGGCATTGTTCAGGGACTACGCCGGACAAACCGCTCCGATGATCGGCAGTGCTCTTTTTCGCTGGTCGGGGGGCGGTGTGCTGAGCGTCCAGCGTCTCATGCAGGCAAGCGCCACACCAGTCGCTTCGTGGGTCTTTCTCGGAATTCGCGCACTCGAGGTCGCGCTTGTCGCACTCGCGATCATTCTCACCCTCGGTCACGCGGCCGGCGACTTTTCGGAGGTGAGATGCGCTGGTTCGGATGCAGACGCTGATCATCGCACGCCTGGATCCCGCTCCCGGATCAATGGTGGAGAATGAGATGGAAAACACCCCCCTCGCGTCAGCCGATGATCTCGCCGGCGTGTAACCGGCGCAGAAAGATCTCGAGCGGAAGCACCCGTGTTCCGTCGACCAGCAGCTCCCGGTCGCCGCGATAGACCACGTAGCTGCGCGCCCGATGCCCCTCCATGAAGGCGGCGAGACCCTTCCGATACTCCCGTCGGAACTCGCGGGCGTGTTTGACCTCGATTGCGACGACGTCGGTTCCATGCCAGAACACGAAATCGACTTCGCTTCCGCTCGGCGTCGCCCAGTAGCCGATCGAGCCACGAACCCTCTGGTAGTGCATCCGGCTGCGCATCTCGTGGAGAATGAGATGCTCGAGCAGGACGCCATCCCAGTCCGCCGGGAGAGGCTGATCAAATCCTCCGGCGGCGGCAACCAGAACGCCAGGATCGAACCAGTAGAACTTCGGCAGCGCGACTTCCTTGATCCGGGCGCGCGGCCGGTACGCCGGCAACCAGTGCCCGATCAGGGTATCCACCATCACCTCGAAATAGCCCCGCGCCGTCTCACGCGAGACCCCTGCATCGCGGGCGAGACCGGAGACATTCGTCCTCCGCCCCGCGGCGAGCGCAGCCACCTGGAGAAAGCGGCTGAACCCACCGAGCTCCCGCACCAGCCCCTCTGCCTTGATCTCTTCGCTCAGATAGGTGCTGACGTAGGCCCGGAGAAACTCCTCGCGCGCCTCGTCATCCTCGGCATTCACACTCAACGGCATCGATCCGAAGTGCATCAGTTGCGCCGGAGGGATCGAAAAATTCATCTCCGCGGTGCTGAGAGGAAACAGATTCCGCACCACCGCTCGTCCCGCGAGCAGATTCGCCGCTCCCCGTTTGAGCTTTCGCGCGGACGATCCGGTGAGCGCAAACCGCTTGTAACCATGCTCCTCGATGAGGAGATGGACCTCGTCCAGGAGTCTCGGCACGCGCTGAACCTCATCGAGAACGATCCACCGCGTCCGCGGAACCGCGAGGACTTCCCGCCGGAGCTCCGCCGGATCCCGTTCGTACCGGAGCATGAGATCCGTGGCGAGGAGATTCACGACCAAGGCATCCGGGAAATGGACACGGATCCAGGTGCTCTTCCCGGTGCCGCGAGCTCCGAACAGAAAAAAGGAGCCGCGAGGTGGCTGCAGGCTGCGCGGAAACATCGACACCAATTTTACCGTCAATCTGGTGTCGAAGTCTACGAATATGCCCGAAGAAAAGACGTCTCGAGGACAACCGCGGCGGCGCAGATCGGGACGGGGATGGGGTGATCATCTCCCCGGCACCCGGTTACGCCCGCCGGTGAGAATACCCGGGATTGAACCGCCCTCGGGCCCGCGGATTACCAGATTCGACGCACACCGTATTCCGTGAAGACGGAATCGGCGGAGACGATGGCCAGCTTCCCTTCGAGCGCCTGGGCGACCAGGAGGCGGTCGAACGGATCACCATGGGCCTGAGATGAGAGGCCAAACTGCGGTCGTAACGCGCGGCGGAGCCGCGACAGGAACCCTCTCCCCGTCCGGCAGGTGATTCGAGGAGGAAGTTCTGTTCGGGGATCGGGCAGGGTGAGGGGCAACCGGGAGCTCGAGAGCGACCAATGACAGCGAGATCCGGTGTACACATCATCAGGAGCTGGCTCGTCCACGTCGGCAACGGATCACTCCGTCACGATCCTGGTGAATCGGGCGACGCGAAATGGCATCCCGGGGGAACGCGCCAGGATCGCCCAGGATCGCCCAGCGGTCGGCCATCACGCGGTGGCCAGAAGCCCTTCGGCCAACATCGAGAAACGTGATCGCTTCGTCTTGCGGGTCTGACCCCGGATGCCCGTCCTGGTTTCGCTACCGCCGCTCCAGAAAACCTTCCACCTGTCTGATGTACTGGGGAATGTCCGCCAAGGCGGATTGCAGCGCCTCGAACACTCTGTCCGGATCGATTCTGTCGTAGTCATGAACCAATCGGTTCCGAAGGCCGGCGGCAGCGGCGATCCTCCTCGCAAAAGCGGCTTCGAGAATCTTCAAATCCGCGAGCTGCGCAAACGAAGCGTAGTAATCCGATGGTGGGGCATTGCCGCTTTCGGTGATCAGGTGAAAGTTGATGTCGATCGTCCGACCGATCATCCGTTCCAGGTAGCGCTCCACGACGGCCTGATCTCTCAGGCTCTCCCGATACGACTGAGCATCCGCCGGGAGCATCGAGCGCAACTCCTCCAGATCGCGGGAGATCAGGAGCATCTTACGGGTGACCAGTTCTCGATCGATCGTCATTCCATCCCCGACACGCGCCTGACATACCTGCTTTCCATCTCCAGGTACGGACGGTGATCCTGATATCGGCGAAAGGCAAGCATCTTCAGCTCCGCCAGCGTGCGGCGATCCCCATAAATGAGCTCACACCGCTGCATGATCTGCTTGAGAAAGAGCGGATCAGCCCGATTGATGATTGCCACATCGACATCCGTCCCTGCAGCCAGTTCCTGAAGATCACCAGTAAGCTCGATGCGCTCGGTCGCCGTCCGAGGAACCCGTTCCAGGAAGACTCCCAGATCGAGATCGCTTCCCGCGTGCACCCGCCCCGTCACAGCCGAACCGAACTTCACGATCAATCGGATCCCGTGCCGGCGAGCCACTCTTTCCAGTCGCTCCTCGTCCATCGCACGATTATACCGGCGGAGCGCATCCTGCCGGTCGGCGATGGCGCGAAGACGATTCCGCTCTCCTTCCTCCCGGGATCCCGGGAGACGGCGTAGGCATTCCCTGATGTAACTCGTCGTTACCGGCTCGCCTCGGCGGCTGACGAGCAGGGTCTCCCCTGTCGTGGGTCGCTCGCAGGTGCGGAGAAGCCGCGCCACGTCGGTAGGAGGCAGACCTGCCGTTCCCGCTGTCCTTTTCCGCGGATAATGATGGTGCCGTCCTCGTGGTTCACGTCCGCTCGCCTGATGGTGACGAGCTCGCCGACGCGGATGCCGCTCCCGAGGAGGAACTCTACGGCGATCTCGATGGTCTCCAGTACCGGTCGCCGTTTTCGTTTGTCTGCAGTGCGGTCTCGCACCTCGCATCCCACGCCCCGCCCACACCGAGGGTAGGAACGAAACCCGTCCGAATACGACGACGGCTGAAAGGAAGAATTGGTAGCGAGGCCGGTCGGGAACCGCTCCGCTGCAGACCTGGCGGTCGCGAGAGCTCTCCGCATCTCGCTGTGACTGGTCGCTCTCGAGCTCTCCGGTTGCCCCTCACCCTGCCCTCTCCCCGAACAGAAGTCCCGCTTCGAAGTCACCTGCCGGACGGGGAGAGGGTTCCTGTCGCGGCTCCGCCGCCCGGCTGGGGCGAAATTGTGGCCTTGCATCTCCGCATCCCGCGCCCCGGATCCCGAATCCCGCCCACACCGATGGCAGGAACGGTAACCCGTGCGAATCGCGACGAAAGGTGGAAGGGAGAATTGGTAGGCTCTAGCGGACTCGAACCGCTGACCTCCACCGTGTCAAGGTGGCGCTCTAACCAGCTGAGCTAAGAGCCTGTATCCGTGGCGCGGGCGGCCCGGAGAGGGCCGCGATCGGTGCTTCGAATGAGCTCTGGTAGGCGCTAGCGGACTCGAACCGCTGACCCCCACCGTGTGAAGGTGGTGCTCTAACCAGCTGAGCTAAGCGCCTGCGAGCGATCCTCCAGAACCGCCGGAACGCCGATGCCTATTTCCGGCGGAGGCGAAGGATACCGCCACTCCCCGGCGAGATGCAAGAGAGGGGCGGAGAGCCGGGGACTTCGGCTGGGGGAGCCGACGTCCCGGCTCCGCCTACCACTGCGCGATCAGGGATGCGGGATCGATCGGAGCCCCGTCCCGGCGCACCTCGAAGTGGAGATGCCGGTCCCGTCACCTTGCCGGTCGCCCCGACCGTTGCAACCGGCTCTCCCCGCCGAACCCGCTCGCCCACCTCCACACGCACCGACCGAAGGTGCGTGTACACCGTCACCAGATCGTCGTCATGGCCAATCACCAGGGTCACCCCGTCGCTCTCTTTCAGCCTCTCCCCCGGTGCCACCTCCAGCACGACTCCATCGGCCGGCGCAAGCACGGCCGTTCCTCCCGTGGCACGGAGATCGACCCCATCGTGATGCGCCGGTTCCCCGCTGAAGGGATTGGCCCGGTCGCCGAACGGTGAGGTCACCGTCGCGCCGGGCAGCGGGCTGGCGAGCTCCCCTCCCGCCCCACTCTGACCTCGAACGGTACTCATCGGCAGAACCAGCAGAGCCACCACCAGGACCACTGCACGCATCCGCCACACAGGCTCCGGACAATGATCAACAATCGATCGAAAACGCATCAGTAATCTCCCCCTTTCCGTTCCGAACGCAGCGATCCCGCTTGCGGACGCGCATTCCTTCGAGACCAGCTCGAACAGGCCCCGTGCGTACTCCACCGGCGCGATCCAGCCGGTCCGCAGCACCTCGGCATCCCGCGCCGATTCCCGCTCCCGCTCGATCGCCGCCAGCGACAGCCACACCACCGGATGAAAGAACCAGAGCGCCCGGATTCCGTTCTGAATCCGCAGTTGCAGATCATCGAACCGCGCCACGTGCGCCATCTCGTGCGCAATCACACTTTCCAGCGTCTTCGCGGAGCGTGCACCGAGGCTCGCCGGCAGGACGATCACCGGATGCCATACGCCGAGAGTGAAGGGGGACACCTCCGCCTTCACCCTCAGGAGCCGGACCTTCCGCCGTACCGAGAACAACTGCCGCCAGCGCTCCGCCAGCGCCAGCACCGATGGATCTTCGATCGGTTCCGCCAGTTCGCCAGAGCGAGGAACTGCCCGCGACGACGCAACCACCAGCGCCAGCACAGAGACGCCCCGGTCGCCCAGAGGAGAAGGAGAGGTACCGCAACCCTCCCCTCCGCCGGAGCTCCGCTGGTGTCGCTCCGCACGTCCACCGGCGCCTCGGACCATGGCTCCGCGACCCTCGTCTCCGGCTGGAACGATGCCAGGAGATTCGCCAGGCTGAACGGTGTCGCCAGAGACGGAGGAAGCACCAGCCGGACGATCACCAGCAGCCAGAGCGCATGGTGGAGAGCCGGCGAACAGGCCCCTCAGGAGCCGGGTCAGTCCGAGAACGATCAGGAAGACCATCGAGCCGGCGAAGGCATTGAAGCGCACGGCATCGAAGAGAGGCTGCGGGCTCACGATCATCGCTTGTCCTCCTCCGCCTCGAGGAGCGCTCGAAGCTCGTCGAGATCCTCATTCGACAGGCGCTTACCCTTGACGAAGAGTGGAACCACCGCGGTGTAGTGACCATCCAGGAGACGATCCGCGAAATCCTTGACGATCGCGGCGAAGCCTTCGGCCCGACCGATCGCGGCGCTGAATACCTGGATCCCGTGAAGCGAGCGCCGCTCCGCGAGCCCCTTGTTCACCATCCGGTCGAGGATCGTCCGGGTTGTCGAGCAGGCCCACTGCTGGGCCTCCCCCACCCGGTCATGAACCTCGCGAGCGCTCAGCTCCCCTTCGTTCCAGAGGACCTTCAGCACCGAGGTCTCGCTTCGATTGGGAATGACGGATTCTTCGGTGGTAGACATGACACTACAAGTGTAGCGTCACAACGGCATGTGTCAAGAAATTTCGACGAGAGCCCTGGCGAGCGGGGCGTACTTCGTCCGGTTGCGCGCCGGCTGGACCTCGCTCCGGAATGAGGATACGGCCCTCCGGACCGGGCGTCCCGGAGGGTCATTCCCTCACGCGAGCTACGCGACAGCACGGCCCGAGGCCTCCGAACTCGCCTGAAGAGGGCTGTCGGTGTCTGCTCCGGACGACCGGCGCGGACACAGTCCCCGATGGGACGTCAGAAGCTCAGTAGGTCCCGGTTCCGCTGGACCCCGAGGTGTCGGTTCCGGTGGTGTCGTTCATTCCGCCAGCCCCGGTCCCGGAGGTGTCGGTCAGGGTGCCTCCGCTGGTTCCGCCGGTGTTGGTGCCGGTCATCTCCCCGGCCCCGGTTCCGGTCGGAGTCACCTCACCCCCCGCGGTTCCGGTTGGTGCCGCAGGCATCGTCACTGAGGTCACGCTGGTTTCGGTGACCGGGGTCACGGTCGACGGTCGTCCCCACCCCCACCACCAGACGATGATCAGGACGATGACGACGATCAGAATCACGATCCACCACCAGGCACACCCGGCAGCCTCCCGCGGCTCCGGTTCTCGCGGAGTGTTTGGATTGACGGTCATTCAGTTCTCCTTTCTGACGCTCCTCCGATTGCCACTCCGGCTGCGATTTGCGCCATGCGCAATCGAGAGCATAAGGAATGCCACGGACCGGGGCGCTGCGCCTCAACGCCATCCGAAGTACAATTCGCCCCCGAGATGACCAGCCGCGACGAATCCATTCTCGTTCTCGATTTCGGTTCGCAGTACACCCAGCTCATCGCCCGTAGAATTCGCGAGCAGAACGTTTACTGCGAGATCCATCCTTTCGACTTTCCGATCGCCGATGCGCGGGCGATGGCGCCCCGCGGCATCATCCTCTCCGGGGGCCCGCAGTCGGTGTACGGCGAGGATGCCCCCTGGTGCGACCGCGCCTACTTCGATCTCGGCGCTCCCATTCTCGGCATCTGCTACGGGATGCAGCTCACCACCTATTTCCTGGACGGAAACGTTCAGGCCGCCGAGGAGCGGGAGTACGGCCGGGCGGAGATCACTACCGAGGGAGACAGCGTGCTGTTCCGCGGCACTCCGGCACGCCAGAAAGTCTGGGCCAGCCACGGGGATCGGATTCTCGCTGCCCCCGACGGTTTCGGGCGGATCGCCACCTCGCCCAACGCCCCCTTCACCGCCTTCGAAAACCCGGAGAGAAGAATCTGGGGCATCCAGTTCCATCCGGAGGTGACCCACACCGAGTATGGGTCGCAGATCCTGAGAAACTTCCTGTTCGAGATCTGCGGATGCCGTGGCGAATGGAATCTGGAGGATTTCCGGCGGCGGAAGGTCGAGGAGATCCGGGAGACGGTCGGTGACAGCCACGTGATCGCCGCGGTCAGTGGTGGCGTGGATTCGTCGGTCGCCGCGGTGCTGGTCAGCGAGGCGATCGGAAAGCAGCTCACCGCGGTATTCGTCGACAATGGCGTGCTGCGGAAGAACGAGGCGATCCAGGTGGTCTCTCGCCTCAGCGACGGTCTCGGGTTGAACATTGTTGCCGTTGATGCGCGGGAACGGTTCTATCGAGAGCTCGCAGGCGTCTCCGACCCGGAACTGAAGCGGCGGAAGATCGGTCACGAGTTCATCGGCGTCTTCGAGGAAGAGGCGAAGAAGATCCCGGACGTGAAGTTTCTGGTCCAGGGAACCCTCTACCCCGACGTGATCGAGTCGGTCTCGGTCAAGGGTCCCTCCGCGGTGATCAAGACGCACCACAACGTCGGGGGCCTGCCGGAGAAGATGGGACTGGCGCTGATCGAGCCCTTGCGGGAGCTGTTCAAGGACGAGGTGCGGAGACTGGGACTGGAACTGGGGCTGGACGAGGAGTTCGTCTGGCGGCACCCGTTCCCGGGACCCGGGCTCGCCGTGCGGATCCTGGGGAAGTCACCCCGGAGCGGGTGGAGATCCTGCAGGAAGCGGACGCCATTCTGATCGAGGAGATCCGGAAGGCCGGACTGTATGCGGAGATCTCCCAGGCGCTCACCGTTCTTCTCCCGGTACGAAGTGTCGGAGTGATGGGCGACGAGCGAACCTACGAGAATGTAGCGGCGATCCGTGCGGTGACCACCAGCGACTTCATGACGGCGGACTGGTACCGCTTTCCCCACGAGGTGCTGGATCAGATCTCGCGGCGGATCGTCAACGAGGTTCGGGGCATCAACCGGGTGGTCTACGACATCTCGTCGAAGCCTCCAGCACCATCGAGTGGGAATGATCCTGCCCGACAAAGTGGACCGAGTGTTCCTTCGCTCGGTCCCGCGACGACCTTGGCTCTCGACCGGCCCGGGCGACGAAGCGGCGACCGTCGCGCCGGCTTTCCGGCGGGTCCAACATCTCGGCACGTAGCCCGCGCTGCGTAACCTGCACGCTTTACGCGGGGCCGGGCCTGGAAGGCCCGGCCCACCTGGGCAACTCGACAAAGTGGACCGAGTGTTCCTACGCTCGGTCCCGCGACGACCTTGGCTCTCGACGGACACGGGCGACGAAGCGGCGACCGTCGTGCGGGCTTTCAGGCGGGTCCAACATCTCGGGAGGTAGCCCGCGCTGCGCAACCTGCATGCTTTACGCGGGCAACTCGACAAAGTGGACCGAGTGTTCCTTCGCTCGGTCCCGCGACGCCCTTGGCTCTCGACGGACACGGGCGACGAAGCGGCGACCGTCGCGCCGGGTTCCCGGCGGGCCCAACATCTCGGCACGTAGCCCGGGCTGCGTAACCTGCATGCTTTACGCGGAGCCGGGCCTGGGAAGGCCCGGCCCACCTGGGCAACTCGACAAAGTGGACCGAGTGTTCCTACGCTCGGTCCCGCGACGCCCTTGGCTCTCGACCGGCCCGGGCGACGCAGCGGCGACCGTCGCGCCGGGTTCCCGGCGGGTCCAACATCTCGGCACGTAGCCCGCGCTGCGTAACCTGCATGCTTTACGCGGGGCCGGGCCTGGGAAGGCCCGGCCCACCTGGGCAACTCGACAAAGTGGACCGAGTGTTCCTTCGCTCGGTCCCGCGACGACCTTGGCTCTCGACCGGCACGGGCGACGAAGCGGCGACCGTCGCGCGGGCTTTCAGGCGGGTCCAACATCTCGGCACGTAGCCCGGGCTGCGTAACCTGCACGCTTTACGCGGGGCCGGGCCTGGGAAGGCCCGGCCCACTTCACAGGCCTGAGGAGGTCTGGTCCACTTCACAGCAATGGCCTTTCCCCGCTCCTCGAGCGGTCGAACGCTGGCTCCTGAAAAACTTCACACCAGAATTGCACCTTCGGGGCATATAATGCCGGACGCTCGGCTTCCGAAACTGAAGGGTGCGTTCTCGAGGGTGTGGCGGGTGTTGCGGGGGTCAATTCTCAGCAAGGAGTCTCGCTGCATGCTCGTTTCGAAATGCCTTCGTCCCGTTTTCCTTTTCCTTTCGCTGACAATCCTCTTTCCGCTTTTCTCTCTTCGCGCCGACAACACACCACAGACGATACCGTTCACCCAGGACTGGAGCGACGGCAGTCTGATCACCGCGACCGACGACTGGAGCGGCGTCGCGGGGATCACCGGGTATCGCGGTGACGGACTGACCGCCTCCACCGGCACGGATCCCCAGACGATCACCGCCGACGAGACCACGGTCGACGTCAACGCGAATCGCAGCGATCCGAATACCTACGCCACGGGAGGGGTCACCGAATTCGACGGAATCACCGATCCGGTGGTGGCTCTGCAGGGATCGGGAACGGCCGATGCGCCGTTTCTTCTGATCACCATCGACACGACCGGCAAGTCGAACATCCGGGTTCAGTACAACGTCCGGGACATCGACGGTGGCGGTGACGATACGAACCAGCAGGTTGCGCTTCAGTATCGAGTCGGCACCAGTGGAAGCTTCACCAATCTCGCTGGCGGCTACATCGCCGACGCCACAACCGGACCGAATCTCGCCACTCTGGTCACCCCGGTGAAGTGTGATCCTGCCGGCGGCCGCGGACAACCAGTCGGCGGTTCAGATCCGCGTCATCACCACCAACGCTGCCGGCAATGACGAATGGGTGGGCATCGACGACATTTCGATCACCGAGGCATCGAACCCGAGCGGAACCGGCTCTGCAAACCCGTCCACCGTAATCATCGGAAACACCACGCTGCTCACCGTCACCGTGATTCCGGGCGCGAGTCCTACTTCCACCGGACTCGCGGTAACCGGCGATCTCTCCTCCATCGGCGGAAGCGCCTCGCAGCCCTTCTACGATAACGGCACGAATGGCGACGTCACCTCCGGCGACAACACCTTCTCCTTCAACGCCACGGTCGACAACTCCACACCCCAGGGCGTCAAGACGATTCCGATCTCGATCACCGACGCCCAGGCCCGGAACGGATCGACTTCGATCACCCTGACCGCCACGATCACGCCGCCGGCGCTGACCATCAGCCAGGTTTACGGCGGCGGCGGAAACTCCGGCGCTCCCCTGGATCACGACTTCATCGAGCTCTACAACCCGGGCTCGACCGAATTCCTCCTCGACGGCTGGTCGGTCCAGTACGCATCGTCATCCGGCAGCTCATGGCAGGTCACCCCGCTGACCGGATTCATTCAGCCGGGAGGGCATTTCCTGGTGCAGGAGAACGGCGGCTCGAACGGGGTACCTCTTCCCGAGCCGGACGTCATCGGCGGGATCTCCATGTCCGGCACCAACGGAAAGGTTGCGCTGGTCAATGGGACGAGCAGCCTTTCCGGTACCTGCCCGATTCCCGCGGCGGAGGTCTACGACTTCGTCGGGTACGGGAGCGCCAACTGCTACGAAGGCAGCGGCGCGGCACCCGGACTGAGTAACACCACCGCGGCGACCCGCCTGGCGGGCGGTGCAACCGACACCGACGTGAACGCCGACGATTTCACTGCAGGATCCCCCGACCCGCACAATTCGGGGAAACCGACCGGCATGGGAGTCGCCATCCCCTCCTGCGTTCCCGCGGGCGGCTCGACGCTGCTCACCGTGATCGTCACCCCCGGCTACACCCCGCCGAGCACCGGCCTCACGGTCACCGGTGACCTCACCTCCATCGGTGGGGCAGCATCGCAGACGTTCTACGACGACGGCTCGAACGGGGACGTGGTCCCTGGTGATGACACCTTCAGCTTCCAGACGACGATCAGCGGTGCACTCTCCGAGGGCGCGTACACGATTCCGATCACCATCGCCGATGATCAGACCCGAACCGCCTCCGCGAGCGTCGTCGTCACCGTACCGGCGAGCGTGGTCACGCCGATCCACGGCATCCAGGGCGCCGGATCGCTCTCGCCGGAAGACGGCAACACCGTCACCACCGAGGGCGTGGTCACCGCGGTCAAATACAACGGGTTCTATCTGCAGACACCGGATGCGGACATCGATGCCGATCCGAATACCTCGGAAGGAATCTTCGTCTTCACCAGCTCCACCCCATCCGTTGCCCTGGGCGATTACCTTCAGGTCACCGGCACGGTCGACGACTACATCCCCTCGGCCGATCCGGCGAGCCCGCCACTGACCGAGATCTCCGGATTCGCCACCTGGTGCACGTTCTCCACCGGCAATCCGCTGCCTGCACCGATCACCATCACCGCCGCGCAGACCGATCCCTCCGGCGGCCTCGACCAGCTCGAGCCTTTCGAGGGGATGCGGGTCCGGTTCCCGTCACTCACCGTGGTGCACGGCACCGAGGGCAGCGTGAACGAGACCGACGCCACCTCGTCGTCGAACGGCCTGTTCTACGCCGTGGTCACCGGCGTGGGTCGTACGTTCCGTGAGCCCGGCATCGAGGATCTCGACTTCCCGGTCCCCGGTGCTCCCTGCTGCATTCCTCACTTTGACGAGAATCCCGAGCGCCTTCGCATCGACAGCGACGCTCTGGTTGGAGCACCGACCCTCGACGTCACTGCCGGCGCAACCCTGACCGACATGACGGGCGTGATGGACTTCGCCTACCGGACCTGGACGGTCCTGCCGGATCCGACATCACCGACGACCATCACCGGCAACGTGACGGCGACCCCGGTTCGGGCAGCACTGCCGAGCGAGTTCACCGTCTCGTCGTTCAACCTGGAACGGTTCTTCGACACCGTGAATGATCCCGACACGGATGATCCGGTCCTCACTCCCACCGCGTTCGATCACCGTCTGCAGAAGGCCTCGCTGGCGATCCGGAATGTACTCCGGACGCCGGACATCCTGGGAATCGTCGAGATCGAGAATCTCTCGACACTCCAGGCTCTGGCCAGCCGCATCTCCACCGATGCAATCGCGGCCAGCCAGCCCGACCCGCAGTACACCGCCTATCTCGAGGAAGGCAATGACATCGGCGGCATCGACGTCGGCCTGCTGGTCAAGGGCGGCGGACGAGTGACCGTCCTCTCGGTGACTCAGGTAGGCAAGACCGACACCTTCACCAACCCGACCACTTCATCGGAGGATCTGATCTGGGATCGTCCGCCGCTGGTTCTCGAAGCGCTGGTGAATCCGCCGGTCGGGGATCCCTTCCCGATCACGGTGATCGTCAACCACTTCCGCTCGCTCTCCGGGATCGACGATCCAAGCGGAGGGGAGCGCGTACGCGCGAAGCGGAATGCCGGAGGCGAGTGGCTGGCGAACTACGTCCAGTCCCGCCTGACGATCAATCCGGACGAACGGATCGTGCTGGTCGGAGACTTCAACGCGTATCAGTTCAACGACGGATACGTCGACGTGATGGGTGCGGTCCAGGGCAGTCCTGCGCCGGCGGATCAGGTGCTCCAGGCTTCCGCGGATCTGATCGATCCCGATCTGACCAACCTGGTCAACCTCCTCCCCTCGACCGAGCGCTACTCCTTCCTGTTCGAGGGGAACGCGCAGGTTCTCGACCACGTGCTGCTGAGCCCCGCCGCGCTTCCCTTCTCCGCCGGGATGGAGTACGCGCGCAACAATGCGGACTTCCCGGAAATTTACCGCAACGACTTCACCCGTCCGGAGCGGATCAGCGATCACGATGCTCCCGTTGCGTACTTCCGGTTCCCCGCGGCCGTCACCGCGACCAAGAGTGTGTCGGGCGAATTCCGCGGGACCGGCACGGTGGTCTACACGGTGGTCCTGACCAACAACGGCGGCGGAGATCAGATGGACAATCCGGGGAATGAATTCGAGGATCAGCTCGACGTTCACCTGCTGCATCTGGTCAGCGCCGAGGCGGACAGCGGCACTGCAATCGCGGACCCCTCGACGAACCTGGTGACCTGGAACGGAGCGATCCCGTCCGGAACCAGCGTCACCATCACCATTACGGCGACCGTCGATTCACGGGCGGTCGGAGGGACGGTCGAGAATGAGGGGATTCTTCACTTCGACCAGAACGGTGACGGAACCAACGAGTCGGTGATCAGTTCGGTTCCCGGCTCGGGCGGAACCGGTCCCACCGCGTTTGCGGTCACCAACGACATTCCGGCAGTCTCCCCCCTCGGCCTGGCGCTGCTCGCGCTGATCCTCGCCCTGGGCGGGATGGTTGCGATCAAGCGGTAGGATTCGGCGGGAGGGGGACGTGACGTCTCCCTCCCGCATTGCCTCCTGCCCCCGCACACCTCCCTTTCCCCCTTTCCCGGAAAAAATCTGCTCGTTCTCATCAGAATGCAGGACGACAGGCCCCCCCCAACGCTCGTACCATTCCCATATCGGCGAACGGAGTGCATCAGGCGCTCACTGGAAAGGAGACGTCTGTGCGAAGACCTGCGGAGACGAAACATCGAGGATTCACCCTGATCGAGCTTCTGATCGTGGTGGCGATCATCGGGATCCTGGCGGCGATCGCGATCCCGAATCTGCTCAACGCCCTGCAACGGGCGCGACAGAAACGAACCATGGCGGACATCCGCTCGGTCGCCACGGCCTGGGAAGCCTACTCGGTCGCGCAGAGCAGCTTTGCGCCAGCCGCCTGGACCCAGCTCGACGGAGCCACGCCTCAGTCGTACTCCGGGCTCGCCGGGGCGATCGCGCCAACCTACATCCAGAAGCTCCCCGAGATGGACGGCTGGAACCGCCCCTTCCGATTCAGGATCAGCGGTGACACCCGCAGCTACGAGATCGGCTCGCAGGGCGCGGATGGACAATTCAACAGCACCGATCAGGATGGAGCCACGACGAATTTCGACTGCGACATCATTTACCAGAATGGCTCATTCATGGTCTACCCGAACGGAGCTCAGCAGCAGTAGAACGGTCAGCGGAGGCGGGCGAGCATCTCCTGAAACCGAGGATGATCGCGGACCGGATCGAGATCGGGATCATTCGTGATCCACTCCCGGGCCAACCCGCCCTGCCCCATGGACGCCTCCAGGCAATCGAGGGCATCGCCTTCACGGTGAAGTGCGATCCAGGTGCAGGCCGCGTTGTACTGGATGATCGGCTCGTTCGGATCGATCGCGAGCGCCCGCCGGATCCAGTCTTCGGCTCGCTCCGGTGCTCCAATCGCCGCGAACACCGCCGCCCCTGCTGGACGTGGCTCTGCAGGATCGAACGGGCTTCCGGCGGGGCACGAGGGGAATCATCCACCCGGACACCAGCGGTTCATCGAGCGAGCGCCGGCCGCCGATGAGCGGCGACCGGCGCTTTTTTTGCGTCTCAGACTCGTGCCGGAGCGGAGGCCAGCGCCTCTCTGACAATCGTCTCGAGCCTGCCCGGCTCGATCTCGGCCAGATCGTACCTCGCCCGCACCGCCGGCTTGTCGATCTTCAGCACCCGGGTCAGATCGATCGGCGTTCCGACCACGACCACATCACAGTCGGTCCGCCGGATGGTCTCCTCGAGCTCGGCGATCTGCTCGTCACTGTAGCCCATCGCCGGGAGGATTCCTCCGGCATTGGGGTACTTGCGATAGGTCGCGAGAATGGACCCGACCGCGAACGGCTGCGGATCGACGATCTCCGCCGCACCGGCGTCACGCGCGGCGACCCAGCCGGCACCGTAGCTCATGCCCCCGTGAGTCAGCGTCGGACCGTCCTCGATCACCAGCACCCGCTTGCCTCGCACCGCATCCGGATCGGACAGCGTCACCGGCGAATCCGCCCGCATCACCTTCGCCCCCGGATTGATCCGTGCGGCCGCATCCTCGATCGATCGGATGGCCTCTTCCTTCGCCGTGTTGCACTTGTTGATGATGATCAGGTCCGCCATCCGGAAATTCGTCTCTCCCGGGTAGTACATCGTCTCGTGGCCGGGCCGATGAGGATCTGCCACGCAGATGTGGAGCGAAGGCTTGTAGAACGGAAGATCATTGTTTCCTCCGTCCCAGAGGATGACGTCGGCTTCCTTCTCGGCCCGACGGAGAATCTCCGCGTAGTCGACCCCGGCATACACCACGAATCCATTGTCGATGTGAGGCTCGTATTCCTCGCGCTCCTCGACGGTGCACTTCTCCAGATCGAGATCGCTGTAGGCGGCGAAGCGCTGTGCAGCCTGCGCCGCCAGGTCGCCGTAGGGCATCGGATGACGGATCGCCACCGCCTTCCGGCCCAGATTCTTGATGATGTTCGAAAGGTAACGCGTCGTCTGGCTCTTGCCGCATCCGGTGCGAACCGCGGTCACCGCGATGACCGGGAGAGCGGACTGGATCATGGTCGGCTCCGCCCCCAGGAGGATAAAGCCGGCTCCCGCGGCATTGCAGAGAGCCGCAAGGCTCATCACATGCTGATAGGTGACGTCGGAATAGGAGAAGACGCAGAGATCGATCCTTTCGTCGCGGATCAGCCGGGACAGCTCCGCCTCCGGGACAATCGGAATCCCCTTCGGGTAAAGCTCTCCTGCCAGCTCCGCCGGATATTCTCTTCCGTCGATCCCCGGAATCTGGGTCGCCGTGAAGGCCACCACCTCGAAGGACGAATCGTTGCGATAGACGACGTTGAAATTATGAAAATCGCGCCCCGCGGCGCCCAGAATCACGACCCTCGTACGTTCCATAAAGTCCTCTCTTCGGGGTTCGGGCCCTTGAGCTCGGACGTTCCCAGTCTAGTCTGCGGCACGAGGGCGACCAGTGACAGGAGATACACCAGGAGGGTGACGGAAAGGGCCTCCGGGGCGGGTCCCGGCCGAGTCGGACAGGTCGGACAGGTCCGACCTGTCCGACTTCAATCACCGGCGGGATCGAAAAAGGAAGGCCGGTCCGCGAGAGACCGGCCTCATCCATTTCCAGAAGTAGGGTGTGTTCCGGGGTTGACGGCATCCGAATCTGAACCAGCGACTGTATCTGACCACACCACGCATCGAATCTCTCTCCCTTACTCGAGGTGACATCCAGGGATGAAGCTTCGTTCCCGAGGTCGTCGCATCATTTCATCGGTCCGTCCTCCCCTCGTTCGGGTTCTCCGTCAATCGCTCAGATTGCGGATCACCGTCGGAATATCGAGATCATTGCCGAAATCATTCGACGCCATCGGCCCGAACCCGGAGCTTCCTCCGGGTCCGATTCCTTTGCGAAAAAAGGGAGGATCGTAGATCTCACCCTCGGCGCCGATCTGACCGGAGCGCTCCTCTCCCTCGGTTTCGGCATCGGCGGCGGCGTAGGGCCGCGGCTCGGAGGGTTCGGGACGCCGGCCGGCGCCCATTTCGGGCCGGCTCTCGCCCCGTCCGGACAGCGCCTCGCCTCGGGCATTGAGATACCCGCGGGTCGCCGCGTCGAACCCGGTCGCGATCACGGTGACCTTGACCTCCTCCTTCATCTTCGGGTCGATGACCGTGCCGAAGATGATGTTCGCCTCTTCGTCCGCGGCCTCCTGAATGATGGACGCCGCTTCGTTGACCTCGAACAGTGTCAGGTCCGGACCCCCGGTGATGTTGATCAGCACGCCCTTCGCACCCTCGATCGACGCCTCCTCGAGCAGCGGCGACGCAGATCGGCCCGCTGAGCCGCCTCGACCGCCCGGTGCTCGCCCGCCGAGACGCCAGTCCCCATCAACGCCATCCCCATCCCATGCATGATGGTCCGCACGTCGGCGAAGTCGAGGTTGATCTCGCCCGGAATGGTGATCAGGTCCGAGATGCCCTGAACCGCCTGGCGCAGAATGTCGTCCGCGATTCTTGAACGCTTCCGGAACGGAGGTTCCCCGCTCCACGAAGTTGAGCAGCCGTTCGTTCGGGATGGTGATCAGGGTGTCCACCGAATCGCGAAGCGCGCGGATTCCATGCTCCGCCTGCACCCGGCGTCGTTTGCCCTCGAAATTGAACGGTTTGGTCACCACGGCGACCGTCAGCGCGCCCAGCTCCGCGGCCAGCGAAGCGATCACCGGCGTGGCCCCGGTCCCGGTTCCACCGCCCATGCCGGTGGTGATGAAAATCATGTCGGAGCCGGAAAGCGCCTCCAGAATCCGATCGGTATCTTCCAGAGCGGCCTGCTTCCCGACATCGGGGTTCGCCCCCGCTCCGAGGCCCTTTGTCAGTTTCGCACCCAGCTGGATCTTGGTCGCCGCGGAGGAGTGCTTCATCGCCTGCAGGTCAGTGTTCGCGACCAGGAACTCCACCCCCTTGATGCCCGCCTGGATCATCCGGTTGACGGCATTTCCTCCACCGCCTCCCACCCCGATCACCTTGATCTTTGCAGGGAGCTCGTCATCCATCGAGATCTTCAGGCTGTCCTGCGTCGGTGCGTCGTCAAACGTGATCATTGCCCTTCCCCTTTTCCTGGCAGCTCGTTCCCACCGGTCTGCGCTGCGGCCGGCGACAAACTGGAAAACCGCTTCCCTTAAATTGTAACAAAATCGGTCCTGTTTTATCTGTAGTCATTTGTGGACGATCATTGCGCCTCATCGGGCCGCGAACCAGCGCCGGACCGAATCCGCCATCCGGGCAAATCCGGTTCGGGCGGGAACACGCACCCGCGTCCGTTCCCGGAATCCCCAAAGAAGCAGACCGACCGAGGTGGCCCATTCCGGACCGTTCACGGTGTCGACCAGCCCACCGATGCCCTGAGGAATCCCCTTGCGAACCTGCTGATCGAACACCTGCTCGATCATCTCGAGCATTCCGTCCATTTCCGCGCCGCCGCCGACCACCACCACCCCGGAACGAATCTCCTTCTCCAGGCCGGCCTTCTCCAGGTCGTTGTAGACCAGCTTGGCCAGTTCCGCCGCTCGCGGCTCGAGGATGCTCACCAGCTCGTGACGGGGGAGAATCTTGGCCTGACGTCCACCGACGGTGGGCACTTCGATCGGCTCGTCGTCGGTCACCAGCGATCCGAGGGCGCACCCATAGCGCTTCTTGATGCGTTCGGCATCTTCCATCGGCGTGCGGAGAACCACCGAGATGTCGGAGGTGAAGTGGCCTGCCCCCACCGGAAGGACATTGGTATGGAGAACCTGCCCCTCCATGAAGACGGCGTAATCAGTGGTGCCCCCGCCGATGTCCATCAGCAGCACGCCCATCTCCTTTTCGTCGTGGGAGAGGACGGCTTCGGCCGCGGCGAGCTGCTCGAGAACCAGCTCACTGACCGCGATGCCTGCCTTGTTCACGCTGGCCTGAACGTTCTGGTCATGGGTGCGGGCGCCGCTGACGATGTGGACGTTCGCCTCCAGGCGCGATCCGGTCATGCCCAGGGGGTCCTGAATGCCGTCCTGACCGTCCACCACGAACTCGCGGGGAATCACGTGCAGGAGCTCCAGCTCGCCGGGGATGTTGATCGAGCGGGAAGCCTCGATCACCCGATCGATGTCTTCGCGAGTGATCTCCTTGTTGCGCCCCATCACCGAAACCACGCCACGGGAGTTGACCGAGCGGATGTGGTCTCCGGCAATCCCGACGTACGCCGACTCGATCTGCAATCCTGCCATCACCTCGGCTTCATCCACCGCCTTTTTCAGCGCATCGATGGCCTGGTCGAGATTCGCGATGTTGCCCCGTCGCGTTCCCTTCATCGGGGCACTCCCCTTCCCGATGATCTCGAGCTGGCCGCGGTCGTTGACTTCCCCCACCAGCACACACACTTTTGAAGTCCCGATATCGACTGCTACGACGTATTTATCTGTCCTGGGCATGGTCGACTTCTCCTCCGAGTCTTTCCTGATGAATCGCCTTCAACACGATCTGTCCTTCGAATCTGAGATCGGCGTACTCGATCCCCGCGTGATCGAGCCCCTCCACCGCTGCGATGCGGTCCAGCAGCGTCCATTTGCCGCGCGCATTCTGTTCATTCACGATCACCGCGGTCTCCAGGCGACGGTCCTGCACGATCCACCCGGATCCGTCCGCCGGCCGGATCGTCTCGATCCTGGCGAGCAATCCGTCTTCACCTGCATCGAGGCTCTGGAGAAAGCTGACGCATCGCCGGGCCTGATCCGGAGTCGAGTGGGTGATCACCGGGAGGCGCGCGTTGTCGATCCGGGGCGACAGTACTGCGAAAATCGCCCCGTGCCGGTCGATGTAACGCTCCCCTTTCGGCCCGCGCCAGATGGCCACCGGCACCCGCTCGAAAATCTGGATCCGCAGAGCGTCCGGCAGCTTCTTCTCGATCGCTGCCCCCTCCACCCAGGAGATCCCGGAGAGCTCTGCCTGCAGCCGTTTGATGTCCAGGCGAAACAGATTCGCCCCCTGGTAGGAACGAGTGACCCGTTCGACCGCCGCCTTCGAAGCGTGATCCAGACCCACCGTCTCGATCGTCCGGATAGCGAACCGACTGTCCTGCTGGGTGCGCTGATACACCCAGCCGGCACCGGCCAGGAGCACCGTCACCAGGACCAGGTTCGTGAGGAAAATCAACAGCCGCCGCGCCTGGACCCGTCGCCGGTTCCGAGGCGTCGCCCGCACGTCGATCGGACGGAGAAAGCGGTTCGTGGTTTCCAGTCCGTTCACGAAGGCTCCTCCACCAGCATCCGCGCAACCTCGTGAATGTCTCCCGCCCCCATCGTCAGCAGGAGATCTCCCTCCCGGAGATGCTCCCGAAGCCAGACCACCAGATCCCGCTTCCGCCGGTCGATGACCTCGACCTCGGGGTGCCCCTGAGCCCTGGCCGCATCCGCGATCAACGCCGAGCTCACCCCTTCGATCGGTTCCTCCCGCGCCGGATAGATCGGCGCGATCAGGGGAACATCGGCCAGCGCGATCGCCTCCGCGAACCCTTCCGCGAAGTCACGGGTCCGGGAGTAGAGATGCGGCTGGAACAGCGCCACGATCCGCCGCCCGGGGTAGCTCCGCTTCGCGGCCGACAGTGTCGACTGAATCTCGGTCGGATGGTGGGCGTAATCATCGACCACCACGGTCCCTTTCCACTCGCCCACGATCTGAAATCGCCGCTCCACACCTCGGAACGTCGCGAGAGCGTCGGCGATGGCCTGAAAGGGCACTTCCAGATCCAGGGCCACCGCGATCGCGGCCAACGCATTGCGCACGTTGTGAGCCCCCGGCACCTGCAGCGTCACCCGACCCAGCGAATGACCCTTCTGCTCCACCCCGAAGCTGGTGCTCACCCCTTCGAATACCAGGTCCACGGCACGAACGTCCGCCTCCCGGTTCAGCCCGTAGCCAACCGTCCGCTTCGGCAGCTCGCTCAGCAGCGATGCCACCGCCGGCTCGTCGATGCAACCAATCACGGCACCGAAGAACGGCGCCCGGTTCGCGAACTCCAGAAATGCGCCCCGGATGTCGTCCAGATCGCGATAGCAGTCGAGATGATCCGCCTCGATGTTGGTGATCACCACCACGGTCGGATAAAGCGCCAGAAACGAGCGATCGTATTCATCCGCTTCCACCACCAGATGATCGCTGGCACCCAGCCGCGCATTGCTGTCGAACTCCCGCAACACTCCGCCGATGATCAGCGTCGGATCCAGCCCGGCCTCCGACAGCACCCGCGCGGTCATTGCCGAGGTGGTGGTCTTTCCGTGCGTTCCGGAGATCGCGATCGCCCGCTTCAGACGGGTGATCTCTCCGAGCATCTCCGCTCTCCGGATCACCGGACGATTCGCCTCCCGCGCACGGAGCACCTCCGGATTGGTCTTCCGGATCGCCGAAGACACCACCACCAGGTCGGCATCCCTCACATGTGCCGGATCATGTCCGATGTCCACACGAATGCCCTTCCTCCGGAGCCGCTCGGTCGTCGGAGAGGCGATCAGGTCGCAACCGGAGATCCGGAGGTCGTAGTTCGAGAGGATCTCGGCAATGCCGCTCATGCCGATTCCGCCGATCCCGACGAAGTGGATGTTTCTGATCTGTCCGAAATCCATGAAATTGAGTATCTTTAATAATTGATTTTAAAGTTGGTACGATGTGATTTCAATTAATTTCCCGCAATTCGAGTGAGAATTTCGACAATTGTTCTCGCGGCGTCCGGTGTGGCCACCGTTTTTGCTCCTGAAGCCATCCTCCGGGTCCGCTCCGGCGCCGCGATCAGTTCGGAGATCGCCGTCGCCAGGCGCTCCGGATTCAGCTCCCGTTCGGTGATCACCACCGCGCCGCCGGCTTTCTCCATCGCCCGGGCGTTGAACTCCTGGTGATTGTCCGCGGCTGCCGCGAAGGGAATCAGAATCGAGGCACGGCCGATTGCGGCCAGCTCCCCGATGGTGATCGCCCCGGCTCGGCACAACACCACATCCGCCGCCGCCATCTCGTCCGCCATCGGATCGAGAAACGCCACCACCCGCGCATCGGCAAAGGCAGAGCGCCGATAGGCCTGCTGTACCGCATCCAGTCCGGAAGGCCCGGTCTGATGGACGATACTCAGTCTCGGCTTCAACGGGGCGAGCCGATCCAGCGACTCGATCATCGTCTCGTTCAGGATCCGCGATCCCTGACTGCCGCCGAAGACCAGCAGTCGTCGCGGCCGATCCGGCGACGACGGTGGCGGAGCGGGCTGCTCGAAGAACTCCGGGCGAACCGGATTTCCAGTCACCGATCCTTCCCGCCTGAGATGCGCCAGCGCCTCCGGAAAGGCGACCGCCACTTCCCGGACGAAGCGGGCGAGAATCCGGTTGGTGATTCCGGGATAGGCGTTCTGCTCCTGAATCATGGTCGGATATCGCCGCAACGCCCCGACCAGCAGAACCGGACCGGAAGCGTAGCCACCCACCCCGAGAATCGCGTCGGGGCGGGTGCGGCTGATGATCCGCCACGCGGTGAACAGGCTGGCCGGAAGCCGAACCAGATTCCGCAGAGTGGTCAGCAGAGACTTCCCTTTCAGTCCCCGAACGTCCACCAGTTCCAGAGGAAAACCGGCCTTCGGAACAATCTGGTTCTCCAGCCCGTAGGGGGTTCCGACGAACACCACTTCGCGACCCGCCCCCGCGGCGAGAAACTCCTTCGCCACGGCAATGGCCGGGTAGATGTGTCCGCCGGTTCCACCTCCTGCAATGAGGAGGCATTTGCGCTCGGTCGATGTCGGTCCGTTCGTCATCTCGAAAGATCCACGTCCCTCAGGCTTCGGCGTGCTGGGAGAGATTCAGAAGAATGCCCAGGGCCACCAGATTGGTGATCAGCGATGAACCGCCGTAACTGACCATCGGCAGGGGCAGCCCTTTGGTCGGAAGCAGGGAGAGCGTCACGCTCATGTTGATCAGAGCCTGCAGTCCGATCATGCAGCCGAATCCGAGCGCGGCATACCGCAGGAAACGATCCTCGGTTTTCCAGGCCATCCGGGTCGCTCGCCAGATCAGAAACGTGAAGAGCGCGAGCAGCGTGGCCGCACCGATGAAACCGAGCTCTTCGCCGATGATCGAGAAGATGAAATCCGTATGTGGCTCCGGCAGAAAAAAGAGCTTCTGCCGTCCGTTGCCGATTCCCAGGCCGGTGACGCCACCGGTCCCCAGCGCAATCAGTGACTGCATCGCCTGGAAACCACTCCCGAGAGGATCCGCCTGCGGATTGATGAACGAGAGCAGCCGTTCCCGCCGATAGTCGGCACTGAGCATCACCGCCACACCGGCAGGGATCAGCACCACCGACGACATCAGGATCCGGCGCCAGGAGATCCCGGCGACGAAGAGCAGAACCGCCGCGACCAGCCCGATGGTAAAGGCCGTTCCGAAGTCGGGCTGGAGCAGAATCAGTCCCATGGGGATGGCGATCATCGCGATCAGCGGCAGCAGCGTGGAGGTCAGCTCGTTGATCCGCTCCTCCCGATGCGCCAGTTGTGAAGCGAGGAAGAGGACCAGAATGGGCTTCGCCAGCTCGGCCGGCTGGAACTGCCACGAGGCGAGAACGAACCACCTCCGGGTCCCGTTGATCGGCGGCTGAAAGAGCACCAGCACCAGTGCGACACAGAGCCCGGCCATCAGCGCGTAGATGACCCGCGAATCCCTCAGGATGCTCAGGTCGACGTGCATCAGCGCGAACATCAACGCACCGCCGACGCACAAGGCGACGCATTGCCGGATCAGGAAGTAATACGGGCTGCCCGAGCTGGTGCGATGGACCGCGAGCATGGCCGAGGCGCTGTAGATCATCACCAGTCCGACCACGATGATCAGCATCGCGGCACCGAACAGGTATCGGTCATAGGTCAGCTTTCTGCTCATGGTTCTCGTCTCCCTCCCGGCCACACCGGAACCGAATCACAGAAGCTCTCTCACCAGAGCCTCGAAATGCTCGCCACGTCGCTCGAAATTGTCGTACTGATCGAAGCTTGCGCAGGCCGGCGAGAGCAGCACGACATGCCCCTCCCGCGCTTCGGAAGCGGCGAACTGAACCGCTCGCTGCATGTCTCCGCAGGGAACGATCTGAACGGTTCCCTCGAGCGCAGACTGAACCCGCGAGGCCGCATCACCGATGGTCAGCACCATCCGGGCCTTCCGCCCGACCACGTCGCGCAGCCGCTCGAACTCCCCCTTTTTGTCCTTTCCTCCGAGGATGAGAATCACGCTTCGATCCTCGGCGCCCTCCAGAGACTTGAGTGTCGCATCGACGTTCGTTCCTTTCGAATCGTTGATCCACCGGACCCCGTTGCGCTCCCGCACCATCACCATCCGGTGAGGTAATCCCCGAAACGAGCCGAAGGCCACTTCAGCGTCGAGATCGGTGGCTCCGATCGAACGAGCCGCGAGCCAGGAAGCCAGCGCATTCTCCACGTTCGCCATTCCGCCGAGCGCGAGCGCTTTGCGGGGAATCCGCCGCTCCAGACCCTCGATGTCGATCACCAGCGATTCACCGTCGAACCAGGCACCCGGGACGACCTGCCGGCGCGATGAAAACCGCCAGGTTTTGGCCGGAGTGGGAGGCTCCGCCGTCCGAGGGTCATCGCCATTGACGATGGCGTGATCCTGCGGACGCTGGTTCCGGAAGATCCGGTACTTCGCCGCCGCGTAGTCGTCCATCGTGTCGTAGCGATCCATGTGATCCGGTGTGATGTTCAGCAGCACCGCGATGTCCGCGCGGAAGCTCTCCACCGTCTCGAGCTGGAACGAGGAGAGCTCGATGACGTAGTTGCGGGGCTGTTCGTCGAGCAGTGCCGTCAGAGGCGTGCCGATGTTTCCGGCCACGATCGGATCGAACCCTCCACCCTTGAGGATCTCCCCGATCAGCGTGGTGGTGGTCGACTTGCCATTCGAGCCGGTCACCGCGATGACCCGCCCTTTCAGATGCCGGAACGCGAGCTCGATCTCGGAGATGATCTCCACCCCGGCAGACGCCGCCCGCTCGAGAATCGGAAGGCTGCGACGGATTCCCGGGCTGAGCACGATCGTGTCCCGCCCCTCGATGACCTGCTCGGTATGTCCCCCGAATGAACGGGTCACACCGGGAGGAAGATCGTTGGCCAGGGGAAGCTGCTGCTCGGACGCCGAGTCCGTCAGGGTCACCTCCACGCCACGGTTCGCCAGAAACGACGCTGCCGCGACTCCTGAACGTCCCGCACCGAACACCGTCACCCGTTTCATCTCGTCGGCCAATCGACCTCCCTATCTCAGTTTCAGAGTCGCCAGACTCAGCAGAGCAAACATGATCGCGATGATCCAGAACCGCACCACGACCTGCGTCTCCGTCCATCCCGAAAGCTCGAAGTGATGATGGATCGGAGACATCTTGAAAAGCCGCCTTCCGGTGGTCTTGAACGAGATCACCTGGAGAATCACCGAGAGCGCCTCGACCACGAACAGCCCGCCCACCAGGACCAGCAGCACTTCCTGTTTGATGATCACAGCGAGACAGCCGATCGCGCCGCCCAGCGCCAGTGATCCGACGTCGCCCATGAAGATCTTCGCCGGATGGGCATTGAACCAGAGGAAGCCCAGCGACGCACCGACCATCGCGGCGCAGAACACCGCCAGCTCGCCCGAGCCGGGCACCCAGACGATCCGGAGGTACTCCGCCACCCGCGCGTGTCCCGCGGCGTAGGTCAGAATCGCGTACGTCGCCGCGGCGATCAACGTGCTGCCGATCGCCAGCCCATCGAGCCCGTCGGTCAGATTGACCGCATTGGACGAACCGACGATCACCACGATCACGAAGGGGATGTAGAGGATCCCCAGATCGAGGACGAACTTGGAGATGAACGGAAGCGCCAGGGTGGTCGAATACCGCGTCTGGAGCTGCGGCAGATACGCCACCGCGAGCCCCGCCACCAGCGCGACCAGAATCTGCGCCGAGAATTTCTGCCTGGCGGTCAGCCCCAGGTTCTGTCGTTTCGCCAGCTTCTGGAAGTCGTCGAAGAAACCGATCACGCCGTACGAGAGCGTCACGAACAGAACGATCCAGACGTACGGATTGAGAATGTCGGACCAGAGGATGGTCGGAATCAGGATGGCGAGATTGATCAGAATCCCCCCCATCGTCGGGGTTCCGGCCTTCTGCTGGTGCGACTTCGGACCTTCCTCACGAATGAACTGCCCGGCCTTGATCTGGGTCATCCGCCGGATCAGCCACGGTCCCAGAATGAACGAGATCATCAGCGCCGTCAGCGCCGCGAAGGCCGCACGGAAGGTGATGTAGCGAAAGACATTGAATCCACTGACGAACTCCCGCAGAGGGTAGAGCAGGTAATAAAGCATCAGGCCTCCCTCTCCAGCCGGGTGAGGATGCGATCGAGTCCGATCCCGCGCGATGCCTTCAGCAGAACGAGATCCCCGGGACGGACGAAGCCGTCCAGGAACTCCCCGGCCGCTTCCGCGTCGTCGAAGTGATGCAGCGCATCCGAGGCGAAGCCAGCTTCGCCGGCCCCCTCGATCAACGCCTTCGAGCGACGCCCCACCGCGACGATCACGTCCACCGCGGAGGGAATCGCACGGCCCGCCTCACGGTGAAACTCCAGCTCGTCTCCCCCCAGTTCGAGCATGTCCCCAACTACCGCGATCCGCCGCCCCTCCCATGGCACCTCGGACATCAGCTCCAGCGCCCGGCCGAGAGCGTACGGATTCGAGTTGTAACAATCGTCGTAGACGGTCAGGCCCCGCATCTTCACCACCACGCCTCGATGCTCCGCCGGCTGAAGAGCCGCCGCCGCGGATTCGATCTCATCCCACCCGATCCCCACCATCCGGGCCGTGGCGATGGCAGCCAGGAGGTTCTCCAGGTTGTACCGCCCGGGCAGGGACGACGAAAGACGCCGCTCCGATCCTTCCGCCCGCAGTGTGAGCTCGGTCCCGAGCAGCCCCAGCGACCGCACCTCGAGCGCGCGGAATTCCGCATCCTTCTCCACTCCGTAGGTGACTTTCCTTCCGGGGAATCCTTCACTGATCCCCACCACCCGCTCGTCGTCGGCGTTGATCACGATCGAGCCGCCCTGCCGCACGTTCTCCAGAAGCTCCCGCTTGGCGGCCGCGATCCCGTCGATCGAGTCGAAAAACTCCAGATGCACCGGACGGATGTTGGTGTAGACGCCGATGTTCGGGCCCGCCAGACGGGCCAGAAACTCGATCTCCCCTTTGGCGCTCATCCCCATCTCGGAAACGACCACCTCGGTCTCCTCCGGCATGTTCGACAGACAGAGCGGCAGACCGATGTGGTTGTTGAAGTTTCCCCAGGACCGCCAGACCTTCCGGGAGGTCCCGATCAACGAGGCGATCATTTCCTTCGTGGTGGTCTTTCCGGTCGAACCGGTCACACCGATCAGCAGGACGTCCGAGTCATTCCGAATGCTCCTGGCCAGCGCCTGCAGTGCTCGCGTGGTGTCGTCGACCTGAACGATTCCGCGATCCGCAGGCAGCCCCTCCGGCACCTGCTCCACCACCGCTCCGGCACCGCTCTCGAGCGCCTGAACGAGGAAGTCATGACCATCGAGCCGTTCTCCGCGGATGGCGAAAAAGACTGCGCCCTCCGCCGCCTTCCGGCTGTCGATCACCACCGAATCCGCGAAGAGATCGCCACCGCGGACGACCCGTCCTCCGGCCATCTCCGCAATTCGATCAAAGGTCAACCGAGGCATGCACTCTCCCCTTTCGGATCGTATGCAGGCAGGACTGTCGCCCCGCGTGACGGGGCGGGAACGACACGCTCCTCGGGAATGACGTGGCAGGCGAAACGAACTGCGCTCTTCCGACCCCACCGGTCGTGTACAGCGATCGCCCCTTCCCCCCAGGACTGCCTCGCGGTCGCTGTACACCCTCGCCCCCACCCACTCGCCGGCGGAGCCGGAACAGGGCAGCTCGATTTCAGGTTGCTAGGATACGATATTTTCATAGTGAATTTCAACCAGCATTTCGGGAATAATCATCATCATTTTTTCCCGAGTCTTTTTCTTTCTCTTTTTTCCAGCGCCGCCCTCGCTTCCTCCCGATCGTCGAAGTGCAGAATCCGGTCTCCGATGACCTGATAGTCCTCGTGACCTTTCCCCGCAATCACCACCACAGAGGCGTCCTCTGCCTCGACGATGGCCTTCTCGATCGCTTCGCGACGGTCCACGACCACTGTGTAGTCGCCTCCCTCGGCCTCCCGCGCCCCCGCCTCCATCTCCGCAATGATCGCCTCCGGCTTTTCGCTCCGCGGATTGTCGCTGGTGATCAGGGTCTGATCCGCGAGGCGGACGGCGATCTCTCCCATCAGCGGCCGTTTTCCCTTGTCCCGATCTCCGCCGCAGCCGACCACCAGCACGAGCTTCCGGTCAGGAGCGAGCTCGCGGACCGCGCGCAGCAGTTTTTCGAGAGCATCGGGTTTGTGTGCGTAGTCGACGATCACCGGAAGCTGATCCTCGGAGAGCGAGGCTCGCTCGAATCGCCCCCGCACCGATCGCAGATTGCGGATGCCCTCTTCGATCGCCTCGGTCTCGATATTCAGGATCCTCGCCACCCCGATCGCGGCCAGCCAGTTGTAGAGGTTGGGGACTCCGAGCAGGGCGGATTCCAGCCGCACCGGCCCCTGCGGAGTCGCGATCGTTCCGTGGAGACCGTGAATGGTGACCTGGAGATCCCCCTCCGGCCGCACGTCCGCCTCGCTGGAGCGTCCGAAGGTCAGGGCCGCGTCTCCAAGCTCGTCAATCAGCCGCCGCCCCCAGGAATCATCCCGATTGACCACCGCGGTGCGGCGCGACCGGTCGATCTGATCGAAGAGGATCTTCTTTGCCGAGAAGTAATCCTCGAAATCGGCGTGAAAGTCGAAGTGATCGCGCGACAGGTTGGTGAAAATTGCCGCGGCGAAATGCATCCCGTGAGTCCGCTTGAGGGCCAGCGCGTGGGAGGAAACTTCCATCACCGCGTACCGCACCCGCTCTTCGACCATCTTTCCGAGCCATTCCTGCAGGATCACCGAGTCGGGAGTGGTGCGATCGGCGATCTCGTGCTGCTGGCCGGCGCGATACTCGATGGTTCCGATCAGACCGGTCGGCTCGCCGGTCGCATCGAAAATCGACTCGAGCATCTTCGTGGTGGTGGTTTTTCCGGAGGTTCCGGTGACCCCGACCAGCGGGAACCGCGAAGCAGGGTTGCCGTGAAAGGCCGCCGCGACCAGCGAGCAGGCCTCCCTTGCATCGTTGACCTGAACGAAGGTCACCCCCTCGATCTGACGCGGCTCGTGGTCCGAGAGAATGGCCTTCGCACCCTTCTCGATCGCGCTGTCGATGAATTCGTTCCCATCGACCTGGAACCCCGGAATGGCGACGAACAGCGAGCCCTGGTGGACCAGTCTGGAATCGGAGGTCACCGAGGCGATCTCGACCGCGTCGCTGCCGAGCATCCGTCTGACGGTGACCTGCTCGAGAAGATTCCGTAATTTCATTGCAACCCCTCCCCTGGCAGAATTCCGCCCGCTCGGGCGGATCGTTCTCTGAGCGGGGACGGTTGCGAGAGTTTCGCCAATCGGGTGTTGTCGTCCAGAGAGATCTGTCTCTGAGGAAATGCAGGCTCGACTCCGAGGTATCTCAACGAACCCTCGGCGATCTCCCGAAACGCCGGTGCGGCGACCGTTCCACCGTACTGGGAGCCGTGAGGCTCGTCGATCACCACCAGGACGACCAGCCGGGGTCGATCCGCCGGGACGTATCCGATGAAGGATGCGATGCTCGCATTGGGGAGGTATCCTCCCGGGCCGGCCTTCTGCGCGGTTCCGGTCTTGCCGGCCACCACATACTCGGGAAGGGCCGCATGCTGCCCCGTTCCATGATCGACGACCCCCTTGAGGATCTCGTTCATGACGGCGGCGGTGCGCTCGGAGATCACCCGAACCGGCTTCTGTGCAGGAGGCGCCCAGACGACGCTTCCGTCCGGATCGACGATCCGATCGACGATGTGAGGCGGAACGCTCCGGCCTCCGTTGGCCACGATGCACATCGCGTGAGCCATCTGCAGCGGAGTCACCGCCACCTCCTGACCGATGGCGATCGCGGCGTT
The DNA here is from genome assembly GCA_963741905.1 of uncultured Acidobacteriota bacterium. Lineage (GTDB taxonomy): Bacteria > Acidobacteriota > Thermoanaerobaculia > Gp7-AA8 > CAVUJZ01 > CAVUJZ01. The sequence goes on along the minus strand of CAVUJZ010000017.1, from coordinate 307,841 downwards.
CGAGACCTTCGACCATTTTTCGGTCGGTCGGAGGATTCCAGCCGCCTCACCCGGAAGCTGAATGCCGCTGGTCTGACCGAATCCGAAGCGGCGAGCGTAGTCGTAGAGCCGCTCGGGACCGAGCGAGAGGGCGACCTTGATCGTCCCGACATTCGAGGAGTGGGCGATCACGTCCTCGAACGACATCAGTCCGTAGGCATTGCCGTCGTGTTCGCGGATCCGAATGTTGGCGACCTGAATCGATCCATCCTGACAGTCGATCACCTGGGACGGGGTGACGATTCCTTCTTCCAGACCCGCCGAGGCAGTGACGATCTTGAAGGTGGAGCCCGGTTCGTAAACGTCCTGGACCGCACGGTTCCGCCATGCGCTCGATGGATAGCGGCCAAAGCGATTCGGATCGAACGAGGGGGAGGAGGCCATCGCCAGCACCGAGCCGTCCCGCGGATCCATCACCACCACCACCCCGCTCCGGGCTCGATACTGCTCTACGGTCTTCTCCAGCGCCCGCTCCGCGAGATGCTGGATCACCTCGTCGACGGTGAGGTAGACGTCCAGGCCGTTGACCGGCTGGTCGCCCCCTTCGCCGCCTACCTGATACATCCCGCGCCGCGCGTCACGGAGGAGTGTGACCACCCCGGCGTTGCCGCGCACGTAACGGTTCAATGCGTGCTCCACCCCGGCGAGACCTTCACCGTCGATTCCGACCCATCCGAGAACCGAGGCGGCGAGCTGCCCGTTGGGCCACGCCCGGCGATGCTCGTCGAGCGAGTGAATTCCCGGCAGATTCAGTCCCGAGACCGCCGCCCAGACCGGATCACTGACCTGACGGGCGACCCAGACGAACTCGCCACCACGCCGTAGTCGCCTCTCCAGATCGTCCCGGTCCAGATGAAGACCGTCCACCTTCGCCAGAGCGGACGCCACCGCCTTCGGATCCTCGATGGCCTGGGGATCGGCGTAGATGGAGTTCGAGGTGATGCTCTCGGCCAGCAGCCTTCCTCGGGCGTCGTAGACCGAGCCGCGCATCGGCGTGAGCGTGATGGTGCGCTCCTGCTGGCGCGCCGCTCTCTGCACGTAATCCTCGTGCCGGACGATCTGGATCTGGACCAGCCGGGCGACGATGATCACCGCCCATACGGCGACGCCCATTCCCAGCAGAAACATCCGCCTTCGCTGAAGAGTCATGGCCGGGCCTCCCGGCGTGACGCCCTCGCGACATTGCGGCTCGAGCGGGACGGAGTGACGATCACCAGAGCGCCATCCTCCACCGGATGCAGACGGAGATCCGCGGCGCGCTCCTCGACGTGATCGAGGGCGATGGTCTGCTCGATCTGAACGGCGAGTTTGCGATTCTCGTCCTCCAGATCGCGGCGGACCTCCTGCAGGCGCGTCGCTTCCCGCCCCAGACGGATCACCTCGATGTTCTGCCAGGTGAAAAGAAGAAGGAAGAGACCTAGAGGGACCCCGAGAGAAAAGACCGCGAGAAGCTCACGGAATCGCTGACGATCCCTCTCGCGGACAATATGAACATTGTCGATGGATTTCTTCTGCGCGTACATGCTCTCGGGACCACCGGTAAGTCAGCAAACAAGGGTGAAGATCTGCCTTTTTGTACGCCACGGGAAACCATCCACTTACACCCACACTCCACGCTCCACCCCTCCCGAGCTTCACCGGGGGCACACACACCCATCCCTTCCCCGGACCTTCACCCTTGCTTCCTGACTCACGAAACTCTGATCGTTCCTTCCTCTGTCAATCCTGCTGCTCCACCACTTCCGATTCCCCATCCTCTGATCCCGAGGTCTGCTTCTCCGCCACTCGCAACCGCGCGCTTCGAGCTCGCGGATTCCTCGAGATTTCCTCTTCCGCTCCCCCCACCGGCCTCCGGGTCAGAACCCGGACCACCTGAACCGCACCACAACCGCAGATCGGAAGACCGGGAGGACACCGGCACTCCCCTTCCAGGCGCCGAAATGCCCGCTTGACTACCCGATCCTCGAGCGAGTGAAAAGAGATGATCCCGATCCTTCCGCCCGGAATCAGCCGTTCGACCGCCCGGTCCACGAACTCGTCGAGCCCGACGATCTCCTCGTTGACCGCGATCCGCAACGCCTGAAAGGTCAGAGTGGCGGGATCGATCCGATCACCCCGCGGCCGCTTGACCGAGTGGACGATCCCGACCAGCCGGGCCGTCGTCTCGATGGCGCCCTCGGAGCGTGCCTCGACGATCGCTGCCGCAATCCGCCTCGCCATCGGCTCCTCCCCCCAGGTACGGAGAATGTCAGTGAGCTCACCCTCGCTGAGCCGATTGACGAGATCTGCCGCGGTCGGACCAGCGGACCCCATCCTCATGTCCAGCGGACCCTCGAATCGGAAGGAAAACCCCCGCTCCGCCTGGTCCAGCTGCATTGAGGAAACACCGAGGTCCGCAAGAAGCGCATCGATCCCGCCTGCTCCCAGAGAATCCAGAATGTCAATGAGCGCCTCGTACCGGCCCTCTCGCAAAATCACCCGATCGCCGAACCGCTCCAGCCGCCGCGCAGTCCGCTCGAGCGCCCTCGGATCGCGGTCGATTCCGACCAGCCTCACCTCAGGCCACCGCTCGAGCATTCCCTCGGCGTGCCCTCCGAGCCCGATCGTCGCGTCGACGATCAAACCATCAGGCGCTGCCGGACGGACCAGATCGAGAACTTCAGTGAAAAGAACCGGCTGATGCTCCATGGAGCGCTACACCCCGTGGAGCTCGAGCTCCTTGAAATCTTCATCCGTGAGCGGGGTCTCCTGGACCCGGCTCTCAATCCGCTGCTCGTTCCAGACGGTGAGATGATCCTCACTCCCCAGAACCACCACGTCTCCGTCCAGGGACGCCACCTGGCGCAGAACCCCCGGAACCAGAAGACGACCCTGCCCATCGAGCGCTGCAAGCTGACCGAAGTAGTTCACCTTCTCCATGAACTTCCGCTTCGCCGGATTCGCCGACGGCACTCCCGCCAGCCTCGACTGCATCTGTCGCCAGACATCCAGCGGATAAATCTCCGCCTTTTCGCCATCGAACGATGTGATGAAACATTCGGGACCCCATCGGTCCTCGATCACCCTGCGAAATGCCGTGGGGACCTTGATGCGGCCCTTCTCGTCGACTTTCGCGGGGGCATGCCCCATCAGATCATTGATTTCCACGTTGTCGAGATCCTGTAAAACGGTCCATTTCAGGTCCGGATTGACCCTAAACTACCACCCGCGACCACAAAAGTCCACAAAAATCCACAACTCGTAGATTCTGCGCCAGAGGCCGGACCAAGGCCCCAGGGAACCGGACATGGGAACAAATCCCCCGCGGCGCGGTTATGACCATGGGAGACGACCATGGCCAGAAAAGAGGAAATTCCGGCGGGAGAATTCAAGGCCCGGTGCCTGCGGCTCCTCGACCACGTCGCCGAGACGAAGACCGAGCTGATCGTGACCAAACGGGGCAGGCCGGTTGCGCGGGTGGTTCCGCTGGAGGAGGCCAGGCCCCTCCGAGGCAGCATCGTCCGCCAGGAAGACCTGATCGGCCCGATCGACGAGGAATGGGACGCGGACCGGTGATTCTCTGTGACACCCACGCCTGGATCTGGTGGGCCGGGGAGGATCGCCGGCTCTCGGCCGCCGCGCGACGCGCTATCGAAGCCTCTTCCGTCGTCGGCATCCCGATGTTCAGTTGCTGGGAGCTCGCGATGCTGGTCGAGCACGGCCGGCTCGAGCTCGATCGAGACGTTCTGCAGTGGATTCGCGATGCGCTGGCACTTCCCCGGGTCCGGGTCATCGATCTCGAACCGGAGATTCTCGTCCAGGCGGCCCGTCTCGACTGGTCACATCGGGATCCCGTCGATCGAATGATCGTCGCGACAGCACTCCATCATCGACTGCCGGTGATCACCCGCGATCGAACCATCCGTTCATTCGCCGGGATCGAAACCATCTGGTGAGCGATCCACCCTACTCCAACGGAGGCGGAACCCGCCGGTTCGTCGCCTGCTCGAACGCGTAGGCGAGCCGCAGCAGCGTCGGCTCGCTGCAGGCCATCCCGGTGAAGCTCACGCCGAACGGCGCCGGCTTCGCGTCGAATCCGTCCGGGAACGGCGGCGTCGGGCGCGTTCGGCACCGTGCCGAACGGCACGATCACCGTCGGGTAGCCTGGCCGCGCCGCGATCGACGCGCCCCACGGCCCGGGAAAAAGGATCGCGTCGAGCTTGTTCGCCTTCATCACTTCGTCGATGCCGTGCGTCGCCGTCAGCTCGAGGTCCCGCGCGCGGTCCGCCTCGTAGCGCGCCCGGTCGGTCGTCGAGATCCATCGCGTCGGAGATGTCGAGCATCGACTGGCCGTACTGATCGCGCCCGCCGTCGCATGCGCCTCGGTTCCACTGTCGCAGGCCGGTCAGCGATTTCACCGGCGCCGGTCGCCGAGCGTCGTCGAGCCAGCGATTGAAGTCGCGCTTCATGCCGTATCCGAGGACGATCGAGCAGTCCCGCTCCTTCACCTCGTCGCACGCTCGCGCAGATCGCCCCAGTCGAGCATAGTTCCTCTCCGGGTCGCGTGTCGACGACGCTCGGGATGTCCGCCGGGATCGACGATGATCGCCCCCTGCCGCTTCAGCACCGCGATGGCGTCGGCCATGACCTTCGCCTGCGCCTCGTTGAGACCCGCCGCGCGGCTGCTCGGCCGCCGGGCGGCGTCGTCTCGGCGTAGTAGTAGGCGCGCGGGATGCCGATCCGCGCCCCTTCAGGCCGTCGCGCGCGCAGGAACTGCGTGTAGTCGCCGCCGGGCGGCGGCGTGCAGCGGCGTCGTCGCCGGATCGTGCGGATCGGCGCCGCGGCCCTCGAGCGCGCCGAGCATGATCGCGGCATCGGTCACCGTGCGCGCCATCGGCCCCGGCGTGTCCTGGTCGGCGGTGATCGGGATGACACCGTAGCGGCTCACGCGCCCGACCGTCGGCTTGATGCCGACCAGCATGTTGCTGGTTCGACGGGCTGAGGATCGAGCCCGAGGTCTCGGTGCCGACGTTGGCCGCCCAGAAGCTCGCGGCGGTGCCGGCGCCCGAGCTCGAGCCGCCGGTGTCGAGCACCGGCCGGCCGTCGAAGGTCTTCCCTCGCGCGGATCGCGGCGCGGGTCGTACGGGTTGTAGCCGTAGCCGCTCGACGCGCGTTGTAGTTGCTCGGCATCGCCGCTCGGTCACCCAGTTGGCGAGCTCGGTCATCTGCGTCTTGGCGATGATGATCGGCGCCGGCGTCGCGGAGGTTCTTCGTCAGCGTCGCATCGTACGGCGGCACGAAGCCGCGCGAAGGCGAGCGCGCCGCCCGTGGTCGGCATGTCGGTCGTCTGGATGTTGTCCTTGAGCGCGATCGGAATCCCGTGCAGCGGCCCGCGCACGTGCCCGGCCCGCGCGCTCGCGTCGAGCGCGTCGGCCTCCTCGAGCGCGTGCGGATTGACGGTGATCACCGCGTGGAGTCGGTCCTCGTACGTCGCGATGCGCGCGAGCGACTGCAGGACCAGCTCGCGCGAGGTCACGCGGCCCTCGGCGAGCGCCCGCTGCATCTCGGGAATCGACGCCTCGACGACGGAGAACGGCGCTTCGGAAGGTTGCTCCTGGGCCCGGGCGACCCAGGCGAACGCGGCGACGGCAAGGAGGACGATGCACAGTTTCGCTCTCATGCCCCAATTCTACGCCGTCACCACGACGCCTGTGGGCGAACATTCCGATGTTCGGCCATCGTCCCACCCGCGATGAGCGAACACCTCGGGACGCCGCGTCCTCGCAGCGCTGAGATCAGCACGAGACGATACAGCTCAATGAAAACGATCGAACCATGACATACCGACCGCCCCCGCCGAACGTCCGAGCGCTCGACCGAGTCATCTCAACGACTTCTTTTCCACCGAGCGCGGCTTCTTCTCGTCGGCGCGGACCTTCTCGAGAATCGCTTTCCAGCGTTCCGCCTGCACCTCCGACATTTCGTCGGGAACGATGATCAGGTCGAGACGGGCGTCGTCACGAAGCACTTCGAAACGCACCTCCCGGCCGGGCGGATTCGCCGCAAGCCCTTCGAGCAGTTCCACACCACTCCGGAAACGAACCGGCTCGCCTTCGATGCCGATGATCCGATCACCGGGCTTCAGGCCAGCCTGGTCCGCCGGACCGCCGGGAACGATCTCGCGAACCAGCAGCCACCTTTGGGCGGAATCCTCGCCTGAGCCCTTCTCCAGGCTGCAGACGAATCCGAAGGATGCCGGCCGATCGGGAACTGCATCACCGGAAGCTGGCGGATCGGAGGCCCAGCCCAGCGAGCTGATCAGACTCAACACCACGGTGAGGAGAACAGTCGCGCGTCGGGGTTCGAATCGAGTGATGCGTTTCATGGCGTCTTCTCCTTTGATTGCGAATCTCCCGTGGAAGGTGACCGGTCCTCGTAGAACGCACCCGTGGAGACCGTTACCTCGGATCCCGGCCCGAGCGAGGCACGGAGACAGTCGCCTGACATGGATGGGAAAGGGCAGACCAGGTAGAGCCCTGGCTCGACGACGAGCCGGTATCCTCCCCGGGAATCGAGCTCTCGAGGCGGGGCGGCTCCACGCGGAAGAAAGAGCGTCGGAACGGGAAAGAAGCTGACACCGTCCCGGCTGACCAGGGGCCACGGAGGCGACGGTCCAAGGAGCAGATGAAGCGACGCCTCCGCGTCCGCCATCGTCAGGATGAGGGGCGGCTCATCCCCCTCGGAACGGATCTGCCGGGTGCCGAGATGAATGGGGAGTCCGGGCACGAGGACCGCGATCGCGATCGTTCCGGGCCGCACCGAGAATTGAAAGTCGCCGTCGATTCCGGCCAGCGTCTCCCGGAATGTCTCCGGCGATTCTCCATAGCGGATCACCGCACCGGCAACCGGTCGTCCGTCGGAGGTCACCACCCGTCCCTCCACGGAGACGCGGGATCGAATGGTCAGCGTGACGGATCTCGAGCGTCCCTGACTCAGCTCGACCGGCACCCGGTCGCTCTCGCCCTCGCGGGCCATCGCCTGAATCGTGTACGCGCCATCCGCCAGGGCCTCGATCTCGAACCCGTCTTCTCCGAACGCCGCGGTCGACGCCACCATGTCTGCCCCTCGAAACAACATCACCGATGCGCTGACCGCGACGCCGTCGACACCGACCACCCGCCCTCGAATCACTCCGTCCGGAAGCTCGATCCGAGGACTCGCATGTCCGTCCGCGCCCCCTCGATCTCCATCTGCTTGTCGAGATTCACCGTTCCGCGTCCCTCTCCGCGCAGGCGTACGCCTACCCGAAACTCTCCCTCGCGAGGAAGTACCCCGTGAAACATGCCATCATCATTCGCACGAAAGGTGAAGCGGGTTCCGTCGTCGGCGATGAGAATCACCGTCCCCGCGACCGGCTCGTCTCCCTGAACGACCGTTCCGTCGAGGATCACCGACTCGACATGAATCGAGAGTCTGGTCGCCCCGTCCACCCCGATCTTCTGGCGATGGACCACTCTTCCGTCGTGCGTCTGGAGCCTGATTCCGTAGCTCCCGGCCTGCAGGTCGTCCAGACGAAGCGAACCGGCCGGCGACACGGACCGGATATCCACCGTCTCATCATAGGTCGACAGCGGGAGGGGCCGGAGGAGCGACAGTTGCCACGGTTTCCCGGCTGGGTCGACGGGAGGATGGATGAAGACTTCCAGCCGTCCAAGTGGGGCGAGGACGAGCGATTCTTTGATGAGAACGGGGTCGGGGGGATCGACTCTCACATTCTGCTCACGGGCGGGAGAATAGCCGGGCATGCTGGCGACGACGTCGTAGATTCCGGCGCCGACACCGGTGAAGAGGTACCGGCCGTGTACGTCCACACCCGCACGTTGAACCATGAATTGATTTCGCGTTTCCTCACCCGCGGACAGATATGTGCTCTGCGGGATGAGAACCACTTCCAGATCGTCGAGCCCCCCTCCCCTGTTTCGACCGCTCCGCTCACCTCGGCGCCCGGCGCGAACCGAAGGGTACCGAGATCGGTCGAACCAGCGGGAGCGACCGCGAGGTCCCAGAAGTACCGGGGTGCGAGAGCATCCCCGCTCAGTTCGACGTCGAACAGCCCGGTCGGGATCGAACAGTCGAGTGTCCTGCCGACGACCGGACACTCGATCCTTGAATCGTCGGCATTGACGTCGCGCTGATGCAGCCTCACCGCGAGCATCGCGGGGGGAGTCATGCCTTCCGGCAAGTCCAGCGTGGCGATGAGACAGGATTCCGGCTCCGGCTCATCCGTGACCGATACGGCCCCGGCGATCCCCGGTGAACCGAACCCGAGGAAGATCAGAACCATCAGAATCGCCGGTGCCACACCGGTCTGCTTCTTCATCGTATCGCTCACCCTTGTCCCTCAGCACCTCAGACGCGGTAACATGTCGTGCCCGAACAAGGCGCCTCGCAGTAAGCGACCCGATTGCTGTCTCGCCAGCAGGACTGCGTTCCCTGATCATCCGAGTCACTCGGTCCGGAGAAGCTTCAACAGAGAAGAGTGACCCTGGTGCGGGTTTCCCTATCTGTCACCGGGAATCTTCTCGAAAAGAATGCACCCGTACAGACAGGCTCGTCCACGCCATGAGAACGGGATGAGGCTCTCGGTTTCGCCGGGGCGAAGTCTTCCCGGGGCGGAAGCAGGCTCGCTCCAGCGCCGCGATCAATCGAACAGTTTCTTGATTCTCCGGACGAACTTCGAGGCGACCAGTCCGTCGGCGGCTCCGAGAACGTTGCGGATCATCTCGAGGACATCCCCCTCGCCGCTCCAGTGCTCCCGCAGAATGTCGGCATCCGTCTCCGCGAGGACCCGGTTGAGGACGAAGACCCCGAAGACCAGATCGTCCAGGAATCCGATCGGACCGACGATGATCTCGGGAACGAAGTCCAGAGGAAAGATGAAGTAGGCGATTCCGCTCGCCAGGAGCGCCTTGTTCTTGCGGGAGACCCGCGCATCGACCGACAGACGGAACAGCAGAATGAAGACGTCCGGGACGAGGAGCAGATATTCGCGGGTCCGCCCGAGGCTCAGCCCGCGCGCTTCGACGTACTTGACGATGGAAGCACGGACGCGGTCATAGAACCGCTGCGCCCGCGCTTCATTCATCTCGACCCGCAGTTGAGTCGGTTCGATCCCGGCGCTCAGCTCGAGGCTCTCGGTGAGCTGCTCTTCCATCGGCGCATCTTCGTTTCCGTTCCCGCGCTTGTCGATCATCCCATGCCTCCAGGCTCCGGCAGGTCCGCGGCTCCCGCCCCGGTGACCACCGCCAGACCTCCGTCGATGATCCGGATCTCCCTCAGCGCGACATTCATGAACGGCGGCAGAAGCTGGTCGATGTGAATCACCACGGTCGGCCCCGGATCGAGAAAGACTTTTCGTTCGTACAGATCGGGCGGAATCAGCCGCGCCAGAAGGGCCGGCAGAGGGAATCCCATCGCGCTCATCGTCTCGATCGGAACCCGTACCACCGAACCCTCGGCGATGATCCGCCGGATCACCACGCGAAACGGTACCGCAAGCACCTTTCGCACTCTCCCTTCCACCTGCAGGATTCCTTCCCGGAAGTCCATTCGCAGATCTTCCACCGGAAGCTTCTGCTGCCGGATCACCTCCCGGGCAATGCCGATCACCCGCTCGGCCCGCACGCGAAGGTGCAGCTCATCCCACTCGATCAAAGGGTCCATCGGCCGAGAGCATACCGCAGATAGGGTGACCGGAGACCGGAGGTCCAAACCGGGATCGGACAAGATGCCTCACTTGCCCGGGTCGCCCCGCCGCTCGAAACGATGACCACCGTCTCGATTCGCTCACCGTCTCACTTCGGATAAGAGTGGGACGCCCAGAGTGAACCCGGGTCGCCTGTGGAGCGCGCCCTCGGGGGCCGGAGGCCGCCCGGGGATCGGGCCAGAGGCCCAACCCCCACCAAAGGTGCCTCCCACCGTCACCGTCTCACCTCTCACCTCTCACCTCTCACCGTCTCACCTCTCACCTCTCACCGTCTCACCTCTCCACCTCTCACCTCTCACCTCTCACCTCTCACCTCTCACCTCTCCACCTCTCACCTCTCACCTCTCACCTCTCCACCTCTCACCTCTCACCTCTCACCTCTCACCTCTCACCTCTCACCTCTCACCTCTCGCCTCTCGCCTCTCGCCTCCGAATGCGGTACCATCCTGTCTTCGATGCCAAAGCGCACCGATATCTCCTCGATCCTGGTCATCGGATCCGGCCCCATCGTCATCGGACAAGCCTGTGAATTCGACTACTCGGGTACGCAGGCCTGCAAGGCTCTCCGGGACGAGGGCTACCGGATCATTCTGGTCAATTCCAATCCCGCCACGATCATGACCGATCCGGAATTCGCGGATCGCACCTACATTGAGCCACTGACGGTTCCGGTCGTGGCGGAGATCATCGCGCGCGAGAAACCGGACGCCATCCTCCCCACCGTCGGCGGGCAGACCGGAATGAACCTCGCCATCGGGCTGCACGAGGCCGGGGTGCTCGCCGAGCACGGGGTCGAGCTGATCGGCGCGAGCTACGAAGCGATCAAGACCGCCGAAGACCGGCAGTTGTTCAAGGAGGCGATGACCCGAGCCGGCATCGCCGTCCCGCGCTCGGGCTACGCCACCACCCTCGACGAGGCGCTCGCCCTGGCGATCGACATCGGTTATCCCATCGTCATCCGCCCCTCCTTCACCCTCGGCGGCACGGGCGGCGGGATCGCCTACAACGTCGAAGAATTCCGGGAGATCGTCAGCCGCGGCCTGCAGCTTTCCCCGGTCCACAGCGTGCTGATCGAAGAGTCGGTTCTGGGTTGGAAGGAGTTCGAGCTGGAGGTGATGCGGGATCATGCCGACAACGTGATCATCGTCTGCTCGATCGAGAACTTCGATCCGATGGGGGTTCACACCGGCGACTCGATCACCGTGGCTCCTCAGATGACCCTGTCGAACGAGGAGTACCAGGCGATGCGGGATGACGCCAAGACGATCATCCGCGCCATCGGAGTCGAGACCGGCGGCTCGAACATCCAGTTCGCCGTCAATCCGAAAGATGGCCAGCGGGTCGTCATCGAGATGAATCCGCGGGTCTCCCGATCCTCGGCCCTCGCATCCAAGGCCACCGGGTTCCCCATCGCGAAATTCGCCGCGAAACTCGCCGTCGGCTACACCCTCGACGAGATCCCCAACGACATCACCCGGAAGACTCCCGCGTCGTTCGAGCCGGTCATCGACTACGTGGTGGTCAAGATCCCCCGCTTCGCATTCGAGAAGTTCCCCAACACCCCGCCCAACCTCGGCCTGTCGATGCAATCGGTCGGCGAGGTCATGGCAATCGGACGAACCTTCAACGAGGCGCTGCAGAAGGGGCTCCGCTCTCTCGAGACCGGCGTCGACGGGCTGCAGAGCCAGTTTGCGGGCGCCGATCGCCAGCGTCTGGTGGACCTGATGCGCACCGCGACACCCACCCGGATCTACGCCGTGGCGGATGCGATGCGAGCCGGCATCAGCCGCGACGAGATCTATCAGACCAGCTGGATCGATCCCTGGTTTCTCCAGCAGATGGAGCGGATCATCGCGGCGGAGCGGGAGATCGTCGCCGCTGCCGAGCGCTTCGCCTCCGGGGACGATCACCTTCGCGGGGACCTGAGGCGATGGAAGCGGCTGGGATTCTCCGACCGGCAGATGGCGCGACTCACGGGACAGAGTGAAACCGCGGTGCGGGAACTGCGGCATCGCCTCGGTCTGCGCCCCGTCTACAAGCGCGTCGACACCTGCGCGGCCGAGTTCGAGGCGAGCACTCCTTATCTCTATTCGACCTGGGAAACGGAGAACGAATCGAATCCCACCGATCGCCGCAAGGTGGTGATTCTCGGCTCCGGACCGAATCGAATCGGCCAGGGGATCGAGTTCGACTCCTGTTGCGTGCATGCTTCGTTCGCGCTCCGCGAGCAGGGCCTCGAAACGATCATGATCAACTGCAATCCCGAGACGGTCTCGACCGACTACGACACCTCGGATCGGCTCTACTTCGAGCCCCTCACCCTCGAGGACGTTCTGGAGGTCATCGATCTGGAAAAACCCGCCGGGGTGATCCTCCAGTTCGGAGGGCAGACCCCCCTCAAACTGGCCGGAGCCCTCGCTGCCGCCGGGGTCCCGCTCTGGGGGACTTCCACCGAATCGATCGACCTCGCCGAAGACCGGGAGCGGTTCGGGGACCTGCTGGAGAAGGCGGGGATCCCGGTTCCGGAGAATGGAAGTGCAAGCTCGGAAGAGCAGGCGCTGGAGATCGCCGGGCGGATCGGATATCCGCTGGTGGTCCGTCCCTCCTACGTTCTCGGAGGCCGGGCCATGGCGGTGGTCTACGACGAATCCGCTCTGGAGCGCTACACCCGTGAGGCCGCGGAAGCCTCGCCCGAGCATCCCATTCTGCTCGACCGGTTTCTCGAGAATGCATTCGAGATCGACGTCGATGCGCTCTCCGACGGCAACCGGGTGGTGATCGGTGGCATCATGCAGCACATCGAGGAGGCCGGAATCCACTCCGGCGATTCCACCACGGTGGTTCCTGCCTGGGCGCTCTCACCACGGGATCTCGATCGGATCCGGCGAAGGACGGTCGAGCTCGCGAAGCTGCTGAAGGTGGTCGGACTGATGAACATCCAGTTCGCCATCCATCAGGGTGAGATCTATGTGCTCGAGGTCAATCCCCGCGCATCCCGAACAGTTCCGTACGTCTCGAAGGCGACCGGCGTTCCCTTTGCGAAGATCGCGGCGCGGGTCATGGCTGGCGAGACGCTCGACCAGATCGGGCTGACCGCCGAACCGAAGCTTGATCATTACTTCGTCAAGGCTCCGGTCTTCCCCTTCTCCCGGTTCCCGCGCGAAGACACCGTTCTCGGCCCGGAGATGAAGTCGACCGGCGAAGTGATGGGCAGTTCGTCTTCCTTCGGCGAAGCCTACGTCAAGGCGCTTCTTGGCGCGGGCCAGGCTCTTCCTCGCACCGGAACCGCATTCATCTCCGTCAACCAGGAAGACAAGAGATCAATCGTTCCGCTGGCGAAGGAGCTTCACGAGCTCGGCTTTCATCTGGTGGCCACCACCGGGACGCGTCAGTACCTGGAAGATCACGGCGTCGAGGCGGAGCTGGTCCTCAAGGTTCACGAAGGACGGCCGAACATCACCGACCGGATGATCAACGACGAGATCGATCTGGTGATCAATACACCTCTGGGCCGGTTCGCCTGGTACGACGACACCTACATCCGGCGGATCGCCCTGCAGCGTTCCATCCCCTGCATCACCACGATCTCGGCGGCCACCGCCGCGGTCGAGGGAATCCGGGCGATGCAGGAGGGAGTCCACACACTTCTGAGCCTTCAGGAGCTCCACCAGAAACCATAGGGAGGGAGGGTCGCGCCCGCCCTTCACCCGACCCTCCGCCGCTCGGGAGGGGGCTCAACCGTACCCCATAAGCCCATTGATCCCAGCCTTTACGTAGCTGGAAAGCTGGCCTTCCATTTGCAAAATGGAGGGTGCGATGACACACGAACCGAATCAAATCACCAGTTCTGAAAACGACCCGGAGTCCTCGTCTCCCGAGCGGCCTCCGAGGGTGAAATCCAATCAACGAATCAGTAACCGACTGCCGACCGGAATTCCGGGCCTCGATGCGATTACCGGCGGAGGGCTTCCCCGCAATTACGTCTATCTGATTCAGGGCGATCCCGGATCAGGCAAGACGACCATGGCGCTCCAGTTTCTCCTGGAAGGTGCCAGGCATGGCGAGACGAGTCTCTACATCACGCTCTCCGAATCCGCGGAGGAGCTCCGCCAGGTGGCGGTCTCCCACGGATGGGATCTCGACGGGGTGACCATCTTCGAGCCTCCGCTGGCGAAGAGTCCGTTTCTGCCGGAGGACGAGAACACCCTGTTCCATCCTTCGGAGATCGAGCTGGCCGAAACGATGAAGGTTCTGCTCCAGCAGATCGTCGACCTCAGGCCTCAGCGGCTGGTCCTCGACTCCCTCTCGGAGATCCGGCTGCTGGCGCAGACACCCCTTCGCTACCGTCGTCAGATCCTCGCGCTCAAACAGTACCTCGCGGGCTATCAGACGACGGTGATTCTGCTCGACGACCGGACCTACACCGACGACATCCAGATGCAGAGCGTTCCGAGCGGAGTGATCGAGCTGTTCCACAACTCTCCCGACCTATGGGGCAGAACGGCGGAAGCTGCGAGTGGTGAAGATCCGCGGTGTGAACTACTCCGGCGGCTATCACGACTTCGACATCCAGACCGGAGGAGTGGTCGTCTATCCCCGGCTGGTCGCCTCCGAAAGCCGCGGCGAGGAACAGGCGATGTGCACGATCTCGAGCGGAATCAAGCAGGTGGACGACCTGCTCGGCGGGGGTCTGAATACCCGGACGAGCACGCTCATCACCGGGCCGTCGGGTGCGGGGAAATCGGCACTCGCCACCCAGTACGTTCTGGCGGCGGCAGAAGCGTGGCGAGCGATCGATCGTCTACGTCTTCGACGAATCAGAATCCACATTCCTGGAACGAGCCCGGGCTCTCGGAATGGATGTCCGCGACGCAATCGAGCGCGAACTGATCTGTCTCCGACAGGTCGATCCCGCGGAGCTGACGCCCGGAGAGTTCGCGCACCAGGTTCGCACCGATGTCGGTCAGAACGAAACCCGGCTTCTGGTGATCGACAGCCTCAACGGGTATCTCAATGCAATGCCGGAGGCGAACTTCCTCACCGCTCAGCTCCACGAGCTCCTGACCGACCTCGGTCAGAGGGATATCGCCACCATTCTGATCTCGACCCAGCACGGGCTTCTCAGCACGGTGCCCAACACCGACGTCGACGTCAGCTATCTCGCCGATGCGGTGATTCTTCTCCGCTATTTCGAGATGGATGGAGAGGTTCGCAAGTCCATCTCGGTGGTGAAGAAGCGGACGGGCAGGCATGAACGGACCATTCGCGAATACCAGATGAGCTCGGAAGGCCTGCGGGTCGGGCCTCCTCTTGGACAATTCCGGGACGTTCTCGGTGGCGCACCGGTCTATCAGGAGAAGGAGATTCCGGACGTGGGAGGACTGGGTGAACAGTGAGTCGTCCGACCTTTCCAACCGGATCCTGATCCTCGCCCCAACCGGAAGAGACAGCGAGCTCGCCTGCACCGTGTTGACCGAGGCAGGACTCGACTGCGAATCCTGTGAGGACGTGGAGGCTCTGGTCGGCGGAGATCCGGCGCGGCGCCGGCGCGGCGCTGATCACCGAGGAGGCCCTCCTGCCGAATACGGTGGAGCCCATCTCCGAGGTCGTTGCGGAACAACCCAACTGGTCCGAGCTTCCGTTCCTCGTCTTTGCCGCACAGCCGAGCGTGGACCTGCAGGTCCGTTCGTTCGAGCGGCTCGGTCCGAAGGCGAACGTGACGATCATCGATCGGCCGATCCGAATCAAGACTCTGGTCAGCGTGACCCGCTCCGCCCTGAGGGCCCGGCAGCATCAGTATGAGGTCCGGGATCTGCTCGATGCCCTCCAGGAACGGATTCACGAGCGGGATCAGTTCCTCGCGATGCTCGGCCACGAACTGCGCAATCCACTCTACGCAATCGTGCTGGCCACCGAGGATGGTCACGAGCTGGGAGCGGAAGAGTTGCGCGACAAAGTGGCGGTGATCCGGCGGCAATCGAAGCGGTTGAAGCGGCTGGTGGACGACCTGCTCGACATCTCCCGGGTCACCCGGGGCAAGATCGAGTTGCAGAAGAAGACGGTCGATGTGAGCGACCTGGTTCGCCGTTGCGCCGAGGAGCTTCGGCCCACCGCACGTCAGGCTGGTCTGACGATGCGCTGCTATTCCGGCACCGGAGCCGTCTACGCCTCGGTCGACCGGGTGCGCATCGAGCAGGTGGTGACCAATCTGGTCTCGAATGCGATCAAGTACACCCCGAGCGGCGGAAGCCTCACCATCCGCGTGGATCAGGATCGAGATTCCGCGATCGTCACCATTCGCGATACCGGCGACGGAATCGCCGCGGACGTCCTTCCCCGAGTGTTCGACATGTTCGTTCAGGCGCGGACGCGCCGCGACGTGCACCAGGGCGGAATGGGAATCGGACTGACCCTGGTCCGGAATCTCATCGAGCTCCATGGCGGCACCGTCTCGGTGGCGAGCGAAGGGCACGGCAAGGGGAGCGAGTTCGTCATCCGGCTCCCCCTGGCTGAGGCTCCTGCCGAAACCGGGAAGGCTGATTCTGCAGACCCGAAGGAAGCGGAACTGCCGCACGAAATCCTGGTGGTCGAGGACAATCCGGACATTCGCCTGCTCCTGCAGAAAAAGCTGGAGCGGCACGGCCATGAGGTGTTCGTCGCGGAGGATGGCCTTCGCGGGGTCGAGGAAGCGATCGAGCACCGCCCCAACCTGGCCGTCGTGGACATCGGCCTCCCAGGAATCGACGGATACGAGGTCGCGCGCCGGATTCGAGAGGCCGTCGGCGACGAGATCGTGCTGGTCGCCCTCACCGGATACGGCCAGCCTGAGGATCGGCAGCGGGCGCTGGAGGCCGGGTTCGACCACCACCTCACCAAGCCGGTGGATATGAAGCGACTACGGGAACTGATCGCCGCGGCATGCTGAGCTGACGGATCGCGGCTCGCCGCGCCGTCGCGGCGAGCAGCCTTCCGTTCTCAGTTCGAGCCCATGGCATCCGGAAATGTCACGACTTCCTTCTCCACCGGCGGAAGCGTGTGGAGATAGTCGTAGATCGCGCCGAGATCCTTCTCGGTCATCCCTGACAATGCGAGCCACGGCATCACCGTGTTCTGTCCGGGACCGGCCACCGGAGCGTCTCGGATTCATCGAGGCGAAGCCCTTGAATCGGGCGATGAACTCCTCCTTTGTCGCCGTTCCGACGAATGTGTTGGATGCCGGGGTGATGTTGGCCGTCACCACCCGTCCCCATGGTCCGTGCATCTCCCATCCGCCGCTGAAGCTCTCCGAGAGAATCGGCGCCCCCTTGTCGTCATGGGGTGTATGACACCCGCCGCAGCCGGCAATGGTCACCAGATATCTTCCATAGCCGAGATGGTCCTGCTCGTCGCTCGGCGCGGTGACCGGGGCCGAGAGCGGGGACGGAATGGTCCGCATGATCAGGTTCACCGGAAATTTGATCCGGGTGGCCGCGACGGTGTTCCGGACCGGGTGCAGACTCCGCAGATACGCGACCACCGAGTAGACGTCCTCATCGCTCATGTGACGGAAATCCTCGTACGGCATCATCGGAAACAGCGGGCGGCCGTCTCGCGACACCCCTTCCCGGATCGCCCGCACCACTTCATCGTCCGTCCAGCTTCCGATCCCCGTGGCCGGATCGGGGGTGATGTTGTGCGCGGCCACGATGCCGGGAACACCCAACTTCTCGTCGAAGACGAAGCCCCCCTGGCCCTCGGTTCCCGCCTTCACCGGGATCCCGAAACGATCGAAATCGTGGTCGGAGTGACACCCGAAACAGTCGCTGACGTGCTCCACGATGTAGCGCCCCCGGGCTACGCGCTCGGGCGTCGGATCGATCGACAGAGCAGTCAGCGGGCGATGCCGTGGAAACCGCAGCATCAGAAACGCCACTCCCCCGGCAGCGACCAGAACGACGACGGCGACAAGAATCCCCAGAATCCTGAAACCCTTCTTCATGGATTGGCCCTTCCTGCAGATTGAATTTGCAGCAGATTATCCACGCTGCCGGGCCGGAGATCAATCCTGCCGTGGGTGCACCTGCCCGGTCATCCTGAGCCGTTGAATGGCGCCCATGGGGGTCGGACGAGACGTCCGATACCCGGGACGGGTCGGGAGACCCGTCCCACACGGGGGGCCTTCAACGGCTCAGGATGACGAGGGCGTGGTCTAGGAGGACTGATCGTAGTTGGCGAGGCCGAGCTTCTCCAGTTCCGATTCCACCTCACCGGCATGCGGCACCCGGAGAATGGCGTTTCCCATCTTCGACTCGATCTCGACGGTCGGAATCCGACGACGGCCGTTGTTCCAGTTCTTCACTCGTTCGGATGCCGCATGATCCTCGTCGACATCGATGAAACGGTAATTGATTCTGCGGGCATCCAGCTCGCGCCTGAGGCTGACCACGTCACCACACCAGTCAGCCCCGTAAACGATCACAGCCATAGGTCCTCCTTCCTCGACAAGACTGCGGATGGCGTACCATACCGGGGGTTATCCGGTGGCTCGCCCCGATCCCTCCACTCTCGAGGCGCTACACTGATGTCGTGGACGCCGACACCAGAGATGACCTCCCATTCCGGATCCGGCAGCAGGACCGTGTTCTTCATGTCGTTTTCGACACACCCGGAGAGAAAGTCAACGTGATCTCCCGCGCCTTCTTCCGCGGGTTCGGGGAGCTGCTCGATCGAATCGAGAGTGACGAATCGATCGCCGTCGTGGTCCTCGAGAGCGCGAAGACCGACAACTTCCTGGCCGGCGCCGATCTCGACGAGATCCTCTCGATGAGCTCCTCACGGGAGGCCTCGGCCTTCGTCCGGGAAGCGCATCGGCTGCTCGACCGGGTCGCCGGCAGCCGGAAGCCGGTGATCGCCGCCATCCACGGTGCCGCGCTCGGGGGAGGACTGGAGATCGCGCTCGCCTGCCACTATCGCATCGCCACCGAACACCCCGCGACTGTCCTGGGCCTTCCGGAAGCGATGATCGGCCTGATCCCGGCGGGAGGCGGAACACAGCGGCTTCCCCGCCTGATCGGGCTGGCTCGGGCTCTCCCGATCATGCTCAGCGGAAAACGGATCCGAGCGCGGAAGGCTCTGGAGTACGGTCTGATCGACGAGATCGCCACACCGGACTCTTTACCCGAGGTGGTCGACCGCGCCTGTTCGAGGCTCCTACGGGGACGACCCCTTTCCAATCGCAGATCGCGTTCCTTCCTCCAGCGCCTGACCAACTTCGCTCCGGTCCGCGGATTCGTCCTGCGCCGCGCACGGGAGGCAGTCAGGAAAAAGACCGGCAGCCACTATCGGGCCCCACACGCGCTTCTGGACGCCGTGGAGACCGGTCTTCGCGACGGCTTCGAGGCGGGGCGGCAGAAGGAGATCGAGCTCTTCGGAACCCTGGTCACGTCTGCCGGATCGCGGCATCTGATCTGGCTCTTCAAGGCGACGACGGATCTCAAACGCCCACCCGTCGATGCCCCCCCTCGGGCGATCGCCCGGCTGGGGGTGATCGGAGCGGGACTGATGGGAGAGGGGATCGCCTCGATCTCGATCGATCTCGCCGCCGTGATTCTCCAGGATATTTCGGAGGAGACTCTCCACCGCGCAACCGAGCGCATTGCCCACAACCTCGAGCGGCGCGTTCGCTCCGGGTCCGTCGGTGCCGAGCTCCCCGGCGGAGGAAAGAGAAAGCTCAAGACCAGCACGAGCGCTCGAGATCTGGAAGAATGCGATCTGGTCATCGAGGCGGTCTTCGAGAACCGCGATCTCAAACGACAGGTCCTCGCCGACGCCGAGACGGTGCTCACCTCCGATGCGGTTTTCGCGTCGAATACCTCCGCGATTCCCATCGCGGACATCGCTGCCGGAGCGCTCCACCCAGAGCGCGTTCTGGGCATGCACTACTTCTCACCGGTTCCGAAGATGCCGCTCCTGGAAATCGTCCGGACAGAGAAGACCGCCCATCGAGCGATCGCGACCGCACACGCCTTCGGAACGGCGCAGGGAAAGACGGTCATCGTGGTCCGCGACGGCCCCGGCTTCTACACCACCCGGATCCTCGCACCATTCATGAACGAGGCGATCGTCCTGCTCGGGGAAGGAGCGGAAATCGATGCGCTGGATGCAGCACTCAGGCAGTACGGATTCCCCGTGGGGCCGGTGACTCTGCTCGATGAGGTGGGCCTCGACGTGGCGACCCATGTCTCACGCGATCTCGGTCAGGCCTTCGCCGCGCGCGGGCTTGCGCCATCGGACATTCTCCCGAGGATGGTCGAGGCCGGCTATGGAGGCCGCAAGAACGGGAAGGGGTTCTTCCTCTATGAACCGGAAAACCGCCACGGATCGAGACCGATCAACCCGGACGTTTCCCGGTTCTTCGGCGGCGCCGATGGAAAAGCGATCGACTCGCGTGAGATGGCCGACAGGCTGTCCCTGTTGATGATCAACGAGGCGGTCTGGTGTCTTCAGGAGGGAATCCTCTCTTCGGCTCGGGACGGGGACGTCGGGGCCATTCTCGGACTGGGATTCCCGCCATTCCGTGGAGGTCCGTTCCACACGGTGGATGCCGCCGGCCCGGAGTCGGTGGTGCGCCGGATGAGGGAGCTGGCTTCGAGGCTGGGGGCGCGATTCGAGCCGGCCCCTCTGCTGGTCGAGATTGCGGGGAACGGAGAGCGATTCTACGCCTGAAGTTCAGTCGCGCCCGGCGTCCAGGGCGGGAAGGGCAACATGAAACGCGCTCCCCTCGCCCACGCGGCTGTCGACCAGCGACGTGTTGCGGGCGACCTCGCGGCAATGTCGCCCACTCGGTCATCCTGAGCGCCAGTGCTGGGGTCGAAGCCGAGAACCGTCCCGCGAAGGATCTTGCCTCTCGCAACGGTCGAGACGAATCCGCGCTGGTGGCGAATCGAGCGCAGCGGGTGGTACCGGCGTTTCGCGTGGAGGAATCTCGACCCTGACGAAGGCAAGATCCTTCGCGACCCACGGCATCGGCTTCGACACGTTCACTGGCGCTCAGGATGACGAGGGCGACAACCTTGCGGCAACGTCCCCCACCCGGTCATCCTGAGCGCCCGTGCTGGTGTCGAAGCCGCGAACCGTCCCGCGAAGGATCTTGCCTCTCGCAATGGTCGAGACGAATCCGCGCGGAGGGCGAATCGAGCGCAGCGGGTAGTACCGGCGTTTCGCGTGTGCCGCGCTCTCGACCCTCACGAAGGCAAGATCCTTCGCGACCCACAGCATCGGCTTCGACGCGTTCGCCGGCGCTCAGGATGACGAGGGCGACCCACAGCATCGGCTTCGACACGCTTGCCGGCGCTCAGGATGACGAGGGGGCACCCGCATCGGCTTCGACGCGTTCACTGGCGCTCAGGATGACGAGGGCGACAACCTTACGGCAACGTCCCCCACTCCGTCATCCTGAGCGCCCGCGCTGGTGTCGAAGCCGCGAACCGTCCCGCGAAGGATCTTGCCTCTCGCAACGGTCGAGACGAATCCGCGCTGATGGGCGAATCGAGCGCAGCGGTGTCGCGTTTCGCGCTCTCGACCCTCACGAAGGCAAGATCCTTCGCGACCCACAGCATCGGCTTCGACACGTTCGCCGGCGCTCAGGATGACGAGGGCGACAACCTTACGGCAACGGACCCCCACCCGGTCATCCTGAGCGCCCGCGCTGGTGTCGAAGCCGAGAACCGTCCCGCGAAGGATCTTGCCTCTCGCAACGGTCGAGACGAATCCGCGCGAATCGAGCGCAGCGGGTAGTACCGGCGTTTCGCGTGTGCCGCGCTCTCGACCCTCACGAAGGCAAGATCCTTCGCGACCCACCGCATCGGCTTCGACACGTTTGCCGGCGCTCAGGATGACGAGGGCGACAACCTTGCGGGAACGTCCCCCACTCGGTCATCCTGAGCGCCCGTGCTGGTGTCGAAGCCGAGAACCGTCCCGCGAAGGATCTTGCCTCTCGCAACGGTCGAGACGAATCCGCGCTGGTGGCGAATCGAGCCCAGCGGGTAGTACCGGCGTTTCGCGTGTGCCGCGCTCTCGACCCTCACGAAGGCAAGATCCTTCGCGACCCACCGCATGGGCTTCGACACGTTTGCCGGCGCTCAGGATGACGAGGGCGACCCACGGCATGGGCTTCGACACGTGTACTGGCGCTCAGGATGACGAGAGCGGCACCCGCATGGGCTTCGTGGCCGACGGGAGCTCTCACACCGTTCTCATCGCGAGCTATCATTGCGAGCGATGCCCTCCGCCTACTTTACCGAAGAACACGAGATGTTCCGCCGCAGCGTGCGTGAGCTGATGGAGACGGAAGTCGCCCCCTACGCCGCGGAGTGGGAACGGGACCAACGCATTCCACCCCACATCTGGAGGCGGATGGGCGAGCGCGGCTTCCTCGGGATCACCTTCCCTGAGGCATACGGCGGATCGGGCGCGGATCTCTTTTTCGCCATCGCCTTTCTGGAGGAGCTGGCCCGCTCCCGGATGGGCGGCTTCGCCGCGGCGGTCACGGTGCAGCAGTTCATCGCCACCGGTGCGATCTTCCATCGCGGATCGGAGGATCTGAAACTGCGTTATCTCGTCCCGTCGATCTCGGGCGAGAAGGTGGGGTCCATCTCCATCTCCGAGCCCGATGCGGGATCGGATGTCGCCGCCATTCGCACCCGCGCGGTTCTCGAGGGCGGCGAGTGGATCATCGACGGAGCCAAGACCTGGATCACCAACGGGGTGTATGGAGACTTCAATGTCGTCGCCTGCAAGACCGATCCGGATGCCGGCGCGGGAGGAATCAGTCTGATCGTCGTCGACGCCGGAACCCCGGGAGTGGCCGCGAAACCGATCCGCAAGATGGGATGGCATTGCTCCGATACGGCAGAGATTACTTTCGACGGCGTACGGGTGCCGGCAGATCATCTGGTGGGCCTGAGAAACGAGGGCTTCTACGCGATCATGGAGACCTTCGCGCTCGAGCGTCTCGTGGCCGCGGCCACCTCGATCGGTGCGTCGGATCTGATCCTGCAGGAAACCCTCGACTACATGAGTCAGCGGCAGGCGTTCGGCCGTCCGATCAACCGGTTCCAGGCGCTTCGGCACCGTCTCGCCGATCTGTTCGCGGAGCTCGAATCGGTGCGCCAACTGGTCTATCACGCGGCCTGGCTCCACCAGAACGGGCATCAGGCGGTGCGGGAGTCGGCGATGGCCAAGCTTCTCGCCACCGAGCTGAACACCAGGGTGGCCGACGAATGCCTGCAGTTCTTCGGCGGCTTCGGCTACACCGAGGAGTACGTCATCTCGCGGTTCTATCGGGACGCACGGGTGTCGACGATCGTCGCCGGAACCAGCGAGATCATGCGCGAGATCATCGCAAAGATCGACATCGACGGAGTGCGCTTCGAGAAGCACCCTTCCGGGGAGAGTGCAACGGCGGCCGACGATCCGGGTGCGGGGGGTTCCGACGAAGAGCAATCAGACGGACCCCTGACCCTCCCCGCGCTGTTTCGCTCCCTTCCGCGACGGCTCCGAGCGGACCGAACCGAGGGCTGGCGCGCCTGCTTCCACTTCCGGATCTCCGATGCGGATCCTCCCGAATGGACCGTCACGATCGACGGCGGATCCTGCACCGTCCGGGAGGGACTCCACGGGGATCCGGATTGCATCGTCACCACGAATGAGAAGACCTACCTCGGGGTCGAGAGCGGTGAGAAGGACCCGCAGTTCGCCGTGATGACCGGGAAGGTGAAAATCTCCAATCTTCCCGCGATGATGAAATTCGCCAGAGCGTTCCGGCGCTTCCGGGCTTCGGCATGATCCGACGCCTTCTCGATGAGCTGAGCACTCCGCCTGAGCCGTGGTCACGCCACGCGCGTGTGGCCATACCGATCCTGGCGATCGCGGTGGCGGCCAGCCGGTTTCTCGCACTCGCCCGCACTCCCTGGGAGTGGGACGAGATTCTGTTCGCACTGGGATTGCGCCAGTTCGACGTGACCCTTCACCACCCCCATCCGCCGGGATTTCCTCTCTACATCTTCCTCGCCCATCTGATCCGCCCGGTCGTCGCGAGCGATTTCGTCGCCCTTCAGACGGTGGTCCTGATCGCCTCGCTGCTTCTCTTCCCCGCCTTGCTCTTCATGGCCCGGGAGATGCGGTTTTCCTTTCCGGTGGCGGCGGGCGGAAGCCTCCTCTGCTGCTTCTTCCCGAACATCTGGTTCTTTGGTGGAACCGCGTTCAGTGACGTCTTGTCGCTGATGCTGGTCTGTCTGGCGGTGGCGTTGCTTCTCCGGGGCTGCCGGAGCAGAAGCTCGCTGATCCTCGGGGCGGTGGTTCTCGCCCTGGCGTCCGGGGTGCGCCCTCAGAATCTGCTGATCGGAATGATCCCCGCGCTGCTCGCCTCCGCCGCGTGGTTGCGCCGGCGGGAGGTGAAAACACCGCTCTTCGGGATGGTCGCCGGCGGCCTGGTCCTGATCGGAATCTACACCGGCGCTGCGCTCGCATCCGCGTCGGTCCAGGGCTATCTCGCCACGCTGAGCGCGCACCGGCAATACATCCTCACTCAGGATTCCTTTCTCAGTCCGGACCGGCCCCCGCTGTTGACCGTGTTCGGCGAGTTCGCCTTCCGGCACTACTCGTTCTTCACGCTGGGCCATCTGGTCTCGCTGCTCGTGCTCGTCTCGATCGTGGCCTCCTTTCGCAAAAGGCGACTTGCCGTCTTCCTGGTGGCATCCACGTTCGGACCGTTTCTGCTGATGGCCATTCTTCTGCTCGACCGGTTCAGCCTGACCCGGTTCGCGATCGGCTACAGCCCGATGTTCGCGATGATCGCCATGGACGGTCTGGAGCGGGTCAGCGGATGGACGGCGCGAGGTTCGCGCTGGAAGCCGGCCATCTTCTGGTCCGGCGCGGTGGCCATCAGCGCGGCGTTTCTCGTCTGGACGCTCCCCTCGCTGGCTCTCGTCCGCACCAGCGACTCCCCCTCCTGGGCAGCCGTGGAGTGGCTCGAGAGTCAGCCCTCGGTGGTGATGCCCCACCTGGCGGTGGCGTTCGGAATGAAGCCATTCGCTGAGTATGCGCTCCGCGACGTGCCCCTCACGCAGGTCCTGGACATCGACGCCGTCCCCCTCGCACCGGTCGAGCCGGGGACTCTGCTGGTGGGTGAGGGCACCGATCCGAATGCCGTCGTGCGGTTCGATCGCCAGGAGTATCCTCTGCGGAAGATCACCCGCTCGCACTACTACCACATCTCCATCGTCCCCTGGCGCGAGCGTGCGGACTTCCGCGCCGGATGGAGCGCGCCTGACACGGAGACGGATCCGGAGCGCCCCTCCCGAACGATGGGCGGCAGATCCGCGCTGATGCTCCCGCCATCACCCGGGGCCGACAGCGGCTGGTTGAAGCTTGGCTTCACGCTCGAAGCACGATCGACGGTCGAGATTCAGTGGAACGGCCAGCGACTGGAGCGGGAAGAGCTCGGGCGGGGAGGTCACCAGGTGATCTACGAGGTGCCCAGGAGTCTTCAGTCGGATCACAATCTCCTGGAAATCGCCGTCGACGGGTCAGGTACCGGAGGTTCCGGGGAGTTGAATCTCTGGCAACTCTGCTGGGGAGAGCATCGGCGGTAGGAGGTCTGGACGAAAGTTCTGCCACGAGTGGCCGGACGTTGCACGTCCGGGTGGCGATGAGGATGAAATCACCAGGCTGAGGAGACGGAGCTCTGGCGGAGTCTCCCGTCTCCCCGGCTGCGGGGTCAGGTCTTCGATCGTCGGATTCGGCTGCGGGGGCAGGTCGTCGATCGTCAGATTCGCTTCGCCACCCGGATCTACTCCTCGTAGAGCGAGTTTCCATTCCGAGGAGAAAAAGCGCCTGATTACGGCAATGATTGGACAGATCGGATTTTCCGAGGGATCCTCGGCTTGTTATGGCGAGACCACTTCGACTCGATCTTCCCGGGGCCATTCACCACGTGATGAACCGCGGCAACGCTCAACAGGACATCTTCCTCTGCGACGAGGACCGCGAGGACTTCCTTCTGGCTCCTCGAGCGACGAACAACGCCGCTGCAACTGGCTGATTCACGAATACGGTTTGCTCGACAATCATTTCCATTTTTCGATCGAGACTCCCGAGGGAAACCTCTCCCAGGGCATGCAGCACTTCCAGAGCCGGTATGCGCAGCGCTTCAACAAGCGTCATGGGCGGGTGGGGCATCTCTTCCAGGGGCGGTTCAAGTCGGTCATCGTCGAGCGCGAGGCTTATCTGCTCGAGCTCTGCCGCTACATCGTGCTCAATCCCGTTCGTGCGGGGATCGTCGAGCGCCCCGAGGACTATCGCTGGTCGAGCTATCGAGCGAAGATCGGGCTGGAGAAGCCGCCGGAATGGCTCTGCATGGACAGCCTTGCGCTGTTCGGCAGCGACGCGAAGACGGCGCGACAGGAGTACAAAGCGTTCGTCGAGGCGGCGATTGGTGTGGCGGACGATCTGATGGCGAAGGTCGTGGGTCAGATCGTGCTGGGGACGGCGGAGTTCGTCGCGACGGTCCAGGAGCTGATCGACAGCGAGGAGAGATCGACCGAGCATCCGCGGTTCCAGCGTGAGGTGGGACGTCCGCCGCTCGACGCGATCATGACCGCGGTGGCCGAGAAGATGGACGTGACCGAGGAGGAGATCCGGACGAATCGTGGGGCGCTCTGCCGGATGATCTATGCGCGGCTCGGCTGGTGGGAAGGGCTTCGCACGTTGCGCGAGATTGCCCGGGAGCTGGGGCTCCGAAGCGCGGGACATGTATCGAATCTGGTGAAACGCTGCCGTCGCGAATGCGAGCGCGACCCGTTTCTGCGTCAGCTCTTCGACGAGTGCATCGCTCGCGCGCGCCAGCACGCTCCGCCGCTGCCTCAGCACTACCGCGCCTGACGGCGCGGAGCCCCCCGACAGACATCTCAAGGTTGAATTCGCACCTTCTCGGCTGAGCAGGCCCGGCCGAGCTCCGCCTGATTCACCCGATCCAGCCGGTGGTCGCCACCGCCAGTCGGCATTTCCGCCCTTCCTGGCGCCACTCGCGAACTCCGTGCAGACCAGATCGCGCGACTTCGCGCGATGCTCGACCTGGCTCACGCCCTCCTCCCGCCCAAAACCGGGGCCACATCTTCGAACTTCGGCGGCCTTGACCAAAGATCGAAGATGTGACCCCAGTATTGCGCGTTGACCAAAGATCGAAGATGTGACCCCAGTATTGCGCGTCTGACTGCGGCGTACTCGGGTCCATGCCGCCCGGATCCACGCTCAGGAACCTCCCCATCATCGGGCTGTAGTACCGGGCATGCATGTAGTCCAGGTAGTCGCGCGCTCCGGAAAAGTCGGTGTCCCGTTCGTGGCCGGTGAACTTCAGCTCCTCGGTGTCCTGCGTCGGGGAGGTCGACTCCTCGCCGAAGGGGTAGTACTGGTGCAGGGCGACCGTCCCGCGGGTGGAGTTCGTGACGAGGCGCGGCGTCCCCAGGTGGTCGACGTGGAACTGGATCCGACCCGTCGGCTTGACCGCCGTCATCAGCGTCCCCCCGCGGTAGACCCAGTCCTCCTTCCAGCTCCAGACCGCCGTCCCCGACGAGCCGTCCTCCTCGATCACCCGCAGCGGCTTGTGGTCGAGATCCCGCAGGGTGTACTGCGACCGGCTGGTGGTGACGTTCAGCTCCCACAGCCGCTCGTCGTCCGCCGTGTAGACGTACGCCATGGTCCTGTACCCCCTGCCCTTTCGTCTACAGAGACTTTGAGAGTCGTGCAAGATAGTCCGACAGCGCGGCGACGGTGGCCATCTTTTCTCTTGTGAGAGAATCATCATTCACACGTTCAACCGCCTGTAACCGGGACCTGAGAATGGTGATCCGTCGGGGTGAGTCGTCAACACTCTCGAGCGGCAATGAATTGGCCAAGATCTGGATTTGGTCAACTGACCAGTCTCGGTCGCGAGTCTGCGCGAGAATGAGCAAAGGATTCACAGCAAGCTGAGTGGCGAGCGCGCGATAAATATCCTCCATATCCCCACCCCCGGCAGAACCACGACTGAGCACATCGAACGCCCTGACAATCGCACACTGGCTTCCTGCTTCTACCTCGTAGATCAATTGACCTGGTGAGATCTCGTCGGCTGGTCGTACTGCACTGCCTCGACAGACATCTCGTCTATCATTCGATAGAAGCGAACAAGAGCATCCCAGCACCAAGAGCGCCAGCATAACTTCATTCCTCATTGCTTGGGTCCTCCAGTGCCCAAAACCGGGGCCACATCTTCGATCTTCGGCGGCCTTGACCGAAGATCGAAGACCTGACCCTTCAGTCCCCACGCCCGTCTGGTTCGCCCGCATCTCTTGTACGGCAGCGCGGCGATTGCGTCGGCGAAATCGGGTCACAATGCCCGAGGATCGAGTACGCCGAGCATCCGCGTCTGTCGATCGACATGGTACCCGGTCGAATCGCACCACCTTTTCAAGCGGGGGATCATCTGAGTGTGTTGCCGTACCGGTCGTGACGTAGCACGTCGAGTAGTCGCGTTCTCCGTGTTTCCTGACGCCAGATGGTTGACCTTGCAAAGATTAGAATCCACCCCCCTCGGCTACTGACGATCAGCTACACTCCTGTCAAGGAGATCCCGCCAATCCGGACTCCGCGCGAAAGCCCCCGCGAATCACCACCCGCACATTTCCTTCTCCACGCTCCGGCCAAGCGACCGCTGCTCGGCGCGATGCCCCAGCGAGCTCGCCAGGCCGGGCGGGCCCGCGGGCGCCGCGGCAGGGGCAAGGCGCTCCCGCTTCGGCTTCGGGCAAACCTCTCGCGGAACACGGATCGGACTCGACCATCGGCAAATGGACGCGTCGAGTTCGGGGCCGCTCGATTCAGTACCCGTACCGCCATGGCGTCTTCACGATGACGCATCCGCGTTGACTTCCGATCGTGGTTAGTCGACTGGTTTGAGAGCAATAGCTTCGGCCGGCCTGTGTCGGGACAGGCGATACCAAGAACAGAGCGGAGGCAATCTCCGCGTTCGGCTCCCGGCGGCAAGGGCCACCGACTCATGACCGGATGGTCCCCGTGAGCAGCGATGAAAAATCGGTCGCCGCCGACTACTACTTGTTCGGCATCGTGATTCCAGTGTCGACCCGGGCTGTAGCTACCGCGTTGTCAGGTCACATCTGAGGAGGTTGATGAGCAGCCAGCACTGCCGCTGGACCAGGAGACACTGTCGATCTGGGCTCGGATTCCGGCCAGCGCCTTCTCCTGACCGTGCCGACGACATCTCCTTGGCGAAGCCAGTTGTACACAACCACGTGATGACCCGTGCCGCCCGTGATAACTCAATGTTGCCAGATATGCTCCTCAGGTGAAGGCTCCACCTTCGAGGCAGTCGCAACGTCGGGACGCTCGCGCGGTTCGTCCGTCTCTCCCGTTGAAGCACCTGCTGCTCCAGCGAGCGCCAGAACCGCGACACAAAGGATGTGAATCGCTCTCATGGCTTCGGTAACTCCTGCGTCCTCTCGATCTTTGATGGACGGTCTTTGAACCACTGGATCGGTCGTCAATTTCTTTCCTTCCACGAATACGAAAATGTGCACCTTGTCGCTGTTGGCCCCGTTCCAGCCGTTTACTCTATCATGTTGGATTCACGGAGAAAGTTCCTTCTCTACGGCCTGTTCGAAGATCAATCGCTATGAGCGTATACGCAGTGTGTTGTCTTCCGGCTTCAACTTGCGTGATTCATCTTGCTTCATGGGGTTCGCCCAGACGTCAGATTTTCGTCTTAGCGTCGCCGGCTTTCCGAGTGCGTCACCTGATTCGTTGCGCTTGACGTGGGTCGTCGCTCTTCAACCCGGCTGCCGCTTGCTTCATCACGCCAAGCGTCGCCTCGATCGCCTTGCATGAGGCCTCATCACCACGGCATACATATTTGCCCGTCGGGTCTGTGAAGCGGAGCGGGTTGTCGAACACGTACGCGTATCGGTTCCAACCCTGAGGGTTCGTCATCGCCTGTTTTACATCGAGGACCGGATCCACGGATAAAAACCGACCCCACGCCGGGCTGATATTTGCCGTCAGCTCCCTCGCACGAAGCGGCTTGTCGAGCACATACGTTTAGCGGTTCCATTCGTCTGCGGTACTCGTGCGGTTCTTGCAAGTGTTCTGCGAAGGATCAACTGATAAGCACCGTCGCCCCATCGGCATAATACCGGACGTGCATGTAATCGAGGTAGTCGCGGGCTCCGGAGAATTCGGTGTCCCGTTCGTGGCCGGTGAACTTCAGCTCCTCGGTGTCCTGCGTCGGGGAGGTCGATTCCTCGCCGAAGGGGTAGTACTGATGCAGGCCGACCGTCCCGCGGGTGGAGTTGGTGACGAGGCGCGGCGTCCCCAGGTGGTCGACGTGGAACTGGATCCCCGGTGGGCTTGACCGCCGTCATCAGCGTCCCCCCGCGGTAGACCCAGTCCTCCTTCCAGCTCCAGACCGCCGTCCCCGACGAGCCGTCCTCCTCGATCACCCGCAGCGGCTTGTGGTCGAGATCCCGCAGGGTGTACTGCGACCGGCTGGTGGTCGCGTTCAGTTCCCACAACCGCTCGTCGTCCGCCGTGTAGACGTACGCCATCATCTTCGATCCGGTCGTCAGCGTGACGATTTCACGATTGCCTCCATCGCTTCCGGAGTCGTTCGACCTTTCCCGCTGGCGGCTCAAGGTCGGTGCGCTCGACGCTTTCGGTCGGGGGGCCGGTACTGCACCACCCACGGCTCCCGATCATTTTCCGGCGCTTCCGCGGAGAACAGCAGGTACGGCCCCACAACGTGAAAGTCCCGCGGGTTGGAGGGCCCCTCGCGATTCACGTCCCAGGCGAGACGGGTTCCCTCCGAGGTACCATCGCTCTGCCACACTTCCCAATCCGTCCCTGGCGTACGCCCTGAGAAGAAAATCCCGCCTTCCGGCGTGCCGGCCATTTCCGAAGCCATGGAACGAAGCCTCCGCACCAGCTCGAGGCTCCTTCCGTCCGTCACCCAGAGCTCCACCCCCAGATCCGAATTGCCGGCGAGAGGTTCCACCCGGAAGAAGACGCGACTCCCGGCGCCGGACGCCGTCACGTTCGTGTCCTGCAGCGGTCCGATGGTGCCCAGCAACGTCGTCCCTGCAGGCGTTCCATCGGTCCAGAACACTTCCAGCGACTTTCCGAGGCCGTATGGCTGAAAGAAATGAAACAGGGCCATTCCGGACTGAGACGCTGAGACTGTGTCTACGGTCTGCGAGGTGAGCCTCGCCGACGGCCCCTCTCCCAGCGAAAACATCCCGCTCCATCCAGATGTGGAGGTTCTGAGGAACAGTCGGTCGCCGACGACATCCAGGTGCGACACGTCCGGGTCCCAGCCACGAGACTCCTCCGGTTGCCAGAGCTCCTCGAACGAGCCGGATGGAGTCATGCGGCACACCACACAACCGTTCACGGAGCGGTTTCCGGCGAAGACCAGCGCGCCCTTCCAGGCGGTGGCGACCGAGGGGACAGCCTCCAGGATCTGCCTGGTTCCCGTTGCGGACCCATCGGATCTCCAGAGTGATTCACCATCAGGACCGGGTCGGGTGAAATAGACCGAATCTCCGCCGGCGAACAGCAGCCAGCCCACTCCGTCTTCAACGCCGGGGGTCAGATCCACCACCTCATGCGTGTTCTCCGGCCTTCCGTCGGTGACCCAGAGCTCCCGGCCGTGCCAAGGCGTAATTCCACGGAAGAAGTACTGCGAACCCGCGGCGAGAATGGGGGGAGTAAACCCCGATTCGGGTCCTGGAGCGATGTCGGTCAACAGGACCGTTCCCTCCTCTCTGAGGTTGGAGGTCCAGAGCTCGGTCCCCGATTCCACCGTGGTTGCCGCGATCAGAATGATCTTCTCGCTCAGCGGCTCGATCATTGGATTCGAGCCTCTCGAGAGCGGAACGGGATCGAAGTTCCACACGAGAGAGATCGAGTTTCCTCCGGCATCGCCACACCACAGGCCTCCGACATTGTGTGGATCGCGGCCGGCAAAACAGGTTCGAGCTCCGAGGCTGAACGGAGCGCCGGCCCACCAGATGTTGTCCACCGGACGAGTCCCTGAAGACGTGCCGTCGGAAACCCACAGTGGTCGGCACCAGGTCACCCCCGCTTCGCAGGGGATCTGCCCCTCTGCACTGAACCAGAGATGGTCATTCGCGACGGAGAGATCGCGACCGTCGCGAACCGTGCTGACGAGCACCGAGGTCGTGCCGTCCGTACGCATCAGGCGGTTCGAGGCGATGAAGTAGAGCGCGTTCCTGTAGGCGACAATCGGGCCGCCGCCGGCAACGAGAAAGCGCGTCCCCTTTTCGGTACCGTCGGTGCTCCAGATTCCGACGCCATTCGGACTGGCGGCTTCGAAATAGAGACGCCCGTTGAAGGCGACGAGATACCGCGGGAATGAGCCCCCCTGTCCCGGCTGGAGATCCACGACCATGCGCGTTCCCGAGGGGCTGCCGTCACTGACGATGAGCTCGCGCCCCCAGTTCGTGGTGGCCGCGAAGAAGACGCGACCATTCAGTTCCGTGAATTCGTCGGGTTTCGAGCCGTCGTTTCCCGGATAAAGATCCCCGAGCAGGTGCGTCCCTTGCGGCGTTCCGTCGGTGATCCATGGCTCCTGTCCTTCCGGGCCTGCCGCGGCCCCCGTGACCACCCGCGTGCCGAGATGTCCGAACTCGCTGCACTCGGAGGAGGAGAGGACGCGGAGGATCGGCTGCGCCCGCGATCCTTCGGAGGGGATGCGCCAGAGCCAGCGAGCTCCAGCCGGATCGATCGCCTGCAGATAGACCGACCCGTTCACCGCAGCGGTGCAGTCGGGTGCGGTCAGAACCGAACCGTCAATGGCGAGCACCGGACTCGTTCCCGACTCCGTGCCATCGGTGCGCCACAGCGTGGGAAGAGTGAACATTCCCGAAGCGCTGAAGTAGAGGGAGCTGCGGAGAACAACCAGGCCCGCAGGGCTCGAGCCATGACCCGCAATCGGCTCGATGTCTTTGACCATCGTCGTTCCCGCCCCTGTACCGTCCGACCGCCAGAGCTCGCGACCATCCCTGGTATCGGTCTCGGCAAAGTAGATCGCTCCACCCATCGCGACGATCTCATCCGGGACCGCTTCCGTCATGATGGATCGGTTCTTCTCGATGTCTCGAATTCTGCGCGGCTGAGATCCCTTCCAGTAGGTGAGGCCTTCCATCAGCTCATAGGAACGTCCATCCCCATCGGCCACGCGAAGCGAGACGGCGCCTTCCGGGTGCGCCGGAATCCTGAATTCCACGAACGTCTCGTTTGCCGCCCGGATCGGAACGGAGGTCCCGTCGATCCAGAGAGCGGTCACATCGTCCAGACCGACCCCCTCGATGCGGGCGGTTTCGCCCCCTGCAGGGGTCGACCAGCTCGGGATCACCCTCACGAGATCCATCGTCGACAGCTCGAAATCGACGACCATGGTCCCCCCGGTCCCGAACGCGATCGGTGGCGTCTCTTCGAGCTCACAGTGATAGGCACACGGATAGACCTGCCGAGCATAGCCCTCGGCCTCGGCCCAGATCCGAAACGGCTTCCGCTCCAGCTCCAGCGAATAACTTCCGTCGACTCCGGTGACCTCGTTGATCACTCTCGCTCCCTCGATGGGCTTTCGAGTGAAGCGGTCGATCACATGACCCGTGACGGTACCCATCGCCTCCCGCAGAGCAAAGTCGAGCCTGGTTTGCCCCTCCCCCGCAATCGTGATCCGGCTTCCCTCGAACAGGATGTCGCACGTCGAGCAGTCGGGATCGCCGGAAAGCGCGGGAAGGTAGCGCTCAGCACTGACCCTGACCTTGTACTGATCACCACCGCAGACCCCCCCCGGAATGACATACGCCCCGGTGAGGTCCGATTCGACCCAACCCCCGCCCGAATATCCCCTCCCGTTGAACCGATAGACCTCGATCCTCGCGCCTGCAACCGGCGCCCCGGTCTCGCGGCTGGTGATCCTGCCGGCCAGGGAACCACCCCGATGGAGGGGAAACTCGACGCGGGGCTCCTTCCCCGGCCCGATCGACACCACGGCTGCCTGCTGGTACAGCGACTGTGATTCGCCTTCGTCAGCGGCACATAGGTCGATTCCCGGATAGTACTGGGAGATGTGATCCTCCGCCGAGGCCATGATCTTCGTGTCGGTCGCGAAGATGTCACAGACGCGAAACTCGCCTTCCACCTCCCGCACGCCCTGATCGCCAAGGACCAGCCGGCCGCGAAGCAGAGCCCCCGAGCCGGCGTCATAGAGCCGCCCACTGAGGCAACCCTGATTCGGAAGCTGCGCAAACGCGAAACCAGCCGTAAGAAGATGGATCGCAACAAGAGCGGACAGGCGGCATTGCAGGTTCGTGGACATCTCCACCATCCACGATACTCGCAAGCCCGAGCAACCCTCCTCTACCGAACGAGGGATTTCTTCTGCCACTTTCGAGGGATTCCGGCCGGGCAGCCGATCAATCCGGCGGAGGAGGAGCCGGCTCGACAGGATCGTCGTGAACCGGCTCTCCCCGTTCGATCGGAACCGGCCCCGGTGCGGCGTTCGGTCGGGCGTGCGCGGTCGAGGCGGGTGCGGTCACGGCGGTGCTCGGCTCAGCGGTCGGTTCCGCCTCGAGTGACACGGCCTGATTCGAGCTCCACAAGGCGCATCCCCCAAGGGTGAGTCCCAAAAGACCCGCCCCGGCGATGGCTGCAAACGGGCGAAGCAATGGCTTGACCCTGGTTTGAATTCGGACGTTCATGGCACCGTAAAAGGTGCAACAAAGACGCCAGAAGAGCCTGTATTTGCAGGAGGTTCAGGGCCTTCGTGGACGATCATTCCGATGTTCGTCTGGTGGCAGGAACAGGCAAGGTCGACTCTCGCCAGACCGGTCGAATGAGCGGCGTGGTCCGGCTTCGACCGACCCGGGTCGGCAACTCCAGGCTTTTCGCTTCGTCGCACCATGATGAACATCGGAATGTTCATCCACAGGGATGACGGACTTCGTGGACGAACATTCCGATGTTCGTCTGGTGGCAGGAACAGGCAGGTCGGCTCTCGGCGAGAGCAGAGGAAAGAACGGCGGGTCCGGCTTCGAAAGCCCGAGTGTGCAAGAGGGAGGGTTGCGGCTTCGTGGGACGATGATGAACATCGGAATGTTCATCCACAGATGGATCGGTCCTTCGTGGACGAACATTCCGATGTTCGTCTGGTGGCAGAGAACAGCGGGGTCGGCTGCCCGGAAGAGCAGTGGAATAGAACGGCGGGGTGCCGGCTTGGAAAGACCCCGGAGTGTCGAGTGGGAGGGTTTGCGCTTCGTGGGACGATGATGAACATCGGAATGTTCATCCACGGGGTCGAATGAGGGGCTCCGGTCGGGGTTCGACTGACCCGGGTCTTCAACTCCAGGCTTTTCGCTCCGTGGCACCATGATGAACATCGGAATGTTCATCCTCAGAGGCTGTGCAGAAATCCAGGGTGGGTCGGCTTGCGAGCGCGACGGCGCCGGATGCGAGGCGCGGCGACGAGGCGATGCAGGCTCATCGCGGAGGAGCCGCAACGAAGCAGATGGCGTCGTCCCGCCGCAAGACTGGCCGCTCTGATTTCTGCACAGCCTCTCAGGGCCGGCTCAGTCTCCGATCGGACTTCCCGGTGGTGCGGGAAGTGGATGGACCGGCGTTCGGGGAGCAGCCGGACGTTCGAGGAACCGGGTGATCTCGTCGACCGTGGCGTGTCGATGGGCCAGATCCACGGCATTGCCCCCGGTCGCCGATCTCAACCGTGAGGAGAGTCCGCGGAGTGCCTCGGTCGCCACCGCACGCACCTGCGAGCTCGCATCCTGGTTCGAAGCGAGCCCCATCAGATCGTCCACGACCAGGCTCTGCACGGCACGGGCAATCGCCGCGTCGTACGGGTCCTTCCACGAGCCCTTCCAGGTGCGGTCGACCAGCGCACCGACCACCTCGTCGAAATCGGGATTCTTCGGATCCAGCCCATGGAACTCGATCAGCCGAGCCGCCCGCTCCGGCTGAAGCAGGCCGTGAACCGCCACTTCCGCGGCGATGGTCGCCGCGCCGATCGGGTCGAACGCCGGCCCCGTCCGCTTGTCGAAGAGCTCGGTGGTTCCCCCTGGATAGCCGAACGCGGAGGGAGGAATCAGCTCGACGATCCTTTTCGGAATCCGGAGCTCATCGACGCTGAGCGTGTCGAGCACCGCATCCAGAGCCTCCCGCTGACGATCCGCCGGGACCATGGACTGAACCGCCGCGGGAACCGGTCCCCGCGGCTCCTTGACCGCGTAGGTGTAGTTGAGGCCACCGACCGATTTGACCGCGGCTTCGAGCTGGTACCGGTGGTGGAGATAGAGCGGGACGAACTTCGCTTCGAGCATCGAGAGCGGCGTACCCACCGGGATGTTGCCCAGCCCGAACTGGTTCATCGCGATCCGTCGCACCTCCATCTCGTGACGGAGCATGGCCACCGGGTCGGAACCGTTGTCCCAGAGACTGGCCAGAGGGTTCGAGGCCCCGTCGGGACGGGCATCCTCGTCGGTGAGATAGAGCATGCCGTCCTCGATGCCCTTCCGGACGATGCGGTCGAGCGCGGCATCCTCGTCCGTGCCCGGGGGAAACTGGCTGTAGGCATAGCGGATCGCGAACTTGTCGTATTCACCGATCCCGCGATCGTAGGCGTCCGAAAGGTCGAGACTTTCCGTCGCGGATCTTCACCAGCGGCGCAGGATAGTCCATCACCGATGCTCGACCATAAGTGCTGGCCGCGAAGTTGTGTGCGAGCCCGAGGGTGTGTCCGACCTCGTGAGCGGCGAGCTGCCGGATCCGCGCGAGCGCCATCTCCTTCGGGTCCGCCGAGGGATCGAGAGCCGCCAGCCCGTCCGCATCGGCCACCGGATCCTGCTGATCGAACACCGGTACCAGGCCGGTCCCGATGAGGTAATCCTGACGGACCCGGAGCGACCCGAGGGTCACGTTCCCCTTGATGATCTCCCCGGTGCGGGGATCGATGATCCCACCGCCATAGGACCAGCCGCGGGTGGAGCGATGCACCCAGGAGATCAGGTTGTAGCGGACGTCCATCGGATCGGCGTCGGCGGGGAGGAGTTTCACCTGAAACGCGTTGCGGAAACCTGCCGCCTCGAATGCCTGATTCCACCACCCGGCGCCTTCCATCAGGGCACTGCGGATCGGCTCCGGCGTTCCCGGATCGAGATAATAGATGATGGGCTCGACCGGATCCGAGACCGCCGCGGCCGGATCCTTCTTCTCCAGGCGATGCCGTGAGATCCAGCGCTGCTCGATCGGCGCGGTGATCGGGGTGGAGAAATCGTAGAACTGGATTCCGAACACGCCGACCCTTGGATCGAACTTCCGCGGCTTGTATCCCGGCCCCGGCAGCTCGACGAACGAATGATGCTCGCGAACGGTCACGGCAAGGGGCTCCGGCGTCACGGTCCGAACCAGCGGTCCCGGCTTGCTCGTCGTGAAGGTCAGCATCGCCTCCACCTCGGTGTTGTTGGGAAAGACTTTCGTCCGAGGCATCCAGAACACGCTGCGGCTGTCGTCGAGCTGATAGGTCCCCTGCTCGGTCTGCTCGAGGGTTCGGGCCACGCCGTGGGCGTCGCGGAGGAAAAATGCGGTGGCGTCGACCAGAACCCGATCGCCCTCCGACGCCTCCACCGGAAATCCCCACAGGACCGACTCGGCGAACGACTCCTCGACGGCCTTTTTCTCCAGGGTGTCGCCGGTCAGCGCGCGGTACTGGTAATTCGGCTGGATGAGAAGGACCTTCGGGCCGACCCTCTGGAACCTCACCACGTAGGTCCCGCCGAGCTGGTTGCGATCCAGCCCCACCGGATTCGATCCGAGTCCCGCGGGCAGAGAGACCTGATAGAGGATCTCCTGATTCCAGCGGCTGATCTCCATCAGCATCCGGCCCTTTTCCTGGTCCCGGAACAGCGGGATGAATCCGTCCATCTTTTCCATCCCGGCGGTCTTCGCCGCGATGGAATCGGAAGCAGGCGACGGGGTGGAGCTCACCGGCACTGTTGCGGTGGCACAGCCCGCGACGATGGCCAGGGACAGGAACAGGAAGAGAAAAGCTCGGCGCATTGATCGCTCCTCGATGATCGGGATGAGGAGCCAGTATAGGACATCGAAGACAGGAATTCGGACGGGCGGCCGATCCGGGACTTCCGCCTCAGGCTCGGCCTCTCACCGCCGGACGTCGCCGCGGGCCGTGCGTACGAACGCCGCATCGATCCCGTGGATGCGCATCTGCACGAGGTTTCCGGGGGAGAGATCGGCAAGGCCGGCCGCCTTCATTTCTCGAATGAAAGCCGGGGTGACGCCATGGATTCGCATTTCGATCAATCGTTCGACCGGGACATTGGGGTAGCCCAGCCCGGCAAGCTCACGGATGAAGTCCGAGGTGACGCCATGAATGTGCATCTCGATGAGGCGTTCGGCTGGAACGGCCGGATATCCCAGTGTCTTCAGCTCCCGGATGTCCGTGGGCGAGACATCGAAGATCCGGAAGTTCATGAGATTCTCCACCGTGAGTCCGGAGTAGCCGAGAGTCTCGAGCTCCCGAACCAGCCGGGGACTGACACCGTGGATCCGCATGTCGACCAGATCATCGAGGCGGAGTGAGGCGTAGCCGAGCTTCTTCATCTCCCGGATGAACTCGGGTGTCACGTGGAAGATCCCGATCTTCAGCAGTTGCTTGACGGTCAGGTCGCGATATCCGAGATCGTTGAGCTCCCGGACCAGCGCGGTGGTGATGTCGTTCAGAGCGAAGAGGAAGAGATCGTCCCCGCTCAGTGCGGGATATCCGAGACGGCGCATCTCTTTCACGTAGGTCTCGGAGGGGTCGAAGTCGAAGTGTCCCGCCCCCTGCCCGTCGGTGAATTCTCCCTCGAAACGGATCGTCCCCGCTTCACGATCGAGGCTGAACCGGAGGTCTCCCTCCGGATGAGCCGGGAGTCCGGTGAACGCCTCTCTCGCGAATGTCGAGCCGTACCGGTTCCAGCCCTCCCCTTTCCGGCTGATCTGCAGTTGCACTCGACCGTCCTTGTCGAACGACGCGGTCCAGACGCCGGAGTCCGCCGCACGGACAACGGGAGTCGCCGTCACGGCCAGAAGAAAAAGCAACGCCAGATGGATCAGTTTCCGGATCATCGGTCCCCTCCTTGTCCAGCGATCGTCTACGAATTGTTTCGTTGTGTCAACGAAAACTTTCGTATGAGCTGCGATTCCGAGGGGTGACTGCGAGCATGGTTCCTTCGAATCAGGGGTTCGAATCAGAGTTCGGGAACGGGTGCGTGCTGGTCGCGGTCAAGCATCCAGGACAAGCCCGGCACCCGGAACGCCGAGCAGGCCAGAACGTGCCTCTCCCGGCTCCGACTTTCCGCCACAGAATGCTTCTCTCGAAGATCACCCGGCCGCCTCATGACGTTCAAACGCCAGGAGGCGGCGGAGACGCCGTTCTCGTCTTCGGGACGGCGCCCGGCAGACGGTGGCACTCACCCGGCCCCACCGTCCCAGGCTCCACTGGTCACATCGCCATGCACGCTCCGGGAAGCCGGCTGGTTGTTCGGGCGCATCCGCGACGAAGCCCGCCCACCGGGTTACCGGGGGTGGGCGGGCTTGTCTGCGTCGGCTCTTCTTCGCTACAGGCTGAACCGTTTGACCAGGAGCAGACCGGCGCCCGCGAGCAGGAGCATGAGCGCCCCCAGCCCCAGAAAGTCCAAAGCAGGAACACCGGTGGTGACATCCATCGCATAGACTTGCACGCCTTCGCAGCCGACCGAGTCGGTTGCGGTGATCGTGAAGGTGTAGGGCCCTGAGCTCGTCGGCTTGCCCGAAAGAACGCCGCCGGAGGAAAGGGCCAGTCCCGGCGGGAGAACTCCGGAGGTCACCGCGAACGTGTAGACGGGCGTTCCTCCGCTTGCGGTGATCGTGCGGCTGTAGTCAACGCCCATCGCGGGGGGAGGAAGGGTCGCTGGCGCGACGGTGATGACCGGGCAGGTCCCGAGGGCGGTGTAGATCTGGCTTCCAATGCAGCCATCGCTGTCGGTGGCCGTGAGGGTGAAGGTGAAGCTGCCGGACTGCGACGGCGTCCCGGAGATGTCGACAGTCGTGGAGGTGGGCGACGACAGACCGAGACCCGGCGGGAGAGCCCCGGCCGTCACGGCAAACGTATAGGATGCCGTCCCCCCGCTCGCCGTGATCGTTTCCGGGCCATACGGACTGCCCGCGATTGCTGGCGGGATGGTCAGCGGGGAAAGCGTGATGTCCGGACAGCCACCGATGACGTCCGGATTGATGATGATGGTGTAGACCCGGCTTCCGAAACAGCCGTTCGCATCGGTCGCCCGCACCGTGAACGTGAAGGTCCCGGTGGCCGTCGGCGTCCCGCTAATGGCGCCTGCGCTCGAGAGGGGGTCGAGCCCGGTCGGGAGCGAACCCGAAACGACGGTGAAGGTGTAGGGGCCGGTGCCTCCGGTTGCCGTGATGGTTGCACCGGCGTACGGAGTATTGACGATTCCATTCGGGAGCGGGGTCGGGCTCGAAGAGAGCGTAATCAGAGGGCAGGCAGGACAGACGGCGACGCCGCTGGTGTCCAGCGTCACGGCGCCATTGCGCGCCAGCAGCCGTCCCGACGCGTTGGCGCCGGTGTTCAACGTGATGCTGGTGAAGGCGAGAATGTTGCCCGCGAACTGGGTGGTGGTCCCCAGCGTCGCGGAGCTGCCCACCTGCCAGTAGACGTTGCAGTCGCTGCCGCCGTTGATGACATCGACCACCGCATTGCTCGCGGTCGTCAGAGTGCTTCCGACCTTGAAGATCCAGACCGCACCGGGATCTCCCTGGGCGTCGAGCGTCAGGGTTCCCGTCAATCCCATCGAGGTCGCGGAACAGTAGACACCCGGCGTGAGTGTCATTCCACCAAGGTCTGCCGAGATCGTGGCATCGCATGGCTGGCCCGCAAGGAAGTTGTACGCGGTCGTGACGTCATTCTGAGCCTGGAGCGCGACGGCATCGGCGAAGTGAGTGGTTCCACCCACCACGATTCCGGGCCCCGGAGGCGAAGAGAAGCTGAACCCGGTAACCGAGCTCGCACCGTTCGGCGAGATCCCGAGATCCCCCCGGACCACGGTCGGCCCGGTGCTGGTGATGGCCGAGGCACCCAGGACACCGAAGCTCCCGGCGGTGCCGAGAGAAGGCGCCGTCGCCGCCGATGCGTCAAGAGGAACAAACAGAAGCACCGCGAAGGCCAGGCTGATCGCAAGTTTCGAACCGGTCCGTTTCATTTGGGAATCTCCTCGGATGTCTTGTGCAAAACCGGGGGAAGGCCCGGTCAACACCGAAACCGTTTCCCGTGCCCCCGTTGGGACACGGGAAGAGGTTACTACCCGCAAAAAGGGTTAGAACAGCGTAGTTTCTACCTGATCAGAGTGCAGAGAATCGGTCACACCGGTTCGAGACGTGAGATCTCTCGAACGGGTCGCGAGGAGAACCGAGCCGCGCCTCGAGACGCAAGTGCTCGGTCTCCCCCATCCGATCCCGGCCGTTTACTGCGGCTCCGCCTTGATTCTGATCTCGACGCGCCGGTTGAGCTGGCGGCCCTCGGCGGTAGCGTTGGTCGCTCGTGGGTCCATCTCTCCGTAGCCGAAGCTCGCGATCCGCGAGGTCGCGACACCCTGCGACGAGAGGTAACTGCTGACAGTTTGAGCCCGTCGCATGGAAAGCAACTGGTTGTGCTCCTCGGATCCTGTCGAGTCGGCATGGCCGGAGACCTGAATCATCGTGTCCGGATAGCTCGCCAGCACGCCGGCCATGTCGCCGAGGGTCGCTCGCGAATCCGGACGCAAGGCGGAGGAGTCGACGTCGTAGAGGAGGTCGTTCTTGATGGTGACGGCGATCTCGTCATCCGCGGTCCGGGCGACTTCCAGGCCCTGCACCCTCTCGAGCTCGGCCTGCTGCTTGTCCATTCTGTAGCCGACCGCCGTGCCGACGCCGGCGCCGACGGCCGCTCCGACCACCGCCCCGGTGTTTCGGTTGCCGGTCTGGTTGCCGACGACCGCGCCGACCACCGCTCCCGCGGCCGCTCCGACCGCGGCCCCCTGTTTCGCTTTCTTGTGAGGATCCGTCGCCGAGATGCATCCGGTGACCACGATGCAGAAGATTGCAATGACTGTGATGCTCTGGTGTTTCATGATCGTTCTCCTAGCCGTCCGCTCTGCTGCCAGACTGGTCTCGACACTACGCCTGCAGGCGCCTGCCGGAAAGAGCACTTACTACCCGAGCGCTCGGGATCCCGACGGTAGTAATTACGGATCTTCGCCCAT
The DNA here is from genome assembly GCA_963741905.1 of uncultured Acidobacteriota bacterium. Lineage (GTDB taxonomy): Bacteria > Acidobacteriota > Thermoanaerobaculia > Gp7-AA8 > CAVUJZ01 > CAVUJZ01. Next base: position 265,640 of record CAVUJZ010000017.1, on the reverse strand, counting down.
TCATGGAGCCTGGCCAGAGGGAGGAAAACCGCGAAGCGGGAGTGGTCACGCGCGGCCCGATCCAGACGATCGGCCGCGATTCAACCCCCGCCGTGATGCATGTGGCAGGATTATCGCTGGGTCCGATTGAGTAGTTTCTACCCGCGGTTCATCGGCTCACGGTAGGTAGGAATTGCGGTTTTCCGACGGTGCGTTGGAACGCTAAGCTGATCGGGTCACGATTCGAACTTATGTGTCACCCGCTCGAGCCGCCTTCCGTCACTCATCCAGGATGCCGGCCAGGCCGGAGAGGTTCTATATTGGAATCGGGACATTCAACCCCCACCGGGACGTGCTTCGAGCTCGGCGAACCGAGTGTTGATCGCGCTCGACGGCTCCGAGCCGGTGGGTTAGGCTGAGTTTTTCAATGACCAGACCGACGGCGCCATCAGAGACCAACGGCCGCAGCGCTGAAGTTGCCGCGCTGCTGGCGGCGGCGCGCGCCGTCCTGGAAAACCGCGCTTTCGACGACGCGGCCAATGCGGTGCTCGGCGCGTGCAGGAGGATGCTCGGCGCGGAAGCTGGCCTGATCGCGGTACGCCCTCCCGGCAAGGAACGCTTCGACATCGCATTCCTGGATCCCGGAAGGCTCGAGATCGACGCCACCGACGGGATGCCGGCGCAGCTTCGAAGTCTGAGCTCACGCGCCCGCGAGGGACGAGCCGTCTTCGCCAATGAACTGTCGAGGGAAAACGATGGGGATTCCGCCCACCATCTCCGAAGCGCAATCATCGCGCCGATCATGATCGTCGACGAGGTGGCAGGGCTTCTGGCGCTGATCGACAAACCGGATGGCTTCTCCACGGTCGACTCCCGATTCACCGAGGTCTTCGCCGAACTGCTCGCCCTGGCGATGCTCAACCGTCGCACGATCAATGGTCTGACCGAGAAGGAGGAGCGCGCCGAAACGAAGTTCCGGACCCTGGTCGAGGGCCTGCCGGACATCGTGGCACGGTTCGACAAGGACCTCCGGCACCTCTACGTCAGTCCGGTGATCGAACATCTGACCGGACGTCCGGCGGAGGATTACCTCGGCCGGACAACCCGCGAAATGGGGATGCCTTCGGACCTGGTCGAGCGGTGGGATGAGGCGATGCATCGGGTCTTCGTGACCGGCCAGCCCGAGAGGCTCGAGTTCGCATTCCCGGCCCCGGACGGCGAGCGATACTTCGACTGTCAGATCATTCCGGAGCGCGGTCCCGGCGAGTCCGTCCCGTCGGTGTTGAGCATCGCCCGCGACGTGACCGACCGCTGGCTCGCGCACGAGGCCGAGCGCTATTCCCGTCACGTCGCCGAAGCTCTGCGCGAAGCGACCGTCGCGCTCACCCGCAGTCTCGACCGGGAGACCATCTGACCACGCTCCTCGACCGTCTCCGAGCGATGGTGCCATTCGATCGCGCCAGCGTCATGCTCGTCGAGGATGCCTCGCGTGTTTCGGTGCGGGCCATCTTCGATGGCGATCGGGTCCTGCCTCTGACGGCCGAGAGCCGATCGGCGTTCAATCCCACCGACCATCCGATCGTCCGTCGCATCCTGACCACCGGCATGGCGGTTCTGGTTCCCGATCTGCGTGCCCGACCCCGACTGGAGCCCGCCCGTCGACCCCTCGTCGGAGGCCAGCTGGATGGGCGTTCCGCTGTTTGCGCGGGGCGACGTGGCCGGACTGTTTTCGCTCTCCAAACGCGGCCCGGCGACTTCAACGACAGCACGTCGAACTCGCCGAGGCGATGTCGTCTCAGGCTTCCGTGGCGGTCGAAAACGCGATCCTCTTCGAACAGATGCAGATCGCCGCGCTTCGAATGCAGTCGCTTTCACGCCGCCTCGTCGAGGCTCAGGAGAGCGAGCGGCTCCACATCGCACAGGAACTTCACGACGAGGCGGGTCAGGCCCTGATCTCTCTCCGATACGGACTGCGGCTGCTGGAACGGGAGATCGAACCGGGGGAAATGGCCGATCACCTAACAGGTCGAGACTCTGGTGCAGCGCACCGATACCATCATCGAAAATCTTCACCGCCTCGCCGCGGACCTCCGGCCGCCGAGCCTCGAACACCTCGGGCTCGAGGCAGCCCTCCGGCAGCATGCCCGGTCGGTGGAATCCGAGTTCGGAATCGTGGTGCGATTCAAGCCGGCGGCTTCATGGGCGAGCGGCTTCAGAAGCACATCGAGATCGCACTCTACCGGATCGTCCAGGAGGCGATGACCAATGTCCTTCGTCATGCTCATGCGACCCAGGTCGATGTGCTGGTCGAGCATCGAGACAAAGGAGTCATGGTGATGATCGAGGATGACGGCGTCGGATTCGACCCGCGGGCTCGGCGGCGGAAGCCGCTTCGGGCTGATGGGGTTGAGGGAGCGGGCCGATACAATCGGCGGCACGCTGACGGTGGAGAGCGCGCCGGGGCGGGAACGACAATCCTGGTGGAGGTTGCAGATGCCATTCGAGTACTCATCGCTGACGACCATAGAGTGGTCCGTCACGGCTTGCGGGAGTTGCTGAGGCCGACCGCGACATCGAAGTCATCGGCGAGGCCCACGATGGCACCGAGGCCCTGGAACTGGCCGGCTCTCTCGAGATCGACGTCATCCTGCTCGACATCAGCATGCCCCCGGAAAACGGCATCGAGACCGCAAAGCTGCTGAAGGAGAGGCACCCGAATCTGAAGATTCTCTTTCTCACCATGCACGAAGAGGAGTCTCTCCTCCGCGAGGCGCTCCGGGTCGGCGCCTCCGGCTATGTGATCAAGCGGGCCGAGGAGGCCGAGATCGTTCAGGCGATCAACGCGGCGATGCGAGGCAACATCTATGTCCACCCCGCGATGACCCGGGCGCTGCTCGATCAGCCCGTCACGACGGAGCACCGACGCTGGACGAACGTCGAACAACTGACCCCCCGGGAGCTCGACGTCTTGCGTCTTCTCGTCAAGGGGAACACGAACCGGCAGATCGGCGAGCTGCTCGATCTGTCGGTCCGCACCGTCGAGAACCATCGGGCCAATCTGATGGGCAAACTCGGAATCTCGAGCCGGGTCGAGCTCGTCAACTACGCCGAGGCACACGACCTGATCTAGCCCGGGATGGCCGAACTTCAGGGTCTGACGCCCGCGAAGCGGGCAATCGGAACGCCGCCTGACGGCCGGCCGCCGGCTTCCAGCCGGCTTCCGGAGCGTGCATGGCGATGTGACCGGTGGAGCCTGGGACGCCGGTGGCCCGGCCGTCAGGGTGACGGCGTTCCGAAGCCATGCCCTGAAGTTCAGGGCCATTGGATCTGGCCCGGATGGCCTTGGACGGGCAACTCCGGCTCAAACCGCGTTGTCGAAGAGCGCGAGAAAGAGTTGCCTGAGCCGCTGAGCGGCCGCGGGTTGTGCCGTCGCCAGCCCCGCGGTCACTTCGTCCCGCGCCGCGAGTACCTGCTGGAGAGCAGCACGCATCTCCTCCCGGTTCGTCTCCCGGGCCATCTGTGCCGCGTCATCAAAAAACGTCGCAGCCTCCTCCGAGGCCCTGCCGTAGTCCTGCCGGTCCGCCAGCATGGCGAGACGCCCCAGGCGAAGGTGTAGCTGGGCCATGGCGGCGCTCTTCTGAAGCTGGCTCGCACGCGCCGATTCCTCCGCGACCGCGACGCTCATCCGCTCGTCACCCCGCCGGCGTTCGACCCACGTGCCGGCGAAGGCGCCCAGCACGATGCCGACGACCAGACAGATTGCGCCGATGATGAGACTTGCACGGGTTTCAGATTGCATTCGTCACCTCGATTCCAGGTAGTCGCAACGGCTGATCCGGTTGGTCACGACAGGAGCCCGGTCATCGTCTCCGTCGGGAGGCCAGATGGAGGATTGCCACGAAAACGGCAGCTCCAATGATCGACCAGAGCACCGGGAATGGATGCCCTCCGATCGTCACCATGAACGGTTCGGGGAGTTTGAGCAGTCGAGCGAGCCACGGGCCGAGAAGAGCGCCGATGAAGCCGAGAGCGGTGGAGACGATCAGTCCACCGCGGGAACTTCCGGCGATCGCCTTGCCGATCGCGCCACAGACCGCCGCGATCACGATCAGGAGAATCAGCGTCGTGAGTGACATCGTCATCAGCGTTTCCTTTCGAGCCTCAGATCGCCCCGGTGAGAGGTCAGTCGACGCTCGGTCTGCCGAACGTCAGTCGCGGGAAATTGGTACGCAGCGCCTCCATGACCTCGAGGACGGCAGCGTTGGATCCCGTGTCCTTGTTCGTATCCCGGAACCGGTAGGTGTTCCCTCTCACGATCTGGAAGTTGATCTGGTAACAGAAGTTGCCGGAGGATCGTGCTTCACAGGTGAACCACACTTTTTCGAGTCCGGAGGTCTGAAATGTGAAGTTCTCACTCGCGTTGCTGTTGTCCTCCCACCTCAGAGTGTCGCCCTGGAGCACCAGGCGCCCCTGGCGGTTTCCTCTGAAGAATCTCCACATGCCCGTCTTCTTCACCAGCACCAGATTGCTGAAGGACATCTCGGCACGAGGGGTCTCTGCAACCACGGGCGCGGGCGTGCGGGTCGCCGTCAGGGCCGCGATCGTCGAGCTCGACGTGTTGTGTTGCTTGAGATAAAGAAGGTCGTTGACCGAGAGCTGGTAGACCTGGCCGGACTGCCTGATCTGGTCGGCGAGATCGGACTCCGAAATGCCGGAGTCGATCTGGCGGACGAGAGCGATCAGACGGGAATCGTCGGGAAGCTGCCCGGACGAAGCGCTCTGCTCCCGAACCCGTGTCTGAATTGCGTCGATCACCGCCTCGGGCACGCCTTCATTGCGAAGTCTGACGATGTCCGCGTCGGTGATGGCGATGGTGTTCGCCGGGTCGTCGACCATGTGGATGATTCCGTCCGACCGGGCGCCGGACTGTTGAGCGGCCAGAATCGAGTTGACCGTCAACTCGTCCGCGCTCAGGGCAAAGGAAGTGAACACCAGGAGAGTGATTCCGAGAAGTGTCCCGGGAGCTGCGAGTTTCATTTGATGCCTGCCTTTCGTAAAGCTTCTCCGAGTGTAGGTGCCGGGGCGGGCTGCCGTGAAGCGCACTAACTACCCGGAAGCAGGGCGCACGACGAGGTAGAAACTACCCCGTCAATCATGGGATCGATGCACCGCGATCGTGCGGCCGGTGACCGCTGGCGCGTAGTTCCTACTCAGCCTGCACCGGGACTCAGGGTAGAAAGTGCGCTTCCGCCATCAGGCGTCACACGACTAGGCTGGGGAGATGGATCGGAAGGGAGAGGATTACCTGGCGCACGCGGCTGGGCCGCAACCGGGCTCGATGCCCGCCCGGCGTTGGGCGGAGCGTCTGATGCTCGGGCTCGGCGCTGCGGCTGCAGTCGTCGCCGTCGGCGGTCTGCTCGCGAGCATCGATCGTTTCGGAGCCCATCCCGAGATCGATCAAGCGAGGCACGAGAACGCGCTGCTCCGGATAGAGCAGGAGGATCTTCGCCATCAGGCGCTCGACTTGGCCGAACGTTCGGTCCGGGCAGTGGTCCGTGGACAACGGATCGCCCTTCTCTCCGGCGTGCCGGTTCGAGACTGGGAGAGTGAGGGTCGCCCCCCGCCGTCGAACCAGGCTGGTAACGAGGAGCTCCTCCGCTGGCTCGATGAACAGCAGGCTTTGCTGGCGGCCGTCGAACAGGGCCTGACTCCGGAGCCGGTGGTCACCCGCGGAACCGCGGCCATTGCAGCGCCCGGCAGCGTCTCGATCCCGCCGGGATCCGAGCAATCGATTCGACGACGGAAGACGTCGTCATCGAGCCGGTGAGGACCGCGGGAGGTGAGATCTGTTCGGACGGCTGAGCCCCAGGAAAAACACTCCTCTACGCGATGAGATCCTGAGCCCCGAGGGGCTCGAGGAGCGGGCGAGAGCGCTCGCCGGCGGGTTGACGCTGGCGCCGGCCGCCCGCCGCATCGGACACGACGTTCTGCCACGGCTGGAACAGAACGTCCGCGCCCTCCGGTCGGCGTACCGCTCGCTCGCGGACGACGTCCACCGGGGCCTCACGGTTCCTCCGGCCGTGGAGTGGCTGCTCGACAACTTTCATCTGATCGAGTCGGAAGCGCGCGCGGTGCGTCACGATCTGCCCGTCCGATACTATCGCGTGCTGCCGAAGCTGGCGGCGCGCGAGCTCGCGGGCCAGGCTCGCATCCATGCCATGGCGCTCGAGCTGATCCGGCACGGCGATGGACGGTTCGATGCGGAGCGGAACTCGCGGTTCATTCTCGCCTTCCAGACCGTGGCGCCGTTGACGATCGGCGAGCTCTGGGCATGGCCGATCATGCTCAAGCTCGCGCTGATCGAGAACCTCAGGCTCCTGTCGGACGGATTCGTCGCAGCTCGGGCGGCACGTCTGGCGGCGGACGAGGCGCTCGCCCGCATGGAGGTCGGAGAGCCTGCCGGGCCCCTGCCCAACCCTCTCCCGAACGCGTTCGTCACCCAGCTCCGGCAACGAATGCGCGAGTACGACCCCCGGGTGTCCCCTCTGGTCGCGGCGGTGGAACAGGCGCTCGCCGCGGAAGGCATGACGCCCGAGGACGCGGTTCGTTCCGAGAACCAGCGGCACGCCACCGACCAGATTTCCATGGGCAACACCGTGACGAGTCTCAGGCTCTGCTCGACGCTCGACTGGAGCCGCTTCGTGGAGCTGGTCAGTCCGGTGGAGGAGATCCTGCGACGGGATCCGGCCGGGGTCTACCCGCGGATGAGCTTTCCGAGCCGCGACCGCTATCGGCACGCGGTGGAGGAACTGGCCGAGCGCAGCGGCGATGCGCAGGTGCGCGTCGCACTGCGAGCCGTCGAGGTCGCCCGGCGGGTCGCGGTGCAGCAGGGGATCGGCGCAAGCGCGGCACACGTCGGTCATCATCTGATCGGCCCGGGACGGCTCGAGCTCGAAACCGACGTGGCGTACCGGCCGCGCGTCGCTCAGCGCCTCCGCCGCTGGTTCTTCGCCCACGCGACGGCCGCGTACCTCGGCAGCATTGCGCTGCTGACCGGCATCGGCCTCTTCGCCACCTACACGTACGCCTGGGCGAGATCCGGCGGCTCCGAATGGATGGGGGTGGCAGCGGTCCTCCTTGCGTTGCTCCCGGCAAGCGAGCTCGCCGTACTTCTGGTCCAGCGCTTCGTGACCGCGCTCGTGCCCCCGCGACGGCTTCCTCGTCTCGATCTCAGCGAAGGAGTCCCCGAGTCTGCCCGTACGATGGTGGTCATCCCGGTTCTCCTCGGCAGCGTCGACGAGGTCGAGCCACTCCTCGCCCACCTCGAGGTTCAGGCCCTCGGCAATCTCGATCCCTGTATCCACTTCGCGATTCTGAGCGACTTCAAAGATGCACCGACCCTCTCGGCGACCGGTGACGACGAGGTTCTCGCCGCGGCGGTGAGCGGCATCGAGGCGCTCAACCGCAAGCACGCCCACGACGCCAATGACCGGTTCTACCTGTTCCATCGCGACCGGGAGTGGAACGCAAAACAGGCGGTCTTCATGGGCCCGGAGCGCAAGCGAGGGAAGCTCGAATCGCTCAATCGCCTGTTACGGTCCGCGTCCGACACCGGATTCTCGGTCAAGGTCGGGGACCTCTCGATCCTCCCCGCCGTCCGCTACGTCATCACCCTCGATGCCGATACGCGACTGCCGAGAGAAACCGCAAGAACCCTCATCGGGATCGCCATTCACCCGCTCAACCGGCCGGTGATCGACACCACCGTCCAGCGCGTCACGGCAGGCTACGGCATTCTCCAGCCGCGGGTGAGCGTCAACATCGCGAGCGCCGGCCGGTCTCTCTTTGCGCGCGTCTATGCCGGGCACACCGGAGTCGATCCTTACACCACCGCGGTCTCGGACACGTACCAGGACCTGTTCGGCGAGGGAAGCTTCAGCGGGAAGGGACTCTACGACGTCGATGCGTTTCAGGCGACGGTCGACTGGCGCGTTCCGGTCAACGCGCTGTTGTCGCACGACCTGTTCGAAGGACTCCATGCGCGAACCGCGCTGGTCTCCGACGTGGAGGTGGTCGACGACTACCCGGCGAACGTTCTCGCTCACGCCCGAAGGCAACACCGCTGGGTGCGGGGTGACTGGCAGATCCTCGCCTGGCTGTTTCGAGTGGTTCCCACCTCCCAGAGCCCCACCAGAAACCGTCTCCCGATCATCAGCCAGTGGAAAATCCTCGACAACCTCCGCCGCAGTCTGGTTCCACCTGCGCTGCTCGCCTTCTTCGTGGCCGCCTGGACGTTTCTCCCCGGGCTTCCCGTGGTCTGGACGCTCGGCGGGCTCGCGGTCATCCTGTTCCCGCTCGTCGCTTCCCTCTTTCAGATCCTGGAGCCCCGTCCCGCGCCGGAACCGACTCGGGTTCACCTTCGAGGACTGATGAAGGATCTCAGCACCGCCTTCGCTCAAGCCGCGCTGACGCTGATCCTTCTTCCGTTCCACGCATGGGAGATGGTGCATGCCATCATCCTGACGCTCGTCCGGACACTCATCACCCGGCGTCACCTCCTCGAGTGGGAGACGGCGGCCGCGCAGGGAGCACGGGTGGCGGGCCTGATGCAGACCGGGGTCCGGTCCTTTTTCGTCGAGATGGCCGCGAGCCCGATCGCTGCGCTGGCGCTTCTCGTCACCCTGAGCGTGGTGCGACCCGCGGCGCTTCTGGTAGCCCTGCCATTCCTGATCGTGTGGACGGTCGCCCCGGCCTGCGCTTACTGGCTCAGCCAGTCGATCGTGCCACGCCCCAGGGAGCTGTCACCGGAGGACCGCGATCTTCTCGAGGATGTGGCGAGGAAGGCCTGGAAGTACTTCGAACTGTTCGCCGGCGCCGAGGATCACTGGCTTCCCCCCGACAACATTCAGGAGGACCGACAGCCTCGGGTGGCCCATCGGACCTCGCCCACCAACATCGGCCTGGCTCTCCTGTCGACACTCGCGGCCCACGATCTGAAGCTGATCCCGGCGAAGGACATGGTCGACGCCCTCGAGCGGACGCTGACAACCGTCGAAGGGCTGGAGCGGCATGAAGGACATCTGCTGAACTGGTACGACACGCTGAACCTCTCACCACTGCTTCCGCGGTACGTGTCGACGGTGGACAGCGGGAACCTCGCCGGAGCACTGGTCGCCCTGGCGCAGGGGTGTCTGCAACTCCGCGCCTCACACCCCGCTCTCGAAGCACGTCTTCTCGACCTCGCCAGCCGTGCTTCGGCACTGGCCGACGGAATGAACTTCTCGCTGCTTTACGACCGGCGGCGTCAACTGTTCTCCATCGGGTATCGGCTGGCGGATGCCGGCGGACCCGGACGGGTGGACACTTCCTACTACGATCTTCTTGCCTCGGAAGCGCGCGTCGCGAGCTTCTTCGCCATCGCCAAAGGCGACGTGCCCCAAAGCCATTGGTTCCGCCTCGGCCGCCTCGTCGTCAGCGTCGACGGGGTCCCCACGCTCGTGTCGTGGAGCGCAACGATGTTCGAATACCTGATGCCGCTGCTGCTGACCCGGACCTACCCGGGGACGCTCCTGGAGCAGAGCTGTCGCATGGCGGTCGCACGGCAGATCCGGTACGGCCACAGCAGGCACGTTCCCTGGGGAATCTCGGAGTCGGCGTACGATCTGCTCGATCTGGCCGGCAACTATCAGTACAAGGCGTTCGGAGTGCCGGGCCTCGGCTTGAAACGGGAGCTCGCCGCCGAACTGGTCGTAGCTCCCTATGCAACGGCCCTGGCGTGTCTGATCGATCCGAACGAAGCCGCGCAGAACTTCCGACGACTGGCCGACGAAGGAGCGGAGGGACCGCTCGGATTCTACGACGCCATCGACTACACGCCGCGGAAACCGGACGAGCAGGGCGAAGCCATCTCCGCTCACTCCGGCCCAGGCGTCATCGTCAAGACCTACCTGGCCCACCACCAGGGGATGACACTGGTCGCGATGGCCAACGCACTGCTCGACGATGTGATGGTGGAGCGATTCCATGCAGACCCGCAGATTCAGGCCACCGAGCTGCTCCTCCAGGAACGGATCCCGCGCCAAGCGCCGATCCTCTCGGTGCATCCGGCCGAGGAGACCAGGGCCGTGCCGCCGGCACTCGCCCGGGCCCCCCGCCGGTTCCGTTCACCCCACACGCCATACCCACACGCGAAGATCCTCTCGAACGGCAGCTACGTCACCATCGTCACCAACGGGGGTGGCGGATCGAGCTTCTGCCGCGACCGCGCCGTGACCCGGTGGCGGGAAGACCGCACCCGTGATCCCGGGAGCCAGTTCCTCTATCTGCGGGATGTCCATACCGGCGAAGTCTGGTCCGCAACCTACCAGCCCACCGGCAGGAAGCCCGAGACCTACCTCGTTGAGTTCCTCGCCGAGAAGGCGATCTTCGAGCGGCTCGACCATGGGATCGCCACCCGTCTGGAGATCACGGTGTCACCGGGAGACGATGCCGAGGTGCGGCGCGTCTCGGTGACCAATCGGAGCGACCGCCCCCGCGAGCTCGAGTTGACCAGCTATGTCGAGATCGGTCTGGGCTCCCTCGCCGAGGACATCTCCAATCCGGCATTCGGGAAGCTGTTCGTCGAGACCGAGTGGATTGCCGAGAGCACGGCACTCCTGGCGCGGCGCCGGCCGCGCGAACAGCACGATCCGGCTCTGGTCGCCTTTCACGTTCTGTCCATCCATGGACCCGCGCAGGCGCAGGTCGAGTGGGAAACGGACCGGATGCGCTTTCTCGGGCGCGGACATGGCCCCGACGATCCCCGTGCGATGGACGGACGGGCACTGTCGGGGACGACCGGCGCAGTCCTCGACCCGATCCTCAGCCTTCGAACCCGGCTGCGGCTCGCGCCGGGCGGATTCACGCGCGTCTCGTTCACCACCGGGGTGTCGGTCGACGAGTCGGAGGCGAGGGCCTGCGCGCGGAAGTACCACGACCACGGCGTCGCCAATCGTGCTTTCGCGCTGGCATTCACCCAGGCACAGATGTCGATGCGCCATCTCGGGATCTCCGTCGACGAGGTCCGGATCTCCGAAGAGCTCGGCTCCCGGGTCTTCTACTCCGACGCATCGCTGCGGGCCGACCCAGAAACTCTCGGCAGGAACACTCTCGGCCAGGACGGGCTGTGGAGGTATGGAATCTCGGGCGATCTCCCGATCGTCCTGGTCCGGGTCAAGGAGCCGCGCGACGTCCAGCTCGTCCGTCAGGTTCTCATCGCCCACGAGCACTGGCGTCTGAAGGGACTGAAGGCCGACGCTGTCATTCTCAACGAGCACGAGGCGAGCTATCGCGAAGAGACCAGCGAGACGCTGACACAACTCATCGACGGCGGCCCCTGGAGTGGCTGGAAAGCCAGACCCGGCGGGGTGTTCCTTCTTCAGTCCGACTCGACTCCGGAGGCTGAAAGGATTCTGCTCAGCGTCGTCGCCCGGGCGGTGCTCTCCGGTGACCGTGGCACCCTGGAACAGCAGCTCGACCGTCCCGAAACCGAGCCTCCGCTGCCTCTGGGAACGATCCTGGTCGACGAGGTTGATGACGGGAAGGACTCGACGACTCCACCGACGCCGTCACCGCTCTTCCTCGAGAACGGCCTCGGTGGCTTCACGCGCGACGGCCGCGAATATGTCGTCACCCTGGAGGGCAAACGGGAGACCCCTCTCCCCTGGATCAACGTTCTCGCCAACCCACGCTTCGGGAGCATCATCACCACCTCAGGGGCGGCCCACACCTGGTCGGAAAACAGCCGTGAGAATCGCCTCACGCCGTTCGCGAACGATTCAGTCACCGATCCGACCGCCGAGGCGATCTTCATTCGGGACGAAACCAGCGGCGCCGTCTGGGGCGCGACACCCTCACCCATCAAGCGGACCCGGCGTTCTCCGCGCTGGGTAGTGCGACACGCCGCCGGGGTGACGCGATTCTCCCGTGCCGCGCGCGGCATCACCCAGGAGCTCGCGGTCTTCGTGGCGCGGGACGAGCCGGTGAAACTGTCCATCCTGACGTTGACGAACCACTCCGACCGGCCGCGACGCCTCACGCTGTTCGGCTACAACCAGTGGTTGCTCGGCCCACCGAGCGCGAGTGGCCCCCGGTTCGTCGCGACCGAGCTCGATGGCGAGACCGCGGCGGTGCTGGCGCGCGACCTGTACAGCCCCGAGCGGGAGCGTGTCGCATTCGCCGCCACGAGTGAACCGCTCGTCGCCGCCACCGGAGACCGGCTCGAGTTTCTCGGCCGAAATGGATCGCTGTCGCGTGCGGCCGCGCTCGGCCGCCCTCTGCTCCGGAACCGGTTCGGGTCCGGACTCGACCCGTGTGCGGCGCTGCAGACGATCGTCGATCTCGAGCCTGGTGCAACCCGTCGCGTCGTCTTCATCCTTGGCCAGGGGCGGGACCTCTCGGAGGCCCGCGAGCTCCTCCGTCGATTCACCGGTCTCGACGGTGTGGCAACGGCCGAGGCCGAGCTCGCCCTGGTCGAGACCTTCTGGGAAGAGACTCTGGGAGCGGTGCGCGTCACCACTCCCGACGATTCCTTCGATTTCCTGCTGAATCGGTGGCTTCTCTACCAGAACCTCGCGTGCCGGCTCTGGGCACGCTCCGGCTACTCCCAGTCGGGGGGCGCCTACGGATTCCGCGATCAGCTCCAGGACGTGCTGGCGTTGGTATTCACCCGGCCGGACCTGACGCGTGAGCACATCCTCCGAGCGGCTGCGCGCCAGTTCGTCGAGGGGGACGTCCAGCACTGGTGGAACGTCCCGGGCGGCCAGGGGATTCGGACCCGATGCTCGGACGATCTTCTGTGGCTCCCGTATGCAGTCGCCGAGTATGTCGGCTCGACCGGGGATCGCGCCATCCTCGACGAGATGGTGTCGTACCTCGAGGCCCCTCCGGTCCCGCCAGGCGAGCCGGAGGCGTATGGAATTCCGGCCATCTCGGAGGAGACCGGGACGCTGTTCGATCACTGCACGAGGGCAGTGGATCGGGCGCTCACGGTGGGATCTCACGGTCTGCCGCTGATCGGGAGTTGCGACTGGAACGACGGTCTCAACAATGTCGGCTCCGAGGGCCGGGGGGAGAGCATCTTCAACGGCTGGTTCCTCTGCACCGTCATGTCGGCTCTCGCGCCCATCTGTGAAGACCGAGGTGATGCGCCTCGAGCAGGACGCTATCGCGCGGAGTCCGCACGTCTGGCCATGATGCTGGAGCAGAGCTGGGACGGCGAATGGTACCGGCGCGCGTACTTCGACGACGGGACCCCGCTGGGTTCGGCCCAGAACGATGAGGGAAAGATCGACTCGCTCTCCCAGACCTGGGCCGTGCTCTCGGGCGTCGCCCCGAAAAAACGCGCCGAGCGCGCCATGAGCTCCGTCCGCGCCCAACTGGTGCGACGCGGATCGGGCGTCATCCTGCTTCTCACGCCGCCCTTCGACCGCACCGCTCTGGAACCCGGATACATCAAGGGTTACATCCCCGGAATCCGCGAGAACGGCGGACAGTACACCCATGCGGCGGCCTGGGTCGTGCTCGCCCTCACCCGCCTCGGCAGTGGCGATGAGGCCGTCGAGCTCTTCCACATGCTCAACCCCATCAACCACTCGCGGACGGCAGGCCAGGTCGAGCGGTACATGACCGAGCCGTACGCGGTCGCTGGAGACGTCTACAACCATCCCGCACACCCCGGCCGGGGCGGTTGGACCTGGTACACCGGCTCGGCCGGATGGATGTACCGGGTCGGGCTGGAAGGGATCCTCGGACTTCAGCGCCGCGGCGCCTTCTTCGCTCTCAATCCCTGCATCCCGTCGTCATGGCCGGCCTACTCCATCGACTGGCGTTTCGGCGGAACGCATTACCAGATCGAGGTCGAGAACCCCGAGCGGCGCTGTGGCGGCGTGGCCAGCGTGGATCTGGATGGCTCGTCCGTGGACCCGGCGGCGATCCCGCTCGAGGACGACGGACGCGTTCATCAGGTACGCGTGATCCTCGGCGCGGCAACGATCAGATAGCTGACTTCCCAGGTCTGATTATCCACGACGAACTCTTCGACCTGGATGATCGCGCCGTCAGGGCCGTAGGTGTGGTACCCGAGGAGCTCTCCGGCGCTGAGCCGGTGAACGTCTCTCGCAGCACTTCCGGGCTGCCTCGCGGACTTCTCGGAAGGGGAAGCGGCGATGCGCAGACTCGGCAGATCCTGGTTGACGAGAACGTCCGCCATCTCCCCACGACCAGAGGAATCGTCAGCGCCACGGCGGTCCACCTGTTCGGTGCTGGTGACGTCATCCTGCTCCAGATCGTTCGGTGTTCGCTGCATGGCCTCTCCTTCGCGTCTCAGACCAACTCGTGGAATGGGAGCGCCTGTGACCCTGACTCCGTGGCCACATTCTCTGAAACACACTAGTTGTCCCGGACGGGCTCGGTAAGTGCAGTTTCTACCCGCCTGCAAAATCGCATGAGTAGGAACTACGCGATCGATTCATTCGAGACGCGCTCGAGGATTTGCGAACCCGTCCCCGTCGCCCTGGCCGTCGGGATCCACTTCCCGGCACATCTTCCGGGTAAACGGGGAAAGGTAGTTTCTACCTGGTCACACCGCGGGCCCCGCGTAGTAAGTGCGCTTCCCTCCCGGATGTCCGAGCGATAGGTTGAAGACAGTTTGAGGAAAGCACAGGGCGGAGAACCAACGCGCATTCTGACGATCAATGGCGGCTCGTCGAGCATCAGGTTCGCGCTGTTCGAGGCTGGCGACTCGCTCGAAAGGATCCTGGAGGGCGCCATCGACAGAATCGGACTGCCCGAGGCCACGCTTCGCGTAAGCGGCGTCGACGACCCGGACAACGTCTCGCGACCGGTGACGGCACCGGATCACACGATGGCCGAGGGCGCTCTCATGGATTGGATCGTTGAACGCACGGGAGATCGTCCGCTGACCGCCGTGGGTCACCGCGTGGTTCATGGCGGCCCCAATTACAGCGCGCCCGAACGAATCACCGCGGACATGGTCGAGGAACTTCATCGGCTCGCTCCATTCGATCCGGAGCATCTTCCGGAGGAGATCCTCCTGACCGAGGCGTTTCATCGCCGGTTTCCCGACCTGCCTCAGGTCGCGTGCTTCGACACGGCATTCCACCACGACCTGCCGCGCGTGGCCCGCCTGTTGCCGATCCCGCGCCGCTACGAGGCGCACGGGGTGCGGCGGTACGGGTTTCACGGGCTGTCGTACACGTTCCTGATGGAGGAGCTGGCCCGCCTGGCCGGAACGGGTCTCGCAGGCGCAGGTGGCCGGGTCATTCTCGCTCACCTGGGGAACGGCGCGAGTCTCGCCGCGGTGCGCGATGGCAGGCCCGTCGACACGAGCATGGGGCTCACCCCCGCAGCGGGGATACCGATGAGCACCCGATCCGGCGACCTCGATCCAGGACTCGTCTGGTATCTGGCGCGCACTGAACAGATGAGCGCAAAGCAATTCAACGAGATGGTCAACTTCGAATCGGGACTGCTCGGGATCTCCGAGACCAGCTCCGACATGCGTGACCTGCTCGATCGCGAAGCGCAGGACGTGCGGGCGGCCGAGGCGGTCGCGCTGTTCTGCTACCAGACCAAAAAGTGGATCGGATCCTTCGCCGCCGCGCTCGGCGGACTGGACACGCTCGTCTTCGCGGGAGGCATCGGTGAGAACGCGGCAACCATCAGGGCGCGGATCTGTGAGGGACTCGGATTCCTCGGCGTCGCGCTCGAGGACAAGCGGAACGCGGAGCATGCACCGCTGATCTCGCCGGACGCGGCCCGCGTCGCAGTCCGCGTCATTCATACCGACGAAGAGCTCGTGATCGCCCGATCGGTGTGTCGGGTCCTCGGGCTCGGCTCCACACGGGAAACGTAGATCATGCAGACAAACACACTCACGCCCGATCTGCTTCGCAGGACGGATGCGTACTGGCGCGCGGCCAACTATCTGTCGGTCGGCCAGATCTTTCTCTACGACAATCCTCTGCTCACACGGCCGCTCACGATTGCTGACGTCAAGCACATGCTGCTGGGTCACTGGGGTACGACGCCGGGACAGAACTTCATCTACGTGCACCTGAACCGGGTCATCAGGAAGTACGACCTCGACATGATTTACGTCTCCGGCCCCGGGCACGGCGGACCTGCCGTCGTCGGCAACACGTATCTCGAGGGCACCTACAGCGAGATTTATCCCGACATCAGCCGGGACGAAGCAGGGCTTCGGAAGCTCTTCAAACAGTTCTCGTTTCCCGGCGGGATTCCCAGCCACGCGTCGCCGGAGTGCCCGGGCTCGATCCATGAGGGGGGTGAGCTCGGCTATTCGCTCAGCCATGCGTTCGGGGCGGTATTCGACAATCCCGATCTCGTGGTCGCGTGCGTCGTCGGCGATGGCGAGGCCGAGACCGGCCCGCTGGCCACGGCGTGGCACTCGAACAAGTTTCTCGACCCCGCGACCGACGGCGCGGTGCTGCCGATCCTGCATCTGAACGGCTACAAGATCTCCAATCCGACGATCCCCGCTCGAATCACCCGCGAAGAACTGGAGGACTTGCTCCGCGGCTATGGGTGGGCACCCCATTTCGTCGAGGGTCACGACCCCGCGCTGATGCACGAGGCGATGGCCACGACGCTCGACGAAGTCGTGGAACAGATCCGGGCCGTCCAGCAGCGCGCCCGCGTCCACGGCGACCTCACCCGTCCGCGGTGGCCGATGATCGTCCTGAATTCACCGAAGGGTTGGACGGGGCCGAAGATCGTCGATGGCCTGCAGATCGAGGGTACGTTCCGCGCGCATCAGGTGCCGCTCCACCCGCACGCGCATCCCGAGCACCTCGGGCTGCTCGAAGAGTGGCTCCGGAGTTACCGCCCGGAGGAGCTCTTCGATGAGCGGGGGCGGCTCCAGCCTGAGCTGGCCGAGCTCGCACCCGTCGGCGAGAGACGGATGGGAGCGAATCCCCACGCCAACGGTGGCCTTCTGCTTCGCGATCTGCGGATGCCCGACTTTCGCGAGTACGCGGCCGACGTGCCCGCGCCGGGGACGGAGGGAATCGGAGACACTCACGTTCTCGGTCCGTTCCTGCGCGATGTCGCGAAGCTCAACGGCGAACAGCGGAACTTCCGGGTCTTCGGCCCGGACGAGACGATCTCCAACGGGCTCGCGGCACTCTTCGAAGCGACCGAGCGCCAATGGGACGCGGCAACGGTGCCGAACGACGAATTCCTCGCGCCCACGGGACGCGTGATGGAGATGCTCAGCGAGCATCAGTGCGAAGGGTGGCTCGAGGGATACCTCCTCACCGGCCGGCACGGGCTCTTCAACTGCTACGAGGCATTCATCCACATCGTCGACTCGATGTTCAACCAGCACGCCAAATGGCTGAAGGTCACGGCGGACCTTCCGTGGCGGCGGAAGATCGCGTCGCTGAACTACCTGCTGTCGTCACACGTCTGGCGCCAGGATCACAACGGCTTCACCCACCAGGATCCCGGTTTCATCGACCACGTGGCGAACAAGAAAGCGGAGATCGTCCGGATCTACCTTCCGCCGGATGCGAACTGCCTGCTCTCGGTGATGGACCATTGCCTGCGCAGCCGCCACTACGTGAATGTCGTCGTCGCGGGCAAACACCCGGCGCCGCAGTGGCTGACGATGGATGCCGCCGTCAGACACTGCACCGAGGGCATCGGCATCTGGCCGTGGGCGAGCAACGACCAGGGCGTTCCACCCGACGTGGTGATGGCCTGCTGTGGCGACGTGCCCACCCTGGAGACGCTCGCCGCCGTCTCGATCATGCGCAAGCATCTTCCCGGGCTGAAGATCCGGGTGGTGAACGTCGTGGATCTGATGAAGCTGCAGCCGCGGACCGAGCACCCTCACGGACTGAGCGATACGGATTTCGATGAGCTCTTCACGAAAGACAAGCCGGTCATCTTCGCCTTTCATGGCTACCCCTGGCTGATTCACCGGCTGACCTACCGCCGCACGAATCACGACAACATCCACGTCCGCGGCTACAAGGAAGAGGGGACGATCACCACGCCCTTCGACATGACCGTGTTGAACGATCTGGATCGCTTCCACCTCGTGATGGACACGATCGACCGCCTCCCGCAAACCGGCGAAAAGGGCGTTGATCTGAAACAGCAGCTCAAAGACAAGCTGATCGAGCACAAGCAGTACATCGACGAGAACGGCCGGGACATGCCGGAGATCCGGAACTGGAAATGGAATGGATGAGACCCTGAAGCGGATCCGGTACGCCGGATCATCACGACCCGAAACGAATCAAAGGAGCGAACGATGCCGATTCGAATCAACGAAGAAGAAGGCGGGAAGGTAGTCGTCGTCCACGTCAGCGGGAAGTTGGAAAAGGCGGATTACGAACGCTTCGTGCCCGAGTTCGCGCGACTGGTCCGCGAGCACGGAAAATTGCGCGTGCTGTTCGACATGAGCGACTTCCACGGCTGGGAGGTCAGTGCGGCATGGGAGGATTTCAAGTTCGGCGTCGAGCACTTCGCCGACATCGAGCGGCTCGCGATGGTCGGTGAAACGAGGTGGCAGAAGGGGATGGCGACATTCTGCAAGCCCTTCACGAGAGCTGCCGTCCGATACTTCGATCACGCCGATTCCGCGAACGCGAGGACGTGGTTGGACGAAGGGTAACGGCTTCGATCACGAACGACACGAAGGCAACGTCGGGCCGCCGCCGATGCGATCATCGCGCGTCTCACCGACCGCGATCTCGCGAAGACGGCTCGGAGGTCCATGATGGTCAGCGACACCAGAGAGCACCCGCCGATCGAGTCGAAGCCGGAATCGACGCCCGGCGCGAAACCTCTTTCGAAGGATGATCTGAAGTCTCTGCCCCTGCCGGTATTGGAGAAGAAGCTGGGATCGTCGCCGGACGGCCTCACCCGAGCCGAGGCAGAAGGATCAGCCCGAGGCGTGGAACATGCGCGTCGTGCTGGGGATCGCCACGGTGCTGGGCCTCATCGGGGTCGTCTCGGCCTTCGCCCTGTTCTATCTCGGCGAGCGCGTCTTTGATCTCGACCGCGCGCACATCCAGACGCTGATGTACCTGAAATTGTCCGTGGCAGGGCACCTGACCATCTTCCTGACGCGCACGCGCGGACCGTTCTGGTCCATCCGCCCCGCGCGGATCTTGTGGGTTGGGGTCGTCGGCACACAGATTCTCGCGACGTTGATCGCCGTCTACGGGTTTTTCATGACGCCGCTCGGTTGGGGTTGGGCCCTGTTCGTCTGGGTCTATGCCCTGATGTGGTTCCTGCTGAACGACCGGGTGAAGCTGCTCGCCTATCGGATCCTCGACCCCGTCAAGCCCAGGGCGCTTCCGACCTGACGCCAGGGTCGCCAGGCGAGCCCCTGAGCCGTGCGAAAAGCCCGGCCGACCCGGCTAGTCGTCGATGACGAATGTCACCATCATGTGAACGCGATACTCCGTGATGGAGCCTTTCGTCACTTCCACCTTCTGTTCCTTGATCCAGGCGCTGCGCACGTTTCTCAGCGTCTTGTTGGCCCTGTCGAGCCCCTCTTCAATGGCATCCTGGAAGCTTTTCTTCGAGCTTGCGCTGATCTCGGTGACTTTTGCGATCGACATCATATCTCCTTGTATGTTCGGTTTCGGGTTGCGATATCCGGGCGGTGTCGACGGCGGCGTCCCCGGGGCATCAGACAGGCTTCGCGCGACTCAGCCGACACGGGGCGGCATACTGGCAGATGCCGTCTACGGTTCGTGAAAGCTGATATGGGGTGAATGGCGGGATGCGACGGCAGATGGGAAGGACGCCAGTGGGGGCTTGTTCGAGGAGGTCATGCCACCTCCTCGGATCGGTTGATCGCTTGATGACCGGAGGAATGCGCGGGTATGGGACCGGTGCGGTCCGTGGAGCGTCGTGTGACTGAGGGTTTGATGATTCATCGCATACCATCGGCACGGTTCAATCTATCCTTCTGTCGCCGCCGCGTGAAGCGCACTATCTACCCGGAAGAGACGGAACGGAACAGGTAGAAACTACGCCTCGCCACGGTCGGCCCGACATTCCCGGCATCACGACGTCAGTTGCACCAGTTGCTTCCCCAGGTGGTTCTCATGGAGCATTCCGATGAAGGCCCTGGGTGCTGCCTCGATTCCCTGAGCCACGTCCTCCCGGCATCTCAGCTTTCCCTGTTCCAGCCAGACCGCCAGTTGCTCCCGCCCTTTCGAAAAGCGCTCCGCAAACCTCGACACGAGAAATCCTTCCACCCTCGCCTGCCTGAGAATGAGCTGACCGAGCCACCGGGGCCCCGTCTCCGGCCGTTCCAGGTTGTCCTGCGACCCCTGAGCGCAGACCGAGATCCGCGCCCCCAGATTGATCTGCCGGATCACGGCGTCGCTCAGAGCTCCGCCGACGTTGTCGAAGTAGATGTCGATGCCGTCGGGGCAGAGCTCCGCGAGTCTGCCGTCGAAATCCATACCGGTCCTGTAGTTGAGTGCGGCGTCGAAGCCGAGCTCGTCGAGAAGCCACTCGACCCTGGCCTCGGCGCCCGCTACGCCCACCACCCGACAGCCATGGATCTTCGCAATCTGGCCGACGAGCATTCCGACCGCGCTCGCGGCCGCGGACACCACCACGGTCTCCCCTGGTCGCGGGTGACAGAGATCGAGCAGGCCGAACAATGCCGTGAGGCCCGGCAGGCCCAGGACACCCAGCGCCAGCGAGATCGGCGAGACGTCCGGCCCGAGCTCCCTCAGCTCCTGCACAGGAGCGATGGCGTACTCCTGCCACCCCAGCATTCCTTCGACAGCATCGCCGGCCCGCAACCCCGGATCCGCGGATTCCACGACGAAGCCGACCGCTCGGCCAGGCATGATCTCCCCGATGGCCAAAGGCTGTTCATCGGATCCGTTCTGGTTCATCCGCTCCCGGATCCACGGATCGAGCGACAGATAGGCCAGGCGAACCAGGACCTCCCCGGCGGCCGGCGACGGCAGCGGCGCGTAGGCCAGATCGAAATCGGACACATCGGGAAATCCTGTCGGCCGTGAGGCGAGCGTGATCTGCCGGTTCACCGGCCCCAGTGTGTTCATCTCGCGATCCGTGGCGACGATCGGCCCCGTGAAGACTCAGGGGGCACGAACGATCACTTTCAGAGCCTTTTCTCCGGCGGCGTTCCCGAACGTGTCATAGGCCTTCATCAGCTCGTCGAGCCTGAACTCGTGAGTGATCAGCTTTCGCGCTCGGATCCGGCCCGAAAGAACGCTCTGGAGGAGCATCGGCATGGTCACGGTGTCGACGAGGCGGGTGGTGATCGTGACGTTGTGAGCCCAGAGCCTGTCGAGCGCGAGATGAACGCCCTTGCCGTGAACGCCCACGTTGGCGATGAACCCGCCCGCTCCAACGATGTCCTGGCACATTTCGAACGTCGCCGGGATCCCCACCGCCTCGATCGCGACGTCGACGCCTCGCCCTCCGGTCATGGCCATCACGGCCTCGACCGTCCTGCCGTCGCCGCTGTTCACCGTCTTCGTCGCTCCGAGCTCGCTCGCGACACTCAACCGGTTGTCGTCGAGGTCGACCATGATGATCTCCGCCGGCGAATAGAATTGCGCGGTCATCAGGACCGCAAGCCCCACCGGCCCGGCGCCGATGATCGCCACCACATCGCCCGGTTTGACCTGGCCCTTGAGAACACCGCACTCGAATCCCGTTGGAAGGATGTCGCTGAGCATCACCAGCGCATCTTCGTCGGCTCCCTCCGGAATGGGGTACAGGCTCGTGTCCGCGTACGGGATCCGAACCGACTCCGCCTGCGTGCCGTCGATGACATTGCCGAGCACCCACCCGCCGGATGCACAGTGAGAGTACATCCCCTTCCGGCACGGCTCGCATCTGCCACATGAGGTGATGCACGAGATCAGCACGCGATCGCCTGCTCTGAACCCGGAGACCGCCGGGCCCACCTGGTCGACGACACCGACTCCTTCGTGCCCGAGAATCCGGCCGGCCGTCACCGTCGGCACGTCTCCCTTCATGATGTGGAGATCCGTGCCACAGATCGTCGTGCCGGTGATCTTCACGATCGCATCCGTCGGCTCGACGAGAGTCGGCGCCGGCCTGTCTTCCCAGGCTCGCATCCCGGGCTCGTGGTACACGAGTGCTTTCATAGCGAAGTCCCCCTCTTGAATCCTGATGCAGGCAGAACGATCTGCAGAAGATGGACGATGGATCCGGTGACGAGCCGGCGCCGTGGCCGAGGCAGGGAAACAGGTCCGCTCACGGCCATTCCACCTGCCGCGCCGGCCACATACAGCGCCGGTGCCTGGTCGAATTGCGCCTTGCAGGTCGGACAGCAGAAGAGATGAATCCGCCCCGCGTAGGTGCTCTTACAGGGGGACCGATGATCGAGAGTGATGCCACATACCGGATCCTTTGCCACCAATGCCTCCTTTACAGAGAACTCGGACCGCATCGTGCGCGCACAACCCCAGCCACTCGGTTTCAGCCGTCGATTCTGCACGCCGCACGCTAGGTTTTCCGGCGAACGAAGAGTAGAGCGGCGCCCACCACGATGGCTCCGACGCCAGCCCAGACCGGAATATTGACCGTTTCTCTCTCATGGACCGACATCTCGATCGGCCCCATTCTGGCCTCGTGAGTCGTCCTGGTGTAGGTGATCCCGCCGTACACCAGCCCGACGATGCCGGCGGCGATCAGAAGAAGTGCGATGATTTTCAGTGCGCTCACGTGTCCTCCTGCCAAACGTTCGACTCTTCGTACCGTGCCCCGTGGCCGGGAATGATCCCGCCCATCAGGCTCGGCCCTATCGAAGCCGCCGTCCGGAGACGAGTTGAATGATCAGGATGACCACCGCCACCACAATCAGAATATGAATCAGGCCGCCCATCGTGTAGGAGGTCACCAGTCCCAGCACCCAGAGCACGAGAAGAATGACTACGATCGTCCAAAGCATAAAAAGTCCTCCATCTTCGCAGGAGCTCAGGGCCGGATGCTGCCGACGATGAGCTCGTTATTGACGTTGGTCACGCCTTTGGTATTGCGCGCGGTGCGCTCCGCGTCGTCCTTCATCTGCTGGGAGCGGACGCGACCGATGAGCGTCACCACGCCCTGCGATGAGCTCACATCGATGTCGGAGGCTCGGATCTCGGAGTTCGCGATGAGCTTCGACTTGACCTTCGAGCTGATCATCACGTCGTCCATCCAGTTGCCGACGGTCCTCTCACCGACGGTGAGATCGTTCTCGACACCCCTGACGCCATCGGTGCGCCACGCCGTACGGCCAGCCTCCCGGCGGGCATCTTCCGTATCGACCACGCCGGTCATGTAGACGATCCCCTCACGGGTCTCGACCCCGACCTGGTGGGCGTTCACCTTTTCGTTGGTGCCCAGCGAGTCGTTGAGTGCCGCCGAGATGCTCGCATCCGCATTCTGTGTGCTCTCGGGCACCATCGAAGAGGCGCACCCTGTCACAAGCAATCCGACACCGAGCAGCGGTCCGGTGACTCCCACGAACAGCCGTTTCATCAGTACCCTGGTTGTCATTTCTTTTCGTCCTTTCTGCAACGGTTTCAAGATTAGTCCTGGGATTGCGCGGTGGTAAGCGCACTTTCTACCCGAAGGAAGATCCCCACATGGGTAGAAACTACAGGGCGTTTTCCGGCGCGCGTACCCGGGAAAACTGGAGCTCGAGCCGTTTCAGGGAAAACGACGTCGCGGGCGTCGTCGCGCCATCACGGACAATGCGGGACAGCAAGACGCCAGCGGCGACGGCGCACTCTGGATCGGGTAGTTTCTACGCTTCTATTGTCGAGATCCGGACAATAGACTGAACCCGCGGTAGCGACCCTTCGTCTTGCGAGCCGGATGCGAAGGCCATTCGTCTTGTCGAGGCTCGAACCTGTCGCCTATGGTCGGAGACCCTCTCGATTTTCGGGACGGGCGAACGCCGAAAGGAGCCGCGATGACCGAAACAGGGACGCGGACCAGGTCCAACCCGGCGGTCGAACCGGTCGACCCCGACGAAACCGGCCGGTTGTTTCGACCGGAAGGGACGGAGGACTACGAGCAATTCCGGGAGCTGATGGCCCACCTCCAGCAGGTGTTCTGGATCAAAGACAGCGCGGACCGCACCGTTCGCTATGTCAGCCCCGCCTACGAGGCGATCTGGGGACGAACCTGTCAGAGCCTTCGAGAGGACGCCAACACGTTCATCGACGCGATCGTGCCGGAAGACCGCGGGCGCATGGAGGGCGTGTTCATTGGAAAGCACGCGACCGAGGGATACGACGAGGAGTTTCGCATCCTGCGGCCGGATGGCGAGATCCGATGGATCCGGGCCCGCAGTTATCCCGTATACGACGACCAGGGCGTGGTCCGGCGCTTCGCCGGAATCGCAGAGGACACCACCGAGACGAAGATCGCAGAGAAAGAACGATCCCGCCTTGCGGCAATCATCGAGTATTCGGAGGGCGGCGTCGTGAGCATCACTCCTGACGGCACCATCGTCGGGTGGAACGAGGGTGCGGAGCGCCAGTACGGCTATCCGGCCGAGGAGATCATCGGATGCTCGCTGTCGGTTCTCTTCCCTCCGGAGCAGCATGCCGAATACCTCGAGATCATCGAACGGGTCCGGAATGGCGAGCGGGTCCCGTCGTATGACACGGTGCGGAGGCGCAAGGATGGAACCTTCGTCAACGTCTCCATCGGGATCATCCCCATCGAGGCCCGGTATGGCGCACTCCCCGGCGCCTCGGAGATCGCCCGGGACATCGAGAAGATCAAGAGCCTCGAGATGCAGATCGTCGAGACCCAGAAAATGGAAGTGATCGGGAGGCTGGCGAGCGGGATCGTCCATGATTTCAATAACGTCCTGGCGGTCATCATGAGCTATTCGGAAGTCCTGATCCGGACGCTCGGTGACGGCCACCCGTCCCGCAAATATGCCGCCGAGATCGAGCGCGCAGTGGTTCGCGCGGGCGGGATGACGCGTCAGCTCCTTCTCTTCAGTCGCAGGGAGGCGGTGCACCCGGTCGTGCTCGACCTCAACGCGGTGATCTCTGAAACGGCCGCTCTCCTGGGCCGGCTCATCGGTGAGCACATCACGCTTTCGATCCTTCCCGGCCCGGACACCGCTCCGGTCAAGGCCGACTCCGGATACATCGGTCAGCTGTTGATGAACCTGGCGGTGAACGCCCGGGATGCCATGACCGCCGGTGGCGTTCTGGCCATCGCCACGAAACGGGTGACCGTGATCGACACCGGACCCGCGGTTCTCCCGGCCCTGCCTCCAGGAGATTACGTGATGCTCAGCGTCAGCGACACCGGCATCGGAATGACCGATGAGGTCAAGGCGCGCATCTTCCAGCCGTTTTTCACGACGAAGGCCGACGGCACCGGGCTGGGTCTCGCCACCTGCCAGACCATCGTCCAACAGAGCGACGCCCACATCCGAGTCTCGAGCGAGTCGGGCAAAGGGACCACGTTCGAGGTCTATTTTCCAAGGGCTGCGGAGATGGTCGATACGCCGGCTCGAGCTCTCCAGCCGGCGACGCTGCCCGGCGGGACTGAACTGATCCTCGTCGTCGAGGACGAGCCCGCGGTCCGCGAAGTCGCCTGTACCGTGCTGGAATCTCTGGGATACGAGGTGCTGCAGGCATCCAACGGACAGGATGGGTTGCGGGTGGCCCATGAGCACGAGGGGCCGCCGATCCGTCTGGTCCTCACCGACGTCGCGATGCCGCAGATGAGCGGTAAGGTGATGGCCGAGTGGCTCAAAGCCGACGACCCGGACATCCGGATCCTCTTCACGTCGGGATACACGAGCGACGCCGTCGTCCGGGATGGGGTGCTCGACGCGGACGTCGGGTTTCTCGCCAAGCCCTACACCATCGCCGCGCTCGCCGCCAAAGTGCGCGAACTGCTGGACGGGTCGAGTTGAGCGGAGGTCCCTTGCCACGCGAACGGAGCACGACCGACGACAAGGCCCGGTTTCCGATCAGCCTTCTCACGGTCGCACTTGCGTTGACGATCGTCGCCGTCTCGTGGTCCGCATGGCTCATCGTCGATCTGAGGCGCGATGGGCAACTCGCCGGAGTCCGAGCCACCCGAATCGAACATCTCCGCGGGGTCGTCCGCCAGTTCGGCGAAGTGCTCGGCGGATCGGTGCGCCTGGCGGCCGCAACAGGGGACGCGGAGTGGGAGGCGCGCTATCGCCGGTTCGAGCCACGACTCGCGACCGCGATCGACGACGTGAAGACATTGTCGGCCAGTCCTGCCAGCGCAAGGGCCGCGTCCAGACTCCGCGACGCGAATGCCGCGCTGGTGGAGATGGAGAATCGCGCGTTCGCCCTGGTGCGCGCCGGCCGGATCGACGAGGCTCGCGCCGTGGCGTTCAGCGACGAATACGAATCCGGGGAGAAACTCTACGCACGGGCGATGGCATCGGTCATCACCGAAATCGAATGGGAGGTCGGAGAGATCGAGCGCCGTGATCAACGCCTTGATTCCCTTGCGTTCTTCGGCGCGCTCCTGGTCGTCGCGGCGTCACTGTTCGCGTGGTGGTCGATTGCGCGGAACGTCAGACGATCGCACGACGATCTGGAAACCGCCCTCAACGACCGCGCACTCGCCGAGCACGCGCTGCGGCAGTCGCACGACGAGCTGGAGGTGCGCATCGAGCAGCGCACCGCGGAATTGGAAACGGCGAACACGGCGCTGCGGGCGAGCAACGAACAATTCCATCAGTTGGCGGACAATGTCGGCGACGTATTCTGGGTTCGTTCACCCGACGCGCGCGAGCTGCGTTACATCAGCCCGGCGTTCGAGAAGATCTGGGGCCGTTCCAGGGAAAGCCTCCTCGCGGATCCGCAACAATGGATCGACTTCGTCCTGCCGGAGGACCGCGACCGCGTGCAGAGCCATTTCGCCGCGCTCGGGTGCGACGCGCGAACCGTGGACCTCGAGTATCGCGTGGCGCGACCCTCCGGGGAGATCCGCTGGGTCCATCTGCGCGCTTCCCAGGTACGAAATGACGCGGATCAGGTGATCAGCCTCATCGGAATCGTCACCGACATCACCGATCGAAAGAATGCGGAGGCGACGCGCGACCGCCTGGCGGACATCCTCGAATCCACCACGGACATGGTGGGCTTCGCCACTCCCGCCGGGATGACCCTCTACATCAACCCTGCCGGCCGCAGATTGCTCGACCTGTCTCCGGACGAGGACGTGACCCGGATGAGCATTGGCGACTACGTCCCCGATCCCGCGACCAGCCCCACGTTCACCGAGGGAGTCCCCACCGCCATGCGCGATGGGACATGGAGCGGCGAGATGATTCTCTCGAGCCGTTCCGGGCAGCACTTTCCGGCTTCCCAGGTCATCATCTGCCACAAGACCCTCGACGGCAGTGTCGACTACATCGCCACCATCATTCGCGATCTCACCGAGGTGAAGCGACTCGAGGCAGGATTGTTTCGATCGCAGAAACTGGAGACGGTCGGACGGCTTGCAGGGGGGGTCGCACATGAATTCAACAGCATTCTGACGGCGATCATCGGCCGGAGCGAGCTCCTGATCGCCGACCTTCCCCCGAACAGTCCTCTTGCACGCCACGCCACTGAAATCCGCACCGCCGCGGATCGGGCGGCATCCCTGACCCAACGCCTGCTGGCCTACGGCCGGAAGCAGACCCTCTTCCCCGTTACGCTCGATCTGAACCGGACGGCTCGGAGTATGGAGGACACGCTTCACCATCTTCTCGGCAGCCACGTCGACGTCCGCTTCGTCCTCGCCGAGGATCTCCACGCGGTGAAGGCCGACGCCGGACAGATCGAACAGGTCATTGTGAATCTCGCCATCAACGCCCGCGACGCGATGCCCGACGGCGGAAAGCTCACCGTCGAGACTGTGAACGTCACCCTCGACAACGAGAGCGCCGGCCGCAATCCTGATCTGGATCCGGGCGAATACGTGATGCTGGCGATCACCGACACCGGCACAGGAATGAGCGCGGAGGTGAAAGCGCGTATCTTCGAACCCTTCTTCACCACGAAAGATGTCGGCCTCGGCACCGGCCTCGGTCTGTCCACCTGCGACGGTATCGTCAGGCAGAGCGGCGGCCACATCAGCGTGTACAGCGAGTCGGATCTGGGCACGTCATTCAAGATTTACCTGCCGCGCAACGACCGACCGGCGGGGGATCCCCTGCGCCTCGACAGTCGCCCAGCCTTCCCCGGGGGACCGAGATGATTCTTCTGGTCGAAGACGATCCAGCGTTGCGCGAGATGGCTGCCGAATCGTTGCGTCGCCTGGGCTACGTCGTGCTGACCGCGGGCGACGGCACCCGCGCGTTGAAACTCGCCGAAGATTGCGGCGACACCTTCATCGATCTGCTCTTCACGGACGTGGTCCTGCCCGAGATCAGCGGCACGGAGCTGGCTGAACGTATTCACACCTTGCGGCCGCAGACCAGGACCCTGTTCACCTCCGCCTACACGGAAAACGCAATCGCCCATCGGCGCATGCTGAGCCCCGGCACCGCACTGCTGCAGAAGCCGTTCACCCCGAGCACACTGGCCCTCAAGGTCAGGGAAGTCCTCGATCGTCAGGTCGCCTGACCGGCGTTCAGGGTCAGGTCGAGTCGCAGGACATCAGACGTGGTCTGCGCCAGGCTCTCGGTCAAAAGATCACGCGAGAAGCGCGGTCCAGCAACAGATACAACTCGAATGTCGCGGTTGCCGCGCTTCCGGATGGATCAGGCGGTGGATCTTCCGGCGATCTCGTCCCGCAGCACGTCTCGGAGGTGGGCGGCAATTTCGCGGATTTCGGCGTCGTCCTCGCCCTCCACCATCACCCGTACCAGCTTCTCGGTTCCGGAGTAGCGAACCAGGATCCGCCCACGGTCTCCAAGTCGCTCTTCCGCCGCGTTCAGCTCGCGCTGATAGCCGGACAGACTCTCCAGTGGAGGCTTGTCGGCCACATCCGCATTGAGCAGAACCTGAGGCATCGGCTCGAAGGTGGGAATCCCGGAAAACGGGCCTTCAGTCCGGGCGAGAAGGGCTCCGATCACCAGGGCGGTATGCATGCCGTCTCCGGTGGTGTGCGCCTCGAGATCGATGATGTGCCCGGACTGCTCTCCTCCCAGGATTGCGCCGGCCTCGATCATCTTCTCCAGAACGTACTTGTCGCCGACATTCGCCCGCAGCAGCCGGATGCCCTTCTCGGCGAGGCGCCGTTCGAATCCGAGATTCGACATCACCGTCGTGACCACGGTGTCCCCGGAGAGCAGCTTCTGTTTCTCCAGGTCGAGGGCCCAGAGATAGATGATCTCGTCGCCATCCCGGATCCGGCCCGCATCGTCGACGAAGATCGCCCGGTCGGCATCACCGTCGAAGGCGACGCCGAAGTGGGCTTTCCGCCGGGTGACTTCTTCCGCCAGACCCTCCGGATGGAGGGCGCCGGACTGAAGATTGATGTTCCTTCCGTTGGGCTCCACGTTGATCATGTAGACGTCCGCTCCCGCACGGGAGAAGACATCGTAGGCGATCCGGTAGGAAGCGCCGTGACCCGAATCGAGAACCACGCGGAGACCTTCCAGCGCATTGGGAGCGATTGCTCCGACCAGGAAGTCCTCGTAACGGGAGATCAGTTCCGGAGTGTCCGAGGGCATTTCGGCTGGAGCGGGCTCGGAAGGGGAATGACCTTCATGACGAAGCTCCATCAGCTCGTTCTCGATCTCGAGCTCGATGGCGTCGGCCAGCTTCATTCCGTCGGAGCCGAAGATCTTCACCCCGTTGTCCTGAAACGGATTGTGGGATGCGGAGATGGAGATCCCGGCAGCGGCCTCTTCACTCCGGCAGAGCCAGGCGACGCCGGGGGTGGGAATCACTCCGATCATCACCGGCCGTCCGCCCCCTTCGCGGAGTCCGCGGGCGAGATCGGCGGCAATCCGAGGACCCGACTCGCGAGTGTCGCCGCCGAGCAGGACGCGAGGCGAAGAGAAGCCGGCCTTCTTCAGCCGGTGCGCCAGAGCCTCGCCCAGAGCAATCATCGTCGCACTGTCGAGTGGGAACTCGTCGGCGCGGGCACGAATCCCGTCAGTTCCAAACAGCTTCCTCATTGGGGCTCCTGTGTTCGATTTGATCAGCCCGGACCGCGCTTCCCACCGCCCGCTGCGGCTGGTGTCCGCTGGCCCGCCGTGTCGGTGGGCGGCACCTCGCGAGGTTCCTGAATCACCACCACGGTGACCTGAGCGGTCGCCGGCTCGAGCACCCGAACCAGCGGATGGTCGGCGACCAGACCGACCGGCTGCCGGAACGGCGCGGTGCGGCCTGAGAGAATGATGCGCTCAGTCACCACCTCGGTAAAGTCCCGGATCAGCGATTCCGGCCCGGAGATCAGCGCCCGTTCCGGATTCACCGTGACTTCTCCAACCAGATATCCCGGCGGAAGCTCGCCGACCAGATACGGCCGGATCGGGACCAGCCGCTGGCTGCGCGGCTCCACCCGCAGGGTGATGCGTGACGGGTCGATCGAGACCACTTCCACTTCCGGGGGGGCATTGATCGATTGCGGCGTAATCGCGACGTCGACCTCTCCAGCTTCCGCCGAGCTGAGATCGAGAGTCGCTTCCAGGTTCTGAGACGACAGTCCCCGCAGAACCGAGAGCCGGCCGCGGAGACGCACACTGACCGAATCGGGCAGCGGCGTGGTGATGATCAGATCCCGGGGAACCCCGACGATGGCCACCGGGACATCGAAGGCTCGTTCGAAGGTCCGCTCCCGGCGCTGGGCGGAGAGCAGGACCCACATGGTCACGGCCAGCACCACGGCCACGACCTTGATGCCGAAGTTGGCACTCAGCCCGTCCGCCAGACTGAATTTCATCTTCATCCCTGGCGTCTCCTCGGTGCAACGTGGATGCGCAGCATCTCCGACAGAGTATCGGGATCGAGATTCTCGTAGAGCACACCGTCCAGGGCCACGCCGATCGTGCCGTTCTCCTCGGAGACGACCACCACGAAGGCATCGGTCTCCTCACTCAGTCCCAGTGCGGCGCGATGACGGGTGCCATACTGCTTGGAGATATCCACGTTCGCGCTCAGGGGCAGGAACACCCCGGCGGCCCCGATGCGGTTCCCCTGAATGACCACCGCTCCATCGTGGAGCGGAGTGTTGTGCGTGAAGATCGTCACCAGAATCTCATAGGAGACGATCGCATCGAGCTTCTTGCTGCTGTCGGTGTACATCCGCAGCGACTGGGTCCGCTCGACGACGATCAGGGCGCCGATCCGGTCCGCGGCGAGCCGTCCTGCCGCCTTGACCACCGCATCGCCCTCGAATGCGTCCGGCCGCTCGGAGAGGAATGCCACCAGTGGATTTCTCCCGAAACTGGCCAGAGCACGCCGGATCTCGTGCTGGAAAAGAACGATGATGGCGAACGGAAGGTAGAAGAGGATTTCGCGGGAGAGGGTCTCCAGAGCCACCAGATTGAGGGTGGAGGCGACGAAGTTCGCAGCGATCAGAATCAGCAGTCCGATCGACATCTGCATCGCCCGGGTGCCCCGAATCAGGACCAGGATGTTGTACAGGATCAGGGCCACGATCACGATGTCGATTGCATCGCGCCATCCGAACTGCAGCAATCTCAGCCGATCGAAAAAATCCGTCATCCCTTCACTTTCATCACCGCGGTGAATACTCGCAGAAACTCCACCGTCTCCCGGACATCATGCACCCGGATGATCGCTGCCCCGCCGACCGCCGCGGCCGCCACGGCCCCCAGCGAACCGGCCACTCTTCCTTCCGGATCCTTTCGCCCGGTCAGATGACCGATGAAACCCTTGCGCGAGGCACCAATCACCACCGGTCCCATCCCCGCCAGCTCACCAAAACGAGCGAGGATCTCCACATTATGATCGAAGCTCTTGCCGAATCCGATGCCCGGATCCACCAGAATCATCGAGGCGTCGATGCCGCGATCGATCGCATCCTGCCGCCACTGCCGCAGTTCCGCCCCGACCTCACCCATCAGATCCTGGTAGTGAATCTCCCTCTGCATCGTCCGCGGATCACCGCGCATATGCATCAGGATGACCGGAACGCCACGCTCCCGGATGACCTCGGACAGAGCCGGATCGTGGCGAAGTGCACTGACATCATTGACGAGATCGGCCCCGGCATCAAGTGCCGCGACCGCAACCGCAGCCTTCCGGGTATCCACCGAGATCGGAATCGCACTCCGCGACCGGATCCCCTGGATCACCGGAAGGATCCGCCGCAACTCCTCTTCCACCGCTACCTCATCCGCGCCCGGACGGGTGGATTCGCCTCCGATGTCGAGAAGCGCGGCTCCATCCTGTTCCATCGCCAGAGCGGCCCCGATCGCCGCCTCCGGAGCGAGGTGCATGCCCCCGTCCGAGAAGGAGTCCGGGGTGACATTGAGGATTCCCATCACCCGCGGGACGCCGCCGAGCACGAGATCGCGCTGACGAGGCAGACGCAGCCGCCGGTCTCCCGCCCGGGTCTCGCCGATGGCTTCGCTCACGCTCCCTCCACACACCGGCGCCGTGACCCCGCGCGCCGGACTTCAGGTTCTCTGTTCAGCGGTCTTCTTCCCTCACAATGTGCGCGCCGAGCATGTTCAGCCGCTGATCGATCCGCTCATAGCCCCGATCAATCTGCTGAATGTTGTGAATGATGCTCGTTCCCTTGGCGCAGAGTGCCGCCAGCAGGAGCGCCATCCCCGCCCGGATGTCCGGACTGGTAATTTCCGATCCGTAGAGCCGGTGACCCCCGACGATGATCGCCCGGTGAGGATCACAGAGGACGATCCGGGCCCCCATCCCGATCAGGCTGTCGGTGAAGAACAGGCGCGACTCGAACATCTTCTCGAAGATCATCACCGTTCCCTCGGCCTGGGTCGCGATGACCACCATGATCGAGAGCAGATCCGCCGGGAACAGCGGCCACGGCCCGTCATCAATCTTCGGAACCGCCGCTCCCAGATCGTAACGGACGCGCAGATCCTGATCCCGCGGCACACGAACATTGCGGCCTTCGATCCGGATCTCCAGGCCGAGCTTCTCGAGCATCAACTGAACCGATTCCAGATGCTCGGGGACGCCATTCTCGATCAGGATCTCGCTTCGGGTCACGGCCGCCAGTCCGATGTAGGAACCGACTTCGATATGGTCGCTGGGGATGGTGAAGTCTCCCCCGCCAAGGCTGGTGACCCCTTCGATTCGGAGAGAGTTGGTCCCGATCCCCTCGATCCCGGCGCCCAGCAGATTGAGGAACCGGCAGAGATCCTGGACATGGGGCTCGGCGGCCGCGTTGTAGATCTCGGTCATCCCCTCGGCGAGGACCGCCGCCATCACCGCGTTCTCGGTTGCGGTGACCGAAGCCTCATCCAGAAAGATGCGACGGCCTTTCAGCTCGAGAGCACTCATCCGGTACTGATTCGCGGAGACCTCGATCTGCGCCCCCAGCGCCTCCAGTGCGAGCAGATGCGTATCCACACGCCGGCGCCCGATGGCATCTCCCCCGGGCTTGACCACGCTGGCCTGACCACAGCGGGCGATCAGTGGCCCGGCGAGCAGGATCGAGGCGCGGATCCTCTTCGACAGCTCCGGATCGGGCTCGGACGAGCACTCCCCAGCGATCTCGATCCGGACCACGTTCTGCTCGCGGCGCTCCACCGTCGCTCCGAGCTGCTCCAGAATCTGGAGCATGATCCTCACGTCCTGAATGTCCGGCAGATTCCGCAACACCACCGGCTGGTCGGTCAGCAGGCAGGCAGCGAGGATCGGCAGCGCCGCATTCTTGTTCCCGCCCGGACGGATGGTTCCCTCCAGACGGCGACCTCCTTCGACGACAAATCGTTCCATCAGCTCCTCGTGCTGCAAAATCGATGACCGGGCCCATTCTATCCCAGAGGCGAGAGGTGAGAGGCGAGAGGTGAGAGGTGAGAAGGTGTGACGGCGATTCGGGTCTGGCGAGGGTACGTTCCCGAGGGAGGGCGCGCGTCGGGACGACAAGGGAGACCGTTTCGGCGAGGGCATCAGCGGTAGCGGCCGATTTCTTCGTGCAGGGTCTCTCTCGATGCAGCCGTTGGCCCCTTTGTCATGTCGAGCGGGTGTGCGGCCGGGCAATGCGAGACATCTCCCCCGAGCGAGAACGAATGTAGAAGCGTCGTGTGGGATGGCCTCTCGCCTCTCACCTCTCACCTCTCACCTCTCACCTCTCACCTCTCGCCTCTCACCTCTCACCTCTCACCTCCCCTCTCACCTCTCACCTCTCACCTCTCACCTCTCACCTCTCGCCTCTCACCTCTCACCTCTCACCGTCTCACCTCTCACCTCTCACCTCTCACCTCTCACCTCTCACCTCTCACCTCTCACCTCTCGCCTCTCACCTCTCACCTCTCACCTCTCACCTCTCACCTCTCACCTCTCACCTCTCACCTCTCACCTCTCGCCTCTCACCTCTCACCTCTCACCTCTCACCTCTCACCTCTCACCTCTCACCTCTCACCTCTCACCTCTCACCTCTCACCTCTCACCTCTCACCTCTCACCTCTCACCTCTCACCTCTCACCTCTCACCTCTCACCTCTCACCTCTCACCTCTCACCTCTCACCTCTCACCTCTCACCTCTCACCTCTCACCTCTCACCTCTCACCTCTCACCTCTCACCTCTCACCTCTCACCTCTTGGCACCGCCGCCGTTCTGCCTTATCCTCGAAGAGCGGGGCGGAGGACCACCGGACATTCATGCTCGTCATACCCTTGGGATCAGGAAGCGCGGGAAACTGCCACTTCGTGGAAAGCGAAGGCACCCGGGTGCTCGTCGACTGCGGTTTCGGCATCCGGGAAACGAAGCGGCGCCTCGAGGCCATCGACCGCAGGATTGAAGAGATCGATGCGATTCTGATCAGCCACGAGCACACCGACCACATTCGTGGTGCCGAGGCGATCGCCCGGAAGTTCGGGATTCCTGTCCACCTGAGCAGGGGAACGCTGGAGGCGAGCCGGATCGAGCCGGAGACGATTCCGGTACGGACATTCGCCTCCAGGGCCACCTTCCGAGTCGGAGAGATGCAGATCCACGTTTGCGGAACCTCGCATGACGCGGCCGAATCGGTCTGCTTCGTTCTCGAGGCGCGGGATGGTGCGCGGCTGGGGGTGGCCAGCGACATGGGTTGCGTGCTGCCGGAGGTTCGGGAGCATCTTTCCGGGTGTGACGCCCTCCTGTTCGAGGCGAATCACGATCTCGACATGCTGCGGAATGGCAGTTATCCCTGGAGTCTGAAGCGCCGGATCATGTCGCGCTTCGGCCATCTCTCGAACGACGATTCGATGGCGGCTCTCCGCGTGCTGATCGGCGAGGAGCTCCGCACCCTCTGCCTGATTCACCTTTCGAAGCAGAACAATCACGAGTCGATCGTGCGCGGCATGGCCACCGATCTGATTCAGGCGATGGGAGCCTCGGTGGACCTGCGCGTCTCGATGCAGGACGAGCCGGGAGAGCCCATCGAGATCGATCGCCGTCCCCTGCCCGAAACCCGGGCCCCCCAGCGCCAGCTCGCGCTTTTCTGATCGTTGCCGACAAAGGAGCCAGCTTCGTGAAAGCCATCGTCACCGTGGAGCTCAAACCCGCCGTTCTCGATCCCCAGGGCAAGGCCATTCAGCACTCTCTTCAGACGCTCGGATTCGCCGGCGTGGAAGATGTCCGTGCGGGAAAGACGTTTCGCATTACGCTTGCCCAGACCGATGACACACGCGAACAGATCGATCAGAAGCTCCGCAACATGTGCGAGCACCTCCTCGCCAACACCGTCATCGAGGACTACTCCGTTTCGATCGAGGACTAGGATCCTGCTGATCCTGCTGGTCGGCGCCACCTCCCTGTTCGCCGCCGGCAGGGATCCGGCACCGGAGCTCCTCCATCGCTGGTCCGTCGCCGGAAAGCCCGCCGGAATCGCCGTGACGAGCGACGGCACCGTCTATGTGGGCCTCGCCGAGCACCAGTCGGTCGCGATCCTGGACCCGAAGAGCGGGGCGATCCGGAAGGAAGTGGTGCTCGATCACCCCGAGATCGCCTCGACCAAGGATCTCGTCACCCTCCGGATCGATGCGGACGAAACCCACCTGGTCGTGGCCAACGGCAGCGACGAGAGCGTCACCGTTCTTTCGCTCCCCGACCTGCACGTTCTCAGGGAGATCACGCTCGAGGGTGAAATGGTCCGCGATGCGATCCCGGACCCGAAGGGCCGGTATCTCTACGTCCTCGGCCGGACCGTCCACGTCTTCGATGCGGCGGGAGAGCGGGAGATCCGGAACATCGAGGCCGTCGATCCGATGGCCATCGCCACCACATCGGATGGATCGGTCCTGGCGGTGGTCGGCGGTCAGCAGTTCTCCAACGGTCCGGCCACGGTGGTCTCGATGTGGGATGCGGCAACCATGAAGGAGATCGACCGGGAGCCGCTCCAGACCGACCGGACGATCCGTGCGGCTCTGTTCGCCGACGGCGATCGGTCCCTGGTGGTCTTTGCCGACGACTGGATGGGCGAGCGGCCGTTCACCATGAAACGGGGTCCGGAGCTCGAGCGTGACACCCGGGGCACCCCGACGATGACCTTTCGCTTCGGCGATCTGGTCAGCGGAGAGCGTCTCTGCCTGCCGGAGGAGGCAGGAGCGCAGATCGCCGTGCTCGGACCGGATCCCCGGACCGTGCTGTTCGGCGAGAAGCGCTGCGGAGTCCAGGGCGGATTTACGGCCTCGCCGCGCCGGGTCCGGTTGCGGTCCATCTATGGTGTCGCCGCGCATGCGATCGGGTATGATTCGGCTCGCCGGATCGTCTATGTGAGCATCCCCGCGGGGCAGGTCCTGGCCTGGTCCGATGGCCAGCCCTGAAACCCGGCGACCGCGGCGCTGCCGCGGGGCAGTTCGAACAGGAACTCGAAATGAAATTTGCGGTCATCGTCCTCCCCGGCTCCAACTGTGATCACGATGCGTTTCACGTCGCCAGCACGATCGTCGGCGCCGAGGCCGAGCTGATCTGGCACGGAGATACGGATCTGCGTGGAGCGGATTGCGTGATCATTCCGGGAGGCTTTTCCTACGGGGACTATCTTCGAGCCGGAGCACTGGCCAAGTTCGCCCCGATCATGGATTCGGTCCGCGCGCACGCCGAGGCGGGAGGACTGGTGCTGGGCATCTGCAACGGCTTTCAGGTCCTGACCGAGGTGGGGCTGCTTCCGGGAGCGCTGATGCGGAACCGGAACCTCCGGTTCGTTTCGCGGGAGGTTCCTCTGCGCACGGAACGGACCGATACGCCCTTCACCTCGTCGATGGAGCAGGGAGAGATCATCCATCTGCGGATTGCTCACGGTGAGGGGAACTACTACGCCGACGAAGAGACGCTCGACCGGCTGGAAGCGAATGGCCAGGTGGTCTTCCGCTACTGCGACTCCGAAGGCCGCATCACCGACGAGGCGAACCCGAACGGCTCGAGCCGGAACATCGCCGGGATCTGCAACGCGCAGAGGAACGTTCTGGGAATGATGCCCCATCCGGAGCGTTGCGCCGAGATGGTGCTCGGCAACGATGACGGGCTGGCCGTTTTCCGATCGCTGACCGAGTCGATGAACGCACCGGCATGAGTACGATTCTGGTCACCGGAGGCACGCGGGGTATCGGCCGCGCCATCGTGGAGCGCCTGCTCAACGACGGGCACTCCGTCGCCTTCACCTGGCAGAGCTCGGAATCGATCGCCGCCGAGATGCAACGCACCTTCGGCGAGCGGGTCGCGGCACTCCAGGCAGATGTCCGCAACGCCGATCGCAGCCACGAGATCGCCAATCAGGTCTTTGAAACGTTCGGCTCGCTCGACGGGCTGGTCAACAATGCCGGCATCCGGCGGGATGCTCTGCTCTACAACATGTCCGGCGAAGAGTGGGAGGACGTGATCGAGACCAACCTGCACGGCGTCTTCGCCATGACCCGGGCGGTCCTGCCGCTGATGATGCGCCAGCGAGGCGGCTCCATCGTGAATCTCGCCTCCCTTTCGGGCCTTCACGGGGTGGTCGGACAGACCAACTACGCCGCGGCCAAGGGGGGACTGATTGCCATGACCCGATCGCTGGCGCGCGAAGTCGCCCGCAGCGGAATCCGGGTCAACTGCGTCGCTCCCGGCCTGGTGGAGACCGGGATGACCGGCGACCTCAGCCCGGAGGCGAAACGGGAGATGATCCGGCAGATTCCGATGCGTCGCGCGGTCACCCCCGGGGAGGTCGCCTCGACGGTCGCCTTCCTCCTCTCGGACGATGCGGGCGGAATCACCGGGCAGACCCTCTGCGTTGACGGCGGAACGAGCGCATGAGCTCTCTGGCCGCCTCCGAATCCCGGGCCCGCGGCTCGACACTCTCCCGAAACGACATGGCTCCCCTTTTTTCCGTCGTCATCCCCACCTTCAACCGCATCGACATGCTGATGGAAGTGCTCCGGGCACTCGATCATCAGCAGGACGCCCCTCCGTTCGAGGTGATCGTCGTGGATGACGGGTCGAGGGATTCGACCGCCACGACGGTTCGTGACGCCCTCGAACAGGACCGGTTCGAGATGAGGGTGAGATTCGAGATCCAGCCGAACGGCGGCCCCGGGAGTGCCCGCAACCGCGGTGTCCTCCTCGCCTCCGGTCGTTATGTACTCTTCATCGGAGACGACACCGTTCCGGAAGCCCGTTTTCTCGCCGAGCACGCGCGGGTGCATCGGGATTGCGGTGGCGATCCGATGGTGGCGTGCCTGGGATACACCGGATGGCCGCCCCAGGACCGGGTCACCGCATTCATGGACTACATCAACGAATCCGGCCTGCAGTTCGGCTACGGACTGATCGAGCACGGCAGCGTGGTGCCGTTCAATTTCTTTTACACCTCGAATATCTCCCTCGACCGGGCGTTGATGGTGGCTCACCCCTTCGACACCTCGTTCCCTGCCGCGGCATGGGAGGACATCGAGCTCGCGTTCCGCCTGGAGCGCAAAGGGTTGAAGATCCACTACAACGCTCTCGCGGTCACCCGGCATCACCACCCCACCACCGTGGAGAGCTTCATGCGGAGGCAGTACACCGTGGGACGCTCGGGCGCGATCTTCTACAGCAAGCACCCGGAGCTTCATCACTTCCTCGGAGTTCAGGAGCTGAAGGATCGGCCGCTCGCGTCGGATCTGCGCATACGGTGGCTGCGATTCGCCGCGAGGCTGGGGGAGCGCGCACGCTTCGCAGCGCGTCCGGCAGTCTTCGAGACACTGATGCGTCAACAGTATCTCCGGGGACTCCGTGACGGGTTGCAGGAGCTCGGATCAGGGGTAGAATGACACGCTCATGACCGGCGGAACGTTTCTGGCTCTGGAAGGAATCGAAGGCTCGGGGAAAACCACGCAGGCGGAGCGCCTGGCGCAGTGGTTCCGCTCCGCGGGCCGCAACGTGGTGCTCACCAAGGAGCCCGGCGGAACCCCCCTGGGAGACCGGATCCGGGCAATCCTGCTCGACCCTCAGGAAGACGGGATGGATGCGGTGTCCGAGCTGTTCCTCTACGCCGCCTCCCGCCGTCAGCATGTGGTGGATGTGATCCGTCCGGCCATCGAACGGGGTGCGGTGGTCATCTGCGACCGTTTCACCGACGCCACCCTCGCCTATCAGGGCTTCGGTCGGATGCTGGATCTCGACCGGCTTCGCCAGCTCAACCAATGGGCGACCGAGGGGCTCGAGCCCGACCTGACGCTCATCTACGACCTGGAGGAGGGCACCGGACTCGACCGCGCACGCGAGCGAAACCGGGAACAGGACCTCTCCCGGGAAAGCCGGCTCGAAGGGGAAGACCTCCGCTTTCATCGGCGCGTCCGGGAAGGCTATCTCTCCCTTGCCGAGGAACATCCCTCGCGGTACCTGGTGGTCGACGCCGGCGGCTCGATCGAGGAGGTGTTCGATCGGACCACCCGCGCACTGCAGGAACGCGCCGCCTCGATTCCCCTCACTCTCCCGGCACCGACCTCATGAGCACACCGGTCGATCTTCTTCTCGAAACCGCGCGGAGCGGCGGTCTTCATCACGCGCTGATTCTCCACGGACAGCCTCCCGCCGTTCTCTCCGCCATCGCCACCCGGGTGGCGAAGGCCGTCAATTGCCTGAACGGCTCCACCGGAGATGACTGTCTCTCCTGCAGCCGGATCGAGCGCGACATCCACCCCGACATTCATCGAACCGAGATCGCCGACGATCGGAAGATGATCTCGATCGAGCAGATCCGGGACGTGGTCGCGGCGGCGGGCCTCCGACCGTTCGAGGGAAAGGTCAAGGTGTTCATCGTCGATCCGGCCGAGGCGATGACGACCAGTGGAGCGAACGCGATCCTGAAAACGTTGGAGGAGCCGGCGGGAGACACGCTGTTCATCCTGCTGACCCGATCGCCGGATCTTCTGCTGCCCACGATCCGTTCCCGATCTCAGGTCATTGCCCTGCGACCTTCCGCTCCGCGTCCCGCGTCCGAGATCGCCCGCCAGCAGAGCATCTCGATCCAGCAGGCGCGTCTGGTCGCGGACGCCGACTCGGAAGAGGCGGGCCGCGAGAACGTGGAGCTTGCCGTCGAGATCGTCGAGGCCCTCTCGAGGTTTGCATCGAACCGGGACCTCGGCGCGCTGCTCAGCATCGGCACGTCCGTGGGAGCGGCGGACGACCCGGTCCGGTCGTTTGGAGTCCTGGCCACGGTGCTTCGCGACCTCGCCGCTCTCGATCCCGCGGATTCCATCCACCCCGATCAGGTGTCCCGAATCCGCTCCTCGGTGCCCCGCGACCGCCTGCTCGCCTCCGCGCGCGCCACCATGGAGGGGGGAGTCCGCCTCCATGTGAACGCTGACGCTCGTCTTCTGGTCGAGCGCGCCCTGGTCATCCTCGCACGCTGAAAACGCAGCTCCGGAAACCGGATCCGAAGAGATGGCCATGCGTGGCGTGCAGTCTCAGCGCGCCTTTCAACCTGAAAAAAATGACCCCGGCCTGGGGGGCCGGGGTCGGTGTCTCTACTGGATGGGGTTTGGGAAACTGTGGTGACGGGTCTGAACGCGGCTATGTCTGGTAGATGTTTTGGAAGTTGATGTTTTTCATCAGTTGTTGGCAGGTTGAAAAATCGACGTGATTTCCGCCTGCCCATCCAGTCATTTCTGTGCGACAGGAGGATTATACGACGGTTCAAGCCGACTTTGTGAAAGATTTCACAGCGTAACAGGAAGTTCACAAACCGCCAGTGCAGGCGGGTGCGAGCTCACTTTGTGGCCATCAGAGACGGCAGAGGTGTGAGGGGCCGGTCGATGTCGATATGGCCCCCGAGAGTCTGCGCGGGTTGCCCGTTGACGACGATCCGGACGCGCTTGACCGAGTCGAAATTCGCGGTCAGTGTCTGAACGATCGAGAAGACCGCCATCATCTCGGTATGGCTCCCGGTGTTCCATCCGGCTGCGAGTGTGGGGCCGCCCAGATCGACCACCGCGGTGCCGTCCGCGAGCAGATAGGTCGCCCGGACCACGGTGTCCTCCGGGAACAGGCGCGGGACGGTGGAGTTGGCGGAGCCACCGACCAGCCCTTCCACCACGCGCTGTGCCGCGCTCGCCTCCACCTCCGGAAGGCTCATCTCCCTCCGCTCAGGGGCGAGAAGCATCTGAGGCGACTCGAAATAGAGCGTGACGGTGCGTGTTGCCACCTTCGGCGCGGCGGGGCGCCTCGCTTGTGGCGGCGCACCGGACTCCTGACGGCACCCGGCCGCCGCGAGCAGCAGAATCACCACGAGAGACAGAGCGCGGATTCTGGACAACGATCAGCTCCTTGAATGGCCACCCCGGCTCGTCTGCACCGGCCCGGGTTCGGAATCGACGGGAGCCGGTGGTGACTGGGGGGACGGTGAGGTCTCCGGCCGGACCTGGGAGACTGCCAGCGACGAGCGGGATTCGTATTCGGTCTTGTATCGCGCCACGGCACGGGTCAGAGCCTGGGCGATCTCGGTCTGATAGGCGGGATCTTCGA
The DNA here is from genome assembly GCA_963741905.1 of uncultured Acidobacteriota bacterium. GTDB lineage: Bacteria > Acidobacteriota > Thermoanaerobaculia > Gp7-AA8 > CAVUJZ01 > CAVUJZ01. The sequence goes on along the minus strand of CAVUJZ010000017.1, from coordinate 223,526 downwards.
GCCGCGCCTCTTCTTCGGAGTTGGAGATGAATCCGACCTCGACGAGAGCGGCAGGCATGGTCGCACCGAGCAGGACCCGGAACGGCGCCTGTTTGACGCCACGCTTTTCGATTCCGGTCGCAGCGGCCAGCTCATCCTGCAGAAATTCGGCGAAGCGGCTCGATTCCTTCAGATAGCGCTGCTGGGCGAGGTCCCAGAGGATCAGATCCAGATCGGAGTTCCGCCCGCCGGTCCCGGAAGGATCATTCTCCTGATCTGCAGCGAGCTGTGCTCGTTCATCCGAGGCCTCCAGTGAAAGGAAGTACGTTTCGGAGCCGCGCGCCGTCTTGATCGGAGCGGCATTCAGGTGGATCGAGAGAAACAGATCTGCATGGAACTGATTGGCCAGAGCGGTCCGCTGATCGAGCGAGATCAATGAATCATCGTCCCGCGTGAGGATCACCCGGACACCGAGCGTGCGGGTGAGGATGTCCCTGACCTTTTGCGCGATGGCCAGAGTGAGATCCTTCTCCAGCACGCCATTCGGTCCGGTCGCTCCCACTTCCTTGCCCCCGTGACCCGGATCGATCACGACGGTCCGGATCCCCGGCGCCGGCCTGTTCCGCGGCGGAAGCGCCGGCCCCCCCGGGTGCTGCCCCGCGCTGTTTTCCTGCTTCAGCTCCAGCACGATGCGAAAGGGATTCTGCAGCGTGTAGGCGTTCGCCGCGATCTTCGGCGAGGTCAGATCGATCTCGATCTCATCCTGCCGGAAGGCGATCCGCGCGATGTGAAGATCGTCGTACCGCTTCTCGCCGAATGGCGCCTGAAGGGGGTTACGGAACTTCAGGATCCACGCTCCGGTCCCTCGTCTGAGAGCATAGTCGGCCTTCCGCGAGAACTGGAATACCGCCTTGGTAATCCCTTCCACTTCCACCACCGACACGTCGGCAGAGATGGTTTCCCGCTGGAGAGGCCCGACGGAGAGAGTCCGTGTGGTGGAATCCCACTGCGCCCCCAGATCCTGGTGCCGGAGGAATCCCTGAAAGAGCTGGATCGGCGCAAACGGCCGGCCCTCCACCACGACCGGGGTTGCCGGCATGTCGATCAGCTCGTCCTGATACACGGCAAAACGGCTGTCGGGACCAAAGGAGAACTGGAGCGCTCCCATCCGGACCTCAAATCCGCCGTCGTCCTTCGGCTGGATGGTGCCGCCCAGCGCCTGGAACACCGTGTCGACGGGGAAGAACACGATGTCCGACTGCTCGACGACGGTGATCTCCTGCTCTCCCGCCGCGGTGCTCAGGGTTGCAGTCCCCGCCACCTGGGCCCGGAGAGCTCCCCAGGCTGAGGATCAGTACGATCGCCGTAACGAAGGTCTTTCGTGACATCTCCACTCCCGCCCATCCACTTTCTCGTCGGCAAAGAGGCATTCTTATATTGGATTATCGCTGGAACCGCCGCCGGGCGCAATACAATGCCTTCGTGCTGAACTTCGGAAAACTGCTCACTGAGCCGCTGCTTGTCTTTCTGGTGGTTGGATTCGTCTGCTGGATCCAGCTCTTCCGGCACCCATCCCGCGGACGGCGGCCGAAACGTGCGCTGACGGTTCTCGGCCTGGCGCTGCTGCTCCTCACCATCCTGGCGATGCCTCTGACCGGGGCTCTGCTGGAGCGATCCCTTCTGCTGACACCGGACGCCGAGGCGCCGCCACCCGAAGTCATCGTGGTGCTCTCCGGGGGCTACTCCGATCACGGCCGCTACATCTCCGCCGACACGGTCGAGCGGGTGATTGCGGCAGTGCGCTGGTGGAAGCTGCACCCATCCGCGCGCATGATCATGTCCGGAGAAGCACCGCCGGACTCGGGATTGAGCCGGATGACCGGTCACATGGCGCGACTCGCCGAGGGGCTGGGCGTTCCCCCGTCCCGGATCCGGACCGAAACCCGATCACGAAATACCATGGAGCACCCGATCGAGATCGCCCGGCTGCCCGGGATCACTCCCGACACCCGCATCGGCCTGGTGAGCTCGGTCTGGCACCTACGAAGAGCACGAGGCGAGTTCAGGCGCCACTTTCATCACGTCTCGATCTCACCTCTGGCCGAGAGTGCGAGCCCGATCCGATGGACCGACCTCATTCCCCAGACCTCCGGACTGATGATGTCCACCGACATGATTCACGAATGGATCGGCATGGTCTGGTATGGTCTTCGCCATGTTTTGCACCTCGATTCCCAACGTTCCTGAGACAGGGAGGAGCCCTTCGATGAGTGATCGCATCTGTCCCATCCTTCTGCTGGGAATGATCGTTCTTGTGGCCGGTTGCGGCGAACCGCAATCACGGATCACTCAGGGTCCGGCCAGCGTGCGCGGCTGGATCATCGGGATCGAGGGGCTCAACGAAGGTCCGGACTCGGTGGGGATCGTCGGACGCCACTACAACCCCTACCCCGACACCAATGTCTACGTCCCGAACGTGAAGTTCGCATCCGGAGGACTTCAATCCGATGGAACGTTCGTCATCCTGGATATCCCCCACGGCGATGCCACTCTGGTCTTTCAGGCTCCAGGCATCGACGAGGCACCGATGCAGATCAGGAACCTTCCTCCCAATGCCGAGCTCTACGCACCGGGCGTCAGAATCACCAGGCAGGGCGCCATTCTGAGCGATCCCTCCCGCGCGGTGGTTCGGATTCCGGTGAAAGAGAATGCCCCCCCCAGGGAGATCCCCTCGACGACGCTGGTCAACGGCAAGCGGATCCGGACCACCGAGGTCTATTTCAAGCAGATGGGAGACCGGATGAACTATCCTCAACCCGGCGAATGGATTCCGGTGCTTCCAGGCTCGCCCGACAACCCGAACCAGCCTCCCGCCCCCGGCGATGCCGATGGCGGAGCTCCCCGATAGTCGTGATGCCGTGAACCTTCTCTTCCGCCTCGTTCTGGTCTTCATCCGCAGCTCGTTCCGCTCGAGGATCGATGTGCTCGACGAATCGACCGTGACGTTCCGGGTCCTGCCGACGGATTTCGATCTTTATCTGCACCTGAACAACGGGCGGTACCTCAGCCTGATGGATGCCGCACGGCTGGACCTGATCATTCGGAACGGATTGTTCCGGGTGATGATGCGGCGCCGCTGGTTTCCGGTGGTGGGCTCGGCGATCATCCGCTACCGTCGCTCGATCGGCGCCTTCCGCCGGTTCACCGTCCGAACCCGGCTGCTGGGTTTCGACGCCAGGTGGGTCTATCTGGAGCAGCGGTTCGAGGTCGGCGGCGAACTGATGGCCGTCGGCGCGGTGAAGGGGATCTTCCGGCACGGCGGAACCACCATCGCACCGAAGGCGATGCTCGCGGAGGTCGGTTTCCACGGCCCCTCACCACTCCTTCCGGACTGGGTTCACACCTGGTCGCAGGCGGAGGCCACTCAGAGACAGGATCTGGGCGCCCCGTAGGGAGACCGCCAGGTCACCTGGCTCGTTCCCTCAGGGATTCCCGCTCGGAGGCGCCGAGGCGCTGACATGCTGCAGCTCGCCGCGAACCCGGGCTGCGTGCTCGTAGTTCGGCACCTCGTCGAGGATCGACTGGTAGAGGTAGCGCGCTCGCTCCGGATTGCCCAACCGGACGTAGAGATCGGCAATGGTCTCATAGGCCCGGGCCCGTGATGGCGGAGGGAGAAGCCCGGCGATCTGATCGTAGCGACCGAGAAGGGTGCGGATGGCGGTGGGATCGAAGTGTGCCGTCGACACGTTCAAATCGCGATCGGCAGGAAGCTCGGCCCGAAACGTCTCGTCGACACGCTCCACCGCCTGGGGCACGAATGCCGACTCCGGGTACTTCACCATGAACTGGGCGAGCGGGGTGAATCCCTGCTCGATCCGGCACTCCACGATCCCATCGCATTCTCCCGTCCGGGTGAGGCGGGTCAGCTCCCAGGCCGCATCATCGGCCAGCTCACTCCGGGGGAACTGACGTACGATCTGCCGGAAGTGAGCACCGTTGTAAAGCCACACCCCCCCAGGCTCGTCCCAGAGGAACTGCTCGGGATGGCGCGACGCGAACCGCTCGTACGCGGCGACCGCTTCGCGTGCCTTCCGGCTGCTTGATTCTCTGGCCAGCGCCTGCCGGTACTCTTTCTCGTAGCGCGATTCCAGCTGCCCGGTCAGGAGGAGCAGTTGCACCGCGGTCTCATCCGTTTCATTCTGACTGACCCCTCGCTCGGCGATCTCGATCGCTCGCGGAAGGTCCGAGTCGGCGAGCTTTTCGGCCGCACGAAGGGCGGCCTCCGAGCGGGACACATGCTGGATCTCCGGGGTGGTGACCGCGGCCACCGGCTTCGGCGGATCCTCCGGCTTCTCGACACATCCCACCAGCACGACGAGCGTCAGCAACAGAGAGACGACCGCCACGCGGCCGTCGGCCCATCCTCCTCTGTTCGCGCCGGTTCCCATTGCGGACATCCTCTCTGATTCAATCGCCGCACCAGTGACCACGATTCCCGTTTCACTCCCAACCCGCTGGATTTAGAATGATCCGGAGGGAACGGATCCGGCTCGAATCTTCCATGGGAGCAGAATCATGAAAATTCCATCCATGAAAATGATCGAGGAACGCTTCCACCAGATTCTCGAGACCCTGTTTCACGAGATCGATCTGGAGTCCATTCAGCAGGGCGTCGGAAAGCTCAGGGAAGAGAAGCCAAAAGCCTCCCGGGCTCAACTGGCGAAGATCCTCACCCGGCGGGCGGCGCTCACCACCGCCGCCGTCGGTGCGGGGGCAGGCGCGCCCGGAGGGGCCATCGGGCTGATGGCCATGGCTCCGGATATCGCCAACCTGGTGGTCCAGCAGAGCCGTCTGGTCCTGATGATCGCCTTTCTCTACGACCAGAGCCCGGACCACGACGAACGCTTCCGGGAGGTGCTCGCCGTGCTGGCGGTCTCCACCGGCGCAGCCGCCACACGCCGCGGTGTCCGCTATCTGGTGGAGCGGGGGCTGGAAGGTGAGGCCGCGGAGGCACTCGGCCGGCGAATCGGCGGTCGCTATCTCGCCCGCAAGATCCCAGACCTCGCCCCACTGGTCGGGGGGGTGGCCGGCGCCGGACTGAACTACCTCGCCGTTCAGGCCACAGGCCGCGCCGCCATCGAGTACTACAGCCGGATCCATGAAGAACAGAAGCGCGCATCGAAACAGGCCGCAGCCTCCCGCGCCGGCAACACCGACGACGAGAGCCCGAAAGCGAAGTCCCCCTCGAAATCGGGGGCGAAGAAGTCCGGATCGAGAAAGGCGGGTGCCAAGAAAACCTACGCCGGAAAGTCCACGTCCACGAAGTCAGCAGGAACCGGATCATCCGGGAGATCGGGCGCAGGATCGAAGTCGACCCGCCCCAAATCCACCGCGAAGAAGTCGGCGGCGAAGAGCTCCGGACGAAAAAAGAGCGCGGCGAAGTCTTCGAAGAAGCCGGCCGGCGGATCCACCTCGACGAAAAAGCCGCCGTCGCGGAAACGCCCCACACCTCCGGCCACCGAGCAGTCGTCGACTCGAGAGCAGAGCCCCTCGGGTGGATCCGAACCTTCCGCCGCGGCTTCAACGGAGCCGTCGGCGAGCTGAGCCCACTGGAGGATCATCCTGTCCCGCTACCGCATCGAAGAGTACGTCCGATGGGAAGACATCGACGCCGCCGGCATCATCAATTACCAGGCCTATCTCCGCTTTTTCGGGCTGGCCGAGGCGGAGCTGTTCCGTTCATGCGGTCTGAGCTATCGGCATCTGTTCGACGAGATCGGGGTCTGGCTCCCGCGCGTCCGGGTCGAGTGTGACTTCTTTCAGCCGGTGACGCTCGACGAGCTTCTGGTCGTCGAGGTCTATTTCGGCCATCTCGGAAAGAGCTCGCTCCACGTCGACTTCGAGGTGCAGAGGAAGGAGAAACCGGGCGAGGTCGTGGCGACCGGGAAATACATTCTGGTCTCCGTCCGCCAGGGCGAGTTCACCCCGACACCCGTCCCGGAAGAGGTCCGCGAAAAGATCGCGGAATACGTCGAAGAGAACTGAGCGGCCCGGAGCCCCGAGATCAGCCGGCCACCGGGATCTCGATCCGATCCACCAGCTCACGCAGATCGTCTACCTCGAGATCGGGGCGTTCCGTCCCCCGTGCCGGCTCACCTTTCCGGTTGATCCACGCGACCGGGATCTCCTCGCGAACGCAGGGGACGATGTCGTGAAACCAGCTCTGCGCGGCATGGAGCCACCGGTCTTCGCCGATCCGCCGGCGGGCCTCGACGAAATGCGCGAGAGCGGGCTTGTAGCTCCTCACCTGCTCCGCCGTCACGACCAGATCGAAGTCGACGGTGAAGTGCCGGCGCGTCAACGCCAGGAGATCGTCGTCGACATTGGAGAGGATCCCGAGCATCCAGTCGCGCGCCGCCAGTGCCTCGAGCGCCCCATTCGTGTCGGCGAACGGCGACCAGTCGCCGAAGCTCTCGACCAGAAACTCCCCGCATCCGGAATGGCACTCCCAGCCCATCCGTCCGAGCACACGCTCGGCGGTCAGGGCCAGGACCTCGCGGTACGGACGGAATGATTCCGCCTGAACATGGGGCTCCTCGAAATGCCACGCTTCGATCACCCGCTGGCGGCTGTATGGATGCCCCTGCCTGATCGCCTCACTCTCGAAGGCATCTGCGATGCCTCCCTCCCAGTCGATCAGAGTCCCATAGCAATCGAAGGTGATGATCATCTCACTCCTCCCGGAAGCCGGCTTTCGAGCGGTCTCCCTCCCGAAATATAGGTCCCTGGTCGATGATCAATCCAGAGGGAAGAAGATGAATCCGACGCGACCCGCAACGGGTTGGGATTTCCGGAGGGAGTGTGACGCGCATCGATCCGTTCACTGTCGCAGCTCATCCCCACGCCGCGGGACCGCGTTTCCGTCATTCTTCCCGAGGAATGATCCCGTACCGGCTGCGTAACACCTCGAGGTGGTGGCGCAGGTGACCTGCCATGATGAAAGCGATCGCCCGCACCGAGACCGGCGATCCGTTGGCGGTGCCGATCCGCCGCCACTTCTGCTCGTCGAAACTCCGGAACATCGCGAGATTCGCGTTCCGGAGCATCGAAAACTCCCGGGTGATGGGATAGAGCCGGCGCTGATCGAAGCCCGCCGCCGCCACGTACTCGTTCTCGTCGAACCCCGGCAGGGAGGCCGGATCCCCCGGCTGATACAGAGCGCTCGATATCCGAACACCCGCTCGGCGTCGGTCAGATGCCCGAACACTTCCCGGATGCTCCACTTGCCCGGCTCGTAGCGATAGGCTTCCTGCTCCGCACCGACTGCCTCTCCGATCCGGAACATCTCGGCCCGCTGGGCCGCGAGGATGGCCATCACGTCGTCGCTCTCGGCGATCCCCGCGATGTAGCCCGCGTAGAAAGGGGCGTATTCCTGTTCGGCCGGGCGTTCCATGGCGGCCCTCAGTACTTCGGCTGTGTCGGATCGATCTGTTCCGACCAGGCGTGAATTCCACCGGTGAGATTGCGGGCCCGGTATCCCTGATCCCGAAGGAACCGCGCGGCCATGTCACTGCGTTTTCCGGTCCGGCACATCACCACGATCTCGCTGTCACGGTTCAGCTCGCCGAGCCGTCCCCGCAGCTCCCCCAGAGGGATCGTCGTCGCACCGGGGATGCTGGCAATCCGGACCTCGTAGGGCTCCCGGACGTCCAGCAGCGTCGGAGCCTCATTCGCATCCATCCGCTCTTTCAGCTCGTGCACAGTCATCTCGGTGTTCGAATTCGTCTGCATTTCGGTCCTGACTCCACAGAAATCTTCATAGTCGATCAGCTCGCGAACTGTCGGATGATCGCCGCAGAGACTGCAGTCCGCGTTCCTGCCGATCGTCACGCTCCGCATCTCCATCCGGAGGGCGTCGAACAGCAGCAACCGTCCCACCAGCGGCTCTCCAATTCCGAGAATGAGCTTGATCGCCTCAGTCGCCTGAATGGTGCCCACGATTCCCGGCAGGACCCCAAGCACGCCTGCCTCGGCACAGTTCGGGATCAGCCCCGGTTCCGGAGGCTCGGGATAAAGACACCGGTAACACGGTCCTCCCTCGACCCCGAAGATCGAAACCTGTCCGTCGAACCGGAAAATACTGCCATAAACGTCCGGCTTTGACGAAAGAAAACATGCGTCATTGATCAGATACCGGGCCGCAAAGTTGTCTGTTCCATCAATTACCAGATCATACGCGCCGATGATCTCGAGGGCGTTCGAGGAGCTCAGAAGCACGTCGTGCAGCTCGAGCTCGACTCCCGGATTGAGAGACTCCAGCCGCTTGCGGGCCGATTCGAGCTTCGAGTGCCCCACGTCCCCGGTTCCATGGACGATCTGCCGCTGGAGATTGCTCAGGTCGACCGTATCCCGGTCCACGATCCCCAGCGTCCCCACGCCCGCCGCGGCGAGGTAGAGCAGCGCCGGAGATCCGAGCCCGCCCGCTCCCACGCACAACACCCGTGCCGAGCCCAGCTTCCGCTGCCCCTCCGGCCCCACTTCGGGAATCACCATGTGCCGGCTGTATCGCAGCAGCTCCTCGGGACTCGCCTTCTCCAGATCCATCATCGATTCATCCTCAGTACGGCATCTCCTCGTCTTCCAGGCCGAAGTAGTGGCCGAGCTCGTGGATCACCGTTTCCCGGATCTCCTCGACCGCCTCCTCCCGCGTCCGGCAGCATCGGAGAACCGGCCCCCGGAAAATGACGATCTGCGACGGAAGATCGGTCATCTCCCAGCTCTTCTCGGTCAGGGGCACCCCGCGAAAAATCCCCAGAAGCTCTTCACCCTCATCCTCGACCATTCCCAGGTCATCCGGCGTCGGTTCCTCCTCGACCATCACCACGATGTTGTCGAGAAGCTCCATGAACTCCTCCGGAAGCCCGTCGAGAGCATCGGCCACCAGGTCCTGAAACTCCTTTTGCGATACCATCTCCCTCGTATCCTCTGCCCTCTGATGGAGATCCACAAATGAGTTTCCTGCACCGGTATTCCTTCCTCCTCCCACCCCTCGCCCTGCTCCTTCTTCTTCCGGCAACGGGATGCCGAACGGCCGGAACCGATACCGGCATGGCTCAGCCACCCATCGTCACCAATGTCGTGGTGCGTGCCGTTGCCGAGGATGCGAAGATCATCGGCACGCACGTGGGTGGTGCTCGCATCACCATTCGCGACGTGAGGACGGGAAGGCTCCTCGCCGAAGGGACGCAGATGGGCGGCACCGGCGATACCGCAAAGATCGTCAAGGAGCCGCAGGTCCGCGGCGAGTCGATCTACGATACCGACAAGGCGGCGGCATTCCACGCGGCGATTCCGCTCAGCCAGCCGACCGAGGTGGAAATCTCCGCCCAGGGACCGCTGGGAGCAAAGCAGGCCACCCAGACCGCATCGACGACAATGCTGCTGATCCCGGGACAGGACGTCACCGGCGACGGGGTGATCCTGAAGATTCATGGCTTCATTGTCGAGATCCAGTCCCCCGCGGAAGGCGAAGGCTTCCCCCCCGGCGAAACGCTGCACATCCGGGCGCGGATGGTGATGACGTGAGGCTGCCCCATCGAGCCCGGAGGGCTCTGGGACGCCGACAGCAAGACCATCGTCGCCCGCCTGGTGCGGAACGGAAGGATCCTCGCGGAAGCACCGATGCACTACGCCGGGGAGACGAGCGAGTTCGAAGGTGAGCTCACACCGCCGGAGCCCGGAAACTACGAGCTCCAGGTGATCGGAATGGAGCCGTCGAAGACGAACTTCGGAATGGACCGGCAGGCGATCCACATCGGCGGTTGAGGCTGCCGGTTTCCAGGGAGAATGCGGTGGTCAGGCACCGCTCGACAGACGCTGCGAAACGAGAGAGGCCTTCCCGGCAAGTTCAGGATCGCCGTGCGAGGCCGCATATCTCTCGGCGCGGTGCAGCCCTTCCAGCAGGGAAGGAATCGGAACAGGGACGTCCAAACCGCCGGCCGCCGACTCCCGCTCCAGTTCAGTCAGCGCGGAACGCAGAATCAGGAGCTGGAGATCTTCGGCCTTCCCGGAACCCGGCGGGAGCTGAGACAGCGTGTCCGCCGCGAGCGACACACGCTCCAGATGATTGACCATCACCAGCGTCCGGATCTCCTGTTTCTTTTGCTGGACCTGCAGTTCCCAGCCGCCAATCGACCAGGGACGAGTCCGATCACCAGCAAGAGAATCCCTTTGATATTTCATCATTGACCTCCAGGGGGCGTCATCGAGTACAGCACGAAGATGCAACCAAGTCCGACCGTGATCATCCCGGCCGTCCACAGAGCCAGGGCCGGGGCTGCGCGGCGATCGAGATCGCTGACACAGTCCCGCGGGGTTCGTCGGAGGAAGATTGCATATGCAAGCGGAAGATTGCATATGCAAGCAGCGCCAGAGCGGCTCCCGCGATCACATCCGCCACGTAGTGCTGCTTCGTGAAGAGCGTGGACAATCCCACCAGCGCCGCCGCGAGGATCGCGGTTCTCCCCACGCCGCGGTGGATCCGGAAGCAGGCCAGACCGGAGACGAATGAGTGCGCCACATGCAGCGAGGGAAAACAATTGAACGGAGGATCGGCTCCGTAGAGCGCACGGAGTCCCCACACCCCGAAACCAGAACCCATCACCTCCGCCGGCCGCGGCGCTACCGTCGGAACTGCCATGAAGAAGACGTAGGCGATCGACCACACCATCAGGTAGGCGAAGACCGTCCGCCGGAGCACCGTTTCCTCACGGACCACCAGCACCGGCAGGAGAATCAGGAAAAGATAGAGCGCGCCATAGACCAGCGACCAGACCGGCTCGACCGGGATCATCCGGTCCAGAGCCGTCGCGGAACGTGCAGACCACTCCGGTCGATCTCCTGGGCGATGACGAGGTAGAACGGAATCATCATCACCAGAAGTACCATCCAGACGGTCACCCGGCAGGGCCGGCTCAGCGACTGCCGGACGAGAGACCACCCGAAGGCGGGCGAGGCTCCGCTGCGGATCATCGATTCGCTCACGAGGTGCTCATGATCCCAAAGTTCGGGCATCGAGGAAAGAGCGCGCTCCGTCATGGGAACTGGGCATCCCGATCTCGACCCAGGCAATGTCGACCGCACCCTCGTTGAATTCGATTTCCGAAGTGCGCATCATGGCAGCCGTGGCCCTGAAGATCGAAAACCCGACCCTGCTGCTCGAGGTCCTCGCCTCGATGTTTCCCGACTCCTCGAAGTCCACGCTCCGGCAGATGCTCCAGACCAGCCGGGTGCGGGTGAATGGCGAAGTCGAAAAACGGGCTTCGCGGGAGCTCATCGAAGGGGATCAGGTCGACGTCGGCGAACGCCGGACCGCCTTCACACTCCCCGAGGAGATTCAGCTTCTCTGGCAGGACGACGATCTCGTCGTGGTGGTCAAGCCGCCGAACCTTCTCACCGCATCCACCGCCGGCGAATCGGAGCGCACCCTTCAGAAGATCCTCACCCGTTTCATCGCCCGGAGCCACCGTGGCGGACGCTCCTGGATCGTTCACCGTCTCGACCGGGAAGCCTCGGGCGTGATGGTCGTGGCGAAAAACATGAAGGCGTTCGAGGCGATGAAGGACCTCTTCTCCGCCCACTCCATCGAGCGCCGCTACGTCGCAATCGTCGAGGGCGTCATGACCGAGCCTGAAGGGACCTACCGTTCCTGGCTCCGTGAGTCGGAAAAGACCCTCAGCGTCCGGAGCGTGCAGGATCCGATCGGAGGGAAGGAGGCGATCACCCATTACCGGACGCTCCAGAAAGGAACCCGCTACAGCCTGCTCGAAGTGACCCTGGAAACCGGAAGGAAGCATCAGATCCGCGGTTCATCTGTCGGAGCAGGGACATCCGGTCATCGGGGACCCTCGCTACGGCAGCGGGAGCAATCCGATCGGCCGCCTCGGTCTGCACGCGATCGTGCTCGGATTCCGGCACCCCTTCACGAAGCGGGATCTCCGCTTCGAGTCCCCCATCCCCGATGCGTTCCGGAAGCTGAAACTCTAGCCCGGATCTCTCACACCATCTCCTGCTGCGAGGGCGGATCAGCGCGATGGATCGAGAAGCTCGCTCCGGAGCTCGTGTCGCGCGGAGAAGCGCAAAGAAGGCGAAGGTCACGACGCCGACCGTGGCCAGTGCGACGCAGGAAGCGATCATGAACATGATCATGATCTGGTAGCGCACTGCATCGCCCGGAGCAGCCCCGGCGAGAATCTGTCCGGTCATCATCCCCGGCAGACTGACGATGCCCATGATGGTCATCGAGTTGAGCGAGGGAATCATCCCGGTTCGCACCGCCCGACGGAAGTCGTGACGGGCCGCCTCCCACCGGGTCGCGCCGAGCGCGAGGAACATCTCGATCCGGGCTCGACCCTCCACGCAACCTTCCATGAAGCGGTCCAGTCCCAGCGAAATCCCGGTCAGAGCATTCCCCAGGAGCATCCCGTGCAATGGAATCAGGTACTGCGGCTCGTACCATGGACGGACCTGCAGCACGCCGACCACCGCCACGCCGGTGACCAGAAAGGATGCTCCGACGACCATCACCAGACTCTCCCAGTAGATCCCGGGGAATCGGCGGCTGGTTCGGCGGACCGCGGCGACACTGGCAATTGCGGCCATGGCGAGGGCGATCCCGACGATGATCCACGGATTGCGGGTGGAGAAGACCCAGTCGAGGACCAGTCCCACCAGGGCCAGTTGCACCACCATCCGCACCGCTGCGACCACCAGGTCGCGGCCCAGTCCCAGACGGAGCACCACCGAGAGGACGACATTGACCAGCAGCAGCGCCGCGGCGACGGCGAGCTGCCAGAGTCCGATCTGCAGAGGTCCGCTCATGATGCCTCTCCCGCCGGGGGGAGATCGATCCGCCGGTCGGTGACCCTCCCCAGCAAAGTGGGATCATGGCTGGTCCAGATCGCACTCCGTGAATGATCTTCCTGCAGAAAATCGCTCACCAGCCGCTCGATGTTGGCGGACTGCTCCGGATCGAGGCTGGCCGTCGGCTCGTCGAGGAGCAGGACCTTCGGCTCGAGTTGAAGGGCCCGGAGAAACGCGACGATCTGCTTTTCGCCCCCGGAGAGCGTGAGAGCCTTCGCCGAAAGAAACCGCGATGCTCGATCCAGCCGTCCCAGCCGCCGCTCGGTGACGGTCCGGTCGAAGGACCGCTGCCGATGCTCCTCGAGCGTGAAGGGCAGCCGGAGATTGTCTTCGACCGACCCCTCGATCATCACCGGTGTCTGCGAAAGATAGAGAACGGTCGAGCGGAGACGCGGCATCGGCCACTGAGCCATCGGGACCCCGTCGATCGCGATGCTCCCCTCGTCGAGGCGATCGAGAGCCGCGATCGAACGGAGAAGAAGCGTTTTGCCGGATCCGGAGGGGCCCGCAATCGCCACCCGCTCGCCGGGGTCGACGGTGAGGTTCAGATTCCGCCAGATCCAGTGCTCCCCCACCTTCCGCCCCGCGTCGCTTACCTCGACCATGGAGGGATTCTATCGGGGACAGGGCGGCCACGGGTGGATCGTGGAGCGAAGATCTCCGGGGCGGGCACCGTCGACGATGCCCGCCCCGCTCCTGATCGAGTGATCCTCTACGGTTCGATACCGGCCGGTTTCTTCTGGTGAGCGGGCACGTATTCATCCATCACGGCGGCACGCAGCAACCGCGGGGGGAGCAGCCCCTGGGAGAGGATGAAGTCGTGGTACGACTGGCGGTCGAAACGATCGCCGAGGATCCGTTCGGCGTCAGTCCGCATCTCCATCAGCCGGGAGTAGCCGCAGAAATACGAAGGCGCCTGCCCCGGTGCCCAGAAGGTGTAGCGCTCGACTTCCTGATTGGCCATCGGGTGCGACACCACCACCTCGTTTTCGAGAATCCGGTACGCCTCGTCGCGGGTGATGGTTCCCCGCTGCAGGCCGGGATCCAGGAACGCGCGTGCGGCGCGGAGCAGGCGGTGCTGCAGCGCGATGAGCTGCCCATCCAGCGGCTCGTAAGGCTTCATCTCCGCTTCCATGTAGAGCGCCCAACCCTCGGCATTGACGCTGTTCAAGGCGAAGAATGCCCGGGCCTGTGAAACTCCTTTCTCGATGATGGAATCGAACTGGAGCTCGTGGCCCGGCCGGCCCTCGTGGACGCTGAGCGTCCAGGAGGCCGCGTCGAAGGTGAAGTCGTCGAATCCGACATCCCCCTTACCCGAGTCCGAAGGAATCCGCAGGGGAAGCACGAAGTATCCCGACTCCCCGGTGTTGCCGATCAGCCGGGGCGGATCCATGTGCGGCGCGGGCGTGGCGGCGCTCTCCGCTTCGCTCGCCAGACGGATCTTCAGTTCCCGCTGCGGCAGAGAGATGACGTGGTGCTCCCGGATCAGCGCTTCGATCTGCTTGTTCCGGTTCACGTAGTGCGGAAGGATCGCCTCTCCGACCAGTTGATCCTTCTTGAGCTCGCGGATGACGTCGCGGTAGTCGGACGAGGCGTAGCCCTTCTGCTTCGCGATCAGATTGGCCAGAGTCTGCATCTCGTTCTGAATCTCGCGGAAGGAGGTCTTGGCACGGCTGACGAGCTCGTCGACCGGCATGTCGATGCCACTCTCGGCCAGCGCGTGGCTGTACTGCTCCGCGGGAAGACGGAAATCGCTGCGGGCCCGCGGCATCAATTCCTTCTCGAGAAACGCGTTGTATTCGGCGAGCTGACTCTCGAGCGCCGCATACGGCTTCTCATAGCCCTTGATCTGGTACTTCTGAAAGAGCTGTTCGATACCCTCGATGAATCGCTGACTGTTGGCGAGATCCTTCTTCAGATTGTCGACGAACGGACCCTGCAGGTCTCCGTCGTCCAGGCGAGCACGGAGAACCGCCTCGGCCTGTTTCGTGATCGGGGTGTAGCCCTTCTCCAGCCCCGCGTATTTCTTCAACCGGACCAGCGCTGCCGGTCGCCTTTCCGCAGGGACGCGATCATCGAGCAGCGACCGGATTCCGAAGAAGACGGTCTGCGACAGATCGAAATAGGGCAGGTCGTACTTCTCGCTGATCCGCGTCCCTTCGACCTCCTGGTCAACGGCATGGATGAGGATCTCCAGATCCTGACGGACCGCGGCGTCCTTCTCGGTGCTCAGCCGCTCGGAGAGAATCTTCCGCGCCGCCTCCATGTCGGCAATCGCTTTCTCCTCGTAGTTCGGGGGAAGCTGGAAGATCTCGGTGTCGAATCCCTCCACCCCGAACCGCGATGCGGCTTCGGGACTCTGTCTGGCCATCACATCGAGCAGGACCTTCGCGTTCTCATTGCTTCGGGTCACCCACTCAGGGGTCGAGGGAGGTGCGGAATCTTCAGCCTGAAGCATCAGCGGAACGAGCAGCAGGCAGCAGAGAGACAGAACGGCGGACATTTTCATCAGGACAACTCCTTCTCTGGTGATGACCCGGGTCGAGCCGGATTCGCAGGCTGGTGATCGAAGTCTTACTACGATCCGCGAACCGTGATGTTGCATCGTCCAGCCGCGCGGGGATATGTTCTGCCCATGAACCGACTCGGATCGATTCCCTTCCTGTTCGGTCTCCTCCTGATCCTCTCTCTTCCCGGCTGTGGAGGATCGGAATCCCGGGAGACCGCAACGGCCACGGTCGCCACCTCCGCGACAAGCGACCTCGCCCTGCCCGGTCCGGAGGAGGCGAAATCGCTGATCTCCGGATCTCCGGAATTCGGCGACTACCGGTTCACCCGGGTCTCGTTCAGCCTTCCGATGAAAGGCTCGATGATGAACGACTGGACCCATCGCTCGGCCGAGGAACTGGCCGCGGCCGGATGGATTCGCCTGGACGAGGCGGGCGACGTCACTCTGACCGACAGGGCCTCCAGCGACAAACGATTCCTGGTGCGGGAGAACGGCTTCGTGGAACTGGTTCCGCTGGCCAGCAAGGAGATGCTCGACGTGGTCTCGGTCCAGCCTGCACCGAACGATCAGGCCACGGTTCTGTTCGACTGGAAGTGGATCCCCAACGATCTCGGCGAAGCATTCCAGTCGGGAACGATCCGGAATGAGCTCGACCAGGTCCACCACTCGAAGGCGACCCTGATGGAGGGCGCCACCGGCTGGGAGATTCTGCTGATCGAGCCGGCGGAGACCGCCGGCACCTGACGCGAGGACGATCCGGCGATGAACCTCGAAGCGCTCTCCCGCCTGCTTCAGATGACCATTCAGCCCATGGTGCTGATCTCGGGGGTGGGACTGCTCCTGCTATCCGCCACGAACCGTCTGGGGCGGGCCATCGATCGGACCCGCACGCTCAACCGGCAGGTTCAGCAATCCACCACGCCTGCTTCGGAGGACCTGATCCAGGCGAGCGTCCTGTTCCGGCGCTGCAGGATTCTGCAATGGTCGATCGGCCTTCTGGTGTTCAGCATCCTCGCCTCGGTGGTGATGATTCTGCTGCTGATCACGACGGCGTTCACCCGCTTCGACCTGCGTGTCACGATCGTGGCGATGCTGACCGTCAACGTCCTGTCGATCGTCGCCTCCGTCATCCTGTTCCTGCTCGACATCAGCCTGGCACTCAAGGCCCTTCAGATCGAGCTTCGACGGCCCTGAGAGTGCTGGCGAGTCCCGTTTTCGTTCATCACGCCCGATCCGGTTCAACTTCGTTTAGACTGCGGCGTCAGAGTCACCACGAGCGAATCCTGAAATCATCAGAGGTCCGGGCGCGGAAATTCATGTCGATCACACCGCTGGGTTTGCGAGAACTGCTTCGGGAGCTCGAGGCTCTCCGGGAAGAGGTTGCGAGACTCCGGGGAACTCCGGAAGTGAACCATGGACGCGACCGGATGACCGAGACCGTCAGTGAACTGCTGCGCTCCAACGAGGAGCTCCGCGCTCAACTGGCGCAGACGCGACTGGCCGAGGAACAACTCCGCCTGCTGGGTACGGTGGTGGAAAACTCCACCGACGGGATTGCCATCCTCACCCCCGCGGTCGAACAGAGCGGCCCGCGCATCGCCTTCGTCAACGAAGCATTCTCCCGGATCACCGGATGGAGCCGTCAGCAGGCGCTCGCACAGACCTCGGAGATCCTCCGTTTCGAGGATGACGAAAGCGCGCTGTTCGATGAATTTCTGAAGAGTCTTTTCGAGGGTAAGGCGTTTCAGGCCGAGGGGCTCACCCGCAGGCGTGGTGGTGCCCAGTTCACCGTGGAGCTCAGCGCGGTTCCGGTCCGGGGCGACGATCAGCACGTGTCCCACTGGATCCTGTTCGTCCGGGATGGAAGCGACCGCCGGATCGACACCCTCGCCCTGGAGCGACGCGCGCAGTACGACAGCCTCACTCAGCTTCCCAACCGGGTCCTGCTGTTCGACCGGCTCGAGCAGGCCGTGCTGGTCCGCGACCGCACCGAAGCGGTGGTCGCTCTGCTGATGATGGATCTCGACCGCTTCAAAGCGGTCAATGACAGCTTCGGACATCACGCCGGTGACCTGCTGCTCCGGCAGGTCGCTCACCGGCTCGGACGGGTCGCACGGCGCTCCGACACCATCGCCCGCCTCGGCGGTGACGAGTTCGCGATCCTCCTCCCGGAGATCTCCGGTGCACGCGCCGCCGAGGAGCTCGCACATCGCATCCTGCAGATTTTCGAGACCCCCTTCCTTCTCGCCGAGCAGAGCCTCACGATCTCCGGGAGCATCGGAATCGCCGTTTGTCCCGATCACGGTCAGGATGCTTCTTCCCTGCTTCGCTGCGCCGACATCGCCATGTACCGGGCCAAGCAGAATCACGCCGGATTCCAGTTCTACTCTCCCGATCACGAGCAGAACACTGCTCGCCGTCTGGCCCTGGAAACCGATCTTCGGCAGGCGATCTCCGGTGGGGAGCTGATCCTCCACTACCAGCCCATGATCAATCTCGTCTCCCGCAAGGTCACCCATGTGGAAGCGCTGGTCCGATGGCTCCACCCCCACGAGGGGCTTCTTCCTCCCGACAGCTTCCTCCCCCTGGCGGAGAATGCCGGGCTGATGCGGTCGCTGACCGTGCGGGTGTTCCAGGACGCGCTGACCCAGCTCGAGCAATGGGGCGATACCGGGATTCAGCTCACCCTCAATCTCTCGCCATCCAGCCTCCAGGACGAGTCGATGCCCGAAACCATTGCCGAGATCCTCGAGCAGCGCGGCATCGATCCATCCCGGCTTCAGATCGAGATCACTGAAAACGCGATCATGAGCGATCCGGGGAAGGCGATGGTCATTCTCTCGCTGCTCCGGACCCTCGGCGTGTCCATTTCGCTCGACGATTTCGGCACCGGCTACTCCTCCCTGGCAAACCTCCGCGACGTCCCATTCGACGAGATCAAGATCGACCGCTCGTTCGTCACCGAGATGAATGCGCGGGAAGGCGACTCGGCGATTGTCCACGCCACGATCGATCTGGCGCACAAGCTCGGCCGGCGGGTGGTCGCGGAGGGAGTCGAAGACGAGCGCACCCTCCGCACCCTCACCAGCCTCGGATGCGATGCCGCACAGGGATTCTTCATCAGCCGCCCTCTTCCCCCGGAGCAATTCAACGAATGGCTCGGCCGCTGGAACGACTCCGGACATTAGAGGGATACGCGCTGCGCGCAAGTTCTGAAGTTCTGAAGTTCTGAAGTTCTGGAGTTCTGGAGTTCTGGAGTTCTGGAGTGGGCGCAAACCGATTGAGCCGTCGCACCGATTCCCTCGCGCCACGGCCGCCATTGTCGTCCCGAGCGGGCGGGCGGAAGGGCAGGCGAGGGACCTCCCCCGATGCGAAAAGGATCGTTTTGCTGGAGGACGGCCCCGCACGCTCTGCGCCTGGAGATTCCTCGTCGCATCGGCAGAGATGTCTCGCATGCCCATCCACCGCCCGCTCGACATGACACGGCCGCCTGCCAGCACGGCCGCTATTGTCGCCCCTCGCCTCTCGCCCCTCGCCTCTCGTCCCTCGCCTCTCGCCTCTCGCCTCTCGCCTCTCGCCCCTCGCCCCTCGTCTCTCGCCTCTCGTCCCTCGCCTCTCGCCCCTCGCCTCTCGCCCTCGCCTCTCGCCCCCGCCTCCCTCTCTCCTCTCGCCTCTCGCCCCTCATCTATACTGATGCGTCTCCAGAATACTCACCCCAGACAAGGAGGAACACGTTGAGAAAAGTGCTGTCGAGTCTGCTGGTACTCATGCTTCTGCTTGCCGGAGCGCCGTTGTTCGCGGACGATCCCGGTGCTGACGCCGCGAAAAAGGGGGCTCCGGAGGCTGCTCCGGCTCCGGAACAATCGGTCACCCAGCACAGCGTCGTGATCGGGGGCACCACCATTCGGTACACTGCGACGGCGGGAACCCTGATCCTGCGCAACGATGACGACGAGCCGGTCGCCAGCGTCGGCTACGTCGCCTACACCCGTGACGGCATCACCGATCGCAGCCATCGACCCATCACCTTCGCCTACAACGGTGGCCCCGGCTCCGCCTCGATGTGGCTGCACATCGGAGCTCTCGGGCCACGCCGCGTCGTCACCACCGACGCCGAGGCCACCCCTCCCCCGCCGTATCAGGTCGTCGACAATCAGTACAGCATCATCGACGTGACCGATCTGGTGATGATCGATCCGGTCGGCACCGGCATCAGCAAGGCCGTCGGAAAAGCGAAGGACAAGGATTTCTGGGGCGTGGACGCCGACATCGACCAGATCGGACGATTCATCACCCAGTACGTCAGCGACAACGGACGATGGAACTCACCGAAGTACCTGCTGGGGGAGAGTTACGGCACGACCCGTTCCGCGGGAGTCGTCGATTATCTCCAGACCCGCCGGAACATGGCGTTCAATGGCGTGGTCCTGGTCTCGGTGGCTCTCGATCTCGAAGCCATCTTCGAGTGGCCGGGAAATGAGCGGCCGTATGCGCTCTTCCTCCCCACGTTCGCGGCCACCTCGTGGTACCACGACGCCCTGCCGAACAAGCCGGCAGAGCTGGAGCCCTTCCTGAACGAAGTACGAGCCTGGGCGCTCGGACCGTACAGCGCCGCGCTGATGAAGGGAGACCGGCTCTCCGATGCGGAGCGGGAAGCGATCATCGAGAAGCTGCACCAGTACACCGGACTGTCGAAGGACTACATCCGGGACGCCAATCTTCGGGTCACCGAAGGCGAATACACCCATCAGTTGATGCAGGAGCAACGGAAAACGGTCGGCCGGCTCGATTCGCGGTTTCTCGGCTTCACCTTCGACCCACTGGCCGAGGATGCGGAGTACGATCCCCAGTCGGCAGCGATCAGTGCGCCCTTCACCTCGGCCTTCCTCGACTACTACCACAACGAGCTGAAGTTCGGTCAGGGCAAGACCTACAAGACCTCGAACCCGAACATCTTCCGGTCCTGGGATTTCACCCATCGGGTCGGTGGATCGTTCATCCCGATGCCCATCGTCAACACCGGCGTCGACCTGGCGCATGCGCTGGGATTCAATCCCAACCTGCGGGTTCTGGTACTCAACGGATACTACGATCTGGCCACGCCGTTCGCCGCCACCGAATACATGTTCGATCACATGGATCTCAGCCCCGAGATCGCGTCGCACATCGAGCAGAAGTACTATGAGGCGGGACACATGATGTACATCCACGAGCCGTCGCTCGCCGTTTCAAGAACGACGTCGCCGACTTCATCCGGAAGACCAGCCACTGATTCATCCTGCCGCGGGGACGGGCACCGTCCCCGCGGAGCTCTCTCCCGGGAGTCGAGCACCCCTGCTCCGACGACGGGCCCGGCAACTGCCTCCTGGCGCTTCCCGCCCTGGCCCCGAATGGCATGAGCCCAGGGACATGATTCTCCTGTGCTTCGGAACGCACCATCCGGGAGGCCGGCTGGAAGGCGGCGTTCCGATGCCCGCTTCGACGGCAACGACCGCACGGCGCTCCTGTATGATCTCGACCGGATGCATGAGTTTCCCATGCTGCGGGATCTGGTCGTGCTGCTGGGCGCGAGCACCCTCGTCATCCTGGCGAGTCAGCGGCTTCGGATTCCACCGATCGTCGGTCTGCTTCTGACCGGCATCGTGATCGGCCCCTCGGGCTTCGGGCTGATCACGGAGCCGGAGGAGGTCCAGTCGCTCGCGGAGATCGGGGTCGTCGCCCTTCTGTTCACGATCGGTCTCGAATTTTCGCTCGAGCGGCTCAGGCACATCCGCCGGGCCTTCCTGCTCGGGGGATCGCAACAGGCGATCTGGTCGACGCTTCTGGCGCTCGGGACCGCGATGGCTCTGGGCTACGGATTCCGCAGATCGCTCTTTTTCGGATTTCTCCTGACCCTGAGCAGTACGGCGATCGTGCTGAAGCTCTACGGAGAGCGGCGATGGCTCGATTCACCCCACGGACGGATCGTGATCGGCATCCTTCTGTTTCAGGACTTCCTCGTCGCTCCGATGATCATCGTGGCCCCGGCTCTCGGCGAGGCTGGCGAGAGTTCGCCAGTCGCCATGGTCATCCGGTTCGGAGGGGGAGTGGCAGTGATGGTCGCGGTGTTTTTCGTCGCGAGGCGTCTGATGCCGCGTGTGCTTCACGCGCTGGCCCGTGCGCGGATCCGCGAGATCTTCCTGTTCGGTGCCCTCTTCGCCGGTCTCGGGATGGCACTGTTGACCGAGGCGCTGCAGTTCTCGCTCGCGCTGGGGGCCTTCATCGCCGGGCTGATCATCTCGGAGTCGGAGTACAGCCACCAGGTCATCGCCGATGTCTCCCCCTTTCGCGACGTCTTCAACAGCATCTTTTTCGTCTCGATCGGAATGCTGCTCGACCTCGGGTTCGTGGCGGAAAAGCCGGCGCTCGTCTTCGGGGCGGCGGCCCTGATCATGCTCGCGAAGTTCGCGATCATCGCGGCCACCGTCAAGCTGATGGCATTTCCCCTCCGCACCGCCCTGCTCAGCGGCGCGAGCCTCGCCCAGATCGGAGAATTTTCCTTCGTCCTGGCGACCGTCGGCGTTCGGCAACAGCTTCTCGATCCGACCCTTTTTCAACTGTTCATCGCCTCCTCCGTGCTGACGATGATGGCGACACCGGCCATGATCGCGCTCGCCCGGAGGGCGACACCGCGGCTCGAAAGATCTTCCCCCTCCGCGCGGTCGAATCGCCCGGAAACGAGACCGAAGGAGAGCTCGCGGGTCACGTCATCGTGGTCGGCTACGGCCTGGGCGGGCAGCACCTGTCTCACGTCCTCCGAGACGTGAAGATCCCCTATCGGACGATCGACCTCGACGGCGACGCGGTTCGGCGCGCCCGCAAGGAAGGCGAACCGATCATCTTTGGAGACGTGACCCGCCGCGAGATTCTCGAGCTCGCCGCGATCGAGCAGGCGAGCGTCATCGTGATCGGTATCTCCGACCCGGATGCGGCGCGGCGAGCCGTCCGCTACGCGCGGCAGCTGAACCCCGCGATCCACGTGATCGTCCGGACCCATCTGGCGGTCGAGATCGACGAGCTCTACGAGCTCGGAGCCGACGACGTGTTCGCGGATGAGTTCGAAGCCTCGATCGAGATCTTCACGCGGGTGCTCGAGCAGTATCACGTGCCGTCGAATGTGATCCAGGCGCAGCGCCGGGTTCTCCGCGGAGAGAAGTACGAGATGTTCCGTGATCGTGAAGCCGAGATCTCACAGACCGTCCTCGAGCTCCTCGCACGGGGCGCGGTCGACACCTTCCTGGTCTCCGGGGAGCACTTCGCGAGCGGAAAGACCCTGCGAGAGCTCGACGTGCGGCGCCTGACGGGAGCCACGGTCATCGTCGTCGTCCGGGAGAACGAATCGCACGCCCCGCCGAATCCCAATCTGCGCCTGGAGCCGGACGACTTCGTCGTCATCACGGGTGGCCACGTCGAGGTCGATGCGGCGTTCCGCCTGCTGACCGGCGGCATCCCCCCGGAAAATGAACCATAGCCTCGGGCGAATCCGAACATCGCACGCTGCCGGGCTCCTCGATGACCGTCAACGCGGAGGGTTCACTTCGACCGGTCTCTCCAGCTCACGCCGCTGATCCCACCTGGATCCCGCTCGTCCCTCCCTTCGCCCGATTTCGCGGATCGTCGATCTATACTCGGGGCGATGGGCGAGCTTCTCAGCGCGACGCTTCCTCCGACCGACGTTCGGAAGAAGACCGACTCCCGGCGCGGACTTCTCCTCTGGGCTGGCTTCGTGGTGGGGATCGGACTGCTTCTGTTCACCTACCACTATCTCGGTGCGGTGGCGGAAGGGTCGACCGAGGGCCCCCTCGCGCCGCTGATCGACGAGATGACCGGAGCCCTCGCCACCGGCCTGCTGTTTTTCCCCATCCGTGAGCTCTGCCGCCGTCGCCCGCTCCGCCGGGGCCGCGGCTCCGGCGCCTGCCCCTCTATCTGGTCGCGGTCTGCCTGTTCGGACTCGCCGCCACCAGCCTGATGTGGGCCTCACGCTCGCTGCTCTATCCCCTGGCCGGGCTCGGATCCTATGACTACGGACGCATGCCGGTGCGCTACTTCATGGAGTTTCCGGTTCAGTTGATCGGCTTCACCATCATCGTCGCCCTGGTGCACGTGGTGAATCATCTGAAGGACGTAAGGGACCGCGAGATTCACACCGCTCAACTGGAGAGTGCTCTGGCCCGGGCCCAGCTCCAGAACCTTCGCCTTCAGCTCCAGCCCCACTTTCTCTTCAATGCCCTCAATACGATCTCGGCAACCATGTACGAGGACGCCCGCGCGGCGGACGAGATGCTCGGAAGGCTGGCGGAGCTGCTCCGGGCATCCCTGCGGACCGCACAGACCGACGAGGTCCCGCTGTCGACCGAGATCGAGTCCCTCCAGGCGTATCTGGCAATCATGAGGGCGAGATTCGGGTCCCGGCTGACGGTCCGGCTGGAGATCGATGAGGATTGTGACCAGGATCTGGTCCCGTCACTCCTGCTCCAGCCGCTGGTGGAGAATGCGATCCGCCATGGGCGAACGGAGAGGGATGGCGAAGGTGTGATCACGGTGCGCGCCGCCCGAAAGAACGAGCGACTGGAGCTGGAGGTCGAGGACGACGGACCGGGGGTCGACGATCGAGGGGATCTTCTCTCGAGCGGCATCGGACTCTCTTCGACCGCGGAGCGCCTTCGTCTGCTCTACGGGGACGCGGCGCGATTCACCGCCGGAAACCGCGCAGGAGGAGGGTTCGTCGTGGCGGCCTCGATCCCGGTGCGGCACTCCGGAGGACTCCGATGATCCGCGCGCTCCTGGTCGACGACGAGACTCCGGCGCGGAAGAAGCTGAAGACCCTGCTGGCTTCCGAGTCCGGAATCGAGATCGCCGGGGAAGCAGCGGACGGAAGGGAGGCTCTACGGCAGATCCGGGAGCTTGATCCCGACCTGGTATTTCTCGACATCCAGATGCCTCGGCTGGACGGCTTCGGAGTGGTCGAGGCTCTCGATCCCGATCACCGTCCCCTCATCGTCTTCGTCACCGCCTTCGACGAATATGCGGTTCGCGCCTTCGAGGTGAATGCTCTGGACTACCTGCTCAAACCGTTCGCCGCGAGCCGCCTCCATCAGGTTCTCGACCGTGCCCGGCAGCACCTTCAGGAAGTCCCGGAGAGCGATCTGGCCCGGAGGATGGAGGCGATGCTCGATCTGGTCCGGGCGCGGCGCTACAGCTCACGGCTTCTGGTCCGCACCGAGGACGAGCGCGAGCACCTTCTCGGAGTCGACCGGGTCAACCTCATCCGTGCGGAGCGAAACTACCTCCGGTTCCACAGCGCAGAGGGCGAATACCTGCGCAGGATGACCATGAACGAGATCACGGAGAAACTCGACCCGGAGAAGTTTCTGCGGATCAACCGCTCCGAGATCGTGCGGCTCGATGCCGTGCGGGAGATCGAGCCCTGGTTCCACGGGGATTCGCGGGTGGTGATGAAAGACGGCACCACGCTGACCTGGAGCCGCCGGTACCGCGCCCGAACGCGCGACCGCTTCTGAACGAAACCGCGCCGCCGGTGGCCTTGTCATGTCGAGCGGGTGGGGGGCCGGCATGCGAGACATCTCACCCGATGCGACGACGAAACGCCAGGCGCAAAAGCAACGTCAGGCACGATCCTCCAGCAAAACAGTCATCTTCGCATCGGCGGAGGTCCCTCGCTTGCCCCTCCGCCCGCCCGCTCGGGACGACATGGGCAACCGTTCTCGCGAGGGAATCAGCGACTCGCTGCATTGAGCCACCGGGCAGGTCCGTCTCGATCGGCCGGGCTCACTTGCGAGGCACGTCGGGCTTGCTGTCCGGCATGAATCGAAAGGAGGGCGCCTGGTAGTCCTTCGGCCGGTTCGTTTCGGGGATGGCCATCGCGTTTCCATCCCGAATCGAAGCGTAATGAGGGGACATGATCTCCACCCCGGCCTGATTGAATGCATCCTGGATCCGGGCGTGGAGATCCGAGTAGATCACCGCCATCCGTCCTGGCTGGTCGGTGTAGGCGTTGATCTCGTAGTGTACGAAGAAGTCATCGAGGGCCGTCTGCAGCACGAACGGCGCGGGCGAGGTCAACATCCCCGGGGTCTCCCGGGCCGCCTCGATGAGAAGCTCGTGCACCTTGCGCCAGGGAACGTCGTAGCCGATGGTGACTGCGGTGTTGAGAATCAGTCCGTCGCGCATCGCCGAGGCTGAGAAATTGATGATGTGACTGCCGAGCACCATGGCGTTCGGAATGGTGATCTCGACGTTCTTGATCGTCCGGACCCGGGTCACCAGCAGGGTCTTTTCGATCACGTCGCCGATCGTATCGGCAATCTTGACCCGGTCTCCCAGCCGGAAGGCACGGGTATAGGTGAGCACCACCCCGGCAACGATGTTGGCGATCGCCGAGCTCGACCCGAGGGAAAAGAGAACGCCGAGGAAGATGGAGATTCCGCGAAAGGCGGGGGAATCGGAGCCCGGCAGATAGGGGAACGCCACGACGGCCGCGAAGGCGATGATCAGGAACCGGGCGATCTTGAAGGTCGGCTCCGACCACTCCGGATCGAAGTCGGGGATGACGATGGTCCCCTTGCCGATCTCCACGAAGATCAGCCGGACGAGTTTGATCGCGTACCAGGTGACCACCGCGATCACCAGGACGAAGAACAGGTCCGGAAGATCGCTGAGAAACGCATCCCAGAGGCTGCGGATCGGAACCAGCAGATAGCCGAGGAAGACGTGGCTGTAGTTCCGGGTCCAGGGAAAGAAGCTGAGGACGGTCGTGGCCCAGGCGCCGAAGGTCACCACCAGGAAGACGAGCCGCAGCAGGCCGGTCACCCCGATGAGGAAATCGGTGAACCGGTCGGCACTGAGAAGCTCCAGCCGCTGAATCCGGAACGACCGGATCACCGTCCCCCGCCACGCCTCCAGCTTCTGTTCGACGGCGGGAAAGAGGAAGCGGTAGAACCGGAGCAGAAGAAGCAGAATCAGCGTCGCGAGAACGGTCAGACCGGCGTCGAGGAGAAGGGCCTGAAGCGTGTAGGCACCCCGGACCTGATTGGCCGCCGACTCGATCACCCGCGCCAGACGAGACGCCAGCTCCGCCCGGGTTCCCTTCATTGCGGCCGCATCCGCCTCGCTGACCGAAAAAACAACCTGATCACCGATCATCAGGTCGCTGACCTCGCCCGCATCCACCACCCGTACGGTCACCGTCGGTGCGAGCGGGTCCCGGGCCACTGCCTCGATCCTCGCTTCGACCGCGCGGGCCCGCTGTGCCGGAGAAAACGAGCCCATCCGGGCCGAAACCCGAAACAGTGTCTCTCCGCCGATCACCACGGGCTCTCCCGGAGCAGCCTCGATCGTCGGCGACACCGGCGACACCGGCCCCATCGTCTCCGCCGGCGCGGGGAGCTCCGTCACCGTCTTCGGTTCAGGCGTCGCGGAGAAGGCCACCCCCGGCGTCATCAACGTCAGCAGGAGGAAAGTACCCAACGCGATTCGCGCCCCCTCGAGTAGAGCGAGGAGACGGCGAAACAGGGACGAACAGCTCATCGGATGATCCATGAATCCCGAATTGTACAGGCCGCCAGTGAAAAACGGCTCAGGCCGGCCGGTCCTTCTGCCAGGGGATCAACCGCCGGGCCGAAAGCTGCAGAAGAGCGTTCATCCCGATCCCGAACAGGGAGATGACCAGCAGACCGGCGTAGAGCCGTTCAGTTCGGAAGGTCTCCCAGGACAGCCAGATCAGCGCTCCCAGTCCGCTCTTCGCAGCGACGAACTCGACCGCGATGGTCAGCAGCAGGGCGACATTCAGCGACAGCCGCAGCCCGGTGATCAGCATCGGCAGACTTCCCGGCAGAACCACGTGCCGAAGCACCTGTCTGGAGTGGCCGCCATAGCTCTCCACCACCTCGAAGAACGAGCCGCTGATCTGCCGGACCCCCGCGCTGACGCTGATCAGCATGGGGAAAAAAGCGGAGAAGGCGATCGCCGCCGTCCGGGATGCCTCACCGATCCCGAAGATGACCATCAGCAGAGGAAGAATGGCGATTTTCGGCACCGGATGGAGCGCGGCAATGACCGGATCGAACAGTCGTCTCAGACGCGCGGACCATCCGATGAGCAGGCCGAGCAGGGCGGCCGGAACACAGCCGATGATCGTCCCCAGGACCACCCGGAAGAGCGTCGCAGCGAAGTCGTCGAGCAGCCGGCCGCTCCGGAGCAGGGAAGCCACCGACAGGAGGATGGTCGAGGGCGCTGGAAAAAAGAGCGCGGAGATCCACCCCCTCCGGGCGGCGATCTCCCATCCCAGCAGAATCATCAGCACCACCGCCAGCAGCACGAGGCGATCCGCGGACCAGTCCTCCCGCACCCGCATCCTCAGTGCCCGGCTGCGAGGCTCTCCCGGACTTCTTCTTCCAGGATTTTCCAGATTCTCCATCGAATCTCCCCGATCTCCGGCCGCTCGAACACCCGAAGCTCTCGCGGTCGCGGAAGATCGATCTCAATCTCGTCGCGGATCCTTCCCGGACGTCCGGTCATCACGAACACACGATCGCTGAGCAGAATCGCCTCTTCGATGTCGTGGGTCACGTGGAGCACCAGCTTCCGTCGATCCCGCCAGATCCGCAGAAGCTCCTCCTGAAGAATGATCCGGGTCTGGGCATCGAGCGCACCGAACGGCTCGTCCAGCAGGAGAATGGATGGATCGGCGACGAACGCCCGGGCGATGCCCACCCGCTGGCGCATGCCGATCGACAGCTCGTGAGGATAGCTGTCGAGGAATCGAGCCAGGCCGAACTGCGTCGCAAAAAGCCGGGCCTGCTCTTTCCCGCTCCTCCCGCGGTCGACCCCACTGCAACTCCAGACCGAAGGCGATGTTTCGCAGTACCGAATACCACGGCAGCAGCCCATGATCCTGGAATACCAGTGCCGTCCGCAGACGAGTGGCCCGTCTCGGGCGTCGCCAAAGACGATCTCTCCGCCCGTCGGTTCCAGCAGTCCTCCGATGATCTTCAGCAGCGTGGTCTTTCCGCAGCCGCTGGGGCCGACGATGGAGACGAACTCCGATCGCTTCAGGCGGAACGAAACCCGGTCCAGCGCGGCCAGCCGCCCGCCTCCCCCATCGTAGTCCTTGCAGATGTCGTGGATCGCCAGAGCCATCTCGAAGTGCTCATCCTTTGTCCAACCCGCTCTCGCCAATCGGAGCGACCTCTGTAGAGATCGATCGGAACAGACGACGCCCTGCCTCTTCAATGCATCCAGCTCCAGAGGGCCATCCTGCCGCGAAAGCGGAATCGTTCCGGATTCGCCGCCCTCCCTGTCCAGGCCACTCTCCGCCTCTTCGCGACGAGCCAGTGTGAGAAATCCGCGCTAGCCCGGATTTCTCACACCATCTCTGCTGCGGAGGTGGATAGCGGCCTGTCTGCTTCGTTGCGCACAGCTTCGGCTCCTCAACATAGTCACCACTATGCCTACGTCGCCGAAGCCGCGCGCGCCTTGCATCCAGGCTACTCTCCGCCTCCTCGCGACGAGCCAGTGTGAGAAATCCGGGCTAGAATCCTGACGGCCGGTTTCCTGACGCCAGCACGTGCGGTGCACGATGGTACCAGAGCCCGCTCGCCACGGTGCATCCGATCCGAGACAGATCTTGCAGAATTCACCGCCCAGTCCTGCTTCCATGCCCGACTCCCCGACCACCGCTCTCACGCCCCCACCTCGGGTCTCGGTCATTCTCCCCGTCTACAACCGCAGAGAGATGCTCAGCGAGTCGATCCGAAGCGTTCTCCGGCAGAGCATGCGCGATCTCGAGCTTCTCGTCGTCGACGACGGCTCGACCGACGGCTCGGGCATGCTGGCGGAAGAATGGGGGCCGCCGGTGCGGGTGATTCATCAGCAGAACCTGGGGCCCTACCATGCGCGGAACCGCGGCATCGCCGAGGCACGCGGAGAGCTGATCGCCTTCATCGACTCCGACGATCGCTGGTACCCGGATCGTCTCCGGTCCCAGATCCGGATCATGGACGACCCTCGGGTCGCACTGGTCTACGGCGACATGCATTACGTCGACGCGGAACAACGCCTTCTCGACCACACCCTGTTCGACATCGCCCCTCCCCATCGAGGCCGGATCGCGTCCCACCTCCCGTTCGGAAATCCGATCGCCAACTCTGCCGTCCTGATGCGCCGGGAGTGCTTCGAGCTGACCGGTCCGTTTCGTACCGACGAACCTCTCGCCGCCGATTTCCTCAAGTGGTTCGAAGTGGCCCTCGACTTCAGGCTCGACTACATTCCGTACCCGATCGGGTGCTACCACCTCCACTCCGGGAACATCAGCCGCGATCTCGCTCGCGCCTACCGGTCGAGGATCGCCCTCTTCTCCATACTCCGGCGCGAACGGGAAGGAACCGCCGCGGAGCCGCTGATCGAGCACATCATCTTCAACCTCCAGCTTCACAGAGCGATCCTCGATCTTCGTCGGCTCGAGATGCGAGACGCTTCCCGAAGGCTCCTCCGGAGCTTCGGTTCCGGACGCGGTCCTTCACGTTCACGTCGTCTCGTCTGGACGCTTCGCTTCGTCGCCCACCAGATTCGCATCCGCTCCGTGCGACTGGCTCGCGCCGCCCGCTACCATCATTCCGCCAGGCCCTGATTTCACCGGCAACAATCCGACAGGCGGCAACGGTCGCGTTCACCCGATTGGTATAGACTCTTGCCCCATCCAGAGTGTGCATTATCGAAAGGAGGTCGCCATGAGATTCACCAGGCTGATTCATATCGCCCTTTCCGTCACCTGTCTGCTGGTGCTCGTCGCCGGATGTCAGCAGTCCGAGACCGCCAGCGAGAACGCCACTGAGACCGTCGCGACGGAAACCGCGGAAGCCGCCCCGGCGCAGGCAGCGAAACCGGTCGTCATCGAGGGATTCCAGACACCCGAGTCCGTTCTTTACGACTCCGATCGCGACATCTACTACGTGAGCAACATCAACGGCGGACCGCTCGACGTCGACGGCAACGGATTCATCTCCCGGGTCACCGCCGACGGACGCGCCGTCGAAGCCCGCTGGATCGAGGGAGGCAAACAGGACGTCACCCTCAACGCCCCGAAAGGCATGGCCATCGTGAACGGTGAACTGTGGGTCACCGACATCACGACCATCCGCCGGTTCGATCTCAGCAATGGTCAGCCGAAAGGTGAGATCCCGATCGAAGGAACCAGCTTCCTCAACGATCTGGCCGTGGGGACGGACGGTGCTGTCTACGCCTCCGACAGCGGTCTGAAAGGCGGCGACAGCGGATTCGAACCGACCGGTACCGACGCGATCTATCGCATCAGCGCCGACGGAACGGTGGAAAAGATCGCCGAGGGAAACGACCTCAATCGACCGAACGGACTGACGGTCAATGACCATGGAATCTGGGTCGTGACCTTCGGAGCCAGAGAGCTCTACCGGATCGAGGATGGGAAAAAGGCCGATGTGGTCGAGCTCCCCGCCGGGAGTCTCGACGGCGTGCTTCAACTTCCCACCGGCGATTTCCTCGTCTCCAGCTGGGAAGGAAAGGCGGTCTATCGCGGCCCCGCGGAGGGTCCGTTCCAGCCGGTCATCGAGAATGTCGAGTCCCCTGCCGATATCGGCTACGACACAAAGCGGGATCTGGTGCTGATTCCAGACTTCAACGGAAATCAGATTTCACTCCATCCGCTCCCCGCCACCCACGTCGAGATGTAGGACCTTTCGCTGCCGCCCAAAAGACGGGCGGCAGCAGGATTCCCGCCCACCCCGGGCGCAACGAGAAAAAGGAGGAGACATGCCTGTTCGCAGTGCCAGTGCAGTCTGGCAGGGTTCGCTCAAAGACGGAAAAGGAACGATGAAACTGGGCAGTGGTGCCTACGAGGGAGCCTACTCCTTCGGGACCCGCTTCGAGGAAGCACCGGGGACCAACCCTGAAGAGCTGATCGGAGCCGCGCATGCGGGGTGCTTCTCCATGGCGTTGTCCGCCGGCCTCGGTCGCGCAGGCTTCACCCCGACCCGCATCTCCACCTCGGCGAAGGTCACTCTGGAAAAGGTGGGAGAGGGATTCGGAATCACGAAGATTCACCTCACCACCGAAGCCGAGGTTCCCGACATCGACGCCGCCACGTTCCGGGAACATGCGGAGGGCGCGAAGGCGAACTGCCCCGTCTCCAAGGCGCTCCAGGGCGTTCAGATCACCCTCGACGCATCTCTTGCGTCGTGAGACGAAACCTCCACTGAGAGGCTGAGGAGACGGCCGGAGGCGAAGGATGGTTGCCATTCTTCGCCTCTTCGCTCCGCCCCCCCCTTCTTCTACAATGGGAGTTTCCATCCCGGTAGACCACGAAAGGAGAACTCTCATGTCCCGAAAGACGTCCCTGCGTCTGCTTCCGCTGGTTGTGCTCACATTGCTCGGCTTCACCCTCCCCCTCCATGCGCAGGTCAGCGGACTGCGCGGCGATCTGATTGCCGACCTGAATGAAAGCGAGGACAAGATCCTTCAGCTCGCTCAGGCCATTCCCCAGGAGAAGTACGGCTGGAGCCCGGAGGAGGGCGTTCGCTCCACCGGCGAAGTGCTCGCTCACATCGCCGCAGCGAATTACTACCTGTTGAGTCTGGCCGGTGTGAAGCCGCCGGAGGGAGTCGACCCGATGTCGTTCGAGAAGAAGCTGACCACTCGCGATGACCTTGTCGCGGCGCTGAAGAAGTCCTTTGACTGGACGCGGAAGGTGATCACCGACATGCCCGATTCGGCGCTGGAGGACAAAGTCAGCATGTTCGGTCACGACACGACGAAACGTGGTGCTCTTCTGGCCCTGACCGGCCACAGTCACGAGCACCTCGGACAGCTCATCGCCTACGCGCGCTCGAACGGCGTCACTCCACCCTGGAGCAAATAGCCATCCTGGGGTCCCCGGGCAGCCAGTCTGTCCGGGGACCTTCGCCAGCAGCCTCCTGCGATGCCCGTTGCTTGTCTCACCGGTGGATCCGGCTTCATCGGGATGAATCTCGCTTGAAACTGGTCGAGCAGGGCTGGTCGGTGGTTGCGCTCCATCGTGCGGCCTCCGACATCACCTCACTTCGCACCCTTCCGGTCCAACTGGTGGAGGGTTCCCTCGATGAGCCCCAGTCGCTCCGCCGGACGATGCCGGACCGTCCGGATGCGGTCTTTCACGTCGCCGGAAACACCAGGCTATCGAAGCCTCATGACCCGCTCCAATTCCCTGCGATCGACGTTTCAGGACTGCTACGTCTGGATGCAGGATCACGGATTGCTGGAACTGAGTCCAGACGGGAGTCCTCCTCACCCGCATCGCACCAAGGGCTTCGCCTCGTCTCCGCCCGATCGCGGGTGATTGTCACCCCTGCGCCGAGGCGCGCCCGATGACGGGAGTTGACTCAGAACACGTCAGGCGGGAGACTGTACGCTCGATCCATACAACCTGATCGGAGGACTCATGACTCGCTCCGCTGCGCTGTCGGCCCTTGTTCTCATCACCCTCTTCTCCGTGGGAAGCCTTTTCGCGGCTCCACCAAATGCACACCGGGTGAACCTCACCCACCCGGAGCTGTCAGCGTCGACCTGTCCCGACGTCGAGATCCCGAACTTCGACGTGAATACGGACGAGGGGGCATTCTCGTTCACCTTCACCTGGGATCCCCCCGCCGGCGTCGGCGAACCGGTCTACGAGATTCTCCGCAGCAGTGCCGGCACCTGGTGCGACCAGTTGCCCTACCCTGCGGAGGTCGTCGCCACGACGTCGAGCACCACCTACTCCACGACACTCCCTTCGAATCAGGCGTGGGGATTTGCCATCCGGGTCCAGTCATGCCCGGATATCACCGCCGGCTTCTATTGGGTCTTCGACACGTTCACCACCCCTCCGGGAACGCCGTCGCTCTCCGTCGCCAGTGCCGGCGGCGGCGTGGTGAACCTCAACTGGTCCGTTCCGGACGACATCACGTCCCTTGTCGTCGTCTACCGCGACGCAGGGACCGGACCCGCCTACGTCACCTTCTTTTCCGATGAGGACTACTGTCCGCCGGGAAGCACCCACACCTTCATGGACGATGGGAGCCTGCTCGGAAAATCGGCAGAAGGACTTCCGAACGGGAGCTACACGTACCGGCTTCAGAGCATCAACTACTCCGGGGGAACTTTTTCGAGCCCGGTGACCGCGACGGTTGGGGCAGGCTCCGCCGCTTCGATCCGCTCGTTCACCGCATCGCCAGCCCTGATTCGTCTTGGAGAGTCCACGACCCTCGTCTGGTCCACCCGGAATGCCAGCGGCGTTTCCATCGACCACGGCGTCGGAACCCTGCCGGCCAACGGCACGATCTCGGTCACGCCCACGGCAGACACCACCTACACGATGACGGCGATTGGCTCCAGCGGAAACGCCACCGCAACCACGTCAGTCAAGGTGATCACTTCGCCTTCGGTGAGCGTGACCTCGTTCCCGCGACCGCTGGTGCAGGGCACCAATGCGGGAGGAGCGACCACCTCGTACATCCTGACCAACTCCGGAGGCCAGGGGACCAGCATTTCGCTGCAACGCAGCGGAAGTTTCTTCACTCAGAGCCCGACCTCGTTCAATCTGTCGCCGGGCCAGAGTCAGAAGATCACCATCACCGGAATTGCGCAGCCCTCCGGCGCCTACGTCGGTGGCTCGGTCCCGTCCGGTAACGGTGTTCCACCCGGCCTGGTGGTCCCGGTCGGGCTGCTCTCCGCCCCCACACCGAGCGGACCGACCAGCGCAAAGGCGGCCAATACCCGCGTCGACGTGGCCGCTCCGAGCAGCTCGAATCCCAGCGGTACGGCACAGTTCACCAACACCGGCGAGGTCACCCTCACGGGCGTGGTCACCTCGAGCGTTCCGTGGATCATTCCGCAGTCCGGCATCGTCACCATCCCACCGGGCGAAACGGCAACGGTCAGTTTCACCATCAATCGCGCGCTTCGACCGGGAGGAGCCGGCGATCCAGGCTCGCTCTCGGGCACAATCTCCCTCGTGTTCCGGACCACCTCCAGCGGCAAGATCGCCGCTTCCGAGACGGTCCCCACCAATACCGCCTCGGTCACCGTGGTCGACACCACCAAACCCCCCGTCTCCACCGGCGGGATCCCCGCTCTCGCCAGCGGACAGGTCGCACTCTTCGTACCCGGCGTCGGACACGTCGAGGGATCGGTCGGAACCTTCATCTCCGACGTCTCGTTCTTCGACACCACCGGAAGTGGCGCAATCAACAACCTTCAGCTCTACTACACCCCGCTCGGCAACGAGGCGATCTCGGCACAGACCACCTCGGTCAGCTCAGTCCCGTCCAGCACGCCGGTTCAACTCGCCGACGTCGTGAGCAACGTCTTTTCCAAGAGCGGGCAGTCCGGGAGTCTGCAGGTTCGCGCCAGCGCCATCGACCGGCTCGGAATCAACGCGAACATTCTCAATATCAGCAGCCCGCGCGGGTTCTACGGAACGACCATCCCGATCATCCGAAGCGACCACAGCGCCGGGCCGGGCGAATCGTTCTTCCTGACCGGTCTGCGGGAAGAGGGCGCACAGTCTCACACCAATCTCTACATGCAGGAGACCAGCGGCGGCACGGTCAGCATCCACACCGAATTCCTCGACGCCAGCGGTAGCGTTCTCGGGACCCGCGACGACACCATCTCGCCGTTCCGCCTGATCCAGGTGGTCAAGCAGACGCCCCAGCACACTGTCAGCGCGATTCTCACCGCCTCGGGTGACAGCACCGGCCGCTTCTACGGCTATGCGACTCCCGTCGACGACGAAAGCGGCGACACCTGGGCCGTTGTCGACTGGAGCCGTCAGCTCGGCTACTCCGGCAGCTCGCCCACGGTGATTCCGGTCATGGGAGCCGCTCACGGACGAAACGAGACCTACTTCCGAAGCGACATGGCACTGCTCAACACCGGGAGTGCCAGCGCGACCGGCGTTCTCCGCTACGTCCCGAACGGCGGAGCCCCGATCGAGAAAACCGCCACCCTGGGTGCCAGACAATCCATGATCCTGGACGACGTCGTGGCCACCTATTTCGGCGTGACCTCCGACTCGACCGGCTACCTTACCTTCACGCCGCAGACCGGCAGCTTCGCGGTCACCAGCCGGAACTTCGCCACCACCCCCGGCGCGCCCGGAACCTATGGAACGGGCGTTCCCACGCTCGACGCCGGCGACGTCATCAGTCTCGGGCAGATCCAGCGGATCGGTTCGATCGACGAGGCATCCCAAGAGACGGCCAACAACAAGACCCCCGGCTCGTTCCGCAGCAACTTCGCGCTGGTCGAGACCGGCGGAGCCTCGGCGACGGTCCGAGTGACGGTGCGTTACAACTATGCCGCGAGCGGCATTGCCACCATTCGGGCCAGCCGCTTCAAGGACATTCCCGTCGGCCCCAACAGCTTCGCCCTCTACAATCTCGGGGACCAGATCTTCGGCAGCGATCGTCCGGATGATGATCTGAGCAATGCCGACGTGGAGTTCTCGGTCATTGATGGCGATGGCGTCGTCGCCGCCTTCGTCTCCTCAGTGGACAACAGCAGCGGCGATTCGATCCTGCGCACCGAATAGACTCCCCGGCTCCCCTCTCTCCGATCAGGGAGGGGAGCCGGACGGCGAGAGGTCCCAAGGCGAAGCGGTAAGCGGTACGACCCTCCCGCTCGGGACAAGGACGACCGTCGGCGAGAGAATCAGCGGTATCGCTCGATCCGTCCGTCCGGACCAATCCACCCTGTCCTTCTCGACGAACCAGCCCGGCTTTCTCACACCGTCTCGTCGCGAGGAGGCAGAGAGTGGTGTGAGAAATCCGGGCCAGTGGCCATGGTCATGTCGAGCGGGGGCGGGTGGCCGGGCATGCGAGACATCTCCGCCGGTGCGAGCAGGAACCTCCAGGCGCAAAGCGTGCGCGAGGGGCGTGCATCCAGCAAAACGGTCCTTCTCGCATCGGGGGAGGTCCCTCGCCTGCCCTTCCACCCTCCCGCTCGGGACGACAATGGCGAAGGTTTTCACGAGGGGAATCGACGGTGTCGCTCGATCGGTGCGCGCAGCACGTACCTCTCGATCCAGTTCTTCCTCTCGACGAGTTGGCGGTCAGTGTCATGTCGAGCGGGCGGTGGGGCGGGCATGCGAGACATCTCATCCGATGCGACAAGGAAACTCCAGACGCAAAGCGTGCGTGAGGGGCGTGCATCCAGCAAAATGGTCCTTTTCGCATCGGGGGAGGTCCCTCGCCTGCCCTTCCGCCCTCCCGCTCGGGACGACAAGAGCGGCGCTTGCCTCGTGCATCTCGACCGTGTCACCGATCGGTCACCGGCTCACCGTCTCACCATCTCACCGTCTCGACCGTCTCACCGTCTCACCGTCTCGCGCGGTTCAGCATCTCAAAGATATCTCATCCATCTCGACCGGCTCACCGACGCGACAGTCGATGCGTCAGGGAAGGAGAGAGGAGGCGTGCGGTGGATCTCAGCGAAACTGGCCTTCTCACATCTGGGGACGGTCTTTGCCGCCCTTACCGTCTCCCGTCTCACAACTCAGAGCTCGCCGTCTTGCCTTCTCACCATCTCACCGTCTCACCATCTCACCGTCTCACCGTCTCACCGTCTCACCGTCTCACCGTCTCACCGTCTCACCATCTCACCATCTCACCATCTCACCGTCTCACCGTCTCACCGTCTCACCGTCTCACCGTCTCACCGTCTCCCTCCCTCTCTCACCGTCTCACCATCTCACCGTCTCACCGTCTCACCGTCTCACCATCTCACCGTTTCACTCTCACCATCTCACCATCTCACCGTCTCACCGTCTCACCGTCTCACCATCTCACCATCTCACCGTCTCACCGTCTCACCATCTCACCATCTCACCGTCTCACCATCTCACCTTCACCTCTCACCTCTCACCGTCTCACCTCTCACCTCTCACCATCTCACCATCTCACCGTCTCGCCTCTCGCCTCTCGTCTCTCAGGGTCGGCACTCCCGGCCGCCGCGGGCCACGTGGAAAAGCGTGATCGATTCGCTCGATCTCCTTACTCGAAAGCTCGATCTCCGCGGCCGCGGCATTCTGTCTCACGTGATCGGGATCGCCTGACATCGGGATCGCGAACATCTCCGGATATCGAAGCAGAAAAGCGAGCGCGACCTGCCGTGGCGTCGCGTCGTGGTGTGTCCCGATCTGCTCCAACACGTCGAATCCGTCGCTGCCGGCGTCGGGAAAGTCTCCCGAACCGAGAGGACTGTAGGCCACGACCGGGATGGCGTTCTCCTCACAGAAGGGGATCACCGCATGTTCGATCGAGCGCTCCTTCAGGTGATAGAGAACCTGATTGCAGGCGATCCGACCCAGGCCCGCCACCTCGATGGCCTGTTTCAGTTTCACTTCGTCGAAGTTGCTCACGCCCCACGACCGGATCTTTCCGGCTCGCACCAGATCCTCGAACGCGGCGAACGTTTCCTCCATCGGGTGAGGCCCCACCCAGTGAAGCAGATAGCAGTCGAGAACCTCGGTTTTCAGCCGTCGGAGCGTGGCTTCACAGGCCGCGGCGGTGCCCTCCCGCGTCGCGTTCGACGGGAGAATCTTGCTCACCAGAAACACCTCATCCCGGCGCTCGCCGAGGATCTCGCCGAGCAGTGTCTCCACCGCTCCGCCGCCGTACATTTCCGCGGTGTCGATGTGGGTCATTCCCGCATCGATCGCAGCGTGAACCGCGCGGGTTGCCTCGTCCCGGTCCCGATGCTCCAGAGCCCAGGTGCCCAGCCCGATGACGGGGACCTCCTTTCCGGTCGATGCGAATCTTCTCTTTTTCATACCCGGGATCCTATCGAAAGAACGTGCCGGAGTCGGCGACCGGCCTCATTCTTGAGTCGAGCCAGCCCCATGCGGACGCTCAGTCACAAGCTCGGAATCTGTCAAGTGGTTCCACTACGAGGCCTGGTGGCGTGCTGGGGAGCACTGCAGGCCATCGATGTCGTCGCGATTCACCGATTTCCAGTGATGTGGTGGAGCGACGCGCCGAACTGGGACTGGTACAGCCACTGGAAGGGCTGAGCCGACAAGATCGACCGGATCGAACCTGTGGCCGGAGAACGACCGATCTGGATCACCGAGACGGGGCTGGCCACCTGCGATGTCGCCAGCGGAGAGCCTCAGCGGTTCGATCGCCAGTCGGGACCGCTCGATCAACCGAGATCGACCGGAGGCACGGGCGGCCTCGGCTCTTCGCGCACGTTGAGCTTCGGCTGCACCGAGGGAACCTTCCCCGCATCCCCCGCCTTGAACACGCTGCTGGCCAGAGTCAGCATCGAGGCCACGTCCGCCATGTTTGCGGGGATCACCAGCGAGTTGCCGCTCTTCGCCAGATTGCCGAACTGCTCGATGTACTGTTCGGCAATCCTCAGCCTCAGAGCATCCTCACCACCCGGGACGCCGATCGCCGAGGCGACCATCCGGAGCCCTTCCGCGGTCGCCTGCGCAACCGAGAGAATGGCGGCGGCTTCACCCTCCGCTTCGTTGATGTGCTGCTGCTTTTTCGCCTCGGAAGCCTTGATCACCTGCTGCTTGTCGCCCTCGGCCTTGTTGATGGCGGAATCGCGGAAACCTTCCGACTGAAGGATATTCGCTCGTTTTTCCCGCTCGGCACGCATCTGCTTTTCCATTGCCGCGAGCACGTCGTGAGGCGGCGTGATGTTCTTGATCTCGTAACGGAGCACCTTCACGCCCCACGGATCGCTCGCCTTGTCCAGCTCGCTGACGACCGAAATGTTGATGTTGGTCCGCTCCTCGAACGTCCGGTCCAGCTCGATCTTGCCGATCTCGCTCCGCAGCGTCGTCTGGGCGAGCTGCGAGATGGCGAAGATGAAATCCGCGATACCGTAGGATGCCCGCTCGGGATCGAGCACCTTGAGATACAGAACCCCGTCGACCGACACCTGAACATTGTCCCGCGTGATGCAGACCTGTTCTGCAATGTCGATCGCCGACTCCTTCAGAGAGTGCCGGTAGCGCACTTTGTCCAGAAACGGGATGAGAATGTGAAACCCCGCGTGCAACGTGCCGGCGAACTTGCCCAGCCGCTCCACCACGTAGGCGTTCTGCTGCGGTACGACCACCGCGGTCTTGGCGATGATGATGATCGCGAAAATGGCGAGAAAGAAACTGACGATCAACAAACCACTCATGATGGATCCTTTCGTTCAATCGCCGCGAACCAGCAGCGTGAGCCCTTCGACATTCTGCACCCGGCCATGATCCCCCTGACTCAGGGGACTCTGTCCGACATTGCGCACACTCCACGACGTGCCGCGCATCTCCGCCTTGCCCGTCTCATTGAGTCCGATGGACTCGAGAATCAGCACCGACTGACCGACCAGCGAATCCACCTCGTGGCCCGTGGCCACCAGTCCGAGACGATCCCGCAACGGCTTGCGGAGGAAGAGGAGAAAGACGAGGGAAACCACGGTGAAGAGCACCAGTTGAAGCCAGAGCGGACCTCCCACTCCGGCCGCCACGATGATCCCCACGATCAACGCACCGAGCCCGAAGAACCCGACGTGAAGAGTGGTGGCCGCAAGCTCGATTCCGAGCAGCACGAATCCGATCAGGATCCAGACCCACCAGACCATCGCAGTGTTTCCTTTCGGAAAGCAGCATAGCCCAAGCGAAACCGTTGTCAATGGTGAGGAATTCAGGGCCTGGAGAGGAAAACTCCCCTACTCCTGTGGTTGTTCCGCCGGGTCCTCCCGCTGCTCATGCTGCGCCTGCCTGCGCGCCTCCTCCACCGCTCTCCGATGTTCCGCATCCCCCCGCTCCCGGCGCCGCTCGTCCAGCTCCTCCAGCGCTCGCACTCGACCATAGACGATCAGATCATCGCCCGCGGGACAGCCCCGTAT
This sequence comes from uncultured Acidobacteriota bacterium, assembly GCA_963741905.1. Classification (GTDB taxonomy): domain Bacteria; phylum Acidobacteriota; class Thermoanaerobaculia; order Gp7-AA8; family CAVUJZ01; genus CAVUJZ01. Next base: position 183,157 of record CAVUJZ010000017.1, on the reverse strand, counting down.
GCACCAGAACGAGAGCTGCAATCCGCGAGACGATGATCGAAAGAGTCACCACGACGAGCAGCGAGATGATCGCCAGCATGAACTTCTGATGATGCAGGTTCCGGACAGCCGGATGAGACCACTCGCCCGGTCCCGCTCATCGGCTTTGTCCTACAATAGGAAATCTCAGATGCCCATCGCCTCCGGCACATCTCTGGGTCCCTACACCATCCTCGCCCCGATCGGGTCCGGCGGCATGGGCGAGGTCTATCGGGCCAGGGACAGCCGGATCGGCAGGGACGTGGCGATCAAGGTCCTGCCCGACTCGCTGGCAAAGGACCCCGAGGGGCTCAGCCGGTTCGAGCACGAGGCCAGAGCGGCCGGCATGCTGAACCACCCCAACCTCCTGACCATCTACGACTTCGGAACCGCCGCCGGAAATCCGTACATGGTGACCGAGCTGCTCGAGGGGCAGACTCTCCGGGACCGGATGAACGCTCCGCCGCCGCTCCGCCAGCGACAGGTCGTGAACCTCGCGCTGCAGATTGCGAGCGGCCTCGCCGCGGCACACGAGAAGGGGATCGTTCACCGCGATCTGAAGCCTGAAAACATCTTCGTCACCACCGAGGGGCGGGTGAAGATCCTCGACTTCGGGCTGGCCAAGCACCATCCCATTTTTGGCCAGGAGAAGGGCCCGCCGGCGGCGCACGCCACCGAGCCGGGCATCGTGCTCGGCACGGTGGGATACATGTCTCCGGAACAGGTCCGAGGAGAGACTCTCGATCAGCGCTCCGACATCTTCTCGTTCGGAGCCATCCTCTACGAGCTTCTCGCCGGCCGCCGGGCGTTCCGCAGGGAGACGTCGATCGAAACACTGAGCGCCATTCTCCGGGAGGAGCCCCCGGATCTGACCGAGGTCAACGGCTCGATTCCTCCCGCACTCGACCGGATGGTCCGGCGATGCCTGGAGAAGAATCGCCAGTTGCGGTTCCAGTCGGCGCGCGACCTCGCGTTCCACCTCGAGTCGCTTCCGCCCGCAACGATGAGCGGGGTGGTCCGGCCGGACGTGGACGCTGGTGCGGTTCGCCCCCTGCAGGAAGCGACGGCGGATTCCGCGGCCTCGACCCTCACCACCCCCACGCCGCCGGGCCGAGTCGGGGCAGTCGCTGCCGGACCGCCCGATCCCGCCACGTCCGGGACCGGCGAGGCTCGGTCCGTATCCCGCACCGCGCGCTCCATGGCCCCCGGCGCACATGCCACCACCAGCCGTTCATCGATCCGGCCGCGTCCCTTTCCACAACAGGCACCGCCGAAGCGGGGAATCCCGCCACTCCACCTTCTACTGCTGGCTCTGACGCTGCTGATTGCAGGAGCTCTCGGCGGCTACCTCTACCACGACTACCGCGATTCGGGGACGGTCCCGACCTTCAATCGTCTGACCTTCCGCCGGGGCGAGATCTTTTCCGCGCGATTCGCGCACGACGGGGACACGCTGGTCTACAGCGCAGCCTGGGACGGCCAGCGTCCGGAGCTTTACCTGATGAGGCGGGAGAGCCCGGAATCGAAGCCATTCGGGATTGCCGATGCGGATGTGGCGGCGATCTCGGACGGCGGCGAGCTGGCGATTCTGATGGATCGCGATCGTCTCACCGGCATGGGAACGCTCGCCCGCCTTCCCCTGATGGGGGGGACACCGCGGAAGGTGATGAATGATGTGCTCTACGCCGCTTATCTTCCGGGTTCGGACGATCTCGGTGTGATTCGTCGGGAAGGAGCCGACTGGCTGCTCGAAGTTCCCATCGGCCATGTCCTGCTCCGCTCCGCCCGGATGATGCGTTTTCTCCGCGTCTCGCCGGATGGAAAGCGCATCGCCTTCTCGCAGCCCAATGGCGGCCGCTACGAGATCGTGATGATCGAGGAGGGGCAGCCTGAGGTCCTTTCGGCCGGATGGAGCCACGGGGTCACCGGCCTCGCCTGGACCCCGGAGAGTCGCGAGCTCTGGTTCACCGCCGCGGAAAGCGGGACCACTCCACCCTCACTCTATGCCGTGGCTCCCGGAAAAGCCCCCCGCCTGATCAGCCGCCTCACCGGAGGAATGTCCATCGAGGACCTTTCTCCCACGGGGCGGGTGCTGCTTACCCACACGAACTGGAGGGCGTCACTCTGGGTCGTCCGGCGGGGCGAGGAGATGAACGACACCAGCCGGGACATTTCCTGGCTGGACTGGTCCACACTCCGTGATCTTTCCGCGGATGGAAGTCAGGTTCTCTTCAGCGAGACTCGCGAAGGCGGAGGGGAGGCGGGGAGCATCTATCTCCGCACGGTCGATGGTGGCGCACCGGTCCGCCTGGGCGAGGGGTTCGGCGATTCCATCGCTCCGAATGGGAAGTCGGTTCTGGCGCACTCCCCCGACCGCCGCCTGGTCCGAATCCCCACCGGAACCGGTGAACCGGAAACCGTGCGGACTCTCGATGCCTTCGACTATGGAGTTCTCTGGTTCCCGGACGGCAACCGGATCCTGATCGGAGGCACCCGCAAGGGCGAGGGATACCGGCTGTTCGTTCAGGATCTGCTGACTGGCGACATCCGGCCGGTCACTCCCGAGGGGACCTGGGCGGATGCCTACCGGCCATGGGCGATCTCTCCCGACGGCCGGCTGGTCGCAGCGATGAACGCGGACCGCCAGCTCACGCTCTACGCCGTCGATGGAGAACGCTCCACCCCGGTTCAGGCTGCACGCCCCGGGGAGATTCCGATTCACTGGTCCCACGACGGAATCTCGCTCTACGTCTACGACCCGGCGGAAATGCCCGCCCTCGTCTACCGGATCGACATGGTCACCGGCTCCAGGGAGCTCTGGAAGGAACTGGCTCCGGCGGACCCCGCCGGGATCTACAAGATCGCGCCGGTTCTGATGACCGCCGACGGCAGTGTCTGCGCCTACAACTCCCTCCGCTCCCTCGCCGAGCTCTACGTCGCAGAGGGGCTGCGCTAGCCCGGATTTCTCACACTGACTCTGCTGCGGAGCCGGATAGCGGCCTGTCTGCTACGTTGCGCACAGCTTCGGCTCCTCAACATAGCCAGGTGGTCTCCGCGGCCACGCCATTAAATCGGAACGCCGCCTTCCAGGCGGCCGGGCCGCCGGCATCCTGCCGGCAACCCCTCAGGTGGAGCCGCCGAGAGCTGAAAGCTCCCTGTTCACGCCCCACCCGGGGTGATATTCTCCAGCCGAGAAAAACGCCCTCTCCACCCGAGGCCACAGGAGGAAGTACCGATGCCGAATCGCTACCCACAGGAGGCTGCCCTGCGTGACGGGCGCCGGGTTCTGCTCCGTCCGATGAATGCGCAGGATACGGAGGCTCTGTTCGAGTTTTTCCAGCGCCTGCCTCCGGAAATGCGCCGCTTCGCCTGGGATCCCATCGACAGTCGCAACCTGGTCGAGAGCTGGGGTCGGAACATCGACTACGAAAAGGTTCTCCCGTTGCTGGCCTTCGATGGACAGCGGGTGGTTGCCGACGCCACCCTGCATCGCCGGGATGGAGGACCGCTTCGACTGGTTGGACGGATCCGCTGGTTTCTCGATCCCGAGTTTCGTGGAGTCGGGCTCGGCACCCTTCTGGTCAACCACTTCATCACCATCGCCCGCAGCCGGGGACTTCGCCACATGACCTGCATGCTCATCTCGGATCTGGAAGCCGACGCGGTTCGAGTCCTCGAGGATCTCGGATTCCGCTCCACAGTTTTCGAGGGTTATGGAACCGATCCGGATGGCAACCAGCACGACATGACCAAACTCGTGCTGAAGCTCTGACTCCGACGGGGAATCCGGACGTGCCGTCGAGCCATGGCGACTCCCGCCTGGCTCGGCGAGCTCCGGTGTTCAGTCACCATTTCCGAGCTCTGGCCCCGGGATTGCTAGATCCGGCAGTCATGACCCGGTTTCTGCAGGACATCGCTCGGCTTCACCAGATGGATGAGCGGGAGTTTCTCTCCTTCGCCTTTCAACTGGTCAGCACCTACCGCCGCGAGTCCGATGCGCAGGAGCCGATCGCGGTGGCTCTGACGCGCAAGAATCTCGATCTCAAGGATGCCGCCGCCGCCGAGCGCGTCGGCATTCTGCTGGCCATGCTGCAGCACGTCCACGATCCCCAGATCGCCTCCGGCCTGATCGCCGACCAGAACGCGGTCGCCTGAATTCCGGACCGGCGGCGTGATGCAGTCCGCCCGGGATTTCCATCTATACTGCGCAGATGTTCGCCCCGGTACTCTACGCCGCGTGTGCCGCGGCGTGCCTCGGCCTGACTCATCGCTTCGTCTCACCACTCTCCCGGCGGAACCTCCTGCTTCTCGCCCTTCTGCCCCTGGTATTCACCGGTCCGGCCCTGCTCACCGGACGCGTCTACGCCCCGATTGATCTTCCCTATCAGGCTCCGCCGCTCAGCGCGATGGCCGCCGAATACGGAATCGGGAACGTTCACAACGGTGTCCTGTCGGACATCTACTGCCAGTTCATCCCGTGGAAAAAGGCGAGCCGCGATGCCTGGCTTCGTGGAGAGGTGCCGTTGTGGAATCCCTATACGTTCACCGGGGACGTTCTTGCCGCTTCCGCCCAGCCGGCGGTCTGGTCGCCGGTCTTTCTTCTGAGCCTGCTCGTGCCCCTGGCGCAGAGCCTCACCTTCATCGCCGCGATCACTCTGTTTTTTGGTGGCCTCTGGATGTTCGTCTGGCTTCGGGACATCGACTGCAGCGAGAATGCGGCTCTTCTCGGAGCCGTCGCCTGGATGTTCGGAAACTTCATGGCCTTCTGGCTCGAATGGGACCTGACCCCGACCTTCGCCTGGATGCCCCTGGTCTTCACCGCGATCCGCAGGATCGTTCGCCATCAGCCTCGAGGCTTTCCGATTCTCACCATCGCCTTCGTGATGACCCTTCTCGCGGGACACCCGGAAAGCGCCCTTCACCTCGTGCTTCTCAGCGGAGCGATCTTTCTGTGGGAGCTCGCTTCGGTCCGACCGGCACGAATCTTCCTGGTGATCGGACGCACCCTCGGCGCGGGAGTGCTCGCACTTCTCCTCACCGCGGTCTACCTCCTGCCCATCATCGAAGCCATTCCCCAGACGTGGGAGCACGGCTATCGGAAGAACATCTACTCCCATCTGCCCCGCGCCGCGCCTCCGGATGAAGTCGTTGCCTCGCTGATCCTCAACCTGATTCCGTTCCGCTACGGTGGAGATCAGGGGGAGGCGATCACCCAGTCTCTTGGACACCCCTTCGCGCAATCCGCCTACGCCGGGTCGCTCCTTCTCCCGCTGTGGATCCTCGGCCTCTGGAAGTCCAGGTGGAAAGGCCGATGGCTGATGCTCGGCTTCCTCCTGTTCGGCCTGCTCGCGGGCGCAGACGCGCCGTGGATTTCCGACTTCCTCGCGCGCCTTCCACTGCTCGACATCTCCATCAACAACCGTCTGTCTGTTGCCGCGCTGTTCTCCGTCGCCACCCTCGCCGCTCTGGGTACGGATGCCTGGCTCTCCGGCGAACAGCGGCGGCTGGAACGGATCAGCGTCGCGGCGCTGATCGTCCTCGCCGGCGTGGTGATTCTCTTCTGGCCCGCGATGAGCCAGGGCGGCCTGTCCCGCAACTATCTGATCGCCAGGGCATCCTTCTATCTGATTCCCCCGGTTCTGGCGCTCGCTGCCCTCGTGCTGACGCGCAAACGAGTTCTCACCGGTTTCGCCATCGTCCTGCTTCTCCTTCTGGGCCAACGGACCCTGGAGATCGGACATCTCTATCCAACCCTTCCCGCCAACTCCTTCTACCCTCCCATCCCCGGCCTGGAGAATCTCCCCGACTCGAACGACCACCCATACCGGATCGCAGGCCTCGGCTACACCCTGATTCCCGCAACCGCCACGATGTACGGACTGGAAGATGTCCGTGCTTACCAGGCGATGACCTTCAGCCGTCTGCGCCAGACCTACGATCTCTGGTGTACCTACCAGCCGGTCTGGTTCAACCTGGTGGACGACCTCAACGCACCCTTCCTCTCTTTTCTCAACGTTCGCTTTGTGATCGCGGAACCGGGAGCCGCGGTTCCGAACGGGTGGTCTCCGGTCGTTCGGAATCAGGTCATGACTCTGATGGAGAATCGGCACGTCCTTCCCCGTGCGTTCGTTCCGCCTCGGATCCGGATCAACATTCCCCCCGGACTGGCTCTGTCCGAGATGGCATCCGAAACTAACTTTGGAGCGCGGAGCTGGATCGAACATCCCGGGGGAGGCGAGCATCCGGGCGAGATCTCCAACGGGCCCGGACGGGTGGAGGTCCGCAGTCGGGGGATGAACGGGCTGCACCTCCGCGCGGACATGGAGGCACCGGGATGGGTCGTGATCTCGGAGAGCGCATGGAAAGGGTGGAAGGCCCTCGAGGGGGATCGGGAGATTCCGCTGCGGTTCGCAAACCACGCGTTTCTCGGCTTTCATCTTCCCGCCGGTCATCACGAGATCGACCTGGTCTACGCACCCCGGTCCTTCACGGTCGGTGCGACGATCTCGCTGCTCACGCTGTTCGCGATTCTCGCGATCTGGCTCCTGCGTCGAAGGCGCCGAGGCGCTGCCGCCGCCATGTTGCTGGTTCTGCTGAGCCTCGGCTGCGGCGGACACGAGGGCAAGGCCCAGGCTCCCCTGGACGAGACCGCGGTGGAGATCACCAGCCGGCCCCTTCGGGCGGACGCGACGCTGAACATCACCGGTCTGCGCCCACGGGGGGAGAAGGACACCGGTGCGGCGGACTGGGACTGGAGCTTCCGCGATGACCCGGTTCGCGTCACGGGAAACGCCGCGTGGAAACGATTTACACTCACGATCGAAAACCACAGCCCGGACGTTCGCCGCTTCGAAGCACGCATCGGGTATCGGGTGCGCGACACGGGACGACCGGTCAGGACCCGCACCCTCCGCCGTCTGGTCGTGCCCCCCTTCACCGAAATGTCGTGGACCAGTACGACCCGTCTTCCGGCTGGGACGGAGCTCCGCGCCCGAACCGAAGTGCAGCCGATGACTCCGGACTGGAAACCCGCAGATGCGTCGTCCCTGCATCTCGAGGAGAGTCATGAGTGAACCGGTACTGATCCTGACCCGCGCCGACGTCGAGGCACTCCTTCCCATGGACGAGTGCATCGAGGTGATGGCCGAAGCCCTGCGCCAGCTCGCCCTCGGGGAATCGTTCCAGCCTCTCCGGATGCCTCTCCGACACGAGAAGGCTCAGGGGCTTCTCGGCCTGATGCCCGGGTGGTGCGGCGGTGAGAATCCTCTCTGGGGCCTGAAGGAAATCTGCGTCTTCCCCACAAACCCGGCCCGCGGCCTGGACACGCATCTCGGTGCGGTTCTGCTGCACCGCGGAGACACCGGCGAGCTGCTGGCCGTCGTGAATGCCGCCGCACTCACCGCGATCCGCACGGCCGCGGTCAGCGCTGTCGCGACACGCCTGCTGGCGCGACCCCAGGCGCGGCGCCTCGCAATCATCGGCACCGGCGTCCAGGCTCGCTCACATCTCGCCGCGGCAGCGGCGGAGCGCTCTCTCGAGTGGGTGCGTATCGCTGGAAGGACACCGGAACGTGCAAGGTCATTCGTCGACCGGCTCGAGCACAAGGGAGCGTTCGCCATCGAGGCGGCCGATTCGGTCGAGAGTGCCGTCCGCGAGGCCGACATCATCACGACCGTGACGAGCTCCCGCACTCCGGTGATCGACCGGACATGGCTCTCCGCAGGCGCGCATCTGAACCTGGTGGGCTCGAGCACCCCGCGGAGCCGGGAAGTCGACGGGGCGACCATGGCCGCGGCCCGCATCTACGTCGACCGGCGCGAATCGGCCATGCACGAATCGGGCGATTACCTTCACGCCGTCGAGGAAGGAATGATCGAGGCCAGTTCGATCGTGGCGGAGCTCGGAGAGGTTCTTCTCGATCCGGGCCGGGGTCGACGCTCTGCCGAAGAGATCACCCTGTTCGACTCTCTCGGGCTGGCCGTCGAGGATCTCTCCGCCGCCGCGCACGTTTACGCGAAGGCGATGCGGCTGGAGCGCGGCATCCGGATCGATTTCGAAGCGTGAACGCGCTCACGGATTGTGGACCGGCCGGCGCCGTCGCACCGGCTGATCCCGGACATCGGTCACAATCACCGCCTGGTTGTTCGCCGGATCCGGATCGACGGAAGATCCATACGCCGACACGGTGGTGGTCCACTGGCCGGGATTGCTGGAGTCGAGCCGGAGGGTGAACGATGCAACCTCTCCGCGGGCGAGAGGATGGGTCAGACACTGCGCGGAGTAGCCATCCTGGTTGAGCGCACATTCAGCCTGCTCACTCTCGACATCGAGCAGCGGCAACTGCGAACGGAGGCTCACCACGGCACCGTCCAGATCTTCCCATTCCGCGCGCGTCACGCTGGCCACCACGGTGAGCGGAGCGCCGGGATTGACCGGTTGACCATCAGCCCAGGTGGCGGAGAGATCGACGATCCGATTGGAATCGAGAGAGGCCGGCGTCTGTGCGAAGGCACGCGTGGCACCATACCAGGGAGCCTGGTTGAGAGTCTGCCGCCAGAGCAACCAGGGGTCTTCCCCCTCGGGAGCGAGCATCCGGACCTCGGGATCGACACTGGCATCTCTCGATTCCAGCACCGGCACCTGAACGCCACGGACCGTTCCACCAGGAGTGAATCGGGTCAGGATCATGGGACCCCAGGCACCCTGCTCCTCGACGGAGACGAGACGGTATTCGCTTCCTGTCCAGATGATCGAGCGGACGATTCCGGGAATCCAGGGAGCCGCGACGGGGCTGCTCAACGGCGTCCCGGTGGAGGAGATGCGGCGAGTGGCCACACCGACCGCCTCGTTCCAGGCGACCATCAGCTCTGTCCCCCCTCCCCAGGTCAGGACAGGATGGCTGGCGGCGCCGGAGGTCGAGAGCAGATCCGGCGATCCCCGCACCGCCCCCTGCAGCGAGAGCGACACCGCGTAGACGTCCTGACTCACCGGAGGGCATTCGAATGGACAGGGTTGTTCTTCGGCCCAGACCATGAGGAAAGGCCCGTTCGCCGTGTCGATGGAAACATCGTGCACCGGATTCGCGGAGATCCAGACGGTCCGCGGACTGGAGTCACGGACCGTGCCGGTACGACTGACCAGAACATCCCGGATGACCTGATCCGACCCGGGCCATGCCACGACACAGTTGGCGGTGTTGCAGCTCAGCGCGAGGGGGGCCCGGTCCAGCGAGACCGGTCCCGGTGCGGCCACGACGATGGGCTGACTCGTTTCGAGAATCTCTCCATCCACGGAAATCCGCCGTCCCAGGACCCAGGCAGGATCCTCGCCGTCGATCCAGACGACGAGAAACTCGCTTCCGTTGTAGTCCACCGCGGTGGCGCGGGCCAGAGACCGATCCTGACTGACCGCCATCGCGGGCGTGTCCAGCGGATCCCCTTGCGGGGTGAAACGCCGCGCCATGACCTGTGCCGTGCCGTCGGATCGCGGCTCGATCCAGGCAGTCACCACCACGCCTCCACCCGACGCGCTGGACAGGGCACGGACATCGAGCACGTGCTTCGATACGAGAAGAGCCGGACCCTGAACCCGCAGTTGCTCATCCACAAGACGCGCCCGGATCACCCGGCGAGACAACCCGGTACTTTCCGCCCATGCCGCAAGATGAAACACACCCTGCCAGGAAAGACCCGGACCGGCCTGTGGTCTGCCCTCCGCCAATGCGTCGGAGACCCTCTCGACCGAGCCCGCCGGCGTCACTCCATAGAGTCTGATTGCGTCATCCGAGCTCGAGACGCTCGCAACGGTCCACTGCGAACGGGCCCAACTGATGGCCGGATCGCGCCGGTCGCCGCTCTGTGGGAAGGTGATGGAATTCGTTCCGCCATCGCTGAGGACGGCTCCCTCCAGACCACTCGACTCCCCCGACCAGATCGCGAGAAAAGCCGTGCCGCCGGCCGCAATGGCCATCGGCGAGGCACTTCCAGTTCCCAGGTTGCGCCGCTCGAGAATCGATCCCGAAGCATCGAGCAGAGCGGCTTCGATCCTGCCGAGGGAGGAGCGGGTCAGAACCGCGAACGACGCTCCCGATGCGGCGACCGCCGATGCTCCATGCTGAGCCGCCTGACCGGAAAGCGTCACTGGTTCGCCCAGGGAACCATTCCGCTCGACGAGCCAGCCCCGGACTGTATTGGGGAATCCTCCCCATTCGGTGGCGACCAGCAGGTAGGCTGCGCCGTTCCATGCGAGACGCGGCTCGCGAAACTGCCCGTGGACTACAACTCCGCGGGAAGAGATGACACCAGCCGGAGAGATCAGGCTCATCCGGATCCCTCCCTCCCTTCCGGCCCACACCACCGCGTACTCCGTTCCGTTCCACACCACCGAAGCATCGGAAGCCGGGCTGCAGTCGGTCCCGATGACGAAGGCCGCATCATCGAGCAGACGTCCATCGAACGACACCCTCATTCCGTAGAGAACGGCATCACCCTCGGTTGCCTCCGTCCAGACCACCAGGAAATTGTGCCGATCGCTGGCGACGACTGGCGACCAGCCGAAGCCCAGGGATTCTCCCCGCACGATCGGCGCAATCTCGAAGGCTGTCTGTCCGGACAGGACAGAGCCCACGGCACAGAACATCAGAAACAGCACACCTGTCAGCCTTCGTGTTTTCATGAGCAATCCCGAGCCGATGTAGAGGACGATTCGATGGACTCCCCGGGAGTCCTGTTTCCCGCACTAGTGTAGTGTCTCGTAAAGTTCAGTGCATTTTGTTGCGACCAAAAGTGGTCGATTCGCGCGGAGCGACGACGAAGCGATGTGGTTCATCGTGGAGGAGTCGCGACAAAGCGAGCGGCCGCTTTTCGCCGCAACCCTTCGGGCTGGTGGTGGTTGCGGCCGATCTCTGCGTCGCTTGTCGTCGCCGAGGAACCACCTCGACTCCTCCTCGCTCCTTGATCTCGACTCGCAAGCACCACCAGCAAAATATACCGAATTTACGAGACACTACACTAGTGTACCCGATCCGGTCGAGGCCACCCCGATCCACTACAATGATCCGGAGCGTCATCGGTGACGCATGAAGCTGCCGACCTCAGAGGCGGAGATGAACCGAGCACTGGTCGTCGACGACGACCGCAGAATTCGTGATCTGGTCGAGGGATATCTTTCCTCTGACGATCTCGAAGTAGACGCCGCCGATGACGGCGTCGAGGCAATCCGCAGGCTGCGCCAGAGGGACTACGATCTGATCCTTCTCGACCTCATGATGCCGGGCCTCAGCGGCTTCGCCGTGCTGGAGTTCCTTCAGAACGAAAAGCCGACCCTGCTCGAACGGGTCGTGGTGATGACCGGCAGAAAGCTCACCGGCGAGCCCCGGATCGTTCGCATCGATTTCACCGGCCGTCTCCTCCACAAGCCCTTCACCCGAAAGGATCTCTCGACCGTGGCCACGCGGATCCTCCGGTCTTCAGGTTGACCTCCGCGGTTCAGCATCCCCCTCCGCCCGCTTCCGGACGTAGTTGACCAGCGCCTCCGCTTCGAACGGTTTCGCGACCAGATCGCGAACCAGCGCCGGATCCAGCTGTTCCCGATACGCCTCCGGGGACAGAGCCGTGACCACCACCACTGCCCGGAGCAGCTCCGGCTCGCTGGCCCGCAGCCAGCGAATCACCTGAAAGCCGCTCATCTCGGGCATCATCAGATCGAGAAAGATCAGGACATAACGCCGGCTGATGATCTTCCGGATCGCCTCGAGCCCGTCGTGAGCAGAGTCGATCTCGACATTCACCGGCTCCAGGACCCGGCGGTAGAGATCCAGAATCACCGGATCGTCGTCGACAATCAGTATCCGCTCAGCCCGATCTCTCATCCTCAGCCTGATCAGCGGAGTGTAGGGTTCCGATCCACCTCCGGCAAGAGCCATTCGAGAACGGCGACCCAACCGATTCCGATCCGTCACCCTTCGGCGACAGCGAGAGTCATTCACCCGCCATCAGCCCCGTGGCACCTCCATTGCTCCCCATCCAGCCGCAGACGAATTCGAGAGGAGGCCAGCGATGACCTCGATCCAGACCCGGACACCGCGAGGACAACGGCACAGGAACAGCGGGCGGCACATCCCGGCTGCGTCTGGTGGTGGCTCGCCCTCTTTCTGATCGCGCTCGCGATCCTGATCGCCTGGTGGTTCTGGTGGACCGGCCCGCGCGAGGCGTTCCGCCCATGGAGCCATGACACCTCCACCGCGGTCGCACCAGCACCCTCCGATACCGGAGCGGGCCCCAACGCGACGACACCGTCCGATTAGCCCTCCATCAGGCCGGCACATGGGCCCGGTTCCGGTGCGTGAAACTCCTGGCCGCGGTTCACGCTCCGGGTCGTTCGGCCCGTTCTCCGAGCGAGGCACGGATCGCCATGCTCGCCGCTCCCATGGCCGGACCGGCCACCGGAGGGACCACCCGCGCATGCGGTGCTTCGGCAGTGATCATCCGAGTCATGGGTGCGACCAGAAGCTCGCCCGCATGAAACGCTCCGCCGATCCAGGCCACCGGAAACGCCTCCCCGAGCATTCCGAGCTGGCGCGCGACCGCGAGCACCGTCCGACCGAGCTCGCTGCCGGCCCGGGTCAGGATCTCCGAAGCGACCGCATCTCCACGCCGCGCCGCCTCGATCACGTTTCGACAGTGGCGGGCGATATCGTCCGCGTGCGTGCTGGCTGCATAGACGAAGTAGGAAAGATCCTCCGGGTCGCACATTCCGAATGCTTCGCAAAGCAGGCTGGTCAGCAGCGTTTCCGGACCGCGTCCGTCCCAGGCCCGGACCACCGCGGTCAGGCCCTCGCGGGCAATGGCATAGCCGCTTCCCTCGTCACCGAGAGTCGGTCCCCATCCGCCGGAGCGGGCCTCCTCACCGGCTTCATTGCGGCCGAACGCCACCGATCCGGTCCCCGAGATGACCACGATCCCTGCACCAAAACCGACCGCGCCGGTCAATGCCACCCTCGCATCACTGTCCACGGTGAAGTTGCCTCGCGGAAACAGGCTGCGCAGAGAGTCCACCACGCGTGCACGGTGGCGCGGGTGATCCGATCCCGCGATTCCGCAATAGGCGAAGGTGATCTCCTCGGAAGCCACCGAAGCTTCCTCCAAGGCCTGTCCGACCGCTTCGGTGACCGCGCGGGTGGCATCCTCGATTCCGACCCGCAAATGGTTGGAGGGACCCGCCGTTCCCTCACCGAGGATCTGCATTTCGGCGTCCACCAGAACGGCGCGGGTCTTCGAGCCTCCCCCGTCCACACCGATGAATCGGCGCACAACTCTTCCTTCCGAGTCCCTCATCTCGAGGGTATCTCCCTTGCAAGGTTCACACACGTTCTCAGTCGACGCGCACCCGGTGGCGTTCACACGTCGTCCCGAGGGGACGCCGCCCCGGACCATCAACTGAAAGGAGAAACGGAGTATGAGGAAGCTGAAACAGAGCCCAATGCTGATTGTCGTCGGAGCCCTGCTGCTGGTCGGCGGCATGGCGGGTTGCAAGACGGCCGGAACGGCCGCAACCACCCGCGGACAGGTGATGCACATCGGGATCGACCACCCCGAATCGATGGCCGAAGGCGAAACCGCCGAGATCCGGGTCGCAGTCGAGAATCGAGGAGTCAACAAGCTCTCCAACGTGGTCTACCGCGTCTCGTTCCCCCCACAGCTGGTGGTCCTCGACGAGTCCCATGGCGGAGGCATGACGGAATACACCGGGATCGACGACATGGGACAACCGGTCTATCACTATGACGTCGGAGACATCGAAGTCGCGCAGGAATCCGTTGCGAAGTTCAAGGTTCGCGCGGCATTCGGTGGAAACGGCCGCACCGGCAACATCCGCGTCACCGCATGGGACGCCGACCTGCCCGGTGGAAAGCTGATCGAAACCGCATCGATCGATCTGAAGTAGACGATCACCCCTTCCTCCCTCAGGAATCCACAGGCCCGGAGAGTCCCCAGCTCTCCGGGCTTTCCCCCTCACCATTCCCGCGAGCTCATCCGTGATCGAGACTATACTCAGTCCCAGGAGAAGCAGATGGAGCGAGGTGAATGGTTCAACAGCATTTCCCACCTGATCGGAACGGTGCTGGCGCTGATCGGCGCAACCACCCTGGTGATCATCAGCATTGAACAGGACGACCCCTGGAAGATCGTTTCCTTCGCGGTCTACGGAACGATGCTGATTCTGCTCTACGCCATGTCCACCCTCTACCACAGCCTCAGGGGGAGGGCCAAAGCCATCTTCAAACAGCTCGACCACGTCGCGGTCTATCTCCTGATTGCCGGAACCTACACACCGTTCACCCTGATCGTTCTCCGCGGTCCCTGGGGCTGGACTCTGTTCGGCGTGGTCTGGGGCCTTGCTCTTCTCGGAATGACCCAGGACCTCCTGGTGCGCGTGAAGATCCGGGCGGTATCCGTGGTGCTCTATGTGCTGATGGGCTGGCTGATCGTGATCGCCATGGGGCCCCTGGCCCGTCGCTTCCCCACTCCGGGCCTGGTCTGGCTGGTGGTCGGAGGCGCGTTCTACACGGTCGGCATCGTCTTCTACGCAATGTCGAAGAGCTGGAAGCCGGGACACGCCGTCTGGCACGTCTTCGTACTCCTCGGAAGCATCGCCCACTTCATCTCGATGCTCGGCTGGATTGCGCTGAAGCCGTAACCGGCGATTCGGTTCACGTCCGGCTCGTCACCGAATCGAGGTCTCGCCAGAACCGCGGGTAGGACTTGGAAACTACCCGTTCCTGATCGATCGAGACGTTCCCTCGAGCCAGACCGGCCACGGCGAATGCCATCGCCAGCCGATGGTCGTCGTGAGGATCGATGGTTGCCGGCTCGTCGTTCCAGCCCGGTTCGATCCGGAGGCCGTCGCTCCGCTCGTCGACCGTCGCCCCCAACCTTCGGAGCTCCTCCGTCACGGCCGCGATCCGGTCGGACTCCTTGACCCGCAGATTCGCCACGTTGAGGATCTCGACCGGGCTGCTGGCGAGTGGAGAGATCGCCGCGATGGTCGGCACCAGATCGGGAACATCATTCATGTCGAACTGTCCGCCTCGCAACTCGCCACTTCCGGTCAGCACGAGGCTCTCCCCCTCCCACCGGGTCGTGGCACCCATCCGTTCGAGGATCTCCACGATTCGCCGATCCCCCTGCACGGACTTCCGTTCGAGCCCGTCCAGTCGCACCTCGCCTCCGGTGGCCGCCGCGGCGGCGAGCCAGTAGGAAGCCGACGACCAGTCGCCCTCCACCCGATAGCGCTCCAGCGCGAGGTTCCCGCCCTCGATCCGGACGCGGAGTCCGCCGTTGAGGCCTTCCACCTCCACCGAAGCGCCGAACCTCCGGAGAATGGAGGCGGTCATCTCGATGTACGGCCGCGAAGCCGCCGAGGTGATCTCCAGCACCAGGCCGGAGGGGAGTGTGGCGCCACCCATCATCAACGCGGAGGCGAACTGACTGGAAACGCTGGCGTCGAGCCGGACGGTCATGCCGCCCCTCATCCGCCGGCCGCGAATCGAGATCGGAGGGAACCCCTCGCTCCCCGCGTATTCGATCTCGGCACCCAACTGGTCGATCAGACAATCCACCAGATGCCCGATCGGCCGCTGATGCATTCGTGACTCGCCACAGAGCAGGTAGCGGCCGGGGGTGAACGGAAGGACTCCGGTGAGAAAGCGCATCGCCGTCCCGGCATTGCCGACGAACAGCTCCAGCTGATCGGCATACATGGTGTATCGGGGCCCGACGGTCACGTGGTCACGGAGCGAGCCTTCCACCGCGAATCCGAGCTTGCGGATCGCCTCGAGCATGAATCGCGAGTCGTCGCTGTCGAGCGGGTTCTCGATCACGGTCGCCCCCTCGGTCATCATCGCCAGCAGAAGCGCGCGATTGGTGTACGACTTCGACGACGGAGCCGTCAGCGTCGCGGTGAATGTTCCGGTTTTCGGAATGGTTTTCATCAGTCGAATTGAAGCTTCAGACCGTCGTACGCGAGATGGATGCCCGCCGGCAGCCGGGCCTCGACCTCGTCGTGATCGACGTCATGGGTCAGGTGAATCAGCCAGGTCTCCCGTGCACCGACCTGCTGCGCCACATCCACCGCCTCGAAGATGGTGAAATGGGTGGAATGACGCGGCGAGATCCGCAGCCCGTCGAGGGCGAGCGTGTCCACCCCCTCGAGCAGCTTCATCGACGCATCCGGAATCCCGTTGGTGTCGGTGATGTAGGCGAACGATCCGATTCGGTACCCGAAGATCGTCCACTCGCCATGTTTGACCGGGAGCGGAATGATCTCGATTCCCTCGTGCTCGAACGGCCCGTCCACCACCCGGAGATCGAGCTGCGGTTTTCCGCCGCCGATCTGGGAGCTCGACCAGATGTAGGCGAATGAAGTCCGGATGGCTTCGGCCGTCCAGAAGTTGGCGTAGGCCACGACCGGCTTCCGGTGAAAGAAGTTGAAGGGACGGATGTCGTCGAGCCCCATCATGTGATCGGCGTGGGAGTGGGTGAACAGAACGAAGTCGAGCCGCGGGATGGGATGGCGCAGCAACTGGGTCCGGAGATCCGGGGTGGTATCGATCAGGAAGTGCTTTCCGTCCTTCTCCACCGCGACCGACTGGCGCAGGCGGACATTCTTCTCCTTGCCGGAGCTGCAGACGCGGCAGTGACAGCCGACGACCGGAACGCCGGTGGAAGTTCCGCTCCCGAGAAAGGTCACATGCATGGTCACAGCTTCACGAAGCGGTACTCCCCGGTTTCGGGCGAGATCATCATCGCCTCCTCCGTCTCGTACCAGGCAGGGAGCACCGCGACACGCCCCCTGCCCGCCTCCAGCTCCAGCTTTTCATGGAAGTGGCCGAAGACCACCACATCGAAGCCCTCGTCCGCACGGTTTCGCCCGTAGGCCTCCATCAGCTCGACCGGCAGGCGCTGCTTGTGTTTGAAGTTCGCCTTCTTCAGACGCTTTTCGACGTTGTCGACGAACCGTCGTGCCGGCCCTTCGGCCAGAGCTTCACCGCGAGCTTCATCACCGGGTTCTTGGAAAACCTCCGCCAGAACCGGTAGGGATAATCCCGGTCATTGATCATGTCTCCATGGATGATGAAGTACCGGCGCCCCGCCGCTTCGACCACCGCCGAGTCGCACACTTCCGAGACTGACTTTTCCGCCAGCGAGCCCCGCACGAAGAAGTCGCGATTCCCTTCCACGTAGCGGACTTCGATGCCTCGTCCACGCAACTCGATGATCTTCTCGAAGACTTTCCGGACCGCCGGGGTGTAGAACTTCGGATCGCCGATGAAGTAGTGGAAGACGTCGCCGTTGAGATAGAGCTCCCGGGGCTGAACGGCGACCAGCCGGTCCATCCAGGCGACGATTCGTCGCTCGGCTCCGTCCTGCAGTCCGATGTGAGAATCGCCAATGACGAAAATCTGACCCGCGGGGATGGTCATCGTGCTTCGAGCTCTCTCCTTGTCTGCTCGAACACCGCCAGGGCTTCCGCACCGAACAGGCAGAAGATCACCCGTTCGAGCTTCGCTGCCCGGGATGCGAACGTGTCTGCTTCGGTCAACATGATCCTCGCACAACGGTCCATGGGGAACCCGAAAATCCCCGCCGAGATGGCCGGAAAGGCCACCGAGGCTGCACCGAGCTCCTCCGCTTTCTCCAGCGCTGAACGGGTGGCATCGCGGAGTTTGCGGTCCTCGTCGCCTTCTCCCATGCGTGGACCGACCGCGTGAATCACCCAGCGTGCGGGGAGATCTCCCGCGGTCGTCACCCCCACCGAGCCGGTGGGGACCGGCCTGATCCGGTCGCTCTCCTGCTGAATTTCGGGCCCACCGCGCCGGGCGATCGCTCCCGCCACACCGCCACCATGCTGAAGCTGGGAGTTGGCGGCATTGACGATGGCGTCCACCTCGAGCCGGGTGATGTCACCCTCCATCAGCTCGATCTTCACAAGGTCACCTTCAACTTGTCCCGCGGGTTGCCGTCGTACTCACGATCGAGCTCCTCGAGCTTTTCCAGAACCGAGGCCGAGACCTTCGTCGGGACCTGGATCTCGACGTGGTAGTAGTGGTCGCCGTAGCCGCCACCACTCTTGCGGACGCCCTTTCCGGTGAGGCGGAACGTCTGTCCTCCCTGCGTCCCGGGAGGAATCTTCGCCCGCACCGGTCCATGGACGGTGGGAACATCGATCTCCCCCCCTCGGATTGCCTCTCCCACCGTGACCGGCAGATCGACGTGGATGTCATTCCCCCGGCGCTCGAAAAACGGATGCGTCTCGACCTGGATCCGGACATACAGATCGCCCGGCGGGCCGCCGGAGACTCCCGGCGCCCCTTTCCCCCGGATCCGGATCCGCTGTCCATCCTTCACCCCCTCGGGGATCTTCACCTTCACCGAATCGGGACCGACGACGACGCCGGATCCATGGCAGGTGGGACAGACCTTGTTCGATACGTTGCCCGTCCCGCCGCAGGTGGGACATTCCTTCTGTCGCTGCAGAGAGAGCTGCAGAGTGGTTCCCTCAATCGCATCCCGGAAGCTGATCGAGGTGGTGGCCTCCGCGTCACCGCCCTTGCGGGGCCCGGAGTGCATCTCCCCTCCGGCGAACAGATCACCGAAGATGTCGCGGAGATCCGGTCCTCCCTGCGGTCCGCCCCGGCTGGTCCGGGCGCGGCGTCTTCCGCCCCCGAGATTGGAAAAGTCGAACTCGAAGCCGAAGGGCGCTCCCTGCCCGCCGAAGGGTCCGGCCCCCGGTTCGCCACCGAACGAGAAGGCGTCGGCACCCACCTGGTCATACTTCGCCCGCTTCTCCTTGTCACTGAGAACGGCGTACGCCTCGGAGGCTTCCTTGAACTTCTGTTCCGCACCGCTGTCGCCCGGATTCACGTCCGGATGGTGCTTTCTGGCCAGCTTTCGATAGGCCTTCTTGATCTCTTCGTCCGAGGCCGACTTCTTCACTCCAAGGATGTCGTAGTAGTCCCGTTTGGCCATACGTCAGCGAATTATAGATGCAAGAACGAGTGCAGCAGAGCGCGCCGATGTCCGGGAGAGAGCCACGATCCGGCAGAGCGATGGTTTCGGAGCCACGGCAACGGTCCCCCGCACCGCATTTCGTCGGATACAATGGCTTGCCACGTGCATCTGACGGAGCCGACGAATGTCCATTGATCAGAGAAAAGTACTGACCATGATCCTCGCGGGCGGGATGGGAGAACGGCTCTACCCACTGACCCGGGACCGGGCCAAGCCCGCGGTTCCCTTCGGCGGCCGGTACCGGATCATCGATTTCGTGCTGAGCAACTTCATCAACTCCGGATTCTTCAAGATCAAGGTCCTGACCCAGTTCAAATCGAACTCTCTGATCGAGCACATCACCCGAACCTGGAGACTGACCACCGCCATCGGTCATTACGTCGACGTGGTGCCGGCTCAGATGCGAAAGGGCCCCTTCTGGTTCCGCGGAACCGCCGACGCGGTCTATCAGAATCTCGAGCTGATCTTCGATGAACATCCCGAACAGGTCTGCGTGTTCGGCGGAGATCACATCTACAAGATGGATGTCCGGCAGATGCTCGATTTCCACCTCGAGCAGGATGCCGACCTGACCGTGGCGACGATTCCGGTTCCGGTCTCGGAGGCCCATCACTTCGGAATCGTCGAAGTGGACGAGAATCTCCGGGTCACGGGATTCGTGGAGAAGCCGAAAAACGGAGCGAAAACGATCCCCGGCCGGCCGGACATGGTGCTCGCCTCGATGGGGAACTACATCTTCAAGGCGAACGTGATGATCGACGTCCTGGAGCACAACGCTCTGCGGGATGCGGCTCACGATTTCGGCAAGGAGATCGTCCCCGGCATGTACCCCGGGATGAAAGTCGTGGCGTACGACTACGCGACCAACCGGGTCCGGGGTGAAACCGAAACGAGCAACGGCTACTGGCGCGACGTCGGAACGATCGACTCCTACTTCGCCGCGTCGATGGATCTGGTGTCGGTCGCGCCCCTGTTCAGCCTCTACAATCCGCGGTGGCCCATCGTGACCAACTCGCTGAACCTTCCCCCGGCCAAGTTCGTCTTTTCCGATGTGGAGGGCAAGCGTGCGGGAACCGCACTGGACTCCATGGTCTCGGCGGGAGCGATCATTTCCGGAGGAACCATCCGGAGGACCATCGTCTCTCCCCGGGTCAAGATCAATTCGTACTCCGAGGTGGAAGAGTCGATCCTGATGGACGGCGTGGAGATCGGCCGTCACGCGCAGATCCGCCGCGCCATCATCGACAAAGGGATCCGCATTCCGCCCGGAACGCAGATCGGCTTCGATCCGGAAGCGGACCGGAAGCGATTCACCCTCACCGATTCGGGGATCGTCGTGGTCCCGAAGGGAATGGTTCTCGAGGAATCCCGGTAGAGGGACGTGCCCCCTGCAGTCGGGGCAAGGCCGCCCCAACGGTGGCCGGAAAGCAGGAGTGATGACATCTGAAAAACAACGCAAGGACGGCCGCGCTCTGGACGAGCTCCGGCCGGTGACCATTCGCCCCGGCTTCACCCGTCACGCCGAAGGCTCGGTGCTGATGGAGATGGGCGATACCAAAGTCATCTGCACGGCCACCGTGGAGGAGCGGGTGCCACCGTTTCTCCAGAAGAGCGGCAAGGGCTGGGTCACTGCCGAGTACGGCATGCTCCCTCGTGCGACCACCGAGCGGACCCAGCGCGAGGCCTCCCGGGGAAAACAGGGCGGGCGGACGATGGAGATTCAGCGCCTGATCGGCCGCTCCCTCCGGGCCGCCGTCGATTTCGAGCTCCTCGGAGAACGGACCCTCTGGATCGACTGTGACGTCATTCAGGCCGACGGGGGAACCCGCACCGCCTCGATTACCGGCGGATTCGTGGCCATGAGCCTCGCTCTGGCGAAGATGTACCTCGCACGGAAAATCTCCAGCTGGCCGATCCAGGAATCGGTTGCGGCCGTCTCGGTCGGGATGATCGACGGCCGGCCCTGCCTCGACCTCAGCTACGAGGAAGACTCCCGCGCCGAAGTCGACATGAACGTCATCGCCAACGACAAGCTCCGCTACATCGAAGTCCAGGGAACCGCGGAAGGAAAGAGCTTCAGCCAGGAAGATCTGGACGGCATGATGAGCGCTGCCCGCGCCGGAATCGCAACCCTGATCGAACGACAGAATGAGATTCTCACTCCCACCCTCAACGAGGTCAAAGCCCTCACCATGGAACGGCTCAACCGCAAGGTCGGCTCGAAACGCTGAATGGCCACCATGAGTGACAAGACCTCCCGGACTGCGCGGCTGGCGGCTTCGAGTCTCCAGCGCGGAGCGATCGGATAGCCGCGAGTCCTCGACAATGTCGTCCCGGCCACCCTCGCTCCGCCAGAACGTCCCGCTCGGACCTCTGACCACCATCGGGATCGGAGGCCCGGCAGAGTGGTTCCTCCACGCCCGCTCGGTCGAGGAGCTCCGGAATGGCCTGAACTGGTCCCGCGATCAGAACCTCCCCCTGCTCCTCCTCGGCGGAGGAAGCAATCTCGTGATCGACGATCACGGCTTCCCGGGGCTGGTCATTCACCTCGACCTCCGGGGACGCAACGCCCGGGAGGAAGACGACAGATCCATCCTGCTCACCGCCGCCGCGGGCGAGCCATGGGATCCGCTGGTGGAATGGACCGTCCGCCAGGGATGGGCCGGATTCGAGTGCCTCTCCGGCATCCCCGGACGGGTCGGGGCCACGCCGATCCAGAACGTCGGGGCCTACGGCCAGGAGGTCAGCGAGACCATCGTCGAGCTCGAGGCGCTCGACCGCACCACCGGCGAGATCATCACCCTCAGCAACGAACAATGCCGCTTCCGCTACCGGAACAGCCGGTTCAAGAGCGAAGAAACGCATCGCTACATCATTCTCTCCGTCCGGTACCGTCTGGTTCCAGGTGGCGATCCCACCATCAGCTATCCCGATCTGCGTAAGCGCCTGTCGGACAGGCCGAGCCTCGAGGAAGTCAGGGAGACGGTCATCGCCGTCCGAAGAACCAAAGGCATGGTCGTCGATCCCGAGGATCCCGATTCCCGCAGCTCCGGTTCGTTCTTCACCAATCCGATCCTCGGGCGTCCGGAGTACGAGAGCTTTCTTCGGAGAGTCAGTGAGCAGGGGATCGCTCCCGAGGGGGAGGTCCCGGCATTCGAAACGGGGGACGACCAGGTGAAGCTCTCGGCGGCATGGCTGATCGAGCGCTCCGGATTCCACAAAGGGCTGGTCCGGGGCAACGTGGGTCTGTCGTCAAAACACACCCTGGCCCTGATCAACCGCGGGGGCGCGACCTTCGCGGAAGTTCTGGCACTGGTCGAGGAGATTCAGGATGGGGTTCGCGGAGCGTTCGGCATCGAGATCGAGCCCGAGCCGAACCTGATCGCGGTCGATCCATCCTGAGAGGCTGTGCAGTCGCTGGAGGCTGTCCTCTCGAACGTCACGGCCCAAGCTTGTCAGGATTGACGGTTCTGTAACCCGCGCGACGCGCCTGAAGGATTCCTCCCTCGGTTTTCACCACACCCGGTCCCGGCCATCCCCGGATCGCGGCCATCGGAATCGGTTCATCCACTGCCCGGGGGGCGGTCATCCTTGCGTTATCCGTCCCGGATTGCCTATCCTACGGCGACCTCCGCAGGAGGGAAAGGAGCACTATGAGCAGCGAAGTCGGAATGCAGGCACACGAAAAACAGTGGTTCGGCCATCCCCGCGGACTGGCGACCCTGTTTTTCACGGAAATGTGGGAGCGCTTCAGCTACTACGGGATGCGGGCGCTGCTGATTCTGTTCATGACCGCCCCTCATCTGAAGGAAAACGGGGGTCTTGGATTCGGAATCGAGAAGGCTTCGGCCATCTACGGTCTGTACACCTCCATGGTGTATCTGCTCGCCCTCCCCGGAGGCTGGGTTGCGGACAAGATCTGGGGCCAGAGGAAATCGGTCTTCGTCGGTGGCTGCATCATCGCCGCGGGCCACTTCGCCATGGCAGCTCCGCTGCTTCACCTGCCGGAGCAGCTCTTCTTCTTTCTCGGCCTGATCCTGATCGTGATCGGGACCGGGTTCCTCAAGCCGAACGTCAGCACCATCGTCGGCGATCTCTATCCCCGGCCGGACGAGGCGGAGACGGATGAAGAGGCAGAGCGTGTCGGAGCACGGCGCGACGCGGGGTTCTCCATCTTCTACATGGGAATCAACCTCGGCGCGATCATGGGCCCGTTCATCTGCTCGACTCTCGGCGAGGGCATCAACTACCACTGGGGCTTC
Organism: uncultured Acidobacteriota bacterium; assembly: GCA_963741905.1. GTDB lineage: Bacteria > Acidobacteriota > Thermoanaerobaculia > Gp7-AA8 > CAVUJZ01 > CAVUJZ01. Next base: position 159,807 of record CAVUJZ010000017.1, on the reverse strand, counting down.
TCGGCGGCGGGATTCGGCATGCTGCTCGGACTGGTCCAGTACAAGTATGGTGAGAAGTATTTCGGAACGGCCGGACTGCTCAAGGGAGGCGAAGCGCGGGAAGTGGTGGCGCGACGATCCCGCAATTTCTACCTCACCCTCGGAGCGATTGCCGCGGCGATCGTCATCTTCATCTTTCTGGAGACCTCGGGCACCATCGCCGTCTCTCTGTCCGACATCGCGACCTGGCTCGGCTTCTCCATTCTGCTGATCGCGATCCTCTTCTTCAGCTACCTGATTTTCGACGTGAAGTGGGCGGTCGGAATGTTCGCCCTCTGGGCGGTGCTGATCGGCCTGTTCGCCAGTCAGGGCGCGACTGCCGACATCGCCGGCCGGAACGGTACCGCGGTCACCCTCGGCGTATTCATCCTCGTCTGCATCATCAATCTGGCCATCAAGCGTGGCGCGACCCCCGATCATCAGAAGCGATTCATGGTGATCTTCTGGCTGTTCCTGCTGGCGGCAATCTTCTGGGCCGGATTCGAACAGGCCGGATCGTCGATGAACATCTTCGCGCGCGACATGACCAACCGCTTCGTCGGCGGATGGGAGATGCCCACCGGCTGGCTGCAGAACGTCAATCCGTTCTTCATCGTCGTCTTCGCTCCGATCTTCGGATGGCTCTGGACCTGGCTGGCAGACCGCAACGCCAACCCCTCCATTCCGGTGAAGTTCGCGCTCGGACTGTTCGGCCTCTCCGCCGGATTCTTCGTGCTGGCATGGGGCTCGGCGAACGCTGGGGTGGAGAGCAAGGTCTCCATGGCCTGGCTGGTGGTGACGTACTTCTTCCATACGGTAGGCGAGCTTTCACTCTCGCCGGTCGGTCTCTCTTCGATGACCAAACTCGCTCCGAAGGACCGGGTTGGGCAGATGATGGGCATCTGGTTCCTGGCCGCGGCTCTCGGCAATCTGTTTGCCGGACTGGTCGCGGGACAGATGGAGAACCTCGCTCCTCAGGACCTGTTCTGGGAGGTCGCCATCTTCGTCGGGGGAGCCGGAATCGTCGCCATGATCTTCGCTCCCGGAGTGAAGAGACTGATGGGCAAGGCCGTCGACTGATCCCCGAATCCTCTGAAAACCGGAAGAGCCCTCTCGAATCGAGAGGGCTCTTTTTTTGGGATCGGAAGTGCGGGCTACCCGAGCTCGATCGAGGCGAACAGAGGATCGCCGGCCGCCGAAGGCTTGAAGTTCCGGAGTCTCCTCGAGGTGACCACGATGTTCTGGCTGGTGACGAGAGGCACAAACGGAACCGACTCCCGAACCATGTCGAGAATCACTTTCTTGGTCGGCTCTCCCGGGTCCTGCCGGTAGCGGGCCAGAGCCGCGTCCATTTCGGGTGAAGCCATCCGCGCCAGATTCACGGCGTGAGAGGTGGACTCGCCCCGAGTCATGATCGTGGTGGAGTGGAGAAGTGAATCGAAGAAGTCCGCCGGGTCCGGGTTATCCGCAATCCAGCCGCACAGGGCCATGTCGTAGTCAGCGCGGATCAGAGCCGAGAAAAACTCCTGGCTGGTGGCGGTCCGGATCACCTGCACCGGAATGTTCCACACCCCGAACTGCCGGGCGATCTCGTCGGCCATCCGTTGCGGAGAGGGGGCGTACGGCCGTGGTCCCCACGGAATCACCAGGCTCAGGGAAGCCGGCAGGTGCACCCCGGGGGCCGCGAGCAACCGTTCCGCCTCTCTCGGGTCCGGAGGAAACAGATACGGATCCTGGCTCATGAACGGAGGCAGGATGCTCTTGGCGACATAGGCCAGGGGAGTTCGCTCGTAGGCTCGCTCCGCCACGCGGGCCGTATCGAGACCGATGGCGAAGGCCCGACGCAGATGGACGTCGGACAGCGCCGGCCGCTGAACGTTGAAGAAGAGAAAGCCGGTGGAATCTCCCTGCTGAACGACCGGGTGATACGAGCCCAAGGGAATCTTCGTCAGATCGCTCGAGCTGATGTGGGTGGTCAGGTCCACCTCCTTCGCCTTCATCGCCTCGAGCAGGCGGACCGGCTCGCCGTTCGCCTCCGCCGGATAGATCACGAACCGGATCTCGTCCGTGCCGACATGGCCCCGATGCATGGGGTTGCGGATCAGTCGAAAATCCCGGCTCCCCGCCAGAGAGGCGACCGTAGCCTGCGGCTCGAACTGGAAGGGTCCGGTCCCCAGAAGCCGGCCGGATTTCTCCAGCACGATCGCCGTGTAACTCTGCGCGAGCATCACGTCCAGCCGAGGATTGGGCTCGCGAAGGGTGAACACCAGTTCGTTGCCTCGCGTTTTGACCGTCGCCCGGCTCATGATCGCCTTCGATCTGCGAAGAGAGTCGAGGGCGATCTCTGCAGTCAGAGGCGTTCCATCGGAAAAGCAGACGCCCTCCCGGATGGGTGCGGCGAACTCGAGAGAGCGTCCGCCGCTCTCGTCCCTCAGGGGCGCGCCGAACAGCATCGGCGACGGCGAGCCATTCCCTTCAGGCTGATCGTTGAGCGTCTCGTAGACCTGTCGCAGGACGAGACTGGTGGTGTTGTCTCCGGCCTCTCGCGGATCGAGCGTCGCCGGGGATGCAAGGATGCCTACGCGGAGAACCTTCGCCGCATCGAGTACTGTCATCGCACCTTCCTCCAGGATCTGAAATGTGTTCTTGAAACGCCAGGGAAAGATGCAGGGGGCCTTTCGAAGTGTATCACTCACGCTTTTCTTTTCCCTTCTTTTCCCATAGTGTTCGAGATCGATCGAGGGGCCCGGATGAACCGATTGAATGCCACCGGCGGGAAGCTGGCGATGCTGACCGACCTGTACGAGCTGACCATGGCCTACGGCTATTGGAAACAGCAGATGACCGGCGTGGAGGCGGTGTTTCATCTGACCTTCCGCGATCACCCCTTCCACGGCGGATTCAGCATCGCCTGCGGCCTCGAACCGGCCATCGAATACCTCCAGAGCCTCCGGTTCGAAAGCGATGATCTCGACTACCTGAGCGGCCTGAAGGGAAATGACGGAACGCCCCTGTTCGCTCCCGGGTTTCTCCGTTTCCTCGGCGACTTCGAGTTCTGCTGCGACGTCGACGCCGTTCCGGAGGGCACGGTGGTCTTTCCGCATGAACCGCTGATGCGGGTGCGGGGACCGATCATTCAAAGCCAACTGGTCGAAACGCTCTTGCTCAACATCATCAACTTCGAAACGCTCATCGCCACCAAGGCAGCACGGGTGGCGATCGCAGCCAGCGGCGATCCGGTCATGGAATTCGGTCTCCGTCGCGCGCAGGGGATCAACGGCGGACTGGCCGCGACCCGAGCCGCCTACGTCGGCGGGTGCAGCGCAACCTCGAACGTGCTGGCCGGGAAGCTGTTCGACATTCCCGTCGGCGGAACCCTCGCCCACAGCTGGGTGATGTCCTTCGACAGCGAGATGGAGTCGTTCGAGGCCTACGCCGATGCTCTGCCCAACAACTGCATTCTCCTGGTCGACACCTACAACTCGATCGAGGGAATCCACAACGCCGTGACCATCGGGCTGCGGCTCCGCGAACAGGGCCACAAGCTGATCGGCATCCGCCTCGACTCGGGCGATCTCGCCTGGCTCAGTATCGAGGCTCGGAAGATTCTGGATCAGGCAGGTCTCGAGGATGCCGTGATCGTGGCCAGCAACGACTTCGACGAGCACATCGTCAAGAGCCTCAAGGAACAGGGCGCGAAAATCAGCGTCTGGGGAGTCGGGACCCGTCTGGTCACCGGATGGGATCAACCCGCTCTCGGCGGGGTCTACAAGCTGGCCGCGGTCCGCTGGCCCGGCGAGGAGTGGAAACATCGGGTGAAGATCTCCGAACAGGCGGTCAAGGTCTCCAACCCCGGGATCCTGCACGTCCGGCGCTACAGGGCCGAGGGCCAGTTCGTCGCCGACATGATCTGGGATGACCTCACCACTCCACCGGAGGAAACCACCATCGTCGACCCGCTCGACCTCACCCGTCGCAAGACCATCCCCGCCGGGACCGAGTCGGAAGAGCTTCTCGTGCCGATCTTCAGGAAAGGCGAGCGCGTCTACGACCCGCCGCCACTGGCCGAGAGCCGCAGACACACCCTGCAGCAGCTCGAAGGCTTCCATCCCGGAATCAAGCGTTTCGTCAATCCGCACCAGTATCCGGTCGGGCTGGAGGAACATCTTTTCGATCTGAAGACTTCTCTCATCATGGAAACAAGAAAACGGCACGGAGGAACCCGCCCCCACGCCGCAGACAGGAGCAGAGACCAACATTGAAAGAAGCCCTCATTCTCGTTGACATCCAGAACGACTTCATTCCCGGCGGAGCGCTTGCGGTTCCCCAGGGCGACGAGATCGTCCCGGTGGCAAACCGGGTACAGGCCGAGTTCGACCTGATCGTCGCAACCCAGGACTGGCATCCCAGGGATCATCAGAGCTTCGCCTCCCATCACCCCGGGAGAAACCCCGGCGACCGAATCGACCTTCACGGGGTGGATCAGGTTCTCTGGCCCGATCACTGCGTCCAGAACACTCCCGGCGCGGCCTTTCACCCCCACTTCGACTTCAGCCGCGTCGATCACGTGGTGAGAAAGGGCACCGATCCGGCCATCGACAGCTACAGCGCCTTCTTCGACAACGAGCATCGGAAGGCGACCGGCCTGCACGACTATCTCCAGCAGAAACAGGTCACCGACATCTACATCATGGGCCTGGCCACCGACTACTGCGTGCTCTATTCGGTTCGCGATGCGCGGAAACTCGGCTACCGGACGTTCGTCATTCAGGACGGCTGCCGGGGGATCGATCTGCAGCCCGGCGACGTCGACCGCGCAATCGAGGAGATGGAAAAGATCGGCGCGACGGTGGTCCAAAGCGATCAGATTCACGCGGCCCGGTCGGTGACTGCCGGCTGACCTGAAGACGAGTTCTGGAGTTCTGGAGTTCTGAAGTTCTGGAGTGATTCCCTCGCCGAAACGGCTCGCCCTTGTCGTCCCGAGCGGGTGTGCAGAAGGGCTCTCGACCCTGACGAAGGCAGGATCCTTCGCGACCCACGGCATGGGCTTCGATACGGTTTCGGACGCTCAGGATGACGGGGGACGGTCAGCATCCCGTGAGCGCCCCCGGGCCAGTGCTAGTCCGAGGCGGCCTGCGCTTGCGGATCGTACTCGAGCGACTCCCGGATGAGCACCCCCTCGACCTCGCGGAGCATCTCGTCGCAGCATCCGGCGATCTGCAGAATCCACCCTCGGCGGCCATGGGCCGACCCGACCATCGCACTCCGAACCAGGGTGGGATGCTGCTCGTGCCGCGGGCACCCCACCCGCGACAGGGTCGCCGCGATCGCGTTCATCCGGCAGTACTCGATGCTGAATGTTCGAATGTGTGACCGCTTCATCCTTCCTCCGCCGACACCTCACCTCGGGAAAACCAGTCTCCCGGGAGAAGGAGTGACCACCGGAGCGGGATCCCTACCCCCTCCCCTGAAAAAACTTTTCGGACCTTGACAAATCATTCCGAATGGAGAATCATTATCCATATGGAACGAACCTCCAGAATGATCGAGCAGCGGATGGACGACATGTCCCGGCGCTGCCGCGAGGCCGGGATGAACGTCACCCCGCAGCGGATGGCGGTCTACCGAGCGCTCCTCGAATCGGTCGAGCATCCCAGTCCGGAGGTTCTCTATCGGGCGGTGCAGCCGACCATGCCTTCGATGTCTCTGGCCACCGTCTACAAGTCGCTCGAGGCGCTCGAGCGGCTCGGACTGGTTCACGAGGTCCCCGTGGTCAGCGACACCAGGCGCTACGACGCCAACACCTCGGATCATCATCACCTGGTCTGCACCACCTGCGGCAAGGTCGCCGACTTCTACGACCAGGATCTTCGATCAGCTTCTTCCGAAGCGGAAGCTGAAGGGCTTTCAGCCCCGGTCGATCAGCGTCAATATCACGGGAATCTGTGATGACTGCGCCTGCAGGACCGTCTGAAGAAAGATAGAACAGGAAACGCGAAGCCGGATTCAACGCGTGGACGAGTGGAGAATGATTCTCCATCAAGAACAAACATCAACCAAGGAGGGAGACACATCATGGCAAAGGATCTGAACGGAACGAAGACTTTCGATAACCTCAAGGAGGCATTCGCCGGCGAGTCGATGGCGAACCGCCGCTACCTCTACTTCGCCAAGCTGGCGGACGTCGAAGGACAGCCGGACGTTGCCGGCCTGTTCCGCGACACGGCCGAGGGCGAGACCGGGCATGCGCACGGGCACCTGGACTACCTGAAGAAGGTGGGCGATCCCGCCACCGGCCTTCCGATCGGCGACACGAAGCTGAATCTCAAGGCCGCCATCCATGGCGAGACCCACGAGTACACCGACATGTATCCGGGCATGGCGAAGACCGCTCGCGAGGAAGGCTTCGAGGAGATCGCCGACTGGTTCGAAACCCTGGCCCGCGCCGAAAAGTCGCACGCCGGACGTTTCCAGAAGGGTCTCGACAGCATCGGCTGATCCGCATCAGCCATCCGCACGAGCGGGAGCGGCTCCGGCCGCTGCCCGCTCGTTGCTGTCTGTTGCCTCGCAACCGGAGACCACCAGAAGGGGGACATTGATGGAACAGCAGTCATCCGATCGAAGGAACAACCGCATTCGTCCGGACGAGATCCTCGATCTCGGCGAATACGAGAGACAGCGGGAGGAGATCCGACCTCGCGCCGTCCAGGCGCGCTCGCTCCGCCGGATCGAGCTCGGTCCCAATGCCACCCTCGCCTTCGAGAACCGGGAGACCGTGCGCTATCAGATCCAGGAAATGCTCCGCGCCGAACGAATCGCGAAGCCGCACGACGTGGAGCACGAGATCGAGACCTACAGCGATCTTCTTCCCGCCACCCACGAGCTTTCGGCCACCCTGCTGATCGAGTTTCCGGAGGCTGAAGAGCGGGCCCGACGGCTGCGCGAACTGGTCGGTCTGGAAAATCACCTCCGGCTCGACATCGACGGCTCCCCCGCGTCCGCTCAGTTCGACCGGCGGCAGATGGAAGAGGACAAGATCAGCTCGGTCCAGTTCATCCGATTTCCCATCACCGACGACCAGCGAAAGGCGATTCTCGACGGCAGCGCCATCAGGGTCGTCACCGACCACCCTTCCTACAGCCATTCGGTCACCCTGACCGGCGAGCAGGCCGCGGCCATGGCCGCCGACCTCTGCGAGGCGGAGCACTCCTGATGTACGACATTCGCGAAGCAACCTTCTTCGACGAGGCTGATCTCCACAACGAGCTCCGCCGGGTCTACGACGTCTGTCACACCTGCCGGATGTGCTTCAGCTACTGCCCTTCCTTCCCCTCTCTGTTCGACGCCATCGACCGGCACGAGGAAGCGGGTGAAGGAGAAGTCGACGCACTCACCATCCCCGAAATGGACGAGGTGGTCGATCTCTGCTTCCAGTGCAAGCTCTGCTATGTGAAGTGCCCCTACACGCCGCCCCACAAGTTCATGGTGGATTTCCCCAAGCTGATGCTCCGGGCCCGGGCGGTCCGCGCCCGCAAGCATGGCGTCACCCTTCAGGACCGGATCCTCGGAGATCCCGACAAGACTGCCCGCAGGTCCACCGGCATGCTCGCCCGGCTGGTCAACTGGGGCAACCGTCAGGGGCTCATCCGCAAGGTGATCGAGAAGGTCATCGGGATCCACCATCAGCGCGTCCTCCCCGAGTTCGCCACCGAGACGTTCGATCGCTGGTTTGCCCGCACCCGGCGTGATGGCCATGGGGATGCGGCTCCCGGCACCGTCGCCATCTTCGAGACCTGTTCGATCAACTACAACTATCCGGCGGTGGGCAAGGCTGCGGTTCAGGTGCTCGAGCGCAACGGCAAGACCGTCATCCGGCCGAAACAGGTCTGCTGCGGCATGCCCGCGCTCGATGGCGGAGATATCGATTTCGCCGTCGACAACGCACGCCGCAACGTGGAGATGCTCCTTCCTCTGGTCCGCCGGGGAATCCCCATTCTGGTGCTCTCCCCCACCTGTGGATACGTGATGAAGAACGACTGGCCCGATCTTCTCGGATCGGACGAGGCGAAGCTCGTCGCGGAGAACACCTACGACCTCGGTGAGTACCTCGCGGCGGAAAAGAAAGAGGGACGGCTCGACATGAACTTCACCGTTCCTCAGGGAAAGCTCGCCTACCACATCCCCTGTCATCTGCGCGCCCAGAACATCGGCCATCCCTTCGAGCCGATTCTCGCCGCGATTCCCGAAAGCTCGGTCGAAGCCGTGGAGAAATGTTCCGCGTTCGACGGCACCTGGGGGATGAAGAAGGAGTACTACGACCTGTCGCGGAAGTACGCGAAAAAACTCTGCGGGCCGATGGCGGACGCCGAGGCCGATCGCTTCGTCTCCGACTGCATGATGGCCGGGCTGAACGTCAACGAAGAGCTCGGACAGCATCCGGCGCATCCGGTGCAGGTGATGCGCGACGCCTACGGTCTGACCGAAAAGGATGCGGATCGACCGGCAAAGCGGTGAGCCGGCCGGAGACGGGTCCGCGCGGCCCGTCTCCACCGTACTCCCGCATCGCCTACCGCCGACCCTGGGCGACCTTCACCCAAAGCGGCGCAGCCGTGACAACTCCCCTCTCCCCGCGCAGGATGACCGGATGGAACATCAACGGTGAGGCGGGGAGAGGGGCCGGGGGTGAGGCCGGGGTAAAGACCGGGTACCTTCTTTACTCGAAACCGGGAGCTTCCTTTACACGAGAATGCGGCACGGGGGGTGGATCAGGACCCCGGGCGAGAGGGCCACATCTTCGATTGTCGGAATCCCGGAATCTGTGGACATTCTCCACATTTTTCGTGATTCCGCTCCACGTGCCGTAGACAAACCGAAGACCGAAGACGCGACCCTTCCACTTCCCGCACGAGACGACACCGGTGCGGGATCCCAGGGATGTCGCGCGAGCCGATGGCGGTCGCACGCACCTGGATCCGTGCGCCGACGCTGACGACACCACGGCTGGGGCGGAAGAGCTTCCCCATCGTCATCCGAGCCGGAGGTTTGCTGTTATGATGGCACAAATGGCAGACGACCTCCGTGCCCTCCTCGAACAACTTCAGGCGGGCATCGCTTCGCACGTCGACTCGGCCGTCGGCAGCATTCGCGCGGAGATGTCGCAGCTCCGCGAGGAAATGCGTGCGGGGCATCGTGAAACGCTGTCTCATTTCGACGCGATCTATGTTCGGTTCGACAGACTCGAGAGCGAGTACAAGGCCCTCGCGGCAGCCGTCGCGCGGCTGGAAGAGCGCGCGATGACGAGAGCGGAGTTCGAGCGCGAGATCGAGCGTCTCAAGAGTCTGGTCGAACATCTGCAGCAGCGGCTGAGCGAGTTGGAGAGAACCTCCCGAGAGAACTGATGCCCTGCGGATCTGGTTCTGGCTCACGGGATCAGCGGGGAATTGGAGTCACACACCTGAAGGAGACGCGGCGTCGCGTCTCCTTTCTTCTACGAGGGGTAGAATTTTCATTCGAATGTTCGGCAGAGCTCCCCGGAAACCGAAACGCGAAAACGTGACCCTTCCACTTCTCGGGCAATCGGCTGTCGCTTCGCCCCACCCCGGAGGGGCAACACAGGGTAGCCGGTGGTGCGACCGAAAGGGGCAACCGAACCGCAGCGCCCCCCATCCCCGCACCCCGGCACGGGTGCCGGAGAATGGGGCTGGCCCCGAGTGCTAACATGAGGCTGGCCCTTTCGGGTACCCATTCCGCGACGTGAACGACTACGACGCCATCCTCGACAAGCTCCGGAAGATCGAGGCACTCTTCGCCGGTGCCGCGACGCCCGGCGAACGGGCTGCGGCCGATGCCGCCCGCGATCGGATTCGTCGCCGGCTCCAGGAGCTCGGCAGGGACGAGCCGGCCGAGGAGTGGCGCATCGCCCTTCACAACGAATGGTCCCGCCGATTGTTCGTCGCATTCTGTCGCCGCTACGGCCTTGCGCCCTACCGGCACCGCGGTCAGAAACGGACGAGCATCATGGTCAGGGCGCCGCGCTCCTTCCTGCAGGGAACACTGATGCCCGAGTTCGAGAAAGCGAACGAAGTCCTTCGGGAGCATCTGGATGCCATCGCCGATCGGATCATCACCACCGCGATCTCTCCTGAAATGGAGGAAGCGGAAGTCGACGGGGCGGCTCGAAAGCTGCGCACCTGACCACGCCGCGTCTCCCCTCCCCGTCGATCATCCCCCCACGCCGGCGAGCGGGCGGCTCTGGAGTGCGCGCGCAACGCGCCGCTTTCAATGAAGCTGCCCACAGAGCTCGAATCCGAATTGCCACCAGGCGGCCCCCTCCCCAGTCGCGCAGCCGCGAGAACCTACCCTCTCCCCGACAAAACATCCCCCTCCGAGCGGAACGCTCGTTCGGGGATCGGGCAGGGTGAGGGGCAGGAATCGAGGAAGAATGCAGAACGAACACCCGGGTGCCCCACCCGAAGGATGCAAAGAGATCAATGCGTTCCAGCGCCTCTGGGTCCGTCGATCATCGAGTCGAGCATGTCCCGCGCGAGTCGTCGGAAATGCTCGCACTAGTTATCGTGTTCCGATAACATGATAGTGTGATCGAGACGTTTGGTAACCGGCTGGCCGAGGATCTTTTCGATGACACGGCGACGGGGAGAGCGAGGTCCTTCCCGCCCGATCTTCGCCGCGCCGCCCGACGAAAGCTGTTGTACCTTCACGACGCGGCTGAGCTCGGAGACCTCGCGAGCCCGCCCGGCAATCGTCTCGAACGGCTGAAGGGCCGGTGGAAGCACTTCCATTCGATCCGGATCAACGATCAATGGCGGGTCGTCTTCCGCTGGGCCGGCGGAAATGCCTATGACGTGCAGGTGATCGACTACCACTGATCGGAAAAGGTGCGAGCGACGACGATGACGAGACAACCGAAGAACCCGTTCCATCCCGGAGAGATCCTGCTGGAGGAGTTTCTGGTGCCTATGGGAGTCACCCAGACCGCGTTCGCGGAGAGGATCGGCTGGACGCGGGCCCGGCTCAACGAGCTGATCAAGGGAAAACGGGGAATTACGGCGGATGCGGCGCTGGACCTTGCCGAGGCGCTCGGAACGTCACCGAAGCTCTGGATGAACCTGCAGGCCACCTTCGACCTGGATCGCGCTGCGCGCGCACGCGAGGTCGCCTGATTGTCGATACCCGTTCGCGCGGGCGGCGGCTCTGGAGTGCGGCGCGATCTTCACCCAGGCGGCGCAGCCGCGAGAACTCCCCTCTCCCCGCGCAGGATGATCGCATTGAACATCGACGGTGAGGCGGGGAGAGGGGCCGGGGGTGAGGGGCAACCGGGGGGTAAAGACCGGATACGTTCTTTACTCGAAACCGGGAGCTTCCTTTACACGAGTATCGGGCTCGGGGGTGGATCAACGCCTCGGGCGAGAGGGCCACATCTTCGATTGTCGAAAATACGAGAGACTGGCGCACATGTCTCTGGGGAGGGCTCCGGTGGACGAAAGCCGGTGGCCTTCGCGATTCGGATGGCACCCCTGTCGGGGTGCGGGTGGTGGGTGGGCGGATGCGGCCCGGTGGTGGCCGCTGCGCGGCGACCACCGGCTACCCTATTGAGCCCCTCCGGGGCAGGTGAGCGCGACGACGGGCCGGCTTGGCGAGAGTCTTGGTTGGCGCTTCGAGGGGCGTTGAACGAAAGCGGTGATTCTCGCCGCACTCCAGAGCCGCCGCCCGACCCGGTGAGTGGGGATGGGATCGCTGATGGGTGCTTCTGCCGGAGGGGGCTTGTGGGAGATGGCGGGTTTCCCCTCACCCCGACCCTCTCCCCGCTCGACCGTTCTCGCTCCGTCTCACCATTCGACGCGGGGAGAGGGGGGCGGTTCTCGCGCGGGGCGCTCGTGAGGTAATGGGAGGCTTCTGCGTGAGATTCGTGGTTGGCGCTTCGAGCGACGTTGAACGAAAGCGGTGATTCTCGCCGCACTCCACAGCCGCCGCCCGACCCGGTGAGTGGGGATGGGATCGCTGATGGGTGCTTCTGCCGGAGGGGGCTTGTGGGAGATGGCGGGTTTCCCCTCACCCCGACCCTCTCCCCGCGCGACCGTTCTCGCTCCGTCTCACCATTCGACGCGGGGAGAGGGGGGCGGTTCTCGCGCGGGGCGCTCGTGAGGTAATGGGAGGCTTCTGCGTGAGATTCGTGGTTGGCGCTTCGAGCGACGTTGAACGAAAGCGGTGATTCTCGCCGCACTCCACAGCCGCCGCCCGAACCGATGAGTGCCGATGGGTTCGCTGATGGGTGCTTCTGCCGGAGGGGCTTGTGGGAGATGGCGGGTTTCCCCTCACCCCGACCCTCTCCCCGCGCGACCGTTCTCGCTCCGTCTCACCATTCGACGCGGGGAGAGGGGGGCGGTTCTCGCGCGGGGCGCTCGTGAGGTAATGGGAGGCTTCTGCGTGAGATTCGTGGTTGGCGCTTCGAGCGACGTTGAACGAAAGCGGTGATTCTCGCCGCACTCCACAGCCGCCGCCCGACCCGGTGAGTGGGGATGGGATCGCTGATGGGTGCTTCTGCTGGAGGGGGCTTGTGGGAAATGGCGGGTTTCCCCTCACCCCGACCCTCTCCCCGCGCGACCGTTCTCGCTCCGTCTCACCATTCGACGCGGGGAGAGGGGGGCGGTTCTCGCGCGGGGCGCTCGTGAGGTAATGGGAGGCTTCTGCGTGAGAGTCGTGGTTGGTGCTTCGAGGCACATTGAACGGGTCGGGCGGCGGCTGAAAGCGGTGATTCTCATCGCACTCCAGAGCCGCGCCCGACCGGTGAGTGGGGCTTTGAACCAGGTTTGTCTCCAGTGGGGGTCGGCCGGGAGCCGAACTTGTCTGCTCCGGCCGGCGGCCTCGGGCGCGGGGGCGGCTGTTCGGCGGGCCGAATCAGACAAAGTCCGCCCACTTCAGATCGCCCCAGGGGTGGGGCGATCTGGATGAGGGCGGCTGGTGTGCGTCAGTCCTGGGCGGGGGGTTGATCTCCGGGGTTGGGCTGCGAGAGGGCCTGCATGCAGCCTTCGAGTTTCGACTGCTGTTCGCTGGTGAGGAACGAGCGGATGGCGTCGCCGAGCGCGCCGAGCTCGTCGTGCAGGGCCAGCTCACCGCCGCGAACCGCCAGAAGCGACTCCCCGGCCGTGCAGGCGTCGGGACTGTCGGACTGGAGCTCCGCTCGCAGCGCCTGCTGATCGCTCCGGATCTGCTCGGTGATCGCACGAAGCTCCGGGGCCGCGGTCTGAATCGCTTCCTGGACGCTGGCCTTCTGCGCCTCGTCGAGATCGAGAATCACCAGGCAACGCCCGAGGTGGCCGATCTGCGGTTTCGGGTTGTGGGCCGCGCGCGTCTGCTGCGCGAAGACCGGTGCGGTCATCAGGACGGTGGCAAGGAAGACCAGAATGGATCTGCGGAAGTTCATCGTTCTCTCCTTCGTCGTTCGTTCTGCCCCATTGGACGACCGGAGAAACGATCCGTTTACGCTCCGCGACAATCCGCCTCGACCATCACTCCCAGTCGGGACGCAATCGCCCGTCACTTCCCTCCCGGAAGGGCTGCCACACCAGTCCGACCTTCCGCACGGTGATGTCGCGGCTGCTCGCCCGCACCGCAACCTCCTCCAGTTCCTCGGAGGCGGGATCGTAAGTCTCGTCGAGTTTCGCGATCTCCTCATCGACCTGCCGCTCCATCTCCGCCAGGTCCTGCTGAATGGATGCAGCCGTCTGCTTCGCCCGCTCCACGTCGGCCTGCTCCTTGCCGATGCGCGAGGCCTTGCCGAAGGCGGTGGAGACGCGTGAGGCACTGCCGGCGCTGATTCTCTTCCGCCCGAGGAACGAGCCGAGAAGCGCCGAGCCGAAGGAGAGCGCCGTGTCGATCTTCTTCTGCCGCGCCTGGTCACTCTCCCGCTCGATCGCCTGCTGCGCACGCATCAGCCGATCCTGCAGGGTGCGGAACTTCGATTCGTACTTTCTTCGAATCTTCCCCGCCTCCAGATCCCGTTGCTCCCGCGCTTTCTGTGCAAGCCGCGCACGAAAGGCACTCTCGTCTTCTCCCGGCTCGCTGGTCTCTCTGAACGTCCGGCTCCGCAGCAGGGTGAGCGGACGCTCCTGACGGATCCATCGCGCCAGATCCTTTTCCCATTCGGCCATCTGCTTCGTGCTCAGCCCCGGCAGCGGCCCGAACGAGGCGTCGGGCATCGCTTCACGCCGCAGATCATCGACCGCAAGTTTCGATTCCTCCGCCGCCCCCCAGTCGAGCGACACCACGTCCTCCTCGAGCGGAACGGTCAGGACCAGCTCGCGCCGCTCATCCACCCCGGCGCGCGCATTGATGTACTGGACCTCGGTCGCGCCCAGCACCGCCGGCAGGTAGACCAGCTTCCCTCCTGCACCGGATGCCGGAACGAACCAGGCGTCGATTCCCGGCGGCAGAACCGGCTGCGATGCCGACCAGCGGCCGTCGTCGGCCGTCGTCGCGGGGGCGGCCGGAACCGCGGCTGCGGTCGCGGATTCGGAAGTGTCCGCGCTCAACCGGCGGATCTCCTCCCGGGTCATCGGACCCCGCAGGTAGGACATGGCCCACCGCGTCTCGAAGAGCACCGGCTCCCTCTCATGGACGTTGTGCAGAAGAAAGACACGCTTGCCCACACCGGCGAGCGTCTGCTCCATCTTCGCCCGATCGAACGAGCCGCCGGCCGCCGCTCCCTCCAGGCCTTCCAGCACCCGTTCCTTGTCGCGCGCCGTCTGCAGTCGGCCCAGGAACCAGGTGCCGGCATTGGAGAGGCCCTTGTAGTCGAGATCGACCGGGTTCTGGGTCGCGAGCACCACCCCGAGACCGAACGCGCGGGCCTGTTTGAGCAGGGTCAGCAGGGGCGCCTTCGAGGGCGGATTCGCCACCGGCGGGAAGTAGCCGAAGACTTCGTCGATGTAGAGAATCGCCCGCAGACTGGTGGTGCCCGACTGGGTCCGCATCCATCCGAGAAGGCGATTGAGCAGCAGAGTGAGAAAGAACATCCTTTCCCGGTCGGCCAGATGCGCGATGTGGATCACCGACGCGCGCGGCTTCCCCTTCTCGCCGTAGAGGAGTTTCTGGATGTCGAGCGGCTCCCCCTCGAGCCACGCCTCGAATCCCGCCGACGCCAGAAGGTTGTTGAGCGTCATGGCCAGAGCGAATCGGTCTTTCGCGGGATAGAACGATTCGAGATCGAGCACGCCGACCCGAGTGAACGGGGGGGCCTGAATCGCCTGGATCAGACCGGCGAGATCGATGCTCTTCCCCTGGCTCCAGGCGTTCTCGAGAATGTTGGAGACGAGGATGTGATCGCGGCTGGTCAGCGGATCGGCCTCGATCCCGAGGAGCGAGAGCAGACCGGTGGCGGTGCTTTGGATCGCGTCACGCCACAGATCCGCCTCCCCCCGAATCTGCTCCGGGGGCGGCTCGAACGAGCGAAGCACGCTGATGCGCCGTCCGGCGTTGCTTCCCGGCGTGAAGATGTCGAACGAGACACTGCGGCGGAGCTTTTCGATCCGCTCGCCGCTCTGGTCCCAGTCGGCGAGCCCTTTCTTCCAGAGCTGCGCCTGCCCGGCGGCGTATTGATCAGGCGTCTGACCGGCGGTGACGGCGTCCTGTTCGTTGATCCAGGGCCGGAAGTCCTCCGGTCGCAACTCGGGGAAGGTCAGCAGCAGATTTCCGAGATCCCCCTTCGGATCGATGGCGATGACCGGGATGTTGTCGATCAGTGCTTCCTCGAGAAGGGCGAGCCCGAGACCGGTCTTGCCGCTCCCGGTCATCCCGATGATCACTCCATGGGTGGTCAGATCCTTCGAGTCGTAGAGGATCGGCGTCTCTCGCCGCTTCGCATTGGCCAGATCGTATTCGCGTCCGAGGTAAAACACTCCGAGCTTCTCGTAATCGCTCATCGCCTTCGCTCCTCGATTCCGGTGTCCGGGTCCGGATCGTTCACATTCTGCCTTGCTCGTCCGCGCTGGTACCGTAGACCGCCGGGAGGGGAACGTCGAGCATCCGCAGGTAGACGGTCAATTGTCCGCGGTGATGATAGGAGTGGTTCATCATGATCGAGCGGATCGCTGCAATCCGCGGGATCGATCGCACCACCTCTTCCCCTCGGAGGAAGGTGAACGGCTCCTGCGCCCACTCGTCCGGAGTCTGACGGAGAAAGGTGACGATCTCCTCGAGTTTCGCTCCAAAGGCCTCGGAGGGGGAACCTTCCCGCACATCGGGCGCGGGTCGGGCGTTCTCGAGGATGAACGAGCCGCGGTCGACCAGTTCGACAATCCTCGAAGGGATCAGGGCAATGTGCCAGGCGAGCTGCCCGAGGGTCATCGACTTCTCGTGCGGACGCCACCCCGCCTGGTCCATCGGGACGCGCTCCAGCACCCGGAGGGTCGACGCGCCCTCGATCTCCAGTTCCGCGGCAATTCCATCAATCATTCGCATGGATCGTTCCTTTCGTCCGACGATTCTGCCACAGAGCGGACATGGAAGTGGGCCGGGCGTTCCTGCGCCCAGTCCCGCGACACCTTCGCTCTCGACACCCACGGGCTACGGAGCGCCGACCGCCGCGTACGTGTTCGTGTTTCAACCTGATTGCTTCGTCGCCCGGATCCCGTAACCTGCAGCCTCCGCGCGGAGCCGGGCCTGGGAAGGCCCGGCCCACTTCGCGAGATCCTCAGAAGTTTGCGCGCTCGCGGATCTTGCGGACCAGGGCGAGCAGGACGGAGGCTTCGCGGGTGGTGAGGAGAGTGCGTCCGGCAAGGGCGCGGAGCTCTTCGTAGACGCGGTCGGGGTTGTCCGGATTGAGAAATCCGATCTCCAGCAGCATCTGCCGGGTCTCTCGGTGGAGGGTTTCGAGCAGGCCGCCCGGAACCGGATCGGCATCGGCACGAGGCTGCGATTCGCGGCGGGTCAGCTCGTAGCAGAAAATCCCCACGGACTGCGCCAGGTTCATCGTCGGAAAATCGGGAGAGGTGGGAATCGACGCAGTACGTTGACAGAGCCCGATCTCCTGGGTGGTCAGACCCCACTCCTCCCGTCCGAAGACCACCGCAACCCGATGCTCCGGTCCGAGCTCGCGCCCCGCCAGCTCGGCAACCTCGCGAGGTGTGAGCTGCTCGAAGACATGGCGCTTGCGCACCGCGGTGGTGGCGATGGAGAGATGGCAGTCCTCGAGCGCCTCTTCCAGGGTGGCAACCCGCCGTGCCCCACGCACCAGGTCGTCCGCCCCCTTCGCCCACCAGTCGGAGACAGTGTCGTGACGAAGCTCGCGCGACCCGGCAATGACCAGATCCGAGACGCCGAAGTTCTTCATCGCGCGCGCTGCAGCGCCGACGTTTCCCGCTTCATGCGGCTCCACCATCACGATTCTGATCTTCATCCGATTGCAGGCTCCGCCCTGCCGACAGGAGAACCACTCATGCTTCCTCCTTCATGAAGAGCTGCAACCCGCGGGGCATCAGACCCGCGCGCTCGAATCGCTCACCATACCAGTCGTCCGACCGCGGCTGCCATCCTTCCAGATCCCCCTCCGGCTCGTCCTCGATCGCGCTGACGTCGAGAAAAGCGACACCCCGAAGAAGGGTTACGAGCGAGCGCAGACCCCGATCGATCTCCCGCGCGGTGAGGTAGTGCAGAAGATCGCAGCAGAGGATCAGATCGTACGGCCCCGCCAGCCCCCACCGGTCCGGGTCGTCGAATCGCCCGAGACGGATGTTCCGCTCAGGCCCGAACCGCTCGACGACGTAGGGGCTCGCGTCGACGCCGGTGTAGTGGAGATCCGGTCGAAGCTCGACAAGCGGGGCCCGCCACCGCGCCTCTCCGCATCCCAGATCGAGCACCGACCCGAGCGGCTGGTTGAGCAGATACTCAGACGCGGCGACGACCATCCGCAGCCGTCGGAGAAACGTGACGTCATCATCGACCGCCGAGGCGGAGTGGTACCAGCGCTCGAAATACGCACGATCGTAGCGCTTCGCCCGGGACATCGACCTCATCTACTTCCGGACTTCGCGGAGTCGCTCGAGTGCGCCGTGGTAACGCTCCCCATCATGCAGCCCGGCCTTGAGCATGTCGGAGATCTCTTCCTGCAGAGCGACGACGATCTGATCGGTTGCATCCGCGTCCGACAGGCCGTCTGCCCGGAGAGCATCCCAGGTGTCCCGCACGATGGCCGGCCGTCCCTGCTCGATCTGGCGGGCCACCGCGCTCTTCAGCGCATCGCGCCGCTCCGAGGGATGCCACTGCAGATCGATCAGATCCCAGTCGTCCACCGGACGATCATCATCGGGAAGCTCCTCCGGATCCGGCTGATGCATCAGGTCCAGCGAGTGGCGGACCATCACCCGGACGCACTCCATCTCGGGAAAATGCTTCTGGACGTCGCGAGCGACGCGGGCCAGGATGGACGCTTCGGTCTTCTCCCCCGCTGCCAGATGCCAGCGGCTCATGAAGTCCGCAGCGGCCGCAATGCGTACCCGCCGTTCCGGGGAATCGAGTTTTTCGATCGCCTCGGCGATCCATCGATCGTCGATCGGCTCCGGAGGCTCGCCGATCCCCGCACGATGGAAGTCTGCCGGACTGAAGGCCCAGAGGTGATACTCCGGACGATTCATCAGGGCGTCCAGATCGTTCCGCTGAATCGTTCCCACCGGCTCCGGCACGGGAAGCTCCTCTCCACGCCCGATCCGCTCGATCTGCCGCACGGCCGCCGCGGTCATCGGATCGAGATCCTCGTTCCCGATCCGGCTCAGAGCCACCGCGGCAAGCGCCCGGATCGCGCCCAGAGGAACCTCCACCTGAGGTACATGCTTCGAGACGAGAAGATCGGCCGGCGGCGCGAAGTCGACGTACCCGTCGAGAATCTCGGCGCCACGCATCAGCAGCACCGCGAGGGTGCGGGTTCCATCCGGGTTGTCGACAATCGAGGCGATCTCGAATCGGCCGGACGCGTCGATCGGACCGAGACGCCCGGTTCCTGTCACCCGGAGGGAGGATCCCTCCGCCGCCCGCGTTTTCAACTGTTCGATCGCCCGGGCATACTGCTCACGGTCGCTCTCCTCCCGCGCCTCGTCCCGCAGGCATTCCAACAGGCGGAGTCCGTCGGGGGTGGCCTCCTCGACGATCGCGTCGATCATCGGCTCGCGGAAAGCGGTCAGCTTCTTCGAGCAGAGAAGATGTTCGTAAACCGAGGAGGCGGGAGCCCCCATCTCCTTCCGGACGCGCTCGAGATGCTGGTCGAGCTCGGAGATCGACTCCTCCGGCATGTGCTCGGCAACCACCGCAAGGGCCTCCGCGGCAACCACGTCCTCGATCGCATCCGCGATCAGCTCGCGGAGGGGCTCGTCGTCGATCGCCTTGCGGGCAGCCTCGGGCAGATCCGCGGTGAGACGGCGCCGCTCGGCCTCGTCATCGCCGGCGAGAATCTCCAGCGCGGTCGCACGTGCTCCGGTGGGCATCTCCTCGTTTTCCAGGAGCTCGACCAGATGCTGACGCTCGTTCGCCCCGACTCCCAGCCGGTCGAACAGCGCCTGGAACAGCGCGCTGTCTCCCCGCTGATAGTTCGACGCCAGCCGGTCGACCAGGCATCCACGGGCTTCGGTCTTGTCCACCTGTTCGAGCGCCTCGTCCAGGTCGGGCTGCACATCCACCGGAAGGTCGAAAAGAAGGTCGAGCATCGCTGAGACTCCATCGTGATCACATCGTGGTTCAACCATGGCGGCCATTGTATTGCAAGATCGGGGACCAGACGCCCTCAGAGGAGCCGTTCCCGCTCCATGCTGTTCACCCACACGCGCTTTCCATACAATCCGCGCCATGAATTACGCCGCGATCCTCGATGAGATTCGCTCCGAGATCCTTCCCCTGCTGGGGAACGGAAAGGTCGCGGACTACATCCCGCCTCTGGCCAGGATTCCCCCGGAACGGTTCGGGATGGCTCTTCGAACGGTCGAGGGGGAGAGTTTCGCCGTGGGAGATGGCGAGGAGCCGTTCTCGCTGCAGAGCGTGGCGAAGGTGTTCATGCTCGCCGTGGCGATGCGCTTCGAGGGCGATGCCATCTGGGGCCGGGTCGGCCGCGAGCCCTCCGGGACCGCGTTCAATTCCCTCGTGCAGCTCGAGCGCGAGAACGGGATTCCCCGTAATCCATTCATCAATGCCGGCGCGATGATCCTCGCCGACATCATCCTCTCCCATGCCGGCCACTCCGAGCCTGTTCTGGAGCTGGTCCGGCAGACCTCCGGCAATGACCGGGTCGACTATGACCTGGAGGTGGCGGAGGCGGAGAAGGCCACCGGGCATCGCAATCGGGCTCTCGCCCACTTCCTGAAATCGTTCGGCAATCTCCACAACGAGGTCGAGCCGGTGCTCGATCTCTACTTCCGGGTCTGCTCGATCTCGATGAGCTGTGTGGATCTCGCCAATGCGTTCGGGTTCCTCGCCAGCGGCGGTCGCGGCATCTCGGGAGACGAGAGGGTCACGCCTCGCCAGGTCAAGCGGATCAATTCGGTGATGCTCACCTGCGGGGTCTACGACGAAGCGGGTGACTTCGCTTATCGCGTGGGGCTGCCCGGCAAGAGCGGCGTCGGTGGCGGAATCGCTGCCGTTCTTCCCGGCCGCTTCTCGGTCGCGGCCTGGTCCCCGGGCCTGGACCGCAGCGGCAACTCGCTCGCCGGCACGATGGCACTGGAACTGCTCACCACGAAGACAGGCCTCTCGATCTTCTGATGCCCCAACCCGCGTCGCCTCCTTTCGCCGTCATCCTGAGCGCCCCAACCCGTGTCCTCTCCACCGTTCCCTTTCGCCGTCATCCTGAGCGCCCCAACCCGTGTCGAAGCCCACGGCGTGGGTCGCGAAGGATCTTGCCTTCGTCACGGTCGAGAGAGCGCTACACGGCAAGGGCAACACGCGCAGAGCAGAATGAACCATCGCGCCAAGCTCGTCTCGACCGTTCGCAGAGGCAAGATCCTTCGCGGGACGGTTCGCGGCTTCGACACGTTTGCTGGCGCTCAGGATGACGGGGGCGGGACGGTTCGCGGCTCGTACTCACCCGTTCCCACTCGCCGTCATCCTGAGCGACCCAATCCGTGTCGAAGCCCACGGCGTGGGTCGCGAAGGATCTTGCCTTCGTCACGGTCGAGAGAGCGCTACACGGCAAGGGCAACACGCGCAGAGCAGAATGAACCATCGCGCCAAGCTCGTCTCGACCGTTCGCAGAGGCAAGATCCTTCGCGGGACGGTTCGCGGCTTCGACACGTTTGCTGGCGCTCAGGATGACGGGGGCGGGACGGTTCGCGGCTCGTACTCACCCGTTCCCACTCGCCGTCATCCTGAGCGCCCCAACCCGTGTCGAAGCCCATGCCGTGGGTCGCGAAGGATCTTGCCTTCGTCACGGTCGAGACCGCGATACGCGGCAAGGGCGGCACGCGCAGAGCAGAGTGAGCCATCCGCGCCGAGCTCGTCTCGACCGTTCCCAGAGGCAAGATCCTTCGCGGGACGGTTCGCGGCTTCGACACGTTTAACGGCGCTCAGGATGACGGGGGCGGGACGGTTCGCGGCTTCGACACGTTTACTGGCGCTCAGGATGACGGGGGTGGCACGGTTCGCGGCTTAGGCGCGCCACGGGCGCTCGGGACGACAGGTAGAGGGGTCCGCGGATGTGCCGCAGGAGGAGCGCTCCGAGGTACCATGGAAGCGTGAGGTGCTACTTCGCTTACATCGTAGCCAGCTATACACGTACGCTCTACACCGGAGTCACGAACGACTTGAGGCGCCGCTCCGGTGAGCATCGCACAGGCTCCGGCTCGAAGTTCACTTCTCGCTATAAGGCGGGGCGACTGGTCCACTATGAAGAGTTCTCCACGATCCGCGCAGCGATCGCCCGAGAAAAGCAGATCAAAGGGTGGTCCAGAAAGAAGAAGATCGCTTTGATCGAGGAAACGAACCCGGACTGGCTCGACCTGGCCACAGATCCGGAGACATAGCGGCCTCGCGATTCCATCTCGACCGTTCCCACTCGGGGGGCGGCACCGTTCGCGGCTCGTACTCACCCGTTCCCACTCGCCGTCATCCTGAGCGCCCCAACCCGTGTCGAAGCCCATACCGTGGGTCGCGAAGGATCTTGCCTTCGTCACGGTCGAGAGAGCGCTACACGGCAAGGGGCAACACGCGCAGAGCAGAGTGAGCCATCCGCGCCAAGCTCGTCTCGACCGTTCGCAGAGGCAAGATCCTTCGCGGGACGGTTCGCGGCTTCGACACGTTTAACGGCGCTCAGGATGACGGCGGCGGGAGCCGTTCGCGGCTCGTACTCCACCGTTCCCACTCGCCGTCATCCTGAGCGCCCCAACCCGGGTCGAAGCCCATGCCGTGGGTCGCGAAGGATCTTGCCTTCGTCACGGTCGAGAGAGCGATACGCGGCAAGGGCAACACGCGCAGAGCAGAATGAACCATCGCGCCAAGCTCGTCTCGACCGTTCGCAGAGGCAAGATCCTTCGCGGGACGGTTCGCGGCTTCGACACGTTTACGGGCGCTCAGGATGACGGGGCCGGGAGCCGTTCGCGGCTCGTACTCACCCGTTCCCACTCGCCGTCATCCTGAGCGCCCCAACCCGTGTCGAAGCCCACGGCGTGGGTCGCGAAGGATCTTGCCGCTGTCACGGTCGAGACCGCGACACGCGGCAAGGGCAGACTCGTTCGCCACTTTGGCGGTGTGATCTATACTGGGAGCTCAACCCAATGGAACACTGGAGGCGGGATGAAGACGTTGTTCGGAGCTCTCCTCGTCATGCTGGTGGCGGTGCCGTCATTCGCTGCCGATCTCTTCATCGATCTTCGCACCAACTATGAGCCGGGAACGGACTTTTCGGTGGTGCGGGTCGAGCTCATCGACCGCGCCGACGCCCGCAACCAGTGGGTGGCGATCAAGCCGGGTCGGCCGGACTATCTGAGCGGTGCCCGGGTGGCGGAGCTTCACAATGTCGAGACGCGCCACGAGTACATGATGATCGTGACCCTGCTCGACAGCCGGATGCGACCCGTTGATGGCCACATCAGTCTTCTGGATATGCCGGCGACCAGCTTCGCCACCACGATGCTCATCACCCGTCCCTGAACGCGGAGGATCCCAGATGAGAAGCCACACTCCGCGAATCGTCATCCTTCTGTTCGGGACGATGCTCCTCTCCACCTGTGCGACCGTTCCCGCCCCATCCGGGAGCGACCTGGTTCCACCCCGTCTGACCATGACCGTCCTCGACGGCATCGGCACACCGGCGTTCAGCACCGGCGACACCGTTTCCTCGATGATCGGCGCCTGCGCCGAAGTTCGAAGGTTCCCGGCACGAGTCAGCGTCTCGGCCGCGGACGATGGCGGCGTCACGACGCTCACCATTTCGGCCTTTCCCGGACGGATCGAAGATGTCAGCGTCGCTCCCGACAGCGCCGGGCTGGCGACAACCCGTGATGCCAGCCGAGGACTCGAGAGCGTGACGATCACCCCTCACCCACCGGACGGGCGGGTGCAGCCGAACCTTCTGGTGAGCTTCACCGTCAGCGAGCTCTCCGCCATCGTCGCCTCGGCCCGGGACGTGCGAGGCAACCAGGGGGACCTCTACCAGATCGATCTCCGACCGTCCCCCTCCGCACCTTTCATCTGCCGCCACTGAAACGAGAACGCCTCTCCGCAACCGGAGAGGCGTCTCGAAGACACGGCTGTTTCCCGGCTCAGCGCCGGAGCACCGCTCCGCTCACCGCGAGAGCCGCCGCGAAGAGCAGCATCATCAACGGCGAGAGAGTTGGAATCGGCTGGGTCGAGGAATCGTCGTTCTCGATCGTTCCGGTTGCGACTCCGGAGTCGATCGAAGCATTGACCGGATTGGACAGCGAGACTGTCAGCGTCTCGTCCTGCTCGGAGGCATCGTCCCCGCTGACCGGAACGCTGATCGTCTGCATCAGGTCTCCCGGAGCGAAGGTCAGGGTCCCGCTGGCGGCGACGTAGTCACTTCCCGCGGTCGCCGTTCCATCCGCCGTCGAGTAGTCGACCGTGACGGTCTGCGCGGAGGCACCCGAGAGCATTACGGTGAAGGTCAGCGTCGTGTCTCCATCATCTCCCTCGGTAACGGTCGCATCGGAGATCGACAGAGCCGGCAGGGGCTCGTCATCGGTGATCGTCACGGTCGAACTGGCAGGCGATCCCACCGCGTTCCCGCTGCTCGGATTCGAGAGGGTGACCTGGAAGCTCTCATCCGGCTCGGCGATGGAATCGTCGAGGATGTCGACGGTGAGTGTCGCGGAGGACTGGCTGGGGCCGAAGGCGATGGTGCCGCTGGCGGCGGTGTAATCGCTTCCGGCTGCCGCACTGCCGTCGGCCGTTGTGTAGTCCACCGTGGCCGCGGCCGAAAGATCACCGCTGCGCGTCACGGTGAGAGTGATGCCGACGCCATCTTCGCTGATCGCATAGGTCGGCGAGGCAAACGCGAACGTCGACGTGGCGGGAACGAGAAGGGGTGCCGAGAACTCAGAGGTATCGTCGGTGGTCTGATCGGTCGCCGTCGCGGTGATTGCGGCGAGAGGAGTGGGCGAGGCGACCAGGCTGAATGTTGCATTGCCGGTTCCGTCGGTCGTCACGGTAGTCGACCCGAGCAGCGTCGCTCCCTCGGCATCTCCGCTCGGACTCTCGAAGATCTGGATCTCGAACGACCGGGCCGGGGTCGAGTTCAGCACTCCGGAAACGCCGGTCGCGGTCACCGAAGTGATCAACGGGAAGTTCTGGCGATTGTTCGAACCGCCGTCCGGATCCTGGAGATCATTCGGCGTGACGCCGTCATTCTCCAGGTCGATCCCGAGGTCCCCATTTCCAGCGATGGAGTTTTCGAGGATGGCATTCCCGGTTCCTCCGACGATCGCCACACCGTCGGCACCGTTGTTCCGAATGGTGTTGTTCTGGATCAGCGTTGCGGACGAGGCTTCGATCAGCAGGCCGAAACCTCCATTGTTCTCGATCCGGTTCCCTACGGACGGAGTCGACCCTCCGACGACGTTGCCGGACGAGGCCAGAAGCAGATGGACCCCGCCGCTCGTATTCGGCAGTGCAGTGGTTCCGTCCAATGCAACACCGATCCAATTGCCCTCGACCACGGTTCCGGCCGAGCTGATTTCAAACTGAATGCCCCATCCGTTTCCGCTGATCACATTGCCTGCCGCGGCGGTGTTCCCGCCGATCGTGCTTCCGCTGATGGTGGTCCCGCCGCCGAGATTCGGAACCCGGACCCCGTACTGATTCCCGAGGGCCGCCGTTCCGGTGACGTCGGTTCCAATCAGATTCCCCTCGATGACGACCCCCGATGCGTTGAGGGAGATGCCGTCTCCGTTTCCGGAGATGACATTCCCTTCCCCCGTGCCGGTTCCACCGATGGTCATCGCCGCGTTCGCGGAGATCCCGACGGCGCTCCCGGGGATCGCAGCGGTCCCCGGGCGGTTCAGCCCGATGAGGTTGCCCTGGATGATCGAGCTCGCGGCGCCCGCCGTGGAGCCCACATTTACGTAGTTGCCCGAGATCACGTTACCGGCGTCGCCCGTTCCTCCGACCGTGGCCGGGGCAGTCAACTGGATGCCCGTACTGTTGGGCAGAGGCGCGGTTCCGGTGGTATCGAGGCCGATGGTGTTGCCCTCGATCACCACCCCGGCTCCTCCATTGACCATGACTCCGTAGATGCTGTTGCTCGAGATCACGTTGCCGTCCGCGGGCGAGGTGCCACCAATGGTGACGCCGGACGCTGTCGAGACGATCCCGTGCAGACTGCCTCGGCCGACCGTCCCGCTCACGTCGGTCCCGATCAGGTTCCCGGCGATCGTGGCTCCCCCCGCGGCGCTGAACACCGTCAGCGCAGCCGCGTTGGGAAAGGCGCTCACCACATTGTCGCGGGCCGTGCAGGAGGAGCTGTAGATCAGAATCCCATACCCGGCATTCCCCGCGGCAGTGGAGCCATCCTCCATCAGGCCGACGATGTTTCCGATGATCTGATCACCGCCGGAATCGGAGCTGACAATCGCGGCATAGCTCTGCCCACCGATGACATTGCCCTCCCCGGCCCCGGATCCGCCGACGGTCGCAGCCGAGGCCGTTCCGTCGAGAAGGATGCCGGTGCTTCCTGCCACGAGCCCACCACGGACGGCCCCGATGGCGTTTCCTTGGATGACCGTTGAGCTCGCGTCGATCACGGCGATTCCATGGCCAGTGCCACCGCTGATCGCGAGATTCTCGATTCTGGTGCCGCTGGCGGTGGAACCCTGGACCACCAGGCCTTCGAGGCAGCTGTTCGTCGCCGCATCGATCGTCAGAAGCGAGGAGCCCGGACCATCCAGCCAGACTGGGTCGGTGATCGAGGGAAGATTGCCCGTGAGGATAATCGTTCCGCTGACGCTGAAGGTGATCGTGTCGGACCCGGGCTGGGCGTTCGATTCCATGATCGCGGCCCGCAACGTACAGACTCCTGTCCCGGTGTCGCAGGCTCCGTCGCCCGGAGACGAGTCGACGGCATCGGCGAGGGAATCGACATCGAAAGTCGCGGCGTGAAGGGAAAGAGAAGCAACGAGAAGAAGGAGAGAGATGACAAGAATTCGGAATCGAAACATGGGGATCCTCGGGACTGGGGATTTTGAATCGCGAGCCGTATGAAACCAGAACCGGCCATTTTTGTCCACTCCAATATTTTGCTCTCGAAGTTGGTCTCGCCCGGGGTTCTCCCGGCGCACAACTTGCGTGAGAATCAGCGTGGAAAGGAGACTTGAATGCCACAGACCACCGACATCAATGCAGCCGAGAGCGGAACCTTCCGCCTGGGCGGAGACCTGTCGATTCACCGGCTCGGTTACGGAGCCATGCGCATCACCGGAGAGGGGATCTTCGGACCGCCGAAGGATCGCGAGGAAGCCCTGCGGGTTCTGCGTCGCACTCTCGAGCTCGGCATCAACTTCATCGACACAGCCGACTCCTATGGTCCGTTCGTGAGTGAGGAGCTGATCGCCGAAGCGCTGCATCCGTATCCGGAGGGCCTGGTCGTCGCCACCAAGGGGGGACTGGAGCGCCCCGGCCCCGGGAAGTGGCAGCCGAACGGAAAGCCGGAACATCTGCGCGAGGCCTGCGAGGGAAGCCTGAAACGGCTGAAGGTGGATCGGATCGATCTCTGGCAGCTTCATCGGATCGACCCGGATGTCCCCGAGGAGGATCAGTTCGGGACGATCGCGGAGCTCAGGAAGGAAGGAAAGATTCGCCACGTCGGCCTGTCCGAGGTGGGCGTGGAGGAGATTCAGCGGGCGCAGAAATTTTTTCCGGTGGTTTCCGTCCAGAACCGCTACAACCTTCAGGATCGGGAGTGGGACGAGGTGGTGGAGTTCTGCGAGAGCCAGGAGATCGGCTTCATCCCCTGGTTTCCTCTGGCCACCGGCGAACTGGCGACCGGGGACCGGCTGAAAGAGCTGGCGAACAAGTACGATGTTTCGCCGTCCGAGATCGCCCTGGCCTGGCTCCTTGCCCACTCGCCCTGCATCCTTCCGATCCCCGGAACCTCCAAGGTCGAGCACCTCGAGCAGAACACCTCTGCCGCAGCGATCGAGCTCGACGATGACGACAAGGCAGCGCTCGACGAGATGGGCAGCGACTGACCGGGAGAAGCGCCGGAGGCGGGGCGGAGAAGATCCCGAGCAACCGGGAACATCAGGCCGTTACACGGGACCGTGCGAGACGTGACGCGCGCTGGCTCCCCGCTGTTTGCCATTCCGTTACGAATTGGTTCGTCGATTGTACGAATCATTTCGTATAATCACCCGAAACAAGAGCCTCGCGACGACCCGGGCCGGGCCCGAGCTAACTTCCGCTCGCGTCCGGCGTCTGAGTCAGACAGATCGCTCTTCACCAGTCGTTGACCGACTCAGTCCTCCCTTGACGGGGGTTTCGGGTCGGTGGACGGCGACGATAGAACCAGATGGAGGACGGAATGGGCCACGGACTTCACCGAACTGACCGCCACCGCTCGCTTTTTCTTCGAGCAGTGCTCCTGCTGTTCGCTGGCGCAGCGTTGTTTGCCGGCACGGCTTTCGGAGCCGCGCAGCCGCCACCAATCGAGATTCATCGTCTTCAGTCGCCGATCACCGTCGACGGAGATCTCTCCGACGCGGGGTGGAAGGATGCCGCGCGCCTGGAGACATGGTACGAGACGCGCCCCGGGGACAACATCGAGCCGAAAGTCCACAATCTCGCGTGGATCGGCTATGACGACCGGTTTCTCTACGTCGGCTTCGAGTTCGACGATCCCGACCCGAGGAGCATCCGGGCACCGCTCGCCGACCATGATGGCGTTCCCAGCTACACCGACTATGGCGGCATCATTCTGGACGCCACGGACGATCACAAGACGGCCCAGATGTTTCTGGCCAACCCCCGAGGCATTCAGTACGACGCGATCTCGAGCGATGCCTCCGGCGAGGACAACTCCCCTGATTTCTATTGGGACAGCGTGGGGCGGATCACCGAAAAAGGATGGCAGCTCGAGATCCGCATCCCCTTCTCCTCGATCCGCTACTCCAGTCCCGATCCTGCCCAATGGAACGTGATGCTCTACCGGAACCGCCCCCGCGAGTTCCGCTATCAGATGTTCACCACCCGGCTGCCCCGCGACTCGAACTGTTTCATCTGCAATGCGAAGCCGATGGTCGGTCTCCACGACCTTCCCTCCGGCAGTCACTGGGTGGCAGCCCCCTACGCGACGGCGCAGCAGATCTCCACTCCCCGCGCCGGGATCGGATCGTCCCTCGATTCCGGGAGTGCAACGGGGGAGTTCGGACTGGATGCGAAGTGGATTCCGAACCCGCACACGGTCTTCGATGCGACGATCAATCCCGACTTCTCGCAGATCGAATCCGATGTCGCCCAGATCTCGGCCAATGAGCAGTTCGCGCTCTTCTACCCGGAGCGCCGTCCGTTCTTTCTGGAGGCGATCGACCTCTTTTTCGACCCCTCTCCAGGCGGTCAACACGCGCAACTTCACCAATCCCGTCTGGGGAGCGCGGGCCAGCGGCCACCCCGGAAACAACAGCTATACCCTTCTGGTGGGGAAGGATGACGGCGGCGGGAGTGTGATTCTTCCCGGTCCCGTCGCCTCCGATCTCGCGCCGCAGAATTTCGGATCCTACGTGGTGATCGGCCGGGCGCGTCACGAGTTCGGCCGCTCGTTCGTCAGTCTGCTCTACACCGG
Source organism: uncultured Acidobacteriota bacterium (assembly GCA_963741905.1). Taxonomy (GTDB): domain Bacteria; phylum Acidobacteriota; class Thermoanaerobaculia; order Gp7-AA8; family CAVUJZ01; genus CAVUJZ01. The sequence goes on along the minus strand of CAVUJZ010000017.1, from coordinate 130,511 downwards.
GCGCGAGATCGACGGCGGCGGCTCCAACCGGGTGATCGGACCCGACTTCCGCTGGCAGCCGAATGATCGTGATGCGATCAGCGGCCAGATTCTGCTCAGCCGCAGCGAGACTCCGAACCGTCCTGAGCTCGCCAGCGAGTGGAACGGCCAATCCCTGAGCGGATGGGGTGGCCGGCTGCAGTGGTCCCGCTCTCTCTCCAACTGGGATTTCTACGGCGAATACCGAGGACTGAGCCATGACTTCCGGGCCGACCTCGGCTACCTCCCCCAGGTCGGCTACACCCAGTCCTACGGCGAGGTGGGATACACCTTCTACCCGAAGGACAAGCCGGTCAGCCGTCTTCGCCTCTTCGCCTACGGATACGACAAGACCGAGATCGGCGACGACATTCTGGTTCGCGGGATCACCTCCGGATTCGGAGGCGACGCCATCGCCAATTCCTTCTATCGGCTGGAGGTTTCGGCCGACCAGGCGAGGGGAATCGAGCGGGTCTTCGACCGAGTACAGATCCGGCCGGTCGTCGAGATTCAGCCCGGTGGCATCATCTCGTTCATCGGTTTCTACGGAACGTTCGGCGACCAGATCGACTATGCTCACGACCGGCTCGGCACCGGAACCAGCATCGAAGTGGACGTGACCAGCCGCCCGACCGACCACCTCCAGATTTCCCTGATCGGCAGCCGGCGAACCCTCGACGTCGACACCGAATCCGGATTGTCGGGCCGTCTGTTCACCGCCCAGGTCGCGCGGCTCCGAAGCGTCTACACCTTCAACTCCAGAGCCTGGCTCCGCCTGGTCGGGCAATGGACCGATACCAGCCGCGATCCTCGGCTTTATGACTTCGCCGTCGCCCGCAAATCCGGCGACTTCAGCGGCTCCGCCGTCTTCGCTTACAAGATCAACTGGCAGACTGTCGCCTTCATCGGCTACGGTGACGATCGCATCCTCGACACCCACGAGGACCTCCAGCCGTATGAACGGCAGTTCTTCGCAAAGATCTCCTACGCGTTCCAGCAGTAGACCCGATTAGAGGTGAGAGGCGAGAGGTGCAAGTGAGACGGTTTGTGGGAGAGAGGCGTGGGGCGTTGAGGCAGTCACCGGACCGATCGATCGCCTGCCGCACAGCACCGTCTCACCTCCTTCACCGTCTCACCTCTCACCGTCTCACCTCTCACCGTCTCACCGGCGAATCTGCAGCGTCTCGTAGGCGACCTCCGGCAGAGAGAAGCTGAGCGACAGACCCTCGACCTCCGGACGGGCGAATCGGTACACCTGTTCGTGCAGAAGCGGCAGAAGCAGAGCTTCGCGCTGAATGGTCTCTTCGACCTTGCGGTAGAGGCTGTGACGCGCGCCGGGATCGATCTCGATGCGCGCCTGCTCGGCCAGCCGGTCGATTTCCGGGACTCCGCTGTAGCGGCCCACAAAGCCGCCCTCCCTGTACAGCAGACCATGCACGAAGGTATCGGCATCAGGGAAATCACCGATCCACCTCCCGATCACCAGATCGCCTTCACCCGCGGTCACCTTCTCGACGTAATCCGCGATGGAAGTGTTCAGCACCCGGATGCGAATGCCTTGCTTTTTCAGCAGTTCGTACAGCTCGCGGGCCAGCGCGGAGTACTGCCCGGCAAACATCGGATGGACCAGGGCGGTGAGCTCCAGTTCCGGCTGATCGCTCTGCGAGCCGACGATCGCGCGAGCAGAAATCGGGTCTGGTGAATATCCGAGCAGGCCGGGAGGAATCACCCCGTGGGCCGGGATGGCCAGACGTCCGAGGCTTCGTCGGACGATTCCCGCAACATCGATTCCGGCGACGATCCGCCGGCGCAACGCCGGGTCTGCCAGAGGACCGCGGTTGCAGTTGAATGCCGCCAGGTAGATCGACAGGCGCGGAGTCTCGCGGTAGCCCGACGCGTAGGTGGCATCGTGACGCAGTGCGTCGACGTCCGCGGGAAACAGCTCCGATGCAATGGACAGATGGCCCGCCCGGAACTCCGAGAGAATCTGCGCCGGTGACATCCCGAAGCGGAAGACCAGTCCCTCGGTCTTCGGGTATCCCGGCCGCCAATAGTTGGGATTCCGCTCGAGCTCCAGCCGGCGTCCCGGATCGAACTGGACCACCCGGAACGGGCCCGTTCCCACGGCAGTTTCACGCCAGCTTCCCTCGAGCTTTTCGGTGCCCTCCTGGACCACCGCGGCCGCGGGATTGGTCAGGATCGTGGGGAAGAACGACATCGGCTGTTCGAGCTCGACCACGAACTCCGAGGCGGAGAGGATTCTGAACCCCTCCAGATCCTCGGCTTCACCGTTGATGATCTTCCGCGCACCACGGATCGGCGCGAGGACCCAGTGGTTCCCGTGAGTCGGATCGGAAAGCGACCGCTCCCAGGAATAGCGAACGTCGCGTGCGGTCAGGCGCCGGCCATTGTGAAACTGCACGTTCCGCAGGGTGAATCGGTAGCGGCGCCCGCCGCCTTCGACCCGGACCTCCGAGGCCAGCCAGGGAACGACCTGGGCATCGACCACCTTGGTCAGCGACTCGTAAATGTTCGGCAGGACTTCACCGCGCTCGACCGTTCCTGCGCTGATCGGATCGATACTCTCGATCTCCTCCGCAATGGGGATCTGCAGGACACCACCGGCGGCGCGGACCAGCGGCATCACCGCGGGAGCAGTCTCGCTCTCCGCCCGGCCCACCTCGACGTAATTCACGTAGGGCGGCGTTCCGCGAAGCTGAAGGCCCCGTACCCGCGGACTGCCGACCCGATAATCGATCTCATGAAACAGCGGGAGGAGCACTCCCCGCTCCAGCGCCATGTTTTCGAAGCGCCGGTAGAGTGTCTCCCGCCCGGAAGGCTCCTGTTCCGCACGTGCGGCCTGAAACAGCTCGTCCGCCTCGGCCGATTCGAAGTAGGTCGAATAGACGCCGTTCCCCGAGCCGAACAGCCCGTGGGTGAAATTGTCCGGATCATCGAAGTCCGCATTCCAGCGGGCGATGATCATGTCCAGACCCCGGCTTTCCTTGAACGAGTCGAGAAACGAATCCATCGACGGCGTGGCGATCTCCACGGTGATGCCGAGATCCTTCCAGATCTCGAAAATCGCGGACGTGAGCGAGCGATAACGATCCTGAAGCAGAGGATGCACCGATGCCTTCAGCGTCAGGGGAGTCTCGATGCCCTCGGCGCGCAGCATCTCCAGCGCCTGATCGCGGTTCATGGTCGACCGCTTCTTTCCCGGATCATGACCCAGAATCCCGGGAGGAATCAGCCCCGATGCGGGCTGTGCAAGCCTGCCCAGTGCACGCCAGACGATCTCGTGGGGACGAATGGTGCCGCAGAGGATCTTTCGCAATCCCTCGTTGCTCGCCATCGGACCGTTGACGTTGAAGACGATGAAATAGGTGTTCTTCTTCGGTGCCTCCACCAGTCCGGTGCGAAATCGCCCGTCCCGGAGAATTTCCTCGAAGTCCTGGGGAAGGAGATCACGCGCCAGGTCGATGCCTCCCGAGCGGAGCTCCGAGGCGATTCCGGCCGCACTGGAAAAGGAGCGGAACTTCAATTCCGCCAGAGGGGGCTTGTGGCTGCGCCACCAGGTCGGATTCCGCTCCAGTTGCACGGTGTCCCCGTCCCGTCCGGACATCCGAAACGGTCCGGTTCCCGTCACCGGGGCAGCCGCATCGAAGCGGGATGCTGGTTCGTCACTGATCACCCGCGCGATTCCGGTCGTCGGATCCGCCAGCATGGCCGGATAGATCGGCAGCGGCTCGCGAATCCGGATCTCCAACTGATGCTCTCCATGCACCACCACGCCGGAGAGATCATCGACCTTCTTCTCCAGAAACTCGTCCAATCCGGAAATCACGGTGAAGGCCGCCGACATCTCGCGCTTGCGAATCCGGATGGCCCGTTCCATGGAATCCTTCACATGCTGTGCGACCAGAGGGATTCCGTCATGAAACAGAACATTCTTTCGAAGGGTGATCGACAGAGATCGTGCATCGTCGCTGACTTCCCACTGCTCGCACAGTGAAGGCACCAGATGACCCCGGTCGTCGGTGCTGAAGAGGGTCTCGTAGACCAGCGCCAGCACCTCCACCTCCTCGTCGAGACCCACCGCGGAGGGCTCGCGGGCCGAGATGGGGTTGGCCAGTGCGACGGTCAGGGTGCCGCCCGAGGGAATTGCTTCTTCCGCCTGCCCACCCCCTTCGGCCCCGCGGATACGCTGGATCTCCTCCAGATGTTCGCGGGCCCGATCGTATTCACCACGAAGGTTCGCAACCGTCGCGGAAAGCGAGAGCAGGTGCATCAGGGATTCCTTCTCCCCCGCCGCGCGGGCAGTCTCGATGCCACGCGCCAGCCACTGCCGCGTTTCCTCGACCCGCCGTCCCTGCCAGGAGATCTCGGAGGCCAGCAGAGCCGCTGCCACCACCCGAGTCTGCCGGTTCGCACCTTCGAAGACGTGAACCGCACCCTCCGCCTCCCGGAATGCCGAATCCAGATTCCCCTGCAGCCGGTAGGCCGACGCCAGCAGCATCTTCGCCTCCCCTTCCAGCGCCGGGTCCGGGCCCCACTCCTCGTCCTCCAGAAATTCGAGGACGGTCTTGATCACCTGAATGGTCTCCTCGGGAGCGAACGACTCGATCGATTTCCTCGCCAGCTCGAACCCATAGGAAACGGTCTTCTCCGGAACATCACCCTCGGAGAAGTGATAGACGAGCTGGGGATAGATCCGGTCCAGCCTCCCACCATGCCGTTCCTCGAGCTGCTGCGCGTACCTGCGATGGAGGGACTTGCGTTTCCGCCGGGAAAGCTCGTTGTAGAGCACATCCCTGACGATCCCCGAAGCGAAGGTCAGCCGGTCGCCTCGTGACTCCCGCTCCTCCTCCAGCAGACCCTCGGCGATCAGCCGGTCCGCCGCATCATCCAGGTCGCCCGTCCCTTCGCCGAGCATCTCCAGATCGCGGAAGTCGAAGGTCTTTCCGAGCACGGCCGCAATGGACAGAACATCACGTAGCTCCGGCGCCAGCCTTTCGATCCGCTTTTCCACCGCCTGTTGAATGGTCGCCGGCAGAGAATCCCTGGAGATGGCCATCTCGCCCGACAGACTCCACTCGCCCGTCTCGCTGCGCGCAATGCCGCCGGAGTCGATCAGCGATCGCACCAGCTCCCTGGTGAAGAAGGGATTGGCCTCCGTGGCCTCGTAAAGCTGCCCGGCCAGCTCCTCCGAAACGTTCCCGGTCCCGATCATGGAAACCAGCAGGTCGCGATGCTCGGATGGAGTGAGCGGGCCGAGATAGATGGATTTGAAACGGGGGTCGTCACTGAATCCGTCGAGCATCCGGACCAGCGGATGCCCCTTGTCGATCTCGGTCTGACGGAAGGTCGCCGCGATCAGAGTGGGAGTGGGCCCCAGCCTCCGAACCACATACTGGAGGGCATCGAGCGACATTTCCGCACCGTGGAGGTTCTCCAGAACCAGCAGCAGCGGCTTGCCTCCGGCGATGCGGGTCAGGGTTCGAGCGAGCAGCTCGTAAATGAAGGTTCGATCCTCCGCCTTGCGCGGCTCGGTCCGGGCCGAAGCGGAAGAATCGGAGGCCGCGGCACGGACCTCGCTGACTTCCGAGAGCACCGGAAAGAGCGCCACCAGATCGGGGGCGAGATCGGACAGATCCGGCTGCTCGCCGGACATCGAGCCATCTTCCCGCGATCGGAAGTACTCCTGAATCACCTCGCAGAAGCCCTGATAGGAAAAGGTCCGGTCCTGCTCGACGAATCGACCGTGAAGCACCCGGATCTTGCGCGCTCGAGCGAGGTTCTCCAGCTCTTCGAGAAGGCGGCTCTTGCCGATTCCCGGCTCTCCGGCCACCACCACGAACTGGCACTCGCCGTCCACCGCATCGTTGAGCCTCCGCTGCAGCTCTGCCATCTCCGAGGCCCGGCCGACGAATGGCGCCCCGGCAGGCTTCTGGTAGGTCGCGGTCATCTCGGTCGACAGGACGATCGAACGTCCCCGCTCGCTGTCGTGGAGCTTCGACTGGAAATGACGCAACGCCGCCGCGAGCTCCTCGCCACGCTGATACCGCTTCGGAGGATCCTTCGACAGCGCTTTCTGAATGATCGCGTCCAGCTCCTCGGAGATGTGAGCGTGAATCGTTCGAAGCGGCCGCGGATACTCGTGGACCACACGGTAGAGAATCGCCTGCATCTCACCGGTGAAGGGCGGTTCCCCCGCCAGACACTCGTAGAGAACCGTGGCCAGCGAATAGATGTCGGACCGGCCGTCGATCTGATTGGTGGTGACCTGCTCCGGACTGAAATAGGCGACGGTGCCAATGAGCGTGCCGGTGCGGGTGATCCGATCCTCCGAGGTGGCCTTGGCCAGACCGAAATCCATCACCCGGACGCGCAACCCGCCGTCCTCTTCGGTCACCATGATGTTCTCAGGCTTGATGTCCCGATGCACCACCCCGCGGGCATGACTGTAATCCAGCGCCTCGGCCACCTGAATGCCGACCTCGAGGATCTCGCCGAGCGTGCGGGCCTTGTCGCGCAGGAACTGCCGGAGATTCCGTCCCTGAATCACCGGCATCAGAAAGAACACCGACCCGTCGTGACGTCCGATGTCGTAGATCGGCACGATGCTCGGGTGGTCCATCTGGGCCACGAGCTGGGCCTCACGCTGGAACCGCTCCTCCGACTGAGGAGTCAGAAGAGAGGGAGGAACCAGCTTGACCGCCACGTCGCGGTTGAGCAACGGGTCCCGTGCCCGATACACCACCCCCATCCCGCCTCGCCCAAGCTCGGCGACGATTTCGTAACGGCTGGCAAGCTTGCTGCCGATCACTGGAGCCCCCTGTTGTGCCCAATCCGACTCTGATGGAAGTGGACTATGCTAGCACGACAAACTGACCCGGCCGGAAAGTTGAATGACATCTCATCCGAAGGGGAAAAAACGAATGTTTCGAGCGCTGATGGTGGATCAGAAAGACGGCGGAACGACGGCCGAGGTCCGTAAAATCGAAACCGAGCGGCTTCCCGCCGCCGACACTCTGATCGAGGTGGAGTACTCCAGCCTCAACTACAAGGACGGACTGGCAATCACCGGCAAGGGAAAGATCATCCGCGGCGAGCTGCCGTTCGTTCCGGGGATCGATCTTGCGGGAACGGTCGAGTCGACCGACTCCTCGACCCTGCGGGTGGGCCAGCGCGTTCTGGTCACCGGCTGGGGCCTGGGCGAGAAGAGCTGGGGCGGGTTCGCCGAACGCGCCCGGGTTCGCGGCGAACACGCGATCCCGATTCCGGAGGGGCTGTCGACGAGGGATGCGATGGTGCTGGGAACCGCCGGTCTCACCGCAATGCTCTCGGTCCTGGCGCTCGAAGACCACGACACCTCTCCTGACGATGGCGAGATCGTCGTCAGCGGCGCGTCGGGCGGCGTCGGAAGCGTCGCCATCGCCTGCCTGGCGGCGCGAGGGTTCCGGGTCATCGCATCCACCGGAAGCCATCAGGTGGAGGACTACCTTCGGCGACTCGGCGCCAGCTCGATCATCGACCGCGAAGAGCTGCCGTCCGCGGCTTCGAAGCCGCTCGGCTCGACCCGCTGGGGAGGTGCCATCGATACCGTGGGCGGCAAGACTCTCGCGGGAATCATCAGCCAGCTCCGGACGCACGGATCCGTCGCCGCCTGCGGAAACACCGGGGGCTTCGCACTGGAAACCACCGTTTTCCCGTTCATTCTGCGGGGGGTCAATCTGCTCGGAATCGATTCGAACACCGCCCCGAACGAGCTGCGCACCAGAGCGTGGGACCGGCTGGCAAGCGACCTGACCGACGAGACGCTCCGCGCCATCGAGGCGGAGACCGTCGGCCTGGGTGACCTGCCGGAAAAGGCCGAACAGATCACCAACGGCCGGATCAATGGCCGCGTGGTGGTGGACGTCCGTCGATAGGACGGTTCGGAAGCCGGGGATCCGGGACTACTTTTTCAACCCTTTCTCCAGAGCGCGGGCGACCGTCCGTACCGCCTCGACGCGGGCGTAACGCTTGTCGTTGCCGGGGATGATCGTCCAGGGCGCCGCGGCGGTGCTGGTCCGCTCGATCATCTCGTTGACCGCCACTTCGTAGTCGTCCCACTTCTCCCGGTTCCGCCAGTCTTCGTCGGTGATCTTGTGCTGCTTCCAGAGCACCTTCTGGCGCTCCTCGAACCGCCTCAACTGTTCATCGCGGGTGATATGCAGCCAGAATTTGGCGAGAATGATTCCGCTCTCCACCAGTTGCTGTTCGAAATCGTTGATCTCGCGGTAGGCCCGCGACCACTCCTCGGTCGAGGCGAATCCCTCCACCCTCTCGACCAGCACGCGGCCATACCAGGAGCGGTCGTAGATCGTGACGTGCCCGGCACGGGGCAGGTGCCGCCAGAAGCGCCAGAGGTAATGGCGTGCTCGCTCCTCGTCGGTGGGTGCGGCAACGGAGATGATCTGGTAGAGGCGCGCGTCGATCGGTGCGATGATCCTGCGGATTGCTCCGCCCTTGCCTCCCGCGTCCCAGCCCTCGAACAGCAGCACGGTCGAGCGCTTCTGGTTCCAGGCCTTCCAGGCCAGCCGGTTGACCTTGTTCTGCTGCTGCAGGAGCTTGCGATCGTAGTCGTCGGGAGAGATCGTCGCAGTCATATCCACGGCGTCGAGGATGGTCTGTTCCGGGTCGACTTTCGCGACTGAGGCCCGCCCGGCCGAGGCAGCTTCATGCGCGGTGTCGGGGCGAACCAGTTCTTCGATGCCCTGCAGAACCGTCCGGACCACGGTGAGATCCCGGTAGCGCGCATCCGTCGCTTCGATGATGTGCCACGGCGCCTCCGCCGTATCCGTCATCCGGATGGCTCGCTCGGAGACCTCCAGAAATCGCCCATAGGAACGGGAGAACTCCTTCACGTTCGGGTTCAGCCCCCATTGCTTCCCGTCCTTCTTTTTCCGCTCTTCCAGGCGGTGTTTCTGTTCCTTCTTCGAGATGTGAAACCAGAACTTGATGAACAGGACGCCATCCTCGACCAGTTCCCGTTCGAAGAAGGCGATGCGGTACAGCTCGTCATCGAGTTTCTCTTCGGCACACTTCTCGGTCACGCATTGAATGATCGGTTGGGTGTACCAGGAGCCGAACATGATGCCGATGGTGCCGCGGGGGGGAAGGCGGCGCCAGAAGCGCCAGAACCGCGGCCGCTCACGTTCCTCGTCCGATTCCTGCCAGAACGCGCTGGTCTGGATTCCCCGGGCATCGAGCCACTCGTGCAGCCGGTTGACCACCTCGCTCTTGCCGGCGCCTTCGACTCCGGAGACGATGATGATCACACTCCGTCCGGTTTCCCGAAGCGCCCGCTGCGCTTCCAGCAGCCGGGGACGGATCTCCGCGATCTGCTCCTCGAAATCCTTCTTCGCAACCTTGCGACCGAGCTCCGCCGATTCGAACATCACGAACCTCCTCGCGCAGGGGACCGAGCTCGAGCATACGCCTCCTCAGGCAGCGTGAACAGAGCCCCGACAGCGGGCAAGGTGGCCCGAGGGCTCCCCGTCAGCCGAACCGGCCGCGAGCGCGTGCCCCGAGCTTGATCACGTCCAGCATCGAGAGTCCGAACCGGAGCTTGAACCGGAGCACCATCGAGATCTTGTAGGCGATCGAAAAGAGGGGATCGAGAGGCATCCTGACGATCCGTCCCAGCCACGGAATGAGCCTCGGCCAGCGGACTCCCAGAAACGCGATCTTCTGAAGCCGCACCAGATACCTCAGGTCCGGCATCTTCTTCAGAGGTGATCCCACGGTGATGCTGTCGAAATCCTCGACCTCGAAGTCGGGATCGAGGTACCCCTCGCGCTGGCAGTAGTCGAATGACTCGGTCCCGATCAACGGCTGGAACACGCTCGCTCCCACCAGATCGGTCCCGATCTCGGCATTGAGGCGCACCGTCTGCAGACCATCTTCCAGAGTCTCGCCAGGCGCCCCGAACATGTTGTAGGTCAGGAATTTCACCTTGTGTTTGTGCATCAGCGCGGCCGCATCCCGTATCTGATCGTCACTCATCTGACGGCCCAGGATGGTGTTGCGGAGCGTCTCGTTTCCAACCTCGATTCCGAACGAGACGTAGCGGCAGCCCGATCGACCCAGAGACTCCGCCACTTCCTCGCGAAGCTCGTTCGCCCGCACCAGACAGGTGAACGGAAGCTTCACCTCGCGCCGGTAGAGGTCCAGGAACTCGAGCACCCAGCGGCGATTGGTGGTGAAGGTGTCGTCGATGAATCCCACCGTCCCGATCCCATACCGGCTTCGGACCTGCAGGATCTCCTCGACCAGATTCTCCGGCGAACGATAACGGACATACCGACCCAGCCCGTCGTACATCTCCTTCTGGGCCAGATTGAAGCAGTAGGTGCACTTGTAGGGACAGCCCCGTCCGGCCATGAACCGCTTGTAGGGAAGATGTCTCAGCGTGGCGTACTTGAAGTGCAGCGAACGGTCGGCGAAGGGGATGGTGTCGAGGTTCGAGACCAGCGGCCGCAGCTCGTTTCGCCTCAGGATGCCGTTCCCGTCACGGCTGATCAGATTCGGAATGCCGACGACGTCATCCCCCGCGTCGACCGCATTGCAGAGATCGAGGAAAGCCCCCTCTCCCTCACCCCGGCAGGCCAGATCGATGTACGGATGGTTCCGCAGGAACTCGGGAGCGAATGTCGGGTGCGCACCGCCGAAGACCGTCAGCGCGCCGATCGACTCTTTCGCCTGTTTCGCGGCCTCGAGCGCCCATCGGAATCCGAACGAGGTGATCGACAGCGCCACGATGTCGGGGCGCATCCTTCGGAGAGTGGGGACCAGATTTCGGTCCCCCTCGGCAGCGAGCACGAACATTTCGATGTCGTGACCCGCGGCGCGGGCCACCGCGGAGACGTACTGCGGCCCGAACGATTCGTACAACGCATCCTGAACGAAGAGGACCCTGGCCATCGCTCCGAGAATAGCACCAGGGGTGTGTGACCATCGTCACCGGGTCGGTCCATCGACGCGCCCCCGTGGAAGAACGAATGACGGTGGGTCAGGACCGGACCGGTGCAACTGGAGGTCCCCGCCCCGTCCGCGGTTCAACCGCGCCTCAGCCCGGATTTCTCACACCGTCTCGTCGCGAGGAGGCGGAGAGTGGCCTGGATGCAAGGCGCGCGCGGCTTCGGCGAGGTCGGCATAGTGGTGACTATGTTGAGGAGCCGAAGCGGTGCGCAACGTAGCAGACAGCCCGCGATCCGCCTCCGCAGCAGAGATGGTGTGAGAAATCCGGGCTAAGGCCGATGCACCGAATGTCTCCGCAGGCTCGATCCAGTCAGCACCGAAACCGTGTTCGACGGTGCCGATTCTCCGTTGTCGTTCCGCGCGGTGACCCGGAACCAGGCTCGGACGCCGGCGGTCAGTCCTTCGACTGCAACGCCTGTGACATTCGCACCGAGCGCCCCGATCTGGATGAACGTCTCGCCATCGAGAGAGGAGTAGACCACGAACGCTGTCTCGTTGCTCGAGTTGTCCTTCCAGAACAGGCTGGCGCTGGTCTCTCCGGTTGGGCGCACGGTCAGATTCGAGGGAGCGGCCGGGATTGGATCTTCGGCCGCCACGTTGCTCACGTTGATCGTTGCCGTGGATTGGGATCCGAGCGACGCCCCTCCCGATGGGCTGCTCAACTGGACCATCACGGTTTCGGTCCCCTCGTTCGCCGTATCGGTGAGACAGCGGACGGTGAAGCTCTGGCTGTCACTCTCGCCGTCTTCCCAGGTGAGTGTGCCGGAAGCCGCTTCGTAGTCGGCCCCCCCGTTCGCGGTTCCATCCAGAGTTGCATAGTGGACGGTCACCGCGCCGGCGCTCCCCTCACTTCGACTGACGGTGACGGTCGTGGTTGCGCCCTCCTCCCCACCGAACGTACTCGAGGTGAACTGCAGCATTCCCGGACTGCTGGTGGGGCCGTTGTATTCGCCACGGCGGTAGATGACTCCGAAGCCCGCATCACCCAGCCAGAGGGTCCGACTGCCCGATGGTGAAAGCCGATCACTGGAGAGCCCCTGCCGCACCAGCGACGTGCCGACGATCGTGTTCGTGTCGCTGTCCGAATAGACCACCGCGGAATCATCCCCCGCGAACACCGGCACGCCGAAGGTCCCGACCGTGTCGCCCACCGTCCCGACCTCGCCGGTGAAGAGATTCGCCGTGTAAATGTGGGAAATCCCGGCAGACGGATCCGCCACATCGAACGTGAGGAAGCCATCGCTGGTCTGGCTGACCGACGGATAAGCGATCTCCAGGCTGGTGACGGGCGGAAGCAGGACGAATTCCGAATCGCGAAGCCAGTCGTACGCATAGATCGCCCAGGAGGCGGCCTCGGTGTCGTTGCTGAAGGTCGTCCGCGTGAGCGCATCGTAGAAGAGGTAGCGACCGTCGGATGTGAAGTCGAGGGCATCGGCGTAGTCGATGGTGCTCAGGGCTCCGGCATCCGACACCGGACCGAGCAATTCCACCTCCCTCGACTGGGGGTCATTCGGATCAGCGAGGTCGATCACCAGGATCCTGTTGTCCGGAAGTCCCGTCCCCGGATCGATCAGAATCATTGCGAACTTCACGACGTCGGGAGACATGGCCACCGAGTCGATGGTCCCCGGGTATCCGAGACACTGCTCGATCTCCGACGGATGGGTCGCGATGAGACAGGCGTCATGATCGGCGTTCACGAAGAAGGCGATGCTGCCGTCGCCGGAGACGGCGGGACGGTGATATGGCGCGACCTCCGAGGGAGTGAGGAAAGAGCCCTGGGGCGGATCTCCCAGTCCGGATTCCACCCGGCCGAGAAACCACGAGCCACTGTCCTGGAACAGGAACAGCGTCGAATCGGATCCGGGAACGCTGGGAAACGGTGTGGGCGGTGCGGTCGGATCGGCCTCGAAGATCTCCACCCGGTCGAACGCTTCGGCGGTCTTCGACGCCTCAGTCGAGTCCATGCCGAACAGCTCCTCCGCCGATGTGATGCAGGCATGACGGGTGTCGATGAATTGCGAGGCAGGCAACAGATGGACGCTCAGTGCGCGATAGAAGATTTTCTCTGCATCGCTTCTCCCGATCGCTCCCGGCATCCCCTCCGCCAGCAGATAAAAGGCATGATTGATGATCCCGCTGTTGGTATGCACGCCGCCCTCATCCTGTGCGGTGTGGACGTACTCGCTCATCCTCTCCGGCTGGCTGTAGAGGTGCGGAGACTTCATGCTCCGCAACGGCTCCGAGAGAGAGGTTCCGATCAGCCAGTCGTTGGAGCCGAGGCTGTGGTACTCGACCATCTCGCCGAAGACGTCGGACATCGCCTCGTTCAAGGCTCCCGGCTCGTCGCGGTAGACGAGGTTCGCGGTGGAGGTGGTCACGGCGTGGGTGAACTCGTGCGCGATGACATCGAGCGAGCCGGCGAATGGCTCGGCGTCGCCGAAGTACATCGTGGACGAGTCGGAGTTCCAGAACGCGTTGTAGTAGTTCTGTCCCAGCCGGACGATGCCCGTGATGCTCCGTCCCTGATCGTCGAACGAGTCCCGGCCATGGACTTCCTGATAGTAATCGTAGGTCTCGGAAAACCACCAGAGCGCGCTGACCGCATCCGGCAGGTTCCAGGAGGTGGGACTGCTGGATGTGATGTAGTAAGCGGTCGGAAGCTCCTGCGGATCCGAGCTCGGCGGCTGGTTGCGTGCGTCTCCGATCAGAATGGAGCCTCGGGTCCGGCTGGTCAGCGGCGAGCCGAACGAAGACTGGTACATCGGTTTGCTGGTGTCGATCAGATAGTAGGTCGAGCCGTCCTGCCAGACGCTGAACGAGCGGGTGAAACCCTGCAGATCAGTCCCCGATCCGTTGACCCGTGCCGGCTCGATCAGCGCAAAGGAGCTGAGCCGCGATCCGTTGAGCGCATCGATGATCACCAGGTCCTTCCGATCGAATGCGAAGGTCACCGGGACACGCCACGCCAGGCGGACGAATCCGTCCAGCGGAGCGAAGACGATCAGCTCCGGAGCTTCGGAGAAGGCGGTCGGATGCCCCTCGGAAGCGAGGACCCGGGCCCGTTCCGCGGTCACCGCCGGCCGGATCGGAAGCCTGTGGGGTGTCGGAACATACGCGCCGTCGAATCCGTCGACATTGCCCTGCCGATCGAGGTGAACCGCCAGAGCAGCGGGCCAGACGGGAAGCGAGTGCCACCGCTGTGAAAACCGGAGATGACTCCGGCCAAGCTCGTCGACCGTCATCCGATCGAGCTCCAGTTCCTGGTCCGGATCATCGAGCCGGAGCAGAACACGGTTCTCCCGGAGGAATCGACGCGCGGTTTGAGCGTCGAATGGTTCACTGGAGAGTGCGACGAGGCTGCGGGAGCCGGGCTGAAGATGCTCTCCCCGGATCTCCATCGGCGTTCCGTTTCCCGCCCGGATGTGGATCCGGACGTCGCGTCCGAGCCGCTCCACCAGGGCCGACCGCGCGGAACGGGGGAACTCTTCGACCGGCTGCCGCCCGGTCACACTGGAGAGTGTGGCGCGGATGCGCGACACGATCCCGGAAGGAGGCAGAGCATCCCGCCGCGGCGAGGAAGCGAGGCTGGGACCCTCGATCAGAGGAACCGCTCGCACTCCTTCGGGCGGCGCGTCCGCACCGAGAACGGAAAAGAACGGAAAAGAAAAGACAACCGCCGCGACGATTCCCGCTCGAGTCATCGACATGGAGACCTCCTGCTGGCCCAGAGTGAACCGCTATTGTCTCATGGCGGGGCAATCATTGAAGGACGGAAAACAAAGAAGCTTCTTATCCTGCGATTCGCAGTTGGACCGCCTCGTCCAGAGGATGGGCGTCACTTTCCCGAAACCAGATCAGCGAATGGATGAACCAGCGTCGCTCGATCCGCATCGCCTGGATGCTGTTCACGCCCCGGGTCACGATTTCCGGATCCGTCCGGCTGTGGCGGCCTTCATAGAGACTCCAGATCTGCGCCATGTCGCCGTAGCTTCGCGTCTGGCGGGTGATCTCGGTCTCGAAGAACGACGGCAGCTCACCGCCGGCGATCATCGTTTCGACGTTCTGGATGTAGCTGTCGACGGTGAAATGGACTGCGCCGGCATCATTCATCCGGACCAGACGAGCATCCGGTGTGAAGATTTTCCGGTCGCTCTCCCAGTCGGGCTTTGCTTCCGGCTCGAAACTGACGGACCGGTACATCGTCTCCACCAGCTCGTCGAGCGTGGCGCAGCCACTCTCTTCCTGCATCAACTGATTCTCCTTCCTGCCTGATCAGCGGCAGCAGAGCTCAGATGCTCCGCCACCGCCGTCATATGTGCTCCCTCTGTCCCGCAACATCCGCCCACCACGGGAATGGCGAAGTCCTGGTGAACCGAGACCAGCGCTGCCGCGAACCGCTCCGGCGGATCCGCCTCCAGGTGGTCCAGCCCATCCAGTTCCTCCGGACTGAGCGGCGAGCTGTTGGCCTGAAACCAGACGATCCGATCGACCGCGGAAGGCTGAGCATCGAGCGCGCGACGCAGGATGTCCGGATGGACGCAGTTCACCGCGTAGCCCAGTGGCGGATGACCGACCTCGTCATCGATTCGCTCAATCGCCTCGTGCAGGAAAGTTCCGTCCAGAACCCGGCCGTCCGGACGCACCACGAAACTGAGGATCCACATGGTTCCGGAGGCGGAGAGCAGCCGCGCCATCGCCCGGGCTTCCTCCACAGAGGGAAGCGTGGACGCCATGATCACGTCCGCTCCGCTGATTCCGAGTGCCGTGACCTGCGCCTCGTGAACTGCCAGGGCCTCTTCATAGCCCGGCGCCTGGTCCGGCCGGTAGGCATCGTTGCGGGGCCCCATCAAACCGGCCACGACGATGCCCGGATCCCCGCCCGTGAGCTCGCGCACGAAGCGGATGTTGTCGCCATTGACGTCACGTCCGGCGAATCGAGAATGGCCGATCCGCTCGCCGGTCGCCCTCCAGTTGTCCGCCAGAACGATCATCGGGAGCTCCCGGCTTCGGCCGATCATCATGTACTCGCGGTGAATCCCGGCGAGGATTGCGCGCGAGCGGGAATCGTAGATCAGTGCAGCATGAGCCAGATCCGGATCGAACTCGACCCGCGAATCCCGTCGCAGGCGCTCATACACCGACCCCTCGGTCAGGATCACCGCGGCCGGTCGTTCCAGCAGCTCCGTCAGCGCCATCGAACGCATTCTACCGGTCAGAATCGACATCGACCCGGCAGGAATGGTGAGAGAGTGGAAAAAGGTGATCCCGCTCACAAAAGGGCCCGGACTCCCCGGGTAGTGTGCTTGCGGCTGGCGGAAAAACGGAGAGGAAGAACAGGCCTGGCCGGGGGACGGGCATGAATGTACTGAAGGTGGGACGCTATCGAGTTCTCAGGCGCCTCGGAGGAGGCGGTTCGGCTGATGTCTATCTGGCCGAGGATACCCAGTTGCGCCGGAAGGTCGCGCTGAAGGTTGCGCGAAGCGGAGAGGTTCACCGCGCCAAGGGCGAGGGATTCGAGCGCGAAGCCTGGTGTGCATCGCTCCTCAACCACCCCAACATCGTCACCATCTACGACGTCGGCATCGAGTCCGATCTCCATTTCATCGCCAGCGAATACGTCGAAGGGAAGACTCTTCGAGAGATTCTTCAGCACGGCCCCCTGCCGTTGAACGATGCTCTGGAGGTGGCCATCGGCGTCGCGAACGCACTGATGGCCGCCCACGAGAGCTGGGTGGTTCATCGGGACGTCAAGCCGGAAAACATCATGATCCGGCGTGATCGGGGGATCAAAGTGCTCGACTTCGGTGTCGCGACGCTGGCCGGCGGTGGTGACGAGACCGATCCCCTCCGCAAGCCCGGCGCTCTGGTGGGAACGCTGGGATACCTCTCTCCCGAGCAGGTGCGCGGCGAGCCGATCATCGACGCGCGCTCCGACCTCTACAGTCTCGGGGTCGTGCTGTTCGAGATGCTCCATGGAACCCGCCCGTTCCTCGCGGACAATCCTCTCGACCTGCTGGCGACGATCGTGGAGATCGATCCTCCACCCCTGTCCGACTGCATTCCCCTCGCGCTTCACCGAATCGTCGGCCAGGCCATGCAGAAAAGCATCTGGGACCGCTATCAGACCGCGGAGGATTTCCGCGACGACCTGACCGAGGTGCGGCTCGATCTGATGCTCCGGGAACGGGGAGAGAAGATCGAGCAGTAACGCCCGACCTCCCCCTCAGGCCGCACCGGTCCGTCGCAGAATCACCAGGGTCTTGTCGTCGATGGGAGCGGCTCCCGCTTCGAACCGGCCGACCTGGTGGAAGATCGAGTCGGGAATCGCGGCGAGCTCGCCGCGAGCATGGTCCCGGATGATCGACTCCCATCGTTCCATCCCAAGCTCCTCTTCCGACGGATCGTTCGCCTCGTTGAAGCCGTCGGTGTAGAGGAAGAGCGTGGAACCGGGCTCGAGAATGACCGAAGCTTCGCGGTAACTCGCCTCGGGCATCAGGCCGATCGGAAGGCCGGTGGAGGGCAGCCGCTCGAGCGAGTTCCCGCGCGCGAGGAACGGCGGGTTGTGACCGGCGTTGACGAACCGCAGCTCCCCCGTGCGCAGATCCAGCCGGGCAAAAAAGAAGGTCGCATACTTCCGGCCGGAGGTCATCCGGTGGAGCTGGCTGTTGAGCCGGGCGATCAGTTTCGGCAGATCGGGCTCGATCGGAGCCGCCATCCGCAGTGCCGACTGGACGCTCGACATGATCAGCGCCGCCGCGACACCCTTGCCTGAAACGTCTCCGATGGCCAGACCGAGCTGCTCATCCGGAAGCTCGATGAAATCGTAATAGTCGCCACCGACCTCGTAGCAGGAAATGCTGCGAGCGGCCAGATCGACCCCCGGAACATTCTCCGGCGGTGGAGGCAACAGCCGGGCCTGAATCTCCCGGCCCAACTGGAGCTCCCGCTCCATCCGGTTCTTCTCCAGCAGGTCGAGGTGAAGCGTGGCATTCTCCATGGCGATGGCCATGTGATCGGAGATCGAGTCGAGAAAATCGAGATCCTTCTGGCCAAACGACCCGGACTGCTTGTTGAGCAACTGCAGAACGCCGACGGTCTTTCCATCCCGGTTCCGGATCGGCACGCAGAGCATCGAGCGGGTGCGATAGCCGGAGCGACGGTCCTGGGTCTGATCGAATCGTGGATCCGCATAGGCATCATGCAGGATCACGTACTCTCCAGTCTCGGCGACGAATCCCGCGAGTCCCTTCCCGATCGGCAGCCGGATCTCTGCCGACTCCAGCCCCGCGGCGATCTTCGCCCAGATCTCCCCCTTCTTCTCGTCGACGAAATAGAGGGTCCCCCGTTCCACACCGAGCTCCTGGCGGGCGACGGTGAGAATCGACTCGAACAGCGAGTCGGGCTCGATCGACGAGTTGATCAGCTTGGACGCCTCGACCAGCGTCCGGAGGCGGGCAATCTCCTGCTCCGATTCATGCGCGAGGATGCAACGCTGCAACTCCTCGGACGGATGAACGATCTCCAGGCCCCATTCCTGCTCGGCTTCGTCCGCCGGAGCTCGATTGACTCTCACCCGGAGCAGAAGCGGCTGGTACCACTCGATGGTCAGCTCGCCTTCCTGCCCCACCGCCAGATCCCGCCCGTGCCGCACGCGCGCACCGCCCCACCCGAGGTCGAGAATCTCTGCCGGATGCCCGTCGAATGTCGCCGAAAGTGGAGGCTCGAAAAGGGTCCGGTCGAAACGCCGGCGATCATCGTGGGTGGTGAATCTGCTCGCTTCCTCCATCTCCACAGTGTAACCCCTGTGGCCAGACAGGGACTCTCGTGCCGAGCATCGCCGTCTCGACCTTCGCAGAGGCAAGATCCTTCGCGGGACGGTTCACGACTTCGACACCTGCACCGGCGCTCAGGATGACGAGGGTGGGACCGCGCTTCGTCGTCGCTCCGCGCGAATCGACCACTTTTGGTCGCAACAAAATACACCGAATTTACGAGACGCTACACTAGGGGCATGAAAGTTCCCTTCGTCACCCTGGACGTCTTCACGGATCAGAGATTCGGAGGCAATCAGCTCGCGGTGATCCTCGACGGACGCGGGATCAGCGACGCACAGATGCAGGCGATCACCCGAGAGTTCAACTTCTCCGAGACGGTCTTCGTGCTTCCCCCCGAGGACGCCGCCAACACACGCCGGCTCCGCATCTTCACTCCGGGATCGGAGGTCCCCTTTGCAGGGCATCCCACCGTCGGAACCGCGCACGCTCTCGCTGCCACGGGAGCGATTCCGCTGACCGGCGACTCGACCCGAATCGTCTTCGAGGAAGGGGTCGGTCTGGTCCCGGTCGAGATCCTCAGCGAACGAGGAGTGCCGACGAAATCCGTTCTCACGCCGGCACGTCTTCCCGAGGTCAGTCGCGCCGGCACGGGAACCGAGGTTCTTGCGGCGCTTCTTTCCATCGCTCCCGAGGAGATTATCGACGGACGCTGGTACCCCGAGACCGGATCTGCCGGACTCCCTTTTCTGTTCGTGCCGGTCCGGGGCCGCGAGACTCTCGGACGCTGCCGCATCAACCCTACCGCCTGGGACGCACATCACGCCGAGCTCCCCTGCCAGGACATCTTCATCTACTGCTTCGAGCCGGAGCGATTCGAGTCGCATGCGCGGGCACGGATGTTCGCGCCGGATCTCGGCGTGGCGGAGGATCCGGCAACCGGCTCTGCCGCCTCGGCCTTCGCCGGGGTGCTCGCCTCCCGTGAGGAGTTCGAAGGCACCCGCCGGTTCGTCGTCGAGCAGGGATTCGAGATGGGTCGTCCGTCCATCCTGGAGATCGAGGTCACGAAGTCTTCCGGAGCTCTCAGCGACGTGCGGGTCGGTGGTGCCTCGGTGATGGTGACCGAGGGAACGCTCGATCTCGGATGATGGAAACGGCGCGACAGTGGCTGTTCCGGCCGAGAGCCGGCATCGCCCCCGCCGGTTGGATCGCTCTGGCCATCTGGCTCGGGTTCGTCTCGCTCGTCGCGGCGCATCACGAACCGTGGCGGGACGAGGTGCGTGCACTCACCCTCTCGATTCAGCCGGCGCACGTCTGGCAGTTGCCTGAGGGGATCCGCGACGAGGGACATCCGGTCCTCTGGTACCTGCTGCTCAGAGGCGGATGGTTCCTGCTCCACTCGGCCGCAATCCTTCCGATTCTTTCTGTCGCCATCGGATTCGTCTCCTGCTGGCTTCTCCTCCGCTTCTCTCCTCTTCCATTGTGGGTGCGGATTCTTTTCATCTTCGGGATCGCGCCGCTCTACGAGCTTTCGGTGATCGCGCGGAACTATGGAATCGGGATGCTGCTGATGTTTCTGTTCGCGGTCCTGCGCCGCCGGCACGGGATACTGCTTCCTGCACTCGTCCTGGCAGCGCTCGCGAACACAAATGCACCGGCCGCGATCCTCACACCGATTCTCGCGGCGGTCTGGATCCTGGAGGCGTTCCGGGAAAATCGGGTCCAGCTACGAACAGAATGGAAGCGTTGGCTGGTTGCGATGCTGATCGTCGCCGCCGGGATGGCAGCGTCGCTGCTCACCGCGTGGCCCGATTCGCCCTCCCGGTTCAACCGTCTCCCCCGCCTCAATCCAGGGCGCATCGCGACGGCCGTGATGGAGCACACCGTGGCTCCCGCTCACGACTTCGGCAACATATTTCCCCGCTCTTCCGTTCTGCTCGCCTGGCTTGTGATTCTGGGGTTGCTGCCGCGGATCGAGCTCGCCGGGGCGGCACTGGCCGGCTTCGTCTCGGTCGGATCGTTCTTCCGTCTGATCTATCCCGGCTATCTGCGGCATCAGGCCATGCTCCTGGTGTTCCTGGTCGTGCTCTACTGGCTCGGTGCGGAGTGGCTTCGAGATCACCCCGACGACCTGCCGCGGACCCGGAGGATTCTTCGGGCCGGCATCCTCGGGGCGCTCCCGCTTCTGCTGGCCGCACAAGTGGTGATCAACCCGCCGGGATCCGGCAGGCCGCTGACGTCGATCCAGTTCGCGGCACAGGACATCGGCGAGCCGTACAGCACCAGCCGGGAGGCGATGCGCGCGATCGACGAGCATCCGGATCTTCGAAACGCGATTCTCGTCGGCGATCCGGAAACGTGGCTCGAGCCGTTCGGCGTCGACTTTCAGCATCCGATCTATCTTGCGCGGGAACACCGTTACGGCCGGGCCTCCAGCGGAACGACGTCGATGAGCATGAGCTACTCACTCGGAGAGCTGCTCGAGACTGCCCGCCGGCTTCGAGACGAGAAGAATCTCCCGGTGGTACTGGTGCTCGGGCATGATGCGCGGGAGCTTTCGTGGGCGAATCAGCGTCCGGGTCATTCCTTTTCCTGGACCGCCGCCGACCTTCGAAGTCTTCGCCGCACCACCCGTCATCTCGGCAACTTCCGCGGCTCCCTGATCGGAGAGAATTACGATCTGTACGTGCTTGAAGCAAAGCCGGACACCCGCTGAACGTCCGCGATCGTGTAGGCTTTCGGAGTCACCAACGAGGAGGTCCATGATGAGCTTGCGTTTCCGTCGTTCCCTCACTCTCGCCCTCGGGCTGGTTCTGCTCACCGCATCGGCGGTGTTACCGGCATCAGGGAAGCAGGATCCGGCGAAGCCGGCAGTCGATCCCGCCCTGTTCGAGTCACTGAAGTGGCGCGAGATCGGGCCTTACCGCGGAGGCCGCTCGGCGGCGGTCACGGGGATTCCGGGCCAGCCGATGACCTACTACTTCGGCGCCACGGGTGGCGGCGTCTGGAAGACCACGGACGGCGGCGAGAACTGGAAGAACGTCTCCGATGGATTTTTCGGGGGCTCGATCGGTTCGGTCGCGGTCAGCGAGCGGGACCCGAACGTCGTCTACGTCGGCACCGGCGAAGTGACGGTCCGCGGCAACGTCTCCGAGGGCGACGGGATGTGGAAGTCGGTCGACGCCGGAAAGAGCTGGCGGCATGTGGGCCTGGAGGATTCGCGTCACATCACCCGCGTCCGGATCGATCCTCGGAACCCCGACGTGGTCTATGCCGCGGTGCTCGGACATCTGTTCGGACCGAACGAGCAGCGCGGTGTCTATCGATCGAAAGATGGTGGCCGGAGCTGGGAGCGGGTCCTCTACAACGGCCCCGACGCCGGAGCGGTCGATCTGGAGATGGACCCCTCGAACCCGCGCGTTCTCTACGCTTCGACCTGGCGGATCCGCCGCGCCCCCTACAGCCTGGAGAGCGGCGGCACCGGCTCCGGTCTCTGGAAGTCGACCGATGGTGGCGACACATGGATCGAGCTCAGTCGGAACAAGGGGATGCCGAAAGGGACTCTCGGGATCATTGGCGTGACCGTCTCCCCCACGAATCCGGACAATGTCTACGCCATCGTCGAAGCCGACGAGGGAGGAGTGTTCCGCTCCCGTGATGGCGGCGCCACCTGGACCCGGGTGAATGAGAGCCGGGATCTCCGGCAGCGCGCCTGGTACTACTCGCGGATCTACGCCGATCCGAAGGACGAGGAAACGCTCTACGTCGTGAACGTCCGTTTCCACCGATCCAAAGACGGAGGCAAGTCCTTCACGTCGATCCGCACGCCTCACGGCGACAATCACGACCTCTGGATCGCTCCGGAAGATCCCCTGCGGATGATCGAGGCGAACGACGGCGGAGTGAATGTCAGCTTCGATGGCGGTCAGACCTGGAGCTCCCAGGACAACCAGCCCACCGCGCAGTTCTACCGCGTCTCCACCGACAACGACTTCCCCTACAACCTTCTCGGCGCACAACAGGACAACTCCGCGGTACGGATTGCCCATCGGTCCAGCGGGCCGGGAATCAGCGAGGACGACTGGGAGCCCACGGCCGGCGGGGAAAGTGGCTACATCGTCGCGAAGCCGGACAAGCCCGACATCATCTACGGCGGCTCCTATGGTGGTTATCTCACCATGATCAACCGCAAGACCCAGGAGTTCCGCGACGTCAATCCCTGGCCGGACAATCCGATGGGCTGGGGCGACGCCGAGCTGAAGGAACGCTTCCAGTGGAACTTTCCGATCTTCTTCTCGCCTCACAATCCCAACCGGATGTACGCGGCCTCCCAGCACCTGCTGATGTCCGATGATGGCGGAGCGAGCTGGACCCGGATCAGCCCCGACCTCACCCGCAACGACCAGTCGAAGATGGCACCCTCCGGCGGGCCGATCACCAAGGACAACACGTCGGTCGAGTACTACGGCACGATCTTCTACGCCATCGAGTCTCCCCACACACCCGGAGTCTTCTGGGTCGGATCCGACGACGGGATGATTCACCTCTCCCGCGATGGCGGGAACACCTGGAACGACGTTACGCCGAAGAACATGCCGACCTGGATCATGATCAACTGCATCGAAGCGAACCCGTTCCGGGAAGGAAGCGTCTACGTCGCCGGAACGATGTACAAGTCGGACGATCAGACCCCGTATCTCTACCGGACGGACGACTGGGGAAAGAGCTGGAGCCGGATCGATTCCGGGATTCCACGCGATCACTTCACCCGGGCGATCCGCGCCGATTCCATCCGCAAAGGCCTTCTCTACGCCGGGACCCAGCGTGGAATCTACGTCTCGTTCGATGACGGCGCCCACTGGCAGCCGCTCCAGTTGAATCTGCCGATCGTGCCGGTCACCGACCTCGCCGTTCGCGACGGTTCACTGATCGCGGCCACCGAGGGCCGGGGATTCTGGATGCTCGATGATCTGACTCTGCTGCATCAGACCGCGCCGGCCATGAAGCCCTCCGGGGAACACCTCTTCACTCCGGCACCGGCCTGGCGCATCCAGTCTTTCGGAGGCTGGTTCTCTCCTCGGAACCAGGGCACCAATCCTCCCGACGGCGTCGTGGTTCACTACGACGTCGGGAACGCAGATCTCGGTACGTCCGTGAAACTGGAGTTTCTCGATTCGGACGGAAAGCTGATTCGTGCATTCCATGGAAAAGTCGCGGAGAAGAAAGAGGAGGCGAAGCCCGCCTCCCGTGGTGAGCTCACTCCCGAAGAGCTGAAGGCACTGGAGGAGACGGAGATCTCCGAGGGGCCAGGCGCTGCCACGGGCAAAGAGGCGATGCTTGCGGGGCCGGAGAAACCCGGATCCGAAGACGTCGAGCGCTCGGCCGCGCAGGAAGAGAGCGAACAGGAACAGAAGAAGGAGAACGAGGACAAGATCCCGAGCGTGGTTCCGGGCATGAATCGGTTCGCATGGAACTTCCGCTATCCCGAGGGGAAGAAGTTCGACGGGATGATTCTGTGGGGCGGCGGCACCAGCGGACCCCGCGTCGTTCCCGGCGACTACCAGGTGCGCCTGACGGTCGGCGATACCGCTCCACTCACCGCGCCGATCGCCATCAAGGCCGACCCCCGCTCGTCGGCGAGTCAGGCCGATCTTCAGGCCCAGTTCGATTTCCTCTACGAGATCTGGAATCATCTCAACCAGATCAATGGTGACATCGGTCGGATTCGAAAGGTCCGGACCCAGATCAACGATCTGAAGACGCGCATGAAGGGTGAAGAAAACACGAAGGAGATCCTTGATGCGGCGGAGGCGCTGGACAGGAAGATGACCGCGGTCGAGGAAGCGCTCTATCAGACGAAGAACCGGAGCCCCCAGGATCCGCTGAACTACCCGATCCGGCTCAACGACAAACTCGCCTCTCTTGCCGACAGCGCTTCGACCGGTGACTTTCCCCCCACCGCCCAGGCCCGAGCGGTCAAGGCGGAGCTCGAGGCGCAGATCGACGACCAATTGGCGAAGCTGAAGGAGATCTGGGAGACCGATCTGCCGAACCTCAACCGGATGGTTCAGCAGAAGGCAGTTCCGGTGGTCGTGCTTCCGGAAGAGTGAACCGAGGGTAGCCCGGATTTCTCACACCGTCTCGTCGCGAGGAGGCGGAGAGTGGCCTGGATGCAAGGCGCGCGCGGCTTCGGCGACGTAGGCATCGTGGTGACTATGTTGAGGAGCCGAAGCTGTGCGCAACGTAGCAGACAGGCCGCGATCCGCCTCCGCAGCAGAGATGGTGTGAGAAATCCGGGCTAGAGCGGCAGCGTCTGCAGGGGGGACAAACGAGCAGACCTCACGGTCTCGTCTCGCCCCTCCTGCCGTCGACGTCCCACATCACGCCTCCGTGGCAACTTCAACCAAAGCGGTGGGTTGCACCGCACTCCATAGCCACCCACCAGCACGCCTCCCGGACCCGGCCGGAGACATTTCGGCATCGATCTCGAATAAACCATTGCACTTCAATGTTTTCAACTGTTCGAATCGAAAGATTCATCTGCTGTTGCCCACCCACGGAGTGCCAATTCCCTCCAGACGTGAAATTCAACCGCACAGCCGAAACAAGAGAGAGAGTCACGCTTTATGTTGTTTGAAACACTCGGCCTCGGGCCGAATCTCTGGAAAACCGTCCAGGAAGCAGGATACGAGGAGCCGACGCCGATCCAGGCCCAGGCGATCCCCCACATCCTCGCCGGACAGGACGTCGTTGGCAGTGCCCAGACCGGGACCGGCAAGACCGCCGCCTTCGCCCTGCCGATCCTGCACCGGCTCGCCAAGTCGCAGCCGGAGACCGGCCCGCATAGCAAGCCTCGGCACGCTGCCTGGTGATCACCCCCACTCGCGAGCTTGCGGTGCAGATCGACCGAAAGCTTCAAGACCTACGGCAAGCGCCTGCAGATCCGCGGCACGACGATCTACGGCGGGGTCAACCAGAACCGCCAGATCAAGTGCACTGCAAGCGGCGTCGATCGTGATCGTCGCCACCCCCGGACGGTTGCAGGATCTTTGATCAGGGCCAAGTCCATCTCGACCAGCTCAAGTACCGTCGTGCTCGACGAGGCCGACCGGATGCTGGACATGGGCTTTATCCCGGACATCCGGAAGATTATGAGCGCGCTGCCGAAAGAGCGGCAGACGCCTGTTGTTCTCGGCGACCTTCTCCCGTGCGGTCGAGGGACTGCCTCCGAGTTTCTCAGCTCGCCGAAGATGATCGAGGTGGGACCGCGCTCCACACCGGTCGATACCGTTCGTCAGGTGGTTCATGACGTGCCGGAGTCCCGGCGCACCGATCTACTGGTCCACCTGCTGCAGAGCGAGTCGCTCGACACCGTGCTGGTGTTCGTCCGTACCCGCCATGGTGCGGACCGTGTGGCGAAGAAACTCGGTCAGGCCGGGATTCAGGCGATGACCATTCACTCCAGCAGAACTCAGAGTCAGAGGCTGCGAGCCCTGGATCACTCCCGAACGGGGAGCTGAGAGTGCTGGTCGCCACCGACATCGCCGCTCGTGGAATCGATGTCGACGGCATCTCGCACGTGATCAATTTCGACTTCCCTCCACAGCCGGAAGACTACGTCCACCGCATCGGACGGACCGGCCGGGCTCACGCCACCGGAGATGCGGTCAGCTTCATCACCGCGGAGGACTATCCGAACCTGCATCGGCTGGAGAAGATGCTGGGCAAGCGGATCGAGCGGGAAGAAGTCGAAGGATTCGACATGAAGCGCGGCACGCTTGCGCCGGTCGTTCCGATCCGCGAGCCGGAGAAAAAGATCGCAGCGCGGTCGATGACGCCGAAGCGCCGTTCCCGCTGCTGACACGCCGCGTGCAGAGACCGGCTGATCACTCTCGCCGGTCACATCTTCAGGGGCGCCCTTCCCACGGGCGCCCGTTCTGTTTTTGCAGGGGCCCCTGCGACGCTCCCAGCTTCGTAGCCCGTGTCTGTCGAGAGCAGAGTGCTTCGCAGAACTGAGCGTAGGAACGCTCGGTCCACTTCACCGTGCTCGCAAAGTCGGCAGGGCCTTCCGAGTGGGGAGAGCCACGAAGCCCGTGCTACGTGCCGAGACCGTGGAACCGCCCGGCACCCCTGCGCGGCAAAAGGCGACCCTTCGTCTGTTCAAAACCGGGCATTGACCTTCCCGGAAACGGACGGCTGCCGAACTCTGCTTCACGCAAACCATACATTCCTTTAAAGTTGCTCGTGGCACCCCGCTTGCCCCGGTAGCCCTGCCATGAATCTGGTCCGCACTCTCGCCAGCCCTTCCGACGCAATGCCGGCCTCGGCTTCGTTGCCGTTCTGATCCTTGCGGTATCCGTCGGAGGCGCAACGTCTCTGTTCAGCGTGGTCCGCTCGGCACTGGTCGATACCGTTCCCTTTCGAGATGGCGGACAACTGGTTCACATCTACGAGGCCGACCCCGGGGAGGTCCGCGGAAATGTCGGCTACGCCACCTGGCTGGACTGGAGGGATCGGGTGACCTCCCTCTCGCACACGGCCGTGGTCACCCTTCGCGCCTATCCTCTGACCACGGAGGGAGACGCCGAACAGATCGCCGCGCTTCGCGTCTCCAGTCAGTTCTTCTCTCTTCTCGGCGTCCACCCCGCCCTCGGCAGAGACTTCGCTGCCGAGGACGATACCCGGCGGGCCGGCACGTGGTCATCCTCAGCCACAACCTCTGGGAACGACGCTTCGGGAGTGAGCGATCCATTCTCGGCCGGTCGCTGAACTTCGGCGGAGACCAGTTCGAGGTGATCGGCGTTCTTCCCGACGACTTCCGTCCGGTGGTCTCCACCGGACAGTACGCTCCCGCGGATGTCTGGATGCCACTCGGCTACGATCCGTCCCTCTCCTGGGCCTGCCGCACCTGTGGACATCTCCGAGCGATCGGCCGGCTGGCACCCGGGGTGACGATCGAACAGGCCTCCGCCGAGCTCTCGGCCATTCAGGCCGGGGTTCGTCGTGAACATCCCGGGGTCTACCCGAAGGACGAGCGAATCCTCATGGAGAGATTTCAGGACGTCTATGTTGGACCGGTGGCCCGCCGGGCATTCACCGTGATCGGGATCGCGCTCGCGCTTCTCGGGCTCTCCACCCTGGCCACGTTGTCGATCATGAGCCTGCTCCGCATTCTGGGCAGGCGCTCGGCGCTGGCCATCCGGGCGATGCTGGGAGCTACGCCCCAGCGGCTGCGGAAGGAACTGGTGAGCGAGAGCCTGATCCTCGGATTGGCCGGAGGTGCGGGTGCGATCCTCGTCGCCTTCGTCATCAATCGCGTCCTTGCCGATCGGTTCCACCAGATTCTCCCCACCTTGCAGCCGCCACGGATCGACTTCGTTTCGATCGGCTTCGGGATCGGAATTGCGACCCTGTTCGGACTGGCGGTCGGATGGATCGCTGCCCACGATCTCAGCCGGCTTTCCGTGCTCGCCGCGGTGGCTCACGGGCCGCGAGGCGGAACACCGTCCCGCTCCCCGGCTGCACCACGCGCTGGTCATCGTCAGTCTGACAGCCGGGATGCTTCTGCTTGCCGCGATGACCATGACCGGCCGCTCGCTGACCATCCTGCTGACTCGTGATCCAGGCTTCGAGCCGGATCACCTCCTCACGTTCAGAATCTCCCCCTCTGGAGAGGCCTACGAAACCGACGCGCAAATCCTCTCCTTCTACGAGCGCCTGATCCAACGGCTGAATCAGGCTCCCGGAATCACCAGTGCCGCGGTGAACAGTCAGCTTCCGATGGGAGGAATCACGACGGCGTCTCGGTCCTCGTCGAGGGCGGACCGCCACTCGCGGAGGCTCCGGAGGTGGAACGTTACATCGTGACCCGCGACTACTTCCGTACCATGAAGATCGGCCTGGTTGGTGGTCGACCGTTCGACCGTCGCGACACGCTCGGCGCCGAGGCGGTCATGATCCTCAGCGAGACCGCCGCCGCACAACTCTTTCCGCGGAAGGATCCGATCGGTCAGAGCGTGCAGATCGAGGCGAGGTTGACGGTCCGGTTTCCCGCACGGTCATCGGCGTGGCCAGAGATGTTCGCCATCATGATCTCGGGGAGACTCCCGGGATGGAGGTCTACATTCCCTTCGAACAGCTTCCCGTGAGCTGGGGGGTGGTGGTGGCTCGAACCCGCGGAGAGCCGCTGGATTCGTCGATGAGGTGCGCGCGATCGGAGAGGAGATCGATCCCAGCCTTCCAGTCTATGACGTCAGATCGATTCGGGAAATGGTCATGGCCACCGAGGCGACTCGAAGGCTCGTGCTGGAGATCCTGGTGGTTCTGGCAGCGATCACTCTGCTCATCGCCGCGGCCACGGTCTATGGCGTGCTCGGCCAGTCGGTCGCGCGGAGATGGAAGGAGATCGGCATCCGCCAGGCCATCGGAGAGAGTCCGGCGCGCTCCGGCGGAAGGATTCTCCGCCACGCGCTGCTCGATTCGGTGATGGCGGTGGGAGCCGGCCTGGGCCTGATCCTCCTCGCCGGTACCCCGCTCGAAAGCGTGCTCTTCGAGATCTCGCCGCGGGATCCCGTTTCGCTGGCCCTCGCGGCGGGAGCGGTTCTGGTCCTCGGGCTGGGTGCGGCAGCGGCCCCGGCCCTGCGGGCAGCGCGAATCGACCCACTCACGGCCCTCCACGAGGAGTGAGACTCACGTCCGGCCGCAGCGCAAGAACTCGATAGCGGGGCCTCCCGAAGACGAATCATAATCGTGAGCCATGCCGATCGCGACCCTGCAACCCGCCGCCCTCGACGTGTCGAACCAACTGCCCGCCCGCCAGTCCCCACATCACGTCGGGAAGGTTCTCGCTCTCGGCCTGCTGATTCTCGGCGGCTGCATCAGTCAATCGGTGCCGATGGCGGATCACAGCGGGTCGAATCTGGCGGAGCGCGCCGAGGCGTTTCGCGCCCGGGTCGCGGCAGGCGAGATCGAGGAGGCGCGCGCCATGATGACCCAGAATCCGCGCCGCTGGTGGGACGAGCGGCAGGGCGAGGGAAAGCCCTGGACGATCGGGCCGAACAGCGGACCCTGGGCCGGATGGGACGACTATTTCCGATCCCCGGAAGGAGATTGTCGAGTGGCGGCAGCACGTCGACTCCGCCTCACTCATCATCCGCGAGACCAACGACTATTTTCGACTGCTCGATCGTGGCTGGATGACCAATGAAGTCGTCTACTACTTCGATCCCGCGGGAAAGATCGAAGGGCTGGTGATCCGCAGCGCCGGTGAACGTCCGCCGGGGCGAACCGAACAGTTTCTCGAATGGGCGCGCGCCTACGAGCCCGAGGAGATTGAAGTGCTGATGCCGAACGGTGAGATTGATCCGTCAGGAGACCATCCTCAGCGCATCCGTCACCTTCTGGAACGCTGGCGAGCCGACGAAGGCCTTCCTCCGGTCGACTCCCGGAATCGATGAGCTGGTCGCCGCTCCGGGCTGACTCAGAGCTCGATCTGAGCCCGAGCTCGATCACCCGGTTCGGGGGCAGACGGAAGAAGTCGGCCGCGTTGCGCGCATTCCGGGTCATCGTGGAGAACAGGTGTTCGCGCCAGATGGCCATCCCCGGCCGGCTGGTGGCCAGGAGCGTCTCGCGCCCGAGAAAGTAGGACGTATCCCCCGGGTCGACGAAGATCTCACCGAGGTCAGCCCGGGCGAGAAGGGCGGGGATGTCGGGATCTTCCATGTACCCGAAGCGCGCGATGACTCTCCAGATCCCTTCGCCCAGAGGGACGACCTCCACCCGGTCGGATTCGGACAGGTGGGGCTGATCCTCGGTCACCACCGAGAGAATCACCACGGTCTCGTGGAGCACTTTGTTGTGTTTCAGATTGTGCAACAGCGCGATCGGAGTGCCGTCGGCATTGCGGAACATGAACACCGCGGTTCCGCGCACCCGGGAGGGCGGGTTGGTGGCGAGCGATTGGAGAAACAGGTCGGTCGGGAGTGACTGCTCGCGGAGCCGGGAGTCGAGAATCTCGCGACCGCGTTTCCAGGTGGTCATCAACGTGAAGACGATGATGGCGATCAGAATCGGGTACCACCCGCCGTCCGGAATCTTGATCAGATTGGCGAACCAGAACGAGGAGTCGACCACCAGGAGCAGCGCCGCGCCGGCGACCACGGCAGCGATCCGCCACTTCCAGAGTGTCAGTGCGACCACCGCGAGCAGGATGGTGGTGAACACCATGTCCGTGCTCACCGCCACGCCGTAGGCGGCCGCGAGCTCGCTCGAGCTGCGGAAGCCCAGCACCAGGCCAACGCAGGAGAGCATCAGGAGCCAATTGATGACCGGGATGTAGATCTGCCCGATCTCTTCGCCGGAGGTTTGGAGAATCCGGACCCGCGGGAAGTCGTCCAACGCCACGGCCTGGCCGGTGAGAGAGAAAGCGCCCGAGATGACCGCCTGCGAAGCGATCACGGTGGCGATGGTGGAAAGCAGGACGAGCGGGTAAAGCAACCCGCGGGGCGCCAGGTAAAAAATGGGTGGGCGACCTCCACCGGACTGCGCAGGATAAGCGCGCCCTGGCCGAAATAGTTCAGCAGCAACGCCGGCAGGACGACCACGAACCAGGTGATGCGGATCGGCCGCGCCCCCAGGTGGCCCATGTCGGCATAGAGAGCCTCCCCGCCGGTGACCACGAGAAACACCGCTCCCATCACCGTGAAACCGAACCAGCCGTTGGCGGCGAAGAAGCGGCCCGCGTACCACGGGTTCACCGCCGCCAGCACACTCGGCTCCTGGACTATCGAAGCGATTCCCAAGCCCGCAATGACAAAGAACCAGACCAGGGTGATCGGTCCAAAAGCGAGCCCGATCCGGGCCGTGCCATGGCGTTGAAGCAGAAACAGGAACACCAGAATAATGATCGTAATAGGGATGACGAACGGCTTGAAAACCGGGGTGGCCACTTCGAGGCCCTCGACGGCGCTGAGCACCGAGATGGCCGGGGTGATCATGCCGTCGCCGTAGAGCAGCGCGGCGCCAAAGATCCCGGCGGCGATCAGGATAAGGCGCCGCTTCTTTTTGTCGCCGCGTTCGTCGGACTTTCGGTGAATCAACGCCAGCAGCGCCAGGATGCCGCCTTCGCCGTTGTTGTCGGCTCGCATGACGTAGCTCACGTATTTGATCGAGATGACGATGAGCAGCGCCCAAAAAATCAGCGACAGGACCCCGAGCACGTTGTCCGCCGTCGGGGCAAGCGTTCCCGATACCTCCGGATTTGGAAGCATTCGCGGAACGCGTAGAGCGGGCTGGTTCCGATATCGCCATAGACCACCCCCAGGGAGGTGAGGGAGAGCAGAAGAAGGCGGCGGCCGCCGGGCGGCTCGCCTGCTGGATTGGACTGGCTCAAATCGTCGCTCCGGAGGTTGCGCTGGCGGGCGGGTCTCCCACCTGATCCGATAGTAACAGGGATGGGCTCGCCACGTCGCCCGCTTCTTGCACCCATCGATGGCGAGAAAGGAGGACTACGAATGAGCCAGTCTCCAGGACACCGGAAGTGGCCGGACCATCAGGTTCGCGAAGAGCATCCCGATCAACGATTCCAGATCGTCGTCGGTGGAGAGACCATCGCCGATTCAACCGACGTGATCCGCGTGGACGAGGATGATCATCCGCCCCGCTACTACTTCCCTCGCTCCGATGTTCGGATGGAGTCGATGGAACGGACCGAGTCGACCTCCCATTGTCCCTTCAAGGGAACGGCGCACTCGTTCAATCTGAGCGCGGACGGGACCCGTCTCGAGGACGCCGGGTGGAGCTACGAGGAGCCCTACGACGAACACGAGGCGCTGAAGGATCGCGTCGCCTTTTACGACGAAAAATCAGAGATCGAGCTCAGGGCCGTCTGACGCACGCAGAGATGGGCACCTCGCGCTCGGGAAGAATGAGGTCATCCTGAGGGGCTGTGCAGCCTCTGAGCGCCTGAACCGACGAATCAGGCCCCGATCGACAACGCGAAGGATCTGGTGGGCGGGCGGGATTCCCGGCACATCGTCAGCGCATCGCGCGGGCCATCGTCGGCGCGATGCACATGCGATCATCGGCCCCCCCCCCCGCCCCGCCGCCCGGATGCTTCGCTGAGCTCTTGTCTCTCGCGCTGAGATCATCCTCAGCCCGCGGTCATTCTCCGGATCACCTCGGCCACCGGCAACACTTCGTCGATCCCGGCGACGCTGCGGCCGGCCTGCCAGATGTCGTCCCGCCCGTGCGAAGCATGCAGTGAACGCTTCAGCTTGCGCAGCGAGGTCAGCGCGTAGATCGTGCGCATCCAGTGCTTCGTCTTTCTTCCCCGCAGCATCCACCGCGCGATCGGTCCCGCTTTCGTTCCCGTCTTCCTGATCGCCTCGTTGTTGATCACCGCCACCGGGACCCCGGTCAGCCGCTCGGTCAGCACGATGTCGTCCGCCGAGGCGTCGACGATCGCAGCCTTGTACTCGGGACTGGCGGAGCACTCGGTGGTGGCGATGAAACGCGTGCCCATCTGCACACCCGCATACCCGATGGCGAGAGCTTCGCGCAGACCGGCCGCATCGGCGACGCCTCCGGCGCAGACCAGAGGTAGACCGATCCCGGCGAGCTCGTCGTAGAGTGCCCGCGGATCCTTCGGTCCCGCGTGCCCTCCCGCCCTCGAGTTCACCGCGATCAATCCATGCACGCCCGCATCCCGCCCCTTCAGCGCCCACTTCTCCGCGGTGACGTCGTGGTAGACGTACCCTCCGGCAGCCTGGACCCGCTCGACCACCCAGCGGGGATTGCCCAGGGAGGTGACGAAGAACCGCACCCCCTCCTCGAGAGCGATCTCCACCCACTTCACCATCCGCTCGTGGTAGGTCTTCGACGACGCCTCGATCAGCGCATTCATGCCGATCGGTTTCGTCGTGAGCGATCGCATGTAGCGGATCCCCTCCCGGAACTCATGCCCATGAACCCAGGTCAGAGAGATCGGTTGCAGCACGCCGATTCCTCCGGCCTCGGAGATTGCGGCAACCAGCTCCGGATTGCTGCAGGGATACATCGCTCCGCCGATGATCGGCAACTCGATGCCGAGCTGTCGGGTCAGAATCGTGTCGAAAACAGGATGTCCGTTGTTGGTCATGGTTGCGTCCGTTCAGAGCCGAGGCTGCCCGGGCTCCGGATTGTCCGGTTTTCAGGCTGGATCAACGACATCGAACAGCCCGAGGATCGATCTCGATACGATCCTGTCGCAGCTTACCCGACGGAGCGGGGGAAAGACATCCGGGAGTGCCCTTCCGCAGAATCCTGATGCTTTTCGGGCGATTTGGGAACATACTGTGCGCGCGACGGGAGAGCAGCGGTCAATTTCGACCAGCTGCAGGCGGTCAGGCGCCGGGCATCCTGCATTTCCAAACAAGAGAGGACTCATCATGGTCAAGCATCCGGCGATCTGGCATCGCCTGGCACTGGGATTTCTTGTATCGACGATCGTACTCGCCACTGCGCTACCTGCAGCGGCGGCGGTCGGAACCGCCTTCACCTATCAGGGACGGATCGCCGAGAGCGGCACGGCCGTGACCGGCGTGGTCGATCTGGAGTTCGAGCTCTACGACGATCCGACCAGTGGCAGTTCCGTCGGTGGACCGATCGCGCTTTCCGACGTGAACTGCTCGGACGGACTGTTCACTGTCACGCTCGACTTCGGAGCCGCACCCTTCAATGGACAGCAACTCTGGATGGAGATCCGGGTTTCGTCGGACTACCCGACCGACCCCTATACCGTGCTCACACCGCGGCAGGAGCTGACTCCTGATCCCTATGCAATCTTCGCCACCAACGCTGCGAATGCGAGCTACGCCGAGGACAGCAATCTCCTCGACGGGATCGACAGCACCGGCTTTGCTCTGGTGGGCCACACTCACGCCGCCGGGACGATCACCGGCGTGGCCGACGGTCTGGTGGTCTACGGCAGCGGAGGTGGAACCGCTCTGACCGGCGAGGCGGGGTTCACCTATGACGAGGCGCTCAACGATCTGTCGGTCGCCAACGACATCGACGCCGGCGGAGTCTACCGGATCGGGACCAACGCGGTCCTTCGTGTCATGCCCGCCGCCGACAATACCTTCGCCGGTCTCTCCGGCAACGCCGCGGTGAGCGGCACCGCGAACTCGGCGCTGGGAGACGGCGCTCTGGTCGCCGCCACGACCGGCGGCGACAATACGGCGGTCGGCAGCAATGCTCTTGCCGCGGCCACGATCGAGAGCTCGAACACCGCGGTCGGCGCGAACGCCCTTGCGGCGAATTCCCGCGCCGTTGCTGATCCGGCCTACTTCGGAACCGGGAATACCGCGATGGGCGCAGGGGCCATGGCTCTCAACACCAAAGGCTTTGCGAATGTCGCGCTCGGCGCCGCCAGCCTGGCGAAGAACACCGAGGGGTACTTCAACACCGCCGTCGGTGCGCAGGCCCTGGCGAATGTCACTGCCACGGGTTCCGGACAGACCGCGGTCGGCTTCAATGCGCTCGGACAGTCCACCACCGCGGTCGACAACACGGCGGTGGGGACGAACGCGCTCGCCGCCAACCAGATCGGTAATGCCAACACCGCGCTGGGCGTCAACGCCCTGGCCAAGGCAACGGTGTCCGACAACGTTGCGGTCGGAGATACGGCGCTGGGCAACACCACGACCGGAAACCGCAACAGCGCACTCGGAAGCAAGGCTCTGTTCGCGAACGTCACCGGGGCGGACAACACTGCCGTCGGCGCACTGGCCCTGGTGTCCAACACCACCGCCGGGCAGAACACCGCCTTCGGCGCGAGTGCTCTCGGAGCGCAGGTCACCGGAGGCAGCAACACCGCAGTGGGCGCCTACGCGCTCGACGCGAGCACCTCGGGCATCAACAACACCGCCCTGGGCTCGAACGCGCTCACCGCCTCTAGCGGCGCAACCAGCAACAACACCGCGGTCGGAGCCGGCGCCCTGGCAGCCACGACCACCGGAGGTGGCAACACCGCCGTCGGTCTCGACGCCGGGCGATTCGTCACCACCGGAACCGGCAACGTCTTCGTCGGCGCATCTGCCGGATCGGCGCTCAACGGAGCCGAGAGCAACGACATCATGATCGGCCATCCCGGAAACGTCGGCGTCAGCAACATGATCCGCATCGGGGACAATGCCGTCCATACCGACACCCGGATCGCCGGGATCAACGGAATCGCCATCGCCGGGCCGGCGACGAGTGTCATCATCAATGCGAACGGCCAGTTGGGAACCTCCATCGCTTCCTCGAAGCGATACAAAGAGGCGATCCGCACGATGGGAGCCGATGCCGGGCAACTGCTCCGACTCCGTCCGGTCGTCTTCCTCTACCGCGAAGGGATCGCACCCGCCGGGCAACCACGGACCGAGCAGTACGGCCTGATCGCCGAGGAAGTCGCCGCGGTCAACCCCGACTGGGTCATCCGTGACGTCAATGGCAACATCGTCGGGGTCCGGTACGATCAGGTCAACGCGGCCCTGCTCGGACTGGTGCAGCAACAGCAGGCGACCATCGATGCGCTCCAGTCTCAGATGTCCGATCTGGCAGACCGGCTGGCGCGGCTCGAGGGAGAAGGTGACCGGTGACCGCGTCGCGTGTTTCCGTCGTGCTTCTGCTGATTCTCGGCCTGGGAGCAACCGTTGCCCCGGCTCAGACCGGCGGCGGCTATGACCTGACCTGGAACACCATCAA
Organism: uncultured Acidobacteriota bacterium; assembly: GCA_963741905.1. Lineage (GTDB taxonomy): Bacteria > Acidobacteriota > Thermoanaerobaculia > Gp7-AA8 > CAVUJZ01 > CAVUJZ01. Next base: position 93,963 of record CAVUJZ010000017.1, on the reverse strand, counting down.
TGGTGGCGGAGAAACCTTTTCCACCGGCGGACCCTACTCTCTGGGAGGCACCATCGGACAGCCCGATGCCGGAACCCAGATGATGGGGCCGTTCAATCTCTCCGGCGGGTTCTGGGCGCTGGCCACCGACGCGACCTTTACCGTGTCGAAAGACTTCGACGACGACAATCCCGCGGGCGTCAGCATCACTCTGATCTGTACCACGCGGAGTCGTCGCTCCGACCTCGGCCATCGCGACCGAAGGCGCTCCCGCGGTCTTCACCGTAAGCGGCTACACCGGCTCACCGACCTGTACCGCCACCGAGGCGGTTCCGCTCGGCTATACCCCGAACCAGTCGGGCTGCGTCGATGTCCCGCTCACCACCGGGAACTGCACCATCTTCAACGCGGCAACCCCGGGCACCATCACCATCGTGCAGACCACCGTACCGAGTCCCGATCCGACCGGCATGATGTTCAACTTCACCGCGGGCGGCGGTCTGGTCCCCACCAGCTTCTCCCTCGGAAACGGCGGCACTCAGACCTTCACCGGCGTGACTGCCGGGAGCGGGTACAGCGTCAGCCAGCTCTTCGAGCCCGGCTGGATCATCACCAGCGCGACCTGCAGTGACGGCAGCTCACCGAGCAACATCGACGTCAGCCGCGCCGAAAACGTGACCTGTACATTCGTGACCGAACAGGTTGCCGCGGTTCCCGCTCTCGGGAACGGCGGACTGCTGATCCTGATGCTTTCGCTGCTCTTCGCGGCCGTTGCGGTTCTGCGCGTACGGCCGAGTTTGTAGACAGTTCGGATCAGATCAACCTTCAGCGGCGGCTCCACCAGTGAGGTGGAGCCGCCGTGATCGAACCGCAGCGTCCTCCGAGCTGGCACCGCCGGTCCAAAAACAGCAGGAGTCTTGCACGGGAGCGACTCATGAGCGATCAGAACCTCGTCGACCATGAAATCGAAGTCCCCACCCAGGACGGAACGGCGGATGCGATGCTGTTTCACCAGCCCGGCGAACAGCGCCCCGGTGTGATCTTTCTGCCGGACGGCATCGGCATGCGGGATTCCCAGCGGCAGATGGCCCGGCGGCTCGCGGCGGAGGGCTACAGCGTCCTTCTGCCGAACATCTACTACCGCAGCGGCCGCGCACCGTTCTTCCCTCCGAAGCCTGATTTCGCCGACGAGGCGACCCGGGAGAGATTCATGGAGCTGACGAAGCCGCTGACAGCTGAAGCGATGGAGCGCGATGGATCCGCCTGGGTCGACTTTCTCGCTTCGCAGTCCTCGGTCAGCGACGGTCCGATGGGAATCGTCGGATTCTGCTTCAGCGGAGCCTTCGCGCTCCGGACCGCGGCCGCCCGGCCCGATCGCATCGGTGCCGCCGCGTCGTTCCATGGTGGTGGATTGTGGAAGGACGATCCGTCGAGCCCGCATCAGGTCCTCCCGCGGGTGAAGGCGAGGCTCTATTTCGGTCACGCGAAAGAGGATCGGAGTATGCCGGCAGAGGCCATCGAGAAGTTCGAGCGCGGCCTGGCGGAATGGGGCGGCCGGTACGAGAGCGAGACCTACGATGCGCATCATGGATGGACCGTGCCGGACAGCCGGGCGTACGACGAACCGGATGCCGAGAGGGCGTTCTCGAAACTGAAGGAGCTCTTCGCCGCGGCACTGCGGTAGCAGCAGCGGGGAATCAGGTTGCGCCGCCCGCACACCAGGGGCGTCGTCTCATCGTCCCCGGGGCCCGCGCTGAACTGCGGCGCCATCATCCCCGGACCAGAAAGATCACCGAATAGACGATTGCGTTCCAGATGGTGATGCTGACCGCAGCGGTGAGCTCCAGGCGGCGGGGCATGCCGCCGGGATAGACCACCGGTCCGATGTAGTGTGCGATGAATCCCCCCTCGTAGCCGGCCCCTCCCGCATCGCGGCGGAGTTTCTGTTCGACCGGCGTGAGAGGACAGGTCCATCCGGCGAGATTCACGACCGCCGACCAGAGCACGGCAGGCAGATGGAGCCAGAGCCAGCGGGGATCGAGAAACCCGAGGAAGCCGCCGAAGACGGCGAATGCCACCCAGACGAAGTGGAGCGCGAGCACCAGTTCTGCACCGAGCTTCTTCAACATGAACCCTCCGGACAAGGATCTCATTGTAGCCGGTCGCGAAGGAAGAATTCGAAGCCCTGGCGGGTTGGCGCCGTCCGAGATGATTGGGATACCAAACAAATCCGCCTCGTCTGCCGCCCCGGAGGATCGCTCCCGCGAGATCCTCAACGCCTTTCGGCGACTGGTGCGCATCCTCCGCGTCTCCGAGCGGCATTGCAGGCGGACGATCGGGATCAGCGCCGCACAGACGTTCGTGCTCCAGAAGCTCGGTGACGCACCCGCGGCGTCGCTCAATGCTCTGGCGGAGAGAACCGCCACCGACATTTCCTCGGTTTCGGTGGTGGCAGCGAAGCTGGTCCGACGCGGCTTCGTCCGGCGGACTCGGAGCGAGCAGGACCGACGCGTGGTCGAGCTGGAGATTACGGATGCCGGCCGGGCTGCTCTCGATCGTGCGTCGACCACCCCGCAGGACCTGCTGGTCGATGCGGTTCGCCGCCTCGGGAGGACCGAGCAGAAGACGCTCGCCGATCTGCTCGAGCGTCTGGTCGAGCAGGTCGACACCCAATCCGAGGCAGCGATGTTTTTCGAGGAAAAACCATGAAACGGAATGCGCTTCCGGGAGCACCCGATCCGGACGGGAACGCGCTTCCGATCGCGCCGTCGATGGGCTCCACACTCGATGGCGCGAGGATCCCCGTGGAGTCGGCGTCGGTCGATCGGCGGACGCTCTTCATCACGGCTCTGGCTCTCGGAGTGGCGGTGGCCACCGGATTCATGGCCGAAGGGCTGCTCAAGCTCATCGCTCTGTTCACCAACCTGTCGTTTCACGGCCGCTTCTCGTTCGAAGACGGATCTCCCGTCGACAACCATCTCGGGCTGGCCGTCGTTTTCGTACCGGTCATCGGCGGGATCATCGTCGGACTGATGGCGCGCTACGGGTCGGCCGCGATTCGCGGCCACGGGATTCCGGAGGCGATGGAGCAGGTCCTGCTCAACCAGAGCCGGATTCCGGCGCGGTTGACGTTCCTCAAACCGGTCTCGTCGGCGATCGCCATCGGAACAGGCGGGCCATTCGGCGCGGAGGGTCCGATCATCGCGACCGGCGGCGCGATGGGATCGGTGGTCGGGCAGATGGTCCGCATCACCCCGACGGAGAGAAAGACCCTCCTCGCCGCGGGGGCTGCCGCCGGCATGGCCGCGACCTTCGGCAGTCCGGTCTCGGCGGTTCTCCTGGCGATCGAGCTCCTCCTCTTCGAGTTCCGGGCGCGCTCGGTCATTCCGGTGGCGCTGGCCAGCGCGGCCGCGACCGCCGTCCGCTATCTGTTCATCGGGATTCGCCCCGTGTTCGAGATGCCGGCGATCACTTCGCCTTCGGCCGCGGCGTTCACCGCGTACATCCTGCTCGGCTGCGTTCTGGGATGGCTCGCCGTCTGGGTGACCAAAGCGGTCTACGCCGTGGAGGACCTCTTCGAGAAACTGCCTGTCCACTGGATGTGGTGGCCGGCCCTCGGAGGCGTTGCCGTGGGCGTCGTCGGATACTTCGCGCCGCGGACCATGGGCGTCGGCTATTCGAACATTTCCGATGTGCTTTCGGGCGGCTCGTGCTCGGCACGCTCCTCACTCTCTGCCTCCTCAAGTTCGTCTCCTGGGCGATTGCTCTTGGAAGTGGAACGTCGGGGGGAACCCTCGCACCGCTGTTCACCATCGGCGGAGCCACCGGAGCGCTGATCGGCCACGGTCTCGCCGCGGCTTTCCCCGGTGCGGGCATCGACCCTCGCGTCTGCGGCCTGGTCGGGATGGCGGCTCTCTTCGCCGGAGCATCACGAGCGGTGCTGGCGTCGGTCGTTTTCGCGTTTGAAGTGACCCTTCAGCCGATGGCCCTGCTTCCGCTCCTCGCCGGCTGCGCGTCCGCGTACCTGATTGCGACTCTGCTCATGCGCACGTCGATCATGACCGAGAAGCTCGAGCGGCGGGGGGTGCGTGTGCCCACCGAGTACGCGGCCGACTTCCTTGATCAGGTTCGGGTTCGGGATTTCTGCACCCGGGATGTGCGGACCCTTCGAACGACGGAGCTGGTTTCCGATCTGCGTCCCTGGTTGCAGTCCCATCAGCCGGGCTCGACTCACCAGGGATTTCCGGTGACCCGGACGGATGGCTCCCTGCAGGGAGTGGTGACCCGGCGGGACCTGCTCGACCCCGAGGCAGCGGAGATCGGAACGGTCGGAGAGATCCTGAAACGGCCGCCCGCGGTCGTCTTCGAGGATTCGACGTTGCGCGAAGCGGCCGATCACATGGTGCGGGAAGGGGTGGGCCGTCTCCCGGTGGTGCGGCGCAACGATCCCATGCACGTGACCGGAATCATCACCCGAAGCGATCTTCTCTCCGCGCACGCCGGCCGCCTGAAAGAAACCCGCTTCGCCGACGAACATTGAGCTCGATGATACCTCCGCGCGCTTCGACCGCACGCCAACTCTTCTGGAGTTCTGGAGTTCTGGAGTTCTGGAAGTTCTGGAGTTCTGGAGTTTCCAGATTCTGAACTGCAGAATCTCCGACGTTTGCAGCCCGCGTAGCGGGCGTCTCCAACGGTAGCACCGGGTGACCGAAGGGAGCCCGGTGTTGGATCAGGTCAATTTGCATTGAGCCTCCGTAGGAGGCGATTCTTCAGCGCGACCGGGAATCGCCTCCTACGGATGCTCACCGGGGTGGCAAACGGCTACCCTCGACACCGGGCTCCCTTCGGTCACCCGGTGCTACCCTTGGAATCGCGTGCTACGCACGCTCCACAACTTCAGAACTCCAGAATCCAGAACTCCAGAACTTCCAGAACTCCAGAACTCCAGAACTCCAGAACTCCAGAACTTCCAGAACTCCAGAACTCTCAACTGGCGCGGAGACGAACATCGGAAGCCAGGCCCGAAAGAGAGAGCCGCGGTTTCCCGCGGCTCTCGGTTTGTTCATGAATTTTCGAGGCGTCAGTTCGCGGCGGGGGCAGGCTGTTTTTCCCAGACGCCGCTCTCGAGATACTCGTTGATCGAGGCGGCTGCCTTGCGGCCGGCGCCCATGGCGAGGATCACGGTGGCACCGCCGGTGACGATGTCGCCCGCCGCGAAGACGCCTTTCTTCGACGTCCGCATGCGTCTCCGGGTCCGCCACGATGTAGCCTCCACTTGTTGGTGGCCAGATCGGGCGTGGTGGACTGGACCAGCGGGTTGGCCGAGGTGCCGAGCGCGATGATCGCCAGCTGCAGGGCATCACCGCACTCGGAGCCGGCGATCGGGATCGGACGCCGCCGCCCGGAGGCATCGGGCTCGCCGAGCTCCATCTCGACGCACTTCGCGCCGGTCAGCCAGCCCTTCTCGTCGCCGAGGAAGCTCCACCGGGTTGGTGCAGCGTCCGGAAGATCGACACCCTCTTCCTTCGCGTGCTTGACCTCTTCGATCCGGGCGGGCATCTCCGCCTCGCTCCGACGGTAGACCAGAGTACGCGGTCTTCGCGCCGAGACGGCAGCGCGGTGCGGACCGCGTCCATCGCGGTGTTGCCGCCGCCGACGACGCACGTCCCTGCCCCGGCAGTTGAAGACCGGCTCGTCGTACTCAGGGAAGCGGTAGGCGCGCATCAGGTTGACCCGGGTGAGGAACTCGTTGGCCGAGTAGACGCCGTTGAGGTTCTCGCCGGGGACGTCCAGGAACTTCGGCAGTCCGGCGCCGGTGGCGACGAAGATCGCGTCGTAGCCTTCTTCGCTCGAACAGCTCGTCGATGGTCACGGTCTTGCCGATGACCACGTTGGTCTCGAATTCCACGCCCATCTTGCGGAGAACGTCGATCTCCTGGCGGACGATGTCCTTGGGCAGGCGGAACTCGGGGATGCCGTAGATCAGCACGCCGCCGATCTCGTGGAGGGCCTCGAACACCGTGACCTCGTGGCCCTTCTGGACCAGATCGCCGGCAGCGCTGAGGCCGGCCGGACCGCTGCCGACGATCGCCACTTTCTTGCCCGTCGGCGGTGCGATCTTCGGGATGCCGACCTGCCCGGTCTGCCGCTCGTAGTCGGCAACGAACCGCTCGAGGTAGCCGATCGCCAGTGGATCGACGCGCTTGGTCGATCAGACAGCCGCCCTCGCACTGGGTCTTCCTGGGGGCAGACCCGGCCGGTGATGGCGGGCAGGACGTTGTCCTCGCGGATCTTCGCGGCAGCGCCGAGGTAGTCCCTCTCGATGATCAGCTCGACGAATTCCTTGATCTTGACCCCGACCGGGCAGCCCGACGACGCAGGTCGGGTTCTTACAGGCCAGGCAGCGGATCGCCTCCTGGTAGGCGAGCCGAGGTCGTAGCCCCAGGTTCACTTCCTCGAAGTTGCAGCCGCGCTCGGCCGCTCGCTGCTCGGGCATCCGCTGGCGCGGAATCTTCATGCGTTCCTTGTTCGGGACGGTGTTAGGCATAAGCGACATGCTCCCCTACGTCGGCGAGGGCCCGTTCCGCTTCGCGGAGCCGGCAGGATTCGCGGACCCGTCCGGATCTCCTCGTCGCGGTGAGCCTCGAACTGCTCCATCGCCTGCTCTCGCGATTCGGCGATACATGCGGTTGCGCTGGGCCAGGACGTCGAAGTCGACCTGGTGGGCGTCGAACTCCGGCCCGTCGACGCAGGCGAACTGGCGTGCCGCCCACTGGCGACGCCGGCAGCCGCCGCACATCCCGGTGCCGTCCACCATGATCGAGTTCAGGCTGACGATCGTGCGGATGCCGTGCGGCTCGCGGGTGGTCTCCGCGACGGCCTGCATCATCGGAACCGGACCGATCGCCAGGACGAGTCGACGCCGCCCGAGCCGATCAACTGCACCAGCTTGTCGGTGACCAGGCCCTTCTCGCCGTAGGCTGCCGTCGTCGGTCATGATGCCAGTCTCGTCGCTGATCGCCCGGACCTCGTCCTCGAGGATCACCAGCTCGCGGCGTGCGGGCGCCGAGGATCGAGATGACCTGATTGCCGGCCTCATGCAGCGCACGAGCGGTCGGATAGGCGATGGCCGTACCGACGCCGCCGCCGATCACCACCACGGTGCCGAACGTCTCGATTTCCGAGGCCTGCCCAGCGGGCCGACCACGTCGAGAATCGCGTCGCCGGCTCCAGAGCAGTTCATCAGCGGGTGGTCTTGCCGATCGCCCTGGACGATCAGCGTGATCGTCCCGCGCTCCGGGTTCGAGCCGGCGATGGTCAGAGGGATGCGCTCGCCGTGCTCGTGGAGGCGGACGATGACGAACTGGCCGGCCAGTTGTTTCTTTGCGATCCGGGGCGCATGAATTTCGAACTGCTTGACCCCGGGGCCGAGGAATTTTGCTTCGAGGATTTTGAACATAGTGCCCTTTCGGCGGGGAGATTTCGCGCGAGTTCCATTGTTCCGGGAGAGGCCCGCCGATGGGGTGACGCTGGTCACCGGAGGCTGTGTCCTGTGCACGGGCGCAGTCGGGATGACGGTGGCCGGATCGTTCGCGACCTCGACACCGCGCCGGCGCTCACGGGATGCTGACCGTTCCCCCCTCGTCGTCATCCTCGACCGTGCCCCCTCGCCGTCATCCTGAGCGTCCGAAACCGTGTCGAAGTCCATGCCGTGGATCGCGAAGGATCTTGCCTTCGTCACGGTCGAGACCCCGACACGCGGCAAGGGCAACCCTCCCACAACAGAGTGAACCATCCCCGCGAAGCTCGTCTCGACCGTTCGCAGAGGCAAGATCCTTCGCGGGACGGTTCGCGGCCTGTGAAAGCGCCGGCGCTCACGGGAGCCGTGATCGTCGTTCGGCTTCCGAGATGGCATCCAGATCGATGTCGCTGGGCGGGAATGTGCGTCCGCTCCGCGGCAGAAATGGAGCTCCCGAGAAACGGGTTTTCTCAGACATGCCATTCAGACCTCCTGCTCCCCGCGCACGAGCGCTCCGCGGCTCCGGTGCTGCGCGTCTCATCCTGGTGCTCGTCACCTGGTTTCTTCTCAACGCCTATGCCGGACGCCCGCTGCGACTGGCGATGGGTCCGTTCTCGGGCGGAACGCTCCTGTCCTGGCTCGCAATCGCGCTGGTGGGTACGCTTCCGCTGATCGCATTTTTCGCGTCCCGCGCCGAGAGCCTGCCGCTGCGGCGCCCCCTGGTCGTCAGTGGCTACCTCGCCCTCGGTGATCTCGTCGACGCTGCTGGTCGTGGCGGTGGCGAGTGACGTCCTCCGGATGATTCTCCGAACCGTGGTCTTCGCTCTCGCCCGGATTCCGGAGGCCGCGGGATCCTGGCTGGCCACTCCTCCGCACGCCGCGACGGTTCTCTGGTCCGTCAACGTCGCTGCCTTCGGCGCGATCGGCGTGCTCTGGCTCGTCGGATTCGTCCAGGCTCGCTGTCCGCTCGTGGTGAAGGTCGACGTGCCCGTGGAGAATCTGCCGCGCGAGCTCGATGGATTCCGAATCGTCCAGATCAGCGATCTGCACATCGGACCGATGGTGCACCGGCGTTTCGTCGAGCGCGTCGTGGAGACGGTCAACGAGCTCGCGCCGGACCTCATCGCCATGACCGGAGACATCGGCGACGGCAAACCCACCGAGCTGCGGAGTGCGGTCGAGCCGCTGGCCCGGCTCCGCGCGGCTGACGGTGCGTACTACGTCACCGGCAACCACGAATACTACTGGGACGCCGGAGCCTGGATCGATCTGTTCGCCGAAATGGGAATTCAGCCCCTGATCAATCGGCACCGGATCATCGAGAGAGGTGAGAGCCGCCTCGCCATCGCCGGTGTCAGCGACTTCACCGCGGAACGCCTCGGGGACGGCATGGGACCCGATCCCGGGCAGGCGCTCTCCGGGGTTCCGGACGGTGCGTTTCGAGTGTTGCTGGCACACCAGCCGAAGATGATCGACCGGCTGGGAGGTACCGACGTCGACCTCCAGCTCTCCGGCCACACCCACGGGGGCCAGTACTTCCCGTTCAATCTGCTGATCCGCTTCTTTCAGCCGATCGTCAAGGGCCTGCACCGCCGAGGAAGCACCTGGCTCTACGTCAACCGCGGCACCGGCTACTGGGGCCCGCCGACGAGGCTCGGCGTCCCCGGCGAGATCACCCTGCTCCGGCTCACGCGTGGCTGAAGTGGTCGAGGCTGCAAGCCCACCGGAGGCTTCCATCTGGCGGGTACTCCGCGAGAGATCACGCCGCCGGAAACTGCCAGTCGGGGGCCAACACCGGGGCCACATCTTCGATCATCGATCCCGCCCGAAACCGGGGGGACCTGAATGCGTACGGCGAGCCGGCCCGGAGTACGACATCGATCGCCCGTTCCCATGCCGTCGATGCGGGATATGGGAGACCTGGCGAGCAGCCGATCAGAAGTGAAGGGACACGTCGATGCCACGGCTGTCGAACTCGCCTGCCGCTACGACTGGTGGAGCACCTGACTCCGGCCCGGTCCCCCGGGACGCACCTTCAGCCCAAACCGGTTTGCTCTCTTCCGGGGGCCCAGCCTCCCGATCCTGATAGACTTTCCGGCATTGCGCGGGCAGATGAGACGCCGCGGTGGCAAGGTCCGCTGGAGCATTGGAGGACGCATGCTGGAGAGGCTCTTTCCCCGCGTGGCTGACAACAACTATCCCGGTCGGCGTCTGGGTATCTGGCTGTTCGCGCTCCTTCTGTTGAAGATCGGCATGGGACTGAATGTGATGTTCAACGCGCCTGAGGTTGCCCGGACGGCGGATGGAATTCCGGTTGACGAGTTCGCGGCACCCGCGGCCGCGGCCTTCTCCTTTCTCTTCGCGGCTTGGGGTCTCGCCCAACTCGTCTTCGGCCTGACCATCCTGATTGTTCTGTTTCGATACCGCCGATTGATCCCTCTGGCCTTCCTGGTTTTGCTCCTCGAGCAGGTGGGACGTGGCCTGCTCAAGGTTCGGTGGCCTGTCGAGCGGATCGCCACCGCTCCGGGCGGCACGATCAATCTCGCTCTGACCATCATCATGCTGCTCGGCCTCCTGCTCTCTTTGTGGCCGCCTCCGAAGCCAGCCGCCGGGGCATGACAAGTCCCCGGGACTGGCGCTGATGCCGGGCGGATCCGGGCGAGCGTTGTCTGGCGCGGCGGGGACTGCTCCGAGCTTCTCTCCGGACACGAATTGATCAGTACAGCAAGCACCGAAGTCGGGGCCACAATCGCGAAGTCGGGGCCACATCTTCGATCTTCGGCGACTGGCGCCGACAATCGAAGATCTGACCCCGGTTCTTGGGCGGGGGAGGGCGTGCGCGTCACCGAAGATCGCGGGAAAATCCCGCGATCTGGCCGAACGGGCGGTGGAGAGTGGCAGCAGGGAGGGTGAACATGGCTGCCGGAGGGGCCATCACGGGCTGGATCGGCTGAACGGGACGGAGCCCCACCGGGCCTGCTCCAGTCGAGAGGCGCAATTCGAAGCGTTGAATGTCTGTCGGGGGGCTCCGCGCCGTCAGACGCGGTAGTGCTGAGGCAGCGGCGGAGCGTGCTGGCGGGCGAGCGCGATGCACTCGTCGAAGATCTGGCGCAGGAATGGATCGCGCTCGCATTCGCGGCGGCACCGTTTCACGAGATTCGACACATGGCCGGCGCTGCGTAGCCCCAGCTCCCGGGCAATCTCCCGCAACGTGCGAAGACCCTTCCCACCAGCCGAGCCGGGCATAGACCATCCGGCAGAGCGCCCCACGGTTCGTCCGGATCTCCTCTTCGGTGACGTCGAGCTTCTCGGCCACGGCCGCCATGATCGCGTTGAGCGGTGGACGTCCCACCTCACGCTGGAACCGCGGATGCTCGGTCGATCTCTCCTCGCTGTCGATCAGGTCCTGGACCGTCGCGACGAACTCCGCCGTCCCCAGCACGATCTGGCCCACGACCTTCGCCATCAGATCATCCGCCACACCAATCGCCGCCTCGACGAACGCTTTGTACTCCTGTCGCGCCGTCTTCGCGTCGCTGCCGAACAGCGCAAGGCTGTCCATGCAGAGCCATACCGGCGGCTTCTCCAGCCCGATCTTCGCTCGATAGCTCGACCAGCGATATTCCTCGGGGCGCTCGACCATGCCCGCACGGACGGGATTGAGCACGATGTAGCGGCAGAGCTCGAGCAGATAGGCCTCGCGCTCGACGATGACCGACTTGAAGCGCCCCTGGAACAGATGACCAACCCGCCCATGCCGCTTGTTGAAGCGCTGCACGTACCGGCTCTCGAAGTGCTGCATGCCTTGGGACACGATTCCCCTCGGGAGTCTCGATCGAGAGATGCAAGTGATCGTCGAGCAGGCAGTACTCGTGGATCAGCCAGTTGCAGCGGTGTTGTTCGTCGTCGAGGAGCCGGAGGAAGTCTTCGCGGTCCTCGTCGCAGAGAAAGATGTCCTGTTGAGCGTTGCCGCGGTTCATGACGTGGTGAATGGCACCGGGAAGATCGAGTCGGAGTGGTCTCGCCATAACAAACCGAGGATCCCTCGGAAAATCCGATCTGTCCAATCGTTGCCGTAATCAGGCGCTTTTTCTCCTCGGAATGGAAACTCACTCTACGAGGAGTAGATCTGCCGTTCCGCGGCCAAACCAACGATCGAAGATGTGGCCCCGACCCGTCGATCGCCTTCATCGACGACGTGGTCGCACGGACCCGTCGATCGCCTTCATCGACGACGTGGTCGCACGAAGGCTCCCGACGTCTGTCCCACTCCGGTCCCACCGATGGATACCAGGGCATTCCCGAACGACCCGATCGCGGGGGCGCCACTCACCATCTGGTGGCGCGAGCCCGTCGGGTTTCAGGGCTCCACCATGATCCTGGCATGGCATGATTATCAGGTGGCCCTGGATGTGGTCGATGTGCACGATCGATCCGCCACGATCGCGACCCTGCCCAGCAGAACCGGCTATGATCTCCAGCTTCAGTTGTTCCAGATCTCCGAGTGCAGAACCTCCAGTGGAGCGACGACCGAAGTTCTCGGGCCGCCAGTCATCCGAAACTACCGGATGGCGCCGAGCGGAGAGCTCACAGATGCGGATCTGACGATTCACTACGCCCCGTCGAGAATCGGCTGGGGCCGTTCGTTCACGATCATCGGAAGCGGCTTTCTGGATACTCTCGAGGCCGCGAAGGCCGAGGGCGCGGACGATGCCACTCCGGTCGTGACCGCATCCTATACGTACCATTGCGGGACGGAGTCCGGAACGACGACCGAGCGGGTGGCGCTGATCGCCGGCACCACGAACCAGCTCCAACTGGTCACTCCGGACGCGCCGTGCGAAGCGCCCTCACCTGCTGCCGCGCACTTCGAGATCAGAAGCTTTCGTGGAGAGGTCGCGTCTTTCGAGGCGCTGATCGACGAACCTTCGCCGCGAGTGCGCGGCGTCGGTCGGCCGTGAGCATACCGGCCCTGTAACGGAGAGTCCGTAGCCTCAGGACTTCCCGACATAGCCCGTCGGCCGGGCCGGGAGGCCAACCCCAACAGGCCGGGAGAGTCTCTTGCTCGTTCACTTGAGCGGCCGCCATTCCTGAGGGGTCTCCTTCCCCTGACCCTTTTCCTTTTCCGGGCACTCGCCTCTGCCGTACGCCGCGACATTCGGTGCTCGGTGGGGGGCGGGCCTTTCGAGGAATATCGGTCGCGGGATCGCATTTGCCACAGTTGCTCATGTCCGATTCCTTCGAAGCGATCACGTTCGACTTCTACAACACACTGATCTTTCATCGCGACGGACGTGGCCGCGGGGCCACGCTCGTGGAGTACCTCGATGCGCAGGGGCTGCCGCATCTTCCCTGGGAGCATCAGATCCTTTACGACCTGTTCGAGGGATGGCACCGGCATGGCTCGCCCGCCGGCGATCCGGCGCACCCGGATGCACGCGCCCTTCTCGCTTCCCGGGTGTTCGAGAGAATGGACGTACCGGCAGGTCCCGGCGAGCCGGCGCGACACTCCGCCGCGCTGTGGGAGATCCTGGGCGCCGATAGCTTCGAGGTGTTCCCCGAGGTGCATGAGACACTCCGGACGCTGCGAGATCAGGGGTTCCGGCTCGGGGTGATCTCGAACTGGCAGTGCGGCCTCGTCCACTTCTGCACCGATCTGCAGCTCACCGGCTACTTCGACACGATTCTCTCGTCGGCCGAGCTGGGAATCGACAAGCCGGACGGCCGGATCTTCGCCGAGGCCTGCCGCCGGCTGGGAGTCGCGCCGGAACGGACCGCGCACGTCGGCGACACGTTTGTCGACGACTACGAGGGGGCCCGGGACGCGGGGCTCACGCCGGTTCTCGTCAATCGGACCGGCGTGCCGGCACCGCCGATCGAACGGGTCATTCAGAGCCTCTCGCAACTGTCGAGGGTTCTGCGAGCGGAACCCATTGCGATGGCGCAGGGAGAGATCGAATGAGCGGAGATCCGGAGGAGGCTGGCAGCGTCGCCGGTTGACACGCCGCGACCGTCCACGGCCGGCAGCGCATCACTGCCGAAGAGCGCGAGGCTGTCCATGCAGAGCCATGCGGGCGGCTTCTCCAGCCCGATCTTCGCCCGATAGCTCGACCAGCGGTATTCTTCAGGGCGCTCGACGATCCCCGCACTCACGGGATTGAGCACGATGTAGCGGCAGAGCGCGAGCAGATAGGATTCGCGCTCGACGATGATCGACTTGAACCGACCCTGGAAGAGATGGCCCACCCTGCCATGCCGCTTGTTGAAGCGCTGCACGTACCGGCTCTCGAAGTGCTGCATTCCCCTTAGCCACGCCGTAGCCGAATGGCGAAGGCGGATGGGAGAGGTTGCCTTCGGGAGCTTCGATCGCGAGATGGAAGTGTTATGGGGAGTGCCCGATTGTGTGGAGTAGGCGTCGAAGATGTGACCCTCCGCCCCTTCTGACCCTCCGGCCCTTCGTCCCTCGTACCTGCTGGTCGTTCGTCCCTCGTGCTGGTCGAGCGGAACAGCGGTCGAGTCATCGCGCAGAGCAGTCATGGCCCGAGGTAACGGCCGATCCGATTCGCCGGCAGGGTGATTCCGGCACTTCACCTCGTCGGCTGCCTTCGTCATACTGTGCGGCGCCATGAACGAGGACCGAGCCGATCTCGAAACCGCACGCCAGCTCGACCGGGACGACCCACTTTCCCGGTTTCGAGACGAGTTTCTGATTCCGACCCGCGACGACGACACCGAGGAGATCTATCTCTGCGGCCATTCACTGGGACTGCAGCCGAGGCGGACACGCATCTTCCTCGATGAAGAGCTCGATGCGTGGGAGCACCTCGCGGTCAAGGGACACTTCGAGGCGACGCATCCGTGGCTGCCCTACCACCGCGCGCTCGCGACGCCGATGGCAGCCATCGTCGGAGCCCTGCCGAGCGAAGTGGTGGTCATGAACACGCTGACCGTCAACCTGCATCTGCTGATGGTCAGCTTCTACCGGCCCACTACCGAACGACACCGGATCCTGATCGAAGGCCATGCCTTCCCGTCGGATCACTATGCAGTCTCCTCCCAGATCCGGTTTCACGGCTTCGATCTCGACGACTCGCTCCTGATCGTCCGCCCGCGGAACGGAGAGGAAACGATTCGACTGGAGGATCTCGCTGGCGTGATCGAAGCCCAGGGCGATACGATCGCACTGATCCTCCTCCCGGGCATCCAGTACTACACCGGGCAGGCGTTCGACATGGCCGAGATCGTGCGGATGGGGCACCGCCGGGGATGCGTGGTGGGATTCGACCTGGCGCATGCCGCGGGCAACCTGGAGATGCATCTTCACGACTGGGACGCCGACTTCGCCGCCTGGTGCACCTACAAGTACCTCAACGCCGGACCCGGATCGGTGGGCGCGGCCTTCGTCCACGAACGTCATGCGAACCGCTTCGATCTCCCCCGACTGGCCGGATGGTGGGGTCACGACGAGGCGAGCCGCTTCCATATGGGACCCCACTTTCAGCCGATGAGCGGCGCGGAGGGATGGCAGATCAGCAACCCGCCGATTCTCTCCCTCGCAGCGATTCGGGCCTCGCTCGACGTCTTCTCCGAAGCGGGAGGCATGGCTGCGCTACGGGCCCGTGGGATCCGCATGACCGGCTATCTCGAATCCCTGCTCCGGAAGGAGCTCGCCGGCCTGGTCCGCATCATCACCCCGGAAGACCCGATCCAGCGGGGATCCCAGCTCTCCCTGGAGATCCGCTCGGAACGGCTGCAGCCCAGAGAGGTCTTTCAGCGACTGATCGACTCCGGGATCACTCCCGACTGGAGAGAGCCCAATGTCATCCGGGTCACCCCGATCCCGCTGTACAACCGATACGAAGAGATCTGGCGGTTCGTGGAGGAACTGGCGAAGACGGTGGACCGCCGAGCCTGAGCCTCTGGTCTCCCCTCTCCCCGCGAAGAATGATGATCCGGAGCGAGAAGGGCGAAGCGCGGATAGGGGCGGGGTGTGGGGCAACCCTTTTCGTCAGAAGTGCGGAATCCCACCTCGACGCAAACTCCGAGGGCCACACGGCCATCCGCGCTCACTTCCACCTTGTCATGCTGAGCGCCTGTGCCGGTCGCAAGAACGACGCGGGTGCCGCGAAGCGTCTGGTGGTCGGGGGGGATTCCGGGATTTTCGCACGTGCCACGCGCAGAGGCCGTTCGCGCGCTGCGATGACCATCTGCCCGGGCGGGTCGCGGAAAATCTTCAAGGCTTTTCGCGAGTTGACGCCGCGCAGCTATTTTGTCGTTGCCCCTCACCCCCGGCCCCTCTCCCCGCTTCACCGTCGATGTTTCCTGCGATCACTCTTCGCGGGGAGAGGGGAGCAACCGATGCGTCACCCTGTAGAATCCGTGCATGGACGAACAGCGGATCACACTGGTCGGAGCCGGACTGGCCGGCTCACTGCTGGGGACGTTTCTGGCCCGGCGGGGTCTCGAGGTTCATATCTTCGAAAAGCGTCCCGACCTTCGTCAGGCTCGGCTCTCCGCGGGTCGCTCGATCAATCTCGCCCTCGCCCGCCGCGGCATCGCCGCGCTGGAACAGGTCGGGGTGATGGATCGCGTCCGCTCCATGTTGATCCCGATGAAAGGCCGGATGCTTCACGACGAGGAGGGGAACCTCCAGATGGTTCCCTACGGACAGAGGCCCGAGGAAGTGATCCATTCGGTTTCACGGGGCGGACTGAACGGGCTCCTGATGGATGCCGCGGAAGCGACCGGACGAGTGGAGATCAGCTTCGATCGTGCCTGCCGGAGCGTCGATCTCGACCAGCGGACCATGGAGATCGAATCGCATGATCACTCCACCCGCGAGACGGTGTCGTGGAACGCTCTGGTCGGAACCGACGGCAGCGCCTCCGCGGTCCGCGAATCCCTGATGAGCCGGACGGGCGGCACGCTGCGGGAGGAACCGCTGGGACACGGCTACAAGGAGCTCTCCATCCCCCCGACGCCGGAGGGCGGCTTCCGAATGGAGAAGAATGCGCTGCACATCTGGCCGCGCGGCGAGTTCATGCTCATCGCTCTCCCGAACACCGATGGGAGCTTCACGGTGACGCTGTTCCTGCCGCACACGGGCGAGGAGAGCTTTGCGTCGCTGACCGACCGGGAGGCGCTGCATCGCTTCTTCGAGCGACGGTTTCCCGACGCGGTTCCTCTGCTGGTGAACCTCGACGAAGAGTTCTTCGGCAACCCCACCGGACATCTGGAGACGATCCGCTGCGAGCCCTGGTCCTACCGGTCCGCGATTCTTCTCGGAGATGCCGCGCACGCGATCGTCCCCTTCCACGGCCAGGGGATGAACTGCGCCTTCGAGGATTGTCTGATCTTCGATTCGCTCGTCGAGCAGCTCGATTCGGACTGGCCGGCTCTGTTCCAGCGCTTCTGGCGGGATCGAAAGCCCGACACCGAGGCCATTGCCGACATGGCGGTGGAGAACTACCTGGAAATGCGCAGCACCGTCCGCGATGCAAAGTTCCAACTGCGCAAGCAGGTCGGATTCCGGCTGGAGGAGATGCACCCCGAACGATTCATCCCGCGCTATTCGATGGTGATGTTCCACACCCTCCCCTACGCCGAGGCAAAACGTCGTGGAGCCGTTCAGAGGGAGATTCTCGATGCGGTCACCTCGTTGGCGGACAGCGCCGACCAGGTCGACTTCGAACAGGCCTCGCGCCTGGTGGAGCAGCGGCTCGAGCCGATCGAGAGAGACTGATCTCCACCAGTACCGCGCCCGGGCTGCATGAAATCTCCAGGGGGGCCGTCTTTCCGGCGGCTGCGCTCCGCTCGCCACCCGCTGATCCCGCCGCGCCCGGCGGGACAACCGCCCGCGGCAGTCCGGACGAGTCCGCCATGCATGAGCGGGCTCGAGAATTCGTCTGGAAAAGGTTCAGTCCGGCGCG
Organism: uncultured Acidobacteriota bacterium; assembly: GCA_963741905.1. Classification (GTDB taxonomy): domain Bacteria; phylum Acidobacteriota; class Thermoanaerobaculia; order Gp7-AA8; family CAVUJZ01; genus CAVUJZ01. Next base: position 76,536 of record CAVUJZ010000017.1, on the reverse strand, counting down.
ATTCGGCCCCTACACTTATTTTGAGCTTGTTGACACATCTCTTGCACAGGGTCCCCCAGTCGAAAGAGACCACGAGGAGGAACCATGAAGAAAATCATTCTGTTTGCAGCGCTGGCCCTGATGGCCTTCCCACTGTTTGCCGCGGACCGTGCCGTCGACGTCGTCGGCTTCGCCACCTGGGTCGATCCCCACGGCAATGACACCATCACCACCCCGAACGACAATATCGACTTCAACTTCGACTCCACCACCGGATGGGGTGCCGCCGTGAACGTCTTCTGGTCGGACAACATCTCGACCGAGTTCGCCGGATCGGTCGTCGACCAGGATGTGGTGATCAACCGGGCCCGCCCCGTGGGGACCGGCACGGCGAATGGAACCCTCAAGATGATTCCGATCACGGCCGTCCTGCAGTGGCACTTCAACTCCAGCGGGCCCCTGGATTTCTATCTCGGAGGGGGAGTGGCATACGTCCTCTTCGACAACGTCGACAGCACCAGTGACCTGAACAACGTCGACCTGAACGAGATCAACTTCAAGGACGACTACGGCTTCGTGGCCAATGCCGGTGCGACCTGGCGCATGGGCGCGTTCCTCATCTACGCCGACGGCAAGTACGTCCCGGTCAGCACGGATGTCACCGCCGCCGTGGTCACCGAGGGAGACCGCAGCGGCTCGGTCTCGGTCAACCCTCTGATCCTGAGCGCCGGAGTCGGATTCAGCTTCTGACTCTCTTCCCCCGCCCCACAGCCCGCGCCCTTGCCTCCCTCATCACAAAGCGTCGCGTGTCGAACCCGAGCCCCGTCCGTGTGACACGGATGGGGCTATTTTGTCACCTTCCCAAACCGTGCCTTGGATCATCAGCCCACGCGTGGTAGGCTCGGACTACACCTAAACAAAAGATGAACCTGTCGCGAGGGCGGCGGAACCTTCGTCGTCTTTCGGACTTTGCATCCGGGAGGTTCAATTGGCGAGCAGTCGGAAAGGTCTGCCACCCGGCATCGGCATCCGGCCCCTGACGCAGCACGTCGGGACCGGTTTCGTCGAGCTTGAGGCATCTTTTCTCCGACTGGACGCTTTCCCGCTGGCCGGAGGTTCTCAGGGTCGGCCGGGGATTGAATCGGATGGAAGGAGACGGCAATGGCACGCTCTCGGGTCTGGCGGATCTTCCCGGTTCTGAGCCTGATCTTCGTTCTGGTTCCTCCCCGCGCGGCCGTTCCGCAGGGTCGCGAGCTCAAGAAGATCCCACGGCCGCCGAAAGTCAATGAGGCTATGCCCCTTTCAGCGGAGCAGTTGCCGGGATCCGCCCAGTGTGAGGCCGCTGTTCGGCGTGTCGCTCGTGCGTGGGGATCCGCCGAGGATCTCGATCCGCTCCTGATGCCGGAATTCCCCAACCGGTCGCAGTTCCTCGACGCGACGCGCCGGGCTCGCCTGCAGGCGACCAACATCGAGCTCGAGGTCGAAGCGATCGTCGGCACCCACTTCACGCCCCCGGAGGTCGTCTCCACGGATGAAGGGGAACGGATCGTCACCGACTGCATCGCCGAGGTCACCAGCCGGGTCATCTTCGACGACCCGGAGACCGGGGAGCGGATCACCCGTGACCCCGGCCATGCCCAGTGGCGGATCCGCTTCAGCCGCGCGACGGGAGGTGCTCGATGAATCGCTCTGGCACATTCCACCGCACAGTGGCCATGGTCATCGCCGCCCTGATGATTCAGGCGCCCCTGGGCGTCCCGCTCGAAGCGGATGCCCCGCCGATCGTCACCAGCAACAGTGATCTGCAGAACGTGATCACCTACGCCTCGATCGTGCAGAGCCGCGGCTTCGAGTGCGATCATCTCCCCTGCCCCCAGATGGACTGCGCTCAGGCGGCGCGAATTCTCCAGTCCCTGGTCAACCTCGAAGCCGCACTCGAGGCGATGGACCCGTGGCTGGACCAGGCGAGCCAGGACGCACTGGAGGCATGGCAGAGCCAGGTCGGCTCTTCGATCATTACCGGCGAGAACCTCGCCAATGCACAACTCGCGGTGGCCTGGCAGCAGTACCTGCTGAACCTGGGCAGCCTTCTCCTGGACATCGCCGGCATCACCTCCTTCTTCAAGGGTCAGCTCGACAAGCTGGAAAAGGGGGAGCCGCTCAGCGTCAGCGACATCGACGAGATCTACGAGCTCGCCCAGACCGGCGAGAGCGCGCTCGGCACGCTGAGCGAGCAGGTCACCGGTGAGGCTCCAGCCAAGCCGATTGCCGGTCTGGTCGGCGGAGCGAACGATGCACTGGGAGCCGGAGGGCATACCGACATCAACAACCTCAAGAGCGATTTCTCCGACCTGATCAGCGTGATCGACAATGGTGTGAAAGGCGAAAACGGCGCCGCCGGACGCGCTGCCATCGGTCAGATCATCGGCCGGATTCTCAAGACCTGGGCCGAGGCGGACATGCAGGATCGGCTCCGCCGGATCAACGAGATGCAGGACACGCTGCTCGCCGAGGCCCGTGCGCAGTCTGCGCGCTACGCCGACTGGGCCGCTCTCGACTCGAGAAAGTGGATGGCCCAGGATGCTCTGGCCCGGGTACGCACGGCGCGCGCCTCCTTCTCGCCCTGCTTCACCCGGCTCTGCGGCGCGACCTCCCTTACCCGACCGGCATTTCCGTCGTTCAACAGCTGGGGAGAAGCGCTGGCGTTCTTCAACGACCTGATCCCCCGTCTCGAGGCGGAGCTCGAATCCCAGACCCGTGGTTTCACCATCCGCGACGCCTGCCCCTCCACCACCGGAATCGGAATGGGGGAAAACCCCTGTCCTGAATGCAACCCCGAGCTGCAGGCGTTCCGTCGGAACGCCGAAAACTACGAGGAGGAACTTCAGCGATTGAGCCGCGGAGAGGGGTCCCGGCGGTCGGTCGATGAAGCCCGGGCGATCCGCGATCGCGCGCTCGACGATCTTCGGCTCTGTATCCGGTTCGCCTGCCCTCCGTCCGGTGGAGGCACCACCACCGGCGGCATCCCCGGCCCCGAGATCGTCAACCGGCTTCAGGCGAAATGTCCGGCATGCCAACCGATCGCCGACGAGATCAGCCGCACCCGCAGCGACGGTGAACAGAAGCGCGCCGAACGGGACCGTCTCCAGAGCCGTCTGGAGCGACTGCAGACCGACATCCAGCGGCTGCAGCAGTCCCTGAACGACTCGAAGCTCTCGGCGGTCGTGGCCAACTCCAGAATGAACGTGATCGCCCGAATGCAGAAGGAGGCCGAGGCCATCCGGCTGTCCCTTCAGGCACTGGCGAAGGAGCTCGATCAGATCCGTAGAAAGCTCGAGACTCTTCGTCGACTTCTCGACCGGTGTGAACAGCAGAAGTGCAGCGGGCCACCCCCCGCCGAGGATCAGGATTTCGCCTGGCTTGCCCAGGCTCTCGTCGGGGTCACCCCGGAAGACTCCGAGGGCGACAACTTCACTCCCGACGGGGTGAATCGGACTCTCACCCCCACTCCGACGCTGCCTCCCGTCGATCGGGCCGATCTCAGTCTCGACAAGTCTGGCTCCTCGACCACCGTCGCCCTCGGCTCCATGGTGACCTACACCCTCAACATCGACAATATGGGTCCTGCCGATGCCACCGGCGTGATGGTCACCGACACCATCCCACCCGGAACCTCGGTTCAGGGATCGAGCGCGAGCCAGGGAGGCTGCTCGATGAATGGGGGAAATCTCACCTGCAGCCTCGGCTCGCTGGCCAACGGGGCCAACGCCTGGGTGATGGTCGATCTGCAGTTCGATTCCACTCCGGTCGGCGCCGTCACCAACACCGCGAATGTCTACGGCATGCAGCCCGATCCACTCATCACCAACAACGACGGCAACTTCGTGGTCAATGTTCTGGAGACTCCCGGAGGCGAGGAGGAAGCCGACCTCGGGCTGACCAAGTCCGGTCCCTCCACCGTGATCGTCGGCAATCCTCTCGGTTATTCGCTCGACTACGTGAACAACGGTCCGGCAAACGCGACCAGCGTCCAGGTGGTCGACAACTTCCCCTCCGGATTCGATTTCGATTCCGCAACTTCGGACCAGGGAAGCTGCGGCTTCTCCGGCTCGAGTCTGACCTGTGATCTGGGAACACTGATGCCGGGCCAGGGTGGTTTGATTCAGATCGCCGGGACGTTCAACGGTTCGGCCGGCACTCTGACCAACACCGCATCGATTACCGGCGCACTCTTCGATCCGAACTCGAGCAACAACACGTCGACCGCGGAGACGGAAGCGAGCGAACCGGCACCTCTCGAGGCGGATCTCGGCGTCACCAAGACCGATCTGCAGGATCCGGTGGAGACCGACGGCCCGATCGACTACACCGTGACGATCACCAACAACGGTCCGGCGGCCGCAACCGGCGTCAACGTCACCGATACGATGTCCGCCGGCACCATCACCGGCGCCTTCGCGTCCGGTGGGAGCTGCAGCGGCGCCGGAACCTCGACGCTCCAATGTACCTATCCATCCATCGCATCCGGCGCGATCATGGAGATCTCCATCACCGCGAACGCACCCACTTCACCCGGCACGGTGACCAACACCGTGACGATCCAGGCCGATCAAACCGATCCGGCCATGGCGAACAACACCGCAACCGAGACCACCATGGTCCAGGAGCCGGCCGTCCAGGGCTGCGCCCAGGGCATCACGCCGGGCAACTACACCGGGGACGGCGGATGTGGAGGAAGCGGGACGGCGACGGTCAGCTGCAACAATTCTGAGGAGATCCGCGTCGACGCTACCGGGCTGCAACTGGTCTGTGATCAGGATGGCCTCTGCGGAGATCAGAACGTGATCTTCGGCCAGGGTCACCACCGCTGCTCGGTGATGGGCAGCGGTCCGAACGCGTTCCAGGTCAACTGTACCCGGCTGGACGATGACGACAATCCCACCGGCACCTGTACCCAGAACTTCCAGAAGCAATGAGGAGAGCGTCGATGAAAGGAGGATCTCAGATGACCCGGATTCGCACCGTACTCGGCGCATCGCTTCTCCTCTTCGCGACCGGAGGCCTGGCGCAGTCCACCGCAACCACACCCGCCTGGACACTCTCCGGGACCAACGAGATCCTCGTCGAAAACTATGACGTCTCGGGCGATCCTTCGAACAGCCTCTATCGCTACGAGGGGACCTTCGTCACCGACCGGCTCAACCTCAACCTGAACTACGCAACCAGTCCCTACCGGGCGCTCTCGATCCGGACGGAACTGCTCGGAACCGACAGCGACTATCTACGCGACGATGGCCTGGTGGTTGCGAATCTCACGCTCGACTACATGAACGGGCTTGCCACGGTTCCCTACCGGGTGGGAGCAGGCGACGTTTTCGTGGATCTGTCACGGCGGGCGCTGCAGCGGCAGATTCGCGGAGCCAGCTTCGAGATCCAGCCGGACTTCGGCCACGGAACCCACTCCATTCTGCTGGTCAGCGGTTCCGGAATTCCGGCCTGGCGAGACACCTTCGATCGCGGAACCGACCTCTACTTCAACGGGCTGAGCTATCTCTGGGCGTCGGAGTCGGGCCACTCCAGGATCGTGGCGAATCTCGTGGACGAAACGCAAAAGGCGGGAACCTTCGGGGCCGTTCCGGTCCCCACGGTCGACCGGGATCAGCTGGTCACGTCTCTGTACGGGGAGACCCGGATCGGCGGAGTGGCGCTGGAGGCGGAGATCAGCCTGCTCGACAGCGGGGAGCGTGGTGATTCGGACAGCACCAGCGTCTACGCCCAGATCGCTCACAACGAGGGGAAGCTCTCCTGGCGCGCCCGGTACGAGCAGAACGACGCGACATTCATCCCCATCGGCGGGCTGGGCATCATTTCCGACTATCGCATCGCCGAGGCGCACGCCCGTTATGCCACTGGTCTTCGCTCCTCTCTCCGCGCCCGGGTGCAGCACTACGAAAACGCTTTCGACAGCGAGGCGACCGAGCGTCGAACGGATGTGGTCGGCCTCTCCTGGGAGACCCGCCCTCTGCCGAAGCGGCCGAACCTCCGCATCGATCTGATGGGCGACGTCAATCGCATCAACAGCGACGACGATTCCTTCGATCAAACCTTCTACAATGCCCGCGCCCGCGTCGCAGATCGGCTCACTCCCCGGGTGGACTTCTCCTGGGAACTGCAGATCCGCGACAGCAACGCTGAGGGAAATCCACTCTATGAACGGACCCTGGTGGAAAACGAGCTGATGCTCGGGCGCCGTTTCCAGGTCGCGTTTGCCGGCCGGCCGCTCCAGGGACAGATCCGGGGAGGAGTCGACTACCGCCGGCAAAGCGAGAATGGCACCTACGAAGCGTGGAGCCCGGTCATTGACGCCGACATCCACGCCGGACGGCAATCGCTTCGCCTTCACCTTGGCTGGATGGATCAGAGATTTCTTTCCGCAATCGTAGACGATCTGCGCTATCAGACCCGGAGGTTGAGCTGGTCGTTCACCCCGGGTGCTCATGCCATTTCGCTCGAACTGGCCCAGGAAGTGAGAGATCGCGAACATCAACGCGGAACCGACTCCAACCGGATTGCTCTCCGATACCGATATTCGTTCGATCGAACGTTCTGATGCGGCGGCACCGGCTCCTTCCGATTCTTCTTCTGAGTCTGGCGGCCGCCGGACCGGCGGTGGCTGCCACGCGGTTCGACCCGTTCTCGCTTTCCCTCGGCACGTCTCGTTCGGAGCTCGTGCGAGAGCTCGAAGCGGTCCGGGTGAAACCGTGGGAATCAGGAAGTCGCCTGGAAACGGCAACCACGGTCTTCCCCGAGGTGTACGAGGCGCAACACACCATCCTCGCCTTCGACGAAGCGAATCGTCTTGCATCGATTCATCTGACCTTCGAGCCCGAGCCCGGAAGTCGCGGACCGGACCTCCTGCGTCTCTACGACGACGTCAGGAAGCTGCTGCTGGACCGCCTCGGACGTCCGGCCTGGGAGCGGCGCGAAGGAACCGCGACCTCCGATGAGATTCTCTACGCGATCAGCAATGGCGAGTTGGTCCGCACCATTCAATGGGAAGATCCAAAACGCACGATCCGCGCGGGAATCCCCCGGAGAATCGATGGTGAGCTGAAGATCGAGATCCTGATCGTTCCGGAGAGAATCCCGAAGGGTGCGGAGTTCTGGTCCGAGCCGATGCCCTGACTCACCGACCTCGGCCGGTATCGAGTGACTCCAGTTCACCCCAGCTGAGCTCTCGCCATCCGCCTTCGGGGATGGATCCGAGCTCGACCGGACCCACCGCGACCCGCAGCAGGTCGACGACCCGGCTCCCGACGGCCTCGATCATGCGGCGAACCTGGCGGTTGCGGCCCTCGGTGATGGTGATCGAGACGGTCGAGCCGTCCCCGCCGGAGAGTCGTTCCACCTCCGCCGGCCGGGTGGGACCGTCCTCCAGTTCGACACCCGAGCGCAGATGATCAAGCGCCGCATCGCCAAGCCGGCTGTCGGTTCGGACGACGTAGGTTTTCGAAACGTGGAACGCCGGGTTGGTCATCCGTTCGACGAAGGCACTGTCATTGGTCAGGAGCAGGAGACCGCGCGTCTCCAGGTCGAGCCGCCCGACATACAGCAGCTTCTGCCATCGGTCCGGAAGCAGATCGTAGATCGTGGCCCGGCCCTGACGGTCATCTCGGGTGGTGAGATAGCCGGCAGGCTTGTGCATCGCCAGGTAGACGGGATCGGGCCGTTCCAGCGGCGCACCGTCGAACTCGATCCCGTCGCGTTCGAGATCCACCCAACGATCCGGATCACGCTCTTCGGCGCCATTGACGCGAACGCGTCCCTGCTCGATCAGCCGTCGCGATTCCTTCCGCGAGCCCAGTCCAGCCTTCGACAGCACCCGCTCGAGCGTCTTCAGCGGCCGGTCGCCCGCCGGCGGCTTCTCCACCATGACTCCAGCCTACCATTGATTCGGGACGCTGCTTCCCTGAGCATCTGCCGAACCATCCGTGGGTCGAACGCGCGGACGGCCCGGCCACCGGCCTGACGAAGGTTTCCAGGCCCGCTCCATCCAGCCTCCGGGCAACGACCTCGGCGTGGTGGCCCGACGGCATCCAGTGCGTGGCTCCCCTCACCATAGGCGCCGAGCTGCACCTGAAACCCTCCGCTATGTGGTCCGAGCTTCGTCCGGGAGCAGATCGCACGGCACGGCATGATGCCCGGGAGCTCGCGCGAGGGTCGGCCGGCCTCAGAGACCGAGGGCGAGCATCGCCACGCCAACGGCTGCGATGAACAGGCCGGCGAATACGTGACCGTACTGGTCGAGCCAACGCCCTCGAACGAGTTCCACACCGTAGCGAGCGGGGAGCACCAGAACCACCATGGTGGCGACGGTGGCGAGCTCGTAGACCAGTGCCACCCCGGCGATCCCCATCGGACCCAGCGGCACGGCGGCGAGCATGATTGGAATCACCGCGATGCAGGGATCCGCGGAAAAGATCAGGAAGAGCGTCCATTCGGTGGTGCCGGACAGATCATGGACATGGTCGTAGTGCGAGTGCGAGTGTCCGTGCAGCCGCGCTCCGACCAGCCTGCGGATGCCCCAGGTCGCGTAGAGCACGCCGAACGCAATGAGAACGATCGTCGCGACCGATTCCAGCCGCTGGCCGAGAGCCTGGAGGACTTCCACCCCGATCAGCAGTCCGAGGAGTCCGAGAAGAACCGAAGCCGTGACATGGCCGAAGCCGCAGAAGATGGTTACCCGCGCCGTCTTCCCCGCCGACCATCCCCGGGCGCGGGCAAGCGCCGCGAATGGCAACCAGTGGTCCGGCGCAACGGTATGAGCCGCTCCGACCGTCGCCGCGGTCACGGCAAGAGTCACGAACAGCTCCTGGTTCATCGTGTCACCTTACCGCCGGTCGAGAGACGGGCGCGGTCACGAACGATGGCAATCAGTCCTCCGAGCTCTTCTTCCCGCAGAAGCAGGCGGGCGAACGCCGGAGCCAGTTCGAACGAGCTCCCCGGGACCTGCCGGCGACACTCGTTGAGAAGCTCACGGTGAATGGTCGCCGCGAGATGCTCCATGCGACGAATCCGCCTTCGCCTGCAGACCAGCGACTCGACCAGCGGATGCCGCTCGAGATCCTCACGAGGGGTCAGAGCGAGAGAGTGGATCGACGACCGGGAGTACTCCAGCGGCAGGAGCACCATCGCATCGATCGCATCCTCGATCGCATCCTCGCTCGAAGCAGCTGCCAGACAGGTGATGTCGCGCTCTCTGACGAGCTGACGCACCACCCGCACGACCATCTTCTGTTCCGGATCGATCCGCCCCACCTCGGCCAGAATCTCATTCCACACCCACCGATTCAGGGCGCGCTCGAGGGGGGCACCGGACCGTGCGGACACCGAGGCCCGGACCGGAGCGGTCCAGGGAGTGCCGTCGACGGCCGCAGGAAAGGCGTGCTCCGTCCGTGCGGAGCGGAACCGCTTCAGTTCGAGCGTTGCAAGCTCGCCCAGGGGCAGCCACCAGCGAGTCCAGAGAACCTCGGGAACGCCGCCGCACATCGCGCGCCACGCAAGAACGAGGTTCTCGATCTCATGACGGCGGATCAGGGCGGTCAGCAGGTCACTCGAAGAGCGGTGGTTCCGCAGAACCGATTCGTAGCTCGCGACGAGTTTCTGAAACAGCGAGGGAATCAGATCGACCGGATCGGTGGAAGCGACGCCCTGATCCTCGAGCACCCGCCGCACCGCTGCCCGGTCGCAGACCACCTTCAGCGGCAGAAAGTCGTCGCTGCAAATGGACCCGGCGCGTTGCCGCCACGAAGGCGCGATGGCGCCGGAGCGAACTCCCGGAAGCAGGGTCAACATGGATCCGATCATCCTGATCGAGGAATCACACCGCGGTGCACTCGCGCCGCCCACCGGCTCCTTCTGTGCTGTCAGGCCGTGAATGAATTCGGAAGTCGGCCGGAGAAGCGAGCACACTGCGATGTGATTCCTCCCTTTGGGTCAGACTCCCGCGGCCGCGACCTCGGCGGCGGCCGGAGCCAGCGAGCGTTTCTTTTCTTCCAGCCAGTCCACCCAGCGGGCGATTCCGAACTCCGGTCGCGCCGACACGACCATCGTCTTCGGCTCCGCCATCACCCGGGCGATGGAGTCCTCGATCCGGGCGATGCTGATGTCCGGCAGATACTGCGCGAGGTCGCACTTGGTAATCAGCACCAGGTCTGCCCCCCGGAACATCACCGGGTACTTCAACGGCTTGTCCTCGCCCTCTGTCACCGACAGCGCGACCACGTTCGCAACCTGTCCGAGATCGTAAATCGCGGGGCAGACCAGATTGCCGACGTTCTCGATGAAGAGGTAGTCGACCCCGTCCAGTTCGATCTCGTGGAGCGCGTGATGCACCATTTCCGCATCGAGATGGCAGGCGGTACCGGTGGTGATCGGGACCGACACGATGCCAGCTTTCTGCAGGCGGACCGCATCGTTGTCGGTGGCCAGGTCGCCGGTGAGGGCAGCCAGTCGGCGGGAGCCCCCGAACCGTGCAGCGGTCGCCTCGAGCAGAGCGGTTTTCCCCGCGCCCGGCGAGCCCATCACGTTGACGCAGATCACGCCATGCTTCGAAAAGTGATCCCGATTGTGCGTCGCCGTCCGATCGTTTTTCGCCAGGATCCGCTCCTGAACCTCGACCGAGACCACGTCCGCATCACCACATCCACAGGTATCGCACATCAGGCCACCTCCAGTTCGATTCGCTCCAGAATGATTTCGTCTCCAGTGAGCATCCGGGCCGGAAGGCCACACTCGGGACACTGAAGAAACGCTCCGCGGGCAATCGATGTCCCGCATTGCTGGCACTGCCAGTTCGCATCGACACGACGGATCTCCAGATCCGCCCGCTCGCAGACCGTCTTTTCCCGGAAGACGTCATAGGCCGAGGCGAGCAACCCGATGTCGACCCCGGCCATCTCCCCGATCGCCACGAATACCTTGCGCACCTCGGCCTCCGGGTGGCTCACCAGTTGGGCCTCCACCTGATCGACCAGCGCCTGAATGATCGAGTATTCGTGCATCGTCTCAGTCCTGCCCGAACCGCGCCGGACGCTTTTCGAAGAACGCCGCGATTCCCTCGGCGAAGTCACTTCCGTCGGCAATCTTCGCCAGATTCTCCAGTTCCCGGTCGAGATGGAACTCCAGCCGGTCGATTCCCGCAGCCTGATTGATCAGCGCTTTCGCAACGCCCAGCGCCTCGGTCGGTCCGCTGGCGACTTTCCGGGCAATCGCCATGACTTCGTCCTCGAACCGCTCGGCCCCCAGCACGTCATTGATCAGACCCATCTCACGTGCCTGGACCGGCTCGATTCGCGGGCTGAGGAAGATCATTTCCATCGACCGGCGCAGACCGATCAGACGGGGCAGGAAAAAGGTGGAGCTTTCCGCTCCGGTCAGACCGGTCCGGCCATAGGCCCATTCGAACCAGGCGCGGGGCGATGCGTAGACCAGGTCACAGGACATCGCCAGCCCGAATCCGCCGGCCGCGGCAATTCCGTCGACCGCGGCGATGAACGGCTTCGGCGCACGTTTGATCTCCGAGATGGTGCTGTGGATGTACTCCAGAATCTGTTTGAAGATGCCGCCGAATTTCGTCGCGCCACCGGCGGCCGGAGGATTCACCGCTCCCGGAATCAGATACCCGAGATCCTGATCATCGCCACCATCCCGGATGTATTTCAGATCGGCACCGCTGCAGAAGACTCCCTCCACCCCGCGCAGAATCACCGCGCGAACCGTTTCGTCGCGAGCCATCTGGAGCCCGGCCCGGCGCAGGTCGCGCGCGGTTTCCACATCGAGCGAGTTGAACCGTTCTCTCCGGTCGATGGTGATCACACCGACCGTCCCGTCGACTTCCATCCGGATGTGGCTCACGAGGCCACCTTCTCGAGCTCCTGGCGCCGCGGGTAGCGGTCGAGCCTCAGTGACGGAAGATCATTCGAGACCGCTTCCACCGTATGCACGGCCACCGGCATTCCATCGATCATCGCGAGCCCATCGCGCGAGCGGATCTCGTGCTGAACGAAGATCTCGATCGTCCGGCGCAGCATCTCGCCCCAGACGGAGCGCATCATCCACTCCCTCTGCACGAAGGCGCAGGCTCGGAGAATATCCTCGGCACCCCAGCGCAGGGCATCCGCCACCGCCGTGGCCACCGGGAAGGGCTCGCTTCTCAGCAGCAGCGGCCCTCCATCCAGCTCGTCGGTCACCAGGTGTGCGGTGACCCGCGTCTCCGACAGGCCGGCGCGCAACGCATCGCGGACCGAGTGCAGCCCGACGAATCGCCGCACCCCCTCGTCATCGGTAATGGTCAGATCACTGTCGTGGAGATTCACGATCCGGTCGTTCCACCGGTCGAGCAGCGGCGCGGTGAGGACGTAGAGGTAACTGGAAAGGAGAACCAGATCCACGTCCAGTCTTTCCAGCACGGCCGCGGTCATCGTGTCGTAGCGTTGGCGGGCTCCTGGATCGCCCGGCGTCACCCCTGCGTTGAGGTGGAAGTCGCCGATCGGATGCGTGATGCAGAGGACTCCGGCGCGTTCGATCAGCTCCCGCTCGGCGAGATCGTTCTCGCTGGTGATGCAGGCCGCCAGCTCCCACGAGGAGCCGCGGTTCGGATCGTTCAGAAGATGAGCGATTCCGGGGGAGCGATGCGAAGAAAGCACCGCGACGCGAAGGGGGCCCGAGGTCAGCATATCCGTGGAAGTGGCTCCCCTTCCGGTTCCGCCAGAAGTCTCTTGCCGAACCCGGTGTCCAGAATGATCGCGCCGGGCCGCTCGGCAATGCAGCGTCCGATGATCTCGGCATTGCGCCCGAGAGGATGTGCGCGGAGTGCCGAAAGGACCTTGTCCGCAACGTCTGGCCGCACGCCGATGACCGCTTTTCCCTCGTTGGCGACGTGCAGGGGGTCGATGCCGAGCAGTTCCCCCGCCGAGCGGACCCAGGAGGCGACCGGAATCTTCATTTCCTCGATCACCACCGCGACATTGCTCTTCGCGGCCATCTCGTGCAGGGAGCTGGAAACACCTCCACGAGTGGGATCCTTCATCGCCGCGATTCCGCTTCCACCCGCGTCGAGCACCGCGCGGATCAGCCCGTTCATCGGAGCGACATCCGAGCGAAGATCCCCCTCGAGATCGAGCGCATGACGCGTCGCCATGACCGCCATTCCGTGATCTCCGACGGTTCCGGTCACGATGATCCGGTCCTCCGGCTGAAGACCCGAATCGCGGATGACCCGATCGGTCAGCCCCACGCCGGTCGTGTTCAGCACGATCCCGTCGATCTCACCCCGGCCCATCACCTTGGTGTCGCCGGTGACCACCCGACAGCCGGCCTCGGCGCATGTCTCGACGATCGACTGCTGGATCTTCTCGAGGTCCTCGTAGCGGAATCCTTCCTCCAGAATGACCGCGCAGGTCAGTCCGAGAGGGTCGACCACACCCATCATCGCGAGATCGTTGATCGTGCCGGAGATCGACAGACGGCCGATGTCGCCGCCCGGAAAAAAGATTGGATGAATGACGTGCGAATCGGTGGTCATGACCAGCCAGCTGATCGCCCACCCGGAATGCTGCGCCGTCGTCCATGGCATCGAGACCGAAGCCGTTCTCGAACGGGTCGGTCATGCCGCGAGTGAGCACCGACTCGATCAGGGTACGCATCGCGCGTCCTCCACCGCCCTGCTTGAGGTTCACCCGCTTTTCGCGCAACGGGAGAGGGTTCGCGTTCATGGCAGTCCTCCGAGATCGGGAAGGCCTCCGTACTGGTGCCAGATCCTGCAGGTGCCCTCGTTGGAGACCATGCAGGCTCCGACCGGGGTTTCCGGCAGGCATTCCTTGCCGGAACAGCTTGCAGGCAGACGGTGAAGCGATGCCCGCCATGATGTCGCCGCAGATACATTGCTGTGCGAGCACCGGAGGCGCGTAGGCCCAGAGCGCGCTCAGATCGATGGTGAACCGCTTCCGCGCATCGAGATGAGCGAACTCGTCACGCAAACGGAGATTTCCGTTGGGGACCTGGGCGATTCCACGCCAGTGCCCGCTGACCGGCCGGAAGACGCGCCAGAGAATCGCCTGCGCTTCCCGGTTGCCTTCCTTCGTCACGCAGCGGGGATACATGTTCGCCACCCGGGGCTCGCCCTCCCGGATGATCCGGAGCAACTCGACCAGACCGGCGAGGATGTCCAGCGGCTCGAAACCGGCAACCACGACCGGCACATGGTGACGCGCCACGAACGGCTCGAAGATTCCCCAGCCGGTAATCGTCGCAGCGTGACCGGCGGCAAGAAATCCCTCCACCCGGGTCTGAGGCATCTCGGCAACGATCTCCATGACCGGAGGGATGTACTTGTGGGCCGAGAGGATGGAGAAGTTTTTCGGCAGCTCGCCCACGGCAATCGCGGCGGTCGCCACGGCGGTGGTTTCGAATCCGGTCGCGAAAAAAACCACTTCCTCGTCCGTCTGCCGGGCCAGCTCGACCGCCTGTGAAGCGCTGTAGACGACGTCGATCGTCGCACCGTCGGCCTGGGTATCCGCCAGCGACTGGACCGTTCCGGGAACCTTCAGCATGTCGCCGTAGGTGGCGATGCGCACACCCTGGAGAGCCAGGGCAACGCCCTCGTCGACCTCCGGGACATCGGTGACGCAGACCGGACAGCCCGGCCCCATGATCACGTTCAGTTTCTTTGGAAAGCGCGGCCCGCAGTCCGAACTTGGCGATGGCCTGTTCGTGGCTGCCGCAGACGTGCATCACGGAAATTTCGTCGCGCCCGATCTCCTCGACCAGTCGGATCATCTCCTCGGCGAGCGAGCGGGCCAGGACGGGATCGCGGAACTTGATCTGGCCGACGAGATCATCGGTCGTGCGGGTCGCACTCATCTCACTTCTCCGCGGCGGTCGAGCTCGCCCTCGACGTCGGCGGTCATCAGGTCGTCGCCCGCTTCGCTGAGAAGGACCTCGTAGAGCGCGAGCGTCTCGGCGATCGACTCGTCCGGAATCCTGCGGATGGCATAACCCACATGATTCAGAACGTAGTCGCCCGGCTTGACCGGCTCGTCGCAGACTTCGAGCCGGACCTTGCGGCGGACGCCCCAGAAGTCGACGGTGGCAACCTGCCCGTCGATCTCCACGATTTTTCCTGGCACTCCGAGGCACATCATGACCTCCCTTCGCCGTCCGGAACCGGGCGGCCGGTACGGGCTTCGTCGAGATCGGGGAAGACGTCTCCGTCCCGCGCAATCAGGTGGTACTCGAGTGCGCTGGTGCGTCGGATCCGATCCAGTGCACTGGCGATCAGGGCTTGACCGAGCGCGATGCCACCATCTCCGGGGGGTACCCGGGAGTGGAGGAAAACTTCGGTCCCGCTTCCCAGCGCTTCGAGGACACGCTCGGTCAGCAGAGCGTTCTGGAACACCCCGCCGGACAGCACGACCGGGAACGCACCCGCTTTCCGGGAGAACGCATCGACCACCTGCGCCGTGACGCTGGCGAGGGTGTTGTGGAAGCGGGCGGAAATGATCGACGCAGGAACGCCGTCGAACAGATCCGACACGGAGAGCCCGGACCAGGGCCCGCAGATCGATCTCCCACGGAGCGCGCCTCACGGCGACCACCGGGTACGGCGCCGCGTTTCGGCGGGATCGCGGCGATCTCGTTCCACTCCAGCGCCACCTGTCCCTCGTGTTGCGCCCCGGCGCGGCCGAGAACCATCGCGCCCAGCGCATCGAAATACCGCCCGACACCGTGAGCGCGGGGAGCGTTGAAGCCTTCCCGGATCATCTGCCCGACGTTGGCGATGTCCCGGGCGGCGACGATCGCGGAACAGGGCGAGCGCGGCGAGTGGAGGCTGCCGTCGAATGCATCATCGAGCAGAGCCAGAGCGATCCGCCAGATCTCGCGGATGGCCGTGTCGCCACCGGCAAGAGCGATCGGACGGAACGTCGCCCCTCGCTCGAAACCCTCGTAATCGGCAATGAGAATCTCGCCACCCCAGGGCGTTCCGTCGGTTCCTAGACCCGTGCCGTCCCAGGCGACGCCGATGACCGGACCCTCCAGCCCATGCTCGGCCATGGCACTGGCGATATGGGCGTGGTGGTGCTGAATGCCGATGTGGGTCACCCCCTTCTGCTCCAGCGCATATCGCGTGGAGAGATAGTCGGGATGAAGGTCGTGAGCAACGATGGAGGGGGTGATCCGGACGAATCGTTTCATCCGTTCGATCGCCTCCTCGTAAGAGCGAACCGTCTCCAGATTTTCCAGATCGCCGATGTGCGGCCCGAGCCAGGCAGTGTCACCGGCGGCCAGGCAGAAAGTGTTCTTCAGATGTGCGCCGCAGCCGAGCACCGGGCGATCGAATCCCCGCGCCACCGGGATGCCCGAGGAACCCAACCGCGTGCGCGGCGCAGCACGACCGGCGCACCCGCGATGACCCGCGCCACCGAATCATCGTTGGGGGCCTCGATCTCGCGGTCGTGCACCACGAACATGTCTGCGATCCCGCCCAGCCTCTCCAGAGCCTCGCCATTGCGGTAGGCGATCGGCTCATCGGAAAGGTTGCCGGACGTCATCACCAGAGGACGTCCGGCTTCCGAAAGCAAAAGATGGTGGAGCGGCGTGTATGGGAGGAGGATCCCAACGAGACGGTTCAACGGCGCGACTTCCTCCACAATGGGAGAGCCATCACGCCGAGGCGCGAGAACGATCGGCCGCTCCACCAAACTCAATAACTGGCGTTCTTCATCATTCAGGACGGCGATCCGCTCGGCGGCCGCCAGATCCCGAACCATCACCGCAAATGGTTTGGAGTCGCGATGCTTCCGCTGACGAAGACGGTTGACCGCCGCCGACGACGTGGCATCGCAGGCCAGATGGAACCCACCCAGCCCCTTGATGGCAAGAATCAACTGCGCGCGGATCGCCCGCGCCGCGGTGGCGACCACATCCGTCGACTCCATCAGAGCTCCGTCCGAGGCGAGAGCCAGCAGCCGCGGCCCGCAGGCCGGGCATGCGTTCGGCTGCGCATGGAACCGCCGGTTCAGCGGATCGTCGTACTCGGCCTGACACTGCGGACACATCCGGAACGGGGCCATGGTGGTCGCCGCCCGGTCGTAGGGAACATCCCGCGCGATGGTGAATCGCGGTCCGCAGTTCGTGCAGTTCGTGAAAGCGTAGCGAAACCGTCGATCCGTCGGGTCGAAGATCTCCGTGCGGCACTGGTCACAGGTGGCGAGGTCCGGAGGAATGGAGACACGGCGGTCGTCGCCGACCTGGCTGCCGACGATCTGGAAGCCGCTCTCACCGTTGGCCGGGATCGACTTCCAGGAGAGCGTCTGGATGCTCGCTGCCGCGGGCTCGGGTGAGCCCAGCTTCTCCACGAAACGATCCAGTCGTTCGCGAGACCCGAAGGCATCGATGATCACGCCGCTGGAATCGTTCCTCACGCTCCCGGCGATGCCCTGTTCATGAGCGACCCGATAGACCCAGGGTCGGAATCCGACTCCCTGCACGATCCCCTGGATCTCGATGCGACGTCCCTCGTTCGACATGGTGTTTCGCGCCTCGTCGACGAGAGAGGCGGTGATGTCCGCCCC
Organism: uncultured Acidobacteriota bacterium; assembly: GCA_963741905.1. Lineage (GTDB taxonomy): Bacteria > Acidobacteriota > Thermoanaerobaculia > Gp7-AA8 > CAVUJZ01 > CAVUJZ01. The sequence continues at coordinate 58,924 of CAVUJZ010000017.1, read as the reverse complement.
ACCTAGGATCCTGCTCACGGCGCGGGTGTGACCCGGATCACCGGCGAGCCGGCGAATGGTGAAACCGCGAAGAGGATTCAGCCGTCCGCCGCCTTGCGTCTACTGCGGGCTGTTCATCGAGAGGACATAGGCCACCAGGTCCCAGCGATCCTTCTCCGGCAGGCCTTTCCAGGCCGGCATCGCTGTGCCCGGAACGCCATTGGTGATGGAGTCGAAGACCCTCTCCGGACTCACCCGCGATCGCCACTCCGGGTTCTGGAAATTCTGGGGTGGAACGATGAATCCCGCGGTCCGCGCTCCTCCCGCGCCGGTCATTCCATGGCAGACCGCGCAGTTCTGGCGATAGATCTGTTGACCATGTTGGATCGCCTCGGCGGAGGTGAGCCGTTCGGTGGGCACTGCCGGAGTCTCGTTCGTGCCCCTGGAGCAACCAGTCAGCACCGGAATGAGAATCAGAGTCGAGGTGATCAGAGCGAAAGTGGTCTTGGTCATAGGCTCGAAGAGTCTACAACAGAGCAGCTCCGGAGGAAGGGGGAAGGCTGCAAAGGAAGGAAAATTGCCCGAAAACAAAAAACCGACTGACCACGCCCGTTACCTTCAATCTTGTCCCGAACCCCTGCAATTTTTGGCGCTCGGGCGTGGTCAGCCGGAAACTGTGAATGAGCCTGAACTTCCGCGGCGACTTCAACCGCGATGACGACAGAATGAACTCACACGAACATTCGCGCATGATGCGTTTGCATCAAACCACATTGAACCGTAGCGCCTGTCACGCTGGAACGGTGACTGCGAACCCTGACGACCAGACGTCATTCTGCTGTAATGCAACAGAGAGGAGAGTGACATGCAGAAACAGGATCCGGTGGATGAGTGGATGCGCGAAAACATCGTCGCGACGGTGCGAACCCATCTGGGCGAGGACTTCGAGCCGCCCCGGGTCGACATCTCGGCGGGATCCCACGAGATCGAGCTCCGGATGAGGACCTGTCCCTGGTCCAGCCCCCTGCTGTCAGGCGGGGATGTCGACGCCCATTGGGAGGCCGCGGAATCCGCCGGGGACGAGACGATCGGCGGAAGCTGCTCGATTCCGGGTCAGTCGGTGGTCGATGACCTCGGAGAGGCGCTCGGAATCGTTTACGGGCAGAACGAGGTGATGCGCCTCCGCGAGAAGCACGATCGCCGGGACCGCCACCGCTGGGAACTGGATCCCGCCTCGTCGGAAGACTTTCTCTGGCGGCGCTGAACCACGGCTGCCGATCTTCAAATCAGCAGACTGACCGGTTGCATGGTGTGCTCCCGGACCTTTTCCTCGGATTTCTTCGTCACCAGCCTCCGACTGACGGTCAACACAGGACAGTAGGCGTGCCGGGTGATCTTCTCGGTGGTCGTCCCGATCACCGTCGTATCGAAGAACTTGCGGTGCTGGGCTCCGATGGTGATCAGATCGACTCCGGTCTGCTTCGCGAATTCGAGCGTCTGCTCCGCGGGATGACCGCTGAGCACGAGCTCATGATAGTCACAGCGATCCCGGATCTCCGGTGCGATCCATCCCTGCAGCTGTTCCAGGACATCCGCCTGCTCCACCTGTTCCGGTGACTCCAGCACGTGAAGAATCACCAGTTCTGCATCAAAGGCACAGGCCAATGCCGAGGCATGATCCAGAGCGAGATGGGCGACCTCCGAGAAGTTCACCGGGCAGAGCACTCGCGAGATTGAGACATCCTGGCTCGAATCGTCCTCGGGAGCGAGCACGGTCAGCACCGGTCTCTCGCTGGCTCGAAGAACCGGTTCGGTGACCGAGCCCAGAAGCGCGCGGCGCCACCCGCTCCGCCCATGCGTCCCCATCACGATCAGGTCCACATCCTCACTTCGTGAAACGCTCAGAATCGCCGGTACCGGAAAATCGGCCACGACTGACGCGTCGACCGTCAGTCCGTGAGGGAGGTGCTCCCGCACCCACTCCTGGAGGCGCTTTTCCACTTCCTCCTTGAGTGCCGGAAGGCCCTCCATGTACTCCGGGGGGATCTCCAGATAGTCCGGCGGACCGAACCGGTCGGCGTAGATGATCTTCAGGTGGCTCTCGAAACGCTCCGCGATTCGTTTGGCGTACTCCAGAGCCCGGGTGGAAAGATCACTGAAGTCGGTGGGGACGAGAATTTTCTTTGGCTGGAACGGTTCCATGGCGGCCTCCCGATCCCTTCCAAGATAGGTCCTTCCAGGCGGAAGATCACGGACGGCCATCACAGGTGTAGCGTGAGATGTGACTCCCGGCTCAGTGAACGATGCCGGCCCGGTAGGCGTACGCCACCGCGGCCATCTTGGTGTGGACATCGAGCTTTTCCAGCACCCGCTGGACGTGGTTGCGCACCGTGACCGGTGAGATGCAGAGGGCGTCGGCGATGTCCGGGGTCGAGAGGCCCCGGGCGAGGTGCTCCAGCACCTCACGCTCCCGTTCGGTCAGCTCCACCAGTTTGTCCTCGATCCGCGTGACGTTGTCCGGCAGAGCCTCCTCGGCGGACTGATCTCCCAGGTCCAGTTCCAGTGCCGTGGGACGCTCCTGGTCTTCCCGGATGATGTGCACGATCGTCGAGAGCGACGCGTCCTCACAGGGCAGAACCACCGTGGCGACGTGAACCCGCTTGTGGAGACCCTTCGCCGTCCGGACGATCAATGGAAACGCGCAGATCGGCTGGTCAGACAACTGCCGCCCCTGATGCATCACCGCGCAGTTTCCGTAGCAGTGGACGTTCCCGTTGACGTCCCGACCCGCGGTGATCCGGTAGCAGGGCTGCCCGAGCACATCACCTGCACTGTGCCCGAGCAGCTCCTCACATCGGCGACTCCAGAAGACGATCCGGTCCCTGCGGTCGATGGCGAACACCGCCTCGCCGCTCCGCGCAATCCGGTCCAGCGCGTCATTCATCGCATCGCCTCTCCCACCGTCCGGTCACGATCAGCTCCCGGTCACCGCCACGCGGCCGCGCCTGGCGACTTCACGCCGCTTCTGCACGTACGCCTTGACTGCCTGATACTGACTCTCTCCGTCCAATCCCGCCTCGGCCAGGACGAAATGGCCCTGTCCGCTTCCGGGATAGTGCCCCTTCGAGTAGGGGTGCAGGGTGCAGGCACGACCGAGGTCCGAGCGGATCCAGCGATACATGGTGGGCATGGTGAATCCGGTGATCCCCATCGCCACCCGGGCCTTCTCTTCCGGAAAGATCCGGTACCGCTCGTCTTCCGGAAGAAAGTCGAACAGCTCTGCACTGGCGACGTAGTAGACGTCCAGATCGATACCGTCTTTCTCCAGGGAACGAAGCGCCCCCTGAAGGAACTCGTAGGTCACACCCGATTCCTGGAGAACGATCGTCCCGTCCGGTTTCCCCTGTGCCTTCCGCAGCAGGTACATCCCCTTGACCGCTTCGGATGCCGGGGAGAGCCCGAGCATGCTGCGCTCGACCACCGTCTCATTCGGACGGGTGACGAACGGTGCGATCACCGCGGGCCGCCTGGCGAGCGCCGCCGCCATCAGCGGGTAGATCTCATTCGGATCCCAGGGCGTGAGCGTGATCATTGCTCCGGGCGGGAAGTTCTCCTGGAGAAGCTGCAGTGGTTGCGGGTCGGCATGGGTGGGCCCGTCCTCGCCGGTCTTCAGTCCCGCGTGTCCGCAGATCACGATGAATGGCCGGTAAGGCTCACCGGTCAGCGATTGGCGGGCCTGGTTTCCGATGGCGTGAAGACGCGCGGCGATGTGTGAGAGGGGTGCGATGAAGGCGCCGTAGGAGGAGCCGACACCGATGTGGCCGCCGAACGAGGAGACTCCGGCCAGAATGCCGCTCATCCCGTCCTCGCAGATCCCGCCGGTCGACAGCGTGCGTGATCCGGGATTCGTCTTCGCGTTGTAGAAACCCTCGTCGAATCCTTTCGCGACCTCGTTGATGCTGGTCGAACCGAGCAGATCCGCCGCGGCGATGAACATCGATCCGCCGCTCTGACGGTTGAAGTGATTGAGGACTTTCCCGAGCTGGCCACGCAGCGTGCTCGCCTTCCACGGCTCGAGCACCAGAGAGTCGGGCGTTGCGGACCTGGCGGCGAGCTCGTAGACCTCGTCGACCTTCGGGCCACCCTCTCGGATGCCGGCCCCGCCGATCCAGACGATCGCGTGATGCGATGAGCCGGGCCGCCATCGCCTCGACCATCGGACGCTGCATCTCCAGGGCCTTGCGCACCACCTGAAGCGCGTCCCAGAAACATTGTTCGACGGTCTGGCCATCCGTACCGGCCCGACAGTCGTTTTCGCCCGGACTGCAGTGAGGCAACTCCACATCGACGAGCCTGGTCAGCGGACGGAGCGCTTCGTAGAACGCAACCGAGCAGAGCTGATGACCCGCACCGTGAGACTTCCGGCCTTCGATGCCGTACCGCCAGCCTTTGGTCGTCCGATAGATGATCGCGGTCGGCTGCCCGTTGTCCATCGTCGAGGCGTAACGCTGGGCGGCGATGACCTGATTGAAGTCGAATCCATCGGGAACGAAGATCGTGTTCCAGTCGTGAAGATGGAACAGCTCCCGCGGATCCCACTGTACGTAATCACCGGGCTGATTGCCTTCCCGGGTCACCCGATCCGAATCGATCGATGACTGATTCCAGTCGAGATGAAGAATCGCATTGCCGAGAGAGGCCGTGCCGGCGAAGGCGAGCGCTTCCACCACCCGGCCCGGGGTCAGACCACCCTCCCCCTCGATGATGTGAACCTTCGGTGGATCGTCGCGATAGAGATCCGCGGCACCGAGAGCCAGCCCGAGCGAGGTTGCCACACCCACGCCGGAGGCACCGGTGGAGAGCTTGACGAACGGCGTTGCCGGTGTGGGATGTCCGTCCAGAGCCTTCACCTGGTAACGCCGGAACAGCGGGGTCGAGGTCACCGGGTTGCGTCGGAACCCCAGCAGGTCTTCCAGTCTCAACTGATTTCGGACGTCCTCGGGGAGGAGCTCCGGAGCGGCCTGAGCCAGCACCTCGTTCCGGAGGGCCCAGAGGGCGTACAGGCCGAGAGCCTTGTGCCCGGCGGCGTAAGAGACCAGATCCGCGTCCCGCCGTTCCGGCATGGACATGTCGTAGTCCATGGCATCGAACAGGACTCCCTGAACGATGCGGCCGGACGAGATGGAACCGCCCGGGTGACCGGACATCGGGACATAGTTGAACATCAGTGCGCAGAGGGAGCGGTAGATCAGATCGAACGACTCGAACGTCTCGATCTCTCCGGCGGGCAGTGCCGGCCGGCTCGCCTCCACGATGTCTGCATCGATCGCCCGTCTCGGGCCGAACGCCATAGTCATGATTTTCTCCTAGTATCGGTAGAGGCCTGTTTTCATGAATTCGAGGAATCCGTCGCGGTCCTTCGAAGCCTGATCGATCCGCCTCACACCCTCTTCCAGGTCGTCGCGACCGGTGGCGATGGAGATCCGGAGGTAGTGCTTGCCTTCCGTGCCGATGCGGCCGAACGACTTGCGATCCATGGTCGCCACCTGATAACGGTAGAGGAGGAACAGCTGGAACAGGGTGGAAGGGGTGGTGGTCGTCCGCTCCTCTTCCGGCAGTGCATTCCAGGCGTCGATCACTCCGAGGCTCTCGCATACGCCGCCGATGTTGGGAAAGACGTAGAAGGCACCCTTCGGCATCCGGCAGGTGATCCCCTCGATGAAGTTCAGCCCTGCGACCACAAAGTCGCGCCGCTGCTGGAACTCCGCCACCATCTTTTCGATCTCGATGGCGCTCTGCGGCGACTCGATCGCCAGCTTCGCACCCATCTGGTTGTAGGCGGGGACGCACGAGAAATAGTTGATATTGAGGTTCTTGAACACCGCCGCTTCAGCCGCGGTCGGAAACACCGCCCAGCCGATCCGCCCACCGGTCCAGGAGTAGCTCTTGGACACCCCTGACACGATCACCGTCCGCTGCTCCATCTCGGGGAGCGAGGCGATGGAGACGTGCTTTTCTCCGTCGAAGAGGATGTTCTCGTAGACCTCGTCCGAGTAGATCCGCGCCTCCGCGGGGGCTTTGGTGCGGATCACGTCGGCAATCTCGCGGAGCTGAGCCTCACTGGCCACGCCTCCGGTCGGATTGGAGGGAAAGTTGAGGATAATCAGCTTGGTTCGCTCGGTGATCAATTTTCCCAGATCGGCGCCGGTGAAGTTGAATCCGGTCTCCTCGTCGAGGTGCAGAGGAACCGGAGTCGCGCCCACATACCGGGTGAAGGATTCGTAGATGGGAAACCCGGGACTGGGATAGATCACCTCATCACCGGGATTGCAGTAGGCCTCCTGACAGAAGCCGATGGGTGGTTTGGCACCCGGAAAAACGACCACCCGGTCCGCGGTCACGTGGAGCCCGCGCTTCTCGCTCACGTCTTTTGCGATCGCCTCCCGAAGCGGGAGGATCCCCTGTGGATCGTTGTAATGAGTCATATCGGCATCGAGAGCCCGCTTGATCTCCTCCCGGATGTGGAGCGGCAGAGGAAAATCGGGTTCGCCCAGATTGCACTTGATCACCCGGGATCCGCTGTCCTCGATGCGTTTGATGTGAGGCCCGATCTTGAAGGCATTCTCGGTATCGATCAGGCTGATGCGCCGGGCGAACAGTCCGGTCGCGGAAGCTGTCGGTGTGGCGGTCGCGGTCATTGAAATCTCCTCCCTTGGGCGCGCCGGAACCGCGGTGTCGCGGCCGGTACGCGTTTGCGTTACACGGCGATCTCCTCGGGGAGGAGATAGCAGCCAGGATCAGTCGCCCAGAAGTCTCCGGTAGCCGCTTCTGCACGGGCGCGGTGATTGCCGTTACAGACGCTCAACCAGCCACAGTCACGACAGTGGCGGCCGAGCAGCTCGTGCCTTCGGCGCAGGTGGGTGAGCTTCTGGTTTTCCGGATCCGTCCAGATTCTGGAGAACGGGGCGATCCGGATCGAGCCGAGTAGGTGATCACGGCTGAACGGGTCGGGATAGACCAGCCCGAAGCTGTCGATCGCGCCGACGCTCAGCCCGGAGCTGTTGCCCCGGTGGATTCGAATCGCTTCGAGTGCCGGCTCCACGCGGCTCCAGTCCCGTTCCCGCAGCCAGTGATAAACGAAGGGTCCATCGGCATCGTTGCCGCTGGTCCGAACCTCGATCTCCCGACCCTCGAGGATCCACTCGTCCACCTGTGCAAGCAGGCGGCGCATCGTCTCACGCGTCTCCAGCGGCTCGAGGGCGATGCTGCCGAGGTACGTTCCCGCCCCGGAGTAGACCAGATGGTTGATGTCGAGCCGTGAGATCGACTCCTCCTCGGCCAGCCGGAGCACCTCGGGAAGGTCTTCGACCGTGTCGGCGCTGATGGTGAAACTGATCCCCGCCCGCAGACCCGCATCCTGTGCGCTGCGCAGACCCTGAATCGCGCGCCGCCAGGATCCGGCCGACTGTCGAAAGCGGTCATGACTCTCTTCGGAACCGTAGATGCTGATCGCCACGTCGCTCACACCGGCAGCGGCCAGCCGGCCGGCCATGGTGGCATCGAGCAGCGTTCCATTGGTCGCAACCGAGATCTCGGTCACGCCTTGAGCGGGGGCCTCCCCGATCGACTCGAACAGATCGGAGCGCAGCAGAGGCTCTCCTCCACCGATGATGAGGGAACGAACTCCGAACCGACCGAGGTCATCGATCATCTCGCGGACTTCAGCGGTGGTCAGCTCGCCGGGAAAATCGCGAGGAGATGCGTCGACGAAACAGCGTCGACATTCGAGGTTGCAGCGTGCGGTCGCGCTCCAGAATACAGAGGGAGCCGGGCTTCGATCGGAGCCGGCTTCCGGCGCGGGGATTTCGAAGCATCCGGCCGAACCACCGAGGAGTCTGGTCAGACTGATCATGTTCTCGAGGCGACCTCTGAGCCGATCATCTCCGGGGGCGACCGAAGGGTCAGTGACGAGGGCCACCCGGTCCGGTGACGGGGGGCACACGGGGTTTCATTCTCTTCCCGTTAAGTTGACGACAACGGGGTGTCGCATGTTTAGCGAACAGCGCGAGCAGGTCACACGAGACGTCGCCATCAACCGTCTGAGGCAGGCCCTCCTCACGTTGACCGACGACGACCATTCGATCTGCAGAATCGCCGCCGCGAAGAATTTTTTCTGTGGCGGATTCAGGCGCTTCAGCGATACCGAGTTGCGGGAGCGTTATGACTGGCTCGCCTATCGCTATCCTGCGGCATCCCGTCATCAGATCGAGGAGTTGGCCAACCGCTGGCAGCTCGCCCGCCAGGTCATCGAGGGCCTTCCTCTCGCCTGCGACGTTCAGCAGATGGAACATGACAGCTGTGGCGGCTGGGACGATTTTTCGAACCAGGATCTCAGCACCTTCTGTCATCAGATTCTCGGCGAATCTCTGATCGTCGACTGATCGCCGACCCGATCGACTCGCCACGCCAACGGAGGAATGACCATGACCACTCTCGCCTGGACTGTCCTGTTTTTCCTCGCGGTCGGACTGATCGCGATGGCTACCCGCTGGAGCCTCAACTGGGCTCGCTGGCGCGGCGATCGAGTGATCACCTGCCCCGATTCACACACGGTCGAAGCCGTCGAGGTCGATCCCACCGCTGCTGCGGCATCCAGCATGCTCCACACCCATCCCTCACTCCGATTGAAGGAGTGCAGCCGCTGGCCGGAAAAGGCCGACTGCGGTCAGGAGTGCCTCTCCCAGATCGTCGAGAAATCGAACCACTGTCTCTTCGTCGCAATCCTCGCCGACTGGTACCTCGGAAAGACCTGCGTCTACTGCCAGCACCATTTCGGCGAAGTGGAGTGGCACGATCACAAACCCGGCCTCCGCAGCCCCGAGGGCAATCTCCTCGAATGGTCGGCGATCGATGCGCAGAGCGTTTTCGAGACGATGAATACCCACCAGCCGGTCTGCTGGGACTGCATGGTGGCAGAGGGATTCCGTCGCGCGTTCCCCGACCGCGTCACCGATCGCGAATGGAAGCGCGATGAGCAGGGCTCCTTTCACGTCAACTGAATTCTTCGGAACGACGTCGACTCCAGGAACGGTTTCTCGCGGCGGTCGACGCACCGAGAGGTGACATCGCACCGTCCGAGGTGTGAACGCCCGAAGCATCACCGCTCGACACCCACGACCGCCCCCGCGACCCGGACGTGTGCGCTTCATGGCCGCTCTGAAGATCCCGTGAACTGTGACTCACGACACATCTGAGGTGTGACCCTTCCCATCGACAGGGGTGACCCTCCGGAACAGACTGCGGGACAGCGCAAGATCGCACTGGGAGGAAAATCGATGTCCACACGACAACTGAATATCGCGATGGTCGGCTCGGGTGGTGACGGAGTCATCACAATCGGCGACATGATCGCGCAAGCCGCGGCAAGTACAGGACTTCACGTCTTCAAGACCGAGTCCTACGGGCCGCAGATCCGAGGAGGAGAATCCTCCTGCACCGTCCGGGTCAGCGCGGAGCCGATCTTCGCTCCGAGCGACAAGGTCGACGTGCTGGTGGTCTTCAACTGGGCGGACTTTTCACGGTTCCGTGACGAGATCCTGCCGGCCGAAGGCAGCACGGTGTTCTACGAGGAAAGCGACCAGCTTCCCGAGGACATCGCCAGCTCATTCAACCGGACCGTCCCCGTTCCGTTTCTCCAGATCGCCAAGGACGTCGCCGGAACCGCGGCGGCCAAGAACATCGTCACCCTGGGCCTGATCAGTGAGCGGTTCAATCTGCCGGTCGGGCCGGCCCGGGAAGCGGTCATCCGGAAGTTCTCGAAGAAGAAGGCTGAAGTCCTCGAGGCCAACATGAAGGGCTTCGATGCGGGAGTCGAGTTCGCCCGCAGCCTCGAAGACTCGCCCCGCCGCCTGGAGTATCAGTCAGGCAAGGCGAAGATGCTGATGGGTGGCAACGAGGCCGTGGCGCTCGGTGCGCTCCACGCCGGCTGCCGGTTCTTCGCCGGCTATCCGATCACCCCCTCCTCGGAGGTGCTCCACATGCTCGCCGAGTGGATGCCGAAGGTCGGCGGCTCGCTGATTCAGACCGAGGACGAGCTCTCTGCAATCGGCGCGGTGGTCGGCGGCTCCTTCGCCGGCGTCAAATCGATGACTGCGACCTCCGGACCCGGCCTCTCCCTGATGTCCGAGACTCTCGGACTGGCCTCGGTCGCCGAAGTGCCCGTGGTTGTGGTCAACGTCCAGCGGGGCGGTCCCTCCACCGGAATCCCCACCAAGAGTGAGCAGAGCGACCTGAACCACGCCATCTACGGCAGCCACGGCGATACGCCCCGGGTGGTTCTCGCCTGTGCCGACGTCGAGGACGCCTTCCACAGCACGGTCGACGCATTCAACATCGCCGAAGAATTTCAGATGCCGGTGATCCTGCTCTCCGATCAGACCATCGGGCAGCGGCGGGAAACACTCGACCGGGAGACCCTGGTTCACGACGTCCGGGACCGGCTGCTCCCCACTCCACAGGAGCTGGAAGGCTACAGCCGCTACAAGCAGACTCCGACCGGAGTCTCGCCGATGAGCATTCCCGGAACTCCGGGCGGCATGTACCAGACCAACGGTCTGGAGCACAACGAGGACGGCAGTCCCAGTGCGATGTACAGCACGCACGAAGAGATGAACGCCAAGCGCTACCGGAAGCTCGAAGAGGTCGGCCGGCGCTACCGGTTCTTCCGCCGTTACGGGCCCGAACAGGCCGAGTTGGGCATCCTCTGCTGGGGCTCCTCGAAGGGTCCGGTGAAGGAAGCGATCCAGAGGCTCAACGATCGCGGCCGCCGGATCGCGGCGTTCGTGCCCCAGATTCTCCATCCCCTGCCGACCGAAGAGATCCAGAAGTTCATCGGCCAGGTGGACCGGCTGCTGGTGATCGAGCTCAGCTTCTCGGCCCAGTTCTACACCTACCTCCGAAGCCAGCTCACCCTTCCTCCCGAGACCCGGGTCTATGCCCGCTCCGGTGGAAAGCTGCTGGGCATCGACGAGGTGGAATCGGAAATCGAAAAACTGCTCGAGCCGGTGATGGCCGGCGCGGAGGTGATGGCATGAGCACCGTCTACAAAGCAACCGACTACAAGTCGGATCTCAAACCCGTCTGGTGCCCGGGCTGTGGCGACTACGGGGTGGTGAACGCGGTCTATCGCGCCATGGCCGAGCTTCAGCTCGATGCCGCGCATACCCTGGTGGTTTCCGGCATCGGCTGCTCCTCGCGTCTGCCCGGCTACGTCCAGACCTACGGATTCAACGGCCTCCACGGCCGGGCTCTGCCGGTCGCGACCGGTGCAAAGGTCGCACGTCCGGAGCTCAATGTCGTCGCCGTGGGTGGCGACGGCGACGGGATCGCCATCGGCGGCAATCACTTCATGCACGCCTCGCGGCGCAATCTCGACATCTCCTACTTCATGATGGACAACGAGATCTACGGCCTGACCAAGGGGCAGGCGGCACCGACCACGCCCACCGGCGACAAGACCAAGTCGACGATCTACGGAAACCCCGAGCCCTCGGTTGACCCGTGCGAGCTGGCGATCTCCTTCGGCGCCACCTGGGTCGGCCGCGCCTTCTCCGGCGATCCGAAGTCGCTGGTCGAGCTGATGGTCAAAGCGATGTCGCATCAGGGCTTCTCGTTCCTCAACGTGATGTCTCCCTGCGTGACCTTCCGTGGTGATCATCAGTTCAAGGAGATGCGCGCCAAGCTGCAGAAGCTCCCCGAGGATTACGATCCGTCCAATCGGGGCAGCGCCCAGCCCTACACCCGGGAAAAGGATGTCCTCACCGTCGGTGTGCTTTACGAGGTTCAGCAGCCCACCTTCATCAATCAGCTTCTCGACATCCGCTGGAGCTCGCAGAACGGCCAGATGCCCCCGACCATGGAGCAGATCATGGACACCTTCGTTCCGGGCGCCTGAGCTCTGAACAGAACTCCAACCACGCATCACTCAGAGAAGGGGCGCCGCGAAAGCGGCGCCCCTTCTCGTCGATGATGACCACTCCCTCGCGAATCGCACTCCCCCGCCCGAAGGGCCGCCATGGTCGTCCCGAGGGGCGGGCGAGGACCGGCTTCGAGAGAGGAGGCATGGCGAGCCGGATCATTCTGGCTTCGTGCGACCATGATGAACATCGGAATGTTCATCCACGGGTCGGCCCGCGACCCGACTCTCAGTCGCATACCCCACGACGAGCGGCAAGGCCGCGAGAACGTACCCTCTCCCCGTCCGGCAGTCCCCACATGGGGAAACCGCGTTCGGGGATCGGGCAGGGTGAGGGGCGTGGGGGTGAACCCCTCAAATCCTCCAGCACCCCTCCGGGGTGCGCGGGGCTTGGGGGACTCCGTTCCGGTGGCTGCGCTTCGCTTGCCACCGGCTAATCTCAGATGCCCCTCCGGGGCGGAGACGGGCAGGGACTACGGGATCAAGCCCGAGGTGGGCGGACTTTGTCTGCTTCGGCCCGACCAACCATTCCACTCTCGCGATGCCGGTGCCGGCCGCAGCAGACAAGTTCGGCTCCCGGCACGCCCGCCCTCGAAGAACCGGTCCGCCGAGGATTCTCCGAATCAGAGACGGGAGATTCACGCGGTATTGACTGAACCTGCGCTTCCGCCCCCGGGGCCCGCCGCCGCCACCAGCCCGTCGAGAAGGAGCGGACCGGGAGAACCGAAGGACCGGCTTCGAAAGACGAGGCATGGCGAGCTGGATCATTTTCGCTTCGTGCGACCATGATGAACATCGGATTGTTCATCCACAGGCCCGAAACGGACGCCATTCCTTCGACACGGTTCCGCATCGGATCCGGAACGGGAATTGCGATAAGCTTCCTCTCAACGAACCCTGCAGGGAGAACCTTGCGAGGAGGATCTGTCATGAGCACCACTACCACCACCCGTTACGGCATCCGACGCACCATCGATCTCCCCTGGGACGAGGCCGTGGCCCGAGCCCGGGACGTTCTCCAGGAGGAAGGCTTCGGCATTCTGAGCGAGATCGATATCCAGGCGAAGCTGAAGGAAAAGCTCGGGGTCGAGTTCGGACGTTACATCATCCTCGGAGCCTGCAATCCTCCGCTCGCGCACAAGGCCCTTCTGGCGGAGCCGGACATCGGCCTGCTGCTTCCGTGCAACGTGATCGTCTACGAGGAAGGTGATCACTCGGTCGTCGCGGCAATGGATCCGGGAATCATGGCGCAGGTGGTGGGCGAAAACGCCCCACTCCTGGAGGTCGCCCGGGACGCTCGAGAGCGACTCGAGCGGGCGATGAAGAACTTCTGATCCGGTGCTGGTGCCGAATTCGGCGCCGGCACCAGCTCGACTCCGAACCCCTGCCCGGGAGACAGTGATGATCCTCTGCGGCACCGATTTTTCCCCCCATGCGAAACGGGCGGTGGATGTTTCCGCCGCCTTCGCCAGCGCCCTCGCGGAACCGCTGACCCTGGTCCACGCCTTCGACATCCAGAGCTCCCGCCAGGTGCTTGCGGCAGCCCAGGAGGCACTGCTGGAGACCGTCCGCGGCGATCTGCATGAAGAGGCCGAACGCGTCCGGCAGCAGGGCATCGAGGTCCGGGAGGAGCTCCTCTTCGCCCGGCCGGACGAGGGACTGGTGGAGCACGCCCGGCAACTCGATGCGAGTCTGGTGGTGGTCTCCTCCATAGGATGGCGATCGGAGGATCGCTGGAGACTCGGAAGCGTGGCGGAGCGGACCGTGCAGCACTGCGATCAGCCTGTTCTGGTGGTCCGCGACGACGGCCCGTTTCTCCAGTGGAGCCGGGGCGAACGTGCGTTGAAAGTGATGATTGCCTTCGCCTTCACCGAGACCTCCGACCGGGCGATCCGCTGGATCGAGCTGCTGAGGAAAATTCAGACCTGCGAGGTCGCAGCGGCGCACGTGTTCTGGCCGCAGGAGTCGGATCAAGACGCCACCGAGCCCGGCGAAGAAGCCCGCGCGATGGTGCGCTCGATCGAACAGCACCTGCAGCGCCTCGGAAAGACGGACATCGGAATCGAGGTGGTGATGAATGCCTCCTCGCCCGCCGCGGCTCTGCTCGAAGCCGCCGAGGGAAACCGGATCGATCTCCTGGTGATCGGCGAGCGCAAGACCAGACAACAGACGGTGATCTGGCAGGGCTCGATTCCTTACGCTCTGCTCCACCTCGCACCCGTCTCGGTCGCGGTGATCCCCAGAGAGTAGGCAGCGCGGCAGTCCGCTCGTACCGCGGGTGACGGGAGGGACCGGTGGGTTTCCTGTTCCCGGTGTGCAGGCTCTGCTATCGTACGCATCCAACGAACCGAAGAAACGGAGAACCATGAATCGCTCACTCGACTGCCTGTTCAAGCCCCGCTCCATCGCCGTCATCGGAGCCTCCCGCGACCGGGAGAGCATCGGCGGCCAGATCTTTCAAAACCTCCTGAAGTTCGAGTTCACCGGCGCCGTCTACCCGGTCAATCCGAAGAGCGAGGTGGTCCAGTCGGTCCGCGCCTATCGCTCGGTGGTGGAGATTCCGGACGAGGTGGATCTCGCGGTGATCGTGGTTCCCGCCAGTCGCGTCGCCGCGGTGGTCGACGAGTGCGTAGAGAAGGGCGTCAAGGGTCTGGTGATCCTCAGTGCCGGATTCGCCGAGATCGGCGGAGCCGGCCGCGAGCTGCAGAGTGCCATCATGCAGAAGGTCCGCGATCATGACATGCGCATGGTCGGCCCCAACTGCCTCGGGCTTCTCAACACCGACCCCGAGGTGAAGATGGACGCCACCTTCGCGCCCACCTGGCCCCCCGTGGGCGGGGTGGCATTCTCCTCCCAGTCCGGCGCGCTCGGCCTCGCCATCCTCGACTATGCGAAAGCTCTGGGAATCGGAATCAGCCAGTTCATCTCGGTGGGGAACAAGGCGGACGTCTCCGGCAATGACCTGCTGGAGTACTGGGAGGACGATCCCGCCACCAGCGTCATCCTGCTCTACCTGGAGAGCTTCGGAAACCCTCGCCGGTTCATGGACATCGCGAAGCGTGTCAGTCGCAAGAAACCGGTCGCCGTGGTCAAGAGTGGACGCACCGCGGGCGGGGCGCGTGCGGCCAGCTCCCATACCGGAGCGCTCGCCTCGCGCGACGTCGCGGTCGAAGCGCTTCTCAGCCAGACCGGCGTCATCCGCACCGACACGATCGAGGAGCTGTTCGACATCTCCATGCTGCTGGCGAACCAGCCGATCCCGAAAGGTGCCCGGGTGGGCATCATCACCAACGCCGGAGGACCGGGCATCATGGCCACGGATGCCTGCGAAAGCCGAGGGCTTCAGATCCAGGAGCTGGGCGAGACGACCCAGCAGCGACTCCGGGCGTTTCTGCCTCCCGAGGCCGCGGTGCGCAACCCGGTGGACATGATCGCCAGCGCCACCCCGGAATCGTTCGAGAAGGCCCTGCCGCTGGTCCTGGCGGACGAATCGATCGACGCGGTCATGGTGCTCTTCGTTCCGCCGATCGCGACCCAGGCGACCGCCGTGGCCGACGCGATCCGCCGCGGATGCTCCGGCTCGAACAAGCCGGTCGTCACCTGCTTCATGGGGACACACGGCATCCCGCCCGCGCTCTCCTCGCTCCACCAGGGCCGGATCCCCTCCTACGCATTCCCCGAGGCCGCGGCCATCGCTCTATCCCGCGCGGTCCGCTATGGCCGATGGCTGGATCGGCCGGAAGGAAACATCCCCGAGCTGGATCGGGTGGACTCGGTCCGAGGCAGCGCGGTTCTCGAGAAAGCCACCTCCGCCGGGAATGAGTGGCTCGAGCCCGATTCGGTCTCCACGCTGCTCGAGAGCTACGGCATCCGGACGCTCAAGAGCGAGTTCGCCGCGGACGACCTGGCGGCAGCGGCGGCGGCCGAGCAGATCGGGTTCCCCGTCGCCCTCAAGCTCGCCTCCGAGAACATCACCCACAAGTCCGACGTCGGCGGCGTGGTTCTCGGGCTGGAGAATGCCGATGACGTCCGCGCGGCCTATGCCCAGATCCGCCAGAACCTCATCGACAAGGGTCTCTATCCCAAGGGGATGAGCGGCGTGATCGTGCAGGAGATGGCCGGCAAGGGGGTGGAGACCTTCATCGGCGTGACCCGGGAGCCGGTGTTTGGTCCGCTGATCGCGTTCGGCGTGGGGGGAACCCTGGTGGAGGTCTGGCGGGACATCGTCTTCCGCGTCTGTCCCATCACCGACATCGACGCGAGAGAGATGCTCGATGCGATCCGCGCGTCGAAGCTGCTGGACGGATTCCGCGGCGCTCCAGCCGCCGATCGGGACGCGATCGTCGACGCTCTGCTGCGCATCTCGCAGATGGTGATGGACCATCCCGAGATCCGGGAGCTCGACATCAATCCGCTGACCGCATTGCGCCCGGGAACCGGAGCGATCGCGGTGGATGCGCGAGTGCGGGTGGAAGTGAAAGCATAAGCCGGAGCCAAGCTCGGATGGACGGGATGGACAGAGCCAGGTCGTTCCGTCCATCCAGCCATTTTCGTCCGTCCTATCCTCAATTCACGGTGTACGGCTACGTTCGCCGTCGGCCGTCGAACAGCCCGTCGACTCCTGTCTGTGCGCCCGCTGAGCCGCGAGAAAACAACGAAACGACAGGATCGCAGCCCCGAAGAAGAAGGCGGCTGACACCACGCGAAGCAGCGCATCACTTCCTGCTGCGACGTTCCGGATCGAAGCCGCGGTAAACGCACACAGGCCGGCTGCAACGATGCTCGCCAACGCATAGCTGATCCGCTCCCTTCGCTGGATGGGCCGAGCGATCGCGACCGCGTAGACAGTCGCCATGGCTGCGGCGAGAATCAACAGCACGATCGTCATCATATTCATGTCAAGTGCCCTCCCTAGCAGCCTGCCCCGTTGAAACAGGTGCACCACACAAGAATGGCTGCTCCGCTAACCGCGAGAAACGCGCCCGCACATGGAAGTACCAGTGCACAGGTAGCCAGGCTGATCGCAGCGGCTGCAAACAGCAACACTGACGCAAGACAGGTACCACCGCCCGACGCGGTAATCTGGTCGCTTGCAGTCGAAATAGCGGAGTAGAATTCGCTTGAGTGGAGAACGGACATGCCGGCGCCCAGAAGCGCCACCGCCTCCTGAGCCGCTGGCGTAAGCACTGCCTCACCCGTCTGAAGATTGATATTCCATGCTCGGTGATCAAGATACGTCGTTTGCTGGGACCCTAGCGTATGGATCGTCACAGACTCCGCGGTTCGCTGACCACTCTGCGTCGTTAAATGAAACTCGAGAAAGACCGCGCCGTGGTCGATGCTCATCGTCTGGAGTGAAGAACTCACAGGTTCGATTGCGATGTTCATCGAGTCGCCGCCATAGTAGGCGGTATAGGACTTATGCGTGCCGCTTTGGGCCGAGAGATCCTGTGTAATCACCACACCGTTGGGTGCGGTCAGGGCCTGCGCCGGGGGGGGGGTTACGTAGACAATCAGAACGGAGATCACGAGGGTGGCTAACAACTTCCGCTGCACAATACCTCCTTCGGGGATCGGGTACTGTTCCATGTTAGGTTCGCGCCAGCCGTATGTCAAGTGAGCTCGCCCGTTCTTTCGGCAATCACACCAGGTCCGAGCTGCTTCCCGCCGAGGGACCTTCAGCACGAGGTCCGCACGAGTCTCTATGCTACCGCGCCAGTGCACTTAGCCGCTTAGGATTAGCCTCCCGTGGAGTCGCGTTCTCCTCCCAGTCCCGTCGTGACCCCTCTTGATCGCGTCGAATTCGATCCTTCGAGGGCTCTTCAGAACAGCCGGCCCACCGCAAAGGGCACGGCCGTTTCCACCCGAAGAATCCTCGGGCCGAATCCCACCCGCGTAAACCCGATCTCCTCGAACGTTTCCACCTCACGCTCGCTCCATCCACCCTCGGGGCCGATCGCGAGAACCGCCGGGGCATTCACCTGCCGTGGCAGGTCTTCGCCTCCGAGCGGATGCGCCACCAGTGCCAGCCGAACCCCGATCTCCGACGCGAGCTCGTCCCGCACGAAGGGCGTGAAGAACCGGTGCAGCCGGATCTCCGGGAGAACCGTGTCGCAGCTCTGCTCGAGTCCGAGAATCGCCTGTTCACGAAGATTCTCTTCCGCCAGACGGGGACTGTCCCAGTAGGCCTTCTCGACCCGCCAGGCGTTGATCAGATCGATCTCCGCAATGCCGAGAGACACGGCTCCGGCGATGACCCGGTTCAGCACTTTCGGCCGGGGAAGGGCCAGAATCAGCCGCAGCGGAAGCTTCGGCGGCGAATCGCTCTCCAGTCGGACCGTCATCTCCAGAACTTCGCGGTCGATCCGCTCCACCACCCCCCGACCGACTCGGCCGTTCAACACCCCCACCCGAAGCTCGTCACCGGCGACGGCACCATGCACCGCGCGCACGTGGGCCAGTCGCCGCCCCTCCAGCCGCACCCGGTCCTCCGCGACGAAATCTCCGTTCTGCAGAAGAATCAGATTCATTCACCGGCAGTGTACAGTGGAGCCGATTCGATGGGCTGGATCTCGCGTTTCTACGGCGCCGTCACCGCGATCGTCGGCATCATCCACGTGATCTACAACGGACTGTGGCTGGGCCGCCCCTGGTCTCCGTTCCAGGTACCGCCGTGGCTGATCGTCTTCGAGCTCGCCTGGGCGGTCATCTCACTCGACGTCCTGCTGCGGTACCGGCGCAGAGGCATCCGCCCTCCCCTCACCCCCACGATCTACACGACCTACACCGCCGTCACTCTGATCTACACCCTGATCCTCGGCATGACCCATCCGGCGCTGACCGATCCGATGATCCCGGAGTGGTGGAAGGCGTTTTCGCTCGGGGTGGGAATCCTCCTTCTGTCCGGCGGCGGCCGGCTCGCTCTCGAGAAGGTGGAGGATTGAGCCGGGGACTGCGGTGGAAGTCGATGCGAGGAGGTTCGCTATACTTGCGCGATGAGCGACGGTTGCGATCATGTCGGATATCCGGAGATGGTGGAGATGGCCGAAAAGTATCTCCGGGAGCGCGCGATCCCCGAGCCGGAGTGGGAAGACCGGGGGTTCAGCTACGGGGAAAACGTCCACACCCCCTACTGGGCCGCGATCTTCTTCGAAGTTCACCGCCGCGACGGCGACTGGGTGCTGACCCGGATGGACCGGCTGAAAGACGATCTGCCGGCGGAGAAGCTGGGGCTTCAGGAAACCTCCCGCAATCGCGGTGAGACCAATCCCTGATCCGCCGCCGTTCGGGAGGCTCTGCGTGCCTCGTACGGAGCCGCTGACGGACCGGACTGACCTGCTTCCCGGCACGCACCCCTGTGAGCCGTACCACCTCCACATGCCTTCTTCGGGTGGTTCCTGTGCGCCCCGACGGGCCTTTTGGTTTCCCTCCGGGCGATCCTGTGATCCGTCTCACACCGACCTGTGACCGCCACCCTCCTACCGTATGTGATCCAGACCTAAAATCAGAATGACGCGGAGGTTCATATGCCGTCACCATATAATCTGGAAGTCGAATACAGTTGCGTCGCCTGCGGTTCACGATCCGACCGTCCCTTCTGCAACATGACGGACGAAGCGGTCGCGGCGCTCGAGAAGATCAAGTTCACCGGGGTCTATCCGAAGGGCTCGGTTCTGTTCGTCGAAGGCGAACAACCCCGGGGGGTGTTCATCCTCTGTAGTGGTCGGGTGAAACTGACCACATCCTCGGCAGAGGGAAAGACGCTCATCCTGAAGATCGCCGAGGCCGGCGAGATTCTGGGCATGAGCACCGCCATCCTGAACAAGCCCTACGAGGTTTCGGCCGAGACACTCAGTCCCTGCCAGGTCAACACGATCAAACGCGACGACTTCATGAAGTTCATCGCCGAGCACGTGGAAGCCTGTATGCACGCGGCTGAGATGCTCAGCTCCAAGTACCACACTGCGCAGCGTGAGATCCGCTCCCTGGGACTTTCCCAGTCGACCTCGGAAAAGCTCGCGCGCCTGATCCTCGACTGGTGCGAGTCCCAGGGCCACGACACTCCGGACGGATTCCGGATCAACGTCCTGCTCACCCATGAAGAGATCGCGCAGATGGTCGGCACCACGCGGGAAACCATCACCCGCCTGCTCAGCGACATGAAGCGGAAACACATCATCGATATCCGCGGCTCCACGGTCATCGTCAATGACCGGGAAGCCCTGGCGAAGATGGTTTCCATCTGATCGCTCGCTTCCCCGCGCCACACGGCGCTCCCTGATCCCGAGCCGGACCCGCAAGGTCCGGCTCGTTTCGTCTCTGAACCTGCCTCACATCTCGTGGCCGAATCATTCCGATGTTCGGCCATCGCTCCACCTGGGATGACGATCGCGCTCGACGGGAAGTGGGCCCGCAGCCCAAACCCGCGGTCCATCCTCCGGGGCTCGCTCCATCAAGTGCAACCCCTCGCAGCCAGTGGCACCCCGGCCAAACATCAGAATGTTTGCCCACATAGCACGACACCTCGTGGCCGAATCATTCCGATGTTCGGCCATCGCTCCACCTGGGACGTAGCACCCCACGTGCGGTCATCCTGAGCGCCTTGCCACGTCTCGAAGCCGATGCGGTGGGTCGCGAAGGATCTCGCCTTCGTTCAGGCCCGAGAGCGCGAAACACGAATGTGCCAGCAGCGATCTCTTTGGGCGGAGGAGGCTCGTCTCGACCGTTCCCGGAGGCAAGATCCTTCGCGGGACGGTTCGCGGCTTCGACACGGGCGCGGCCGCTCGCCATGACGCGGGCGGCCGCCGAATCGGCGAATCCGGACCTGTATCCCAAGTGGAGCGGGCCCTCGGGGGCACCAGACGGAAGCGGGCGCCCCGGAGGGCGCCCGCTCGCGAATCGATCTCGATCGATCCTAGCGATAGGCGAAGATCATGGCGTAGAGGATCAGGCCGATGAGGGTGATTCCAATCCCCAGCGCGATGAATCCGAAGATCCGGAAGCCACGCTCGACCGCGGCGGGGATGGGTCCGACCAGATGCTCCTCGAGCTCACCGGCATCGACCAGAGCCTGGTACTCGTCGGGCTTGTCGTACTTGAGCTCATCGACCGGAACGCGGCCGGTGAAGATGACCGGGTCCATCGGGAACTTGTCCGGGCGGAAGTGAGTGTTGAAGAAGTGAATGGTGAAGATGAATGCCACTGCCAGCAACGCTTCGTCGCTATGGATGATGGTGGCGACGTTGATCGACCATCCCGGCAGGAAGTGGGTCATCAGCTCAGGGAACCAGAGGATCAATCCGCTGCTGCCAATCACCATCACGCCCCAGAAGACCGCGAAGTAGTCGAACTTCTCCCAGTAGGTGAATCGTCCGTAGCGGGGACGCTCACCCTTCCCGAGGAACCAGCGGAACGACTGCCAGACCTCGCGGACATCCCTCAGGGTGAACATCATGGTATCCGGGCCGGTGAGCATTCCCAGCCAGGAGCGTTTCTTCTCCTTCTTGGTGCGGACCAGATGGAAGATGTGGGCGATGAACACGCCGATCAGCACGACCGCTCCAACCCGGTGCACGTAGCCCATCGACTGGGCGCCACCGAAGAACCAGGAGACCACCTGAGCCCATCCGGTGTAGGAGAACTTCAGCGCCATTCCGGTCGTGGCGAGGGTGAAGAAGCTGAGCAGCATGACCAGATGCTGCATCCGCTGGAAGCGCTTGAACCGCTTGTAGAAGACCTTCGTCGGGGTTTGAGCCGCGGCATCCTTGTGCGGGCCCCACAGCTCCCGGCTTCTCCAGAGCCGAATCAGCCAGGCTCCGGTGTGGACCAGGAAGAAGCTGAGCGTGCCGACCAGCAGAACCACCATGAACCGGAAGGACCAGAACAACCAGGGATACTTCGCCGGATCGTGGTGGGTGGCGTGGGTCAGATATCCGGCGAACTGCCGATGCGAGCCGGGGTGACACTGTCCACAGGTCTTGACCACATGATTGCGCGAGAGAGTCGACTCCGGGTTGTCCGGAGGAAGGATGTTGTGAGTGCCATGGCAGTCATAGCACTTGGCTGCCTTCTCGGCACCGAGACGCGAGACTTTGCCATGGAAGGTATCGAAAAACGTCTCCGCCTCCTCCTTGTGGCAGCGCCCACACTGCATCATCATCTGGGTGCGGAATCCCGGCTTGTCCACCCGCGCGATGGCGTGGGCGGAGTGGCAATCGTTACAGGTCGGAAGCTTCATCCCGTTCTTCGGCTTCCCGGTGAAATGGATGCTCTTCTCGAAGGTCTCCTCGATCCCGTTGTGGCAAGTCCCGCAGGTCTTCGCGATGTTCTTCGGATTGACCGTCGAGTTGGGGTCCCGGGGAGGAAGTTCTTCGTGGGACGAATGGCAGTTCACACAGGTCGCGGTGACCACCAGCCCGCTCTCGGTGAGGGCCTTTCCGTGGATCGAGTCGGCGTAGGTCTGGACGATATCGGGAACCTTGCTGTGAATCCGGATCGCGGCCTTCTCGCCCGCCCGGTGGCAGCGGGCACAGAGCTCCGGCACGTTGCGCGCGTAAGTGGGCGAGGTCGGGACGGTGTGTCCCTTCGTGCTGTGAGCCGTGTGGCAGTCCATACAACGCGGCGCATCCGGGTCCCCTTTGGCGGCAAGCTGCCCGTGAATGCTGCGGTTGTAGGCGGCGACTTTGTCTTCGTGGCAGATACTGCAGTCGACCTTTGCCTTGACGGTTTCGCAGGGGCGTTCGTGACTCGGACTGACGTCGGTGTGGCATTGGGCACACGCCGTCTTGGCGTGCATCGACACCGCGTAAACATCCGGATCCACGTAGATCGAGACCTTTTTCCCGTTGCGGGTCATGGTCAGATCCTTGTTGTCGTGGCAGCGGAGGCAGTCGCGGTTCGCCATGCCGGCGTCATAGAAGACGCGGCGTGCCTTGTGCGGCGCATGACAATCGACGCAGACCGGAATCCGGTGGGGCTGGTTCTCCCACAGCTTTCCGTTGATCACCTTCCGGTGCACCTGCTCGATATTGGCGTGACACTGGGTGCAGGTCTTGACCACATTCGCCTTGGCAATGGTCGATTTCGGATCGGTATGGGGCAGGATCTCGTGTGCGCTGTGACAGGAGGTGCACACCGCGGTGACCGTCAGGCCCTTGCGGAAGAGCCCCTCGCCGTGGATGGAGTCGACATAATTCTCGAGGATGCGCTGCTCCGGGATGTTCCGGTACTGGGAAACCTTGGAGCCTTCCCGATGGCACTTTCCGCAGAGAAGCGGGATGTTCATCACCGCGGTCGGAGATTTCGGATCGGTGTGGGGGCGAATCTCGTGTCCGCCATGACACACTGAACAGGTGGGCGCCAGCGGATCTCCCTTTGCCGAGGCCTGACCATGAAGACTCCGCCGCTGCTTTTCCGCGACGCTGGGATGGCATTTCGCACATCCGGGCACCGGCTTTTCGCTCGGTGGTTGAATGGCATGGTTGCCATGACAGTCGGCGCAGCCGGCGGCGGGATGGCCGCCGAGGATCGTGGAGTGAATTCCCTTCTTCGTCGCCTCGGCCTCGTCGGGGTGGCACATGGTGCAGTCCACCCGGCCCACCGATTCATGAGGATAGTCCTCGATGCTGCTGTGGCAGTCGGTACAGTCGAGCGATCCGTGAACCGAGGCATCGAACCTGGCAGGGTCGACGTGAACCGAGGTGGTGGTGCCGTTGGCGTTTTCCTTCACCAGATCGGGATCCGAGTGACAGCCGAGGCAGTCGTCTTTGGTCAATTGGCCCATTGCCGCCGGAGCGAGCAGAAGAGCGAGAATGGCGATATGGATCGGGCGCATCGAGCCTCCAGGCGGACCGTGCTGTCTGTCCGCCCTGCTTTGTGGATTCGTTCTGACTCCGCGCACCAGGGTGCGGAGTTCGGGAGCCGGTCTGGCTGAGACGACAGTAGCAACCGCCCACCCATTGAACGATGAGGCCGGTCATTCACGAAGGTGACCCGAATCACGAATCTCGGTGACCGCTCCCGACCGCGGGAATGAAGGTGGGTGGGATGCGTTTGCGGTCGGGCCGGCGCGCGATCGATGACGCCCCTAGGGATGTTCTTTTGCCGCAGGCGTGTGACCGCGGTCACATCGGATTATGACCGTGATCATGCGGTCTGATTCGAGCCGGCTCTAGTCTTGAGCCGAACCGCTTGCCGGCGCGGCACAGTTCGCCCGACAGCGGCCTTCAAGGGTCCCGAGCCCGACGCGGTAGCAACTCCAGACGAGGTTCTCTCATGCTGAACAGTCCGATGTCGAGATCGATTCAGTCCGGGTTTGTCCGGACGCTCATCCTTGTTTCCTCTCTTTTCCTCCTCTCCGCCGTGGCCGGGGCGCAGGAGACCACGCCCTGCACCGACTGCCACGACGTCACCATCGCGGCCGATACCGCCCATGCGAAGGTGGAGTGCCTCTCCTGCCATGAAGGCCGGGAGGAGGTCCCCCACCCTGAAGGGCTCGAACCGAAGCCCTGCGGAACCTGTCACTTCAACCAGGCCGACCAGTTTGCACTCGGCTATCACGGCCGCGCCCGGGCGTCGGGCAATGACATGGCGCCCGACTGTGGTGTCTGCCATGGCGAAGCGCATGCGATCCAGCGACCCGGAACCACTCCCTTCCGACGGGAGGAAGTGGAGCTCTGCAGCACCTGCCATCCGGACGAGGGTGACAAGTTCGCCCTCAGTATCCACGGACAGGCGATCGAAAAGGGGAACCGGCAGGCCCCGACCTGCGTGACCTGCCACGGAGAGCACGATAACGAACCGGTCCAGCCGGGCAAGATCCGGCAGACCTGCGCAAAATGCCACGGGTCCGTCGCTCTCGCCGCGCAGTTCGGATTTCCCTCCGACCGGATCGTCAGCTACGATCAGAGCTACCACGGCCTCGCACTCAAGGCGGGATCCCAGACGGTGGCCAACTGCGCGAGCTGCCACGGAGTCCACCAGATCCTCCCGTCCAGCGATCCTCGCTCAATGATCAATCCCAACAACCTGCCGCAGACCTGCGGGAAGTGTCACCCCGGCGCCGGAACCCGCTTCGAGATCGCCCCGGTCCACGTCGTCCAGGGGCAGGGCCAGGATCCGATCGCGGATCTGTTCCGCATGATCTACCTGTTCCTCATTCCGATCACCCTCGGACTGATGCTGATCCACAATCTCGGCGACTGGCTGCGCAAGCTTCAGATCCGTGCACGGACGCCGAACTTCATTCACCAGCGGATCCTCGAGGTCCGGATGCTCCCGCTCGAGCGGGTCCAGCATGCTCTGCTGGCGAGCTCATTCATCGTGCTGACCTGGAGTGGATTCGCCCTGAAGTGGCCGAACCAGTTCTGGGCATGGCCACTGACCGCCCCGGGAGCTCCCTTCCGCGGAACGGTGCACCGCATCGCGGCGGTCGTCTTCATCATCGCGGCCATCCTGCACGTCATCCTGCTGATCAGCCACCGCACTCTGCGGCGGCGCTGGACCGAGCTGCTTCCCCGCGGCCGGGACATCAACGAGGCGGTCGCCAACTTCGCCTACAACGTCGGACTCCGCAAGGAGCGACCGGTGATCGCCGAGCATTCCTACATCGAAAAAGCCGAATACTGGGCCGTGGTCTGGGGCGGGGTGGTCATGTCCATCACCGGAATCATGCTCTGGGCCGAAACCACCTCCATGCGGCTGCTGCCCACCTGGTTCATGGACGTCGCGACCGTGATTCACTACTATGAGGCGGTACTGGCAGCACTGGCGATCGTCATCTGGCACTTCTACAGTGTCATCTTCGATCCCAATGTGTATCCGATGAGCATGGCATGGCTCACCGGCAAGGGTCCCGCACGCAGCTACATGGAAGAACACGAAGAGCCTGGAGAACCTCCGGCGCCTCACTCTCCGACCGAAAGGAAACACTGAAAGCAATGGCAAGTCTGAGGGAATCATTTCGTCAATGGCTCGCGCCGATCATCTATCTTTCGAACAACGTCATCAGTCTGATCGGCGTGGTGCTCGCGACACTGGGAGGCGTCTCCTGGTTGTTCCTGCTCCCGGTCTACATCGGGAGCGGGACGCAACACCCCTATCTCGGCATCCTCTTCTACATGCTGGTGCCGGGGCTCTTCTTCGGGGGTCTGCTTCTCATTCCCCTGGGGATCTGGCTGACCCGGCGGAGCGCGGTGAGGCACGGGCGGACGCTGAACTTCCCTCCGGTGAACTGGGAAAACCGGGCCTTCCGGAAGCTGGTCTACTTCGTGGCTGCCGCCACCGCGCTGAACATCATCATCGCCGGGAACCTGGTCTATGCGGGAATCTCCTACATGGACTCCACCACGTTCTGTGGCCTGCAGTGCCACTCGGTGATGATTCCGGAATACACCGCCTATCAGCAGTCACCTCACTTCAGGGTTGCCTGCACCGAGTGCCACATCGGTGAGGGAGCCTCCTGGTTCGTCAAGAGCAAACTCAGCGGCGTCCGCCAGGTGTTCGCGGTGACCCTCGGGACCTACTCCAAACCCATTCCCACGCCCATTCACAACCTCCGTCCGGCCCGGGAGACCTGCGAGAACTGCCATTGGCCGCAGAAGTTCGCCGGTTCCCGCCTGGTGGTGAAAAATCACTTCGCCGACGACGAGACCAACACCCACACCGAGACCGTCCTGATGATGCACATCGGGGGAGCCGAAGCCGGGCGTCCGAAGCAGGGCCGCGGCATCCACGGGTTCCATCTCGATCCCGGCGTGGTCATCCGGTATCGCTCCGATCCCTCCCGCCAGACCATCCCCTGGGTCAGCTACACCGGGACTGACGGCAAGACGACCGTCTATGCCAACAGTGACTGGGATCCGGCCAAGGCCGGCCAGTACGAAGAGCGGGTGATGGACTGCCTCGACTGCCACAACCGGCCGAGCCATACCTTCCACATGCCGGAACCGGCTCTCGACCAGGCGATGAACGAAGGGGTGGTCGATCCTTCCATTCCCTGGATCAAGGCCGCCGGCATGGAAGTGCTCAAAGAGAAGTTCGATTCGCAGGAGCAGGCATCGGAGCAGATCCCCGTTCGCCTCGCCGCCTGGTACCAGAAGGAGCACCCCGAGGTCGCACAGCAGAATGCCGCCGCGATCCAGAAAGCCTCGGCCGGAATCCTCGCAATCTACAAACGCAACGTCTTCCCGTCGATGAACATCACCTGGGGCAGCTATCCCAACGATCTCGGCCACGAGGAGTTCCCGGGGTGCTGGCGATGTCACGACGAGGAGCACACCGCACAGGACGACAGCGGCAAGACCATCAGTCAGGACTGCGGCGCGTGCCATGAGCTTCTCGCCATGGAAGAGGAGAATCCTCAGATCCTCACCGATCTGGGCCTCGCTCAGAATCAGTAGCAACCATCGCGACTGCAATCCATCCGGCCGGGCCCGAAAGGCCCGGCCGGAGTCGTTTGCGCCCCGCTCTCCAATGCTGCCCGAACTTCTGTAGACTTCGGTTCGAGAGGTGATTATGGTTCGCATTCACAGCACATTCGCTCTGATTCTCCTGTTCTCTGCCTCGCTCGCACCCGCGGCCCCACCCGCACCGCCGCCCCTGACTCTGGAACAGGCGAGCCAGCGCTTCGGTGACGCCGTCACGGTCCTGGCCGCCGATGAGATGGAAGGCCGAGGGCTCGGCACTGCCGGAATCGACCACGCCGCGAAGTGGATCGAGGACCGCCTCCAGTCCCTCGATCTCCAACCGGTGTTCGATGGCAGCTACCATCAGCCTTTCCAGGTCAAGACCGGCGTCTCGCTCCAGGAGGGGAATCGCCTCTCCGGCGTCGCCGAGAGCGACTGGACTCCTCTCGGCTTCTCCAGTCCGGGATCGTTCTCAGGCCCTCTCGTCTTCGCCGGCTATGGCATTGAAGCCCCGCCCATCGGCTATCGCGAGATGGATGGGCTCGACCTGAAGGGAAAGGTCGTTCTGATGCTCCGCTACGAGCCTCAGGAACGGGACGAGGCCTCCCCGTTCGACGGCCGGAAGCCGAGCCGCTGGTCGGCGCAGCGATACAAGGTTCATCAGGCCCGCGAACGAGGTGCTGCCGCGGTCATCTTCGCCACCGGCCCGATCCAGGATGAAGGCCGCGACGCCCTGCCGGTTCTCCGCAACGACGGCCCCGAAAGTCCCGCCGGGATTCCGGTCATCCAGGTGAAGACCTCCGTCGCTCAGGCGTGGCTGAAACAGGCCGGCATCGATCTCGCCGAGTTCCAGAATCAGGTCGACCGCGACCTCGCCCCCCGCTCGACTCCGCTCGAGGGCCTCCGTATCGACGGAACCGTGGCGCTGACGGCCGACTACGCCGACACGCTGAACGTCGCGGGGATGCTTCCCGGACGCGGCCCGCTCGCACGCGAGATCCTCGTGGTCGGGGCCCACTACGACCATCTCGGTTACGGTGGACAGGGCTCCATGCGCCCCAACGAGCGCGCGATCCACAACGGTGCCGACGACAACGCGTCGGGAGTCGCGGCCGTCCTGGTGGCCGCCGAACGCCTGCGCAACCAGCTCAGTGCCGTCCCCAGCCATCGGACCATCGTGTTCACACTCTTCTCCGGTGAAGAGGTCGGACTCGCCGGATCCGCCTGGTTCGTCGGCCACTCTCCAATTCCCCTGGACAAGGTTGTGGCGATGATCAACCTCGACATGGTCGGACGGCTGCGCGACGACAAGCTCGCCGCTCTCGGCTCCGACTCGGCGCCAGAATGGCACGACGCCCTCGCCGAGGTGGCGAAAGGAGAAGGACTGGAACTGGCGATGGGCGGTGACGGTTACGGCCCCTCCGATCAGACCAGCTTTTACGCTGCACACATTCCGGTGGTGCACTTCTTCACCGGAGCACACGAGCAGTACCACACTCCCGACGACGACGCCGCGACGCTCAACGACGAGGGCGGAGCGAAGATCGCCTTTCTCACCGCGGCGCTCGCACGCAAGGTCGCTCTCGGTGAGCTCACCCCTCAGTACGCCCGGGCCCAGACCGCTCCCGCCATGGAAGGCGACAGCCGAGGCTACGGTGCCTACCTCGGAACCATCCCCGACTACAGCGCGATGGGTGAGACCACGGGAGGGGTGTTGCTCGGCGACGTCCGCCCAGGCGGTCCGGCCGACCTCGCGGGCATCGAGGGGGGAGACCGGATCATCGGAATGGCCGGCACGAAGATCGACAACCTCTACGACATGACCTTCGCCCTGCAGGACAACAAGCCCGGCGAGACCATCGACGTGGTGGTGATCCGCGACGGTGAGCAGAAGACGCTGCGCGCCACGCTCGGATCACGACCGTCGCAAAACAGCGGCCCGTCCGCACACGCCACCCCGAAAAAAGACGCGGAGGACGAAACGAATCCGAAACCGACCGAACCTCCCGCGGCGCATCCGGAGCCGGCACAGCCACCGCACCCGATGGCGGCGGCGCCCTCGAAAGGCGAAAGCAAACCTGCCATGGATCCCTGGTATGCGAACCGTCCCGGAAAGAACTTCGTCATTCAGGCTGGAAAGCCGTTTTCGAAGCGGTTTCCAGGCGAGAGGCATTTCGCCGACGTCCGGCAGCTCACCTTCGGTGGTGAGAACGCGGAGGCCTACTTCAGCCCCGACGGGACCAGACTGAGCTTCCAGGCGACCACCGAGCCGGGCAGTTGTGATCAGCAGTACGTTCTCGACCTCGCCACCGGAAAGCTCACCATGGTGTCCTCCGGAAAAGGTCGCACCACCTGCGGCTACTTCGACTATCCGGAGGCGGATCGGGTGATTTACGCCTCGACCGAAACTGCCAGCCCCGACTGTCCTCCTCCGGCGGATTTCTCCCAGGGATACGTCTGGGCGATCTATCCCGGGTACGAGCTCTGGGAGGCCGCGGTCGACGGAAGCTGGCGCAGACCGCTGGTGCAGAGCCCGGGGTATGACGCGGAAGCGACCTGGTGCCATCGCGGCGGAAAGATGGTCTTCACCTCGACCCGCAACGGCGATCTCGACCTCTACGAAATGGACGAGGCGGGACAGGTCCGCCAGTTGACCGACACGCCCGGCTACGACGGTGGCGCGTTCTACAGCCCGGACTGCTCGGAGATCGTCTGGCGCGCAAGCCGACCCCAGGGCAAGGAACTGGAGGATTACCGGGCACTGCTCGCGAACGGGCTGATCCGGCCGAACGAGCTCGAGATCTTCGTGATGAACGCGGACGGAACGAACAAGCGGCAGATTACCTCGAACGGCGCCGCGAACTTCTGCCCCTACTTCTCACCGGACGGACAGCGGATCATCTTCGCCTCGAACGTTGGATCGAAAGATGGTCGCGAATTCGATCTATGGCTGGTGGACAAGAGTGGCGGCGATCCGGAGCGGATCACCACGGCCGAGGGGTTTGACGGCTTCCCGATGTGGAGTCCCGATGGTCAGTGGATCGTCTGGGGCTCGAACCGCGCGGATCCCGACAGCCATTCGACCAACCTGTTCATCGCCAGATGGGTGGAGTGAAAAAACCGACAGAGGGACACCTCCGTTCCGGGTGAGCCCACCCATGGGCTCACCCGCGTCGCCCCGCCCGTCGAGCGAGCTCGCCGCTGCGCAACCAGCGCTCGAATCCGCGAAGTGAACGGAAGCGGGAGACTCTTTCGTCCCGGCCGCGGCCACCGCGGGCCCAGCTTCCTCCGATTCCGAGGAGGATGCCCTGGCGGTCACACCAGCGGACGAGGTCGAGAAACTCCTCGGTCGAAAACGCCGCCGACGCCCTGCCGGCGAGCAGGACCAGATCCGGCTTCTGTCGTTCCACCGCCTCGCGAAGCCCCGCCCAGGGAACATTCGCCCCGAGATAGTCGGTGCGCCAGCCGTTGATCTCGAGCACGAGGCGCACCATCCGCAATGGCAGATCGTGCAGTTCACCCGGCGGACATCCGAGCAGAGCGAGGGGCTGTTCAGCGGTGGTGACGGGCGTTCCCGGTCGATCACCTCACCGATCAGATTCGAGATCCGGTGTTCCTCTTCGACGGTCCAGTCTCCCGACTCCCACCGGCGGCCGACCTCCTCGAGCATCGGACCGACCACCCGGTCGAGCACCGCGCGGCACCCCCGCGATCTGGATCTTCGTGACACCCCTGTCCTGAAAGGGCCGCCGGCAGGACGCAACGACGAATCGTCAAAGCGCGGGCACCGTCCTCGGGTCGGACGGTTTCGTGATCCCGTTCACAATTCAGGCATCTCCTCCCGGGTACAATGCGTGCACCACAATCAACCGGAGGAGGACCTGATGAACCGATGGAAATTCGTGGCGGTGATCGTCTCGATTCTGACTATTCCCCTGTTCGCCCAGACGCCAACGCCAGCGCTGCTGCATACCGAGATGACCGGAGGTCAACTCGGCGCGACTGCCGGGGGGGATCCGAACGGAGAGGGCTGGCTCTCTCTGGTGGTTCCTGGAGACGGCTCGCCCGTGGCCTGGGCCGCCCATGTCGAGAACGTCGTTCTGCCGGCACAGATCGAGCTCGTTGCGGATCCGGAATCCGGTCTGGCCGACCCCATTCTGAGCCTCTCGCTCTCGTCCGCCACGGGGGCGGGCACCGCAACCGCCATCCCCGACACGTTCCTCGTATCCCAGCCCAGGCGGGTCACCGCCGTTCTGAAAAACAGTGATTATCCCGAGGGAGCCAT
This sequence comes from uncultured Acidobacteriota bacterium, assembly GCA_963741905.1. GTDB lineage: Bacteria > Acidobacteriota > Thermoanaerobaculia > Gp7-AA8 > CAVUJZ01 > CAVUJZ01. Next base: position 27,282 of record CAVUJZ010000017.1, on the reverse strand, counting down.
TCTCGGACGACTCTCCGCCGAAGGAGAGTCCGGCGTCTACACCCTTCCGGTGGTCGGACGGGTCCCGGGAGCCGGCACGACCAAGTTCGTCACCGACCTTCGCCTCACCGCCGCCGACACGGATTCGAATCCCGGGGACGTAATCGCCACCATCGAGTGGTGGCCCGGTGGCATCACCACAGACTCGCCGGCACAGACGGTCACGAAGATCATCCCGGCCGGGCAGGTGCTCGTCCTCGATGACGTGATGAAGAATCAGTTCGGCCTCGACCAGGCCCTCGGGGCGATGCGGGTGATCAGTTCCAGGCCGATCGAAGTCACTGCACGGATCTACAACGATCAGGTCTCGGCAGGCAAGGGAACGTTCGGACAGTTCGAAATCGCGGCCACCAGCGAGATCGGGAACATCCGGCGTGGTGTGCTCCCTCACCTCTTCAACAAGCCGATCGAATCGGGCACGGGCATGCGCACCAACATCGGCTGGTTCAACCACACTTCCGTCCCGGTGGTGATCAGCTTTCAGGCGTTCACCCCCGAGGGGACGCTGCTCGACGGCTTCTCCTACTACATCCGGCAGGGGCAACAGCAGCAGCTTGCCGCGAGCGATTTTCTTCCTCACACCGCGGACATCGGAGACTTCTACGTCATCTACACGGTGAGTTATCCGTCCGACGCGCCGAGCGATGAGCCGCTGGACTGCTACCTCTACGCCGCGGTCACCGACAACGTCAACGGCGACGCGATCTTTGTGATGGGCCAGCCGCGCTGAACATCGCATCTCCGCGGAGCGGCACGGCATGAACAGGAACGCCGGCGGTCTCCCGCCGGCGTTCTTTCGTCCCACACCTCGATCCTCGAGGCGTCTGATTATCCTCAGGTGATGCCGCAGGCCTCGGGCATCGCTTCCCACCAGGGCAGCTCGTGCGGATCATGGGGCCGCGGCTCGCTCTCCACACCGTGAAGGCTGAGAAGATCGCGAACCACTTCGACGACTCGCGGAACGGCGGCCTGGACCTCGGGCGAGAGTCCGATCCCCGAACGGGTGGCACTCGGGGTGACTCCCACCAGCACCACCTCGGTCGGCCCCACCTCCGCCAGCTCGAACGTCAGCAGCGTCTCCCGAAGTGAGGCATCGTGAGGGCTGAGCCGGATTCCCGGAGCGTGGCGAAGGATCTCCGCCCGCTCGTACAACTCGATCGAGCCGGGCGCCCCCCCGGTGGCCACCGCATCGACGAAAATGGCGACGTCGTAATCGAGCACGAAGGTCGGCAACTCGACCCCCGGGGTGCCCAGATCGACGATCTCGACGTGCTCCGGCCAGCGCCACCCGGTCTCCAGTTCACGAATCACCCAGGCAGCGATGCCATCATCGCCCATCAGAAGACTGCCGATCCCGAACACACCGATCTTTTCTGCCATGATCAGAGCACCTTCACCTGCGCGACATCGTTTCCGTTCGGGTCGAACACATGGCAGGCGCAGGCCATACACGGATCGAACGAGTGCACCGTGCGGATCACCTCGAGCGGCTTCTCCGCATCGGCGATCGGATTTTTCACCAGCGACGCTTCATACGGTCCGGCCACACCACGGTCGTCACGCGGACTGGCATTCCAGGTGGTCGGAACGACGGCCTGGTAGTTCTTGATCTTTCCGTCGTTGAGAACCACCCAGTGCGACAAGGTGCCACGCGGCGCCTCGTGGAAGCCCATCCCCTCGACCTCGCCCTTCGGAAAGACCGGACGATTGAACGTGGTGGTGTCTCCACCCATGACGTTGTCCACCAGGAGCTGCCAGTGCTTCATGGCCAGTTCGGAGAGAACCGCGGCGCGAATGGCCCGCGCGGCGTGCCGGCCGAGCGTGGAATGGAGCACCTCGGGACCCACCTTCTTTCCGGAGATCTGCGCCACCACTTCGAGCGCACGTCCGGCCCACTTCTGCACCAGAGGGTCACCGGCAGCATAGGCGCAGAGGATGTTCGCCAGAGGACCGACCTGCATCGGCTGACCTTCGAATCGCGGCGCCTTGACCCAGGTGTACTTGCCATCCGGCTCGAACTCCCGGACGTCGGGATCGGTCTCGCCCTTCCAGGGGTGCAGCGGACCGCTTCCCTTGTAGTACGCGTGGGTGTTGTCCTCGGTGACACCCTTGCGGAAGTACTCGTCATGCGGCCCTGCGATCGGCTTGTACGACCCCAGGTCACCGTTCATGATCACGCCGCCGGGGAAGTCGAACTTCGTGTTCTTCGTGTCCAGCGGGAGATCCGGAACCGACATGTAATTGGTCACGCCCGCACCGTACCCGAACCATTCGGGATAGAACGCAGCGACCGCACAGACGTCGTTGAAGTAGACCTGCTGAATGAAGGGCACGACCTTGTCGAGCAGTCCCTTGATCTGGAACAGACGATCGACGTTGAGGGTCGCTTCGCTGTCCGGATTGATCGCATTGGAGACCCCGCCGACAGCCATGTTCTGGATGTGCGGAGTCTTGCCGCCGAGAATCGCGACCACCTGATTGGGATAGCGCTGGTACTCGAGCGCCTGAAGGTAGTGTGCGGTGGCGAGGAGATTGACGTCGGCGGGGAGCTTCATCGCGGGATGCCCCCAGTAGCCCTGGGCGAAGGGGCCGAGCTGGCCGCCGCCGATGAATCCGTTGATCCGGTCCTGAACGCGCTTCATCTCCATCTTCGAGTTGCCCGGCCATGGGGAGAGACTCTCCGCCAGCGCCGAGGTGCTCGCCGGGTTGGCGTTGGGCACCTGAGTCACGTCGACCCAGTCGAGCGCGGAGAGGTGGTAGAAGTGCACGATGTGATCGTGCAGCGCGTGGGAGATCATGATGAGATTCCGGATGTACTGCGCGTTGAGCGGAATCTCCAGATCGAGGGCATTCTCGATGGAGCGCACCGAGGCGAGGGCGTGGACGGTGGTGCAGACGCCGCAGAAACGCTGAGTGAAAAACCAGGCGTCCCGCGGGTCCCGACCGACCAGCATGCTTTCGATGCCGCGCCACATGGTCGACGAGGCCCACGCCTTGTTGACCTGGCCGCCGTCGATTTCCACGTCGATGCGGAGGTGACCCTCGATGCGGGTGATGGGATCGATGACAATTCGTTTTGACATGCCTTTCCTCCTAGTGAGCAGACGACGTGGTGGCACGGCCGCTCAGGATGGGGAACCGTTTGACCAGTGCGATGTAGACCGCGATCTCGATCGAGATCAGGCCGAGGGTGATGAGAGTCTCGCCCACCGAGGGGAAGTAGTGCCATCCCGGACCCGGATCGAATGCGGCAAGGAATGTGTCGAAGCGATAGAGCGCACCGGCGAATCCCACCAGGCCGGCGATCCACAGAAGGGATCGCGAATCCCGGATCCCGCGGAGCACCATCACGAAGGGTGCGACGAACAGGATCGTCTCGACCCAGAACAGGAGTGCGGCGATGGTCGGCTGGAATGTCAGGCCGAGCACACCACGCATGATCAGATCTGCAAACCTCATCGCCACGAAGACGAGGGTCACCCAGGCGGCAATCCGCCCGAGTTTCGCGATCATCTCGGTCTCCGGATCACGTCCGAATGCGCGCGCCGCGAAGGTCGACTCGAACACCACCACCGCATAACCCATCGCCAGACAGGTCATCAGGTAGAACAGTGGCAGAAAGCCGGTCCGCCAGATCGGGTTGAGCTTCGGTCCCGCAATCAGCATCAGGCTTCCGAGCGACGACTGGTGCATCGTCGGCAGAACGATCCCCAGCGCGACGACCGCGATCAGGATCCGGTCGATGAACGGCGCCGCCTTCTGCGAAAACCGACGCAGACCCTCGCGGCCGCTCTCCGCCCACTTCTCGAAGAATGCGGGAGAGAGCTCGATCCAGAGCACCAGGGTGTAGGCCATGATGCAGACCGCCACCTCGAGCAGTACGGAATGCTTGTTCCAGTGCCAGACGAACAGCGGCACCTTCCAGAGCAGCCAGGGGCGGCCGACGTCGATGGCCACCGCCAGGCCGGCCAGGGTGTAGCCGATCGCACTGGTCAGCAGCGCCGGACGGACCAGCGGGTGATAGTGCCCTTTGTTGAAGATGTAGACCAGCAGCGCCACCGCATATCCACCGCAGGCCAGCGCCGTTCCGGTCACCACATCGAATGCGATCCAGAGTCCCCAGGGATAGCCGTCGCTCAACGCCGTGGAGGCACCGAGCCCGACCGCAAACCGCCAGATGATGGCGAGAATCCCCACCGCTCCGATCGCCAGCAGGATCCGGTAGAAAGGCGTCATCAGAGGGCCGCCGACGGGTTCACATCTGACCTGTTTCATCGTCGTCTCCTCATTCCTTCCCGGTCTCGGAATCCGTCGACTCCGACTCCGTCTTCCTGCGATTGCGGAACATCACCGCTCCGAGCACCGCGTAGAGAGCGATCGGGGCGACAAAGCCCTGGTAGATCCCGCTCTGGACCGTCTGCTGGAGATTCGGAGCCGACGCTTCATCCTGAAACCGGAATCCGAGATCCTCGAACGGAATGTGGGAGAGGTACAGCACCTGGGTTCCACCCAGTTCGGTCTCGCCGTAGATCTTCGGGACGTACTTGTCCGGCGAGTCCTTCAACCGGTTGCGGGCGTCCTGGAGAAGCTCGTCGCGACTGCCGTAAATCACGGCCTGCCGGGGGCAGACCTCTGAACAGGCCGGCTCTTTCCCTTCGGCGATCCGGTCGCGGCAGAGCTCGCACTTGACGATCTTCGGTGCAGCGCTGGACCACTCGAACTTCGGCACCTCGAAGGGACAGGCCACTTCGCAGTACCGGCATCCGACGCAGCGGTCCGGATTCCAGCTCACGATGCCGTACTCGCCCTTGTGCATCGCCCCGAGCATGCAGGCGTTGACGCATCCGGGATCGACACAGTGCATGCACTGCTTCTTGACGAAGGAATACTCGTCGCCTTCCCGGTAGAGCTGGATCACGTTTTTGGTGTACTGGTTCAGGCCGGCCGGCGCATCGTAGAGCCCGCCACCAAACGTGGTGGTGTCGGCCGGCAGATGGTTGGCTTCCTTGCAGGCGACCACACAGCTCTTGCATCCGATGCAGCGGGTCGCGTCGTAGAGGAGCCCTTTCGCGTCGGGCCGGGGCTCGACCTTTTCCCGCGCCTCGACCGTGGCGGGCAGAACGGTCATTCCAGCGGCCGCGGTGAGACCCTTGAGCAATGAACGTCGGCTGATCTCCATCGCTCTACTCCTTCGTCTCTTCGCCGCCCTCTTCCGAGTCGCTCTTGCCGAGCTTGCGGCTGGCCATGATTGCGGCGCCGACCAGACCTCCGCCGATCACGCCGGCCACCCCGGTGGCCACCGGACTGACGCCGCCGTAATCGGGAAAGATCGCCGGGTAAGTGTCCGGCGGAACCGGACGGGCGACGTCGACGGTCTCGAACAGAGGAACCTTGAAGGCCACCGATTCCTCGGTACAGCCCGCGCAGGGGCTGCCGACACCGATCGGCCATGCATCGACGATGTTGTTGAAGTGACGGGTGGAGCAGGACGCATGCGTCGCCGGCCCCTTGCATCCCAGCCGGTAGAGACACCAGCCGTGCCGGTGCCCCTCGTCGCCGAACTCCAGCGCGAACTCGCCTGCATCGAAATGGGCGCGCCGCGGACACTGATCGTGAATCTTGCGGTCGTAGGCGAACAGGGGCCGCTTCGATTCGTCGAGGGCCGGCAGCGACCCATGGGTCGCATACTGCAGGACCGTGCCCATCAGGATGTAGGGATTGGGAGGGCAACCGGGGATGTTGATGATCGGCTTGTTCGTGATGATCTTGTCCACGCCGACCGCACCGGTGGGATTGTCCCCGGCGGACGGAATGCCGCCCCAGGAGGCGCACGAGCCGATCGAGATGATCGCCGCCGCACCCTCCGCGGCCTCCGTGAGCATCTGCTTCGCCGTCTTTCCGGCAACCTTGCAGAAGTTTCCGTCACTCTTCGTGGGGACCGCCCCCTCGACCACCAGCACGTACTTGCCGCGGTTCTGCTCCATCGCGTCGTTCAGTGCCTTTTCGGCCTGATAGCCCGCGGCGGCCATCACGGTCTCGTGGTAGTCGAGCGAGATCAGGTTGAAGATCAGATCGGCCAGATCAGGCTCGGTCGCCCGGAGCAGAGTCTCCGTGCAACCGGTGCACTCCTGGAAGTGCAGCCAGATCACCGAAGGCCGTTTCGCTGTCTCCAGCGTTGCGGCAACTTCCTCCGCGTTGAGGTGCCTGGTCAGAGCCAGCCCCGCGGGAGCCACCACCATCAACTTCCCGCAGAACGTCAGGAACTCGCGGCGGTCCACTCCGCAGCGCTCGAGATGGCCGGCGATCGTGTTCCGATCGTCGGAGTGCTTCACCCTTTCCGCCATAGCGGCCTCCTTCGCGGCAGGGGACGGGACGGTCTTCTGTGCGAATTGGTCACGAGTGTAGGCATCGAAAAACGCAGAAGCGGGTGACCTCAGGTACCCAAAAATGTGTCGCACATCACCGAGGTACTGTGTGGCCCTGTCCCATTCGGCTCCCACGGCGCTTGAACCAGACCTCCCCTGTGGGATATCACTGCAGCGTGATTCACGTCGTGCTCGTCCAGCCTGAAATCCACTGGAACACCGGGAACATCGGACGTTCCTGTCTCGCCGCGGGGGCGCGGCTCCATCTGGTCCGGCCTCTGGGATTTCATCTCGGTGCCGCGGAAGTGCGCCGCGCGGGGCTCGACTACTGGGAGCGCGTGGACCCGCGGGTGTGGGAGTGCTGGAACGATCTGGAACGGGAGATTCCCCGGCTCGGCACTCCCTGGCTTTTCTCGACCGGTGGCGAACGGCTTCTCTGGGATGTCGATCTCCGGGGCGACGTCGTCCTGGTCTTCGGCCGGGAGACCGCCGGGCTCCCAGAGGACATTCGCGACCGCTGGAGCGATCGCCTGGTGAGGATTCCGCAGAGCTCGGGTGTCCGTTCGCTCAATCTCTCCACCGCCGCGGGGATTGCGCTTTGGGAAGCACTCCGGCAACAGCGTCGCCCGGACAGTGAGGTTCACGCCGATCTGCGCGGCTGAGCGCGTGCGTCCACCGACGTCTCAGCAGGCGGTCTCGCGGTCCTTTCGCTCTGGAGCCACCTCCGCCGGCGGCTCCGGCCGGCTCTCGGATCGAGCCGCCGCGGACATCTGAGCCAGGATTGCCGAGACCTCGGAAGGGCTGGAAAAGGTCTCGGCCGGGCGCGGCGTGCTGAACAGGAAGCCCTGCATCCGGCGGCAGCCCATCCGATGCAGCAGCCGGCTCTGCCGGGCGGTTTCCACCCCTTCCGCAATGATCCGCAGATCCAGCTCCCGGGCCAGCGCCACCATCGCATTCACAATGGCCACGTCACCCGGTCCGGATTCGAGGTCCCGTACGAACCCCTGATCGATCTTCAGAGTCGTGATCGGAAACCTCTTCAGGTGACTGAGCGAGGAATAGCCGGTACCGAAGTCGTCGATCGAGACCGAGACGCCGAGGTCCCGCAACTGCTGGAGAATCCGAACCGTCATGGTGACATTGTGTGCGGCAGCCGTTTCGGTGACCTCCAGCTCGAGCATGGTGGGATCGAGCTGCGTCACCCGGAGGACGTCCTGAAGCATCTCGACCAGTTCCGGCTGCCGTAGCTGCCGCAGGGAAAGATTGACGGCGACGGTCCAGTTCCGTCCCTCCCCATTCCAGACGGCGGCCTGCCGGCAGGCCTCCCTCAACACCCACTCGCCGAGCGGGAGGATCAGATGGCTCTCCTCGGCGACCTGAATGAAATCGTGCGGCGGGAGAAGCCCCTTGTCCGGATCGTTCCATCGCACCAGGGACTCCATTCCGACGATCGTGCCTCGCTCCACGTCGACCACCGGCTGGTAGTGAAGCACAAACTGCTTCCGTTCCAGAGCCACGTGCAGCCGGTTCTCCACCAGCGTGCGTTGTGCTGCGATCCGATTCATCTCGCTCGAGGCCAGCTGGATCAGGCCCCGGCCCGCCTGTTTGGCCTCCCGTAGAGCGTTTCCGGAGCTTCGCAGAAGGGTCTCCGAATCCGCGCCGTCCGAGGGAAAAAGAGCCAGACCGATACTGGCGGTCAGGAAAAGATCCGCCCCTTCCATTCTGAACGGCTCGGTGACCAGCGCCTGAAACTTCTTCGCCAGGCGAACCGCATTGCTGGAGCTCTCGATGTCCATCAGCAGAATGTTGAATTCGTTACCCCCGATGCGGGCGAGGGTGTCGGTGCGCCGCAGAGCCCGTTCGAGCCGCTCCGCCAGAATCACCAGGAGCTCGTCTCCGGCCGTCTGCCCGCGAATTTCATTGACCATCTTGAACTGGTCGATGTCCAGCGCCAGAACCGCGAGCCCCGCACCACTCCGCTCCGCCTGAGCCACCGCCACATCCATCCGGTCCCGGAACAGGGTACGGTTGGGAAGGCAGGTCAGGACGTCGTGATTCACGTAGTAGAGGATCTGCGCCTCGGCCCGCTTCTGATCACTGATGTCCACCATCGTCCCCTGAAGATAGGGATCTCCCCCTTCCTCCTGAACCACGGCCAGACTCTCCACCACACTCACTTCGCTGCCATCCCTCCGGCGCAGCACGAATTCCATCCCCGGAAGCGAACCGGCAGACTGCACCATCCGGATCGCCTCGGTTCTCTGCCGGAGGTCGACGTAGATGTCGTCAATCGAGCGGGAGAGCACTTCCGAGGGGTGCGACCATCCGAGGATCCGCGCGCACGCCTGGTTGCACTCGAGCAACACTCCGTCGAGGGTGGAACGGTAAACCCCGGCGAGACTCCGCTCGAACAACAGGCGGTACTTCTCCTCGGAGGTCCGCACCGCCTCCTCCGCCCTCACCCGCTCCCGCCGGTCCCGCACGATCACCACCACCCCTCCCGGCTCCTCCTTCTTCAACGGAGACATCGAGACGCTCACGTCGATCAATTCTCCGCTCCGGTGGCGGAAGATCCGGTCCTGGTCCCGCACCACACCGTCTTGGAGCACCTTCTTCAGACTGGTGAAGTGACCGAGGGTGGTGTCCGGATCCACCAGAAGGTTCAGCGAACGGCCGATCATCTCTTCCGGTTCAAAGCCGAACATCGAAGACACCGCGTGATTGGTCAGCTGGATCTTTCCCCCGGCATCACAGACCAGCAACGCATCCTCCATTGTCTCGACCACCTGACGGGAGACATGGGAAGGCCGGATGTCCAGCACGCCATGCATCTGAATTCCGCGAGCCGCAACAAAAAGGAAGATCAGAACGGGAATGTATCCGAGCGGATGAAGCGGGACTCCGAAGGCAGCCGGAAAGTCGATCACGGCCACTCCGGCCACTGCAAACCAGGCGAGATAGCGCCGGGCTTCGGGAGGCCTCGCCTTCCGCTCCAGCCCCGCCCATGGAACCACAACCGCGATCACTGTTGCTCCACAAAAGAAGATCACGAACGGAATCCCCAGTGCCCCGTAACGCGAGTAGTAGCCCCATTCGTAGTGATAGACACCCGAGAGAAGCCCCTGGCCGAGCAGAGCGATCGGGATCACCGCCACGCAGAGCGCCCAGAGCAGGCCCCGGAATGACCGGCTGGCTCGATGCGCGCGCAGAAACGTCGTCCAGAACTCCGCAACCGCCGCGGGGATCAGACAGATCCCCAGGTATCCTACCTTGGCCCAGAAATAGGCGATCGAGGCTTCTGCCGAGAGCAGAACCAGCGCCTTGGTCCCGAACCAGACGAAGATCGTGCTCACCAGAAACAGGAACGGCTCCGTCAGCAGAGCGGCACGCTTCCGACGCCAGGTGACGATGCCGAAGCCCACGGCGCCAAACGCCGCCACGACCAGCGGAACGGCCGACAGGTTGTAGCCGTAATTCGATGGATTGAAGACGTCGGGCATCATCGGTCGCACGCACCTCAGGCCGGGGCAACCGGTTCAGGATCGCCGCGAACCCGTCCTCGAGCAGGATCTATTGTACTGCCGGACCTTTGCGCCTGACGGAACCACCCAATCCCGGTCACTGGCTCACCCACGGCCACTGCCGTACAATCCCCTGCAATGACTGAGCACATCCCTGATTCACCGGAAGTTTCGTACTGGGACGTCTCCACCGCACTCCGGGAGATTCTGGAGCGAAAGCTGAGCGAATCCACCATGCAATGGGCGCTTCCGCAACTGCGCTCCATGGGAGAGAAGGCCTCGCGTGAGGTCGCTCCCCTCTCGGCCATCGCGGACCGGGAGTCCCCCCGGCTGGTCACCCATTCCCCCCGCGGAGAGAGGATCGACCGGGTCGATTACCACCCCGCATACCGCGAGATGGAGACGGTGGCTTACGGCTCCGGAATGGTCGGAATGAAGTACGACTCCGCTCTGCTCGCCGAGCATGGGACCCATCTTCATCTGGTCGGCTTCGCCCTTGGCTATCTGTTCGGCATGGCGGAAGCGGGGCTTTACTGCCCGGTCTGCATGACCGATGGCGCGGCCCGGGTGATCAGCCGGTTCGGATCCCGGGAGCAGATCGACCGGGTGGTGCCGCATCTGGCGGCACGGGAGCGGCCGGAGCTCTGGACCGGGGCGATGTTCCTGACCGAGAAAGCGGGTGGCTCGGATGTCGGCGCCAACGAGACGATCGCCACCCGCGACGAGCAGGGAGCCTGGACCCTCCAGGGCGAGAAGTGGTTCTGCTCCAACGTCGACGCGGAAGTCGTGCTCGCCACCGCCCGCCCCGAGGGCGGAGAGCCGGGGACCCGGGGCCTGGAGACTTTCCTCATCCTGACCTCGGACAATCCTGGCGTCCGGATCGATCGTCTGAAGGAGAAACTCGGCGTTCGCTCGATGCCTACCGGTGAAGTGACCCTGGAGGCGGCGCCGGGAGAGCCTGTCGGCGATTTCCGGGCGATCACCGAAATGCTCAACCTCTCCCGGCTCTACAACTCGGTCGCGTCGGTGGCGGTGATGGGCCGGGCGATTCTCGAAGCGAGACACTACATCGAGCGCCGTCGCGCGTTCGATCGGCCGGTGGTGGATTTTCCGCTGGCTCAGGAAACTCTGTTCGACCTTGAAGCCGAACATCGCGCCGCCATGCTGATGACCTTCGAGGCGGTCGATCTCCTTGCCCGGGCCGACCGGGGCGACGAGGAAGCGGCGCTCACTCTCCGTCTGGTCATTCCGATGGCGAAGGCCGTGACCGGCAAGCTGGCGGTGCCGGTGGTCTCCGAATCGATGGAGCTCATCGGCGGGAACGCCTATATCGAGGAATCTCCGCTGCCGCGCCTCCTGCGGGACGCGCAGGTCCTCCCGATCTGGGAAGGAACGACCAACATCCTGGTCCTCGACGCTCTGCGCGCCGCGCGGAAGAAGGGGAGCCACCGCCCTCTGCTCGACCGCATCCGGCAGTCCTTTCCGAACCGGGCCGACGAGCTCGCTGCGTCCTTCGAAGGGCTGGAGGAGCGCTTCTTCCGTCAGTGGGTCGACCATCTGGCGCGCGCATTTCAGCTCACCCTGCTGGCCGAAGTCGACGACCAGCGCTCGCTGGAACGGCTGGTGGACAGACCCCTCGGCCTGCGACCCGGCGCCAAGCTCTAGAGGGGTGTCGTAAGGACGGTCCTGGCCATCGGCAACTTCACCGCTGACGAAATGGACCCTACGTGCGACGCACGATGCTATGGGTCGTCAGACCGTCTCCATCGCGGGGCGGCGGGGCCGGCCGCTTCCGGGCTCGCGTCTTTCCACAGCAGGAGACGTCGCCGAGCGCTCATCCCTCGCCTCCAGACGGAATCGGCCCAGCTCGCTCTGGAACTGCCGGCCACTCCTGGAAAGCTCCTGAAGCTGCGCCTGAAACTCCTGCGCGATGGAATCGTTCCGGCGCGAGATCTCCAGGGTCACCCGCGCGGAGGAGGCGATCTGCTCGGTACTCTGGAACTGATTCTCCAACTGGGTTCGCATCACCAGTTCACCAGCAGCGATCTGCTCCATCGCACGACTGATTCCGCTGGCCGCCCGGCTCTGTTCCTCGGTGGCATTCCGGACCTGCAGAGCGATATCCCGCACCCGCTCCGATTCGCGTGCGACATAACGGGTGGCTTCGGCCTGACTGCCGGTTGCGGAGGTGATCGCCCCGATATCGTCGGTCATTCCGGAAGCGACCTCGAGGAGCTGCCGGCTCGCCTCCGCATGCTGCTCGATCGACTTCGCGACCCGTAGCGTATTTTCGAACGTCTGTTCCGCACTCTGGCGGATCTCCGAAAGCGACGAGACCGCTTTCGCGGCGAGCCCCACACTCTGGTCCACCTGGGTGACCCCGTCATTCATCGCGGTGACCGCCGCCTCTGCCGCAGGGCGGATCGCCCGGATGATGCCGTGAATCTCGCGGGTGGACTTGCGGGTACGATCGGCCAGTTCCCGGATCTCATCGGCGACCACCGAGAATCCGAACTCGTGCTCGCCGGCCTGCGCGGCGATGATGGCCGCGTTGAGCGAGAGCAGGTTGGTTTTCTCCGCGAGCTCTTCGATCACGGTCAGAACCATGTTGATCTGACTGATACTGCCCTGCAGGTTATTGAGCATCCCGGCGGTGCGGCGTGTGGCTTCCTGTGCGACTTTGATCCCTTCGACCGTATCCTCGACCGATGCGCCTCCGGCATCCGCGAGCTCGCGCATCCTGCCGGACATCTCCGCCGTCGTCTCGGTGGCCTGGCGAAACTGCTCGACGGTGGCATCCATCTCCGAAACGTAGCTGAGCACCTGCTCCCCCACCTGGGAAAGAAAGTCGGTCCGGCGCGCCATTTCCACGGCGGATGCGTCGATCTGAGAGGTCGAGGAGGAGATCTTCTCCACCGACTCGAACAACTGGTTGACGTTCCGGGCGATCTCGGAGGCGGAGCTTTCCAGCTCGATGGCCCGGCTGGCGGAGTCCTGAGTGAATGATGAGACCTCGCTGGCCGCTCTCATCACCTCCTCCGCACCCAGCTTCACCTCCTCCAGGGCGAGGTTGGACTGCTCGATCTGTTCGCCCTGTTCCCGCGCGCTGTTCATCAGCATGGAGGTTCCCTCCTGAATCACCTCCACACCTCGCGTGACGGATACACCACTTCCCCCGACGCGGCCGATCAGACGACGGAGATTGTCGCGTGTTTCGAAGAAACTGACCGTCAGCCTCCCCACCTCGTCATCCGCGAAGACGCTCGGATTGCCGGTGAAATCGCCCGCTGCCATCCGTTCGGAGGCAAGGATCAGATGACGGACCGGTCGGGTCAGATCCTCCGCAAGGAAGTGCATCGCGAGAAGAAACATCAGGGCGGTGATCACCGCTACGAGAAGACCGTACAGCTCGATCTCGACCGCGGTCGCATGGAAGGGGCTGGCCATCGACAGCGCCAGAATCGAACCATCGGTCATCGGCTCGAATCGGATGGCGCGGTCTCCGGCAAAGCTCAGGCTGTTGCCTCCTCCAAGGCGCTGGATCGCGCTGATTTCCTGGAGCGCCGGTTCCTCGCCGATCGAGGCGATCACCGTCCCCGAGCGGATCAGCGCCAGGCCGCCATTCTCCGGGAGCAGCGCTGCCGCCGCGGAGAGCCGTTCCCGAGGTGCGCCGGAACCGCTGTTCACGTCTGCCAGAATCGCCTGAAACGCCGGTTCTGCCGATTCGAGTGACGAAGCCTCCAGCCGGTCCGACACCCGCGCGGCGATGACCAGAACCATCACCCCCGCCGACACGACGAAGAACCCGACGACGACCATCGCGATCTTCGCACGGAAGGAAAAATACCGGGCCTGGTATCGAACCCCTTCGATCCCGTCGGTGAATCGCAGCAGCATCGATTTGCCTGTCCAGTAGGTCCAGGCCATCGAAGGAGTGACCATCACCAGGGCCGACAGAACGTAACCCTGGAGAGCGAACAGACTCTGACCCCGCCACAGCGTGCAGACCACCATGAGCACCAGGCCACTACCGCCCCAGAAGGTCAGACCGGCGATCTCGGTTCGAATCAGACAACTGGAGGTTGCTGCCGAAACATCACGTCCATCCCCCACGGCTTTCTCGACGGCGCTCGCGTGTGAGAGCACGAAGCGCGAGAAGAACACCGCCCCAATCAGGACCCCGACCGCAACCGTGACCGCCAGTCGCCATGTCTCCCGCGCGTCCATCTGCACCACCTGAAGGAAGAACAGGAAGGCCAGTGGAACAGCGATGAACATCGGGGGAAGGAGGAGCCACAGTGTGTAGCGGGTCGAGAACTTCATACCACTCTCCACTTGCATTCCAAACGGCGGGACAACGTCAGCCGACGAGGTTCACGCCAGGCCTGCCGGCCCTCCGCTGCGGGTTCACCCGAACACTCGGATTCGACCCCGTCAGCCGGGGTGAGGACAGGCAACTCCCATGAAAAGCCCGAAGGGGAAGGAGTCGCTCGAAACCAGCCGTTCCGCGCCTGCTGCCGGATCATTCGATCCGGGCATCGCCGGCCACTCTGGCAGCAATCTCCCTGTTTGTGGTACCCACACGAGCCAGCTTCTTTCGCCTCTTCGCAGAATAAGCATCGACTTGACAATCAATCATGACCCGGGTCACAAGCCGCCGTGACCGGTGTCGCAAATCGACCATTTTCGCGGGATTCAGTCCCGGATCTCGCCGAAAATGGGGCCTGGCCGGCCCACGCGATCAGAGACTCTTCCGTCCAGGGCTCGCGCACCAGGGAGGTCGGGCGGCAAGGACCTTCCTGTAGATCGGACACTTCTTGTGGTGCGCACCGGGGAGGTAGCCCGTGCTGAGAAGGAACTCCCCCGTAATCTCGCCTCCCGTGAACCGGAAGGTCTTACGGAACAGCCGGACCCAGTCCTCTTTCGGCAGAGGATGATGGCGATCCAGCCAGGAGGCGAACGAGCCGAACTCCTGGCGCAGCTCGAGGAGCCTCCTCGCGTTCTCGATCGCCGCATCCACCTTCAGACGGTTCCGGATGATCCCCGGATCCGCCAGCAGCCGGCTCCGTTCCCTCTCACCATAGGCGGCCACTGTCTCGATGGCGAATCCGTCGTATGCGCGGCGAAAGTGATCCCGCTTCTTCAGGATCGTGAGCCACGACAGACCCGCCTGATTGATCTCGAGAACCAGACGCTCGAACAGGGGATCATCCTCACGCAGGGGGAATCCATACTCCCGCTCGTGATAGGGGCCGTGGAAAGGGTGACCGAGGGCGGCTTCGCAGTAGGTGCTCATTCAGTCCGGACCAACAGCAACCTTCCCCCGGGCAATCCCGATCCGTTCCCACGATTCGGGCCGACCCGGGAAGGAGCGCTTCACCGGGATCGGCCGCGAGCTTCATGGATGGTCCTGGTGCGCATGCGCGACAGCGGAAGTCGTCGCGTCGCGATCGAAGCGCTCAACCGTATGTATGAACTCGGTGTACGCGGCCACCCAGCGACGCCCGGCATCCACACTCTCATCCGCATGCGCCGCTGCTTCCCGCAGCTCGCCGAAACGGTGATGCAACGCCTCCCGCACGCGCGACAGCACCAGAGCCTCCACCGGGTCCAGGGATCCGCTCTGCACCGCCTCGTCACCGGTCCGAAGCGCCATCCCGACGTCTGTGCCCGCCGGTTTCAGCCCCGTGTAGGGAGCATTCTCGCCCTCCCGGTGCACACGCACGAGCGTCTCGAAGAACCACCGATCGGCGAGCTCAGCGGCTTCCGCCCCTCCGGCGCGGACCTTCATCGTACGGACAAAGGCCTCGCGGATCTCCGGCTCGGCATTCACCTGGACCCACTTCAGGACTGGAGTGACATCTCCTCGTTCGAGCGCCACTCTCGCGTCGGCCACGACCGGGCCGTCCACGGAATCACAATGTGCCGACAGCCGGAGCGTTCCAACGCTCAGAACCGCGGCGACGACAAACAGGAATCGAATCACGTTTCGCATCTTTGCCTCCTCGAGGGCTCGAGATCGAATGGGAATTTTCAACTAACTGGTTGGTTAAACCGGATGGTTGAGGGAAAATTTCGTGAAGACTCCGACTCCTATCGATGATCCCCGCACACGAATCCTCCGCGCGGCCACCGAAATCTTCGCCACTCGCGGGTTCGCCGGGGCACGGGTCGACGAGATCGCCGCCCGCGCCGAGGTCAACAAAGCGACCGTCTACTACCAGATCGGCGACAAGGACGAGCTGTACGCCCAGGTGCTCTCCGCCGTGTTCGATCGCGTGCTCGAATCCATTCAGAGCCAAACCCGCGATGTCGAGGATCCCGACGAGCGATTCAGCATCGCCCTCCAGACGATCGCCGAAACGGCGCGGGAGAATCCTCACTTCGGGCCGCTGATGCTCCGGGAAGTGGCCTCCGGAGGGGTTTCCCTCCCGGAGCCCGTTCTTCTCAAGATGGCCGGGATCTTCCGGATCATCGCCGGGATCCTCCGCGAAGGCGCCGACCGCGGGACGTTCCGGGAAGTCAATCCGCTCATCACTCACATGATCGTCGCCGGCGGAATGATCTTCATGATCACCGCGAGTCCCATTCGTGCACGCATCCGCGAGATTCTCGGCGACGACATCCCTCAGCAGTTCATCGAGCCGTCGCCGGACGAGCTGTCGGCGGCCGTGAGCGACCTGGTCCTCCATGGGATCGATCTCCCGAAGCCGAACCGGCCTTCCCGAAAGAAGAAGAGGAAGGAGTCCTGATGAAGAGAATGAGTCCGCCCCTGCTGGCTTTCCTGATCGCGGCCCTTGCAGTCGCCGCTCCACTCCGCGCGGCGGATCCCCCCGCCTTCCTGACACTCGAGGAGGCGGTCACCCAGGCGCTTCGGTCCAATCCGTCGGTGCAGGCCGCGGCCGATCGTGTGGATCAGGCCGAGGCGGCGGTGCGCGAGGCGAAGACCGGCTTCGGGCCGAAGATTGCCGCGACCGTCCTCGGAACCGAATACGAAGAACCGATGGTGGTCTCACCGATTCACAGTTTTTCGCCCGGCAACTTTCCCGACTTCGACCGGACTCTGATCCAGGGGGCGCTCAATGCCGACTACATTCTCTTCGATGGCGGCAACACCCGCTCCCGGATCGAGGCTGCCCGGGCGCGGAGCGGAGCGGCCGGGGCCGGCGCCGATCTGGCCCACGATGCGCTGATCACCCGAACGGTCGCCGACTACCTCACCATCCTGTCATTGCGGCAGACCCTTGCCTCCCATGATTCGCGCATCGAGGCACTCAACGCCGAGCACTCCCGTGCGCGACAGCTCTTCGAGGTCGGGAAGTCCGCCGAGGTCGATGTGCTCCGGGTCGAAGCGGCGCTTGCCGCCGCCGAGGCAGAGAGGGTGGAGATCGCGTCGAGGCTGGATCATGCCGAACGCGCCCTGGCTCGCCGGACCGGGCTTCCCCTCGAGCGGACCCGGGCCGTGATGCTCACTCCAGTCGACCTCGCCGCACCCGTCGCCGCAGAACGTGGGCAACTGGTCGACGCCGCCATCGCGTCCAACCCCGCTGTCCGGCAGGCGGACGCGCAGCTCCTTGCCAGACAGGCGGAGATCAGTCTCGCCCGCTCCGCCTACTATCCGCATCTCCAGGCCGGCGCAGCGTGGACCGACTTCGGTGACTCCAGCCTGAGCTTCACCGGTGAATGGAATGCCTCGCTTCGCCTCCGCATCCCGATCTGGGACGGTGGAACGACCGATGCCCGTGTCGCGGCCGCGCGGGCAGCCGCGGCCGAAGCGTCCGACAGCATCGGGATCGCGAAACAGGACGTCGAAGAGGCGCTCGATTCGGCGCTCGCCTCACGGCAGCGCAATGAGGCCAACGCCACCAGCCTGTCGCGCGCGGTCGATCGATTCGAGGAAGTCGCCCGGGTCGAGAAGCTCCGACTGGAGAACGGCGCCGGCACCCAGACCGACTATCTCCGTGCGGAAGCCGACCTCCTCTCCGCTCGCGCTGCCCTCACCGCCGCCCGCTACCAGAGCATCCTTTCGAATGTCGAGATCGCACGCGTCACCGGCGCATTGGATCTCGCATGGCTCGATCAACATCTCAGGAGCACACCATGAACCGTCGCAAGATCGTCATCCCCGTCATCCTGCTGATCCTGATCGCGGTGGCCGTCTGGTTCTGGCTGCGCAGCCGCGAACAGCCGGGCGACACTCTCTCCTCTTCCGGAACCGTGGAAGCCACCGAGGCGAGGCTCGGATTCGAGATCCCCGGCCAGATCACCGCGATCGCAGTGCATGAGGGAGATCGGGTGAAAGCTGGCGACCCGCTGGCCCGCCTCGATCCCGAAGAATGGACCCAGCGGCGGCAGCAGGCGGAGGCGCGGGTCGAGACCTCCGAAGCAATGCTCCGTGAGCTTGAACATGGTTCACGCCCCGAGGAAATCGCCCAGGCTCGCAGCGCCGTCGAAGCCGCCAGCGCAAAGGTCGAAGACGCCCACCGCGATCTGGAGCGGGCCCGCACTCTCTTCCACGGCGGCGCCATCAGTGCGGAGGGCTTCGACAAGGCACAGACGGCGACGACGCTCGCGGAGAAGAACCTCGCTCAGGCCAACGAACAGCTTCGCCTGGTCCGCCAGGGACCGCGCAGCGAGCGCGTCGATGCCGCCCGCTCGCAGGTCTCGGAGGCCGAAGCCGGCGTCCGCACCATCGAGGCCTCCATGAAGAACCTGGTGATCACCTCTCCGGTCGACGGCATCGTCACCGTCCGCCACCGTGAGCCGAACGAGACCGTCGCCCCCGGTCAGCCGGTAGTGACCGTGATGAACCCCGGCGACCGCTGGGTCCGGATCTACATCCCCGAGGACCGCATCGGGGCCGTCCACCTCGGAGCGCCCGCGTTGATCCACTCCGACACGTATCCCGACAAACGCTACGAGGGCCGGGTCTCCTACATCGCATCCGAGGCGGAGTTCACCCCGAAAAACGTCCAGACGACAGAAGAGCGCGTGCGACTCGTCTACGCCGTGAAAGTCCGCATCACCGACGATCCGAAGATGGAGCTCAAGCCCGGCATGCCGGTCGACGTCACTGTCGGCACCGAAGCGACGGTGGATCAGTAAACGGAGGAGGTGAGCATCAGAGGCCAGCAGCATGTCCAGACCACGTCTCACTTCTGACCCCAACGAATGATTACTCTCGAACAGCTCACCCGCAGATTCGGCGATCTCACCGCCGTGGATCGGCTCTCCCTGGAGGTGGCCGAGGGAGAGCTGTTCGGAATCGTCGGGCCCGATGGTGCGGGAAAAACCACAACGCTCCGCATGCTCGCCGGGGTTCTCCATCCCACTTCGGGAGATGCAATGCTCGACGGCGTCAGCGTGGCGAACAACCCCGAGGGAGTGAAGCATCACCTCGCCTACATGTCGCAGCGCTTCGGCCTCTACACCGACCTGACTGTCGAGGAGAACCTTCAGTTCTACGCCGATCTCTATCGGGTTCCCCGGAGCGAACGGAAAGAGCGAATGAAGCGCCTGTTCGAGTTCTCCGGTCTCGGACCGTTCCGGGAGCGTCTGGCCGGCGCACTTTCCGGCGGCATGAAGCAGAAGCTGGGCCTGTCATGCGCACTGATTCATCAGCCGCGGATCCTCCTGCTCGACGAGCCGACGTTCGGTGTCGATCCGATCTCCCGTCGCGATCTCTGGATCATCATTCACGAGATGGTGGCCGAGGGCGTGACCGTGATGGTGAGCACCTCGTACATGGACGAGGCGGAGCGGTTCGACCGGCTGGTGATGCTTCACCAGGGGCGCCTGCTCGCCCTCGACACCCCGGCCGGGCTTCTGAAGACGCTCGGCGGCGAGCTTCTCTCGGTTCAGGTCGACGATGTCCGGCAGGTGCGGCAGCTCGTGGAAACAATCCCCGCCGTGCGCAGTTCGGTGATCTTCGGCGATGCGCTGCACCTCACCGTTGATTCGGCAGAGACCCGCCAGCCCGAGATCGCCCGGACCCTCGCCGACGCCGGCAGACCCGCGAGAGAGATCACCCGGATCGAGCCATCGCTGGAAGACATCTTCGTCGAGCGGATCCGAAGGGCGGAAGAGGCGGACCGATGAGTGCGACCGAGCCACGCATCGCGGTCGAGGTCGACCAGCTGACCCGACGGTTCGGAGAGTTCGTCGCCGTCGACCATCTTTCCTTCCAGGTGCGGGAGGGAGAAGTCTTCGGCTTTCTCGGACCGAACGGCGCCGGCAAGACCACCACCATCAAGATGCTCACCGGGCTGCTCCTCCCCTCCTCCGGCTCAGGCCACGTGGCCGGCCTCGACGTGATGACCCGGAGTGAAGAGATCAAGCAGAACATCGGCTACATGTCCCAGGCTTTCTCGCTGTACGGTGATCTCACCGTGGATGAGAACATCCACCTCTTTGCGGGGCTGTACAGCGTGCGGGGAGAGCGCCGTGCACAACGCCGGGACTGGGTGCTCGAGATGGCCGCCCTTCACGACAAGCGGAATCGTCTCGTCCGCGACCTCTCCCTCGGATGGAAGCAGCGGCTCGCCCTCGGTTGTGCCGTCATCCACGAGCCGCCGATCGTCTTTCTCGACGAGCCGACCTCCGGCGTCGATCCGATCTCCCGCCGCAGTTTCTGGGATCTGATCTACACCCTCGCCGGGGAGGGGCGGACCATCTTCGTCACCACCCATTACATGGAAGAGGCGGAGTACGCCAACCGGCTCGCGCTGATGAATCGTGGAAAGCTGATTGCGCTCGATACGCCCGCACACCTGAGGGAAAGTCTCGACGAGCCCATCGTGGAGATCGAGGTCGAGTCCGGCATTCATGCGATCGAGGTGCTGCGCGACAGCGATCTGGTGCGGGAAGCGGGCCTGTTCGGACGGCGGGTTCATGCGGCACTGGCGGAGGGAGCAGATCCCGGCGCGGTTCGCTCGCTGCTGGAAAGAGAGGGGATCCATCCCGAGAGAATCGAGCCCATTCCTCCGTCCCTCGAGGATGTCTTCGTGGCCCTGGTCCGGAAGACCGGAGGTGCCGTCGATGGGTAACCGGTTCAGTCTGACCCGCCTGAGGGCGATCGCGCGAAAGGAAGTGATTCAGCTTCGCCGCGACTCGCGGAGTCTCCTTCTCGCGTTCTTCCTTCCTCTCCTTCTCCTGGTGATCTTCGGCTATGCGATCTCCTGGGACATTCGGAACATCGCCACCGCCGTTCTGGATCAGGACAATTCGGCCCAGAGCCGTGCGTTGATCGATTCATTCCGCTCATCCGGCTACTTCCAGATCGTTGCCCGGCTCGACGATGCCAGCGAGATCGAGGACCTGATGCAGAAGGGAGAGATCCAGATCGCACTGGTCTTTCCGCCCGACTTCGCCCGCGACCTCGAAGGTGGAACCGGAGGCGCGGAGCTGCAGGCCATCGTCGACGGGAGCGACGCGAATACCGCGACCATTGCGATGGCCTATACGCAGGCGGTGGTTCAGACCTGGTCCTCGCACGTCCTGCTTCGTGGGCGCGAGTTTCATTTTCCGGTGACCGCCGCATCCCGGGTCTGGTTCAACCAGGAGCTCTCCAGCCGGAACATGATCGTGCCCGGCCTGGTCGCGGTGATCATGATGATCATCGCCGCGATGCTGACCTCGCTGACCATTGCCCGGGAATGGGAGCGCGGAACCATGGAGCAGCTCGCATCGACGCCGGTGTCGCGATTCGAAGTGGTGCTGGGCAAACTCCTCCCCTACGTCGGGATCGGTCTGATCGACGTCGTCGCCTCCAGCCTCCTGGGCATTCTCCTGTTCGGCGTTCCCTTCCGCGGGAATCCCTTTCTTCTGCTGATCCTTTCCTTCTTCTTCCTGCTCGGCGCGCTGGGCCTGGGGATCTTCATTTCCGCGGTGGCGAAGTCGCAGCTTCTCGCAACCCAGCTCGCCATGATCGTGACCT
The DNA here is from genome assembly GCA_963741905.1 of uncultured Acidobacteriota bacterium. Taxonomy (GTDB): domain Bacteria; phylum Acidobacteriota; class Thermoanaerobaculia; order Gp7-AA8; family CAVUJZ01; genus CAVUJZ01. Next base: position 5,422 of record CAVUJZ010000017.1, on the reverse strand, counting down.
TCCTTCCGGGCTTTCTCCTTTCCGGATTCATGTTCGCGATCGAGGTGATGCCGAAGCCTCTGCAGGCGATCACCTTTCTGATCCCGGCCCGCTACTTTCTGGTGGTCACTCGAGGGATCTTCCTCAAAGGAGTGGGGATCGAGGTCCTTCGGGTGCAGGGGCTGCTGATGGTGGCCTTCGCCGTGATCGGACTGCTGCTGGCGACATTCCGTTTCCGGAAGGAGCTGGGATGAGGTTCTCGTTCGAGCGGGTACGCGAGATGGTCCGGAAGGAGTTCCGGCAGATCTTCCGGGACCCCCGGCTGTGGAGGCTGATCCTGGTGGCACCGATCATCCAGTTGATGGTCTTCGGATACGCGGTCTCCACCGATGTCCGGAACACGCCGACGTTCGTGGTGGATCACGATCAGAGCCGGCTCTCCCGGGAGCTGATCGACACCTTCACCGCCTCGGGATATTTCCGGCTGGAAGGGCGGTCGGATCGGGAAGCCGACCTGGTCAGCGCGCTCAACCACGGTGACGTGGTGATGGGCATGGTCATCCCACCCGACTTTGCAAAGAACGTCGACAGCGCGACGGGGACATCGATCCAACTGCTGTTCGATGGCTCGAACTCGAACATCGCCACGGTGGCAAAAGGCTATGCCGAGCGAATCACCCAGAGCTGGGGGCTGGAGCATGTCGCGGTGCAGACGACGCCCCCCGTGTCACTTCAGGACCGAGCCTGGTTCAATCCCGAACTGGCCAGCCGGAACTACAACGTGCCCGCCGTGGTCGGCGCGATCATCATGCTGATCTGTCTGCTGCTCACCGCACTGGCGATCGTGCGCGAGCGGGAGACGGGAACCCTGGAGCAGTTGATGGTCAGCCCGCTTCAACCGGCGGAGCTGATCGCAGGAAAGACGCTTCCCTTCGGGATCATCGGGATCATCGATCTCTTCGTGGTCACCACGGTCGCACTACTCTGGTTTCACATTCCGTTCAAAGGAAACTTCCTGACTCTGCTCCTGGCCAGCATCCTTTACCTGCTCTCGGGCCTCGGCATCGGGCTGCTGATCTCCACCGTCTCGAAGACCCAGCAGGAGGCGTTTCTGACGACGTTCCTGGTCTTCATGCCGACGATTCTTCTTTCCGGATTCATGTTCCCGGTGAGCAGCATGCCGCCACTGTTCCAGTGGATCACCCTGGTCAATCCGATGCGGCACTACCTGGTGATCGTCCGCGCGATCTTCCTGAAAGGCTCGCCGATCATCGCGCTCTGGCCCCAACTGGTCGCGCTGACCGTTCTCGGATTCGGGATCCTCATCTTCGCCACCACCCGTTTCCACAAGCGCGGAACCTGACACCAGCGTTGCTCATCGCAAGGGTTGGCCCGCTGGAGACTGGGTGCGGGAGACAAAGTGGGCGGACTTTGTCTCGGATGCGCCGGGGTGAAGGTTGAGGATGAGAGAAGAGGTGAAGCGCATCCGGGACAAGTTCGGCACCGGAGAGTGCGGCCCAGGGGATGTGGGATGGCCGAGGTTTCGGGTCGCCGAACTTGTCTGCTCCGGCGGGTTCCGGCGGCGGAGGTTGGAAGGTTTGCGCGTGCCGAAGCAGACAAAGTCCGCCCACAGGGGTGCGGGAGACAAAGTGGGCGGACTTTGTCTCGGATGCGCCGGTGTGAGGGTTGAGGATGCGGGAAGAGGTGGAGCGCATCCGGGACAAGTTCGGCACCGGAGAGGGTGGCCCAGGGGATGTGAGATGGCCGAGGTTTCGGGTTGCCGAACTTGTCTGCTCCGGCGGGTGCCGGCGGCGTGGGTTGGACGGTTGGCGCGTGCCGAAGCAGACAAAGTCCGCCCACATGTGTGCGGGAGACAAAGTGGGCGGACTTTGTCTCGGATGCGCCGGTGTGAAGGTTGAGGATGAGGGAAGAGGTGGAGCGCATCCGGGACAAGTTCGGCACCGGAGAGGGTGGCCCAGGGGATGTGGGATGGCCGAGGTTTCGGGTTGCCGAACTTGTCTGCTCCGGCGGGTACCGGCGGCGGAGGTTGGAAGGTTTGCGCGTGCCGAAGCAGACAAAGTCCGCCCACAGGGGTGCGGAAGACAAAGTGGGCGGACTTTGTCTCGGATGCGCCGGTGTGAAGGTTGAGGATGCGGGAAGAGGTGGAGCGCATCCGGGACAAGTTCGGCACCGGAGAGTGCGGCCCAGGGGATGTGGGATGGCCGAGGTTTCGGGTTGCCGAACTTGTCTGCTCCGGCGGGTGCCGGCGGCGTGGGTTGGACGGTTGGCGCGTGCCGAATCAGACAAAGTCCGCCCACATGGTTGGCGCGTGCCGAACAGCGGAATGATTCGGCCACGAAGACTTGCGTGAGTCCGGTTGACATCCGATCCTCCGGACCGCAGAGTAGTCGCGATCACCCCAAAAGAAGCACCACACGCAGGAGACTCAGGTCCATGCCGGTGAGATGGTTTGTCGTTCTCCTTTCCCTGCTCCTGATCAGCGCCTCCGCTTTCGCGGCGATTCCGGCGACCGAGCGGAACGCGCTGATTGATCTCTACAACGCCACCGGGGGCGCTTCGTGGACCGACTCCACCGGGTGGCTGGGCTCCACCGGCACCGAGTGCGACTGGTTCGGCGTCTCCTGCGACTCCGAAGGGGCCCACGTCGAAGCTCTCTATCTGGCCGATAATGAGCTCGTCGGCACCTTGCCCGCATCTCTCTCGGGCCTCTCGCACCTTCGCGAGCTCTGGCTTTACGGCAATCAGATTCACGGATCGATCCCCCCGCAACTCGCTTCGCTCCAGGAGCTGACCGCCCTCGCGCTCGACGACAACGAGCTCTCCGGATCCATCCCATCACAGATCGGGAGCATGGCCGCGCTGGAGGAGCTGTACCTTGGAGCGAACGCCCTCGAGGGAACCATCCCCGACGCTCTCGGCGACCTCGGCACCCTTCGCATCCTCCAACTCGACGGGAATTCGCTCACCGGCGCGATTCCCGCTTGCTCTTGGCAATCTCACCCGTCTGGAGGAGTTTTCGGCCGACGACAATCAGCTCTCCGGCACCCTTCCCGACCGACTCGGCGATCTGATCTCTCTCCGTCGGCTCCGGCTCGCGGGCAACCAGCTCGAGGGTCCCATCCCGGTCGCACTGACCCACCTGGTCGACCTCGAGGAGCTCGGCCTCGCCGCCAATCAGCTCACCGGACACCTTCCGTCCGGATTGGCAGCATGGACTCACATGATGTACCTGAGCGTCTGGGGAAACCGGCTGGACGGCAGCATCCCGGAGGAGATCTCGTCGCTTGGTGATCTGATCGATCTCGACCTGTTCGGCAACCAGCTCAGCGGATCCATCCCGGCATCCCTCGGTCAGCTCACCGATCTCGAGTATCTCGATCTCAGCGAAAACCAGCTCAGCGGCTCCCTTCCGCCCGAGCTCGGCTCGCTCTCGAAACTGCGCGTCCTCTCCGTCAGCGGCAACGACCTCGGCGGTGCGATCCCCACGCAGATCGCCACCCTGGTTCATCTCGAGCAGCTCTATCTGGCCGAAAACCGGTTCAGCGGTCCCTTCCCCGACCTGTCCGCGTTGAGCTCCCTGCAGGATCTGGTGGCGTACGGGAACCTGTTCACCGGACCGGTTCCCGCCTGGCTTCCGAACCTCCATTCTCTCCGTGAGATCCTTCTCGGAGGGAATCGGCTGACCGGGACGATCCCCGCCGGGATCACCAGCCTCACCGACCTGACCTATCTCGATTTCTGCGATACCGGGATCACCGGATCGATTCCACCGGACATCGGCAATCTGCAGAACCTCCAGTACCTCTCTCTGTGCGACACACGTCTCAGCGGGGCCATCCCGGAGGGGCTGTGGAGCCTTGGAAATCTGATCGACCTGCGGCTCGATGCCAACGATCTGACCGGAACGATTCCGCCCGCGATCAACGGCCTCTCATCGATCAGCGTCCTGCTTCTCTCCGGGAACCATGTGGAAGGAGAGATCCCCGCCGAACTGGGCGATCTGTCGACCGTCACGGTGCTTTCTCTGTCCGGGAACCGGTTGAGCGGAACCGTCCCTGAATCGCTGGGCAATCTGGTGAACCTGACCCAGCTCGAGCTCGGCTCCAACCGGCTGAGCGGTGCGATCCCTCCGTCCCTGGGGAACCTCACGGCTCTCGACGACGGAGACTCCGACTTCGGCTTCAATGCGCTCCACACCAGTAACGCGTCGCTCCGCGACTTTCTCAACGCGAAGCAGGAAGGTGGTGACTTCGAGGCCTCCCAGACGCTCGCTCCGACCGGAGTGATCATCTCGGGAATCACCGATCGGAGCCTGGTCGTCAGTTGGGACGCGATTGCCTACCTCGATGATGAAGGCGGCTATCGGGTCGAAGTCCGGGATGCCGTCAGCGGGGCGCGTGTCGCCGTCGCGACGACCCCGTCGAAGGACGTCAGGTCGATCGTGGTGCGAGGTCTCCACGCTCTGACCGACTACAAGGTGACGGTCCGGACGGTGACGCATCCTCATGGATACCAGCAGAACGTCGTGGTGAGCGACCCGTCCTCCCCGGTTTCGACCCGCACCGGAGCGGAGAGCTCATCGGTCGAGCCGATCATCGACATCACCAGCAGGCCCGCCGGCCTGGTCCAGATCGAGGGTGTCCCTCGCAACCAGACCACCTTCACCCTGACCAACTTCGGGACGACTTCCTCGACGATCTCGTTCGAGCTGAGCGAAGATTTTTTCGAGATCGACCCGAGCACCGTGACGATTGCTCCGGATCAGAGCGCCAGCATCACGATCCGTTCGCTTCCCCAGCCTCCCGGCGACTACTACGGCGACATCATCCCGATCGGGTTCGGCGTGGTGAATGACCTCTTCATTCCAGTCCGGCTGCTCTCGGTTGCGGCCCCGACGGGCAACGCGGTTGCCGAGCCGCTCTCGCTCCGGGTGGAAACCGCCGGAGAGCCCGGCACCGACTCGGTCGCCTCGGTGACGTTCCGCAACACGGGCACCGTCACGCTCAGTGGAATCCTCGTCTCGGACGTTGCGTGGCTCGAACTTCCGGCGGAGCTGATCACCATCGGTCCCGGAGAAACGACCTCGGTTCCCTTTACCGTTCGTCGGGCGCGCCGCCCGGCCGCGGCTCTTCTCGAGGGCGCTCTCTCCGGCAGCCTTCGTCTGATCTACCTCGATGGAAACACCGGGATCAGCTCCCGCCTGCTCGACGGCGACACTTCGGGGACCGCGGGACTTTCCGTCGCCGTCGTCACCGTGGTCGACACCAGCCGACCCGCGGTCCAGAGCTCGACCATTCCGCCACTTGGCCCCGGAGAGGTTGCGCTGATGATTCCGGGGATTCGCGGTGGCGGAGACCATCCTGACATCGTCTCGGATCTTTCGATGACGAACTCGTACGGCTCCAGCATTCTCGGCGATCTC
>CAVUJZ010000016.1:0-101493 GCA_963741905.1 uncultured Acidobacteriota bacterium | reverse complement strand
ATCTGGAACGTCATTGCGTCCGAGGCTACGGCCGGAGTCGTCCAAAATGTCAATTGCCCTGTCGGCGACACCTGCAGCGCCGACCTGGTTCGAACATGGGGAGAGGTTCAATGTCCAAGAACGCGTCCCGTTTCCTGGTAATCATTTTTCTCCTGGTCTGTGCCACGTGGCCCCGCACCGCCAGCGCTGGACGCTATCCCGGTTTCACTGATGTGCTGGTGCCTCTGTCTTACCTTTTTCAGCAGGGAGCGGAGGGGAGCGTTTGGTATACGGACCTGACCCTTTACAACGCTTCAGATATGGATCTGCTGATTCAGGAGGATGTTCTGAACGTATCCACGTCATGCGGATTGATTCAAGGTCAGAGGCGGCTGGCGCCTCATTCTGGAACGCCATTGTGTTTTTCGGCTCAACAAATCTGGCCACCGGCCTGGGTCGTGCCAGTCAGGTCAGATCGCCTCACCGACACCGTTTTCTCCCTCCGGATATCTGAGGGTGAGGTCGGCATCAACGAGGCCACTACCGTACCCCTGGTTCAGGAAAATCAATTGTTCAGTCGCCCGTTCCATATCGCCCGGGTTCCGGTTGGTGCCTCCCGGTTCAGGACGATGATCCGGATCTACGACCTTTCCGGGTTCGACGGGGATGTTCGAGTTGAGATCTGGAGTGGAAGTAGCGTACCCGTAACTGAGAAGACGTTCGTGTTGCGCGGTTCCAGCGTGACGCAGCCCGGCTATGTTCAGTTCTATCTCGACCGCTCTACATTTCCGGCGTTGTCGCCGCTTTCCGCCGCAGATGTTCATGTGAGGGTTGTGCCCACACGCGAAGATCAGAAGCTCTGGGCGATGGCCAGCGTGACGGACAACGCCACGCAGAGTGTGCAGATCATCCTGCCGCAGTAGCGTCACTTCGGGTCGGCGGGACGCGGGAGTCTCTTCCTGCGGACCTTCTGGTCTCTCGGTGGCGTTCCTCTCATCACTCGCCGCAGCGGCAATTGCCGGGGTCGGGTCAATGTTGGTCGGTTCGTGAAGACCCACAACCTTTGCGAGGCGAAGAGGGCTCTGTCGAAACTGGTCGACCGTGCGGCCGGGGGCGAAGAGATCATCCTCGCCAGGTCGGGCAAGCCGCTCACAAAACTCGTCCCGCTTTCTTCCCGGGGGCAAACGACGGAAGCCCGGTGGATGGAAGGGGCAGGTGCGAATCGAGCCAGACTTCGACGAGCCGCTCCCGGAGGGAATCCTCAACGCCTTCGAGGGGAGCGGCGAGGATGCGCGCAGTCTGTCCTCTGGATCTGAGGATCCAAGAGTCACGACACGGTGATCGCGCGTTCGCCGAGTCGTGCGACCCATCGCTTCGAGCTCATTTCGGCGGTGAGGAGCGGAACATCGAGGTCGAGGGCCAGGGCCACGTAAGCCGCGTCGTAGACGGTCGACTCGTACTCGAGCGCGATGTCGAGAACCCGCTCTCTCGGTGGCTCGGCCAGTTGTAAGGTGCATCGAGATGGAGTCGCCAGATCTCCGGCGCGAGTGACGAGTCGAGCTCACCGCGCACGACATAGGTTCGCAGAACGTCCCGACCTCCCAGAAATGGAGGGACGGAACGAACAGCGTGAGCTCCTGGGAGAGGAGTTTCGCCTGCCAGTGACGCGCCGAGGTCGCGAAGACCTCCTGGAGATACCAGGCGATTGCGACGCTGGTATCGAGAACCGCGGCGTTCACCCTCGGCTCCTGTCCCTGCGCAGGACCTCCGACGGCGGCTCGCGGAACTGCAGGTTCGCGACCTTCTGACGGATTTCCCGCAGGCGGGCAGCGTAGCCTTCCCGTTTCTTCGCGCTCTCGTGCACTTGCACGAACATGCGAAGAGCCTCCTCCACAAGCGCCCTCTTGGTCCGTGCGGTCGTGTACTTCATCGCTTCCTGCACCAGCTCGTCATTCAGCACGATGTTCGTTCTCATACACAATACACAATGATATACACAGCGCGGCTCATTCCCACCATGAGGTCTCGAGTCAAGATTGACACGACCTATGTGCGCACATACACTGCGTCACGATGAACGTCACACTTTCCATCGATGAGGAGATCCTGCGCCGTGTGCGGGAGCTCGCCGCGGAGAGAGGGACGTCACTGAATCAGCTGATCCGGGACTATCTGGCCGAGGTTGCCGGTGAGCGCTCCCCGGAACGACTGGTTTCCGAGCTGAACCAGGATATGGTCCGCCGGGAAGGGCAATTCGCGAGGCGGGCGTTGGACGCGGGACGATCTGCATGAGCGCGCGACCTTCATTGATACCAATATTCTGGTCTACGCGGACGACGACGCGGAGCCGGTGCGCAGCGAGCGCGCTCGGGAGCTCATACGAGAGGCGATGGTGGAGGGGGGCGCTCGACTCTCCCTGCAGGTTCTCCAGGAGTACTTCTCGGCAGCGACGAGAAAACTCGGGATGAAAGCCAGACGCGCGGCGGGTGGAGGTCTTCTCGCGTCTGGAGATCGTTCGCCTGGAGCCCGTCGACGTCCTCGGAGCCATTGATCTCCACCGGCTCCACGGGTTTTCGATCTGGGACGCGCTCATCGTTCGAGCTGCACTCATCTCCGGATGCCGGACGCTCTGGACGGAGGATCTGCAGCACGGATTTCGTCTCGAAGGGCTGGAAGTCGTCAACCCGTTTTCGTGATCGCCGCGCCTGGCCTCCCATTCCGATTCCGAGGTGGGAGGATCCAACTCGGTTTGTCTCGGACGCCTCGCTCCAACCCCCACCCGAGGTGATTCCGTCCGACCAGTCCACCTCCCAACCCCGACCCTCTCGTCTCTCGTCTCTCGTCTCCCACCATCCTCCCTCTGGAGCTCCTCCCGCCGATCCGCTCTCATCCGCCCTCCCTCCCTCCCTCCCACTCTCGGATCTCCTCGAGAACGGGGAATTCGACTCCTATTGGTCGCAGTTCCCGGGCACCAGAATCGGACATTTTTGCGTGGTTAGTTATTTTGTGTTAGGCTGCGCCACGATTTTGTTCACAACGCCCATGGAGGTTCTTCTGAAGAAACACAATTTGTTCCCGTCTCTTTCTCTCTCTTGATGTTGCTTACCGCCTCGAGCCGTTCAGGCGAAGATTCTTCGCGAGCCTTGAGCACGTCTGGGTCAGCAGCGGGCCTGTTCCACAATTCTTACAGGGAAGCTTACGGAACGAAAGGATCCGACCGATGTGTGAACACCATCAAGGCTGACGTCACGCAGGGGATCATTTCAGAATGTGAAGTACCCAGCGGGTGACACCTGTAGCGCCGATCTGATTCGAACATGGGGGGAGATCCAATGTCAGAGGTTTACGGCCCGTTTCCTGGTGATCGCATTTCTTCTGCTGTCTGTGCCGGCTTTCCCCGGCGCTGCCCATGCCGCGGAACTATGCGGGCTTTACCTAATATCCTTATGCCGCTGTCGTACCTTTTTAGCCGGGAGGGGAGGGAAGTGTGTGGTCTACGGTCCTGGTTCTGTACGACTTCTTCAGATGTGGATCTACTGTTCAGGAGGATGTCCTGAACATGTCTACGGAGTGCGGGCCGTCCAGGGTGAGAAGCGAGTGGCTAGGCCCCATTCCGACGATGCTCTCTGCTTTTCGGCTCAGCAGTCTCGCCACCGGCCTAGATCATCCCGGTGCGCTCGGATCGCCTCGACGATCCCGTTTTCTCTCTCGGTTGATGAGGGCGAGGTCGGGATCAACGGGCTACAACGTTCCGGTGATCCCCGAGGACCACTTGTCTCGAGTTCCGTTTCGTCTCGCTCGGTTCCGGTGGTCGGCCCCGATTCCGGAGCATGATTCGAATCTTCGATCTTCTATCGGGCCGACGGGGATTGTCCTGGTCGTCTGGGGAGGGGACGCAGGACCCTGGCGGAAAAAGTTCGTAGTTCTCCAGGATCGACGTCACAGCCCTGGCTCACCCAGTTCTACCTCGACGGGGTGGCTAGACTCCCGGAGCTGTCACCGTTTTCCGGAGCGAATCTGTACGTCACCGTGGTTCCCACGCGTGATGATCAGAGGCTGTGGGCGATGGCCAGCGTCACGGACAACGCCACACAGAGCGTGCAGATCATCCTGCCGCAGTAAGCGCGGTCTCGGTCCGTGGAGGAGCCGGGCCTCCTCCAGGGACCCCGATTCGGCGCGACTGATGTTTGGAATGTCATCCAATCCGAAGCGACGCCCGGCATCATCCAGAACGTGAATTGCCCTGCATGGGAGACCTGCAGCTCGGATTTGATTCGAACGTGGGGGAGGCCCAATGTCGAGTACGACCTGTTTCCTGGTAACACTGTTTCTGGCGATTGCGGGAGCGTTGCCCGGCACTGCGAGTGCCGGGCGCATCCCAGGCTTCACCGAGGTACTTGTGCCCGTTTGGTATCGCTCACAACCCGGGGCCGGGGGGAGCCTCTGGTCGACCGAGCTCAACCTTTTCAATTTTTCCGATCAGGATCTTTCGCTTCAAAACGATGTGTTCCCCGTGATGACGGACTGTCCGCCGGTCCCCTCGCAGGCGGTGATTCACGCTCACACCGAAATGGGTCTCTGTCTGGGATCGGAGAACGGATGGCCGCCTGCCTGGATCGTCAATGTCCGCTCCGATCGGTTGATCACCAGCGTGTTTTCGCTGAGAGTTCACGAGGATCCGATCGGGATCAACGAGGCTACGACCGTTCCCGTCGTTCCGGAGGAGCGGTTATTTGACCGCCCGTTCTACCTGGCGCGAGTTCCGAGCAGCGGTTCTCGGGTCCGGACCATGATCCGGATCTACGACCTCTCAGGAACCGACGGTGAGGTGCGGGTGCAGATCTGGAACGGAAGATCGACGCCTTTGGCGGAGAAGACCATCGCGTTGCAAGGCTCGATGGCCACTCATCCCGGCTACGCGCAGTTCTACTTCGACGGATCGACGTTTTCGGAGCTGGCACCGTTTCCTGAGGCCAATCTTCTGGTCAGGGTGGTTCCCACGCGGGAGGATCAGAGGCTGTGGGCAATGGCCAGCGTCACGGACAACGCCACACAGAGCGTGCAGATCATCCTGCCGCAGTAAGCGCGAGCTCTCGGTTCGAGGAGGAGGCGAGCCTCCTCCTCGGACCGTTTCGCACACGGACCTCTGGCTCGGTCTGGCGCGAGGGTCGGATGCAGGACTGCCTGGCGCACCCTCGGCGCCGGAGGCCACCGCCTTCGCGCTGTGGCGCCACGGCGCGGCAAGAGCCGCGTATCGGGCCAGAAGCCCAATCCCCACCCGAGGCGATTCGGGCCGACCAGTCCACCTCCCACCTCTGACCTCCCACCTCTGACTTCTGACCTCTCACTTCTGACCTCTGACCTCTGACCTCTGACCTCTGACCTCTCACCTCTGACCTCTCACCTCTCACCTCTGACCTCTCACCTCTCACCTCTCACCTCTCACCTCTCACCTCTGGACTCCTCCCGCCGATCCGCTATCATGCGCCGGGCGGTCCTCCCGCCCCCAGATACCCACATGAGCTCGAAATACGATTCCTCGTCCATCGAAGTCCTCACCGGCCTCGAGCCGGTGCGGAAACGCCCCGGCATGTACACCCAGACCGAGCGGCCGAATCACCTCGCCCAGGAGGTGATCGACAACGCCGCCGACGAGGCGATCGCCGGGTTCTGCAGCGAGATCGTCGTCACGCTCCACGACGACGGCTCCGTCTCGGTCTCCGACAACGGCCGGGGCATGCCGGTGGACAAGCATCCCGGCGAGAAGGTCTCCGGCGTCGAGGTCATCCTCACCCGCCTCCACGCCGGCGCGAAGTTCTCCCAGAAGAACTACCGTTTCTCCGGCGGTCTCCACGGCGTCGGCGTTTCCGTGGTGAATGCCCTTTCGCAGAAGCTCCAGGTCTGGGTCAAGCGCGATGGCAAAGAGTGGTCGATGAGCTTCGCCGGCGGCGAAAAGAAGTCGGAGCTCAAGCCGGTCGGCACCGTCGGACAGCGGAACACCGGGACCACCATCCGCTTCTGGGTCGATCCGAAGTATTTCGACACGCCGAAGTTCAACATTCCGCGCCTCAAGCACGTGATGCGGGCCAAGGCGGTGCTCTGCCCCGGCCTGAAGATCCGCTTCATCAACGAGAACGACTCCACCGACGGTGAGGAGTGGTACTACGAGGACGGCCTCTCCGACTATCTGTCGATCTCGCTCGAGGGATACGACATGATCCCGGAGGCCCCGTTCGTCGGCCACTTCAAGGGCCGCGACGAGGAGGTCGACTGGGCGGTGGTGTGGGTCCCCGAGGGTGGAGACTTCGTCACCGAGAGCTACGTCAATCTGATCCCGACCCTCCAGGGGGGAACCCATGTCAACGGATTTCGGACCGGCCTGACCGAGGCGATCCGGGAGTTCTGCGAGTTCCGCAACCTGCTGCCTCGGGGGATCCGGATCAGCCCCGAGGACGTCTGGAGCCTCTGCAGCTACGTCCTTTCGGTCCGGCTCCAGGATCCGCAGTTCACCGGACAGACCAAGGACCGGCTCTCTTCGCGGGAAACGGCGGCCTTCGTCTCCGGCGTCGCACAGGACGCCTTCAGTCTCTGGCTGAACCAGAACGTGGAGCTCGCCGAGCGGATCGCGCAGCTCGCGATCGAGAACGCCCATCTCCGCCTCCGAGCGGGCAAGAAGGTCGCCCGGAAGAAACTCACCTCCGGCCCGGCCCTTCCGGGGAAGCTGGCCGACTGCACCAGCCAGGATCTCAGCCGCACGGAGCTGTTCCTGGTGGAGGGTGACTCGGCGGGTGGCTCGGCAAAGCAGGCGCGTGATCGTGAATATCAGGCGATCATGCCGCTGCGGGGAAAGATCCTCAACAGTTGGGAAGTGGACTCGGCGGAGGTTCTCGGATCGCAGGAAGTCCACGACATCGCGGTGGCGCTCGGGGTGGATCCGGGGTCGAACAAGCTCGACGGCCTGCGCTACGGAAAGGTCTGCATCCTCGCCGATGCCGACTCCGACGGACTGCACATCGCCACCCTTCTCTCCGCGCTGTTCGTGAAGCATTTCACGGCGCTGGTCCGGGAAGGACGGGTTCACGTGGCGATGCCTCCGCTGTTCCGGATCGACGTGGGCAAGAACGTCTACTACGCGCTGGACGAGTCCGAGAAGGAAGGGATTCTCAAGCGGATCGAAGCCGAAGGAATCCGGGGAAAGATCAATGTGCAGAGGTTCAAGGGCCTCGGAGAAATGAATCCGCTGCAGCTCCGCGAAACGACGATGTCCCCCGATACGCGGCGTCTGGTGCAACTGGTCCTGGAGGAAGAGGCCGCCACCGAATCGATGATGGACATGCTCCTGGCGAAGAACCGCTCCTCCGATCGGAAGGACTGGCTGACTCGCAAGGGTGACGAAGCGGAGCTGGAAGTTTGAGAGGCGAGAGGTGAGAGGTGAGAGGTGAGAGGTGAGAGGTGAGAGGTGAGAGGTGAGAGGTGAGAGGTGAGAGGTGAGAGGTGAGAGGTGAGAGGTGAGAGGTGAGAGGTGAGAGGTGAGAGGTGAGAGGTGAGAGGTGAGAGGTGAGAGGTGAGAGGTGAGAGGTGAGAGGTGAGAGGTGAGAGGTGAGAGGTGAGAGGTGAGAGGTGAGAGGTGAGAGGTGAGAGGTGAGAGGTGAGAGGTGAGAGGTGAGAGGTGAGAGGTGAGAGGTGAGAGGTGAGAGGTGAGAGGTGAGAGGTGAGAGGTGAGAGGTGAGAGGTGAGAGGTGAGAGGTGAGAGGTGAGAGGTGAGAGGTGAGAGAGTGAGAGGTGAGAGGTGAGAGGTGAGAGGCGAGAGGTGAGAGGCGCGAAGTGAGGGGCCATTGTCGTCCCGAGCGGGCGGAGGGAAGGGCAGGCGAGGGACCTCCCCCGATGCGAAAAGGAGGGTTTTGCTGGAACAACGTGCCGTACGACGATTCTGCGGCTGAACGTTCCTTCTCGCATCGGGTGAGATGTCTCGCATGCCCGGCCGCCCACCCGCTCGACATGACAATGGCCGGTGGCTCGTCCAGAGGAAGATTCCGCGCGAATCGGGCGAGACCGGACATTTCCCCAACGCTCAGCGCCGATCGATGTGAGAGGCTGCGTCCCTGACCCCCGGTCCCCGGAAAAACGAGATGCCGAAGAAGAAGGAACCGAAACCGAGAAAGAAGAAAACGGTGAGCGCGGGAGCGGAGCAGCTCTCGTTCACCATCAATACGGTGCCCGCCGATTCGGAGCGGATACCGCTCGCGACGTTCGCGGAAAAGGCGTATCTCGACTACTCGATGTACGTCATTCTCGACCGCGCACTGCCGCATATCGCCGATGGCCTCAAGCCGGTGCAGCGGCGGATCATCTACGCGATGTCGGAGCTGGGGCTCGCCGCCGGTGCGAAGTTCAAGAAGAGCGCACGCACCGTCGGTGACGTGATCGGAAAGTTCCACCCGCACGGCGACAGCGCCTGCTACGAGGCCATGGTTCTGATGGCCCAGCCCTTCAGCTATCGCTATCCGCTGATCGACGGGCAGGGCAACTGGGGCTCGCAGGACGACCCGAAATCGTTCGCGGCGATGCGCTACACCGAATCGCGGCTGACGAAGTTCTCCCAGATCCTCCTCTCCGAGCTCGGACAGGGGACCGTTGACTGGGGTCCGAACTTCGACGGAACGCTCGACGAGCCGAGGCTGATGCCGGCGCGGCTGCCTCACGTCCTGCTCAACGGCACCTCCGGAATCGCGGTCGGCATGGCCACCGACATCCCCCCGCACAACGTGCGCGAAGTGGTCGCGGCGGCGATGATCCTGCTCGAAGAACCGGATGCGCCGACGAAGCTGCTCTGCGAATACGTCCTGGGGCCGGATTATCCGACCGAAGCCGAGGTGATCACTCCCTCCGCGGAGCTCCGTCAGATGTACGAGACCGGCAGCGGATCGGTGCGGATGCGCGCGAAGTGGGAGCGGGAAGACGGCGACGTCATCATCACCGCTCTGCCGCATCAGGTCTCCGGCTCGAAGATTCTCCAGCAGATCGCCCAGCAGATGCAGGCGAAGAAGCTGCCGATGGTCGACGATCTGCGCGACGAATCGGATCACGAGAATCCGACCCGCCTGGTGATCGTTCCCCGCTCCAACCGCGTCGACGTCGACGAGCTGATGGCGCACCTGTTCGCCACCACCGACCTGGAGAAGAGCTACCGGGTGAACATGACCATGATCGGCCTCGACGGCCGGCCTCGTCAGTTCGGTCTGCGCGAGATTCTCACCCAGTGGCTGGAGTTCCGCACCGAGACCGTCCGGAAGCGTCTCCAGCACCGCTACGACAAGGTTCTGGAGCGGCTCCACATCCTCGACGGTTTCCTCATCGCCTACCTCAACATCGACGAGGTGATCCGGATCATTCGCACCGAGGATCATCCGAAGCCGGTGCTGATGGAGACCTTCGGGCTGACCGACATTCAGGCCGAGGCCATTCTCGAGCTCAAGCTCCGTCACCTCGGGCGGCTCGAGGAGATGAAGATCCGCGGTGAGCAGGACGAACTGGCGAAGGAGCGCGACGAGCTCGACCGGATCCTCAAGTCCAGAGCCCGGCTCCGGAAGGTGGTGCGGGACGAGCTCGAACGTGATGCCGAAGAGTTCGGCGACGATCGACGTTCGCCGATCGTTCAACGCGAGGCGGCGAAGGCGCTCGACGCCACGGCTCTGGTCCCTTCCGAGCCGGTCACCGTCGTGCTGTCGGAGAAGGGCTGGGTCCGCGCCGGGAAGGGGCACGACATCGATGCCGCATCGCTGCAGTACCGGTCGGGCGATTCGTTCCTGGAGGCGGCTCACGGACGCAGCAACGGCCTCGCCGTGTTCCTCGATTCGACCGGTCGCACCTACGCGATTCCGGCGCACACCCTTCCCTCGGCCAAAGGCCATGGCGAGCCGTTGTCGAGCCAGGTCAATCCTCCGGCCGGCGCCAGCTTCGTCGGGGTGGTGATGGGGGAGCCGGACGACCTGTTCCTGCTCAGCACCGATGCGGGCTACGGATTCATCGGGCGCTTCGAGGACATGACCACCCGGAACCGGGCAGGCAAGGCCGTGCTCACCGTGCCGAAGGGCGCAAAGGTTCTTCCCCCGAAGCGCGTCTGGAGCATCGACGAGGATCGGTTGGCCGCGTTTACCACCGACGGTAAGGCTCTGGTCTTTCCGATCGCCGAGCTGCCGCAGCTCGCGCGCGGCAAGGGGGTCAAGATCATCAGCCTCCGGAGCGATCGGATGAATGCGGTGGCGGTGGTCCCACCCGGGCGGGCGCTGCTGGTCCACGCCGGGAAGCGCTACCTCAACATGAAGGCCAGCGATCTGGAGCCCTACCATGGCAAGCGCGCCCTGCGAGGTCTGAAGCTGCCCAGGGGCTTCCAGAACGTGACCGACACGCAACTGGAGTAGACGGTCGGATTCTGGCACCGCCTTGGCAGTCTGTCTGTCTCATGCGAAGGAGGCAGACGATGAACTCAGAGATTGAACCCACACGCCGTACAGAAGCCGACGAAGAAGGCTATCCCGAACGGAGTTTCGCCGCCGAGGAGAGAACGCGCGAATCCGAGGTCCGGGACGAGGTGCCCTTTCACATTCCCCGGGATTGATCCCGCGGTCACGACTTCCGGCCCGCTGCTCCTGAATCCTCTTCTCGAGGTTGGCACACCGCAGGTGCTCCGATAGAATGCGCCGGCACGCCATCGAGCGTTTCATATCCAGCTTTCGAGGAGCCTTTCATGGATTTTCGTCTGACCGACGAGCAGATTCAGATCAAACAGATGGTACGGGAGTTCGCCGAGGCCGAGATCAAGCCTCATGTGATGGAGTGGGATGAGAAGCAGCATTTTCCACTCGATGTGATCCGCAAACTGGGCGAGCTCGGCATGCTCGGAATTGTCTTTCCGGAGGAATACGGCGGCTCCGGACTCAGCTACATCGACTACATCAATGTCATCGAGGAGCTCGGTGTGGTCGAGAGTGGCGTCGCTCTCGCGGTCGCGGCTCACAATTCACTCTGCACCGGCCACATCTATGTCGCCGGCAATGAGGAGCAGAAGCGGAAGTACCTCCCGAAGCTGACCGCTGGCGAATGGCTGGGCTGCTGGGGACTGACCGAGCCGGGGTCGGGAAGTGATGCCTCCGCGATGCGTACGGTCGCCACGAAGGACGGCGATCACTGGGTTCTGAACGGCACCAAGAACTTCATCACGAACGCGACCTATGCGAATGTGGCCGTGGTTCTGGCGATCACCGACCGGGAGAACCCGAAAGGGAGCATCACAGCATTCGTGGTGGAGATGGATACCCCTGGAATCCGCGCCGGCAAGAAGGAGAACAAGCTGGGAATGCGGATCTCCGACACGGCGGAGCTGATCATGGAGGACTGCCGGGTGCCTGACGCGAACCGTCTGGGCGAGATTGGAATGGGCTTCAAGGGGGCGATGAAGACACTCGACGGAGGGCGGATCTCGATCGGTGCCCTCGCGCTCGGTGTCGGCCGCGGTGCCTACGAGGCTGCGCGCGACTACGCGAAACAGCGAACGGCGTTCGGCAATACGATCTCCGAGTTTCAGTCCATTCAGTTCATGCTTGCCGACATGGCCACCGAGATCGATGCGGCTCGTCTGCTCTGCTACCGCGCGGCGTCGAAAAAAGACGCGGGAGAGCGGGTCACCACCGAGTCGGCCATGGCCAAGCTGTACGCATCCGAGGCCGCGGTGAGGGCCACCGAGAAGGGTGTGCAGATCTTCGGGGGCTACGGATTCATCAAGGAGTTTCCGGCGGAGAAGTACTACCGCGACGTGAAACTCTGCACGATTGGTGAGGGGACCAGCGAGATTCAGCGTCTGGTGATTGCCCGGAACCTCCTGGCGGAGTAGACCGGGGATCCGGGGAACGTCTTTCGGGGCGGGCCGCGCCGGAGAAGACGCACGCAGCCATGACAGATCGAGCTTCACTCATCAGCGACATTCAGAAGGGGCGGTTTCGGGCTCTGGGCCGGGCGATCTCGATGATCGAGAGCGACCATCCGGACGTCGAGCCGCTTCTGGCCGAGCTCTATGCTTCCACCGGGAAGGCGCGGATCATTGGCGTGACCGGGTCGCCCGGCGCGGGCAAGTCGACACTGGTCTCCGCTCTGGCGCGGTTCTACCGGCAGAGCGATCTCCGGATCGGAATCATCTGCGTCGATCCGACCTCGCCGTTCAGCGGCGGCGCCATCCTCGGCGATCGGATCCGGATGCAGGATCTCTATCTCGATCGTGGGGTCTTCATCCGCTCGATGGCCACCCGGGGGTTTCTGGGCGGAGTAGCGAAGGCCACCAACGACGTGGTGGACCTGCTGGATGCGGCGGGGTTCGACTATGTCATCGTGGAGACGGTGGGGGTGGGCCAGGACGAGGTGGAGATCATCCGGACGGTGCAGTCGAACGTCGTGGTTCTGGTTCCGGGGATGGGGGACGACATCCAGGCGATCAAGGCGGGGATCATGGAGATCGGCGACGTCTTCGTGGTGAACAAGGCGGACCGTCCCGAGGCGGATCGGACCGTGAGCGAGATTCAGATGATGATGTCGCTGGTCGAGGAGCACGCCGACTGGGTTCCTCCGATCATCAAGACCGTCGCCCGCAGCTCGGAGGGAATCGATCGGCTGGCCGAAATGATTGATCAGCATCACCAGTATCTGCTTTCCTCGGGAGAGCTCATCCGTCGCAGTCACCAGCGGGTGAGGATCCGGGTGGAAACGCTGCTCAAGGAGAAGTTCATGGACCGGCTGGTCGGGGGCACGCTCACCCGCGAGGAGTACGAAGCGATGCTGGACGACGTGGTGGGGAAGACCAGCAATCCCCGCGACATGACCGAGGATCTGCTCGGGCGGATCCGCTTCTGAAGGACTGATGAAACTCTCGCGCGACTGGATTGCAGACCATGTGGATCTGGACGGGGTCTCCGATACGGATCTGGCCCGCCGTCTGACCGAGATCGGTCACGCGGTGGAGGGGACCGAATCTCACGGAGACGATACCGTCTTCGAGATCGAATTCACCGCCAACCGGCTCGACGCCATGTCCCATCGGGGTGTGGCTCGGGAGATCGCCGCGGCGATGGAGCGGGAGCTGCGCCCGATGCCGGCCGCCGCGCCGGCCCCGGCCGAAGGGACGGAGTTCTCCGTACGGATCGACGTGCCGGAGATGTGCTCGCGCTACACCGGCTTTCTTCTTCGGGGGATCAACGTCAAACCCTCTCCGGCGAAGATGCGTGAGCGGCTGGAAGCGGTGGGCCTGCGCCCGATCAACAACATCGTGGACATCACGAATTATCTGATGGTCGGTCTCGGCCATCCGCTTCACGCATTCGATTTCGATCTGCTGGAGAATCACCAGATCGTGGTCCGTGCCGGAAAGCCGGGGGAGACGATCGAAAGTCTCGACGGGGTGGAGCGGAAGATCGATTCGGAGACGGTGGTGATCGCCGATGGTGCCCGGGCGGTCGCGCTCGGCGGGGTGATCGGAGGGGCGAACAGCGAGATCGGAGATTCGACGCGGAACGTGCTGCTCGAGTGCGCCCATTTCACCCCGGCGGTCATCCGCCGGACGGCTCGGCGACTGGGAATCAGGACCGACGCATCCTATCGTTTCGAGCGCGGCGTCGATCCGGCGGACACCCTCGCGGTGATCCGGGAAGCCGCGGCGATGATTCTCCGGGAAGCCGGTGGCGAAGCGGTCGAGATCGTCGACGTCATCGCCCGGGAGCCGGAGCATCCCCGGGTGACCCTTCGGAACGAGCGGCTCGAAATGTTCTCTGCCGGTACGGTAGGGCCGGGCTACGCGCTCGACCTGTTCCGCCGTCTCGGGATGGAGGCGGAGCCGGTGGACGGCGGTGTCGAAACGGTCATTCCCACCTGGCGTGGGGATCTTTCGGAGGAGATCGACCTGGTGGAGGAGGTTCTGCGC
This sequence comes from uncultured Acidobacteriota bacterium, assembly GCA_963741905.1. Taxonomy (GTDB): domain Bacteria; phylum Acidobacteriota; class Thermoanaerobaculia; order Gp7-AA8; family CAVUJZ01; genus CAVUJZ01. The sequence goes on along the minus strand of CAVUJZ010000016.1, from coordinate 87,551 downwards.
TTCCATGGATACGGCAGGGTGCCGGCATCTCTGCCGCGGCTGACCACGGGTGATGTTCGGCATCTGGATCTCCAGGATGCGGAAGATCGGGTCCGGGACCTTCTGGTTGGAAGCGGATCGACAGAGGTCGTGACCTACTCGTTCATCCATCCCGATCAGAATTCGATCGTCAGCGATGAACAGCCGATCGATCTGACCAACGCGCTGACCGAGAACGTCTCTTCGATGCGGATTTCGCTGCTGCCGGGTCTTCTCGACGTGGTCCATCACAACCTCAGCTACGGGATTCGGGACGGCTCGATCTTCGAGGTGGGGCGCAGCTATCATCCGGAGGCCGGCAGCGTTCACGAGCGACGGGAAGCGGCATTTCTTCTCTGGGGCAATGCGGAATCGCACTGGGGGGACGCGAAGCGTGCCGCCGATTACTTCGACGTGAAGGGAATGGTCGAGGCGATCGCCGGACGATTCCATGTGAATCTTCGATTCGAAGCAGCGGGTGCTTCCTGGCTGAAGCCGGGAGAGGGAGTTGCGCGCTCGCTGGAGATCAGGTCATCGCCACCCTCGGCGTGGTGGCAAAACCGGTGCTCCAGAAGCTCGGCGTCAAGGCGGAGGTGGTTGCAGGCATCATCGATCTGGAGACTCTGGTTGGCCGGACCGGCGAATGGCAGATGCGGCAGGCCTCGAAGCACCCCGGGATTCCGATGGTGTTGCGTCTGCTCCACGACGGCGATCTGAAATACGGGACGATCCTCGAAGCCGTCCGCGCGATGGAGATCGCGCATCTCGCCGAGGTCGGGCTGTGGGATCGCTTCGTTCCGCCCGACGGTGATCAGATCAAGACGACCCTGGCCATGTGGTACCAGGCGATGGATCGGTCGCTGACCCAGGAAGAAGTGGCGGAGATTCACCAGGAGGTGACCCGCCGGGTCCGGGCGGCTCTTCCCGTGACCATCGCGGAAAGCTGAATTCAAAATCGAGGGGCGCCGGAGAATGGCCGTCCCGGGGGGACAACTGTGACGAAACGGCAGAAAGACGACATCGAGGAGACCGCCGAGGCCGAAACGCTGGGCCGTCTGACCGCGCGCGTGGAGAAGGCGATCGAGGTGATCCGCCAGCTCCGCAAGGAGCGTGACACTCTGCAGGGCGAGCTCGAGACCCTGCGCAAGGATCTCGGAGAGAAGGAAGCCGCCGCGTCCGATGCGGCGGAGCTCCGGGAGAGATCGAAAGCTATCGGAGCGAGCGCGATCAGATTCGCGGCCGGGTGGAGACTCTGCTCGGAAAGCTCGAGCAGCTCGACGAGATCATGGACGAGGGCGAGTCGGAGGGATGAGGCTCGCCGCGGCGTCCGCTGCAGGGGTTGCGCGGCCTCGTCGCCCGTTCCTCAGGGCCGAATGATGGAATTTAATCCGGCGGTGGATGATTAGAATCGTTCGCGATTTTTGGTTCAAACACGCGAAAGTGGCGGAATTGGTAGACGCGCTAGCCTCAGGAGCTAGTGATCGCAAGGTCGTGGGGGTTCGAGTCCCCCCTTTCGCACCATCCCACCTGCCCAGGAGCCAGCGCGGCAGCGATCGGGCGCCTGAATCCACCGGGTTCCATCCGTGGCGGTCGTCCCGCCATCCTTGACTCGTTCGCGTCCCAACGGGTGCTGGCCGGATGACCGGGCGTCTTCCCAGCAGGGCAGCCAACGGGTATTCTGAAGAGAGTGTGGGGTGACATGGCTTCCAGCGAATCGGAAAAGAACCATCAGGACGACCGCCAGGTCGTTCCGAATCCGGTTCCGGAGGATCTCTCCACGGAAATCTGGAATCTTCCAAACTCGCTGACGCTGCTCCGGATTTTCCTCGTTCCGTTTCTTGTCGTCGTCCTTCTCACCAAGTTTGCGGGGAAGGAGTACGTCGGTCTGGGGATCTTCCTGATGGCCGCGGTGACCGACCTGCTCGACGGATATTTCGCGCGCAAGTTTCACAAGGTCACCCGGCTGGGGATGCTGCTCGATCCGATTGCGGACAAGCTTCTGGTCTCGGCAGCCTTCATTTCTCTGGTGGAGATCCGGCTCGCACCGGCGTGGATGGTGGTGGTGATCATCGGGCGCGAGTTCGCGGTATCCGGTCTGCGCTCCATCGCGGCCCAGCAGGGAGTGACCATCGCGGCCTCACCGCTGGGCAAGGGAAAGACGGTCTCCCAGGTCATCGCGATCTCCATCCTGATCCTCGGTCACGAGCTCGGTGAGTTCATCTTCACCGGAAAGATCGCCCTCTGGGTGGTGGTGATCTTCGCACTCGCCTCGGCGGTCGACTACTTCGTCAAGTTCTCCAAAGCGGTGCTCAAGCGCTGATCTGCGACGCACCTCACGCGCCCCGGGGTTCTCGGAGTTCTCACACCATCTCTGCTGCGGAGGCAGACAGCGGCCTGTCTGCTATATTGTGCACAGCTTCGGCGCGCCTGCATCCAGGCCACTCTCCGCCTCCTCGCGACGAGACGGTGTGAGAAATCCGGGCTAGAGCAGCAGTTTGTAGAGCTCGTGTCCGGCCGATGCCGTACCGTTCCGCGAGGACCTTGACCGCATCGTTCCGGCGCAAGCCCTCGTCCCGGAGACGCTCCAGCTCCCCCCGCAGGACATCGGACGGCGGAAGCTCCTGCTTCGGCTCTTCCGCCGCCGCCAGCACGAGCGTGATCTCGCCCCGGATATTCTCCCGCTCCTCGAGCGTCGCGATGATGTCGCTGAGCGTTCCGTGAATGAATTCCTCGTGCAGCTTGGTCATCTCTCTCGCGACCGTCGCCTGCACGTCGCCGAGAACGTCGCGCGCATCCTGCAACGACCCGACCACTCTGTTCGGCGACTCGTAGACCAGCGCGGTCATGTGATGACCGGCAATCGCGCGATAGAACTCCAGACGCTCCAGACGGCGATGGGGGGCAAAGCCGAAGAAGCCGAACGGTTGGGGCGGAAGTCCGCTGGCGACCAGAGCCAGGGCTCCGGCAAACGGGCCGGGAATCGGCTCGACGATCAAACCCAGCTCGCGGGCGCGCCGGACCAGCGGATGGCCGGGATCCGAAAGCTGGGGCAGTCCCGCATCGCTGGCCAGGCCCACCGTCTCTCCTCCCCGGATCCTTTCAATCGCTTCCTCCGTCTTCTGGTTTTCGTTGTGCTCGTGGAAGCTCTCGAGGCGGACGGAGATGCCGAAGTGGCTGAGAAGTTTTCCGGTATGGCGGGTGTCCTCGCAGAGCAGAAGCGAACAGCTTGCGAGGGCGGCGCGCGCTCGCGGCGAGAGATCCTCCAGATTTCCCAGAGGCGTCCCGATGATCAACAGCTTTCCCACTCCGTGCATACTCAGGAACGCTCCTCTGGCGGAGTCTGTCGCAGCTCGAAGCTTCTTGAGAGGAGGATGGCCGCGGCCGTGGCGACATTGAGAGACTCGATCCCCGGCGCAATCGAACCGCCAGGTGCCGGGATGACTCGAGAAGGTCCGGCGAGACTCCCGAACCTTCGCTTCCGAAGACCATCACGGCGCGGGAGATGGGGGGAGGATCCGCGACGCCGTCGGCGGAGGTCGCGACCAGTGCCAGATCGCGGCGTGCCGCCTCTGCGACGAGAGTCTCCACGGAGATCGTCCCCACCGGCACTCTGGAGAGGGCTCCGGCGGAAGCTCGCACCGCTTTCGGTCCGAACGGATCCGCGGTGCCGGGAAGGACCAGCACCCCCGCGCAGTCGAATGCCGCGGCCAGGCGGATGATCGTCCCGGTGTTTCCAGGGTCCTGAACCCGGTCCAGAGCCACGATCAGCCGGTCGGAGGAGAGGATGGCCTCGCGCGCATCCCCGGGGCGTGCGAACAGTCCGAGCACGCCCTGAGAGTGGACCGTATCGCTGATCGAAGCGATCAGAGAGGAGGTGAAGCGCACGACCGTGAGGTGATCGACGGGAAACGTCTGCGAGGAATCGAGGGCCAGGGCGAGAGGCTGCCATCCGGCATCGAGGGCATCCCGGACCTGCTTCGGCCCCTCCAGGACGATTTCCTCCTGATGATGGTCGAGCGCCTGTCGGAAGCGCCGGAACCAGGCGTTCTGGCGGCTGGAGATCGTTTCGTGCGGTGTGTGCATGCTCGATCGGGATTCTACGGCAGGAGGGACGCAGGGCGAAGGAAGAGAGCCCGCCAGGCGGCCCGCCTGATCACGGTTCGGTGTGATCCGGGAGCGGAATATTCGACAGGATCGTCACTCGCCACGCGCGATTGTGGCAGGTAGAATGCGCCTTATGAGTACGCCACGACTGCGTTTTGCCGAGAGGATGAGTCAGATTCAGGCATCGCCGACCCTGCAGGTGATGAAGAGGGCGAAGGAGCTCGCCTCCCAGGGGATCAACGTGATCGATTTCGGTCCGGGAGAGCCTGATTTCGTGACCCCGGATCACATCCGTGAGGCGGGGAAAGCTGCGATCGACGACGGATTCACCAGGTACACCGACTCGTCGGGAATCGTCGAGTTGCGCCAGGCGGTCGCGACGACCTACAACCAGCGGTACGGGACGGCGTTCACGCCCGCTCAGGTCATCGTCGGGACGGGCGGAAAGCAGGAGCTGTTCAACCTCGTCATGGCCCTGGTGGGACCGGGGGACGAGGTGGTGATCCCATCTCCGTACTGGGTCAGCTTCCCGCCGCAGGTGGTCCTTGCCGGTGGGGTTCCGGTGTATGCGGAGCTCAGCGAGGAGGATGGATTCAGGCCGACCGCGGAGGCGATCGAGCGAGTCCTGACCGATCGCAGCCGGGTGCTGATTCTCAATTCGCCGTCGAATCCCACGGGTGCCGTGATCCGCTCCGAGGAGATGGCGAAGATCGTCGCGCTCTGCCGCGAGCACAACATCGTGATCATTTCCGACGAGACGTACGATTTCTTCGTCTACGACGGGGAGACGCACGTGTCGGCAGCCTCCTGGTACGAGCAGAATCCGGAGACGATCGTGGTGGTCAATTCGATGTCCAAGACCTACGCGATGACCGGCTGGCGGATTGGCTTCGCCCTCGGGCATCCGGATCTGATCCGGACGATCGGGAAGATCCAGAGTCACTCGACTTCCAATCCATGCTCGATCGCGCAGCGGGCGGCGCTTCACGGCCTGCAGTCCGGTTCACAGGACATTGCCGTGATGCTGCAGGCCTACGTCAAGCGACGCGCGTGGCTGCTGGAGGCGCTGGGAGAAGTCCCCGGTCTCACCTGCCATCGTCCCGGCGGGGCCTTCTACGTGTTTCCGCGCGTGCGGGATCTCTACGGCCGTGGCGGAATCAGCGACTCGACCTCGCTCTCGACCTGGCTGCTGGATCAGGCGAGAGTGGCCGTGGTTCCGGGTGCTGCATTCGGCAATGACGACTACATCCGGATCAGCTATGCGACTTCCATGGAGAATCTCCGGGAGGGAGTCCGGCGGATCCGTGAGGCGGTCGAAGCGCTGTAGCCGTGCGCAACGGAGCAGACCGGCCGCGAAGAGCCCGAAGGGCGGAACATTGTCTGGCCGGGCCCGCGAGGGCCCGGGTGCCCTGTCCGGGGATCCCGGCACTCTCGTGACCCGCGGACCCGGGGCTTGCGCGAGGGCCCGAACCGGGATGCCTGTCCGGTTGCCCCGGGTCGAGGTCGGTTCATGTCCGGTTCACACTCGTGCCGGGATTTCGAAGTGGATGGCGGTGCGTGGAATCCGGCCTTCCGGGGGTTCGTTCTACTGGCGAGTCAACCACCCACGATCGGGCCATGGCCCGGAAGGAGTTACTTTGAAAAAGATCACCATTCTGGCGGTCGCCACCATCATGACGGCGACCCTACTGTCGGCACAGCAGCCGCCGGCCAAGAGCGACACCGCCAAAGCGGCGGACAATCCCGTGGTCGTCACCGCGGGGAACATCAAGATCACCCAGAGCGAGCTCGAAGCGGCGATCCGTACGCTTCCCGATCAGTATCAGGGATATGCCATGGGGCCGGGCCGCCGGGCCTTCGCCGAAGATTACCTGAGGATGAAGCTCCTCGCCGCGGAAGCCGCGAAGAATCATCTGGACCAGAAGCCGGATGTCGCCCGCCAGCTCGAGCTGATGCGCAACAATACTCTGGCGAACGCCCAGATCTCGAAGATGCGGGATGCGCTCGAGGTCAGCGATGAAGAGATCCAGAAAGCCTATGACGCGAAGAAGGACAGCTACGAGCAGGCGAAGGCTCGCCACATCCTGATCGCGTTCGAGGGCAGCCCCGCGGCGCCCAAGGAAGGCGCTCTCACCGAAGAAGCCGCGAAGAAGAAAGCCGAGGAACTGCGCCAGCAGATCATCAACGGGGCGGACTTTGCGGAACTGGCGAAGAAAGAGTCGGACGACAAGGGCTCCGGCGCCAACGGTGGCGATCTCGGAACCTTTGGCCGGGGCCGCATGGTTCCCGAGTTCGAGAAGGCGGTCTTCGAGGGGAAGGTCGGCGACGTTCTTCCCGTGGTCCGGACACAGTTCGGCTATCACATCATTCAGGTCCAGGATCGGACTCTCGTCCCCTTCGATCAGGTGAAAGATCAGCTCAAGGACGACGCGATTCAGGAGAAGCTCCAGGCCGAGGTGGAGAAGCTGGAGAAGACCGCCGGAGCCTCGTTCGACGATCAGTACTTCGCGGAGGCTGCTGCCGCCGGAGCCAATCCTCACGACCAGATCCAGATGCCTCCCGCTCCGGAAGGATCACAGCCGTAACCCATCGATCCCCCTGAAGAGCGGGATCTCGTGGATTCGAACGTCGGCAGGTCTGCCCGGGCCTGCCGTCGTTCCGTCTTGACTCCTCCAACGGCTCACCGTAAAGTTCCTTCCCAATGGAAATCCCATCGAAGGTGTCCGTCTTCAACAGAACGCTCGAAGTGAAAGGGAAGGTCGGCACGCTGATCGCCATCTCGGATCACTACTATGAAGTGAGCCTCGAGGTGAATCAGAAGAATCACACCGTGCTCTTTCCCGTCTCCGAAACGGTGCTGGTGTTCAACGAGCCGGTCCCGTCCATCGAGGCGGACTTCGAGATTGAGCGCTGAGTCCCTGGTTCTGGAGATGATCGGTCTCCGCGAGGAGACAGAAGGAGCTGCGAATGAAGATTCGAACTCTCACCGTAAGCCTGGCCGGTCTGATGCTGCTGGCGCTTCCGATTCATGCGGAAACCAGTTGTGCAATGAAGCATGGTGAGGCGGCGGACCACGCCGCACATGAAAAGAACTGTCCGATGAAGGGCGAGCACGTCGCGCAGAAGAACTGTCCGATGAAGGGCGAGCACGCCACCAGCGTGAAGGACGTTCAGCTCACCGGGACGGTGCTCTGCAGGCATTGCGACCTTCATCAGTCGGAAACCTGCCAGAAAGTGTTTCGGTCGAATGACGAAGCCGCGACCGTCTACGACATCTGCCCCGAGAGCGCCATCGATCCGGAGACGCTCGAAGGCGAAGTGACCGTATCGGGTAAACTGATGAGCTGCGAAGATCACGGCAAGGCGATGCTGCGGATCGAGGCGGTACAGAAGGCCGCTGCCGTCCCCGGCGCCTGAGTTCCTCCGCATTGCAGCCCGGTGCAGCCCGGCCTTTGGGCCGGGCCTTTTTTCTGCCCTCGAATGAATGAGTCCAACCCAATTCTGATTCTGGTCCGTCATGGCGAGGCCGAATCCGGCCCGGTGGACCGGGAGCGGCCGCTCTCACCACGTGGCCGGCGCCAGATCGAGAGACTTCGGCAGATGCTCCGCGAGCGGGATCTGACCCCCGGCGAAATCCGGCACAGCGGGCTCGGCCGCGCACATGAGACCGCGGCGATCCTGACGGCTCTGGCTCCCTCCGTGACGGTTCGTGTCGACGAGGCTCTCACTCCCGGAGCCGATCCGGACATCTTCGCCAGCGAGATCGAAACCCTCCAGGGGTCGGTGCTGGCGGTCAGTCACATGCCGCTGGTGGAGCTGCTGACCCGCACCCTTCTCGGGGGGAAGGGGGTGATCTTCCGCACCGGGATGACGGCGATCATCGGACGGGGAGAGCGGGGATGGCATCTGGTCGAGACGGTTGATCCGGAACACCGCTGATCCCTCGAGAGCCCGCGCAGACCTCGCGATTCTCTCCCGCAGGTGTTCCGCTCGGGCTTCTAAACGTCCTTCTTGCCGAAGGCGAAGGCGATCGCGATGCCCAGCAGGTAGAGAAAAATCATCGGAATGGCCAGGGCCGACTGGGTCACCATGTCCGCGGAGGGAGTGATCACCGCCGCGATGATGAAGATCGCGACCACCGCATATTTGAACTTCTGCAGAAGGAAGGCGGGCGTGACGATCCCCAGCCGGGCGAGGAAGAAGATCAGAATCGGCGTCTCGAAGACCGCTCCGACTCCCAGGAGCATTTTGCCGGCGAACGAAAAGTAGTCGTCGATGGTCAGGACCTGGCGGAAATCCTTCCCCATTTCGACGAAAAAGCTGCAGGTCAGCGGAAGGACGACCCGATAGCCGAAGTATCCCCCCGCGATGAAAAAGAGGGAGGCGAAGAGGATGAAGGGAAAGGCATAACGCCGCTCCTTCTCATAGAGACCGGGAGAGATGAACAGCCAGACCTGCCAGAGGATCAGAGGAGAGGAGAGAAAGATCCCGGCGAGGAAGGCCACCTTCATGTAGAGGAAGAAGGGCGAGGTCAACCGGGTGAAGGCGAGCCCCTCTCCGGGGTTCAGGTAGACCAGCAGGGGCTGTTCGAGAACGTGGAAGATCTGCGGGGCAAAGCTCCAGCAGACCAGAAATCCGGCCGTGAGGGCGAGGATCGACACGATCAGCCGTTTCCGCAGCTCGTCCAGGTGCTGCAGAAAGCTCATGGTGGGAAGATCGGGATCTTCCCCATCGAACGGCTCGTCGACGAACGGATCAGCAGTACTCATGATCTACCGTGCGTCCGGGTCGGTCGCAGCGGGGGATGACGCCGGCGCCGAGGCCGCGGTCGCTTCGGCCACCTCGGGCGACGCTGTCGGCTTCGAGGAGACCGTGTCGCGCGTGGGCTGACGATCCTCCGACAGTACATCCTGCTCCAGAGTCGACTTCAGGTCGGTGGTGGCCCGGCGGAACTCCCCGAGCGCCTTTCCGATGGAGCGCCCGATCTCGGGCAGTCTTCGCGGCCCGAACACCACGAGGGCGACCACGAAAATCATGATGAGCTCAGGGAAACCCAGTGAACCGAACATACGTAACCTCGATGGAGCTGGTGTCGACACCGGCAGGCCGTGTGCACCCGCCAGTGTTGGTGAACATTACCATCGTATCGAATACTCCATCGGATCGGATGCGGAAGAAGATGAAGCCTGGATGAACCGGATCGATTCTCAGCCCCGTCCCTGCCCGGAGAAATGCAGACCCGGAGCCAGACGTTGAAGGTCAAGACATGACAGAACAGAACCGTCCCACCCGCCGGAGCTTCCGCTACCTCTCCATCCTGCTCGCCGCCGTGCTTGCCGCCACCATCTTCGGCGGCATCTACGGAGAGCACCTGCTGGGGTCGCCGCTCGATGACGAGCTCGACGCCCGTCTCCGGGAGTACACCGATCTGCTGACCGCGGCATCCTACTGGTCGGCCGAACCGGTGGAATCGGATCGTCTGGTCTACTCCTCCATCGAGGGAATGCTCCGGACGCTCGATCCTCACACCACGTTTCTCGAGCCCCGGGACTACTCCGAGATGCAGGCCCACCAGAAGGGCAGCTTCTACGGCCTGGGAATTCTGATCACCCGGCGCAACAATCAGATCACCGTGATCACCCCGCTGGAGGGGACCCCCGCCTCACGGCTGGGCATCCGTGCCGGAGACATCATCGCCGACATCGAAGGGACTCCCACCGACGACATGCAGGTCGACGAGGTGGCCAGACGCCTCAAGGGTCCCAAGGGCACTCAGGTGAATATCAAGATTCTCCGGGTGGGCATCAAGGATCCGATTCCGATGACCATCACCCGGGAAGCAATTCCCACCAACTCGATCTCCTACGTGCTGATGGTCCGGCCCGGCGTCGGCTACATCCGGATCAAGGACTTCACCTACACCACCATCCGGGAGATGAACGAGGCGGTGGAGACGCTGAAGAAGCAGGGGATGCAGAGCCTGGTTCTCGATCTGAGGATGAATCCGGGCGGGCTCCTCGACGCCGCCGTCGGGGTTTCCGACTTCTTCCTTCCGAAGGGAGAAATGATCGTTTACCACAAGGGCCGGACGCCCGATTCCTATCAGGAGTATCGCGCCCCGGGACGGGAACAGAAGCTCGACGTTCCTCTGGTGATTCTGATCAACCGGGAGAGCGCTTCGGCCTCGGAGATCGTCACCGGAGCAATCCAGGATCATGATCGGGGCCTGGTGGTCGGCGAGACCAGCTGGGGTAAAGGCCTGGTTCAGAGTGTCTACTCCCTCCAGTACGGAGCCGGTCTGGCGCTGACCACATCCCGCTACTACACCCCTTCGGGACGGAACATCCAGCGCGACTACAGCTCGTTCTACGACTACTACCTGGGAGAGCCGGGAAAGAAGGAGAAGGACGAGAGCCATGTCTACTCCACCGACACCGGACGGAAGGTCTACGGCGGGGGAGGCATCACGCCTGACGTCGTGGTCGATCCGAAAGAGCTGCCCCGTGTGATGCAGCTCCTCCAGGTGCGGAGCGCTTTCTTCAACTTCGGGGTCCGCTACTTTGCACAGCATCCCGATGTTTCGAAGGATCTGGTGGTGACCGACGCCATCGTGGATCAATTCATCGATGACGCGGTCTCCAATGAGATCGCAGCGAAGACCGACATCGATGCGGCGCTCCAGGATCCGGACAACCGGGGGTATCTGAAGCAGGCGATCAAAGCGGAGATCGTGGCTGCGAAGTTCGGGTACGACGCGTCCTATGTCTATCGTCTCCAGGGGGACCGCCAGCTGGAGAAAGCCATCGAGCTGCTTCCGCAGGCGGCCAGGCTCGCCGAGCTCGGCCGGGAGGCACGATCCAATGCGGTGGCGACCCGTGGCGAGAACCAGCCGACCGGCGCGACGGCCAGTCACGACAGAATGGAATAGAACCTGCGCGACGCGGGCGGTCCTGGCTGGAATGTACCAGGTCCGATCCATCGTTTCGGGCGATCGTCGTTGACACCACCATGGGGCAGTGCTAATTTTTCGCCCCGTTCGGAACGTCAGGAGCGTGGACATCGGATATGCCTGAGCTGGGAAGAAAACACAACTGCGGCAACTGCGGTACGAAGTTCTATGATTTCGGGAAACCGGAGCCGGTTTGCCCCAAGTGCGGTACGGCGGCCGAGGCCGAGGGAAGCTCGTCGCATTCCTCCGGCCGGATCCGGCGATCCGCACCGGTGGCAGTACGCTCCGTACCCGAGGATGATGACTCGGATGATTCCGACTCCGAACCCGACTCTGACGCCGAGTCGAGCTCCGATTCCGATTCCGACGATGACTCGGATGACGACTACGAGGAGGAGTCCGACAGCGGAAAGGTCAAGTACGCGTCCGACGATGATTCAGACGACGACTACTGAGGGGTGACGGCATGAAAAAGGGCGCAATTCTTCTCGGTTGTCTCGGGATCCTGGCCATCGTGGTCGGGGCCGGATTGATCTTCGTTTTCTCCACCTACAACCGTCTGGTCAATCTCGACGAGAACGTCAAGCAGCAGTGGGCTCAGGTGGAAAACGTCTATCAGCGACGCTATGACCTGATCCCGAATCTGGTTCGCACCGTTCAGGGTGCTGCCAATTTCGAGAAATCCACCCTGGAGAATGTCATTGCCGCACGCGCCAGAGTCGGACAGGTGACCGCTCCGTCGGGCGGCCCGGCCGGTGCGGCGAACCCGACCTCGGATCCCGCTGCCTTCCAGCAGTTCGCCCAGGCGCAGCAGGGACTGGGGAACGCCCTGTCACGGCTGCTCGTCGTGGTGGAGCGGTATCCCGAGCTGAAGGCGAATCAGAACTTCCTCGAGCTGCAGTCCCAGCTCGAAGGGACTGAGAATCGCATTGCGGTCGAACGGAAGCGCTATAACGAAGCGGCTCAGGACTACAACGCCACCATCCGGAGATTCCCCGCCAACACGATCGCCGGCATCTTCGGATTCAACGCGAAAGAGTACTTCCAGGCGACGGCGGGAGCAGAACAGGCTCCAACCGTCGATTTCGACTTCGGCAACAATCAGTAGCCGCGCCCGGTGCGCTTCCGCCAGGGGAGCCGCCGGGTGGCCGAAGACTCATCGGCCCATCGTTGTCCGGCATGAAGAAACTCGTTCTCCTTCTGCTGCTCGTCTTTCCCCTCGGCCTGCGAGCCCTGGAGGTCCCCCCTCCACCCGATCAGTGGGTCACCGATCGGGCCGGGATTCTGAGCGACTCGGCGGAGAGCGCGCTGAATCAGAAGCTTCACGATTTCGAGACCCGCACCGGAAACCAGTTCCTGGTCTACATCTTCCCGTCGCTCGAGGAGGAGTCGCTCGAGGACTTCACCATCCGTGCGGCCGAGCGATGGAAGGCGGGACAGAAGAAGCTCGACAACGGCCTGATCCTCTTCGTGTTCGTGAAGGAGCAGCGCACCCGCATCGAGGTCGGTTACGGCCTCGAGCCGGTCATCACCGATGCTTTCTCTTCGCGGGTTCTGCGAGAGACGATCGCGCCGGCATTCACCCGGGGAGATTACGCGGGAGGCCTGAACGCAGCCGCCGATCAGTTGATCGCGAGGATCGAGGGAAAGACCACGGCTGAGCCAGCGCCGGCGGGACGCCGGGGCACTGCCCGCTGGCACGTTTCCGACCTTGTGTTTTTCGTTTTCTTCATTCTGATCTTCCTGGTCATCTCCTCCCGGCTGTCCCATCGGCGGCCCGGTGGAGCGTCCAGCGGATGTGGTGGGTGTTTCTTCCCCTTCATTTTTCCCGGTGGCGGGATGACATTCGGTGGAGGCGGTGGAGGATTCGGCGGGGGAGGCGGGTTCGGTGGGTTCTCCGGGGGTGGCGGAGGTTTCGGTGGTGGTGGCGCCAGTGGGGGCTGGTAGGGGGCCCCGCTGTCGGGATTGGAGGAAGCGACCATGAAGCAGCAGGATCTGTTGTCCAGGATCGACCGGGACGCGGTTGCCGCGGCGATCGGACGGGCCGAGAAGGTGACCTCCGGAGAGATCCGGGTCCACGTCGAGCCGAAGCTGCGTGGACGGGATCTGTGGGACACCGCACGGCGGACTTTCGAACGCCTCGGAATGACCCGCACAGAGGCGCGCAACGGGGTGCTTCTGTTCATTGCCGCCGAAGAGCAGCAATTCACCATCCTCGGAGACCGCGGCATCCATGAAAAGGTGGGGGACGATTTCTGGAACGGGGTGATCCGCCAACTGACCGAACGATTCCGCCGCGAGGAATACACCGAAGGAATCGTCGAGACCGTCGAGCAGGCGGGAAACAAGCTGCGGGAACACTTCCCCTGGCAGAGCGGCGACGTCGATGAGCTGTCCAACGAGATGAGCGTCGGTCCCTCTCCGGAGGGATCCTCCAGTCCCAACGGGGAAAAGCCGGACTGAGCCATGGCCGGCTCCTGCCTGATCGCCCTCGGGAGCAACCTCGGCGACCGGATGATTCATCTGCGGCGCGCAGTGTCTGCCGCATCGGACGTGATCCGGGTGGCGCGGATCAGCAGCGTCTACGAGAGTGATCCGCTGGATGCGCCGACGGGATCGCCTCCGTTTCTCAACATGGTGCTGATCGGTACGACTGCGCTTCAGCCGGAGGATCTGCTGGATGCGCTTCAGTCCATCGAGCGCACTCTGGGCAGGGTGCGGAGGAAGCGGAACGGTCCCCGGACGATCGATCTCGACGTCATCCTGTATGGTTCGGTGGTGGCGCGGACTCCGGCCCTCACCCTTCCCCATCCCCGGTATTGCGACCGCGAGTTCGTTCTGGAGCCGATCCGCGAACTGGGACTGGGGTGGGTCGATCCCGCCACAGGGCGACCGATCTCCCGGTCCAGGGGCGGCGGATCCGTCGAACGGGTCGGATCCCTGTTCGCGGTCAGTCTCGCGGATCCGATTGCTCCATCCAGCCATTCTTACCCTGCGGTCCCGAGCAGGGAAGGTAGAGCCGGAACGTGGTCCCCTCGCCGGCGCGGCTCTCGAAGTCGATGAATCCACCCTGCCGGGTGAGAATCCCGTACACCTGGTAGAGGCCCAGGCCGGTTCCCTTGCCCGCTTCCTTGGTGGTGAAAAACGGTTCGAAGATTCGCTCCTGAATCTCGGGAGGGATGCCGGAGCCCTCATCGCGGATCTGCAGACAGAGCCAGTCTCCGGGGTGCATTCCGGCGATTGGTGGAATCCTGTTCTGGCGGATCCGGAGCGGATCCAGGGAGATTCGAATGCTCCCGCCCTCGGGCATCGAGTCCCGAGCGTTGATGATCAGGTTCGTCAGAACCTGATCGACATGCGTTGGGTCGGCGATGATCCCGCAGGGCCCGAGTGGCCCGCGGAAGTGCAGCTCGATCCGATCGCCCACCACCGAACGGAGGATTTCCACCAGTTCCTGGATCTTCTTCTTCAGATCGATCTCCTCGGCGGCTTCCGTGGAATGGCGGCCCATGCTGAGAATCTGGCGAACGAGCCGGGCGCCACGTTTCGCCTCACTGGTGATCACCTGAACCTTCTCCTTCACCTCGTCCGGGATGGACGGATGGCGACGGAGGAACTCCGAGTAGGTGAGGATCGACTGGAGGATGTTGTTGAAATCGTGAGTGATGCCGCTGGCGAGCTGGCCGATGGCTGCCAGTCGCTCCTGCCGGTTCATCTGTTGCTGGAAGCGGCGCTCGCGGGTGGCGTCCCGGATCATCATGATGATGCCGCCATGACCTCCCGACAGATCGATCTTCCGGGTCGAGACCTCCAGCACGCGCTCGTTCAGGGAATCCACCATGAACTCCCGTGAATGTCCTTCGCCCGCTCGGACGAACTCCTCCAGGGTCTCGTCCCTCACGTGCGTGACGCGCGCCTCGGAGTCGATTTCAAGGACGGAGGGGCCGAGCAGAGCGGCCGCGCGGTTCCGAAGGATGACCGCACCTCGCTCATCCAGGAGCAGAACGCCCTCGGGGAGGTGTTCGATCAAGCGTTCGAGACGGGTCCGTTCCGCATTGATCGAGCTGCGCATTCTGGTGTGCTGAATGGAAATGCCAATCTGCGAGGCGACTTCATCGGCAATTTCCACCTTCTCCTGGTCGAACTGATCCGGCAGGGTCGAGGCGAGAGTCATCATTCCCACCAGCTCCTCCCCGTGGTGCAACGAGACCATCAGCACCGCCCGGACGCCGGCATCGCGGAAATGGAGAAGATAGGCCGGAATGCTGGTCTCCTGATGGAGATCGTCAATGACCCGGATGTGAGGTTCTCCCGGTGACTCGGGAGTCGATTCCCATCTCGGGGGGAAGGGGCAGCGTCTCCCCCGGGCTGTCCACCATCTCTCCCTCGACGGCAACCACCTCACCCCGTCCCGATTCGAAATCGAACAACTGGATCTCGGCGTATTGGCAGCCGACAATCCGGACGAGGTGAGGGAGAGCCAGACGTGCAATTTCTTCCGGGCTCACCGCCTGGAGAATCGCCTTGTCCATCTCGTGGAGTGTGCGGTTCCGAGCCGCCAGGCCTTCGATCTTCCGCCGCGACTGCTGCCCTTCCTCGCTCCGAGTCTGCAGAGCGACGGCCATGTCGTCAAAGGCGCCAGCCAACTTGTTGAGCTCCGTACCCTCCCGCGAAAGGCCTGTCCGGACGGTGAAGTCTCCGGCCGCAACCGCCTCGCGTGCTGCGCAGGATCAGAGCGAGATGCCGGACCACGAGATGATGAGCCCCGAGCCAGCCCGCGACGAGGGCGAGAAGGCAGACCAGAGCCACGGCTCCGAGCTCTCCGGCAATCGCCCGCCGGTAGCTTTCAAGTGCCGTCTCCACCGGCAGCCCCACCCAGACGCGGAGAAAGGTCCCGTCGGTGTGAATGGTGGAGAACCCGAACAGGCGGGTGGTTCCATCGGCCCCCGTGGCTCGGAGCAATCCTTCCTTTGTCGTCCATGGGATCTCGCGCATCGACTCGATCGCGAGCGGCTCTCCAACGGCCGACGACGGCCTGTCGGAGTGGACCAGGACGGTTTGATGCACATCCGTCACGATGAGGGTGGCGTCTTTCGACATCCAGTTGCGCGATGCACGATTCAACGCCTGGAGATCGATCGCGGCATAAATGACCGCCACCGGTTTCGAACCGGCTCCTCGGATGGGATACCCGAAGTTGAGGGACGGCCGTGCGGTCACCCGTCCGGTCTGGAATTCACCCACGGAGAACTCGTCTCGCTGCATCGCCTGCCGGAAGTACGAACGGTCTCCGATTCCGATCTCGCCGGAGAGAGGAAGCGCCGAGCAGCGAATGATCCCCGAGGCGTCGGCCACCCCGAGGTTGGCATAGTCCGGATGGTCCCCCATGACGGAGGCCAGCAGGTCGTGGCACTCAGGGCCCCCTCGTTCCACTGCCGGTACGCGCGCGAGCGTCCGGAGCAATCCACGTGTCGCGCTCATCATCTCGCGCTGTTGCGAGCCCGCCGCGCCCGCCAGTCGCAGTGCATCCTGCTGGACGCGTTCGGAAAGCGCCTGCCGCTGATTGAGTGAAACGATCAGCAGCAGCACGAAAATGGGGAGGACGGAAATCCCGATCAGCCCGAGCAGTCGTACCCTCAGGCTGCTCCCTGGCCGCAGCTTCTCTCGAACGTTCATCCGGTCGCCTTGGAGGTGCGGCAGCCTGCGGAGAATCTGGCTGCGTCTGGCACTTCCTGGGTTAGGAGTGACGGGAGATGGGAAATCCTTACCTGTGCCACGAAAAAAAATGCTCGTTCTGCATCGGAATGGGTGCCCCCCCGTCATCCTGAGCCGTTGAATGGCACCCGTGGGGGTCGGACGTCTCGTCCGATACCCGGCTTGCCGCGCCATAGCCTTGCGGAGGCGGGGGGCGTCCTCGCACCCGAGGGCCCGCTCCACTTGCACATGGGTGCAGATTCGCCGGTTCGCCGGCCGCCATGGGAGCAGAAATGAACCCCGGGGTTTCATTAGAAGCGCCCGTGCAGGTGTCGAACCCGCGAACTGTCCCCGCGAAGGATCTTGCCTCTGCGATCGGTCGAGACGAGCTTCGCCGGGGATGGTTCACTCTGTCGTGAGATTCCGGGACGGTTCGACGCTTTCGGTGGTCGCCCGGGCTGCGTAACCTGGAGCCTCTGCGAGGGGCCAGGCCTGGGAAGGCCTGGCCCACTTGGGGCCGGGCCGAAGTGGCGCGGGCTTCCCGTTGCCGGGTGTCGTGCTCCCGACCCTGACGAAGGCAGGATCCTTCGCGACCCACCGCATGGACTTCGACACGGTTTCGGATGCTCAGGATGACGGCAAGGGCGAAACGGTCAGCATCTCGTCATGCTGAGCGGCTGTGCAGGTGTCGAAGCCGCGAACCGTCCCGACCACGCCATGTTCTTCGTCGGCGATCAGGTTTGTCGCGTGGCGTGGATGATCGCCTGCATGTGGTTCAGGTACTTCTCCAGAGCACGTTTGCCAGCCGAGGAGAGCCGGTACTCGGTGCGTGGGACTCTTCCCTCGAATCCCTTCCGGCAGAGGAGATAGCCGGCGTCCTCGAGCTTGCGGGCGTGGACGCTGAGATTCCCGTCCGAGGTCTGCAGGATGGTCTTCAGTTCACTGAAGCTGAGAACTTCATTCGCCGCAAGAGCGCTGATGATTCCCAGCCTCGTCGGTTCGTGGATCAGCCGCTCCAGGTCGCGAAGGCTGCGCTGGACGTCCTGCCCGGAGCTCCGGGGTTCCGGACCGGGGGTCGAAGGTACGTCCTTCCGTGCTGAACTGCTCTTAGCCACCATGGTTCCTCGCAATCAGAAGGCCGAACAGGATATGGATTCCCCCGAACCCGACGGCCATGAGCAGATCCGGAGGAACTGGCGGGCTGAAGATGGAGAGTGCGCCGAGGACGAAAAAGCAGATGCCCATCGCAGGAATCAGACGGATCGAAAGCGTTCCTCCGGTGATGATTGCCGTCCCGTACAGAATCAGCCAGAGAGGCACGAGGGTCTCCCACGCCGCCCGCTGAACCGCGACGGCAGTCAGGAGTGCGCCGGCGAGAAGCGGTGCGGAGAAGGCGAGATAGAACCGGCGGTTCGCACGGGTGAACAGAGGCATCCGCAACCTGCGAGCCTTGCGGAGGGTGCCGGCGACGTCGATGGCGACCGCCAGAACCGCTTCCGAGATCCAGATCGTGATCCAGAGGTGCGGATCCGCGATGCGGGCCGCAATCACCGCACTGACGATCGCGGTGATTCCAATCAGGGTGATCGCTGAGCCTGGAACCAGGGTGAAGGCTCCCGCCCGCTCCATCGTGTCGCGAATGGCACGGAGGTTCTCGGCAGCATGGCGTCGAAGATCGGGGATCCCGGCGGGATCGGGTGAGCTCACGGTAGGAGACTAGTTCCGTCGGTGGGGTCTGTCAAGTACTTGTGATTGCAAAGTCGCTTGGTCCAGCCCGGATTTTTCACACCGTCTCGTCGCGAGGAGGCGGAGAGTGGCCTGGATGCAAGGCGCGCGCGGCTTCGGCGACGTCGGCATCGTGGTGACGATGTTGAGGAGCCGAAGCGGTGCGCAACGTAGCAGACAGGCCGCGATCCGCCTCCGCAGCGGAGATGGTGTGAGAAATCCGGGCTAAGGCGCGAGCCGCTGGATCTCCCACGCTCCCCCGGCGCGCCTCCGATAGACGAACCGATCGTGGAGACGGTCCGGCCGTCCCTGCCAGAACTCGATCTGGTGCGGCGTCAGCCGATAGCCTCCCCAGTGGGGAGGGCGAGGTACCGGAGCCTCGGCGTACCGCCTCGTCAGCTCTTCCATCCGCTCGCTCAGTACCTCCCGGGATTCGATCACCCGGCTCTGCTCCGAGGCCCAGGCCGCGAGCTGACTTCCGCGGGGGCGGGTGGAGAAATAGTCGTCCGACTCCTCGGCGCTGACCATCGCCACGATCCCCTCGATGCGAACCTGACGTTCCAGCTCCCTCCACCAGAACAGCAGCGCCGCCCTCGGATTGGTCGCGATCTCCGCTGCCTTGCGGCTCTTGTAATTGGTGAAGAAGACGAAGCCGGATGAATCGAAGCTCTTCAGCAGCACCGTTCGGGTCGATGGCTGTCCCCGGTCGTCCGCCGTCGCGAGGACCATTCCTTCGGGCAGCCGCGGTTCCGCCGCTTCGGCGTCGGCAAACCATGATCCGAATTGCTCGATCGGATCGGCCGACAGCTCTTCGCGGTTGAGCGGAGGACCCGAGTACTCTTCACCCATGACTGGCCCGGATGATATCAGGCGTCCGAATTTCCGGGCAGGAGCACCCGGAAGCGTGGTTCGTTTCAAGTCCGGCCGCGAGCCTCGTGCAGTGCGGTCGGGAGTGTCGCGTGCGGTTCGAGCGCTCAGAGGCTGTGCAGCCCTCAGCGTCCAAAGCCGCCGGCAAGTTCCGGATTGGCGCGGCCGGGAGAGGCCCCGATGAGAATCGGATAGGGATTCAGCACGCCGGCATCATCTGCCACCTGGAAGTGGAGGTGGAACGGCGTGTGGATGGCGTTGCCGGTGTTTCCGACGTAGCCCAGCACGTCACCGCGCTCGACGCGCAGGCCTTCGTACAATCCCGACGCCCATCGATCGAGATGCGCGTAGTAGAACGACACCCCGCTGGCGGTGGTCAGCCACAGGCAGCGGCCACCCTTGCTCTGGACGCCGACGTAGCTGATCCATCCCTCCGCCACCGCGACCACCTTCGTTCCCCGGGGAGCGAAGATGTCGATCCCACGGTGAGATCGGATCCCACCATCCCGGGGAGCGCCGAAATTATCCTCGAGTTGCGAAGGGCGAACCCCGATCACCGGAATCTCGAGCGAGGCCAGAACCGATTCCTTCGGAGGTGCCGGGGATGGCGGCGCCTTCCGCATCTCTTCATGCCACGGCTGATGCTCCCTCGCCAGCTCCAGATCCCGCTGAAGCCGTGCCTGCAACTCCGAGAATTCGTCCCCCACCGATGTGGATTCGGTCGAGACGGGAGATGAGCGGGGGGAAGAGACGGGGGGCGGAAGAACACTGCATCCAGTGGCGAGGATGGCGATCAGGAGAAGCGAACCCGTGGTGGAGAGCCATCTGCCTGCCGTCCCCGGCAGCGGAAGATCGTTTGCGATCTCCCGTTCCTCCCCATGCATTCCGTCGATTCTCATTCGGGCCCCTGTTCGGCTGCTTCCGGAAATGATTGTACCGGACCCGGGCGCGATGGCCAACGGTTATGAGCGGAGAAGGCGGACGAACTCCTCGACCGTCCTGACCGGAGTGACCTTCGCCTTGCCGGCGTGGACGGTTTCCGCGTTCGAATAGGGGATGACCAGGTGACGGAATCCGAGAGCCATTGCTTCTCGAATGCGGAGCTCCGGTTGCGAAACGCCACGGATCTCTCCGAGCAGTCCCACCTCGCCGAAGATCACCATGTCGGCCGGGATTTTCTTTCCGGTCTGGCTGGAGACCAGCGCGGCGATGATCCCGAGGTCCAGCGCGGGCTCGTCCAGTTCGAGGCCGCCGGCGACGTTGACGTAGACGTCATGGCTGAGAAAGTTCTCTCCGCTCCGCTTCTCCAGGACGGCCAGAAGCAGAGACAGGCGATTCGCGTCGAGCCCCATCGCCATCCGTTTGGGCGTGGGGAAGTGGGTGCTGGAGACCAGTGCCTGAATCTCGACCAGCAGCGGGCGGGTCCCCTCGACGGTACTGACGATGGCCGAGCCGGCCGATTCGCTCCGTTCCGCCAGCATCAGCGCCGAAGGCTCCGGGACCTCTTCCAGTCCGTCGTCGTGCATCTGGTACAGGGCCACCTCATTGACCGGGCCAAACCGGTTCTTCACTGCGCGGATCAGCCGGTACTGCCGAAGCCGATCGCCCTCGAAGTAAAGAACCGTATCCACGATGTGTTCGAGCGTCCTGGGTCCGGCGATCGAGCCTTCCTTGGTGACGTGTCCGATGAGGAAGAGCGGGATGGATCTGGTTTTGGCCTGTCCCAGCAGGAGCCCCGCACAATCCCGGACCTGGCCGACCGAACCGGGCGATGACGGGCTGCGCGAGGTGTGTACCGTCTGGATCGAATCGATGATCACCAGCGCGGGGGAGAGACGCACGATCTCGGCGACGATGCGCTCGACCGAGGTCTCCGCAAAGAGTCGAATCCGCTCACTCCGGATCCCCAGCCTCCTCGCTCGCAGTGCGATCTGTCGGGGCGACTCCTCTCCCGAAACGTACAGGACCGGTCCGTCGACTCGTGCCTGGTCGGCGGCCTGGAGGAGCAGTGTGGACTTGCCGATACCCGGCTCGCCACCGACCAGCACCACTCCCCCTTCCACCATGCCCCCTCCGAGAACCCGGTCGAGGGCATCCAGACCGGTTCCGATTCGGGGAGTTTCCTCGAAATCGACCGAATCGAGCGGGACGGGCTCAGTGCTGGTCAGGCCGGTGGGCGGCTGGGCCGAGGATGCTGCAGGCGGATTCTCCTCCGCAAAGGAGTTCCAGGCGTTGCAGTCAGGGCAGCGTCCCAGCCATTTCGGGGACTGACTGCCGCATTCGGTGCAGGCATAAACGATCGCACTCTTCTTCGCCATCGCGCGGAAGGATACCTCGGAGGGGTGGTACGCGGTAAACGGCAGGCGAGAGGTGAGAGGCGAGAGGTGAGAGGTGAGAGGTGAGAGGTGAGAGGTGAGAGGCATAGGCGCTAACTTAATTTTTTCATGAGGTTTTGAGTGTTTCCGCTCGAAGACGGGACGGGCGGAAGCGGGAGCTGGAGTTGGGGGGCCAGCTCTGTCTGAAGTCGGCGCTTTCTGGGAGGCTCACGGAGGTTTCGCGAGTCCAGTCGTTCTGAATCGACGAGTTGCTCACGGGGGAGCGCGGGCAGAGTCCATTGAATCAGCGCATCACGAAAGATTCGGTGAAGCCGCCAGATCGAAAGCGAGCGGCCCTTCGAGTCGATACCCCCAGGGGGAAAAAGAAATATACCGTTCTGTCATGTCCTCGATCAGGAGAGCCCCCAGTAGCTTGGTGAAGAGTAACGCCTGGGTGGTCTCCGGATCCTTGGTTGGAATCTGGTCGAAGTGCAGAATGCTTTTGAGCCGTTTGAATACGAGCTCGACTTGCCATCGAAATCGATACAGTTCGAGCGCCTGGGGAGCCGAGAGCACTTCGGGGGCTACGTTGGTCAGAACAAAGATGAAGCCGGCGCTCTCGAGGGTTCTCGGGTCGAGTCTCCGCCGCTTCTTTGTCGCCTCACGAATCGCCTTGTCGCGGGATGCCTGTGCAGCTGTCTCGGTTTTCCGGATTCCGACGAGCCGACAACCAATCCCGGCATTGCGATGCTGGACCACCACAGCAAACTCGCCCGCATCGGCCTCCGGCAGACTCCGAAGCATCTCCAGCACGTCGAGCCGACGCCCTCCAAAGTCGAACAACGGGAGATTTTGCCAGTTGATCCGCACGATAAACTGAGCCGAGGCTTGGACCAGGGCGTCGATCCCGGCGGCATGGGCATATCCACGATCCGCGATCACCAGATCAGTCGGGCTGAACTCGAATCGACGGAATGTCTCGCCTCCGGACGAATCGGTGATCTCGATGGAGTCCATCGAAAGGGTTTGCAGGTCCACCCCCACGTGCAGACGCAGGTCGGTGCCATGAGTTCCCGGGCGGTTGACGGTCGACGCATCAAGAAGCCGAAGACGAAGGCTCCGCCTGGGGAGCGCCGCGGCAGCGCGCTCGGCGAGCTTTGCAGCGACCAGATAGCCAAGCCACGGCTTCGCGGAGCGAATCCGATTGAGAAGGGCCACATTCGACAGTGATGCGATCTCGCCAAGGTCTGCGTACACAGCCGTTTGGCGCAAGGAGCAGCCACAGAAGGCGTAGATCATCGCTAACCTAAGCAAAGTCGCAGCATCCTTGACTCCGCGACGCCTCTGGAAGGCTCCCATCTGCCGAGCGGACTCCTGAAGAAAGTCTTCACTCCCAATCATTTTAAGGAGATACGGCCACTGGTGCTCGACGAGTTCCATGTTGTTCATATCGGGATTGTCTCAGCAAAGCCAGCACCCCGTCAATGCTCCTTAAGTTAGCGCCTATGGAGGTGAGAGGTGAGAGGTGAGAGGTGAGAGGTGAGAGGTGAGAGGTGAGAGGCGAGAGGCGGAGGCGAGAGGCGAGAGGCGACGCTGGCCGCTCGTTGCCTCGCCGAAGGGTTCGTCATTGTCGTCCCGAGCGGGAGGGTGGAAGGGCAGGCGAGGGACCTCCCCCGATGCGACAAGGACTGTTTTGCTGGACGACCGCGCCGCGCGACGCCTTCCCGCCTGAACGTTCCATATCGCATCGGCAGAGATGTCTCGCATGCCCACCGAGCACCGCTCGACAGGACAATGATCACCTGTTTGGCGTTGGT
Source organism: uncultured Acidobacteriota bacterium (assembly GCA_963741905.1). Taxonomy (GTDB): domain Bacteria; phylum Acidobacteriota; class Thermoanaerobaculia; order Gp7-AA8; family CAVUJZ01; genus CAVUJZ01. Next base: position 64,062 of record CAVUJZ010000016.1, on the reverse strand, counting down.
GCAGGTGAGGTTCGAGGTTGGGAGCTGGCGGTCAGGAAAGAAAGAGGGCAGCAGGAACGTTCCTGCTGCCCTCGGTTCACGTGGCTGCTGTGGGTTGCGAGGGGGCTACTGCCCCTCGGCCTGTGCCGGAATCGGCACATCGGCGTCGCCTTCGCCGCCCGGGGCGATGGTCATTTCGGACGGGCCTTCCTGCGGACGCGAGTCTTTCTCGCTGATGAAGTCCCGGCCGGTCTCTTCCCGGAGGATCTCATTGACCTCCGCTCCATCGAGAGTCTCCTTCTCGAGGAGACGGCGCGCCACCCGATCAAGTGCGTTGCGGTGGCGGGTGATGACGTCCTTCGCCGTGGCGTAGGCCTGGTCGATGATCTGGCGGACCTGACTGTCGATGCTGCGGGCGGTCTCCTCGGAGTAGTCCTGATGCTGCGCGAACTCCCGTCCGAGGAAGATCTGTTCTTCCTTCTTGCCGTAGGAGAGCGGACCCATCTCGTCGCCATTCCCCATTCGCAGACCATCCGCCGGGCCAGCCCGGTGGCGCTTTTCGATGTCGTTCCCCGCGCCGGTGGTGATCTCGTCGATGAAGATCTCCTCGGCGATGCGTCCACCCATCAGTACGGCGAGAGTGGCTTCCAGATAGCTTTTGGAGTAGGAGTACTTGTCCTCGGTGGGAAGCTGCTGGGTCAGGCCGAGCGCACGTCCGCGGGGAATGATGGTCACCTTGTGGAGCGGATCCGCGGCCGGAAGCACGGCGGCCACGATGGTGTGTCCCGCTTCATGGAAGGCGGTATTCCGCTTCTCCCGGTTGCTCATCACCATGCTCTTCCGCTCGACCCCCATCAGGACCTTGTCCTTGGCGAACTCGAAGTCCACCATCTGGACCTTTTTATTTTCGAAGCGGGCCGCGTTGAGGGCAGCCTCGTTGACCAGATTGGCCAGATCAGCTCCGGAGAAGCCGGGCGTGCCGCGGGCGAGGACGTTGACATCGACGTCGTCGGAAGCGGGGTGTTGCGGGTGTGGACCCCGAGGATCCCCTCGCGGCCCTTGAGGTCGGGACGGTCGACCACGACCCGGCGGTCGAATCGCCCCGGTCGGAGCAGCGCCGGATCGAGGACGTCGGGGCGGTTGGTGGCGGCAACCAGGATCACGCCCTCGTTGGACTTCGAACCCGTCCATCTCGACCAGCAGCTGGTTGAGCGTCTGTTCGCGCTCGTCGTGTCCGCCGCCGAGGCCTGCGCCTCGATGCCGCCCGACGGCGTCGATCTCATCGATGAAGATGATGCAGGGAGCGTTCTTCTTCCCCTGTTCGAACAGGTCGCGGACACGCGAGGCTCCGACACCGACGAACATCTCGACGAAGTCGGATCCGCTGATGGAGAAGAATGGAACGTTCGCCTCTCCGGCGATGGCCCGGGCGAGGAGAGTCTTTCCGGTTCCCGGAGGCCCCATCAGAAGCACGCCCTTGGGGATCTTGCCGCCCAGTTTGGTGAACTTCTGCGGATCCTTCAGGAATTCGATGATCTCCTGAAGCTCCACCTTGGCCTCGTCGACTCCGGCGACGTCCTTGAAGGTGACCTTCTTCGCGCTGCCGGACAGCAGTTTGGCCTTCGACTTTCCCGAAGGAGAGGGCCTTGTCGCCCCCCGCCTGCATCTGGCGCATGAAGAAGATCCACAGCCCGATCAGGAACAGCACGGGAGCCCAGGTGATCAGTGCCGTCACGAAGGAGTTGTCACGATCCTCCTCCACGGTGATCTCCACTCCGTGATCAGTGAGCTGTTTGACCAGATCATCGTTCACGATCGCGGTGGTCCGGAACTCCTTCTTCGGGCCGCTTTTCAGCTCGCCGTGGATCTCGTTCCCCTTGATGGTGATCTTCTCGACCTGATCTTTCTTGACCTCTTCGACAAATTTCGAAAACTTGATCTCCTCCGCCGTCGCCTTGGTGGTCTGGAAGAAGCTCCAGAGCAGGAACACCAGGACGATGATGACGACCCAGAGAAGCGCAGTTTTGACCGTTGAATTCAAAGGCTCCCTCCCAAATGCGTAGAGGAGCGATCCATCCGCCGATGGACCCTCGATTTTTCGCTGTCTCTAACCTCCCGGGCGGCGGGTAAATTCTTGCCCCGCCGGAGCGGTCGCAGATCTGTTCGCGGCGCGCTCACAGACTGACGATGGAGGGCAGGTTTCCGTGGCGTCCCTCCACCTCCAGCCCGTACCCGGCGAAGGTGCCGTCCTCGACTGTGAACGCCCGAAAGTCGACCTCCAGAGGGACGGTCCGGAGAGCCGGCCGATCGAGCAGCGCGACCAGTTTCAGCTGGGAGGGGCTTCTCTGCCGGAGTTGTGCCAGCAGATAGGTCTCGATCACTCCCGTGGAGACGACGTCTTTGAGCAGGTACGTGTGGCGGCCTTCGATCCGGAAGTGCGCCAGGAAGTTGATCCGCAACGCGTCTGCCGTTTCGGTGTCGCTGACGTCGCGAACCACGTCGATGAACTCGTAGCGGACCGGTCCGGGGATCTCCCGGATCAGGTCCGCCATGAAGACGGTGGTTCCCTTGAGAATGCCGATCAGCAGGGTGTCCTCGTCCCCGGCGTCCTCGCGGATGGCCCGGCCGATCTCTGCGATCCGGGCGGCGATCTCCTGACGATTGAACAGAGTCTTCACCGTAGCTTCTCCTCGTCGCGAACGCGGATCAGAGAGACTTCGTAAATCTCGCGGTCGCTGCTCTCCACCTTGAATCGCTCGGAGACCTCGACGCCTCCCACCCAGATAATCTCACGTTTCCAGGTGAGCAGGGGCAGACGGTCCCGATCCTCGCGTGGCACCTTCCGGTCGATCAGGAACTCCTTGAGCTTTTTCTCCCTGCGCAGTCCCAGCGGCTGGAACCGGTCACCGGGCTGGCGGCTGCGAACCACGAACCGCGGCTCAGCGCCGGCGGGAAGCTGAAAGAGCTGGCGGCTCCTCCGGGGATCGGTCATCCCGTCCAGACTTCCCCCGTAGCGTTGCACCCGGACCACCGCATCGATCATCGGAAGCTCCAGCGGAAGATCGAGAGTCACCGGCTCTTCGAACGCCACCCCGGAGGGCAACAGCCTCCGGAGAATGATCCGGTCCCCGCGCCGGAGAATCTCGAGAGTCCCGCTGAGTGTCGTCCGCTTCAGTTCTGGAAGGGAGCGGGCAATCCTCGAGACCGATTCACGGGAGATCTCCCGGCCATTGGGATCCAGGCTTCGGATCTCCCGCATCAGCAGTTCCCGGGTGAGCGCAGGATCGCGAGGGACATCGGCGAGCGGAATCACCGTCTGATTGTCGCCGTGCAGCCACGGGGCCGATCGCGCGGCGAGAACGTCGGCGAGAATCCTGGCCTGATCCCTGGCGTCTCGCGCGGTCTCTGCCAGCGCCCGCCGAACCCTTGGGTTCCGCTCCTCGAGCAGAGGCAGCAACTCCCACCGCACCCAGTTCCGGACGAAGCGGAGATCGATGTTCGTCGAGTCCCGCCGCGGCTCGATCCTCTTCCGCTCGAGATAGTCCTGCAGGTCCTCTCTCGGCACGTCCAGGAGTGGACGCATCACCCGCTCGGGAGTGACCGGCCGGATTCCACCGAGACGGCCCACACCGGATCCGCTGATCAACCGCATCAGAACCGTCTCGGCCTGATCGTTCTGCTGATGTGCGGTGGCGATCCAGTCCGCACCAGCCTCCGATCGGAGCCGTTCCAACTCGCGATATCGCACCTCCCGTGCGGCAGCCTCCAGTCCCCGTTCGCGAATCCGCGCCTCCGGAACATCCCCCACGGCGACCCTCAGCGGAATTCCGAGGCGGTCACAAACCTCCCTGAGCCACTCTTCATCCTCGATCGACTCCTCACCGCGGAGGTGGTGGTTGACATGGCCGGCAGTGAGGGTGAATGAACGATCAGGCAGCTCCATCAGCGCGAGCATCAGCGCCGTCGAATCGACCCCGCCGGAGACCGCAACCAGCAGATGACGGCAGTCGATCTCCTGCTCCCGCAGGAACTCCGCAACCGCGTCCACCGGATTCATGGATCAAGCATAAAGCGAGAGGCCGCAGGGGGAAAGGCAGAAGCCCTCGGGCCGGCAATGGCGGCATCTCCCGCAACGCGAAAAAGGCAGGAGCGGGCGCAATTGCCGAGCACCATGAAAATGGAGAGACTCCCGGTTGAAGGAAGGATGGTGGCGGTGACTGGATTTGAACCAGTGACCTAGCGCTTATGAGACGCCCGCTCTGACCAACTGAGCTACACCGCCAGGGGAGATTGAATCTACCAGAAGTTCACGTCTGACGGGGTGGGAAACCCCGGTTCAGCGGACTATACTGAACCGCACTGATCCGGAAAATAATCCGGACGATGGAAGAAAAATGATCGAACAGTCCGACGAAAGAAGTTGTGTAACCTGCGGTGCGACCGATGGGGTCGCCCATCTGGAAATCTGCCGGATGTGCCGGCGCATTTTCTGCCTCGATTGTGCCTGGAAGATGCGTGGAGTCGCCTTCTGTTCCGAGGGGTGTGGAAGCATGTTCTTCCAGGGAGACGAGGAGGAAGACTCTGGTGACGACGACGATTGACAAGACTGAACGGGGACTGCGGAGCGCAGGACTGCTCAACCGGCCCCGGCGCCTCAGACGCACTGAATCCATCCGCGCCATCGTGCGCGAGAACGAGGTCCTGCCCTCGGACCTGATCCATCCGCTTTTCGTGGTTCCCGACAGCCGTGAGCGCAAGGAGATCGGCTCGATGCCCGGAGTGTTCCAGAACCGGGTGGCGGATGCGGTCGAGGAATGCCGTGAGGCCTGGAAGCTGGGAATCCGGGCGGTGCTGCTGTTCGGGATCCCCGAGACCAAGGACTCCATCGGCTCGTCTTCGTGGGAAGACGATGCGCCGGTTCAGGAGGCCATCCGCCAGATCCGCGAGGCGGTTCCGGGGATGACCCTGATCGCAGACGTCTGCATGTGCGAGTACACCGATCACGGCCACTGCGGCGTGATTGAAAAGAACGGCGACCAGTGGGACGTGGACAACGATGCCACCCTCCAGTTGCTCGCCCGCCAGAGCCTCTCGTTCGCAAAGGCCGGCGTGGATTTCGTCGCCCCCTCGGACATGATGGACGGCCGGGTCGGAGCGATCCGGGATGCCCTCGACGAGGAGGGCTACGATCAGGTGGGGATCATCGCCTACTCGGCCAAGTTCGCCTCGGGTTTCTACGGACCCTTCCGGGACGCCGCCGAGTCGGCACCCCAGTTCGGCGACCGCCGGACCTATCAGATGGATCCGGCCAATGCGCGGGAAGCGATGCGTGAGATCGATCTCGACATCGACGAGGGGGCCGACATGGTCATGGTCAAGCCCGCTCTGCCGTACCTCGACATCATCCACGAGTGCCGCCAGCGCTGGGATGTCCCGGTGGTGGCCTACAATGTCAGTGGAGAGTACGCGATGGTCCATGCGGCCGCGGAGCGGGGATGGATCGACGGCGCCCGGGTGGCGGACGAGATTCTGCTCTCGATCAAACGGGCCGGAGCGGATCTGATCATCACCTATCACGCCATCGACTTCGCCCGGCGGCGATCAGCGCGGTAACCATCGGAGGATCGAGGGATGAAAGACAATCTCGAAATTCGCTGCCCCTGTTGCGAAGCCTTGATCGTGGTGGATACGGCGAGCGGAGAAGTGCTCTTTCACAAGGAGAAGGAGCGTGGCCCCGGCGCGTCCCTCGAAGAGATGGTGGCGCGGATGGAATCGCAGAAGTCCGAGATCGCGAAGAAGTTCGACCACGGAATCGAGACTCAGAAGGACCGGACCCGAATCCTCGAGGCCCGCTTCCGCGAAGCAATGGAGCGAGCCGAGAAGGGCGGAAAGCCGCCGATCAATCCGATGGATCTGGATTGATCCGGCGGGATCCGGTGCCTTCTGGCATCGACCGAGCAGGCGGGACAGGAGGGAGAGATGGGACTGTTCGGAAAAACCAGGAAGCGACCGGGATTCGATCCCGATGCGGCTGCCGCCTCCGGCTCCGGCTCCGGCTCCGGCATCTACGGCCTTCCTTTCTCTCCCGGTGAATCCGAGGTGGTGGTGATTCCAGTCCCCTTCGAGGCGACCACCTCGTACGGCGGAGGCACCTCGGAAGGGCCGGCAGCCGTTCTCGAGGCTTCCCGTCAGGTGGATCTCTACGACCACGAGACCGGCCGTCCCTACGAAGTGGGCATCGCCATGCTCGAGATTCCGCGGAAGATCCTCCGGTGGAATCAGGAGGCGAAGGGTCTGGCCCAGCCGATCGTCGAAGCAGGCGGGGCGATCGCCGGCAAGGGGAAACTGCAGAAGGCCCAGCGGCGTGTGAACCAGGTCGGCCACGACGTCAACGAGTGGGTCGACGGGAAGGTCCGCGATCTGCTCCGCCAGCGGAAGCTCCCGGTGGTGCTGGGTGGCGATCACTCCGTGCCGTTTGGAGCGATCCGCGCCTGCGCCGACGCTCACCCCGGCCTCGGCATTCTCCATCTCGATGCCCATGCAGATCTCCGGGAGGCCTACGAGGGGTTCACCTGGTCCCACGCATCGATCTTTCACAACGTGATCACCCGGCTGCCCAACGTCGGGAAGCTGGTTCAGGTGGGCGTGCGGGATCTCGGCGTGTCGGAATCGCGGATGATCGAGGAGTCCGAGGGACGGATCGAAACCTTTTTTGACGCCGATCTGGCCAGCCGGAAGGAGCGGGGCGAGCCGTTCGCGAGCCTTGCGGACGAGATCGTCAGCCGGCTTCCCGCGGTGGTTTACCTCTCGTGGGACATCGATGGGCTCGATCCGACACTCTGTCCGCACACCGGAACTCCGGTGCCGGGCGGGCTGTCGTGGAACGAGGCGCTCGCGCTGCTCCGTGCTCTGGTTCGGGGAGGGCGGCGGATCGTCGGGCTGGATCTCTGCGAGGTGGCGCCGGGAGAGGACGAGTGGGATGCCAACGTCGGGGCGCGCCTTCTCTACAAGATGATCGGCTTCGCCCTTCTCTCACAGAAAAAAAAGGAGGCGAGCAACTCGCCTCCCGATTGATGGTGTTGTGAGCTCACCTCAGACGACGGTGACGCTGGCCGCCTGCAGCCCCTTCGGCGTGTCGGTGACTTCGTACTCGACCGTCGCACCCTCGCGAAGGGTTCGAAACCCGTCGCCCTGGATGGCGGTGTAGTGAACGAAGACGTCCTCGCCGTTGGCACCGGTAATGAAGCCAAATCCCTTGGCGTCATTGAACCACTTGACCGTTCCGGTTTCTTTCACGCGAGCATCTCCTTTCTCAATCCTCTGGCCTGCCCGCTGCTGAAAACCCTCCCGGGTTCCAGACTCCCGGCAGACACGGATCAGAACCATCGGGGGGCCGGGCTGCATTTCAGAGATCGGGCGGGGGGACCAGGGACCGTGAGGTTGGACATGGGGCCGCAGTTCTCGAGGACCCCGGCCCCTGACCCCTCTGATAAACTCCTCCGCCGCGATGACTTTCAACAAGCTGATCAGTTTCGTCCGTGAAGCGCTGCATCCCGAGAACGAGCGCAGCCCCGAGCAGCAGGAAGAGGGCATCCGTCTGGCCACCGCCGCGGTGCTGCTCGACGTCGCCTATGCCGACTCCTCGATGAGTGAGGCGGAGGAGGGACGCGTGGTGGAGCACCTCCGAAATGCGTTCGACCTGAACGATGAGCGGGCGCATGATCTGATTCGTGCCGCCGAGGAGATCCGGAACCGGACCATCGATCACTGGCACCTGACGAACTTCATCCGGAACAACATGTCGCTGGAGGAGCGGAGCGAGATCGTCCGGACCATGTGGCGGATCATTTACGCCGACGGTTACTTCCATCAGTACGAGGGGTATCTCGTCCGGAAACTCTCGGAACTGCTCGGCTTTCAGCATCCCGCGATGATCGAGATCAAGCTCGCGGTCAAGGAAGAGCTCCGGAAGGCGGGGAAGCTCGCTCCGGGCGTCGAGGAATGAAACGACCCCTCTTTCACGGTTATCGGGGGCATGCAGGTCGAATTCGAAACACTCACCCCTGACGCCCGTGCCTGGATCTTCGCTTCGCCATCTCCCCTCGAGCCTTCCACCCGTTCGTTGATCGACGAGTCGGTCGGACAGTTCGTCTCCGGCTGGGAATCGCATGGAACTCCGGTCCCCGCCGCCTCCCGTCTGCTGCACGACCAGTTTCTGCTGGTGGCGGTCGACGATTCGCAGCACCCCTCGGGCTGCTCGGTCGACAAGCTGTTCCGGCTCGTCTCGGATCTGAGCCGGCGGACCGGAGGCAATCTGCTCGATCCCCAGCGGATCTGGTTCCGCGACGCGAGGGGAGAGATCCGCAGCGCAACCCGTCCCGAATTCCGTTCCATGGCCGCAAGCGGAGAGGTCGGTCCCGACACCCCGGTGTTCGATCTGACGGTGGAACGGCTGGCCGAGGTCGATCGCTTCGAACGCCCCGCCGCGGAGTCGTGGCACCGCGAGCTGCTGTGAGAAGTGCGATGTGAGCGGGAGATGTGAAGGACGCGAACGCTGGCGTCAATCTCGAAGTTCGCGGATCCGTAACTTCGTCCTCTTGTTCCGGACAGTCTCTCCGGGTTTCAATCAGCCAGAATCTGGTGACCTAAGCCCGGATTTCTCACACCGCCTCCTCAGCAGGGATGGTGTGAGAGATCCGGGCTAGAGGAGATGGCCTGATGACTCTGCTGCTTTCGCTGCTCGTGAGTGCTGCTCTCGCCACGCCGCCGCCACCACCACCGGCGGATTCCGCCGATGCGGTTCGCCGCACCGAGCTTGCCTTTGCGCAGACGGTGAAGGACCGGGATCTCGAAGCATTCGCGCAATACGTCGCGGAAGATGCGATCTTCGCCAGTGACGGGGTGCTCCGTGGGCGGGAGGCGATCCGTAACGGGTGGGCGCCCCTGTTCGAGGAAGGTGCGCCCCTGCTGGAGTGGGCTCCGAAGACGGTGGCGGTGCAGGACTCGGGGAAGCTCGCCATCAGCACCGGACCCTACTCGATGACCCGCACCGCGGCCGACGGCACCGTTACCCGTCGTTGCGGCACCTTCATGTCGATCTGGCAGAAACAGCCCGACGGCTCCTGGAAGATCATCTTCGACGGCGGCTCCCCGGCCACCGACTGCCCGTAGCGAGGGCGAGAGGCGAGGGTCGAGACGAGCGCCGAGCGCGAGAAGGCCCCCCTCTCCCCGCAGCCGATGATGAGACGGAGCGAGAGCGTGAAGCGGGAGAGGGCTGGGGTGAGGGGCAACTCGGCCACCTCGAAGAGATCGCAGCGGACCCTTGCATCGGGGCCTGATCGAGCCCTCGCAACCACGAGCTCAATCCAGAATGTCGACGGCGAGCGCCTCGGCGATCCGGATGCCGTCGATCGCCGAGGAGAGAATGCCTCCCGCGAACCCGGCGCCTTCTCCGCCCGGAAACAGGCCGGGAGTGCTGACGCTCTGCAGGGAGTCGTCGTGGCGGGGGATGCGGATCGGAGAGGAGGTTCGCGTCTCGACCCCGGTCAGAACGGCGTCGGCCATGGCGAAACCGCGCAGGGTTCGATCGAACGCCGGAATCGCCTCACGGATTGCCGCGATGGCCCAGTCGGGAAGGCTCGAATCGAGCTCGGTCGGTGTCACGCCGGGGGTATAGGACGGGATGACCTCGCCCAGCCCGGAGGAGGGGCGACGCAGGAGAAAGTCTTCGATGCGCTGCACCGGGGCCCGATAGTCGCCGCCGCCCAGACGAAACGCCATCTCCTCCCACTGTCTCTGGAACGCAATGCCGGCCAATGGGTCACCCGGATAATCCGCCGGTGTGATGCCGACCACGATTCCCGCATTCGCGTTTCGTTCCGTTCTCGCGTACTGGCTCATTCCATTGGTGACCACGCGGCCAGGCTCGGATGCGGCCGCGACGACCGTCCCTCCCGGGCACATGCAGAAGCTGTAGACCGAGCGGCCGTTGTTGCAGTGATGGGTCAGTTTGTAGTCGGCCGCACCGAGTCTTGGGTGGCCGGCAGCGTCGCCGAAGCGGCTTCGATCAATCAGGATCTGTGGATGCTCCACCCGGAAGCCGATCGAGAATGGCTTCGGCTCGATCCGGACTCCCGAAGCCAGGAGCATCTCGAAGGTATCGCGGGCGCTGTGGCCGACCGCCAGAACGACCTGATCGGCCCGGATCTGCTCGCCGCTGGCAAGAACCACCCCCCGCACCCGGCCCTCGTCGAGATGGAGCCCGGTCACGCGGGCACCGAAGCGCATCTCACCGCCCAGAGCCTCGATTTTCGCCCGGATGTTCTCGACGATCTTCACCAGTCGGAAGGTTCCGATGTGGGGCTTGCTCGACCAGAGAATCTCGCTCGGCGCGCCGGCGTCGACCAGTTCGGTGAGGACCTTGCGCCCGAGATGCCGCGGATCGCGGACCTGACTGTAGAGCTTCCCGTCGGAGAACGTCCCCGCGCCTCCTTCGCCGAACTGGACGTTCGACTCCGGATCGAGCGTGCCCGTGCGCCAGAAGCCGAACGTATCGACGGTTCGCTCGCGGACTTTTTTTCCACGCTCCAGCACGATCGGCCGCAGTCCCATCTGGGCGAGGACGAGCGAGGCGAAGAGACCACAGGGACCCATTCCGATCACGACCGGTCGCGGCTCGATGGTTCGTCCCGCCGCATTCGCGACGAAGCGATAGGCCATGTCGGGGGTCTCCGTCACCTCCGGGTCGTTCTTCATCCTGGCGAGGATCGCCCCGGCCTCCGGGGTCTCGACATCGAGGGTGTAGACGAGGACGATCGACCGCTTGTTGCGCGCGTCATGGCTGCGCCTGAAGACGGCGAGCTCGATCGGCGATCCGGAGTCGACTCCGAGGCGCCGGCGGACGGCTGCCTCGAGCGCGGCGTCATCGTGATCGAGAGGAAGGCGGAGTTGAGAGATTCGAATCAAGGGATGGTCTCCGGGTCGAGGAGACGATCATATAACTCCGACTGTCGAAGTCTCACCCGGTTCCGTGGTGGTTCGCAGCATGGCGCGCTCTGGACTATGCTTGCCCGGGGAGGTCGACGGTGATGAAACATCTGCTCTGGATTCTGCTGGTGGCGCAACCGCTGTTTGCGCAGTTGCGGCCGGTCAACACGTTTTCGATCGTGGCGCGTGATGCCGAGACCGGCGAGATCGGTGTGGCGGTGCAGTCGCACTGGTTCGCCGTGGGACAGACCGTTCCCTGGGCCGAGGCGGGGGTCGGAGCGGTGGCGACGCAAAGCTTCGTCGATCCTTCCTACGGAAAGCTCGGGCTCGATCTGCTCCGGACCGGAAAGTCTGCCCCGGAGGCGCTGCGGGGACTGCTGGCGTCGGATCCGTCGTGTCAGGTACGTCAGGTGGCCATCATCGATGCCGAGGGGCGGGTGGCGACCTTCACCGGCTCGAAAAATATCGAGGCGGCGGGTGGCATCGCCGGACATTCCGATGCCGGTCCCTCCCATGTCGACTGTGGGTCCGGAGGCGGCACGATCACCCTCGGACACGGTTTCGCGGTTCAGGCGAATCTGATGTCGAATGAGACGATCTGGCCCGCGATGGAGAAGGCTTTCCGGCAGGCGGAGGGAGATCTGGCGGACCGGATGCTGGCGGCACTCGATGCGGCGCAGGCGGCCGGTGGAGACATTCGCGGAAAACAGTCGGCGGCGTTGCTCGTAGTGGGAGGCCAGCGATCGGGCGAGCCATGGCAGGAGGCGATCTTCAACCTGCGGGTCGATGATGCGCCGGCTCCCCTGCCGGAACTGCGTCGGCTGGTGGCTCTGCAGCGCGCCTACAACCATATGAACGCCGGCGATCTCGCGACCGAGCATGGTGACACCGAAGGTGCGCTGCGGGAGTATGCGGCGGCGGAAAAGATCGCGACGTCCACGCCGGGGATCCCGAAGAGCCGGGAGGCAGAGATGGCGTACTGGCATGCGGTCGCGCTGGTGAACATGGAGCGGGTGGACGAGGCGCTGCCGCTCTTTGCGCGTGCCTTCGCCCTCGAGCCGGGTTGGCGGACCCTGACGCCGCGCCTCTCCCGGGCGGGACTGCTCCCGGAGGATCCGGCGCTGATCGCACGGATCGTCGGCGCGGGGAGGTGAGAAGTGAGACGGTCAGACGGTGAGAGGTGAGACGGTCAGAGGGTGAGAGGTGAGACGGTCAGACGGTGAGAGGTGAGACGGTCAGACGGTGAGAGGTGAGACGGTCAGAGGGTGAGAGGTGAGACGGTCAGAGGGTGAGAGGTGAGACGGTCAGAGGGTGAGAGGTGAGACGGTGAGAGGGTGAGAGGTGAGACGGTGAGACGGTGAGAGGTGAGAGGTGAGAGGTGAGACGGTGAGAGGTGAGACGGTGAGACGGTGAGAGGTGAGAGGTGAGAGGTGAGACGGTGAGACGGTGAGAGGTGCGAGGGTGAAGTTCGGTTTTGAGAGTGGCCATTGTCGTCCCGAGCGGGCGGGTGGAAGGGCAGGCGAGGGACCTCCCCCGATGCGAAAAGGATGGTTTTGCTGGAATACATTGCCGCACGGCGATTCTCCACCTGAACGTTCCTTCCGGTATCGGGATGTCTCGCTTGCCCGACCGCCCGCCGGCTCGACAGGTGAGAGCCTGGAGGGTGACTGGAGGATCCGGCGGTCGTGCGATAAGATTGCCACATCTTATCCGCCGAAGGACTGATCATATGAAACGGCCCGGGCTTCTGCTCCCCTTGATCCTTGTCATTGCCGGCTGCGCGAGTGTCAAGGCGCCGGCGACCCTCCCGCCCGGTCAGGAGGAGATCCTTCAGCGTTGTCGGGCATGGGATATTCCACTGCCGACGGGAATCGAAGGGCCGAAGCTTATCCGTCAGACGCGCCCGGTTCACGTCTCACTCACACAGCCCACCGCCGTCGCCTGCGTTGTGGCGACCATCGACACGAGCGGCAATGTCGTCGAGCCGGAGGTCGCCTACACCGACAGCGTAATGTTGGCCCGGGCATTCGTCGACGCCCTCAGGACCTGGCGCTTCAAGCCGGCGATGCGCAATGGCGAGCCGGTCGAGGTCCGTTCAGTGTTCTCCATCGCCTCGACGCGGGAGGGCAAGGGGCCCGGCTTCGGTCATCGACGGAATCGGTGATCCCTTCCGGCGGCAGATGCTGATTCCGCCGTTGCTCCCGTTCCGCCTCCGCTACCAGAGGCGCTGGAGGAACAGGGCGAGTGGCATCATCGTCACGGCGCTCCAGACCAGCGGTGCGGCGAAGGCGGCGGCGGTGACCACGCTTCCGCGGAACAGATTGCGCCGCAGCGGCGGGATGAAGAGGAGCAGGATTCCGAGAAGCGCTGCGACGACCAGGGTCAGGGCCAGACCGTGAGCATGCGGCAGGGCGGCGAGATCCGCGAGCGTTCCACTCCTGTTCACGATCGACGGACGCGACTCGGCCATCATCATGAGCCCGCCCCCGAGTCCCATCAGAACCAGCAGCAGCCTCTGACCCCAGAGCCCGAGGAGGATCCACGCCGTCTCCTCCGCCTCGACCGCCAGCCAGGTCACCAGAAGCGCCGCGGGAACGAAGCATCCCAGCATGGCCGCCATCGTTTTGCTGCCGATCAGGGAGAAGGGAACGATCACCGCGATCATCCATTCGACCGCAAATGCGATCCACGCTTTCGTCCGGCAGGTCGGCACCCGGAGCAGGGCGAGCAGCAGAAGCCAGGACCAGGGAAGGAAGATCAGCGGGAGCCGCCCCAGGTAGTACCAGAAGGGCTGCTGATGGGCAAAGTCGATGCCGCCGGGTGAGAGGGCGTGCGCGACGAGCACGTCGAAGAGATAGTCGAGACCTCCGGCCCACCCGAGGGGAATCGCCGTCACCAGCACGATCCCGGCACTGATCAGAATGGCCCTCCCCCATGGGCCGCCACGAGGCCGCTCCCCGAGTCGCAGCCACTCGAGAAGGAGAAATGTGGCGATGACGTACAGGATCACCGCGCCTCCGGTGATCAGGGCGAATCCGGTGGCGATGGCGGCGAAGTCGAGCCACCGTCCGTTGCCTCGCTGGAGGAACCGCCAGAGCGAGATCAGCGCCGCGGAGAGAAAGACGGCGAAGAGGAGGTGGGGAAAGACGGTCTGCGCCGCGGTCCACGGCGCGACAGAGGTCGCCAGAATGATCATCGACAGGCGGCGGCCGCGCCCGAGAGCGCGGTCCGCGAAGCCGCCGGTGAGCAGCAGCAGCGCCGAGAACGACAGCAGCGATGGAAGAACGAACCACCAGGTCGCAGGCAGTCCCGGAATCCAGTGCAGGAGCTCGATCAGCCAGAACAACAGGGGGATCTCTTCACTTGCCGGCTGGCCCTGATGGAGAGGAATCAGCGATCCGGGACCCGCCATCTGCTGAATGCTTCCCACATAACAGAGCCTCAGTCGGTGAAAAATCGGTCCGATGCTGCTGAGCGAGGAAGGGAGACGTGACGATCGCGGTCAGAAGCGCGATGAGCACCAGATCAAAGGGCACCGTGAGAAGGCGCCGGAACCTCGGACCGGGCGACCGGCGGGGACTGCCGGTCGTTTCGTCCGGCCGCGGCGCCGACTCGTCGTCAGGGGTGGCGACCGGTGGATCTTCAGGTGCGGGCACGGGGTTTCCTTCCGAGGATCTGCTCGAGTGGCAATGTCGACAGGAGTTGAATGCTGCCGGGCCGGTGAACAGCCAGTGTCTGCTCCATGGCGTTCCAGTCGTAGCCCAGTTGAGTGATCAGTTCGGGTCCGAGCCACTGCAGGTAATCCGAGGCGAACTGCCAGACCTGGGGCTGATCCAGTCGCGCGGTCCAGTCATCTGCTTTGTCCGGCTCGGGCCGGTCGTGTGCGTAGATCTCCTTCGGGTCGCCGAACTCCCAGTGCGGCAGTGGGCTCTCACCATACACGCTCATCCCGGGGTGGAACTCGAGTCCGATGGTTTCGCAGATTGAACGGAGAGGGGTCTCCGGGTCCCGTACCAGATCAGCGAAGCGGATGGTGAGGGTTCGTTCGGGGCTGCCCCGGAGGAAGGTGGCGAGATTCCGGGGCGTCTCCAGCAGGTCGGACCGGAAGCGGGAGAGAGGCGAGGGATCGTCGGGGACCCAGGTTTCGAGGATCGAGGTGAGCACCGCGAGGGGATTCCGCAGGAGCACGATGATCCAGGCCTGAGGAAAGAGTTGCCGCAACCGGGGGAGGATCAGAGCGTAGCGAGGTGTCTTGTCGAGAAAGACCGTCTTTCCGGTGCCCTCGATGGATCGTTCGTAGAGGTGAGTGGCCATCCGGCGCAGCCCCTCGAGATAATCCTCTTCCCCTCCAGGGAGGCTCTCGATGAAACCGCGGACGGCGCGCGTCTCGATCTTCGGTTCGTATCCGGCAGTCTCGTCGGTGTGATCGATCCAGTAGAGGGTCCGGAGAAGAATCCACGGTTCTGCAACCGTATGAATCTCCGGATGGGTGCCGAGCATCCGCTGGAGCAGAGTGGATCCTGCCCTCGGTTGGCTCACCAGAAACATCAGGTCAGTCATCGGCACGCATTGTATCGCCCGGTCGGGATAATCATCGCGTGCCGGCCGCACTGAGGTGAGCGCTTGTTCCCACTCGTCGTCATCCTGAGCGCCCGAACCGGTGGTCGAAGCCCATGCGGTGGGTCGCGAAGGATCTTGCTTTCGTCAGGGTCGAGATGGCGACACGCCGGCACGCGCAGCCCGCAGCGCAGAGTGAGTCTCCGCGCCAAGGTCGTCTCGATCGTTCCCACTTGCCGTCATCCTGAGCGCCCGAACCGGTGGTCGAAGCCCATGCGGTGGGTCGCGAAGGATCTTGCCTTCGTGAGGATCGAGAGCGCGACACGGCGGCACGCGCAGCCCGCAGAGCAGAGTGAGTCTCCGCGCCAAGGTCGTCTCGACCGTTCGCAGAGGCAAGATCCTTCGCGGGACGGTTCTCGGCTTCGACACGTTTGCCGGCGCTCAGGATGACGTGATGGGTACCGTTCTCGGCTTATGCTGATCGTTCCCACTTGCCGTCATCCTGAGCGCCCGAACCGGTGGTCGAAGCCCATGCGGTGGGTCGCGAAGGATCTTGCTTTCGTCAGGGTCGAGATGGCGAAACGCTGGTACGCGCAGCCCGCAGCGCAGAGTGAGTCTCCGCGCCAAGGTCGTCTCGACCGTTGGCAGAGGCAAGATCCTTCGCGGGACGGTTCTCGGCTTCGACACGTTTGCCGGCGCTCAGGATGACGTGATGGGTACGGTTCTCGGCTTCGACACGTTTGCCGGCGCTCAGGATGACGTGATGGGCACCGGTTCTCGGCTTCGACACGTTTGCCGGCGCCCAGGATGACGAGGTGGGGACGGTCCGCACTTTGACACTTTTGCACGCCATGGTCTGCGGGGAATGGATCAATGGCTCCATCGATGGATTCAAAGTGGTTCTGGTCGGGAGGTGACTTCGTTGGTTACCGTGAGTGCATCGAACGATGATGCGCGAAGAGAATCTCTTCGCGAGCGGAGGAGGAGTGATGACCGTACGCCGTGGACTGATGCTTGCCCTGACTCTCGGATTGCTTATCGTTCCGGTGGTTCTGCCGGCGGAGGGAAATGTGCAGGAGCAGGCGAAGGAACTGGTTCGGATGCGCGAATGGGCGAAGGCCCTGCCGCTACTGCAACAGGTGACCCGGGAACATCCGGATGACGGTGAGGCCTGGTATGGTCTGGGGCGTTCGCTCCAGGAGACGGGGAAGTACCGGGAGGCGCTCGCTCCGCTGCAGAAGGCGCTCGACCTCGGACATCGGTCTGCATTCATGGAGTTCCTGATTGCCCGCTCGCACGCCGCGCTCAATGACCGGGACGCCGTGGCCTCCTGGCTGGGCCAGTCGAACTCCCACGGTTTTCCGGTCTACCAGATCTCGCATCAGTTCAAGGAATTCGAACCGTACAAGGAGGTCCTCGCACCGATGCATCCCTGTGCTCCTGCCGAGTTTCGCCAGTTCGATTTCTGGGTCGGTGAATGGGACGTTTTCAATCCGGCCGGGCAGCAGGTCGGGACCAGCCGCATCACGTCGATCAATGATGGCTGTGCGATCCGCGAGGAATGGACCGACGCTTCCGGGAACACCGGGACCAGTCTCAACTACTACGACCCGCGGACGAAGAAGTGGAACCAGTTCTGGGTCGGCGGCGGGTCACCGCTTTCACTGGACGACGAAGGGAACGCGGCGGTGATCACCGGCGGACTGAAGGATGGCAGCATGGTGCTCTCCTCGAACGCCCGGGTCGATCCGATGAACCGGATTACCTGGACTCCGCTGGACGGTGGAAAGGTCCGGCAGCACTGGGAACAGTCGAAGGATCAGGGGAAAACCTGGGACGATGCCTTCGATGGGACCTACGTGCCGAAAACCATGAAGCCCTGAGCTTGCGACGACGGGAACGAGCGATGATCAGGAACTTGCGGCAGTGGCCTCGCAAAGCCGGGCCACCGCGCGGGTGATCTCGGAGTCGCGGATGCTTCCGAATCCCAGCAGCAGAGCGGGGGGCAGCAGAGCCTCGATCGCGTACCGCGAAAGCGGAAGAACCTCGACTCCGTGAGCACCGGCGGCGCGAGCAATGGCCTCCTCATCCGCGTCGGCGGGAAGGCGGCATACCAGTCGGATCCCTGCACCCTCGCGGTCGATCTCCCATGCGGGAATCTGCCGGCGCAGTTCCTGGACCAGCCGCTCGCGTCGTCCACGATAAAGGCTGCGCATCCGCTTGAGATGCCTCCCGAGGTGACCCTCTTCGATGAAGTCCGCGAGTGCCGCCTGTTCGACGGTGGAGGTCGACCGCCCGCCCAGAATGCGCGCGGAGACGAACAGGTCGACCAGGTCCGGCGGCGCGATGATGAATCCGATCCGGATCGCCGGAACCAGAACCCGCGTGAATGTTCCGACGTAGATCACCCGCTGCGAGGCGTCGATTCCCTGAAGCGACGAGAGGGGCAGCCCGCTGTAGCCGAACTCGCTGTCGAAATCGTCCTCGATGATCCACGCGTCGGCATGTTCCGCCCATTCCAGAAGCCGCAGCCGCTTTGCCAGACTCAGGGTGACTCCCAGCGGGTACTGCTGCGAGGGCGTCACGTAGGCTGCCCGGGCATTGCCGTGATGGCGGATGACGAAGTCGACGTCGATCCCGTCCCGCTCCACCGGCACCGGGACCGGTTGCGCTCCGATTGCCGAGAAGACCGTTCGCGCGCCCGGATACGACGGATCTTCGACCACGACCTCGCACCCCGGTTCCAGCAGCACTCTCGCCGTCATCGAGAGCGCCTGCTGCGATCCCCCCACGATGATCACCTGGTCGGCGTCACACCGGATCCCCCGTCGCAGCCCCATGTCCTCGGCGATCGCCTTCCGCAACGTTCTCAGGCCCGCACCCTCGTCGTAACCGAGCAGATTCCGAGGCGAAGTCCGCCAGTGACGCGCCACCAGTCGACTCCAGATCTTCACCGGGAACGACTCGACCGAAGGAAGCGGACTGAACGGGCGAACGGCACCCGCACTGAAGTCCGTGATGTGACCGCGGATGGCCTGGCCTTCCGAGGAGATCCGCCGTCGTCCTGACGGATGTCTCGCGGACGGTTCACGGGATCGAAGATCGTCCGGAAGCGAGCGGCAGACCCGGCTGCCGGATCCCACCCGTGATTCGATGAATCCCTCGGCCTGGAGCATTTCCCACGCGTTGAGGACAGTGTTGCGGGAGACTGCGCAGTCCAGAGCCACCTGGCGGGTGGAGGGGAGAGATGTTCCGGGCGCCAGGGCTCCGTCGAGAATCGAACGGCGGATCGAATCGTAGATCTGGCGTTGGAGAGATCGATCGCTGGAGCGGTCGAGGGCGATCGGAGGTGTGGAAATGGAGCGGTTCGCTGGGGGCATTGGGGATATTGGTACCAGAGAAACATCAGGAATTCATCACGGAATGAGCCAATTCTCCGAATTCTGACAATTTTTCTGATTTCGCGCTAACTTTTCGATGGCTGCGTTGTCTTCACAGGCTGAAAGGAGCGGGGGTGTGCATCGCGAAACCGATGACGAGTTGATCCGGAACATCCTTGCGGGAAAGCTGGCCGACTTCGACGAGCTGATGCGGCGGTACGAGCGCCTGGTCTATCGGGTGTGCTACAGCTTCGGCCGATCGCCGGAGGATGCGTTCGATCTGACCCAGTCGGTCTTTCTCAAAGCTTTCCGCAGTCTGGAGTCCTTTCGGTCCGAGGCGAACTTCCGAACCTGGCTGATGAGGATCGCCTACAACGAGGGAATCAATCTGGTTCGAAGCCGGTCCCGGCGCGAGGACCGGCATGAATCGCTGGAGGGTGCGGACGCCCGCCTGGTGGAGCCACCGGCGCAGGAGCGCGGTCTTCTTCATGCGGAGGGACGGGACCGGTTGCTGGAGGCGATGAGGAGCTTGAACGAGCGTTACCGTCTGGCAGTCACCCTCCGCTACTTTCACGATCTGCCGATCGCGGAGATCGCCGAGGTGCTCCGCTGCAGTGAAGGAGTGACCAAGAACATTCTTTTTCGAAGTCTGCGAACGATGAAGAAGCATCTGTCCGCGGAGGGTGCACGATGAATTGTCGAGAGAATCAGGAGTTGCTCGAGCCATTGTTGCGAAACGAACTGAGCCCCGAACAGTCGGAGGGATTGCTGGCGCATCTCGAGCAGTGCGGAAGCTGCGAGGAGCACTTCGACCTTCTCCAGCGATTGATGACCGAGCAGATCATTCCGGAGCCGGACGAGCTGAGTCTGGCGCGTGTGCGTGGTGAAGTGCTTCGGACGCTGAGAGCGGAGCCGCGAGCGACTGCCGGTTCGGGGCGGAACTGGTGGCGATTCGCCGCGGCTGGGTTCGCGGCGGTGATCACGGGTGGGCTGCTGCTGTACGGTGGCTACCGTCTGGGAATGGAGCGGGTGGTCTCCCCGGCCTCCGGTCTGGAGACTGCGCGGCTGGACGATGGCGAAGCGCAGCTCACCTCGCAGATTCACCGCGCCGCGTTGCGAAGCCGCGATCGGCAGGATCTGGAGAATTCGCCCTACCTCTACTCGAACGTTCAGGTGCGGAAATTGGGGGAGGGGCGTCTCGCTCTGAGCTTCGATGTCTCCCGCCATCTCGATCTGGACCTTCAGCGGGACGATCCGCTGGTCAATGAGGTGCTGGTCCAGTCGCTGCTGCATGATCGGGCGGTCGGATCGCGGTTGAAAGCGATCTCGGTGGCGGATGAACGGGTCGACGACAGGCTGACTTCCGCCCTGATCCGCACCATGCTGAACGATCCGAACCTTGCTGTGCGTCTCAAGGCGGAGACGAAGCTCCTTCAGGGGGCGCCGGCTCCCGAACTGGTCGACGCGCTTGTCGAAGTGCTTCAGAAGGAAGAGTCGGTGGCGATGCGCCTCGACGCCATCGATTACCTGACGCGACACGAGGTGTCTCACGATGTGCTGCGGAATGCCGTCGACGAGGGAGTTTCCCAGGGGAGGGAGGCTGTCCTGGTCCGGCTGCAGCCATCCGCCGATCCTGCGGCAATCCGCTGATGTGGAAAGGAAGAACCGATGAACAGACGAGTCACTGCCTGGATTCTGTTTTCACTGCTGATGGCCCTGACACTCCCGGCTGAGGAAATTCGGAAGACGATCGAGGTCGATGCCGGAGGGCGGCTGGAGATCGACCTGAAGAGCGGAGGCGATGTCCGCATCACCGGCGGCGACGGCTCCGTCGCCACCGTGCGCGTCACCGACATCGAGCCGGCCGAGGGGATGCGGGTTGATGTGACCCCGATCCGCGGAGGCCTTCGGGTGCGCTCCGATTACACCACGTCCGGCCGTCATCACTCCGGCTCGATGCAGATCGACATCACCATTCCCCGCCGTTTCGACATCTCTCTCTCCAGCACCGGCGGCGAGGTCTCGATCGAAGGGGTGGAGGGAACCATCGGGGGAAAGACCCTCGGCGGGGATCTCTCCCTGGCGAACCTTCGGGGCCAGATCAATCTGCAGACGATGGGGGGAGACATCGTGGCGCGTGATTGCGTTGCCCAGGGGACGCTGGAAACGCATGGGCGGCAACGTGACTCTCCGCAATGTGCGGGGGGGACTGCACGGCAAAACCATGGGAGGCAATGTCCGATCCGAGGGCTCCGGCGGGTCGGGCTCGAACGGTCCGATCGAGCTGTCCACCATGGGTGGCAATCTCGAGATCCGGGAGGCGCCTGCGGGTGCCCGTCTCCGCACCATGGGCGGTGAAATTCACGTCGGTCGTGCCGGAGAATTCGTGGAGGCAGTCACCTACGGTGGCGACATCCGAGTCGACTCGGTCGACGGGTGGGTCGATCTGAGCACGATGGGAGGAGACATCCAGGTCCGGGTGACCGGAACCGATGGAAAGCGCGACGTGAAGGTCGACTCGAAAGGGGGGGAGATCACCGTGACCGTTCCCGCATCACTGGCGATGAACATCGACATCGAGCTCGCTACACGCGAAACAGCAGCCGGGATTACCGGGTGGAGAGTGACTTTCCTCTGACCACGACCGAGAGCGGCTGGGTCACCGATCAGGGCACGCCTCGGAAAATCATCCATGCGACCGGGACCAGCGGGAACGGGGCGAATCAGGTGCGGATCCGGACGGTCAACGGAAACGTCCGGCTGAAGAAGGGATCCTGATGCGAATCAGGTCTGGCGAGGAAGGGGGGGATCACTCCTCCTCGCACCACTTCTCCACGCGGTAGGATGACCAGACCATCTCGGGTGACCAGAAGTCGCCGGCCAGACCGGCCTTCCTTCTGAGCTCCCGCAGGAACAGATGCGGTTCGGGAAGGCTCTCCCACACCTGAGGGAGGAAGGTTGCACCCCGCTGGCCGCACTCGAGATAGAGGCCGTCGACGCCGACCTCGAGCTGGGCGATCAGATCCTCTTCATCCCGGACCGTCATCCGTTCGAGAGGGGAGAGGATCGAGACCTCGAAGCGGGTGCGATCGAGCTCCTCGGCGCCGAGAGGGCGGAAGCGCGGGTCGCGCATGGCGGCGGCGATCGCATTCTCTCGCACGTCATCCTGCAAGGCACGGCTGGGAAGAATGCTTCCGATGCATCCCCGGAGAGAACCCTGCTGCGTAAGAGTCACGAAGCTCGCCCCTGTCTCCAGGAGCCACGGCTCATCGAATCGTGCGATCTCACCGCGGCCGAGATATGCGGCGACGGCTGTACGGGCGATGGAAAGAAGAACCGGACCGCGCTCGCTGGTCACTGACGTCGTGCTCATGACATCCATCCAGAACCTCGGAAGAGGTGGCGGGTGTTCCAGCGGCATGCCCTTCGTGCGGCGTTCACGGGAAAGCTCCGGGCTATACTCGCGCCCGGAGGAAACGTCCGGGATGACGGCTGTGTGGGTGGCGGTGCTGGTCTACAGCGCGTTTTCGATCGCGCTGGGGTGGCGTGCGCATCGGCAGCGGAGCGATGAGGGAGCGGAGTTCTGGACCGCGGGGCGCAGTCTGGGAGCGGCTTCGGTGGGACTCTCGATCTCGGCCGGTTTCATGTCCGTCTCCTGGTCCTGCGTGTATGCGGTTCAGCTCTTCTACTGGTATGGGCTGGGGGCGATCTGGCTGATCACCATTCCGTGGCTTCTGGCTCTTGCGGGGATCGCCCTGCTGGCGCGGAGGTATCACGCCCTGCCCTCGTTCTCCCAGCCGGAGATGGTCGAGCATCGGGTGGGCCGTGGTGGCGGGTTGACCGTGGCTGTCGCGCTCGCATTCGTCTTCCTGGTCTGGGGTGGTGCGGAGATTTACGTCGCCGGAACGCTGCTGGCGCCCTCGATGGGGATCCCCGTGCCGGTGGCGATCATCGGCATCAGCGCGGTAGTAACGATTTACTCGGCGATGGGTGGGTTTCGTGCGGTGGTCGACACCGACAAGCTGCAGTTCGTGATCGTCGCACTCTACATCCTGGCGATGGGGGCGCTTGCGTTCATCGGCATGCGCGAGACCGGGAGATTCCTTCCGGACGTTCATCTCACCGGGGCGAAGACGGGGCTGCCCTGGAGCAATGCTCTCTCTCCCGGTCTTCCGCTGATCATTCTCACCCTGATCGCCTACCTGCCGGGGTGGCTGTTCGAGACGGATCTGTGGGTTCGGGTGCAGGCGGCGAGAGATGATCGGGCGGCGCGTCGCGGGGTGGGCATCTCTCTGGTGAACGCGACGCTGTTCGTGGGGGTGCTCGCCGCTGTTCATCGGGGTGAGCTCGCTGGCCTTGTTTCCGGTTCAGGGCGGGCAGATGCCGGCGGTGGTGGGGCAGGAGGGCGACGCCATCTTCGCCGCGCTGGTCACCGGCTACGCGCCCGGATGGCTGGCTTCGCTCGCCGCGATCGGACTGGTCGCCGCGGCGATGAGCACCATCGACACCTGTGCGAACGTCATGGCTTTGAGCATCGGTTACGACATGCTGAGAATCCACCAGAGAAGCGGGACGACGACGCTGTCGCGCTGGATCACGATCGGAACGATGGTCGCCTCCTGCCTGTTCGCGCTCGGCACGACCTCGCTCTGGGACCTGTTCTACCTCTCCGGCGGGATCCTTTCGACCGCGGTGGCCTTTCCGGTGGCCGCGGTCTTTCTGCCGGGGCTCTCGCCCCGGGCGGTCGTCTGGTCCTCGCGGGCGGGCTTTGCCGGTACCGCGATCGCGTATCTGCTGGAGGCGCACGGTCCTCTGGCCTCCCTGGAGCCCGCCTGGCTGGCCGGCTCCGGGCTCGGCTTCATCCTCTGGGGACTCGCTGCGGCTGCTCTCGGATTCCTGATCGGTCATTCCTGGAAGGGGGCCCGAATGGCCTCGATTTCGTAACCGCGAAAGCTCGGTCTGGTGCAGTAGAATCAAGCGGATGAATGCCCGGGACGAGTTGCGCGGGCCGATTCTCGGTCTGCTGTGGCAAAGGGGCCCCTGCGGTTTCGCGGAGGTTGTCGACGGCTTTGAGAAGTCGCCCGGGCGGTCCTGGCACGGGCTGGAGCCCGAATTGCGCTCCACCCTCGAGCGGCTGCTGGCAGAGGATCTGGTCCACGCCGATGCCGGAGGGGAAGCGGGGGCGACCACCTACATGCTCACCCCCGCGGGCGTAGGACTATTGCGGCGCTGGCTCTCTCCGCCGCTTCCGGAAGGGACGGGAACGATTTCCTTCGATCCGATCCGGACCCGAGTCGTCTTTCTGGAGGCGTTGAGTCCGGCTGACCGTCTGGCGTTCGTCGCGGAAGCCGAACAGGCGGTCGAGAAAGAGCTCCGTCGGTTCGAGGAACGGATCGACCCCTCGGGCTATCTCTTTTCGTTTTTCGCCATGCGGGGTGCGATCCGCGAGCTTTCCGCCCGCCTCGACTGGCTTCACGAGATCCGGCAACACCTCGAGGCAACGGGGCGCAGGACTCACGGCCGAGACGAGCAGGTCGACGTCGACCCTCCTTCAGCGATCGAGCCGATTCCCGTCCATCCCTCCGACGGGAAATAGCCTCCTCCGTTTGCGGCCCTTCCAGGGGGCGTGTCGCAGGATCACGAACCCCCGAGGTCGAGGGCGACGTGGACGATCTCCTTCTGCTGGGTCTCGTGCCGGCGGTGGAGGCCGGTGGCGGGTGAGGCGCCCGCGGGACGCCCGACGTAGCGCAACTGACGCCCGTCGAGGATCGGGACCAGACGCTCGTCCACGAAGTCCCAGCCACCCATGTTCCGCGGCTCTTCCTGAACCCAGACGATCTCCTCGGCATTCGGATACCGTTCGAAGACCTTCCGGAGAAGATCCTGCGGCCAGGGATAGAACTGCTCGAGCCGGACGATGGCAACCTGGTTCTGTTCCGCTTCCTGCCGTGCCTTCCAGATGTCGTAGAAGATCTTGCCCGCGGTCAGAATCACTCGCCGTACACCATCGGTCGGCGCGTCGTTCCGCTCCGGCGATCCTTCCGCGAAGGCGGGATCGTCGAGTACCGGCTGGAACCGCCCCTCGTAGAGCTCACCGATCGTCGAGGTCGCCAGCGGGAAACGCAACAGGAACTTCGGCGTCATCACCACCAGCGGCTTGCGCGGGTCGACCGTCATCTGCCGTCGAAGAAGATGGAAGTACTGCGCCGGGGTGGTGGGGTAGGCCACCTGCATGTTCCCCTCGGCGCAGAGCGTGAGGAACCGTTCCAGGCGCGCGCTGGAGTGCTCCGGACCCTGGCCTTCGTAGCCGTGGGGCAGGAGCATCGTCAGACCGCTGTGCTGGCCCCACTTCTCCTCCGCGCTGGAGATGAACTGGTCGATGACGATCTGGGCGCCGTTGGAGAAATCTCCGAACTGGGCTTCCCACATCACCAGTGCGTTGTGGTCCACAACGGAGAAGCCGTACTCGAATCCGAGCACCGCATACTCCGAGAGCAACGAGTCGTAGATCGCGACGTTCGAATGCGGCTCGTCGTCATCCCCCCCGCTACTCTCGATGAGGTCCGCGAACTCCCCTTCCGCCGGCTGCCACATGTCGCTGAACCACTTCGGATCTCTGGCCAGCAGATTCAGCGGAATCCACGCCTTGCCGCTCTGGTAGTCGTAGATGATCGCGTGCCGCTGAGAGAACGTACCGCGGGCGCTGTCCTGACCACTCAGCCTGACCCGGAAA
Organism: uncultured Acidobacteriota bacterium; assembly: GCA_963741905.1. Lineage (GTDB taxonomy): Bacteria > Acidobacteriota > Thermoanaerobaculia > Gp7-AA8 > CAVUJZ01 > CAVUJZ01. The sequence goes on along the minus strand of CAVUJZ010000016.1, from coordinate 38,427 downwards.
CCGTCCGCGAGCAGCGAGCCGAAGGCGAGCGCTTCTCCGGTCGCCCAGTCGATCCGCTCCTCGCCCGCCATCATCTTCCGGCGCTTCTCGAAGAACGAGCGGAGCCGGGGATGCAGCGTGAAGCCGTCAGGGATGCTGATCAGCGCCCGGCCAACCCGCTGCAGTCGTGACTCCTCCACGCCGGTTGGAACCGAGAGCTCGTTCTGGAATCCGGTCTCGGACTCGTCGCTCCAGAGGGCGGGACGCGTGTCGGCCGGCGGCTTTTCCTCCTGGGTCCGATCGAAGGCGACCTGAAGCTGCTCCTGGAAACTGTCCAGCCACTTCTCCGCCTCGTCGGGATCGAGATCACCCTTCCGCAGCAGCGCCTCGGTGTAGAGCTTCCGGACCGAGCGATGCTCCTTGATCAGCTTGTACATCCGCGGCTGGGTCATCGACGGATCGTCCGCCTCGTTGTGTCCGTGGCGGCGGTAGCAGAACATGTCGATGACGACGTCCTTCTGGAACTTCTGACGGAAATCGTAGGCCAGTGCGACGGCGCGGATGCAGGCTTCCGGATCGTCGCCGTTGACGTGGAAGATCGGCGCCTGCACCGCCTTGGCCACGTCAGTGGCATAGACGGAAGACCGCGCCGCTTCGGGACCGGTGGTGAATCCGATCTGATTGTTGACCACGATGTGAAGGGTCCCGCCGGTCCGGTAGCCCTTGAGCTGGGACAGGTTGAGCGATTCGGCCACGACTCCCTGACCGGCGAAAGCGGCGTCGCCGTGGATCAGCAGGGGGACGACTCTCTCCCGACGGAAGTCGCTGATCAGTTTCTGTTTCGCGCGCGCCATTCCCTCGGCCACCGGGTCGACCGCCTCGAGATGGCTGGGGTTGGAGGCGAGCGTCAGTCGGACTTTCGCTCCGGCCGGGGTGGTGTGGGTTCCGGTCGCTCCGAGGTGGTATTTCACGTCCCCCGAGCCCTGGGTGGTGGAGGGATCGAGATCTCCTTCGAACTCGGAGAAGATCCGCTCGTACGATTTTCCGAGGATGTTGGCGAGGACGTTGAGGCGTCCGCGATGAGCCATCCCCATCACCACTTCCTCCACTCCGCCGTCTCCGGCCGCGTTGAGGAGGTGATCCATCATCGGAATCAGACTCTCCGCGCCTTCCAGAGAGAACCGCTTGTGTCCGACGTATTTGGTGTGAAGGAACCGTTCGAACGCCTCGGCGTCATTGAGCTTGCGGAGAATCCGCCGCTTGAGTGCGCCGTCGAGCGGCTCGGCATTGCGGGTCGGCTCCATCCGGTCCTGCAGCCAGCTCTTCTGGACCGGATCCTGGATGTGCATGAACTCCGGCCCGATCTTGCCGCAATAGGTTTCGCGAAGCGTGTCGAGGATGTCGCGGAGCCGGGCCGTGGTGCGTCCACAGAGACCTCCGCAGATGAACTCGCGGTCCAGATCCCACAGAGTGTAGCCGTACCAGGTCGGATTGAGCTCGGCATGATTCGCGAGCTTGTACTCCAGCGGATCGAGATCGGCGATCAGATGACCGCGGACGCGATACGCATTGATCATCCGCAGGACGCCGGCCTGGCGCTCCGCTGCTTCGCCGCGAGAGGAGTGATCGAAGAAGGCGCGGTTCTCGTCCCGGGACCAGATCCACGGGCTGAACGGCACCCGCATGTCGGTGAAGATCTCGTCGTAGAAATTCTCGGCGCCGAGGAGCAGGGAGTGCACCTTCGCCAGGAAGGCTCCGGACTCCGCCCCCTGGATGATCCGGTGATCGTAGGTCGAGGTCATGGTCATGACCTTGGAGATGCCGATGCCGGCGAGCACTTCCGGATCGGTGGCGGAGTACTCCGCCGGATAGTCGATCTGTCCGGTGGCGATGATGGTTCCCTGGGTGGGCATCAGCCGGGGAATGGAAGAAACCGTGCCGATGGTGCCGGGGTTGGTCAGGCTGATTGTGGTTCCCTGGAAGTCTTCCACCGCGAGGGAACCGGAGCGGGCGCGGCGGACGATGTCGTTGTAGGCGCGGACGAATCCGGCGAAGTCGTACTTCTGCGCGGCCTTGACGTTCGGGACCAGCAGCGAACGGCTTCCGTCCTTCTTCTCCACGTCGATGGCCAGACCGAGATTCAGATCGTCCTGATCGATGCGGACCGGCTGTCCGTCGTCCATGGTGAATGCCGAGTTCATTCGCGGGAAATCGCGCACTGCCCGGACCACGGCCCAGGCGATGATGTGGGTATAGGAAACCTTGGGCTGCCCCACGATCGCCTGATGGTGGTTCATCAGGCGGCGGTTCTCTTCGAGTGCCTTGACCGGAATCACCCGGAGAGAGGTTGCCGTCGGCAGGGTGAGCGACGACTCCATGTTCTCGACGATCTTCGAAGCCACTCCTCGCAGCGGAGTGAACTGCCGTCCGTCACCCTCGGCGGGTGCAGGCCGTGCCTGCGGCCGGGAGGCCGATGGGATCGGTTGAGGTGTCTGCGCCGCGGGAGCGGTGGGCGGCGGGGGAGGCTGCGGCGTGGCCGCCGGCTCCGCGCCCTCGTACTGCTGGTCGATCTCTTCGAACAGCTCCGCTTCGTCCGGGGACGGCTCGTAGCCCTGGAAGAACTCTCTCCAGCTCGAGCTGACCGAGGCGGGGTCGCTCCTGTACTTCTCGTACAGTTCTTCGATGAAAGCGATATTGGTTCCGTAGGAAGATGATACGGACATGATGTTCTCGATCTATTTCCTCTCTGGAAAGAATCCGAGCCGCTGATGATCTCAACGCGACACCCGGGTGAATATTTCGAGCCCGGGACCGGGTCGAGGTCCTCACGGCGGTTACGTTTTCGGCAGACGCCGCGTCATCCTGCGATCCATGAATGTGTGCGAAAGGGAAGTCAGCCCCAGCCATCCGAATCCTGCGGCGAACCCGCCGAGCACGTCGGATGGAAAATGAACGCCGAAATAGATTCGGGAGTAGCCGACCGAAAGAATCGCCCCGAGCGCTGCTCCCTGAACCAGCGCCTGGGTGGTGGTGGAACGCCGCTGAACCAGATGGTGCGCCGCGATGGGATAGGTCGCGGCCGACAGCAGCGAGTGCCCGCTGGGGAAACTGTGTGACTTCGGCAGCTTGATGTGACGGTAGAGCTCCTGCGGTCGCTGGCGCTGGAAGATCGCCTTCAGCGTGGTGTTGAGCACCATCGCGCCGCCGGTGCTGATCAGCACCGTCCAGGCGTCGGAACTGCGGTTCCGTCCGCGCATGCTCATCGCCGCAACGAACGCGGTCGTTCCGATCGCGACGTGCGAGCCGAGCTGAGTGACCGCCTGCATGGCGCGATCCATCGCCGGACTGCTGGTGGCGCGTACCGCGTGCAGCACCTTCGTGTCGTAGGCGTCCGCCTTTCCGGTCACTACCCGCTCGGCTTCCTCACGGAAGAACCAGAAGGCCGCCGTCGCCAGAATCACTCCGCCGGACATCCCCAGCGCCAGCGGAAGAAACCCCCTACGACGCTCGTCCCGGACCATCCGCCTGCCCAGCTTTCGGACGGTCGCCCGCGAGCGGAATCCGAAGTTTCCCCCTCTTTCCGTCTGCTCTTTCTTCATCGGGTCCGCTCCGGAGTGCCCAGTCCTCTGGAGAACGGGACGAACCTGCCGTCCATCTCCGCTCCGCAGCTGCGCTGATAATACTCGACCGACGAGGTCCACGGGATCACCACCTCGCGAAATCCACGAGTCAAAGAGATCCTGGAGAGAGGCCAGCAGTAGTTGCCGCCCGATTCCCTGACCCCGCCAGGGGGGAAGTACCCCTTCCGGTCCGAACCAGCCGAGCCCCCGGTTGTTCGCATCGTGAGCGCTGAACCCGACGATTGCACCGTCCTGCTCGGCAACGAAGATGGAGGGGACCGACGGCTCGAAAGCGCGTCCCGTCTCGAGAGCCCAGGCCGATCCGAACTCTGCCTCGACGACGGCGAGCATCCGTGTCCGTTCGGCCGCCAGCGGTCGGCGGATCCGCACGCTCGGATGAGGTGCCGCGACGACGCCCGTGATGGGAAGCGAGGTCACGAGGTTGAGGTTCGTTCCGCACTCCTTCCAGCCGAGACTCCTGAAAAATTCGAGTGAACCGGCATCCGCTTCGGGAACGCCGGGGACGAAGTAGTTTCCCGGCTCTGCTCCGGCAGTCAAAGTGGTTTCGCCTCGGGCGACGGCCGCGCGCTCCACGGCCCGGAGCAGGAGCGTGCCGATTCCTTCGCGCCGCCGGTCCGGTCTCACCGCGAGGAGGCGGAGAAATGGCCCGCACGCGACGGCGAGGCCGACGAGTTGATGGCCATCGATCGCAAGCAGACACCGCGGGGGCCCGGAGAGCCCGTCGCCGAAGCACTTCTCGTCAGCCACGAGCGAAAGATCCCACCGCGTCTCGTTCGCGGAGTCGAGCAGTCGGCGGATGCCCGGCAGGTCGTTTCTCCTCGCTGCCCTCAGCCGAACTGCCGGGGCGGGTGACCGAGCGGGAACGGGTGGAACATCGTCATTCATCCGGGAACTGAGCATATCGCCTTCGCCCTTCATTCGCTTTCAAGATCGTCTCCAGAGGGCAACCGGCAAGTGCCGCCGACTTCGGGCGAGCCTTTTTGAAACATTCCGACGACGCCCGCCGTATCATCGGAGTGATGGAAACGTCGGCGATCGAGATTCGTGATCTGAGCAAGACCTTCCAGTCCATCGTCGGCAAGAGCCGGGTGACTGCGCTGGATGGAGTCAGCTTCACAGTGGAGCGCGGCGAGGTCTTCGGTCTTCTCGGACCGAACGGCGCCGGCAAGACCACCACGGTAAAGATCCTGCTGGATCTGACCCGGCCTTCCGGGGGCGAGGCGAGCATCCTGGGGCGGAGCGTACGGGACCCGGAAAGCCGCAGGCGGGTCGGCTACCTTCCCGGAGGGCCACCGTTTCCCCGGATACCTGACCGCGCGGGAAACGCTGTCGATCTTCGGACGGATGTCCGGGGTCGATTCGAAGACGCTGAAGCAGAGGATACCGCTTCTCCTGGAGCGGCTCCGCATCGACCGGTGGGTCGACGTCCGGGTGAAAAAGTTCTCCAAGGGGATGACCCAGAGGCTGGGGCTGGCCACGGCGATGATCCACGAGCCGGAGGTGCTGCTGCTGGACGAACCGACCGACGGAGTCGATCCGGTCGGCCGGCGGGAGATCCGGGATCTCCTGAAGGAAGAAGCGGCGAAGGGAAGAACGATCTTTCTCAACTCGCACCTGCTCTCCGAGATCGAGCTGACCTGCGACCGGGTCGGGGTGCTCAGGCAGGGAAAGCTGGCGGCGCTCGGGAAGATCAGTGATCTGACCCGGCGGGAGCCGACGTATCGGATGGTCGCCTCCGGGATCGATGACCGGCTCGTCGCGGGTCTTCTGGAGACCGGCGCGGGTGTGGAACGGAGCAACGGTCACCTGATTCTGTCGGTGAGAGATGTGGATCATCTGAATGTCCTGATCGACCGGGTGCGGGCGGCAGGCTGTCCGCTCTCCGAGCTCTCCCCGGTTCGGTCGACTCTGGAAGATGTCTTTGTCGATCTGGTTCGCGCGGGTGATGTCCCGCCGGCAGCAACAGGGGAGGCGCAACGATGAGAGTGCTGGCGGCGAATATCGAGGAAGTGTTCCGCGAGGCCGCGGCCCGCTGGACCCTGATCGCCTACTTCGTCCTTTCGACCCTGTTCATTCTGATCTTCGCCTCGGCGGTGAACCTCGACATCGTCAATGGTGCACTGGCAGGAGCGAAGCTGTTCGGAAAGGAAGTCGAGGTCAACGGTCCGAGAATCGATCTGCAGATGCTGGTGATGGGATTCGAGTCGGGCTTCGCCGCGGTCCTCTACGCGGTGGGGATCTTCCTGTCGATCTTCGCCACCGCCCATCTGGTTCCCCGGCTCCAGGACAAAGGGACCGTCGATCTCTATCTCTCCCGTCCGGTCGGCCGGGTGAAGCTTCTGCTGTACCGCTATCTGGCCGGATTGATCCTGGCCGCGTCGAACGTGGTCTACCTGATCGGCTCGATCTGGCTGATCGTGGTGTGGAAGACACACGTGATTCACCCGAGGTTTCTGGTCAGCGGCCTGGTCATCCTGTTTGCCATCTCGGTTCTTCTGGCGTTCGCATTCCTGGTGGGAGTGATCACCTCGTCGACCGCGGTGTCGATCATGTCCACCTACGCGTTGTTCATTCTCTCCGCCGTGCTGGTTGCGCACGACCGGATGGCCGCGGCGATCACCGCAGCGTGGAAAGTCGCCGTGATCCAGGGCCTGTACTGGGTTCTGCCGAAAGTCTCGGAGCTCGGCCAGGCGGTCGTGGCTCTGGTCTCGGGGGATCAGGCACCGCAGGAGTTGAGCAACAGTCTGACCGTGGCGCCCTTCCTCACCACGGCGGCATTCGGAATCGTCTGTCTCGTTCTCGCCTCGCTTCTCTTTCAGCGAAAGGAGTTTTGAAATGTCCAAGCAGCGTCGTTCGATGCTCAGTCTTGTTCTTGCCGCGCTGGTGCTCGTGGCGCTGCCCGGGATGGCGGCGGCCTCGGATCTGCTCTCGCTCGTCCCGGAGAAAGCGGTCGCCGTGGGGATGGTTCAGCTCAGCGATCTCCGCAACAGCCCGGTCACCGGCCGGCTTTTCAACGATACCGATCGGATCACCTCGGACGGCGACGCGGCCCGCTTCATGGAAGAGGCCGGCATCGAGCCGGCGAAGGACGTCGACACCGTGGTGGTCGCCGTCTCTCCCGATCCTGAAGACGCTCGGACAGGGCCGGGTTCTGGTGGTTTTCCAGGGCCGGTTCAATCCGACCCGTCTGGCCTCCGCCGTCGCAACCCGGGGTGGGCTTGCGAGATATGCGAGTGGGCAGACCTACTATCTCCTGCCGGAGCATGATGAACAGTCCGGCGAGCCGGCACACGAGAAGCAGGGTGCGGTGGCGTTCGTCAGCTCCAGCCTGACCCTCGCCGGCAGTGAGCAGGCGGTCACCGACGCGCTGGCGGCTCTCCGGTCTGGCGGAACCCGCTTTCTCTCCAGCTCGGGCATCGGTCGCGAAATGAATCTGATTCAGCCCGGCGCCACTGCCTGGATGCTTCTGGATGTCCAGCGATCGGCGCGGCTGCAGGACTCTCCGAACGACCGCGCGGGAAACCGGTACGACGACACGATCAAGCCGATGGTGCGGAAGCTTTCCACCGTGGCCTTCTGGGCACAGAGTACCGATGCGGGAATCGACTTCTCGGGCACGGCATTGACGGCCGATGAAGAGACCCGAGGGCTTCTCGAGGACATGCTGCGCGGGATGACCGCTGCATGGCGGATGGCTTCGCAGGAAAAGAATCCGGAGTGGGTCTCGGTGATCCGTGGCATCACCATCGAGCAGTCGGACCGCGGCGTCACCGTGAGCGGCTCCATTCCGGCCGCCCTGATCCAGGAGAAGGTCGCCGACGTCGCCGCGAAGCGGTAACCGGAAGTCTGGAAGTTCCGATCTGATCCGAGGGCCGGGAGTCATCCCGGCCCTTCTTGTATGGTCATGTCGAGCGGGTGTGTGGCGGGGCATGCGAGACATCTCTGTGGATGCGACAAGGAACCTCCAGGCGGGGACGAGTCCCGGGGGTGCGGTTCTCCAGCAAGACCGTACTTTTCGCATCGGGGGAGGTCCCTCGCATGCCCTTCCGCCCGCCCGCTCGGGACGACAATGAAGTGATCGCCGAGGGATCGGCCGGTCGGCTCCTCGTCCTGTTTGGCGGCGTTTCCGAAGCTGGCTCTTCCTTCGCAAGAGGCCCGCGCATGAGATCCCCCACAGCGGGTGGTGATGGCCACGAAGACCTGGGTGTGTTTACGCGGAAAGTGGCTATCGTCTTCGGGCTTGCCATCCTCGGTGCGGTCCTCTGGCTGGTGCGGGACGTTCTTCTGCTGCTGGTCATCTCCGCGATTCTGGCTGCGGGGATTGCTCCGGCGGTCCGTCGGGTCCAGATCTGGGCCCGGCTCTATCTGAAGCGGAGGATCCGCCGAGGGAGCGCAGTCCTGGTGGTCTATCTCCCGTTTCTTCTGGTCGTGGTGCTTCTTCTGGTCTTCGGAGTTCCTCTGGTGATCAACCAGTCGCGGGAACTGATCGCGGAGCTTCCGGCGCTGATTCACGAGCAGATCGTCCAGCCGCTGGAGCACTACATCCCGATGGAAGAGGTCAGCCGGTTCGTGGAACGCTACGGCGGCAATCAGCCTCTCCCGTTGTTCAGCTACGTACGTGGAGCGGTGACCGGGATCGCCGGGCTGATCTCGATTCTGTTCATGATCGTCTACATGCTGATCGACGCAGAGAGGCTCCGGAACCTCTTTCTGATCCTCTATCCCGCGGACGAGCGATCGGCGAAGCGGAAGATGATCCGGCGGATGTCGAGGCGGATGAGCTCCTGGCTCGGTGCGCAACTCCTGCTCGCGGCAATCGTGGGGACGGCAACCCTGGTCGGCCTCCTCATCCTGAGGATTCCCTATGCGCTGCCGCTGGCGATGATCGCAACGATCGGTGAGCTGGTGCCGGTGATCGGGCCGATCATTGGAGCGGTGCCGGTTCTGGCGGTGGCGATCCTCCAGTCCAGGTGGCAGTTCTGGTCCGCGCTGGCCCTGGCCATCCTGATTCAGGAGGTGGAGAACTATCTGCTGGTCCCCCGACTGATGGGACGGCGGGTGAAAATGTCTCCGCTGGCGGTGTTCGTGGCATTTCTGGTCGGGGCGACCCTCTTCGGAATCGTTGGTGCACTGATCGCGGTCCCCGCGGCGGCCATCATCCAGGTGGCGTTCGAGGAAGGATTCGTCGCCCATCGCGAGCGGAGGCAGCGCGGCGACCGCCCCGGCTCCCTGCTTCGCAGGGGCTGATCAGCCTGTTTCGAGGCGTCCTTCCGGGTGTGCTACATTCATCCCGTCTCCCGTTCAGATCGGTTGGAACCAGCAGAGGAGGGCCTTCGATGCGATTCCCCGTGTTCGTGATCTGTCTTCTCGCTGCCGTCCCGGCAGCGGCTCAACAATCGTTCTTCACGTCCGATCCGTGGCACTTCGACGCAAAGCTCGAACTGCGGGCGAACTATCGGAACAGCGAAGACTCCCGGTTCCAGCTTCAGTTTCCCTTCTCCCCCGGGATGCTTCCCCCGGGTGAGACGGCAGGCTTCGCCCGGACGGTCGATCCCGGATCCCACTGGGAAGCCAGCCTGATCTCGCTGACGCTCGATCTCGGCTATCGCTCGACCTTCGCTGCACGGGCGAAGATCGACGCCATCGATCTCTACGACCGGAATCCCACGTCCACCGATCGCAAGGTGGACGCGGACGAGCTCTGGATCCGCTTCGGCCCGAAGCCGGACGGCCTCGACCTGCCGGAGAAGACCTCATTGTTCGTTCAGGTGGGGAAGGCTCCGAAGATGGAACGGCAGCCACGGCTCCTGCTGGAGAGCTACGGCCTGGTCGCCACCGCCTTCAATCGAATGGAGGACACTCAGCTGCTGGTGGGAGGTTCGGTGGGGCGACACCTCTACTGGCGGGCGCAGCTTTCCAACGGCAATCCTCTCTTTTTCCGAGATACCAATGCTCTGGCAGGCGACAACGGGATTCCTCCGCTGCTGGAGCCCCATCCGAATCCTCCGCTCCACTCCGGATTTCCGATCCTTTACGACGCCGAAGTCGAGAGTCTGTCGTTCGACACGGATCACATGGAGACCGGGGGAGGGCTCGGCTACCGTTGGTTGAAGGCCGACCTGACCGGCGGGTTCGATCTGATCGCGTTCTACTACGAGCGGGAACTGGCGCAGACGGTGGATCTGCACGGTACCTTCTACGGGGGAGATCTCGATCTGCTGGACGGAGTTCCTCCGCATTCGATTCCGACTGCCGGAGATCGGAAGCGGGAGGGCGGGGCGCGGTTCTACGGCGAATGGGGAGGTGGGACGCTGATCGCGCAGTACGTGACCCAGACCCTGGCCGGGCTGGATCGCGACGGGTACGAGATCGAAGCGGGGTGGGAGATTCCCCTCTCGCGTGGACCGGTGGTCGGCGGGAGGCCGCTGCTCTCATGGATTCAGCCGGCGGTCCGGTTCAGCGAGCTGGACAACCATTTCAAGGGAGTGCCTTCGTATCCGGCACCCAGCACCTGGTGGGACTGGAGAAAGACGGACGTCGGAATTCGGATCGGCCTGCTCGACCACCTCGAGATCACCGCGGAGCACGCCTTTCACGACATTCTGATCGCGAAGAAGGTGGATGCGGACGAGACGCTGATCTCACTCCGCTACATCGCACGCACGCATTGAGTATGGCCCGAACTTCAGGGTCTGACGCCCGCGAAGCGGGCAATCGGAACGCCGCCTGCCAGCCGGCTTCCCGGATCGTGCATGGCGGTCTGACCGGTGGATTTCATCCGGGCAGGCTCTTCCGAAGTCCGTGAAAACGAGTCCTCGAGCTCACGCTTTTGCCCCTGCGCCTTCTCCAGGGGCTCCCCAGGCCTCCTGGAGATTGCTTTCGATGAAGAGGGTGCGGGTGGGGTAGGCGAAGCCGATGCCTTCCTTCTCGAACCGGCGCATCAGACCGAGATTGATCCGCTGCTGGATGTCCATGTAGACGCCGTAGTCCGGCTGGAGGACGTAGTAGACGACCTCGAAATCGAGGGAGGAGTCTCCGAACCCTTTGAGGTGAGCGCGATCGAAGCGGGTGAGCTCCTCGGCGTCGATCAGTTCACGGACCATTGCGGGGATCGCTTCCGTCTGATCCGAGGAGGTCTGGTAGATCACGCCGAAAGAGAAAAGAACGCGGCGCTCGGCCATTCGCTTGAAGTTTCGAATCCGGCTGCTGAGCAGGTCACTGTTCGAGAAGATCAGTTGCTCGCCGGAAAGACTGCGGATGCGGGTGGTCTTCAGGCCGATCTGCTCCACGGTCCCGGCGAAGTCGCCGATGATGATGAAGTCGCCGATGATGAAGGGTTTGTCGATGACGATGGACAGCGAGGCGAAAAGATCGCCGAGGATGTTCTGGGTGGCCAGGGCGATGGCCACGCCGCCGACTCCAAGTCCGGTAACCAGGGCGGTGACATCGAATCCGAGATTGGCGAGGGCGAGGAGGGTGAGGATCGACCAGAGGACGATCTTGGCCATGAAGCCGATCGCGCCGATCGTGGTCACCGCGGCGGCATCGCTCTCGAGCCGGATTTCGCGGTAGTGTTTCAGCCACAGGTCGAGCAGGGTCAGGGCCCAGAGACCAACCTGCAGCAGGATGGCCACGACGGCGGCGGCGCGAATGGCATGGTCCGCCGCGGGCCGAAGAGCCAGCGGACGGGTGGCGAAGAAGGCCACCACGAACATCAGCAGGAACAGCCGGGTCCGGCGGGTCAGCTCCAGCAGGAGGTCGTCGATCCGGGTCTCGGTCTCGGCCGCACGCCGCAGGCGCGGGCTGAACAACCACTTGAACAGCGCCAGGAAGAGCAGCACCCCGGCCACGATTCCAAGCATCAGCAGCCACGCCTGGATGGTGTTGTCCCACAGGGTCCACTCGAGCCATTCCATGGCCAAAGCTCTACCAGATCCTCCGGGAGAAGACAAGCCGGCCGGGCTGGCAACTTCGTCCCCGCTCCCCCGAACCAATCCTCTGTTGACGCGTCCTACTGATCATAGCGGTCACCGCGTTGCAGCCCGGAGCGACGTGCGGATTCGGAATTTGTGCCTGTAGGGTCAGGTTGGTCTGGCGAGATGGCACCCGCCGTCATCCACGCGGTCCAGATTCCAATCGGACGAGGTCTCGATGAATTCCTGCAGGAACGAAACCAGAAGAAAAGCACTGTCTCGAGCTCTGGCGGCTCTCGTCGTCATGCTCCTCCCCCTCGGCGCATTCGCCGCCTATCCTTCGGCGCGCAACAACGGCTCGATGGTTTACAGCGCCGAGGCGGGGAAGATCATTCTCTTTGGTGGCGTGACCGACCGGGACGTCAACAACGTCCTGCATGAGCTGGACGAGACCTGGCAGTGGACCGGGCGGCGCTGGGCCCAGATGTATCCCGACCATTCCCCGTCTCCCCGTGCCGCATTCGGGATGGTCTACGACTCCAATCGGGATCGCATTGTTCTGTTCGGCGGGGAAAAAGACTCCGACGTCTACAATGACACCTGGGTCTTCGCCAATGGCGACTGGTCCGAGCTCTCGCCCGCCACCCAGCCTCCTGCGCGCCAGCTCCCGGCGATGGCCTTCGATCCGGTCCAGGACCGCATCCTGATGTTCGGTGGCACAACCAAGGAGGGCGTGCTCTACGACACGTGGGCATTCGACGGGACCAACTGGCAACTGATCGAGACCGACGGACCCCATCTGCTCGTTCCCACCATGGTCTATGACGCCGCAAGGGACGAGATCCTGATGGTCGGACGCGGTGACGACGGGACTCCCGCGATGTACCACCGGACCTCGGAAGGTTGGGAAAGCCTCCAGCCCGAGACGATGCCGCAGTGCGTCGGCTCGGCCCACATGGTCTACCGCGAGCGTCATCGGGATGTCCTCATTTACGGGGGACGTTGCGTCACCGGCACCTTCCTCAACACGACCACCTTGTGGGACGGCGAGAACTGGACCGATGTCGAAACGGAGACCTCGGCAGGGCGCACCGCGGCCTATGCCCTGGCCTACGATCCCCGGACCGATCAGACCGTGCTGTACGGCGGAACCAGTGGGACCTCGATCAACGAGACCTACCTGTTCCAGCAGGGCCAGACCGTCGGGTGGACCAATGTCTCAGACACCGTCGAGCCGGGTCCCCGGACCCTGTTCGTGTTCGCCCCGAGACCGGAACAGGGAGACATCCTCTTCTTCGGCGGCCAGAACTCCGATCGGTCTTTCAGCGATCTCTGGAGCTACAGCTCCGGCCGCTGGAACCAGATCACCACCGACACCTCCGTCGGACTCTGTGACAAGCCCGCGGGAGCCTGGAATCCGGACACGCAGAAGCTGAATGTGTTCTGTACCGACAGTGCGACACTCTGGCAGTTCGACGGGACCGACTGGGCCAAGGTGACCGCAACGGGCGGACCGACCTCACGGCTCTTCGCTTCGATGGTTTACGACCCCGTTCACAAACAGATGGTCGTGTTCGGCGGCTGGGATGGCTACGAATACCGGAACGACGTCTGGACCTTCGACGGAACGACCTGGAAGAAGCTCAGCAAGAAGGGCGACTGGCCGGATGGACGGGTTCTCACCGCGATGTTCTGGGACGAAACCCTCCAGAAGATCGTGATCTTCGGAGGCCTCGGCCGGAAGGACGTCTACGATCTGGTCAAGCGCTATGACGACACCTGGACCTTCGACGGTACCGGATGGAGCAAGCTCGATCCGGCCACTCATCCGGACCCGAGCTACGGGTTTCAGGTCGGCAGGGATCCCCAGACCGGCCATATGATCCTGTTCGGTGGCGTGGATGACGAGGTGCACTACAGCAATCAGCAGTGGTCCTGGAACGGGACCAACTGGACCGAGCTCAATGCCGCGAATCCGCCCTCCGCGCGCCAGAACGGTCGCATGGCGGTCGACCCCTCGACCGGAAAGCTGACGCTCTACGGCGGATACGCAGGGGTCTACTTCTCGCAGCTCTGGACATTCGAGGGGGACCACTGGGAGCTGCACCCGGCACTTTCGGGTCGGCGGCGTGCCGCGGCTGCCCCCGGCGACGGCAACTGATCAGCGAGCTCAACGCGAATCTCAGACGCGGCTTCGGGCCGCGTTTTTTTTCATTTCCCTGTATTTTTTCTTCTCTCCCGGTCACTCACGGACGGAGGAAGGAACAATGGATGTGATCCGAAGCTACTGGAAAGAGACAGTTCGGGACGTGCGGGGCGGAATCGACAGCCCTCGGCTTCTGGCCCTGGCGGGCGTGGTCGCCTTCGTGGCGAGCGTCATTCAGCAGATCGCTTCCTGACGTCCGGTTCGCGGACGGCGGACCGAACCCCGGACGAAAAAACCCCTCTCCGAGCTTCTGTTCCGAAGAGGGGTTTGGACGCACTAGAGCGCGCCCGCCAGGCCGGTGCTTTTCGCATTGCCGACACTTCCAATATAAGGTTCCGGGACCGTGTCCTGTCCATCGAAAGATGGAAAGTCGAAATCCGGGCTGGCCCGGCGCGAGCCAGTTTTTGGTTAAGCCGTCTCGATGGAAGAGCTTAGGTTCCGCGGCCGCCGGCGAGGAAAACTTCCCGCAGGGGAGCTATCGCACCTTCGTCCCCGGAGGAACGGAGGGATCGACCGCCAGCAGGGAAGGTCGCCCGTCGATCGATGCGGCGAGCACCATACCGTTGGACTCGACCCCCATCAGCCGGGCCGGTTCGAGATTCGCCACGATCACCACTTTGCGACCCACCAGATCCTCCGCGGTGTACTCCTTCGCGATTCCCGCCACGAGGGTTCGTTCCTCATCTCCTGTCGTGACTCGAAGCTTCATCAGCTTGTTCGATTTCTCGATCTTTTCTGCTGCGAGGATTTCCGCGACCCGGAGGTCGATCTCGAAGAACTGATCGATCGAGACCCGATGGGCGTCCGGCGCGATGGCCTCGGTGGTCTCCTCGGGCGGACCCGCCTCGGCAGGGCTGGTGGAAGGGGTTTCGTTCTGCTCTTCGCTCACTGATTTCTCCTTCGTGTCTGATGTCGGCTGCTGCAGCCATTCCGCGGCATCGACCCGGGGGAAGAGTGCCTCTCCGGGGACCAGCGGGGAACCGTTCGCCAGGCCACCCCACTCCAGGGCCTCCCGGTCCAGACGGACTTCGGCGCCGATCCGCCGCAACGCCTCGGGGGCGAGATGCGGCATGAACGGTGCCATCATCGTCCAGACGATGCGGCTTCCCTCCAGACAGTTCCAGAGGATCCGCGAGAGCGCATCGCTCGCGCCCTCCTCCTTGAACTTCTTCCATGGTTCCTTCGCCACGATGTAGCCGTTGATCTCCCCGATCAGCCGCCATACCGCGTCCAGGCCGCGCTGAAACGCCCAGTCGTTCATCGCCTGAAGGTACTCCGGCACCACCTGCCGTGCGCTGGCGACCACCTCGTTGTCGTCGCAGGGAACCGGCGGGGTCTTGCCGTCGAAGTACGAGTCACACATCTTGACCACGCGAGACAGCGTGTTGCCGAGATCGTTCGCCAGGTCGGAGTTGTACCGCTGGAGGAACGCCTCGTCCGAGAAGTTCGCATCCTGTCCGAAGACCATCTCGCGCAGCAGGTAGTACCGCAGCGGGTCAGGACCGAAGCCATCGATCAGGTAGTCCGGCCGGACGACGTTGCCGGTGGACTTGGAGATCTTCTGGTTGTCCCGAAGCCACCATCCGTGAGTGACGATCTGATGCGGCAGCTCGATCCCTGCCGCCATCAGAAATGCCGGCCAGTAGACCGAGTGGAATCGGACGATGTCTTTGCCGATGAGATGCGCATCCGCCGGCCAGTAGCGCCCGAACCGCTCATCATCCGCGCTGCCGAATCCCAGGGCGGTGATGTAGTTGGTCAGGGCGTCCATCCAGACGTAGATGACGTGATCCTGATTTCCGGGCCAGGGGATGCCCCAGGTGATGGACGTCCGGGAGACCGAGAGGTCCTTCAGACCCGATTCGACGAACGAGATCACTTCGTTGAATCGGGTTTTCGGCGTCACGAAATCGGGGCGGGAGCGGTAGAGCTCCAGCAGCGGCC
The DNA here is from genome assembly GCA_963741905.1 of uncultured Acidobacteriota bacterium. Taxonomy (GTDB): domain Bacteria; phylum Acidobacteriota; class Thermoanaerobaculia; order Gp7-AA8; family CAVUJZ01; genus CAVUJZ01. The sequence goes on along the minus strand of CAVUJZ010000016.1, from coordinate 22,744 downwards.
GCTCGTAGTTCGAGAGCCGGAAGAAGTAGTTCTTCTCGGTGGTCCACTCGACCGAATGCCCGTTCTCGCACCGCCCCTCTTCCACCTGGGACTCGGGAAAGAAGGTCTCCTCGGTGCTGCAGTACCAGCCCGCGTGCTCACCGAGGTAGATGTCGTCCGGATTCCGCTCCTGAATCCTGCGGATCAGCTCATGAACCGAGATCCGGTGGCGTGATTCAGTGGTGCGGATGAAGTCGTCGTGGCTGATCCCCAGCCGGGACCAGAGCTCGTGGTGGTTGCGCACCACCCGATCGGCCAGCTCGATGGGAAGGATCCCTTCCTTCGCGGCGGCGCGCTCGATCTTCTGACCATGTTCGTCCGTCCCGGTGAGGAAGAAGACGTCCCGTCCCTCCATCCTCCGGAAACGGGCCATGGTGTCGGCCACGATGTTCTCGTAGATGTGCCCGATGTGCGGCAGATCGTTGACGTAGTGAATGGCGGTGGTGATGTAGTACTTGTCGGCCATAGCTCAGGGCCGCGGATTGTATCAGGAAGGCGGTTGCGAGTTGAGACCGTATCGCGCCAAACCAAATCTGACCACAAAGTTCGGCCACGTCGACGCAACGCTATGTGGGGCGGGCGTTCCCACGCCCGGTCCCGCGCCACAGTTCCAACCCTGGAGAAAAGGGATTGGTGCGCAGCCCGGGAAACCTCGACAAACTCCCCGCGCGGCAAGCGCGAAGCGCGCGGCGTGCATCACCTCACCGGACCCAGGCCGGATCGGACAGGTTCGGCTCTCGCGGCGCGTGCCTTCTACGGCACATTCACCATGGCATTGCCTCACCGTTCCCGCCTGGATCCTCGGCAGCGCGAAGCGACGCTTTTCGCCACCCGAACTTGTCCCGGATGCTGACCATCGCCACCCGAGTGCGATCGGCGTCCCGTCGCATCCGTGACAAAGTTCGGCCACGTCGACGCAACGCTATGTGGGGCGGGCGTTCCCACGCCCGGTCCCGCGCCACAGTTCCAACCCTGGAGAAAAGGGATTCGTGCGCAGCCCGGGAAACCTCGACAAACTCCCCGCGCGGCAAGCGCGAAGCGCGCGGCGTGCATCACCTCACCGGACCCAGGCCGGATTGGACAGGTTCGGCTCTCGCGGCGCGTGCCTTCTACGGCACATTCACCATGGCATTGCCTCACCGTTCCCGCCTGGATCCTCGGCAGCGCGAAGCGACGCTTTTCGCCACCCGAACTTGTCCCGGATGCTGACCATCGCCACCCGAGTGCGATCGGCGTCCCGTCGCATCCGTGACAAAGTTCGGCCACGTCGACGCAACGCTATGTGGGGCGGGCGTTCCCACGCCCGGTCCCGCGCCACAGTTCCAACCCTGGAGAAAAGGGATTCGTGCGCAGCCCGGGAAACCTCGACAAACTCCCCGCGCGGCAAGCGCGAAGCGCGCGGCGTGCATCACCTCACCGGACCCAGGCCGGATTGGACAGGTTCGGCTCTCGCGGCGCGTGCCTTCTACGGCACATTCACCATGGCATTGCCTCACCGTTCCCGCCTGGATCCTCGGCAGCGCGAAGCGACGCTTTTCGCCACCCGAACTTGTCCCGGATGCTGACCATCGCAACCCGAGTGCGATCGGCGTCCCGTCGCATCCGTGACAAAGTTCGGCCACGTCGACGCAACGCTATGTGGGGCGGGCGTTCCCACGCCCGGTCCCGCGCCACAGTTCCAACCCTGGAGAAAAGGGATTCGTGCGCAGCCCGGGAAACCTCGACAAACTCCCCGCGCGGCAAGCGCGAAGCGCGCGGCGTGCATCACCTCACCGGACCCAGGCCGGATTGGACAGGTTCGGCTCTCGCGGCGCGTGCCTTCTGCGGCACATTCACCATGGCATTGCCTCACCGTTCCCGCCTGGATCCTCGGCAGCGCGAAGCGACGCTTTTCGCCACCCGAACTTGTCCCGGATGCTGACCATCGCCACCCGAGTGCGATCGGCGTCCCGTCGCATCCGTGACAAAGTTCGGCCACGTCGACGCAACGCTATGTGGGGCGGGCGTTCCCACGCCCGGTCCCGCGCCACAGTTCCAACCCTGGAGAAAAGGGATTGGTGCGCAGCCCGGGAAACCTCGACAAACTCCCCGCGCGGCAAGCGCGAAGCGCGCGGCGTGCATCACCTCACCGGACCCAGGCCGGATTGGACAGGTTCGGCTCTCGCGGCGCGTGCCTTCTACGGCACATTCACCATGGCATTGCCTCACCGTTCCCGCCTGGATCCTCGGCAGCGCGAAGCGACGCTTTTCGCCACCCGAACTTGTCCCGGATGCTGACCATCGCCACCCGAGTGCGATCGGCGTCCCGTCGCATCCGTGACAAAGTTCGGCCACGTCGACGCAACGCTATGTGGGGCGGGCGTTCCCACGCCCGGTCCCGCGCCACAGTTCCAACCCTGGAGAAAAGGGATTGGTGCGCAGCCCGGGAAACCTCGACAAACTCCCCGCGCGGCAAGCGCGAAGCGCGCGGCGTGCATCACCTCACCGGACCCAGGCCGGATTGGACAGGTTCGGCTCTCGCGGCGCGTGCCTTCTACGGCACATTCACCATGGCATTGCCTCACCGTTCCCGCCTGGATCCTCGGCAGCGCGAAGCGACGCTTTTCGCCACCCGAACTTGTCCCGGATGCTGACCATCGCAACCCGAGTGCGATCGGCGTCCCGTCGCATCCGTGACAAAGTTCGGCCACGTCGACGCAACGCTATGTGGGGCGGGCTTTCTCGTCCAGGAAGGCGAACCAACGACAGCGTTCCGGCAGATCCAATCGATCGGGAAACCGCGGAATCCTCGCCTTGATCGTGTGGATCGGGCCGCTGGCCAGATCGCCGGGAGCGTCCTGACTGAGTGGGCGAGCCCGGCTTGAGGCACGTCGCGGGGCTTCGCTCTTCCTGATAGACTCCGCGCCCGATGAATGTGATCGAGACCTCTCTCCCCGGCGTGCTGGTGATCGAGCCGGACGTTTTTCAGGACGGCCGTGGCTTTTTCATGGAGACTTTCAACGAGGCCCGTTTCCGGGAGGCGGGGCTACCGCCTCTCTTCGTGCAGGACAACCATTCCTTTTCGGTCGCGTGGAGTTCTGCGGGGACTCCACTACCAGGAGCCGAATCCTCAGGGAAAACTGGTCCGGGCGGTGACCGGAGCGATTTTCGACGTCGCGGTGGATATCCGGCGCGGCTCTCCGCACTTCGGTCAGTGGACCGGTGTCGAGCTGACCGGCTCCAACCGGCGCCAGCTCTGGGTGCCTCCCGGCTTTGCCCATGGGTTCTGCGTGACGTCGGAAACCGCCGACGTGATCTACAAGTGCACGGCGCTCTACGATCGAAATGCAGACCGGGCCGTGCGCTGGGACGATCCTGCAATCGGAATCGAATGGCCGGTCGATGCGCCTCGGCTGTCGGACAAGGACGCCTCGGCGCCCCTGCTCCACGACGCTTCCGTGCTTCCGGGCGTGGAGTGACGGCTGTCGGCCCCGCCGACTCATCCTTTCTTCGCCGGGCGACGCTGCTCCTTCTGCATCCGGCTTCTGCCGTGTTTCGGGCGGCTCCGGCCTGACGTACCGCGCGAGATTTTTCCTTTGCGGGTGCGACGATCTCCTCTACCCATGCTGCCTCCATGTCGGGCGCAGGGGGGACGTACGTAATCTAAGCGCGGAATTCGTCCTGCGCCAGCATTTCGCCGGACGGCGAGGAGCGCCGGCAGGACGCGGTTGAAGAAGACGAAAAAAGCCGCCTTGCGGCGGCTGGTTCGATCTCGAAACTGGCGGGGCCGACGGGACTCGAACCCGCGACCTCCGGCGTGACAGGCCGGCGTTCTAACCAACTGAACTACGACCCCGCAGGTCGTCAGACGCTTGTAGAACGGCGTGAGGGAGTGTTCCATTCCAACTCGCTCGTTCCCGGGGCTGGTTGCCCCCGAAGCGGAGCGGATCGTAGTCGCCGGAGGCTCTGATGTCAAGGATATGGACCGCGAGGATCGGCCCTTCCGGGGGCCGTTGCCATCCGTTGCCTCCCGCTCCCATTCACGCCTCCACCTGAATGGTCATCTGCACTTGGCCTGAGCCGTTCAACCGTCGATAATGGCGCCACCGGATGTGATTTGATGGATGACGCGGTACTTCTGAGACTGGCTCTTGATGCGGGACTTGTGACCGGGGAGGATCTGAAGGCGATCGAGCCGGACAGGCCGAAGCTCCAGGCGCTGGTCGACAGCGGGCGCATTACTTCCGAACAGCTCGGCTCTCTTCTTCAGGGGGCGGGAGGCGATGAAACTCTCGTTCCGGGTTCGTCGCCGCTCTCGGAATCGGATCGTCAGGCGTCGGGCCGCAGCGAGGATCTTCCCCCGTGGCTGAAAGGATGGGACCGGTATCGCATCGACGGCCGGCTCGGCCGCGGAGGGATGGGCGAGGTCTTCGGCGGCTGGGATCCACGGCTTGGCCGCCGGGTGGCGCTGAAGTTTCTCCACGGGACGGATCCCCGGCTGGTGGAGCGGTTCCTGGGGGAGGCCCGGCTGCAGGCGAGGGTCAATCACCCCGGCGTCTGTCGCGTCTACGAGGTGGGGCACGTCGGCGAGCACCCGTACATCGCGATGCAGGAAGTGAGCGGTGCGACCCTCGATCGCGTTGCCGCGGAAATGACCGTGGATCAGAAAGTGCGCCTGATGGTCGAGGTGACCGACGCGGTTCACGCCGCGCATCGCACCGGTCTGATCCACCGCGACCTGAAGCCGGGAAACATCCTGGTCGACCGCTCGGAAGATGGGGCGTTCCGTCCGTACGTCGTCGACTTCGGTCTGGCCCGTGACCAGGCCGCCGCCCGGGGGCTGACCATCCCCGGCTCGGTCTATGGGACGCCCGGCTACATGTCTCCGGAGCAGTTGGGCGGAAGGCGGGATCAACTCGACCGCCGTACCGACGTCTACAGCATGGGAGCGGTGCTGTACGAGATCCTCGCCGGCGCTCCCCACCTCGAATTCCAGAATTTCGCCGAAGCCATTCTGAAGCTTCGGGAAGAGGACGCGATCCCGCTCCGGAAGCTTGCGCCGGCGATTCCCGCGGATCTGGAGACGGTGGTGATGAAGTGTCTGGAGAAGGACCCGGGCCGGCGGTACGAGTCGGCGCGGGCTCTGGGCGACGACCTCCGCCGGTATCTGGATGGCGAACCGATCGAGGCGCGGCCGACGGCACGGCTCTACCGGATGCGAAAGCGGATCCAGAAGAATCCGGCGATCTGGGGTGCTGGATTTCTGGCTGTCATTCTGGTGGCGGTCTTCGGCTTCGTTGCGGTGCATGCGCGCTGGCAATCGGATCGGCGGAGTGAGCTCGCGCAGCGTTTCGCCGCGGAAGTGAGGGAGATGGAGTCGGTCTATCGGCTGGCAGAGCTGCTTCCTCCCCACGACATGAGTCGCTATCGATCGACTCTCCACCAGCGCATGACCTCGATCGAAACGGAGATGAATGATCTGGGCGAGATCGCCCGTGGACCCGGACTCTACGCGCTGGGACGGGGCGCCCTGAATCTCGGTGAATACGAACGGGCGCGGGACTACCTCGAGGCCGCCTGGGCCCGGGGAGAAAAGACTCCCGAGGTGAGTTACGCACTCGGTCAGGCTCTTGGTCACCTGTATCAGCAGGCCCTGGAGGATCTCGGCCGCATCGACGATCCGGCACTGCGCGAGTCGACCCGGGAGCAGATCCGGAAACGCTATCGGGACCAGGCCCGATCGCATCTTCGCGAGGCGGTGGGGACCACGCTGGAGAACCCCGCTCTGATCGAGGCTCAGCTCGCCTTCTATGACGAGCGCTATGACGATGCCCTCGAGGCATCGCGTCGCGCCTGGGGCAGTGTTCCGTGGCTCTTCGAAGCGAAGCAGATGGAGGGGATGGTGCTGCTGGCGAAGGCTCGATCGGCGGCCGAGCATGGAGAGGACGATCAGGCCGGAGCGTTGCTGAATCAGTCCGGACTCGCCTATCGGCAGGCGCTGGCGATCGGACGGAGCAGTGCGGCTCTCTACGTCGCCGAATGTGCACGCCGCAAAACGGGAATCTACGTCGTGGGTGCCACGCGTCCACTTCAGGCGGAGGAGGTCGAGCAGGCTGTCGTTCCCTGTGATCAGGCGATCCGGATCGATCATCAGCTCAGTCGGCCCTGGGCGGAGAAAGGACAGATCTACGCATACTGGGCCGAAGATCTGTTCCGAACCGGAAAGGATCCCTCCGTTGCCGTGACCCGGACGATCGAATCAGCCCGTCAGGCTCTCCGCTACAACCCCCGGGGCGCCGGAGCCTGGACCAGCGAGGGCACCGCTCTTCATGTGCGGGCGCGATGGAAGATGATGCGGGGCGAGGATCCCGAGCCCGATCTGGTCGGTTCCGTCGCCGCACTGGAAAAGGCGGTGGCCATCGATCCGGGGCTGCCCTCCGTGCAGAACTCGATGGGCAACGTCAACATCATTCGCGCGCGCTACGAGTTGAGCCAGGGGATGGATCCGATTCCGGCGGCACACGCGGCCATCGCCAGCTACGAAAAGGCATTGAGCCTGTCGCCGAAGTACTTCATCGCTCACATCAATCTGGGGACGGCGAGAACGCTGATCGCCGAGACCATGATCAATCGGGGAGAGGATCCCGCTGCATTGCTCGAGGCGGCCGCGGGCGACTACGATCTCGCTCTGAAAGCCAACCCCAATCATGCCGCGAGCTGGAACAACCGGGGGAATGTCTATCTCACCCTCGGTGACGACCAGCTCGCGCGTGGGATCGATGCTTCCGAGGCGTTGCACAAGGCGGTTGCCAGCTATCAGCGGGCTCTGGAGATCCGTCCGGAGTACACCTTCGCGCCCTGGAACATCGCCTATGCACAGAGGGGGCTGGGACTCGACGCGCTCCGGAGGGGAGAGGATCCGACTCCCGCGCTCGCCGCGGCCCGGGAAGCGCTGCGCCGGGCCGAACGGCTCAATCCCTCCGATCCGGACAACTGGATGGAGGAGGCTCGCGTGGCCGTGGTCGAAGCGAGGTGGCGGGTGGAGCGGGGGGAGAGCCCGGATGCTGCCCTCGAGATCGCCGAGAAGGCGATCGATCGCGGGTTTCAGTTGAACCGTGATCATGCCGGGCTCTGGGCTGCGCTGGCCGAGAGCTGCCGCTGGCGCATGGCGGGACTCCGGCAGCAGGGCCGCCCGGCGCTGCTCACCGGACGGCGCGGGATCGAGGCCGCTTCCCGCGCACTTCAACTGGTCAATGACGATGCCCGGACTCTGGCGATTCGTGGCGCTCTGGAAATGCTCACCGCCGCCGAGATCTCCGGTCCCGATGCTGCGTCCCTTCGCCGACGTGGGGTCAGCGATCTGCAGGCGGCTTTTCGAAAAAACGCGAATCTGCGGCGTGAGTTCGACCAGCTTCTCCAACCCGGCGCCGGCGACGGGCCGTGAGGTGGGGCCGATGCGGTGCAGGGAAAAAGAAGAGGCGAGCCATGCGGCTCGCCTCTTCCTGCAATGTTGCCGGGACTTCGATTACCAGCCCGGCGAGATGTTGAATCCGAAGACGAAGTTCTCGTTCGGGCGCTGGAACGGTTTCGCGTAGTAGAACTCCAGTGGCAGGTAGCCTCCCAGAACGATGCGGGCGGCGAGCCCGGCGCTGAACACCGGGACCCGCTCGGTACTGTGCTCGTCGAAACGGATCTTCGGTGATTCCTCGGAGGTCCAGGCGACACCGCTGTCGACGAATCCCACCAGCTCGGTCGGCAGGTAGGGGAGGTTGAACAGTCCGAAGTCCTCGGTGCCGAACAGAGGCAGACGGACCTCGAGGTTCACCACACCGATCTTGCTGCCGAGCAGCCGGTTGACCTCGGGGCAACTGTCCGTCGCGGTCGGCGTGCAGTCTCCTGCACCGAAGGACCCGTACTCGTAGCCGCGGACCAGCGTCCCGTAACCGAGGAACAGCGGATTCAGTCTCTCGTCTTCGGCGTCCTGACCGTAGCGGCCGTAATGCATGCCCCGAACGGCGAAAGTCACCGGCCGGGCGAAGAAGTACTGACGGTAGTCGGCCAGTCCGGTCTGGAACCGGAGATCTCCGAAATTGGCTCCCACCTCGAAGCGGTACCGCCAGCCGCGCACCGGCGAGACGAACCCGTAGAAGGAGTTGTCTCCGACGTACGCGGCCGAGGTGGTGAACATCGAGATCCCATCGGGGGATGGCAGGTGAGTGAAATCCTCGCCGATGATGCGGTTCCCCTGAACGAAGAGCCGGTCGGAATCGGCGCTGAAGCTGTAGCGGGTGTAGCCGCCGTTGAGCTCGACCCTGCGGGTCTGGCTGAAGGGGTACTGGGACAGCAGGGCCGCCTCATCCACGGTGGTGATGTAGCGTCGCTGCTCGATGACGTCGACCGCGGTCGGTGTTCCGTCGATGTCGACCACGGCCGGGTAGATGGCCTGCTGGAGCGATACGTAGGGGAGGTGGGTGAGCTGACCGCCCCAGTTGATCCGGTTGGCCTGATTCAGGTAGTAGGCCTGTGCGCCGAACTGGTTGCCGTAACCTCCGGAGGCTCCGCTGCCCTGCAGCGCGACTCCCACCTCGTGGTGTCCGAGGATGTCGCTGAAGTAGAGGCTGATGCTGCCACCGATGCCGTAGCCGTAGCGGTCCGCCCCGACCCCGATCGCCGGAGGTCCGACGTAGTCGAGACTGAGCTTCGGATGATAGTTCGTCGTCGGGAAGGTGACGCTCTGAGGAAGCAGTCCCGCCGTCGGCTGATCGAGATAGGAGGTGACCGTGCTCACCGCCTCCGCGGCAATCGGGGGGAGGACCCCGGCCGGCGCGGGATTACTCTCCAGCGAAGCAATGCGTGATCCCTCGCTCCGACTCGCATCGATGCGGTGAATTTCCCAGTCGGCGTCGCTGAACACCGAGAACATCAGGACTCCGGTGTTGGAGGCGACCGAGAGTGCCGGAGCGAGATCGGTGATCCCGGAGATTCCGGTGGTGACGTTGGTCAGCCGGTAGACCTGCCCGGTCTCGAACGAGTAGCGGAACAGATCGGCGACCCCATTGGGATCGGAGATGAAATAGAGACTCCTGCCGTCCGGCGAATAGGCCGGGCTGATGTGCTTGGCGCCGTCGAAGAGTGAGAGTACCTGCACCGCTCCGCTGTCCAGCGAGATCAGCGAGATCCGGACCGGCGCGTAGGAAAGGGTGTCGAAGTCGGTGCCGGGGCCACGATCCGAGACCACCGCGATGGTCTTGCCGTCCGGCGACCAGGCCGGCTGCAGATCGGCGAACCGGTCGTCGGTGATCCGCCTGACCTTCCCACTGGCGACATCCAGAACGTAGAGGTCGGTGATTCCGCCGTTCGAGCCGGAGAAGGCGATCTTCGAGCCGTCCGGCGACCAGACCGGGTTCGAGACGCCCCCCACGCCGGGCACGGCGATCCGGCGGACGATCTTCGCCGAATCAACGTCCAGCAGCGCGATGGTGTTGTCGCCCTTCTCGATCACCACGAAGGCGAGCTGCTTCCCGTCGGGAGACCATGAACCGGCCGAATCGATGAACCGGAGGGCGTCGAAGTGGGGATCCCCGGCCGAGCTGACCAGCCGTTTCACCACTTCTCCGGTGCTGGTATCCGCGAGGAACAGATCGATGGTGAAGAGGTCACGACTGGAGAGGAACGCCACGTACCTCCCGTCCGGGCTCACTGCCGGACCGACATTGAGCCCGCCCTCGGTCGTCTTCTTGGTGAGCAGCGGGATACCGGTATCGGCGGGTGCCTGACGCGCCGCGATCACCGGAGCGTAGGCTTCCTTGATCGCATCGTGCCAGTCGTTGAAGACATCGTCGGGAGATTCGTCGAGGACCCGTTTGAAGCCCTCCTCAATTCCGAGCGCGCCTGCAGCGACGAAAAGGCGGGTGGCGATCTGATCGCCCCAGCGGCCTCCCACATACGCCCAGAATGACTGGCCGTACTGGTAGGGAGAGAGGCGGGGATTCTCGTTCAGATCCTTCACACTCGGCAGCCGGTCGTGAATCACCGCGTCCCGCATCCACATCGCGGTGGCGGGATCGGTCCGGCCCTGAGAGAGATACTCGGCGAGACCTTCGACCATCCAGAGCGGGAGCATCTCCAGGCGGAATCTCGTCCCCTGCCGGGAGATCCTGTCGGCGATGTCGAACTGAAACACGTGGACCAGCTCGTGGCCCAGGACGTGATCGTTCTCGGCGTAAATGCCGGTCAGGGGGAGAACCACGCGGCTCTTGAACGGTTCGGTGAATCCTCCGGTGCCCTCGGGGATCAGGCCGCCGCTGACGGTGGTCTGCTGGAAATCGGCATGGTTGGCGTACAGAACGATCGGTTTCCGATCGAACTGGTGATTGAACGCTTTCGACAGCCGCTGATACCAGCGCTCGGCCATCCGTCCGACGTCCTCGATGGTCCTGTCCTCATCGCCGTAATAGTAGATGTCGAAGTGCTCGGTCTTGAGCACCTTGAAGTCGAAGTCCTCCCACTGGACTTTGTTGCGCCCGAAATACTGTGCGCTGGCGGCCGGGGCGAAGAGGCAGAACACCAGCAGGACGAAAAGCATCAGACGGAGATTTCGAAAGGCATCAGTTCGCATCGATCGTTCCTCTGAATCGTTGGTTGTGGTGCTCCGATGGACGGTGCGGATGGTCGGGCGGGGCGGAATCATTTTCTCGAGTCTCCCGTCTCGGTCGCGGATCCCTCGCCGCCATGCTCCTTCTCCGTGCCCGGTGCGGGCTGAGCATGTTCGCGGTTCGGAGGAGAGCTCTCCACATATTCCTCCAGCCCGAGGCCTTCCGACCCATCGCTCGGATACTTGCCACCGTGGTGGTCGTGGTCTCGGTCTCGGTGTTCGTCCCTATTCTCGCTCATCTCTGCCTCCCCGGTGAACTCGAAGGTCCGTTGTTTGCCGCGTTGTGATAGCAAGAGGCGCACCGGGGGGTGGAGATGACCGTTCCATTTCCGAGGGAACCCGACGCGCTCACTCTCCGATAATCTTGACCATCACCCTCTTCGGACGCCGGCCATCGAACTCGCCATAGAAGATCTGTTCCCATGGACCGAAGTCGAGCTCGCCCCCGGTGACGGCGACGACCACCTCCCGCCCCATCACCTGACGCTTGTGGTGGGCGTCCCCGTTGTCCTCGCCGGTCCGGTTGTGGTGGTAGCGGTCCGGGCTCGCATCGAACGGTGCCAGCCACTCCAGCCAGCGCTTGTAGTCCTCGTGCAGGCCCGGCTCGTCGTCGTTGATGAACACGCTTGCGGTGATGTGCATCGCGTTGACCAGGCAGAGCCCCTCGCGGATGCCACTCTCCCGCAATTCTTCCCGCACTCTCCCGGTGATGTTGAGAAAGTCCATCCGTGCCGGAACGTTGAGAGTGAGATGACGGGTATGCGATTTCATGCTGCCTCCTTTCGGGACCATTCTAGTCAGGCCGAATCATTCCGATGTTTGGCCAGGGCTGCGCATCGTGGCCGAATCATTCCGATGTTCGGCCATGGGTGGCAAGTCGCGATGAGTGCGGCTCTCGACTGGAAGTCGACGTGGAGCGGTGGGATCGCGGATCGAACCCGCGTTGTCGGTCTCCCGAGCGTGATCCTTCCGCGCGTGGATCGGATGGACGGGGAGTGGTTTGTTCAGGATTCGCCCCGTCCCCATCGACTGACTTTCGGCCGACCGGGAACGGGTGCTTCCCTGTGGCACCCCTCCGGGGTGCGTGAGATCACGGATCGCATGAACCGGTGGTGGCTCGCTCCGCTCGCAACCACCGGCTACCCGATGCAGCCCTTCCGGGGCATCAGGACGGCCGGCCGTAGCGAGAATCTTCGCCCGCATCGCGATATGATGGCCGCCGCCGCGTCCTGACGATCGTCGTCAGCGCCGACGCGGAGACGACTTCGATACCGGGAGGAATCGTCCATGCGCTCCACTGTCATTCTGGTTTCTCTGCTTCTCCTTCTCCTGCCCTCGGCAGCGGTGACTGCCGCGGAAAGCCACCCCTTCAACGTCCATGATCTGGTGATGATGGATCGGCTCTCCGATCCTCATGTCTCGCCCGACGGAACGAAGGTCGTCTTCGTCGTCCGGACCACGGACCTGGAGGCCAACCGCGGCCGGAACGATCTCTGGCTGATGAATGCCGATGGGAGCGGGCTGACCCACCTGACCACCGATCCGGCTTCCGATTTCAACCCGATCTGGGCGCCGGACGGAAAGACCATCTACTTCGTCTCCACCCGTTCCGGAAGCTCCCAGGTCTGGAAGATCGAGGTGACCGGTGGCGAGGCCGAACAGGTGACCCGCCTCCCTCTCGACGTCAGCAATCTGCTGATCTCTCCCGATGGATCGAAGCTGGGATTCACCATGGAGGTGTATCCCGGAAAGTCCATCCAGGAGACGGCGGATCATCTCCGTCAGGAGGAGGAGAGCCCGGCGACCGGACGGATCTACGACAACCTGATGGTCCGCCACTGGGACGTCTGGGAGGATCTCCGCCGCTCGCATCTGTTCGTCATGCCCGCCGTCGGCGGGACGGCGGTCGATGTGATGAAGGCGATGGATGCTGATACGCCCTCCCAGCCGTTCGGTGGACCGGAGGAGATCACCTTCACCCCGGACGGTTCTTCGGTAATCTTCACCGCGAAGAACGTGGGACACGAGGAGGCGTGGTCGACCAACTACGATCTCTGGATCGTTCCCGTCGACGGCAGTACGGCGCCCAGGAACCTCACCGACGCCAACGACGCGTGGGATACCACTCCGGCCTTCTCACCGGATGGCCGGACTCTCGCCTGGCTGGCGATGGAGCGGCCGGGATTCGAAGCGGATCGCTATCGGATTCGCACGATGTCCTGGCCGTCCGGCGGCGCGGTCACGACGCTGACCGAGCGCTGGGACCGTTCACCCGATTCGCTGCTCTGGGATCCGACGGGCCGGACCCTCTATGTGACTGCACAGAATCTGGGAAATCATTCGCTTTTTGCCGTCGACGCGAAGTCCGGAAAGGCGAGTGTTCTGGTCGATCAGGGGACGATTCACTCCCCCCAGATCGCCGGCAGCGGCAAGGATCAGCGGCTGCTCTTCGGGATGGAGCACCTGCGCTCGCCCGTGCAGATCTACTCCGTCCGCACCGATGGCACCCAGGCCCGGCAGTTGACGAACCTCAATGCGAACCGGCTGGCGTCGATCCAGTTCGGCGAGCCGGAGCAGTTCACCTTCAAGGGCTGGAACAACGAGACGGTGTATGCCTGGGTGGTCAAACCCGCCGGCTTCGACCCGTCCAAGAAGTATCCGGTGGCGTTCCTGATCCATGGCGGTCCTCAGGGATCGTTCGGCAACGACTTCCACTATCGCTGGAACCCGCAGATCGAGGCCGGTGACGGATATGCCGCGGTGATGGTCGACTTCCACGGCTCGACCGGATACGGACAGGAGTTCACCGATTCCATCAGCGGAGACTGGGGCGGCAAGCCGCTCGAAGATCTGAAGAAAGGGCTGGCCGCCGCACTGGCGAAGTATCCCTGGATGGATGGGGATCATGTCGCGGCTCTCGGTGCGTCGTACGGCGGCTACATGATCAACTGGATCGAGGGTCTCTGGCCCGACCGGTTCCGCTGCCTGGTCAGCCACGATGGTGTGTTCGATCAGCGGATGATGTACTTCGCGACTGAAGAGCTCTGGTTCCCCGAATGGGAGCAGCGCGGCCTGCCCTGGATCGTCCCTCAGAATTACGAGACCTACAATCCGATCGATCACGTCGGGGCCTGGAAGACGCCGATGCTGGTGGTCCACGGAGCCAACGACTTCCGCATTCCGGAGTCTCAGGGGCTGGCCGTGTTCACCGCGCTGCAGAGACGCGGCATTCCGTCGAAGCTGCTCTATTTCCCGGATGAGAGCCACTTCGTTCTCAAGCCGGCCAACAGCATCCTCTGGCACGACACCGTGCTCGCATGGATCGACCGCTGGACGAAAGAGCCATAGCCGGGAGAGGTGACGCGGGATGGCCATGCGGTACGACCAGGTCGTGCCGCACGCCCTCCAGCACCCCTGCCGGGGTGCACTGAATTTGGGTTGGCATCTTACCGGTGGCTGCGCTTCGCTTGCCACCGGTACCAGTCCCGTTCAGATCGAGCGCACCCCGGAGGGGTGCTGGAGTCAACTCTCCGGGGGCTTTTCCACCACGACGCGGATGCGGTCCTGATTGAAGTTGACGTCGCGCTGCGGGAAGGGGACGCTGATGCCGTGCTCCTTGAGCTTGTCGTGGATGGCGAAGTTCACCTTGCTGATGAACGAGCCCTTGTTGTGGAGCAGCGTGGAGGTCCAGGCGCGAAGCTCGAAGTTGAGTGAGCTGTCGCCGAACTCCCGGAACCAGACACCCGGCGCGGGCTCTTTCATCACGTCATCGACCGAGGTGGCGGCTTCGAGCAGCGCCTGTTCGACCAGGCGGGGGTCGGTGCCGTAAGCCACGCCGACCGGGATGTGGAAACGGATCTTCGGATCGTTGTAGCTCCAGTTGATCACGTTCTCGGTGATGAACTTCGAGTTCGGGACGATGATCGCGATGTTTTCGTTCGTCACCACCGTGGTACTGCGCGCGCGAATGTCCACCACGCTTCCATGGACGTCGCCGATGGCGATCCGGTCGCCGACCTTGATCGGTCGCTCGAACAGGATGATCAGGCCGCTGATGAAGTTATTGGCTACTTCCTGCAGACCGAGGCCGACTCCCACGCCCACCGCACCGGCCAGGACGTTGAGCGTCGTCAGGTCGATCCCCACCGACTGGAGCACGACCATGAAGCCGACCAGCAGCATCACGTAGCCGAAGATGGTCGCCGTCGCCTGGCGGGCGTGGATGTCCATCTGGCTCCGGGTCAGCACCCGGTTGACCAGCCACTTCTTGATCTTTCCGACCAGCCAGACCAGAACCAGCACCAGCAGGAACAGGTAGACGATCTTCCCGAGGGTCAGACGGGTATCCCCCAGCTTCAGGATGCGGTAATCGAGAACCTCCCCGACCTTTTCCCACCAGTCCCTCAGCAGGTCGAGCGACCAGCCTTGGACCTTTTCCACCGTTTGCGGTCCTGCCATTCCCTGATCATAGCCCGTTTTGTGGACCGTTCTCCATCGGCAGACCGCCGGATTCCGGCGGGAATCCTGCAACGTTCGACGGCAGAGTCCGCGCGGCTGCCGGTTGGCGGCGACGGTGCGGACAACCGCAGCAAGGAGGAGCCATGGCCAGAAACCGCAGAGACAGTGAGACGAAGCCGGCGAGCCGTCCTCGCCGGAACCGGAAGGCAGAACCGAAGGGTTCGGCCGATCGCGAGATCGATTACCAGTGGGAAGGGGAGGAGCCTCCCCGGCAGCATCGCAGCCGGACCGACATCGGCTATGACCAGGCGGCCCGCAGTGGAGAGAGCCGTTTCGGAATGGCGGAAGGGGAGGGCGGCGTCTTCGGAACCACCGGCGGGGGGACGTCCGACGGTGGGTTCCGCGAAGTCGACGTCGCCAGTTGGGAAATGGCGACCCCCTCCGAGCCGACCCGGCACTGGGGATCGGTCTACGGCCGTGGCGGAGAGCATTTCGACGAGGTGATGCTCGAGACCACCGGAGACATGCCCGGTCCCCACATGGGCAAGGGCCCGAAGGACTATCGCCGGGCCGATCCGAGGATCCTCGACGAGATTCACGAGAGGATGACC
The DNA here is from genome assembly GCA_963741905.1 of uncultured Acidobacteriota bacterium. Classification (GTDB taxonomy): domain Bacteria; phylum Acidobacteriota; class Thermoanaerobaculia; order Gp7-AA8; family CAVUJZ01; genus CAVUJZ01. The sequence continues at coordinate 7,003 of CAVUJZ010000016.1, read as the reverse complement.
GCGCACGGCTTTCTGGACGCCAGCGAGCTGGAGGTGAAGGTTGAGGATGGAGAGGTGACGTTGTCGGGCTCGGTGCCGTCGCGCGAGATGAAGCGTCTCGCGGCCGACCTCTGCCATCAGGTGGCCGGAGTGCGGGAGGTCTTCACCCTGGTGCGGGTCCTGCGGTCGCGCGAGGATTGAACCGGCGCCCGGATCATCAGTTCAGCGCGTGAGGTGTGGCGAGTGTGAATGGATCGATCACCGCCGGAAATTCTTCGCCGTCGCGGGTCACCATCGTGTAGTGGCCGTGCATGGTGCCCATCGTGGTGCGCAGCGGACAGAAGCTGGTGTACTCGAACGACTGTCCTGGATCGAGAAGGGGTTGTTCGCCGACCACACCGAGGCCACTGACCTGTTCGGTATGCCCGTCGGCATCCGTGATGATCCACTGGCGACGCAGCAACTGCACCGGCTCGTCTCCCTCGTTGATGAGGCGGACGTAGTAGACGAAAAAATAGTAACTCTGATCGGGGTCGCTGCGCTCCGGCAGATAGTCGCTCTGCACTTCGACCCGCACGCCCCGGGTGATTCGATCCGACATTGAGCAGGCCCTCTCGGTCCGGGAGAACAACAGCGTCTCCTGTTCGCATTTCTGGCAAGCGGATCGGGATCGGCCGGGAGCATTGGTATGATGTCTTCCCGTGCCCGATGACCTGTCGATGTTCTGCATCCCGTTGCTCCGGCGTTCCCCTTGGGGTTCCGCCTGCCGGGAGTCCCGAGGACTCTGTTGAGCCGCCCGGAGCGCAGTTCTCTGGCGGTACGTTGGGAGCTCGATCCCGCCGTCGTGTTTCTCAACCACGGCTCGTTCGGAGCCTGTCCGACCGAGGTGCTCGAGGCGCAGGAGGCCTGGCGGCATCGGCTCGAGCGTGAGCCGGTCCGCTTCATGGTGCGGGAGCTCGAGGGGCTGATCGATCAGGCCCGGGAGAGCCTCGCCGCCTTCGTTCACGCGGATCCGGCCTCCCTCGTCTTCGTGCCGAACGCGACGGCGGGCGTCAACGCGGTGTTGCGGTCTCTCTCCCTCCGTCCCGGAGACGAACTGGTGACGACCAGCCACGAATACAACGCATCCCGCAACGCGCTGGAGTTCGTGGCCGCGCGGGCCGGGGCCCGCGTCGTGACCGCGGAGATCCCGTTCCCGATTGCCTCCCCGGAGGATGTGGTGGAGCGGGTTCTTGCCATGGTTGGTCCTTCGACCCGGCTGGTGCTGATCGACCACATCACCAGTCAGACGGCTCTGGTGTTTCCCCTCCGTCAGATCGTCTCGGAGCTCAACACCAGAGGAATCGACACTCTGGTGGACGGCGCCCACGGTCCCGGCATGGTCCCTCTCGATCTTCAGAGCCTCGGCGCTTCCTGGTACACCGGAAACTGCCACAAGTGGATCTGTGCACCGAAGGGCGCCGGCTTTCTGGTCGCGCGGGAGGATCGGAGGGAAGAGGTCAGGCCGGTGGCGATCAGCCATGGGGCGAACTCTCCGAGGAACGATCGCAGTCGCTATCAGCTCGAGTTCGATTGGACCGGTACGTTCGATCCCACTCCCTGGCTGTGTGTTCCGGTGGCGACCGAAGTGATGGCGGCGATGGTGCCGGGGGGGTGGTCCGAGATCATGCGGCGGAATCGAGACCTGGTGCTCCGGGGGCGAGCCCTGCTGTGCGAGACCCTCGGGATCGAGCCGCCCGCTCCCGAGAAGATGATCGGATCGATTGCCGCGGTGCCTCTCCCGGCCGGGCGCGGGGATACCGCGCCATCGCTGTACGGAGATCCGCTCCAGGATGTCCTGCTCGAAGAGCTCGGGATCGAGGTGCCGGTGGTGCCGTGGCCGCAGCCTCCTCACCGGGTGCTGCGGATCTCGGCGCAGTTGTACAACCACATCGATCAGTACCGCTTCCTGGCGGAGGGGTTGACGGAGATGCTCGAGCGGGAAAAGACGCGATGAAGACGGCACTGATTACCGGAGCTTCGAGTGGCATCGGCGGATCCCTCTGCCGCGAACTGGCCGCCCGAGGCTGGCACGTGGGGATGGTGGCCCGGCGGATCGACGTGCTGGAGAAGAATGCGGAGGCCCTTCGTGCGAAGGGTGCGAGTGTCTCCACTCATGCGCTGGATGTGCGCGACGCGGGGCGGGTGAAGGAAGAAGCGGACCGGCTGGTTGCGGAGAGAGGCTCGATCGAACTGGCCATCGCGAATGCGGGGATCGGATTTCCCACTCCGGCGAAGAAGTTCCCGCTCGATGATGCGGTGGCGATCTTCCGCACGAATGTCGAGGGGATGCTCAATCTGTTCGCCGCGGTGATCCCGCACATGCTCGAGCGCGGGGAGGGGCGTTTCGTCGGGGTGGCCTCCATGGCCGGATTCCGGGGGATGCCCGGCGCGTCGGTCTATTCCTCCAGCAAGGCGGCCATGCAGTCCTTTCTGGAGGCCTCCCGAATCGAGCTGATCCGGACCGGAGTGGGCGTCACCACGGTCAATCCGGGATTCGTCGCGACTCCGATGACCGAGAAGAACCGCTTTACCATGCCGTTCCTGATCGGACCGGACGAGGCGGCGAAGATCATCATCGAGGGAATCGAGGCGGAATCGAGGGAGATCAACTTCCCCCTTCCGATGCTTCTCGCCATCAAGGTTCTGCGCAATCTTCCCGCCTCGGTCTATGATCGGCTGGCGCTTCGAATGGCGCGATCCCGCAGAGATCCGGAAAAATACCGACGATGAGCGACAGGATCGAATTGAAAGAGGACCGGATTCCCGTGGAGGGAATCTCGAATTCCGCCGAGGAACTGGTGGAGATGTTCGGTGGCAGCATTCAGTCGGAGGAGGCTTCGGGGCTCCGATTCACTCTTCCTTCACGGAGGGGAGTAGCCGCCGCGGGGGGGGTGGAGTGTTCGCTCTCGTGGGTCGACGACGGGAGCGGTGAGGCCACCGTCACGCTGGTGGCCGGCCGGGAAGTCGCCGCGCCGCGCATGCAGCACATTCTGCTGCTGGTCGCCGGAGCCGTGGGCGCGGTCCTGTGGCTTCTGTGGCCCTTCTTCCCGGAAATGGGCGCGGTCTCCTGGATCGGCGGGATGATCGCCTTCGCCACCTACTTCATCACGCTCCGCCGCTCCCCGGGAGGAATCGCCGCCGAGCTTCTTCAGCGGCTCGCCGCGCGCCAGAGAGCGGCAAGAGTGGGAGGTGAGAGGTGACGGACTCTAGTGGCCGAACGTTTCACGTTCGGGTGACGAGCAGGTGCCACCACCCGGCCGAGGAGACGAAGCGCTACAGGTGAAACCGCCAAGTGGCCGAACGTTGTACGTTCGGGTGACGAGCAGGTGCAGTCACCCGGCCGAGGAGACGAAGCGCTGCAGGCGAAACCGCCAAGTGGCCGAACGTTGTACGTTCGGGTGACGAGCATGTGCAGCCACCCGGCCGAGGAGACGAAGCGCCACAGGTGAAACCGCCAAGTGGCCGAACGTTGCACGTTCGGGTGACGAGCAGGTGCAACCACCCGGCCGAGGAGACGAAGCGCCACAGGTGGAACCGCCAAGTGGCCGAACGTTGCACGTTCGGGTGACGAGCAGGTGCAATCACCCGGCCGAGGAGACGAAGCGCTACAGGCGAAACCGCCAAGTGGCCGAACGTTGCACGTTCGGGTGACGAGCAGGTGAAACCACCCGGCTGAGGAGACGAAGCGCTACAGGTGAAACCGCCCGACGCGCAAACGCTGTTGGTGGTTGGACGATTTCGGCCAGTCTCCTCGGCATGTCTGGGCGACGATTTACGCCACCCGAACGTAAAACGTTCGGCCACTTGGCCTGGGCTGTCGGTTACCCATGATGATTCGTGATGTACCGCTGGAAGCGCTCCAGATTCTCCTGATTCCGTACGATGTGGTCGAAGCACTCCACCTGCCAGAGGTGCCGGCCGGCGGGTCTCCGTATTCCGGAGACCTGCTCGAGCTTCGAAATCTCGCGGGATGAATGCCGCTTCCACGAGCCGGTGACCTCGGAGAGGTCGATACCCGAGGCGGTTCGCACCAGCGTATGAACATGGTTTGGTGCTATGGCGAACTCGCCAAGCTCGTAGCGGGAGCCGTCGAAAAAGAACAATGTTTCCTCAATGATCTTCCTCGTCTGCGGAATCTTCAGTATGCATGAGCCGAGATCCTGATCCAACCACCTCTCGATCCGCCGACGCTGATCCATACTGTAGCGAACAAGCTCTTCAGTGTCGGCCGAAGGGTGAGAGTTGCGCCACTGGTTGCGTTCCCTTCGCCATTGAGCAAGTTTGGCCTGCGGAAGAGAGTCGGCCAACCTGAACGTCACGAAGTAGGATGCGCCATCCTGACGCCAGTGGGGCAGCTCACCCCAACGAATGTGGAGTGGCTTCAGCGGATCGAAAAATCCATCCGAAAGCACGATGGCCGAGGCTACCTCGGTGGATACCGAGTCAGCAAGTGGCCGAACGTTGCACGTTCGGGTGACGAGCATGTGCAACCACCCGGCCGAGGAGACGAAGCGCTGCAGGTGGAACCGCCAAGTGGCCGAACGTTGTACGTTCGGGTGACGAGCATGTGCAACCACCCGGCCGAGGAGACGAAGCGCTGCAGGCGAAACCGCCCGACGCGCAAACGCTTCTGGTGGCTGGACGGTTTCGGCCCGTCTCCTCGGCGTCCGTTCGGCACGGTCTGCCCACCCGAACGTGAAACGTTCGGCCACTTCGAGCAGGTGCAGCCACCCGGCCGAGGAGACGAAGCGCTGCAGGCGAAATCGCCCGACGCGCAAACGCTGTTGTTGGCTGGACGGTTTCGGCCCGTCTCCTCGGCGTCTCTTCGGCACGGGCTGGCTCACGACCCCGAACGTGCAACGTTCGGCCACTTCGACTTCAGGTGAAACCACCCGGCCGAGGAGACGAAGCGCTGCAGGTGAACCGCCAAGTGGCCGAACGTTGTACGTTCGGGTGAGGACCAGGTGAAATCACCCGGCTGAGGAGACGAAGCGCTGCAGGTGGAACTCGACACACGCAACGATCGCTCCGAGTGGCAGATTGGACTTTCGCCCCGAGTCGCCTCGGCATGTCTGGGCGACGGTTCACGCCACCCGAACGTGCAACGTTCGGCCACTTGGCAGGCTGAAACCACCCGGCAGAGGAGACGAAGCGCCGCAGGTAAATCGCCGGACGTGCAAACGCCGGGTGGCTGGACGGTTTCGGCCCGTCTCCTCGGCGTCTCTTCGGCACGGTCTGGCCCACCCGAACGTGAAACGTTCGGCCACTTCGAGCAGGTGAAACCACCCGGCGAGGAGACGAAGCGCTGCAGGTGGAACTACGACACACGCAAGCGGCCGAGTCTCGCTCCGAGTGTGCAGTTGGACGCTCGCCCGAGTCGCCTCGGCATGTCTGGGCGACGATTTACGCCACCCGAACGTGCAACGTTCGGCCACTTTGACCAGGTGAAACCACCCGGCCGAGGAGACGAAGCGCTACAGGTGGAACCGCCCGACACGCAAGCGCTTCCGGTGGCTGGACGCTTTCGGCCCGTCGCCTCGGCGTCCGTCGGCACGGTTCGCCCACCCGAACGTGAAACGTTCGGCCACTTCGAGCAGGTGAAACCACCCGGCAGAGGAGACGAAGCGCTGCAGGTGGACCAAGTGGCCGGACGTTGCACGTTCGGGTGGGGACCATGGTGAAACCACCCGGCCGAGGAGACGAAGCGCTGCAGGTGGAACTACGCCGACACGCAAACGGCTGTCTCGTCCGAGTAGCAGATTGGACGCTTCGCCCCAGTCGCCTCGGCATGTCTGGGCGACGATTTACGCCACCCGAACGTGAAACGTTCGGCCACTTCGAGCGGCTGAAACCACCCGGCAGAGGAGACGAAGCGCTGCAGGTAAGTGGCCGGACGTTGCACGTCCGGGTGGGGACCATGGTGAAACCACCCGGCTGAGGAGACGAAGCGCTGCAGGTGGAACTACGACACACGCAAGCGGCCGAGTCTCGCTCCGAGTGTGCAGATTGGACGCTCGCCCGAGTCGCCTCGGCATGTCCGGGCCACGGTTCACGCCACCCGAACGTGAAACGTTCGGCCACTTTGTTATCAGGTGCAACCACCCGGCCGAGGAGACGAAGCGCTGCAGGCGAAACCGCCAAGTGGCCGAACGTTGCACGTTCGGGTGACGAGCAGGTGAAACCACCCGGCCGAGGAGACGAAGCGCTGCAGGCGAAACCGCCCGACGCGCAAACGCTTCTGGTGGCCGGACGGTTTCGGCCAGTCTCCTCGGCATGTCTGGGCACGGTTTACGCCACCCGAACGTGAAACGTTCGGCCACTTCGAGCAGGTGCAGCCACCCGGCCGAGGAGACGAAGCGCTGCAGGCGAAACCGCCCGACGCGCAAACGCTGTTGTTGGCTGGACGGTTTCGGCCCGTCTCCTCGGCATCTCGTTCGGCACGGTCTGGCCCACCCGAACGTGAAACGTTCGGCCACTTGGCACGTTCAGGTGATGAACCTGCCCCGATGCGAGCGTGAGTCGCCGTCGAGTCGCATCCGCGACAAAGTCCGCCCACCTCTACAGCCGTTCGGTCAGCAGGGTCTTCGCGATGGTGGCGAGCTGCATGTTGGAGGTTCCCTCGTAGATCTGGCCGATCTTCGAGTCCCGCCAGAACTTCTCGACCGGATACTCGCGGGTGTAACCATTCCCGCCGAACACCTGAACCGCGAGGGAGGTGACCCGCTCGCAGACCTGAGACGAGAAGAGCTTGGCCATTGCCGCTTCCTTCACGAAGGGCTTGCCCGCGTCCTTCAGACGAGCGGCGTTGTAAACCATCAGCCGCGCCGCTTCGAGATCCGTGGCGGCCTGGGCGATCTGGAACTGCAGGCCCTGGAACTCCGAGATCGCGCGGCCGAACTGCTTCCGTTCCCTGGCGTAGGCGATGGCATGCTCCAGGGCTCCGCGGGCCACCCCGATCATCTGGGCACCGATGCCGATGCGT
>CAVUJZ010000015.1:0-130828 GCA_963741905.1 uncultured Acidobacteriota bacterium | reverse complement strand
CCGCCCTTCTGTACCTCGAGCGCGAGTCAGTTGCCGTGTCGAAGGTGATCAGCCCCGGTTCTGCGGCTCGATCATCACCCACATGTGCCGGGCCATCGAGGCGATCAACTTTCAGTGTTGCCGTCCGGTGCTCGTAGAAGCTCCAGCGCCTGGGTCAGCGTCATCTCCGCCGGCACGTAGCCGTTCGCTCGTCGTGCGCCGAGGTCTGGTCGGTCAGAATCTCGGGAACGATGCCGCGGGCGACCAGCGCCTCGAGCAGATCGACGGCGTTCGCCTCGACTCCGATCGATACCGCCTCGCCCTTGTCGCGCGCCTCGAGCGCCCGATGGATCGCCTGATCGAGATCGGAGGTCCACTCGTCGAGATAACGCTTGTCGATCCGACGCTGAATGCGCGCCGGGTCGACCTCGGCGACCAGACACGTCGCCTCGTTCATCGTCGCCGCGAGCGGCTGGGCGCCACCCATCCCGCCAGGCCGGCGGTGACCACGTGTCTGCCTTTCAGCGTGTTGCCGAATGCTGTTTCGCCACCGCGGCGAAGCATTCGTAGGTGCCCTGGAGATCCCCTGCGTGCCGATGTAGATCCAGGAACCGGCGGTATCTGGCCGTACATCGTGAGGCCGAGCCCCTCGAGGCGGCGGAACTCGTCGCCGGTCGCCCACTGCGGGACGAGATTCGAGTTCGCGATGAGGACGCGCGGAGCGCCCGGATGGGTCTTGAAGACGCCGACCGGCTTGCCCGACTGCACCAGCATCGTCTCGTCGTCGCCGAGGCGGCGGAGGGTGGCGACGATGGCGTCGAACGCCTCCCAGGTACGGGCAGCCTTCCCGCGGCCGCCGTAGATGATCAGCTCATCCGGCTTTTCGGCGACCTCGGGGTCGAGATTGTTCATCAGCATGCGGAGCGCCGCCTCCTGCTGCCATCCGCGGCAGGAGAGGGTCGTTCCTCGGGGAGCGGTGACGGTACGGCGGGCCTGATTTCGTGGTCGTCGTCATAGCGCCCGATTCTATCGCCCGGCGCGGGGAGGGGGAAGGGAGAGGTGTGAGTCGGGAACTGCCGGCCTCGTGTGGAAAAACCGTCATCCTCAGCGCCAGGGTCGGTCGCAGAACCGGGATCGGTAGTCGCGAAGGATCCTGCTTTCGAACCGATGGCGCGTGCATGGCAGGGCATCTCGACCAGGACAGAAGCAGGATCCTTCGCGATGCCCGCATCGGCTTCGACACGGCTTGCGGCGCTCAGGATGACGTATGCGACGGTGCGCGTCGTGATCTGGTGTAGTTCTCCGTCGTCAGAAAGGATAAGCTCGACATGATCGAAGACTCCGAGATCCGCTGGGTGAAGGTCGGCATCGTGGGCGGGTTCGCCGCCAGTGTTCTCTACCCACTCGCCCTGTTCGCGCCGCTTCCCTTGGCGGCAACGGCTGCCGTCGGCTCGCTCCTCGGCCCCGCCATCGGCGTCGGAAGCCTCGGGCTCTACCACCTCATCAGGCTTCACGAACCCTCTGTCGCCGCCGCCCTCGGTGCTGTTCACAACGCGGTCGCCGGGGCGCTGCTCACGGCGATGGTCCTGGTGCAGCTCGCCGTGCGTGCCCGGGTGCCGGGGGGCGTCGGTGACGTTGGCGGTGTCTGGCTCGGCCTCGACGTCGCGTGGGACGTTTACATCGGGCTGGGTACCCTCGCCTTCGCCTGGGCCATGCGTCGCCACCCGCGGTTCGGCTGGTGGTTTGCGGCTCCCGGGTTGGTGCTCGGTCTCCTGGTCGTCATCCTGAATCTGGTTCCGTTCCCGACCCCACCGGCAAAGGCCGGCTTGTTCGACGTCGGACCGTTCGTCGGTCTGTGGTACCTCGCATCCACGATCCAGGCATGGCGAAGCCTCCGGTGGGCCCGCGCCACATAGGGCCCCATGTTATTGTTCGCGGTAGACAAACTGAGCACCGAAGACGTGATCCTCCCTCCTTTGGGACACGTGTGCAACGATGGCCCCGGACCCTTTTTGCTGCATGAGTGCGGCGGCTCGGTGGATTCGTCCCGCTGGATAGCGAAAGAGGAGGGCTACCGCCCATACCTGAAGAGGTTGGGCCCGGTGATGACGTGTCGGTCCGGGGCGCTGCGATCCCGGCAGGCGAGCCAGAGAAATGGATAGCGGGAATCCCGAGGATGTTGCCGGAAGCACGCCGTCCATCCTCTCGCCGACTGACTCAGTCCGAGGAACGGAAACGGAATGGCGGCACCGACGGCCAGGAGCCGTTCGACGACCTCACAGTTGACGAGTCTGGCCAGGCGCACGTCCAGAAGACCTTCCCTCTTCTCCATCCACGCGACGGCGCGGTGCAGGTTGGAACTGGACGCCTCATCGAAAACCGCGAATCGAAGATCTGCCTCCGCTTCTGTTGATCTGTTCCTTCCATCTGAGAGAGCGTGATGGCCGAACGCGTCGTGCCGGATCACAGCGAGTCGAGGATCGATTGGAATGCGGCGTCACCGTGGAGCGAGGCGAGATCCTGGTCCGAGGCGATCGAGCTCTTCGCACGGAACCCGGCGTCGACGGCTTTGCGAAGGCCATCGAGCGCGCCCTGACGGTCGCCCTTGCGTGCCGAGGCGCATGCCGCGTCATACCACGCGGCGGCGGCGACCCTCGGGTTGGCCGCGGCGTGTTGAAAGGCGTCGATGGCCTCGTCCCATCGCTCTGCGCGGGACAGAGCCCGCCCGAGCTGAAACCAGGTGTCGGTGGGCCCGTCGCGACCTTCCAGCGCCTGACGATAGAGTTCGATCGCGGCGTCGACATTGCCGTCTCGCATCTGGATGGCGGCGAGCTGAGCCTGCTGGCCATGCTCGTCGAGAGATGGGTTGAGCAGTGGATACGAATCGAACAGGTACGCTTCAGGAGTCCAGCGATACTCCATGTACTGGGCGGTGCGCATCGCCACGTCCAGCCCGAGGAGGCGCGCGGTCAGGTGCAGCGCACCGTCGATTCCGGCGGAAACCCCGGCGGTCGTGATCACATTGCCGTTGTCGATGAACCGCTTGCCGTGCACGACCTTGACGGCAGGGACTCGCCTGTCGAGCGAATCGACCAGGCCGTGCCAGGTGGTGATCGTACTGCCGTCCAGACGGCCCGTGCCGGCGGCAACACTCGCCCCGGAGCAGACCGTCAGCGTGACCGCGTGGTCCATCGTCTGTCCGATCCACGTCATGAATGCCGGATCGTTCCTGATCGCGCCGGTGCTCCCGCCTGGAATGATGACGATGTCCGGTGCGGGTGCGTCCGCCGGCGTGTAGTCGGGGACGATGTGGATGAACTGCTGACTGAGGACAGGATCCTTGTGGGGCGCCACGGTGTAGAGCTGAAACGCGGAATCATCCCCGTTGCGTCCGAACCTGCCGGCACTCTCCAGCACCTCCGCCGGTCCGCCGAGATCGAGGATCTCGACCCCGTCGTAGATGATGATGGCGACGTTCCGCGTGTAAGGGTGCGATGGCGGGCCGGCCATGGCCGTTGCCGCCACCAGGGCGACGATCAGAATCAGAGCAGTTCGTTTCATGACGTTCCTCCTGCGATCAGGGTAGGTCGCTCGCGCCCCGCGACGAACGAAGAGTCCGTGAGCTCGCACGGCAGTGCAGGGAGGGACCGGAATCGTGCAGCGGAACGGCGTCGGACCCTGCCACGGGTCTGATTCACCATCGGACGATGGAGCTGTGGGGGGGGTCAAGCCTGGCCGTGGGCCATCGCACGTTCCAGGGCGCGGCGCCTCGCACGACTGAGGCGGATCTCGGTTCCGTCGTGGAGGCGGACGATCGCCTCGCCCTTGAAGAGCTCGTGGATCTCGCGGACGCGATCGAGGCGAACGATCGCCGACCGGTGCACACGGCAGAATCGCCGTGGGTCGAGCTCACGCTCGAGTGTGCTGAGACTCTTGCGCACCAGATGACTCTCCTTTCCCACGTGCACCCGGACGTAGTAGTCCGCGGCCTCGAACCAGTCGACCTCGTCGACCGGGAGAAACAAGACGCGTCCGGTCTTCCGGATCAGCAGTCTCCGGGGCCTCTTCTCCCGCTCGTCTCGTGCAAGGACACGGGCCAGCCGCTCGTTGATCGTATCCAGCGGTTCCTGTGCGAGACGGTTCTTTGCCCGGACCAGAGCCTCGCCGAAGCGATCGTCGGTGAACGGTTTGAGCAGGTAGTCGATCGCGTGGAGATCGAATGCGCGAATGGCGAACTCGTCGTAGGCGGTGGTGAAGACGACCAGGGGAAGGGACCTCGATTCGACCTCGGCGAGGACGTCGAATGCGGAGAGATCTCCCAGCTCGATGTCGAGGAACAGGAGGTCCACCCGAGTCTGCTCGAGGATCTCGATGAGCTCGGCCCCGCTCGCCGCCTCCGCGGTGATTTCGATCGTCGGGTCGGATTCGAGGAGGATGCGGATCGTCTTTCGCGCGACCGGCTCGTCGTCGGCGATGACCGCTCGGATCGCGCGGGTCACGGTCTTTCCTCGAGGGGGCGGAAGGGGAGATCGATCTCGGCCTCGACTCCACCGTCGACGTTCCGGAGCGCGACTCGTGCAGCGTCGCCGTGGATCAGTCCGAGGCGTGAGACGGTGTTGGCCAGTCCGACCCGATCCTCCGCGTCGGAATCCGCGGCGACTGCAGGACCGTCGTCGAAGATGCGGATGGCGAGTGTATCGCCGGAGCGGCGGGTGGTGAGAACGATGCGACCGCCCTCGGACCGGCGGGCGATGCCGTGCGTCACGGCATTTTCCACCAGCGGCTGGAGAATCAGATTCGGAACCGCGGCACTCCGCGTGTCGGAAGCGACATCCAGCTCCACCCGCAGGCGGCCCGCGAAACGGATCTGCTGGATCTGGAGATAGCGGCGCGTGCAATCGATTTCCTCCTCGAGGCTCACCTCCTGGCGTTCTCCGTTCTCGAGAACGTAGCGCAGCAGGTCGCTGAGCGCCGCGATCATCTCCACCGCATCCGTGTCCCGGTGGTCACGGACCAGGCCGGCGATGGCGTGGAGCGTGTTGAAAAGGAAGTGCGGTTGGAGCTGAAGCTGGAGAGCCTGGAGCCGCGCGCGGGAAAGCTCGGCTTCGAGCCGGAGGCCGGAATGCTCCCGCTCGCGTGCCTTCCGGGCCTCGAGATTCCAGTGCGCAGCGCCGACGATCCCCGCGACGACGAGGAGGTCGACGACGCCGCGACTGCGGAGGTTGGCGACGAACAGGGTGGAGATTGTTTCAACGGGGCGCGGCGGATCGGGGACGAGGTAGCGGAAGGCGAGACTGGCGGCCAGGATCTGCGCCAGCACGACGGCGACGGCGATGCCGAGATGGCGAGCGAGGTTCGCGGTGCGATGCGGGGGTGCGATGGGCCGCCGTTCCACGGCAATCCAGAGCAGCGGCGTGAACAGCGCCCAGGAACCCCAGACCGCGATCTGCCAGCGGACGACGCCGAACCATGGGCGATGGATGCCCTCGCTCTGCGTCGCGAGGAAAAGGAAGTGCCCGTAGACGACTCCGACGACGCACCAGATCAGCAGCGCGAGCAGAAAGACACGGACCGCAGTGCGGAGCATGGAATCATTATGCCAGTCCGTTCATCCCCGTCCGGACGGCTCCCTGCAGGGAAGGGGGGGGTCGCTGCACGAGCGGGTGTCCGGACAGAGGCGATCGATCACGCCGATCCGCAGGAATGGACGCTTCACTGGAAACCCTGGCGAGGTTCATGGAAAAGGAAGGACCGTGGGGTGCATATGGGCGCCATCGCGAGTCGAGGAGGTGAGGTGATGAACTGGAATCGGGCAACGGTGATCGCGGTCTTCCTGTTGCGCATCGTGGCGGGGCTGCTGTTTCTCCAGGCGGGTGCGATGAAGATCTTCGACTGGTTCGGCGGCATCCCGGTGGAGTTCGGCGGGCATCCGGCGGTGCTGACGCAGACCTGGATCGGCGGAGTCCTGGAGTTCTACGGGGGGACGGCGATCCTGCTGGGTCTGTTCACCAGACCGGTGGCGCTGATTCTGTCGGGAGAGATGGCGGTGGCGTACTTTCAGTTCCATCAGCCCAACGGAGCCTGGCCCATCCAGAACCACGGTGAGCCTGCCGTGCTGCTCTGCTTCATCTTCCTGTTTTTCGCGGCCCACGGAGCCGGCCCCTGGAGCATCGACCGCTTTTTTCGGCGAAAGACGAGCCGGGAAGAGACCGACCCTCTCGGTTGAAGTGACCGGGCTGAGGAGACGGAGCGCTGCGGGTGGAACCGCGAAAGGTGCAGGTGGTTCATTCTCGGGGTGAGTGCGGTGATTCGACGCTTTCGTCTCCGTCTCCTCGGCGTCTCTGTGCGACGGTCCTGCCCATCCGAACGTGAAACGTTCGGCCACTTGGGCTTGCGGGTTTGATTGGCTCTGAAAGTGGCCGGACGTTGTACGTCCGGGTGGGGACCAGGGTGAACCGACCCGGCTGAGGAGACGGAGCGTTGCGGGTGGAACCGCGAGAGGTGCACGTGGTTCATTCTCGGGGTGAGTGCGGTGATTCGACGCTTTCGTCTCCGTCTCCTCGGCGTCTCTGTGCGATGGTCTTGCCCACCCGAACGTGAAACGTTCGGCCACTTGGACCTCGCGGTTTGATTGCCTCCGAAAGTGGCCGGACGTTGTACGTCCGGGTGGGGACCAGGGTGAACCGACCCGGCTGAGGAGACGGAGCGTTGCGGGTGGAACCGCGAGAGGTGCAAGGGGTTCGGTTCCGGGGTGAGTGCGGTGATTCGACGCTTTCGGCTCCGTCTCCTCGGCGTCTCCGTGCGATGGTCTTGCCCATCCGAACGTGAAACGTTCGGCCACTTTGGCCTCGCGGTTTGATCGACTCTGAAATTGGCTGGACGTTGTACGTCCGGGTGGGGACCAGGGTGAACCGACCCGGCTGAGGAGACGGAGCGTTGCGGGTGGAACCGCGAGAGGTGCAGGTGGTTCGGTTCCGGGGTGGGTGCAGTGATTCGGCGTTTTCGGCTCGGTCTCCTCGGCGTCTCTGTGCGACGGTTTTGCCCATCCGAACGTGAAACGTTCGGCCACTTGACCTCGCGGTTTGATTGCCTCTGAAAGTGGCCGGACGTTGTACGTCCGGGTGGGGACCAGGGTGAACCGACCCGGCTGAGGAGACGGAGCGTTGCGGGTGGAACCGCGAGAGGTGCAAGGGGTTCGGTTCCGGGGTGGGTGCAGTGATTCGGCGTTTTCGTCTCCGTCTCCTCGGCGTCTCTGTGCGACGGTCCTGCCCACCCGAACGTGAAACGTTCGGCCACTTGGGCTTGCGGGTTTGATTGGCTCTGAAAGTGGCCGGACGTTGTACGTCCGGGTGGGGACCAGGGTGAACCGACCCGGCTGAGGAGACGGAGCGCTGCGGGTGGAACCGCGAGAGGTGCAGGTGGTTCGGTTCCGGGGTGGGTGCGGTGATTCGGCGTTTTCGGCTCGGTCTCCTCGGCGTCTCTGTGCGACGGTTTTGCCCATCCGAACGTGAAACGTTCGGCCACTTGACCTCGCGGTTTGATTGGCTCTGAAAGTGGCCGGACGTTGTACGTCCGGGTGGGGACCAGGGTGAACCGACCCGGCTGAGGAGACGGAGCGCTGCGGGTGGAACCGCGAGAGGTGCACGTGGTTCATTCTCGGGGTGAGTGCGGTGATTCGGCGTTTTCGGCTCGGTCTCCTCGGCGTCTCTGTGCGACGGTCTTGCCCATCCGAACGTGAAACGTTCGGCCACTCGGGACTTGCGCTCGGTTCGCTCTCAGAGGGTGCGGGTGGCGGCTTGTTTCAACGCCTCCAGCACCACGTCGGCGGAGCGGTTGAAGTCCTCGATGTCGAGCCACTCGTCGACGGTGTGGATGTCCCGCATGCCGGTTCCGAGATTCACGCACTCCAGACCGCGGTGATTGAAGGCATTCGCGTCGCAGCCGCCGCCCATCTCGCCCGGCGCCATGTGGACGTCGAGCACCTTCGCGGCGTCCAGCAGCAGCCGGACCACCGGTGAATCGTCGGCCACTTCCATCGTCCCGTACTCGCGCTCGATCTTTTCGTCCAGCCGGGCGCGATAGGTCTGTCCATTGACGGTGAGAGGCGGCTCCTCGTCGACTGCTTTGTGGAAGCTGTCGGAGAGATGCTTCGTCTGGGCCGCGAGCTTGTCCATGTCGCGCGAGCGGGCCTCCCCCTCGACCCGCACCCGGTTGGCGACGATGTTGGTCGCCGCGCCGCCCTCGATCACCCCGATATTCGAGGTGGTGTTTCCGTCGATGCGCCCGAACTTCATCGAAGCGATCGCCCGGGCGGCAATCCGGATGGCGGAGATTCCCTTTTCCGGCTCGACGCCCGCGTGCGATTCCTTTCCCCAGATGATCCACTCCATCCGGTCGGCCGCGGGTGCCTTGGTGCAGATCAGCCCCGGATCATCCGAATCGAGCACGATGCCGTATTTCGACTGGAGCCGCGAGGTGTCGAAGTGCTTCGCTCCGATCAGTCCGATCTCTTCGCCGATGGTGAAACAGATCTCGATCGGCCCGTGCGGAATGTTGTTTTCCTTGAGACAGCGCATGACCTCGACGATCATCGAGCAGCCGGACTTGTCGTCGCCGCCCAGCACCGTGGTGCCATCGGTGCGGATGCGACCGTTCTCGACGGTCGGCTTGACGCCCTTGCCGGGAACCACCGTGTCCATGTGCGAGGCGAGGAACAGCGGCGCCCCCTCCGGGGCCGTCGCCGCGAAGAGAGCGAAAACGTTTCCGGTGTTTCCGCCGTACTTCTCGCCGGCGTCATCGATCTCCACTTCCGCCCCCAGCTCCTCCATCTCCTTCCGGAGCTTCTCCGCGACTTCCTTCTCCTGCAGAGATTCCGAATCGATCCGGACCAGGTCCAGAAGATGATTGAGCATCCGCTCGTAGTTGACCATACAATCTCCCTCAGAATGGTTTCGAAAGCTGAACGTGCAATGGAAATCGACCGCCGTCTCGAACGAGCCTGGCCGGGCGCCGAATGCAGCCTGGACTTCCGCAATCCGTTCGAACTGCTGATCGCCACCATCCTTTCGGCCCAGAGTACCGACGTCCGGGTCAATCAGGTGACGCCAGATCTTTTCAGGAAGTATCCCGATCCGCAAGCCCTGGCTTCCGCGCCGAGGGAAGACGTGGAGGAAGCGGTCCGAACTACCGGCTTTTTCCGGAGTAAGGCGAAGTCGATTCAGGGCGCGGCCGGAGTCATCGTCGAGGAACACGGTGGGAAGGTCCCGGACATCATGGAGGCGCTGGTGAAGCTTCCCGGGGTCGGTCGGAAGACGGCGAACGTCGTGCTGTCCAACGCGTTCCACAAACCCGAGGGAGTGGTGGTGGATACGCATGTGACCCGGGTCTCGAAGCGGCTGGGGCTGACGCGCCAGACCGATGCGGAGAAGATCGAGGCCGATCTGATGAAGGTGCTTCCGCGCGACCGCTGGACGCAGTTCTCCCACGTGATGATCCTTCACGGCCGGAACATCTGCGTCGCCCGGAAGCCGAAGTGCGATCAGTGCCCGTTGGAAGATCTCTGTCCGAAGGTGGGGGTGGGGAAGAGGTGAGAGAGGCCGCTGCCTGCGCGTTTGCACAGCCTCTGAGGATGGGTATGAGCTCCAGAATTCCCGACCGGGAACCGTTTCCGGGTGTTCGGCGTTGTGAAGCTCGTGACTCGACGGAAGCTGCTGATCATCAGTCTCGGCGCGTTCTTCCTTCTCTGCGCGCATGACTGGATTCAGCCTCGCGAACGGGAGATTTCCACCCGCACGGCGGTTTTCGCCATCGAGGAGTACCGCGCCCTGATCTCTCCGCGGCTGAAGGGCCGGGTCTTCTGCCGGTTCAAGCCCACCTGTTCGGAATACGGTCTCGAGTCGGTAAAGAAGTACGGTGCGGTGATCGGTGGCGCGAAGGCGCTATGGCGGATCGCCCGCTGCGGGCCCTGGACGCCGATGGGTACAGTCGATCCCCCGTGAGACGGTGAGAGGTGAGAGGGAGGTGAGAGGTTAGGTTGGGCGGACGTTCTACAACCTTCAGGCGCAGAGCCCGTGCGGCACGCACGTCCAGCAAGACCAGCTCTTTCGCATCGGGTGAGGTCCCTCGCTTGCCCTTCCGCCCGCCCGCTCGGGACGACAATGGCGACTCTCACCTTCACCTCCCACCATCTCACCTCTCACCATCTCACCTCTCACCTCTCACCTCTCACCTCTCACCTCTCACCATCTCACCTCTCACCCCAATCTCACCTCTCACCTCTCACCTCTCACCCTCCATCTCACCTTTCACCTCTCACCTCTCACCTCTCACCTCTCACCATCTCACCTCCAACCGTCTCACCCCTCACCTTCCTTCGCCTCATCCCAGAGGGCGTCGAGCTCCTCCAGCGTCGACTCTTCGACGGTTCGCCCCTGTTCCTTCAGCCGTTCCTCGATCCATGTGAAGCGGTGGATGAACTTGCGGTTGGTCTCCTGGAGCGCGTTTTCGGCATCCAGATCGAGCTTCCGGGCAATGTTGGCGATGGTGAAGAGGATGTCGCCCAGCTCGCTCTGGACGTGCTCCCGATCGTCCGACCGAAGGGCTTCGCGGAATTCGGCGATTTCTTCGTCCAGCTTGGCCAGAACGTCTTCGGTGCGGTCCCAATCGAAGCCGACCCGTGCCGCTTTCCCGGTGATCCGCACCGCCTTGAGCAGGGCCGGGAGGGGCTGGGGGATGCTGCTGAAGAAGCTTTCCTTCTTCTCCTCCCTCTCGGTTCGCTTGAGCTTCTCCCAGTTGGTCAGCACCTCCTCGGCGGTATCCGCCTCGATCTCGCCGAAGACGTGGGGATGGCGCCGGACCAGCTTGTCATGGATGGCGGTGATCGAGTCTTCGATGCGGAATCCTCCCTCCTCGGTGGAGAGCTGGGCGAGGAAGACCGACTGGAGGAGCATGTCGCCGATCTCCTCGCGGAGGGCGTCGCGGTCGTCCCGATCGATGGCATCGACCACCTCGTAGGCCTCCTCGATCACGTACTGGCGCAGAGTTTGATAGGTCTGTTCCCGGTCCCATGGGCAACCCTGCGGAGAACGGAGCCTTTCCATCAGTGCGACGAGATCCTCGAATGTCCTGGTCATGGCCGGTGATTCTACGGTTCGGCTGACGGAGTGCCAAACCTCGAGGGAGAACGAGTGTCGGGGAACCTGATAAGATTTGCGGTCCGGCTGCGGCGGCGGCCGGAGAAATCACCATGACGAACCCCACCGATATCGCGGGCCGGCCGGGGCATGCTCCGGATGGCGACGAGCGATCTGATCTGCAGGATGCACTCCTCGCGCTGGCCGGCACGCTCGATCTCGATCTCCTCCTCGATCGACTGGTGGCCGAGGCGGGAGAACGGCTCGATGCGGATCGGGTCTGGATCCTTCGCCTCTCCGCGGACCACCCCGAACAGGTCGAACGGTTGCGGGAACACCGCCGAGGGACCTGTCCCGACGAAGGTGCAGACGCGAGACTGAGCCTCGAGGCGATCGGGGAGATGCTCGAGCGTGCGCGCTCATCGGATGGAGTGGTCGAGCTGCCCCCGTCTTCCGGGGCGGAACAGCGCGGGATCCGGGGCAGGCTGGTTCGAAAGCTGCCGACCGCCGGACCCTCCGAATGGTTTCTCGACGCCCACATCTGCCGGGAAGGCCGGCAGTGGGCCGGGGCGGAGATCGAGACCTTTCGCCGGCTGACGGAGGTCGCCGGAACCGCATTGACGAATGCGGAGGAGCACAGGAAGGCGCTGCTGAGTGCGGCGTCGCTGGAGGCGATTCTCGATCAGCTCCCCTACCCGGCGATGGTTTTCAATCAGAAAGGGGAGTTGCTTCGGGCGAATCCGGCTGCCGAGCGCGAGCCAATGACGATCGCCCGAAGCGCCGCCGAGCGGACGTCGGCTCTGCAGCCGAAAGGGCCCGACGGATCGAGTATGGATGAGTCCAATCTTCCGGCGGTCCGGGCGCTCCGCGGCGAGAGCGTCCGCGAGGACATTCACCTGCGGGATCCCCAGACCGGACAGGCGCGGGTCTGGAGCGTCAACGCCGGACCGATTCGCGATGAGCGGGATGAGGTGGTGGGCTCGGTCGCGATCACGCGTGACGTGACCGAGGAGCGGGCCGTCTCCCGGAGGGAGGAGTTGCGGAGGAGCCGCGCGGAATGTATCGCGGGGCTGGGACTGGACCTGCTGGCCGAGAGCCTCGATCTGAACGATCTGGATGAGATTGCACGGACGATCGGCGAAACCATCGGAGGGAACGCCTTCATCTATCTCTATCGGCGCGAGGAAGACGAGATTCACCTCGCCGGCGGCTATTCGCCGATGCCCCGGTGGCCGGAGTTCCGCGACTATCTCCGGGCCCATCCCTACGCGGCGGACGAGGGTCTTCCCGGAACGGTAATGCACCTGGGGCGGCCGTTACTGTTCAGCGAGCTCCGTGGCGAGGCCATTGTCGATTTCACCCGCGAGGAGAAGGAGCGGGAGCTGAAGGAATCGCTCGACGAGCAGAGCCTGCTCGCCTATCCCATCGAGCTGAACGACAATCCGGTGGGGACGCTGATCCTCTCGCTTTCGACCGACACTCGGGCGATCAGTTCGGACGATCTCGACTTCGCCCACGACATCTCGGAACGGCTTTCGGCGGCGAACCGGATCCGGGAGCTGAGCGCCACGTCCAACGAGGGGCTGAAGGCAGCCGAGGAGCTGGCCCGGCGGGAGGTCAGCGCGCGGGCGCGTCTCGAAGCGGTGCTGGATTCCGCACCGATCGGTATCGCGGTGATCTCCGCGGACGAATTGCGGTTCGAGGTGATCAACGAGCGCTGGGTGGAGTTCGTCTCGCTGTTCGGCCCGATCGGTCCGCAGATGACCCTTCTCGACTATCACGTCAGC
This sequence comes from uncultured Acidobacteriota bacterium, assembly GCA_963741905.1. GTDB lineage: Bacteria > Acidobacteriota > Thermoanaerobaculia > Gp7-AA8 > CAVUJZ01 > CAVUJZ01. The sequence continues at coordinate 117,930 of CAVUJZ010000015.1, read as the reverse complement.
GACTTTCTTCCCGGCTTCGAGTCGGACCTCCAGGAGGTGGCCGAGCAGGGAGTGATCCGGACGGATGAAGCGATGGAGATGTACATCGGGGGCGACATCCGCTACTTCAACCGGATCATTTCTCCGGTGCAGGGCCGATTCTCCGGATCGACGCAGAACCTGACCGTCCTGATTCAGGAGGTCACCGATCAGGTCCGGGCGAAACGGGAGATCGAGGCGCTGGCCCAACTGATGGAAGAGCGTTCCGCGCGGCTCGATTCGATTCTCAGCTCGATGAGTGACGCGCTCTGGGTGTACGACTCGCTGGGAGACGTGATCGACGTCAACCGCGCGGCGCTGACCATGTTCGGGATCGGTTCCCGGCGGGAAGCGGTGATCGCCGGCTCCCGCGACGGCCTCGATCTCCGCTATTCCGATGCGCGGCCCATTCCTTCCGAAGAGCATCCGCTGACCCGGGCACTGCAGGGGGAGACCATCCCCGATCTGATCGCCGTCGGCAGGCATACCATCACCGACAGGAATCTCGACCTTTCCATCGCCGCTGCCCCGATCCGCAGTGGGGGCGAGGTTTCCGGCGCGGTGATCGTGATGCGCGACATTACCGCGCTGCTGGAGCTCGATCGCAAGAAGGACGAGTTCCTCTCGGTGGCCTCGCACGAGCTCCGGACGCCGCTGACCACCATCAAGGGCTACACCCAGCTGCTTCGTCACGCTCATGACAGCCTCGAAAGCAAGGAACGGGACGGATATCTCGATTCCGTTCTGAGCGAGATCGAACGGATGATGGGATTGATCTCGGAGCTCCTCGACGTCTCCCGCATCGACACCAAACGCCTGCAGATTCAGCCGAATACGACGGGATGGCTCGCGTTCCTGCAGGCGCGGGTCTCGGCGTTCCAGATGCAGTATCCCGACCGTGCGATCTCCTTGCGGTCCGAGATCGAGGAACGGGATGTGGAGGTCGATCCTCAGCGGATGCGGCAGGTCATCGACAACCTCCTGTCCAACGCCTTCAAGTATTCTCCGGATGGTTCTCCGGTCGAGCTCGTGGTCCGGGAACGGGAGGGGCAGATGGAGACTTCCGTGGTGGACCACGGGATCGGGATTCCGCCGGAAGAGATCTCCCGCTTGTTCGAGCGGTTCCACCGGGCGAGCAATGTCTCCAGCCGCTACTACGGCGGGCTCGGCCTGGGGCTCTACATTTCGAGGGCCATCGTGGAGGCGCATGGAGGAACGCTCGATGCTGCAAGTGATGAAAGCGATGGCTCGACCTTCACGGTGATCTTCCCCGAGCGTCAGGACTAGTGGATTTCTCACACCATCTCTACTGCGGAGGCGGATCGCGGCCGGTCTGCTACGTTGCGCACAGCTTGGGCTCCTCAACATAGTCACCACGATGCCTGCGTCGCCGAAGCCGCGCGCGCCTTGCATCCAGGCCACTCTCCGCCTCCTCGCGACGAGTCGGTGTGAGAAATCCGGGCTAGACTCGCCGACTCCTCGGCGTGGGTACCAAAACGGAACCCGGTGCAATACAATCCGCACCGCTACGGTCAGGAGGTCTGAGTGTCATTTCGTCTGATTCCACGTGAGGAGAAGTTTTTCGTCGACTTCCAGAACATGGCGGATCAGCTCCGCCAGGGCGCAGAGGCGCTGGTGGCAATGCTCGCCGAAGACCGCCCGGACGTTTCCCGCGCAGCGCAGATCAAGGAGATCGAGCATGAGTGCGACTTCATCACCCACGAGATCATCCAGCGGCTGCACCGCACGTTCGTCACCCCGACTCGACCGCGAGGACATCCACGCCCTCGCCCGGTCGCTCGACGACGTGATGGACGCGATCGACGCGGTCGGCCAGGCTGCTCCGCCTCTACCGCATCCGGACAGGTCCGCTCCGGCGCGCGCGAGCTGGCGCGCATCATCGTGGACTTCGCAGCCCGCGCGAGATTCGCGCAGGCGATGGCAGGCGCTCGAGCGCGCGAAGGGCGTCAGCGAGCACGCGTCGAGATCAACCGCCTCGAGAACGAGGCCGACCGCGATGCACCAGCGAGGCGCTCAGCCGGCTGTTCGAGGAGGAGCGCGACCCGATCGCCGTCATCAAGTGGAAGGAGATCCTCGACCTCCTCGAGGAGGCGACCGACCGCTGCGAGGACGTCGCGAACGTCATCGAGGGCGTCGTCGTCAAGCACGGGTAGAGCGGATGCATGCTCGCTCGTCGTCGTCGCTCTGATCGCTCGTCGCCCTCGTCTTCGACTTCATCAACGGCTTCCACGACGCGGCCAACTCGATCGCCACCGTCGTCTCGACGCGCGTGCTGTCGCCCGGCCAGGCGGTCGTCTGGGCGGCGTTCTTCAACTTCGTCGCCGCCTTCCTGTTCGGCACGGCCGTCGCGAAGACGATCGGCACCGGGATGATCGACATCAACGTCGTCACCTTCGCGGTGATCTTCGCCGGGCTGGTCGGCGCGATCGTCTGGGACCTGATCACCTGGTTACTTCGGCCTGCCGACCAGCTCGTCGCACGCGCTGATCGGCGGGTACGCGGGCGCGGCGGTCGCCAAGGCCGGCTTCGCGTGCCATCCTGCCCGGCGGCTGGACGAAGACGCTGATCTTCATCGTCGTCTCGCCGCTCGATCGGCCTGGTCGTCGGGCTCGCTCCTGATGATCGCGATCTACTGGATCTTCCGGCGGACCCCGCCGCGGAGGTCGATCACTGGTTCCGCCGCCTGCAGCTCGCTCTCCGCCGCGGCCTTCAGCCTCAGCCACGGCGCCAACGACGCGCAGAAGACGATGGGCATCATCGCCGGTCGCTGCTGTTCACGGCCGGGCTACATCACGGACCGTTCGACATCCCCTTCTGGGTGGATGCTTGCGGCGCACGCCGCGATCGGCCTCGGAACGCCTCGCCGGCGGGTGGCGGATCATCCACACGATGGGCTCGCAAGATCACCAAGCTCCAGCCGGTGGGACGGCTTCGCCGCCGAGACCGGGGCCGCGATCGCCGTGTTCACGGCGACCAGCTTCGGCGTTCCGGTCAGCACCACCCACGCCATCACCGGCGCGATCGTCGGCGTCGGATCGCACCCGGCGACTCTCGGCGGTCCGCTGGGGCGTGGCCGGGCAGATCGTCTGGGCGTGGGTGCTGACCATTCCCGGCGCGGCGCTGATCGCCGCGACCACCTATTGGCTGATCTCTCTCTCCGGCATTCATTGAGTGACCCGGCGGTCGAAAGCATCGCAGGGGTGAGCCGGTTCGGCGGTCGACACTTCTTGATCGATCCTTCACCCGAGCTTCACTCCAGCTTCGTCAGAACGGTGCAGTCGGTTCCCTAGACTCCACCGCATGTTGCACTCATTGCGGATTTCAGCACCACTCTCTCTTTTCCATACTCGACTGAACAGCAACCGTGGCGGCCGCTTTGCGGCGGTGATCGCCATCTTCTGCGCATTGATCTTCGCCGGTGCAGGGCGGGCGGACGGGTTGGGGCAGGCGGTGATTGCGGGCATCGTTCAGGACTCGACGGGGGACGCGATCCCCGGGGTCACCGTCACGGTGACCCCAGCCGCCCGGGAGGGGACGGCCCGTGAGCCCTCGGTCGCGTGGACCGGGATGGACGGAAGCTTCAGCGTCACCGGTCTGGCTCCAGGCGGCTACCAGGTCAATGCCGTTCTCGATGGCTTTCAGCCGATCGACCGAGAGCTGAAGCTCGGCGCGGGCCAGAAGATCCAGATGCAGTTCAAGCTGGTTCCGGCGATGTCGGCGACCGTTGAGGTCGTCGCGGAGGCGGAGCCGGCCGGCGAGGTGGCGATTCTCGAGAGCCGGCGCCAGGCCCCCGTGGTCAGCGACGTCATCTCTTCGGAGGAGATCCGGAAGACTCCGGACTCGAACGCGGCCTCGGTCGTGGAGCGTCTCACCGGCGTCACCCTGATGAACAACAAGTTCGTCTTCATCCGGGGTCTGGGCGAGCGCTACAGTGGAACCACGATCAACGGCGCTGCCGTGCCGACGACCGAGACCGAAAAACGGGTGGTTCCTCTCGATCTCTTTCCGGCGAAGCTTCTCGACACGGTCAATGTCGTCAAGACCTACACGCCCGATAAGCCGGGGGATTTCGGCGCCGGAACGGTGGAGATGACGACCACCGACTTCCCGGGGTCGCAGACGTTCAAGCTCACCATGGGCAGCGGATATCAGAGCGGAAGCACGGGTGCTTCTTTCCGCCAGTATGCGGGGGGCCTCGGGACGTTCGGTCGGGGAGGCCAGCCCCTGCCGGCGAGCTTCCCAAGGCAGTACATCCGGAAGAAGAGCGTGCTCAACTCCGATGGCTTCACCGCTGCCGAGCTCGAGGCGTTCGGTGAGGCCCTGGTCGGAGACTGGACCGGTGAGACGGTCAGCTCGGCTCCGCCCGCAACCGATTTCTCACTAACCTGGGGGGATACCATCGGGCGCCTCGGAGTGGTCGTCTCGGCGGTGTCCAACCACAAGTACGGCACCACCGACGAGGTTCAGACCTTCTACGGGCTCGACCTCGGCGACCGGCTGACCGTCCTCAACGACTACGACATGACCACCGATCACGAGTCGGCCAACACCGGCCTGGTCGGAAACTTCGCCTATCGGCTCACCGACGACAACCGGCTGTTCCTCAATTCCGTCTACACCCGCGATGCGGGTACCGACAATCGGTATCAGGCGGGACTCAGTGCCACCACCGGCGGACTGATCCGGGACTACCGGGTGAAGTACCAGATCGAGCAGATCCGCTCGAACCGGCTGCGGGGTGAGCACAATCTGGCTGGCCCGGGTCTGGGCAGCCTGATCGAGTGGAACCTCGCGCAGTCGAAGGCGACGAATGATTCGAACATCCGGGAAAACCTCTACCGCGAGTCTTCCCCGGGGCACTACACCCTTCAGGTGGGCTACTCCTCATCCGGAGAGGCCGATTTCTACAGTTTGAACGATCGCATCGGGCAGGGAGGAGCCTCCTGGACGACGTTCTATACGGCCCACGATGGCGCCTGGTCGGGGTCGGTCAAGGGGGGCATCGATTCGTTCCGGCGGACTCGTGAGTTCGGGGCACGCCGCTTCGCCTTCACCACGCCGAATCAGAACCAGTTCGATCTGAGTCAGCGTCCGGAAGAGATCTTCACCCCGGAGAACATCCGTCCCGGTGGTCTGGAGCTTCGGGAGGTAACCGGGCTGAACGACGCCTACGACGCGACCCACACCATCCATGCCGGCTACCTGATGGCCGACTCCAGTTTCGGGAGATGGCGGGTGATCGGCGGTGCCCGGTACGAGGATTCGGACGAACAGGTGAATACCTTCAATCCCTTCGACACCTCGAATCCGGTCAACAGCATCGATCAGGAGAAGGATCTGCTTCCCTCACTGAACCTGGTCTACCAGAGCAGCTCGACGACCAACTTCCGCTTTGCCTACGGTCGAACGGTCAATCGCCCCGAGTTCCGTGAGCTCAGTCCGTTCGCCTTCATCGAAATCGCAGCCGGCCGGTCGGTTGCCGGGAATCCCAATCTCACCGAAGCGACGCTCGACAGCTACGACCTGCGGTGGGAGACCTTCCCGGCCCCGGGGCAGGTGATCGCTGCCAGCATCTTCTACAAGGTGATCGACCAGCCCATCGAGCGGGTGGTTCAGCCGACCTCCGATCTTCGCACCACCTTCGTCAACGCCGATTCCGCGCGGCTCCACGGCCTGGAGCTCGAGCTGCGCCGGAGTCTCGACGTTCTGAGTCCATCGCTGCAGAACTGGTCGCTCAATGCAAACTACTCGCGGATCAGCTCCACGGTCACCGTCGGCGCGGGTGCGCTGGCCGCCTCCACCAACAGCGAGCGTCCGCTCCAGGGCCAGTCGGATCAGGTCGCGAACCTCGCCCTGCAGTACTTCCGCTCCCCGTCCGGAAGCCTGGTCCGGCTTCTCGGCTCCTACATCGGACGGCGCCTGACCGACGTCGGTGCGTTCGGGCTCCCGGACATTTACGAAGAGCCGTTCACCAGCCTCGATGCGGTGATCTCCCAGCGAATCAGCCGCGCCGCAGGACTCGAGCTGAAGCTCGCAGCCAGCAACCTGCTGGACGAGCGACACGAGTTCACCCAGGGAGGCGAACTGCAACGGCGGTTCGACCCTGGGCGTTCGCTCAGCCTGAGTCTCAGCTACACCCGTTCTAGATCTGCAATCGGCTGCCGGGGTCCCGTGGACCCGGGTCCCGGCGGCGAAATCGTCCTCACCAATTCGAAAAAGGGAGAGAACATGCGAAAGATCCTCACTTTCATTGTCGTCGCTCTCGTTGCCGGTCAGGCCCTTGCGGCCGGGACGGCGCATCGCGGGCGAGCGGTTCACCCGGACCGGACGTCCTGGATCAAACGAGCGGTGTTCGCCGATGCCGACGCGATGGTCTCCGAGGCGAGCGCGGCACTGACGGATGCCGCCGGGGCCCGGCCCATCGTTCTGCTCGAGACGAACTACTACACCTTCAATCCGGGCGATCCGCTCGAGCTCCGGATGTCGATCTACAACAACGGTTTCACCGCACCTGCCACACTCTATCTCTACCGGGAGAACCGGGAAACGGGCGAGCGCAGCTACTACAACGTCGGCTCCGGAATGCTCTCGGATGGAGAGATCTCCGATCTGTTCGGAACCCCGGGCTCGCCGGTTCCGGTGTTCGTCCCGACCGTCGAGGATTTCGTGCTGTTCGGCTCCTCCTCGGATGACGCGGATCTCGGCTGGGCCATCGATGGTGCGCTGGGAGCCTCCTTCACCGTGCCCGCGAGCCAGACGGGGATGTACCAATGGATCCTGGAAATTCGTGACGGATTCGGCAAGCGGATCATCTCCAGCTCCAACGCGATGTATTCCTACATCGATGGGACGGTCGAGGTGAGCGGCAACATCACCACCAACACGACCTGGACGAACGACAAGCGGTACATCCTGCACCAGTTCGTGGGCGTCGTCGCTCCGGCGGTTCTGACCATCGAGCCGGGAACGGTGATCTACGGTGGCGATGGCCAGGCCACACTGTTCATTCAGCGCGGCGCGAAGATCATGGCTGACGGAACCGCCCGGCGGCCGATCGTATTCACCTCGCCTCTGCGGGTCGGGGATCGCGCACAGCGCGACTGGGGCTCGCTGGTGCTGCTCGGAAAGGCGCCCATCAATGATGTCGGTGGAGAGTCCTTCTTCGAGGGGCTGCCGAATGAAGCCGCCTATCAGTTCGGCGGGACAGATGCCCACGATTCCAGCGGGGTACTGCGCTACGTCCGCCTCGAGTTCGGCGGCTTTCCCATCGCTCCCGATCAGGAGATCAACGGACTCTCCAACGCGGGGATCGGCGACGGAACCACGGAGGACTACATCCAGGTCCTCCAGAACAAGGACGACTGCGTCGAGTTCTTCGGCGGGACGGTCAATGTGAAGCACTTCCTCGGCGTCGGCTGCGCCGATGATGGTCTCGACTTCGACCTCGGGTACCAGGGCAACATCCAGTACTTCGCCAGCATCCATCGCTCCATCAATGACGAGAACGATTCGAACCTGGTCACCGAGTCCGACAACCATCCGAAGGACTTCACTCTCACGCCGTTCACCCAGCCGCACGTCTACAACGTGACCGGCTTCAGGCCGCCGGCGGCCAACGGCCACTACGGTGCCGTCCTCCGCCGCGGGACCGGTTACGACATGCACAACGCCATCGTGATCGGAAGCAAGAAGGCGCCGGTGACCATCCGTGACGATGCGACCTGGGCCCACGAGGGCGACGACGATCTGGTGTGGAACCACTCGATCCTCTTCGGCGATTTCTCCGATGCCGGCGGGTATCCCGATGGCACCCAGGATCCCGCGCGGATCCGGACCTTCCTGTTCACCACCATGAACGCCAACCGCAACGTCGACCCGCTTCTGGCGATTGGTCCCCCGGCCAGCGACACTCAGACCCTCATGCCGGATCTCAGCCCGATGGCCGGATCCCCCGCTCTCGACGTGAACTACGTCGGTCATCCACCGGACAACGGCTTCTTCGATCAGGTCGACTTCATCGGAGCGGTGGGGCCGAATGACAACTGGATCCTCTCCGGCTGGGCCAACTTCTCGGACAACTGATCGTGCCGACGCAAACGATCAAAAGGAGAACGCAGATGAAGAAAGCTCTGATCATGACTCTGGCTCTGCTGTGCCTTCCGCTCCTGGCGTCGGCGCAGTCCTTCACCACCACGCTGTCCGGTTCCGCCGAAGTGCCGGGTCCGGGCGATGCCGATGGCGTGGGAATCGCGGTGGTTTCGATCGACGGAACGATGATCGACTACACCCTGCTGGTGCAGAACATCGGAACCCCCACGGCCGCTCACATTCACACCGGTGCGGCGGGTACCTCGGGCGACGTGGTGGTCAACCTGAACCCCTCGTTCAACGGCGGGAATGCTACCGGAACGGTTTCCGCCGACCCGGCGGTGATCGATCAGATCCTGGCGAACCCGGCCGGGTTCTACGTCAACGTTCACAACGCCGAATTTCCGAATGGCGCCATTCGAGGCCAGCTCGGACCTGCGGGAAGTACCGCTCTGTACGTCCCCATCGTCGGTAACGTGACCGGTCTGAACGGGACGAAGTTCATCACCGACCTCCGAATCATCAACAGCGGTGACGAGGCGGTGCAGGCGAACATCGAGCTCTATCCCGCATCCGGAAGCGGCGTCTCTTCGCCGTCGGCGTCCACGGTGGTGACCGTGGCTCCCGGCGAGCAGAAGGTGCTCAATGACGTCACCGGGACAACCCTTGGAGTTCCGGAGAAGATCGGCGCCATGAGGATTGTGGCGAACGGTGACGTCCGGGCCGACGTTCGAATTCTCAACGACAACCGGGCCATCAACCAGGGCACCGCGGGCTTCTACATTCGCGGGGTCGACGCCAGTGCGGCAACCACGTCCGGTCTGGTTCCGCTTCTGTCCCAGGCCTCCCAGGCGGACCGGGACGCGAAGCTCGGCTTCCGCACCAACATCGGGTACTTCAATCCCCACTCCACCTCGACGGGTGTCACCTTCGAGGTACACCGCTCCTCCGATGGTCAGGTTCTCGGATCGAAGACCCTCACCCTCGGCGGGCTTCAGCAGCAGCAGGCTGCGGTCTTCGGCCTGATCGACTCTCTCAGTGGCCAGGCGATTGAGGACTTCTACATTACCTGGACGTCGAGCCAGCCGATCATGGTCTATGCCGCGGTGGTGGACAACATGACCGGAGACACCCAGTACATTCAGTAGACGCGGAGGGCCGCAAGGCCCCCGTTGAAAACCCGCCGGCGCGTTCCGCAATGCGCGCCGGCCGGTCCGGAACCATCTCCCGAGCTGGTTTCAGTCTGTTGCCTCGGCCGTGCGTGGTCCGCAAACCACGCACGGCCTCTTCGATGTGCGGGAAGAGGTGAGAGGTGAGAGGTGAGAGGTGAGAGGTGAGAGGTGAGAGGTGAGAGGTGAGAGGGTGAGAGGTGAGAGGTGAGAGGTGAGAGGTGAGAGGTGAGAGGTGAGAGGTGAGAGGTGAGAGGTGAGAGGTGAGAGGTGAGAGGTGAGAGGTGAGAGGTGAGAGGTGAGAGGTGAGAGGTGAGGTGAGAGGTGAGAGGTGAGAGGTGAGAGGTGAGAGGTGAGAGGTGAGAGGTGAGAGGGTGAGAGGTGAGAGGTGAGAGGCGAGAGGCGAGAGGGGGCTCGAGGGGTCCGCGCCACGAAGCGGAGAATGGAGGATCTCGCCAGTGAAACGATGTTCCGCCCCCCCCCCCGACGCACATCGGAATGTTCGTCCAGAGGCGGGCATCCTCCGCGCCGATGGTTCCTGTAAGCCAGACCGGCCTTAGAATCATGGGGATGACTTCGAAGCGCTTCCGCATCGCCGCCATCGATGTCGGAACCAATTCCGTGCACATGATCGTTGCCGAAAAGCAGGGGCGCGGATTCCGGGTGGTCGACAAGGAAAAGGAGATGGTGCAGCTCGGCCGCGGCAGTCTCGGCGGCCATCCCCTCGCCGACGACGCCATCGATCGTGCGGTGGCGGCATTGAAGCGAATGGTCGCCATTGCCCGGAGTCTGAAGGTGAATCAGGTCGATGCCGTGGCCACCAGCGCGGTCCGGGAAGCACCGAACGCCCCGGTGTTTCTCCAACGCGTGCGGGACGAGGTGGGGATCGAGGTGTCGGTGGTTTCCGGGGAGGACGAGGCGGATCTGATCTTCCGCGCGGTGAGAGCGGCGGTGGATTTCGATGGTGGAACCGCACTCTGCATCGACATCGGAGGGGGCAGCGTGGAACTGGTGATCGGGACCCGGACGGAGGTCTTTTTCACCGCCAGTCTGCCCTTGGGGGTGCTTTGGCTCAGTCAGCAGTTCTTTGCCACGGATCCCCCGACCGATGAATCGCTTGCCCGATGCCGCCGATTCATCCGGAAGCGTCTGAAGAAGATCCTCCCCACCCTCCGCTCGATCGCGTTCGACTTCGTCATCGGCACCTCCGGAACGATCGTCACGCTGGCTCACCTGTCGACTCCCGGCGAGGTCGAGGAAGTCTCGGCCGGTCTTCGCTGGTTGGAGGCGCCACGGCTGGAGGGACTGATCGATACGATGAGTCGTCTTTCGGCCAGGGAACGGAGCGCGCAGCTCGGAATCGAGAGCCGACGCGCGGAGACCATCCTCGCCGGCGCACTCCTGCTGGACGAGATTCTCAGGCTCCTGCGAGTGGAGTGGATCCGCGCCTGCAGTGCGGCGTTGCGCGAGGGAATCGTGATCCGGGCCCTGGAGGGAAGACAGCAGACCGATCCCGGGGACGTGGACGTCCGGCGGGATGCGGTGCTCGCGCTGGCCGAGCGGAGCGAGAGCGATGATGCTCATGGCTCGCACGTCGCCCGTCTGGCCATCGAGATCTTCAATCAGACCCGCGAGCTTCACGGCCTCGGAGATCCTCACCGCGAGATCCTCGAATATGCAGCGTTGCTCCACGAGATCGGTCTGCATGTCTCCTATCAGCGGCACCACAAGCACAGCTACTACATCATTCGGCATGCCGGGCTGGAGGGGTTCACCGAGGACCAGATCGCGGTGCTGGCCAACGTGGCGCGCTACCACCGGAAGGCCCCGCCCAGCAGAGAGCATCCGAATTACCGGGAGCTCACCCGGACTCAACGCGACGTGGTGAAGAAGCTCGCCGCGATCCTTCGGCTGGCCGAGGGACTGGATCGGGGACGACGTCAGGTGGTTCGGGGAGTCGCCGTGCGGACCGATCGAAGGCACGTCCTGCTGTCGCTGCAGACCCGGATCCGGCCGACGGTCGAGCTCGACGACGCCCGCAAGGGGGCTCGCTATTTCGCCCGTCTGTTCGATCGGAAGGTCGAGCTCACCGTCGACGGGTCAGGATGAGCCTCGAGCTCGACCTGCTCCGATCCGCCGGAGGATCTTCGGAGTGGCGGCCCATTCGAACGAGGCCTGGCCGCCCCGGAGCCGCAAAGCGTAGCATCCCCCCTTGCGCAAGCCGCCGAGAGCGCCGGGTCCGATTCCCAGAAGAGACTCGACGGCATGACTCAGGTCGGGCTCATGACCGACCAGGATCAGCCGCTTCTCCGGGCGCTGCCGGATCAGGTCGAGCAGTTGCTGGCTGGCCGCTCCAGGTCGCAGCGCTTGGACTTCCTCGATGGCGATCCGCTCCCGGAAGGCCTTTCTGACCCAGCGGGACGTCTGAACGCAACGGGTCAGCGGACTGGAAAGGACCACGCCGGCCTTCGGAAAGATCCGCGCCAGACCGCGTGCCGCCTCTTTCATCTTCTGATGCCCCTCGGGCGTCAGCGCTCGTGCGGCATCGGGGACGCTGCCGCGTGGCTCGGCAGGAGCATGGCGCAGAAACACGAGAACCCGCTCATCCGGAGCGGGACGCCGCTCCGGGTTCTCTGCCGCGGTGCCCATCGCCTCAGATCACCGCAGGCACGGTGGTTTTCGACGACTTCTTCTTTGCCTTTTTCTCTTTCTTCTTCGCCTTTTTCAGGGCCTTGTCCTTCTTTTTATCGAGCTTTTTCGCTTCCTTCTTCAGGGCCTTCTTCGCCTTCTTGTCCTTCTTCGGCTTGTCCTTCTTCGGAAGGGTGGGCAATGGGCCGGGCCTGGCGGCGGCACGGGAGGCTGCGGTCTTGCGTGCTGCCGGTCGTTTGCGCGTCGGTGCCGGCGCGATTGCGGAAGCGGCCTTTCTCATCCGCGCGACGAACGCCTTTCTGTCGTCGGGAGAGAGCGCCTGCCATTCACGGGCGATGCGGTCCAGACCGTTTTCCGGCTCTCCGTCGCGATGCTGGCCGAGAATGTCTTCCGAAGCCTTGTCGAGAACCGGAGCACCATGCCGGGTGAGCAGTGTCGAGAGGGGACTGGTGGATCGTGTGGCCATGATTCAGTTCCTCTTTCCTTTCTTCTTCTGTCGCTTCGCTTTTCGTCGGGATCGAGCGGGTTTGAGAATCGCTTCTTCGTAGGGAACAAGGCGCGCGGCCTCTTCACGGACGAGCTCGATGAACCTCCGCTGGCTGCGGAGGCCGCTTCTGTTGCCTTCGTCGCGGCGGTGGTAGTCACCTGTTGGTGTCAGATCCCAGGAGGATGCGCGATCCTCGAGACTGACGGCGAGGATCTGCTCGCGGAGGCGCGATTCCAGCGCGGGGGAGAGGACGGGAAACGTCAGCTCGACCCGGCGGAAGAAGTTCCGCGGCATCCAGTCACCACTGGAGACCCAGACCCGGCCGCCGCGGCCGTTCTCGAAGTGGAAGATCCGGACATGCTCGAGAAAACGGTCGATGATCGACATCACCCGGATGTTGTCGCTGATGCCCTCCACTCCGGGGACCAGACAGCAGATCCCGCGGACCACCAGGTCGATGGAGACGCCGGCCTGGCTGGCGTGGTAGAGACGATCGATGACGGTCGGGTCGACCAGGGCGTTGAACTTGGCGACGATGCGCGCCGGTTTGCCCTCGTTCGCGGCGGCGATCTCGTCGTCGATACGATCGAGGACCCAGCGGTGATAGTCCATCGGTGCCACGAGCATCTTCTTCCATTGCAGCTCGGGTACCTGTCCCTCGAAGATTTCCTGAATGCTGGCCAGGCTGAACCCGGTGAGCAGGTTCATCAACTGCACTGCATCGTGGCCCATCTCTTCGTCGGTGGTGAACAGGTCGATGTCGCTGTAGATCCTGGCGGTGATCGCGTTGTAGTTCCCGGTGGAGAGGTGGAGGTACTGGCGGAGTCGTTCGCCCTCGCGGCGAATCACCAGACAGAGTTTGCTGTGAGTCTTGATCCCGACCAGGCCGTAGACCACTTCCACGCCCGCCTGCTCGAGGCGGCGGGCCCAGGTGATGTTCTTCATCTCGTCGAAGCGAGCCTGAAGCTCGACCACCACGGCGACCTGCTTGCCGCGCCGGGCGGCCTCCTCCAGGGCCCCCACGATGGGGGAGCCGGCGTCGGAGCGGTAGAGCGTCTGCTTGATCGCCACCACGTCCGGATCCTCCGCCGCCGCCTGAACGAACTCGACCACGGCGCTGAAGGAATCGTACGGGCGGTGGAGCAGAACGTCTTCCCTCCGGATGATCGAGAAGATGTCCTCGCTGGAGGCGAGCGCAACGGGGAGACGCGGATTGAACGGAGGATCGCGAAGCTCCGGCTGCTGGACCTCGTTGTAGATCTGCATCAGATCCCCGAGGCGTAGAAAGGAGGGCACGGGAAACACATCGTCCCGCGAGACCGGCAGTGCGTTGCTCAGGAGGGAAAGAAGAGACTCGTCGGCATTCTCGAAGACTTCGATGGCAACCACTTCCTGCCGGTCGCGGCGACGCAGCTCGGTCTCGATCGAATGCAGAAGGTCCTGCTGAATCTCGTCTTCCTTGATCACGAAGTCGGCGTTGCGGATGACCCGGAAGGGGGTGGCTCTCCGCACCGTCAGGCCGGGAAAGAGCTGTCCGGCATGCTCTGCGATCAGGGTCTCGATCGGGATGAAGCGGCCGGAATCATCGAGGCGGATCAGGCGCGGGACCAGAGCCGGGATCTTGAGCATCACCAGGTGCTCGTCCCCTCGGGGAGAATCGAGCACCAGGGCGAGGTTCAGCGACAGATTCGACAGCCAGGGAAACGGATGACCGGGATCGAAGGCCAGTGGCGTGAGGACCGGCGCGATATGCTGTTCGAAATGTTCCCGTAGCGCGTCCTGGCGTTTCTTCGAAAGCTCCGCCGGCGACTGAATCCGGATCTTCTCCCGCTCCAGCGCGGGGAGCAACTCGTCGTCGAAGCAGCGGTACATCTCCCGCAGGAGTTTGCGGGTCCTCTGACGGATGCCGTCGAGCTGCTGGCGGGGTGTGCGGCCGTCCGCGGATCTCTGGGCGAATCCGGCATCGATCAGGTCCCGGAGCCCGCCCACCCGGACCATCAGGAACTCGTCGAGATTGGTCGAGCAGATGGAAAGGAACTTTAGCCTTTCGAGCAGAGGAACCCGATCCGACTGGGCCTCGGCCAGAACCCGCCGGTTGAATTCGATCCAGCTGTACTCGCGATTGAACAGAGGGATCTTCGCCGGATGTTTCGGGATGGGGGGAACCTTCAGTGTGATCGGCTGCATCTCTCCCTCTGCGGGACCCGGGACGGGCTCCGTACTCTCCGGAGCAATGGCGGCCTGGAGCTTGATGACCATGATTCGACAGACTGAAGGACCGCAGAGAAATATATTGCTTTCCGGTCCACGAAATCGCCTGTTTTTGGTATCAGCCAGCGTTTTACATCGAATTTACCTCTTGTTCGCCCGGGATCCTTTCCCTGAGCGTACGGTGGGCCCCGTGAGCGATCCCGCTGCTCCTGATCATCGTCGTCGGCCGCGGAGTGCTATTCTCGTCGCGGCGATCTGTGACCGCCCGGCCGACCCGCGCGGAACGGAGTTGTCTGCGCATCCAGTGCCTGAGGAGAACCATGGCCACCACCACTGAGCGTGGAGCTCTCGCCGCCCGAAGCATCCTGGTGATCGAGGACGACGAGGACATTGCCTTTACAACCCGTTTGAATCTGGAGCGCGAGGGCGCAGTGGTCGAGCACTTCGGCAACGGGCAGGAGGGGTTGCTGGCTGCCCAGCACGGCTCGTTCGACTTCGTGGTGCTCGATCTGAATCTTCCCGATCTCGACGGGCTGACGATCTGCCGCGAGCTGCGCCGTGATCCGAAAACCGCGTCGCTCCCGATCCTGATGCTGACGGCCCGGACGTCCGAGCGTGATCGGGTGACCGGTCTCGAGCTCGGTGCCGACGACTATCTGACCAAGCCGTTCAGCATGAGAGAGCTGATGGCGCGGATTCAGGCGGTGCTCCGGCGCACACCAGCGCCCGGGATCAGGGGCAGATCTACGAGGACGGATCCCTTCGGGTGGACATGGTCACCTTTCGTGTCTTCGTCGAGGGCGAGGAAGTCCGACTGGCCCGGAAGGAGCTGGAGCTGCTCTGGCTGTTGATTCGAAACCGGCCGGCGGTGGTCTCCCGCGACCGGATTCTGTCGGAGATCTGGCAGATGGCCGACGATGTGGAGACGCGGACCGTGGACGCGCATATCCGAAACGTGCGGAAGAAGATCGGGAAGAACCGGATCAGCACGGTGATCGGATACGGCTATCGCTTCGAGCCTTCTCCCGCGAGTTCCGGATAAGCTTGTGGGCATGTCGTCGGTTCGAAAAGCGATGGTCCTCCTGCTGGTGGCCGCGGTGGGCCTTTCCGTCCTGATCGGGGCGATTGCGGGATGGGCCGCAGACCTGGCCGGGCTGAATGGTTCGCACGCGGAGCGCCTTGGCTGGGTTGCCGGTCTCTCGTCGTTGTGCGGGATGATCGCGTTCGGGTCACTGACCTGGTGGTGGGGTCGGAGCCGTCTGCTCGCCGTGCGGGGGATGGTCGCCGCACTCGAAAGAACCATCGGAGGGTCGGGCGAACCGGAAGGAACACGTGCTCCGGGCGCCGAAGATACCGACGATCTCCGGTGGAGACTGGATCGCATTGGACAGGAAGTTCTGCACCAGCACGGGCTGCTGGAACAGCAGCGGGAAGAAATGCTCGGCATCGTGAACGGGATCGGAGAGGGGCTTCTCGCGATCGACCGGAGCCGGCGCGTCGTGCTTGCGAACCAGAGGCTTCTGGAATGGTTTGGCGTCAGATCGCCGGTGATCGGCAGGCCGTTCGTGGAAGTCGTCCGCAATACCGCCCTGATCGCCGCTTTTGACCGAGCTCTCGATGGCGCTCCGTCGACGGGGCGGGGGACCGTCGCGGTCGGTGGCATCGAGAGGCAGATCGAGATCCGCGCCTTTCCGATGGAGAGTCCCGACATCGCGGCGGTTGCTTTGCTCATCGACGTCACCCATGTGCACAACCTCGAACGGATCCGGCAGGACTTCATTGCCGATTTCTCTCACGAGGTCCGGACCCCGCTGGCAGCCATGCGGTCGGCGGTCGAGACCCTGGACGAGGGCCGCCTCGAGCCGGACCAGGAAGAGCAGTTGCGGAGAATCATCACCCGGCAGGTGGGGCGTCTCGAGCGGCTGGTGCAGGATCTGGCCGAGCTGAAGTCGATCGAGGGGGGAGAGCTCGTTCTCCACCGCGAACCGACCCATCTCCGGAGTCTCCTCACCGATCTCGTACAGGATTTTACCGAGAGCTCCGAGGCGGCGGGGATCCGGATCGTCCTCGATGGCGTGGACGTGGTCGCGGAGATCGACCCGGTTCGTGTTCAGCAGGTCTTTTCGAATCTCATCAACAATGGGTTGAAGCATGCCGCGGGCTCGGAGGAGCTCCGGATCACGGTGGCGGACGGGGGGCATGAGGCCGTCGTTCTGGTCAGCGACCAGGGGCCGGGAATTCCGGAGGAGCAGATCGAGCGGATCTTCCATCGCTTCTACCGGGTCGATCGAAGCCGCTCGAGGGAGACAGCCGGGGCGGGTCTCGGCCTGGCCATCACCAAACATCTGGTCAGGAGGCACGGCGGGTCGATCAGCGCACGCAGCACCGCCGGGCAGGGCACCACCTTTACCGTCACCTTCCCCAAGAAGGCGCCGGTCCGGGACGAGCCGGGTCTCTGAACCGCGAGTTCGGCGGCATCGGGGCTGACCTCTTCGAGGGCATCCGGCAAGGGTTTCCTGCTCGCTGGTGTTTTCCCTTTGACGCGGCCTTGACGCACGAATCCGAAACTCCGTTCCGGAGGCTCGACCATGGATCACATCGATTCGCATCTTGACTGGAGGCTCGCGCTCTACGGGCGGCACGACCTCATCGGTGGCACGTTGACGCTGGTGGGTCCGGTCGAAGATCTGGCGGACCGGGCGTCGGAGGTCGAGCGGCCACGGGAGCCCGTGGAGAGCCGGCGGGTCTTCTGAGGGCTTCGCCGTTCTCTGCGGGCCGAAAGCAGGGTGAGGCGGTCTGCTGCAGGTCGCGAGAGTCCCCGATCAGGTCGGCGACCGGCGCGCAACCACGCTGACGAAGCTCCAGGCACCGTCGAACACTGCCGCGGTGAGCGAGCCCCCGTAGACACAGCCGGTATCGATTCCGATGGCGTGTGGGTCGACCCGGGGCCCCTGTGCCGTCCGAGGCTGGTGGCCATAAACGACGTTGAACGGGCCTTCCCAGAGATCCGCCCAGAATCGATCCCCTTCCCGTTCCTCGCCCTTCGGCACCGGACTCCATCCAGCACTCGTCCGGCGAACGTGCCGCAGCCGCATCAGCGCGTCCTCGTCGACTGATCCGGATTCCATCTCTGCCAGAGTGATCCCCGGCAGGACTCCGCCGTGCACCGCCAGAATCTCCTCGTGCGGAAACCAGAGCCAGACCGGGCGTGCCCGGATCCAGTTCTGCAGATCGGGACGGCGCATGAGAAATCCGGAGGTGGAGCCATCCGGAGCTCGACCGGTCCGATCGATCGACTGGAGAACGTCATCCTCCTGATTCCCCCGCACCGCCTGGAAGCCCCGTTCGATCCAGAGGTCGAGGCAGGCTTCCGCCGCGGGTCCTTTCTCGATGATGTCGCCGAGGGAGACCACGGAGTCGTCAGACGCGATCTCGAGCCGCGCGAGCAGCGCGGCCAGTTCGTCGTAGCATCCGTGGATATCGCCGATGAAGATCCGTCTCATCATTGCTCCGTCCGCGAAGCCTGCCACCAGCGTTCCAGTCTCTGCTCGAAGGCCTCGCGGGACTCGGCGTAGATGCGTCGGCCGAGAACGAATGCCCTCTCCTGCAACTCCTTTCGCCGTCGGTCGAAGAGCTCGAGAATCTCCTCGCGATGACAACGTGCGCCGCGCGGGACCTCCTCGGTCATTCTGTCCCTGAGCAGGGCAAGATCGTGATCGTCTCCGAGGAGTGTGGAAAGCTCTCCAAGCGCGTCCCGCCAGGGACCCATCATCGCCGGCCACGCCACCACCAGAATCCGGCTGTGGTACCAGTGATACTTGACCTGTTTCCGCCACTCGTGGAGGTTCGCATCCGATGGCTCGTCGAGGGCCTGCGCGAGCGCTCCTCTTCCGGAGCGGAAGGTGCGGCCCAGGCCCGGCCGGACTGCCGCGAACCGGTTTTCCTCGAGTGGCCAGCGGCGAATGCGCCGGAGGGCGGTTCGAAGCTCGGCAACGACCTCCGTGACGATGGTGGGGAGATCCCCCCCGGAGCCGGCGAGCGCGTCACGTCTCGCCGACAGTCCCCGGTGAACGGCTTGTGCCCAGCGTCCGTTGATCTCCTCCGGAAAGCGGGCGGCGAGCTTGTCCCAGCTCTCCACCATGGCCTGGGCGTCGCGGGCCTCGGAAAGCCTCCGTGCGGTGTCGCGATAGAAGGCGTTCTCGGAGGCGAAACGAGGACCGAGCTCGCCACGAGCCAGCCGAACCACCGCGCGCATCTTCTTGCAGCGCTTCCGGGCGTCGTGGACCGCCTCGTGAAGATCCGGGGAGTGGAGGAGTTGCTGAATCGCACCGGCGACCTGCTCCCGCGCGATCCGCCGGATCCCCCGGCTGAGCGTCTCCTCCGGTTCGAGCTCGTACGTCATCGGCCGCCGCTCCCTCGGCGCAGGCTCCCAGCCTACCTCAATTCGAGCGGGGCGTGGCTCGGCTGAGGGGTCGGGTTGGGCTCGATTGGGGTGAGGCGCTCGGCTTTCGCCAGCTCAGGGAAGAGGAGCAGGAAGCTCGCACCGCATCCGGGCCCCTCACTGGCGGCTTCGACCCGCCCTCCGTGCGCTTCGACCAGGCTGCGCACGATCGCCAGCCCGAGCCCCAGGCCGCCACGGCTGGCGGAGCCTTCGGCCTGGTGGAGAGGGTCGAAGATGTGAGGAAGGTTCTGCGGCGGGATTCCCGGTCCGGTGTCCGAGACTCTGACCGCGATCTGCTCGTCGAAGTCGTCGATCTCGATGCGTACCTCGCCACCGGTGGGGGTGAATTTCACCGCATTGGTCAGAAGGTTCCAGAGGACCTGCCGCACCCGGGTGGGATCGCCGGAGATGAAGCGGTCTCGCTCGTCCCCGGTTCGGACCACCAGGGAGATTCCCAGCTCAGAGGCCTGCGGCCGGATCATGTCGGCGGTATCTCGAATCGCCTCTTTCATGTCGAGTGGCTCCATCTCGACGTGGAGCTTCCCGAGAATGATCCGGGAGACGTCGAGCAGATCCTCGATGAGGCGGGATTGATCGCGGACGCTTCCCTCGATCTGCTCCAGGCCCTGGGCCGCCAGGGTGGGGTCGTCGGGGCTGGTGCGGAGAAGCTGAACCCAGCCGCGGATGGCGGACAGGGGAGTGCGGAGCTCATGCGAGAGGGTGGCGATGAACCGGTCCTTCGCCCGGTGTGCGGCCTCGAGCTGGCGGAGAGCGCCGGCCAGACCCTCCTCGGCCCGTTTTCGGCGTGCGCTGACGGAACTGGTCACCAGCGCGACTACGAAGAACATTGCCAGCCGCGACAGGTGGCTCACTCCGGGGAGGAACTGTTCGGGCGAGCCCATCAGAAAGAACGCCATGGAGATTCCGGCCAGGGCGGTGGCGACGAGTCCGGGTCCGAGGCCCCCATAGAGGGAGGCGAACATCACCGCGAGGAAGAAGGGAGGGGAGATCTGAGTCCCGAACAGCGGTTCCAGCAGGGTCACGCTGGCCTGAGCGACCCCCACCAGAGCCACCGCCAGACCATAGCGGGCCAGCAGATTCAGCCATCGCGGCATGTTGCGGAGATCGGGCATGATGCGTCTCGGGACCCGGGGGAGAGGGTCGGGGGAGTTTCCGGACCGGCGACTCCAGGGATCATCCTGGTCAAAGTTAGATCCTGGAGCCGGATCACCGCCCCACAGGGACCTGTCCGCTCGAGTCGCTCACTCTCTATGGTTGGAGACGATGCCGCGGGAGGAATGGTTACGCGGGAGGGGGCGGGGAAGAATTTTTGCGGTAGACTGCGGGTTTCGGGACACGTCTCAACCATCGAAATCAGAGGAATTCTCACTATGAAACCAGCCATTCATCCCGAGTACCACGAGGTCGATGTCTCACTGCGCCTGCGGTGAGACCTGGAAGACCCGCTCGACCAAGAAGGAAATGCGGATCGAGATCTGCTCGAGCTGTCATCCGTTTTTCACCGGAAAGCAGAAGCTCGTCGACTCCGCCGGACGCGTCGACCGGTTCAAGAAGAGATACGCCAAAAAAGACTGATGATGAATCCGATCTCACGGCTCTGGATCCGTACCGCCCGGCTCGTCGCCGGCACGTTCAACGCCATCACCAACGGCCTGACCTCGGCGATGCCGGCGGATGCTGCCGCGGATCGCAACGTCGACATGCTGATCGGCGGGCAGGCGGTGATCGAGGGCGTGATGATGCGGTCGCTGACCGGCTATACGGTCGCGGTGCGTCAGCCCGATGGCGGGATCGCCATCCGCAAGGAACGGCTGACCTCGATCGGCAAGAAGTACCCGATCCTGAAGACACCGGTTCTCCGCGGCTCGGTGGTTCTGATCCAGTCGCTGATTCTGGGAATCCGGGCTCTGAATTTCTCCGCCTCCGTCTCCTCGGAAGGTGAGGATGGAGAGCCGGAGCTGTCCAACTGGGCGGTGGCCGGATCGATGATCTTCGCCTTCGCTCTCGGGGTGGGTCTGTTCATTCTGGCTCCGCTCGGAATCACCAATCTGATCCGGCACTATCTTCTGCCGGCGATGGACAATTTCACCTACAACATCGTGGATGGGGTGATCCGGGCGATCTTCTTTTTCGCCTATCTCGGTTCGATCTCGATGATCGGCGAGATCCGCCGGGTGTTTCAGTATCACGGTGCGGAGCACAAGACGGTCTACACTTTCGAGGCTTGTGAGGATCTGACCGTCGAGAACGCCCGCGGAAAATCGACCCTGCATCCCCGCTGCGGGACAAGCTTCCTGCTGTTTGTGATGGCCGTGTCGATCGTGGTGTTCTCGCTGGTTCCGCCCACCAGCCCGTTCGTGGTCAAGTTCGGCGCACGGATTCTTCTTCTTCCACTGATCGCGGGCATCGCCTACGAGATCATCCGCTTTTCCGCCCGCCACCTGGACAACAAGGCGTGCCGCGCGATGATCACCCCCGGTCTCTGGCTGCAGAAGATCACCACCAACGAGCCGGACGATACGCAGCTCGAGATCGCCGTGACCGCTCTGCGCGAGGCGCTGCTCTACGATGCAGTGGAGCCGGAGCAGATCGCCGTCGCTTAGCCCGGCACCAGTTCATGACCCAGAGCTCGCGAGTTTTCGCGGGCTCTTTCTGACTCCGGACATTTTCAGGGACGCCCACTTCCATGTTCGAAAAGCTGACCGAGATCGAGACACGCTACGAAGAGCTTCAGGCCCGGATGGCTGATCCTGAGATCGTCTCCGACAGGAAGCTTTATCGGGAGACCTCCAAAGCGATCGCCGATCTCGACGAAGTAATGCGGGTCTATCGCGAATGGAAGGATGTCGACCGGAACCTCCGTCAGACCCGCGAGATGCTCGCCAGCGAGCGCGACGACGATCTTCGCGAGCTCGCGGAGATCGAGCTCGAAGAGCTGGAGGAGAAGAAGCCGGAACTGGAAAAGAATCTCCGGCTTCTCCTGCAGCCGAAGGATCCGAACGACGAGAAGGACGTCTTCGTGGAGATCCGCGCCGGCACCGGCGGCGACGAGGCCACCCTGTTCGCGGCCGAGATCATGCGGATGTACATCCGCTACGCCGAACGGAACCGGTGGAAAGTCGACATCACCGACGCCAACTACTCCAGTGTGAATGGAATCAAGGACGCCACGCTGCAGATCGAAGGGGACAAGGTCTACTCACGGATGAAGTACGAGTCCGGCGTTCACCGTGTTCAGCGGGTTCCCCAGACGGAGACCCAGGGCCGCATTCATACTTCGGCGGTGACCGTGGCGGTGCTTCCCGAAGCCGAGGACATCGATATCGACATCCAGGAAAAGGACCTTCGGATCGACACCTTCTGCTCGTCCGGCCCGGGCGGTCAGTCCGTCAACACGACCTACTCCGCGGTACGCATCACCCATCTTCCCACCGGGGTGGTGGTCTCCTGTCAGGACGAAAAGTCCCAGATCAAGAACCGCGCGAAGGCGATGAAGGTGCTCAAGGCTCGCCTCTACGACATCGAGCGCCTGCGCCGGGAAGCCGAGCTCTCGGCCACCCGCAAGGGAATGGTCGGAACCGGAGATCGCTCCGAAAAGATCCGCACCTACAACTTCCCCCAGGACCGGGTCACCGACCATCGGGTGGGCGTTACGCTCCACAATCTGCCGTCGATCATGGATGGCGGCCTGGATGGTCTGATTGAGCCGCTCGCGGCTCATCTCGACGCGGAACGCCTCAGGGAGGCGGTCAACGAGCGGTGAGAGGGCTGGCCGCGAGGATCGATCCTCCTCGTCGGAATCTCCCACCTGTCACTCTGAGAGGCTGAGCAGAAGTCCAGAGCGGCGGCCAATCTTGCGGCGCGACGACGCCATCTGCTTCGTCGCGGCTCCTCCGCGTTCTGCACAGCCTCTGAGCGGGATCACGCCTCTGCAATCGCTCGTGATGGAGCGCTGTTGTTCTCAGCATGGCGCTTCCGCAACTTCGGCTTCCGGGGAATGTGCCCGGAGACTTTTTCGTCGATTCGAGCTGCATCGACTGTGATGCCTGCCGCCAGATCGCGCCTTCCGTCTTCGACGCAGTTGGAGATCAGTCGGTCGTGGTCCGTCAGCCCCGGGATGCCGCGGAAAGACTGGATGCGGAAAAGGCCCTGATCGCGTGTCCCACCGCGTCGATCGGAACCGGGACGAAGCATGATCTGCGAGCGGCGATTGCCGCCTGGCCCGAAGAGATTGCCGAAGGAGTGTACCGCTGCGGGTTCACCTCCGAGCGCTCGTTCGGCGCATTCAGCTATCTGATCCGCCGTGACGCCGGCAACGTGCTGGTCGACTCACCTCGCTTCAATCTTCCCCTGGCGCGAAACCTCGAGACTCTCGGAGGGGTTGCGCTGATGGTCCTGACCCATGTCGACAACGTGGCGGATCACGCCAAGTTTCATCGCCGATTCGGATGCGAGCGGCTGATCCACCGCGATGATGCCCGTGGAGAGCTGGCCCGGATCGAGCGGGTCGTCGAGGGGACAGCGCCGGTGGATCTGGGGGACGGGCTGCTGATGATTCCCACCCCGGGCCACACCCGGGGTCATGCGGTCTATCTCCATCGGGACCGCTTTCTATTCACGGGAGATCATCTCTGGTGGAGCCCGAACCGCCGGCATCTGGTCGGTTCACGAAGCGTCTGCTGGTACTCCTGGAGCGAGCAGATCCGCTCGATGGAGAGACTTCTGGAGTTTCGATTCGAATGGGTTCTGCCGGGCCACGGGCGGCCGCTGCACCTGGAGCCGGAGGCGATGCAGCGCGAACTGGAGCGATGCGTCACCTGGATGAAGCGTCGGCGGTGATCCCCCACTCAGTTGCCCGCTCGCTGGCCGATGATGTCTGGATGCGATATGGTCGCTTCGACGATGAGCTCTGAAACCCCACCACCCGCTGGCGACGCACCTCAATCCCGATCCGTCGGAAAATCAGTCCTCCGCTGGGTCGTGACTCTCGGTTGCCTCGGGATCATCATCTGGAGGCTGGAGAAGATGAGGCACTGGTGGAGCCGTGCCGGGGTCGGCTTCGAGTCGCCGAGCGAGCAGCAGCTCTACGTGCTCAATGTGATGACGGAGCTGGGGATCGTGACTGCGGCGGTTCTGCTCGTCGCTCTGGTCTGGTTTTTCCTCCGGGACCGCTCGCGCTGACATTCACGGTCGGTTCACCCCCACCGGTCTAACCTCCTGCTCGTGAATCGGAGGAGGATTCCAATGAGACAGTCGCAAAGATTCCTGATTCTGGCAGTGGTTCTGATTGCAGGCGTGGGGATGGCTTCAGCGGCGACCCCGGCCGGGGTACCCGCCGCTCCGGCCTCGGCGCCTCAGGCCGCGACGCACGCAGCTCACATGCACGGAAAGGCGCTTCACGGCACCGTGAGCTCGGTGGATCAGCCTGCAAAGTCGTTCGTGCTGAAGGACGCCGACGGGAAGACCTTCACCCTCTACTGGAATGCGGCGACCCGGATGATGGGGACCGAGCTGAAAGAGGGCCAGCCGGTCTCGGTCCGTTACATGGAACAGGGCGGGAAGAACATGGCGACGGCGATGCACGTCGGTCCTCGGGAGCGGAACCACGCTCCGAAGAAGAACTGATCGTCCGAGCACGAAGCGTTCTGCATCACCCTCGGCGTGCCCGCGGATCGTCAGATTCGCGGGCACGATTTCGGAGGGCTCATCGAGGATCGGCGCCGGGTTCAGACGATGACCTGGGATGAATCGGCCGGCAGGTTGATCACGAAGACCGAGCCTCCGCCGGGACGATCGTCGATCAGCATGCTCGCACCATGTTGGCGAAGCACCTGGTCGACGATCGCAAGCCCCAGCCCGGACCCTTCCGGATCGATTCTGCGGGCCTCGGGCAGTCGAACGAATCGATCCAGGATTCTGGCCCGATCTTCCACCGGGATCCCCGGGCCGCGGTCCGAAACGCGGAGCGAAACAGCCGCGGATGCTGCAGAGACTTCGACGACGACGTCGCCTCCGGAAACACTGTAGACCACGGCATTCCTGACCAGGTTGATGACCATCCGGAGGAGGAGGGCCGGGTCGCCCGTGAGCGTCGCGGACGGCGCGGCATCGAGCCGAAGCTTCACGTCTCGGCCAGTGGCGACAGGAGCGATCCGGTCCACTGCCTGACGGGCGATCGCGGAAAGGTCGACCCGTTCCCGGCGGATGGATTCGGAGATGTCGCTTCGCGCCAGGGCGAGGAGATCATCGACCTCACGGCCGAGCGCTCTGCTGGTGCGGACGATCACATCCAGCGCTTCCTGCCGGATTGGCCCAGGGGTATCGGGGCGGGCCGCTTCCTGCGCTTCGGCCAGAAGAATCGCCGCGGGGGTCTTGAGCTCGTGCGCGGCATCGATGATCAGGCGGCTCTGGGACTGGAAGGCCCGCTCCAGTCGCTCCAGCAGAGAATTGATGACTGCAATCAGCCGGCGGAACTCTTCGCCTCCACCGGTGTCGGGAACCCGGAGTGAGAGATCGCTGGCCTGGAGAGTCTCAGCGACCTCGGTGACTGCCTCGACCGGCCGGATCGCCCGCCGTACGGCGAACATCAGGATCAGCGTGGACCCGAACACGCCGAGAAGCACAAAGGCGACCAATCCGGAATCGAGCCGTTCGAGCACTCTCAGGTTCGGCTCGATCGACCGGAACAGCACAAGGGTCGACCCGCGGGAGGCTCCCCCGAGATGGGCAATCCGGAATCGAGAGAGGAGGTGCTGACCGCTGAATGGCTCCACCGCGGTGAACGGGCGCTCGTCGTGTGCGGTGAGCGCGCGGAGCACGGCGGCATCGTGGTGCAGGGCCAGATCACCACTGCTGAGGATCACCTCGCCGCGACTGTTGAGGAGGATGGCGGAATGATGCTCCAGCCGATAGGCCAGACGGTTCGCTTCGATCCCGGCATTCAGCACGTCCTGCTCGACCCGGTCGAGCCCCTCCATTTCGAGTCCCGACGCAATGGCGATCGAGAGCGTCCGAAGCTGTTCGTCGATCTCCTTGAAGGTGAGCTGACGCACGACCAGGTGAGTCAGCAGCGCAAGCGTCGCGAGAAGCGCCATCGAAATGACCGCCGCGAGCAACGCGATACGGTTCTGAGCCTTGCGGATCCGGAACGTCATGGTCGCAGCCGGTATCCGAGCCCGCGAACCGAGTCGATGGCGGTCGTCGAACCGCTCTTCTTCAGTTTCCCGCGGATCCGGGAGACCAGCACGTCAATGGTATTGCTCATCGGCTCATCCCGCTCGCCCCAGGCCTGTTCCATCAACTGATCCCGTGAGAGGATCCCTTCACCGGAGCGTAGCAGCGCTTCCATGATGCCGAGCTCCCTCGCGGTCAGATGCAGCTCGCGCCCCTGGGCGCGGAGGATT
Source organism: uncultured Acidobacteriota bacterium (assembly GCA_963741905.1). Taxonomy (GTDB): domain Bacteria; phylum Acidobacteriota; class Thermoanaerobaculia; order Gp7-AA8; family CAVUJZ01; genus CAVUJZ01. The sequence goes on along the minus strand of CAVUJZ010000015.1, from coordinate 91,422 downwards.
CGCTTCCAGGGGTCGAGGACGAGATCGCCGAAGCGCAGTTCCTCCACCGGCTGCCGGGAGGAACGCCGGAGGAGGGCTTTGACCCGCGCCTCGAGCACGTCCAGGTCGAACGGTTTGCCGAGGTAGTCGTCGGCTCCCCTGCTCAACCCCTCGACCGTGGACTGGGCATCATCCAGAGCGGTGAGCATGAGGATCGACCCGGCGAAGCCGCGATCCCGGGCCGAGCGGCAGATGTCCAGACCATCGCCATCGGGAAGACGCCGATCGAGAATGATGATGTCGTAGCGGTGAAGCTCGATCAGTTCTTCGGCGCTCTCGATCGATTCCGCCTCATCGCAGGCGAGTCCTGCCCGGCCCACCGTCCGGCAGACGACCGAGCGCAGTCGAGTATTGTCTTCGACGACCAGAGATCGCATGGTGGCTCCCTGAATGAGACGGCACCTCCGGCAGGGAGGTTCTCCTGACCGCCGCGCCATCCGTTTCGCTCAGCCCATCACAAACCGGGCTCCGGCACAAGCTGTGAATCCTGCTTCATCCGTGCATCCCGGGAACATTAGCTGGAAACGGATCTGGCATTTTCTTCGCGCGGCCTTTGCGGAGTTCACGAAGGACAACGCACCACAGTACGCCGCGGCGATGGCGTTCTATGCGATTGTGTCGCTCGCGCCACTCCTGATCCTGGCCATCGCGATTGCGGGGGTGGTTTACGGGCCTCAGGCAGCCCGCGGCGAGATCGTGGCGACGGTGCAGCAGTTCGTCGGCCACGATGTCGCGGTGGCCGTACAGAAAATCATCGTCAACGCGAGGGACAACAGCGGAGGGGCCTTCACCGGTGTGCTCAGTTTCGTCGTTCTTCTCTGGAGCGCATCACGCATCTTTCAGCAGTTGAAGGTCGCTCTCAACGCCATCATGGATGTGCCTGAGCAGGACGAGGGCGGGCTGATGCAGATTGTTCTCGACCGGCTCCTGTCGCTGGTGATGGTCTTCGCAGTCGGGCTTGTTCTGCTGATCTCCGTGCTCATCAGCGCGGTCCTCTCCCGGCTCGGCCAGGTGATCCAGAGCCCGATTCCGGGAGGAGCGTTTGTCTGGCAGGTGATCAGCTTCGTGGTGTTTTTCGGTCTGATCACCGGCGTGGTGACCTTGATCTTCAAGATCGTCCCGGACGTCGATCTCGGGTGGAGAGAATCAGCGATTGGGGCCGCGTTCACCGCGGTGTTGTTCGCCATCGGCCAGGTCGTGATCGGCTATTACCTCGGACGCTCCAATGTCGGATCCAGCTACGGAACGGCAGGATCGCTGATCCTGATCCTGATCTGGGTCTACTTCACGACATTCATCTTCTTCTTCGGGGCGGAATGCACGGAGATGTGGGCCCGGGAGAATCCCGACTTCGTGCGGGACAGGAACCGGAGAAAGGGCCAGGGCGGGCGGGAAGCGAAGCCCGGGCCCGGCTCCGCGGAGCCGGCGGGCTCGACGATGGAGTCTTCGACGTCGATGCGTCCGGGGGCCGCGAGGGCTGACATTCCGGAAGCAGCGCCGCCGCGGCCGGCCAGCGAGGGTCGACCGGGTGGGGGCCTGGTGGTTGCGGGGCTGGTGGGCGGTGCGCTGATCGGAGCACTGGCCGGGGCGATCGGGACGGTGGTTGCCCTGGCGAAAATGGTCCGGCGACAGGTGCTTCGCTGAGAGGGGCCTCCCGAATCCGTCCGGCTTTTGTAGAATGACGCTGCTCACGAACCTCGAGGTCAGTCTTTGCCCGAACAATCCACAAGCCAGCCCTCCTCGCGCATTGCCCGGCGGCTGCGGGTATTGCTCGCTCTGCTGGGGGTGCTCCTTTTGGTGGCTCTGGTGGTCGTCGGCGTGGAGCAGGGCTGGGTCGACGCCGAGGCGCTGGCAAACTGGCTGGAATCGGTCTCCAGCCACTGGTGGGCGCCGATCGCATTCGTCGGAATCTACATTCTGATCAATGTGCTGATGCTTCCGGGCACGCCGCTGACGCTGGTGGCTGGCGTGGCCTGGGGCTGGGCGGAAGGGGGGCTCTGGGTGATGGTCGGATCGACTCTTGGAGCGGCGCTTCCGTTCCTCATCGCCCGGAGTGGTGCGCCGGCGGTCGAACGGCTGATTCAGAAGCGGGCGGGTCGGCTCTACAGCCGACTGCAGAACGAAGGATTCATCACGCTGCTGTTGATGCGGCTGGTTCCGATCTTTCCGTACAACGTGCTCAACTACGCATCCGGACTGTCGGGCCTCCGCTTCCGGGAGTACCTGCTGGCCACCTTTCTCGGGACGATTCCCGGCGTTTTCATCTACACCTATCTCGCCGATTCGCTGAAGAAGGGGCTGCTCAGTCCGGGGGATGCGTTCCTGCGCATCCTGATTGCAGGGGTTCTGCTCGCGGGGCTGGTCATCGTCACCCGGCTGATGTCGCGCCGGGTCAGGCGCCGCCTCGAAAAGTGACCGGGACGGTTGACATCGGCGGGGCCCTCGAACAAGACTCAGTACCCGCATCTTCTCGACGGGAGTCAACATGTCCAATCCACTCATCGAACTCACCGAACTCGGTCAGAGCATCTGGTACGACCAGATGCAGCGATCCCTTCTCACTCAGGGCCATCTGGCCCGGATGATCGAGGAGGACGGCCTGCGTGGCCTCACCTCCAATCCGACCATCTTCGACAAAGCCATCAGCGGCAGTCACGACTACGACGAACCGCTCCGGAAGCTCGCCCTGGAGGGGCAGAGCGTTTCCAGGATTTACGAAGGGCTGGTGCGCGAAGACATCGCCGGGGCGGCCGATGTCTTTCGGCCGGTTTACGACCGGACCGGGGGGCATGACGGCTACGTCAGCCTGGAAGTCGATCCGCGCCTGGCGAACGAGACCCAGGGCACCATCGAGGAGGCTCTTCGCCACTTCAAGGCGCTGGACCGGCCGAACGTGATGATCAAGATTCCGGCGACGGATGCCGGGATTCCGGCCATCGAGGAAGCCATCGCGGCGGGTTTGAACGTCAACGTGACGTTGATCTTCTCGCAGAAGGTCTACGCTCGGGTGATCGAGGCCTATCTTCGGGGCCTGGAGCGGCGGGTCTCCGAGGGCAAGCCGATCGACGGGATCTCCTCGGTGGCGAGCTTCTTCGTCAGCCGAATCGATTCGAAGGCGGACAAGGCGATCAAGAAGCGGATCGAGGACGCCTCCGATCCGGTGGAACGCGACCTTCTCGCCTCCATCGAGGGCAAGGTGGCCATCGCCAACGCGAAGCTCGCCTATCAGCTTTTCCTGAAAATCTTCGAGGGCGAGCGCTTCGCCCGGCTGAAGGACAAAGGCGCGCGTGTTCAGCGACCGCTCTGGGCATCGACCAGCACCAAGGATCCGAAATACAGCGACGTTCTCTACGTCGAATCACTGATCGGCGACAACACCGTGAACACGCTTCCTCCGGCCACCTTCGATGCTTTCCGGGATCATGGAAAGCCGCGGTTGACTCTGGAGGAGGATCTGGATGAGGCGAAGCGGGTTCTCGACGACCTGGAAAGCTCCGGCATCCCCCTCGAGACCATCACCGACGAATTGACCGAGGAGGGGGTGAAGTCATTCGCCGACTCGTTCGAATCACTCCTCTCCACGATCGAGGCGCGGCGTGACGCGGTGCTCCGGGATCAGGCCGGGCGCGAGGAAATCCGGCCGGGATCCGCGCGGGAGGGTTTCGAGGCCGCACTCGGGAAGATCGGCAAAGACTCCATGATCGAGCGGCTGTGGAAGAAGGACGCCTCGATGTGGAAATCCGAAGAGTCCCATCAGGCGGTGATCCGGGCCTCTCTCGGATGGCTGTCGGTCGCGAGCTGGATGCAGCGGAATCTCGAGGATCTGGAGCGGTTCGCGGCGGAGGCCCGGAAGGATTTCGATTTCGTCGTTCTGCTGGGGATGGGTGGTTCCAGCCTCTGTGCCGAGGTGATGAAAAAGAGTTTCGGACGTCAGGATGGCTGGCCCGAGCTGATCGTTCTCGACTCCATTCTCCCGGTGATGGTGGAGTCGGTCGAGCAGCGGATCGACCTGAAACGGACGCTGTTCATCGTCGCTTCGAAATCGGGAACGACGGTGGAGCCCAACACGCTCTATCGGTACTTTCTCGATCGGGTCGCTTCGGCCAACGACGCGAAGCCCGGAAGTCAGTTCATCGCAATCACCGATGTCGGCACCGCCCTCCAGAAGGAAGCTGCCGATCGTGGCTTCCGCGAGACCTTCGTCAATCCGTCCGATATCGGCGGCCGCTACTCGGCACTCTCCTACTTCGGGATGGTGCCGGCGGCGCTGGCCGGAATCGATGTTCGGAAGTTGCTCGATCGCGCCGTTCATGCGGGGCATGTCTGCTCGCCGTCGGTGCCCGCGGACGAGAATCCGGGGGCGCGCCTGGGAGCGATTCTCGGCGCACTCGCGCTGGACGGACACAACAAGCTCACCCTCCTCGCGTCTCCACCGATCGGGTCGCTCGGTCTCTGGATCGAACAGCTCATCGCGGAGAGTACCGGAAAAGAGGGACGTGGCATCCTGCCGATCGCCGGGGAGCCTCTCGCCCAGGCATCCGCTTACGGCCCGGACCGTCTCTTCGTCTGGACCCATCTCGGGGCCGCCGCGAAAGACGATCCGATCGCTGAGCAGGTGGCGGACCTGGAGAAGCAGGGACTCCCGCTGGTCGAGCTCCGGCTCGGCGACGTCTACGATCTCGCCGACCAGTTCTTCCTCTGGGAGATCGCCGTCGCAATCGCCGGGGCATTTCTCAAGATCAATCCGTTCGATCAGCCCAACGTCCAGGAAGCAAAGGACAAGACCAACGAGATTCTCCGGCAGATCCGGGATGGTCTGGAGCCTCAGGGCCAGCGTCTGATCTGCGCCGATGAGATGATGGAGATCCATGCCGGTGCGGATAGTCCCTCTCCAGGGGATGGTTCGGTGGAAGGCGCCATCAGCGCATTTCTCCGCCAGGTCCCCGATAGGGGCTACATCGCGCTTCTCGATTACATCGCCGAAACTCCCGGCCACGAAGAGACGATCTCCGCGATCCGCCGCGATCTCGTCGAAGGACTGCGAGTGGCGACCACGGCCGGATATGGACCCCGCTATCTTCACTCCACCGGACAGCTCCACAAGGGGGGACCGGACGAGGGGCTGTTCCTGGAGATCACCGCGGATGAAGGGGAGGACCACCCGATTCCGGGCCAGGGCTTCACCTTCGGAACGCTGGCTCGCGCTCAGGCGCTGGGAGACTTCCTCGCTCTGCAGGCGCACGGACGGAAGGTTCTGCGCGTCCACCTGAAGGATGCCGCGAAGGGTCTGGAACGTCTTCAGGCCCTGGTTCACGACACCCTCGCCAGTTCTCGCCGCTGATCCTGCGTCGTCCCGGTGTCCCGTGCCGGGGCGACGAATTCCTTCGCGAGTCGGCTCCGATGCTAACCCCGGCGCGTTCCGGTCGTCTGTATGGACGAAGGAGGAACGAGATGAAGAGCGTCATCGTGATCATGGTTTCGATGGTGGCAGTGGTCGCCGCAGGACCGGCTTTCGGCGGGGGGCATGAGCATCGTGGAGGAGTGAATGTCCGATCCGTCTCCGACGGTCCGGTCACTCGATGCAGCGATCTCCGGTTCGAGTTCGATGGGCAGCCGGGACTTCAGGCCGAGGAGACGGTGAGCATTCCGGTGCACTCGGTGGAGGGTCTCAGCGTGCAGGCACCCCGCAACAATGCGGCATCCGTCCGCGGAACCCGGGCACCTGCATGGACGGTCCATCTCTGCAAGGCGGTTTCGCCGGAGGCATCGGACGCGGAGCGGTTGCTGACCGGAAAGCGCTTGATGGTGGAGGGTGGTCAGGTTTCGGTCGACGAGCCGTCGGTCGAGGGGAACGTCTGGGCGTCGCAGATCATCATCGAAGCGCCGGCGACGGGACACACGTCGGTGGAGACCCGCAACGGCCCGCTCTCGGTCCGGGATACGGAAGGAAAACTGACTCTTCGTGCTCAGAACGGACCGATCTCGCTTCGGGGCGTGGTTGGTGAAGTGGATGCCCATGCCCAGAACGGCCCCATCTCGGTCTCCGGGGATCGGGGGCAGTTCCGTCTGGTCGCACAGAATGGCCCGATCGAGGTCGATCTCCTCGGCAGTGGCTGGACCGGACAGCTCGATGCGACGACAAACAACGGACCGATCTCCCTGGAGATCCCCCGCAATTACGTTTCCGGAGTGAGTGTGGAGGCACGCGGCCACGGTCCCTGGAGTTGCGGCGATCCGATTTGCGCCGACGCACGCAAGGACTGGAATGACGAGGGGCGGCGGATGGAGCTCGGTTCGGGAGAACCCAACGTCCATCTGGTCACGACCAATGGACCGGTAACGATTCGGGAAGCGGACTGAAATCGGGGGACTTCGAGGCGACCTGCTTCGAAGTCCCGGCTGCCTGATCCTCACTAGTGTAGTGTCTCGTAAATTCGGTGCATTTTGTTGCGACCAGAAGTGGTCGATTCGCGCGGAGCGACGACGAAGCGATGTGGTTCATCGTTGAGGAGTCGCGACAAAGCGAGCGGCCGCTTTTCGCCGCAACCCTTCGGGCTGGTGGTGGTTGCGGCCGATCTCTGCGTCGCTTGTCGTCGCCGAGGAACCACCTCGACTCCTCCTCGCTCCTTGATCTCGACTCGCAAGCACCACCAGCAAAATGTACCGAATTTACGAGACACTACACTAGCCCGGATGGCCCGAACTTCAGGGCATGGCTTCGTCGGAACGCCGTCACCCTGACGGCCGGGCCACCGGCGTCCCAGGCTCCGCCGGTCATATCGCCATGCACGCTCCGGGAAGCCGCTGGAAGCCGACGGCCCGGCCGCCTGGAAGGCGGCGTTCCGATTGCCCGCTTCGCGGGCGTCAGACCCTTAAATCCGGGCTAGGGCCAGAGGAACAGGATGGCGAGCCCGGCGAGCATCCCGATCCCGTAGAGCAGGGCGATGATGCCCAGCAGGCGGCGACGGCCGAGCACGGCGACGATCCCCGCCTTGAACAGCAGGTTCGAGAGTGTGGCGGTGAGGATCAGCCGCCAGCCTGTCGCCATGCCGAGGCGGCCGGAATCGACCAGTTGAGCACTCGAGAGAGTCATTGCATCGACGTCGGTCAGGCCCGACACCGCCGCGACGGCGTAGAGGGCGCCCTCACCGAAATGTTCCTTCACCGCGGCGACCGCGATGATGACGATTGCGTAGAGCGCACCGAAGATCAGCGCCGGCCTGAGCTCCGAAGGGCTCTTCTGCGAGGGCATCGGAACGTTCTGCCGCCGACTGCGGGCCCAGGCCGCTCCGGACAGGATCACGAATACGCCGAAGAGCGTCAGGATCGGAGATGCCGCGGTCTCCAGCATCGCGGGAGCGACGATCCAGATCTCGATCAGAACGCGCAGCAGCAGGATCGTGGACGCGATCATGATGACCACCGCGGCGATGCCACTGCTGTTGGGCACGTTCCGTGTCCGACGTGAATAGCTGACGGTCGTCGCCGTGGAGGAGATCAGCCCGCCCAGAATGCCGCCAGCCAGCGTCCCCGCGCGCGTTCCGAAGAACTTGTAGACGATGTACGCACCGAGGCTGATGCCGACGATCAGGACGACCATCAGCCAGATCTCGAACGGGTTGAGCACACCCCACGGTCCGAAGGTCTGATTGGGCAGGAGTGGGAGAATGACCAGAGCGATCAGGGCGAATCGCATGATCGCGGTCAGATCTTCATCACCAAAATGCTGCACCAGGGTGTGAAGCCTGGCCTTGAACTGGAGGAGCACGGCCACGCCTCCTCCGATCACCACGGCCACCGGAGCGGGACCGATCACGAGGAAGGCCCCCACGGAGAACATCACCAGCATCGCGAACTCGGTGGTCAGCCCCGGATCGCTGGCTCCCCGTTTCATCACGATCACGTTGCCGATCACGGTGATGGCGGCCAGAGCAATGAACGCCCCCGCGATGGCCCATCCTCCGAACTCCCGTGAAAGAAGTGCGGAGAGCGTTCCGAACAGGGTGATCAGAGGGAATGTCCGCACCCCGGCCATGGGAGAGTCCACCCGCTGGCGCTGGAGGCCGACGAGTAGTCCCAGTCCCGTGGCGGTCCCGATCTGGACGAAGATCTCTTCGTAGGGCATCACCGCTCCGCACGCCGGGTTCTTCTCCCGGTCCCGGCAACCAATATAATCGCGCCGGGAGATGAAGATGAAACGATTTCTGCCGTTGTTGATTCTCTGCCTTTCGGTATCCCTGGCGTCCGCACAGAATCTTCCTGCACCTTCCGATTTTCTGAAGTTGAACGTGGGTGCCGATCGGACGCTCGCAGACTACCACCAGATCGAGTCTTACTTTGCAGCCCTCGCTGCCGCCTCGCCACGGGTCGAGGTTGAGGACCTCGGGCCGACCACCCTCGGCAACCGGATGATCATGGCGGTGATCTCGTCCGAGGCGAATGTGGCGAATCTGCCCCGGCTCCGGGAGGTCGCGGCGAAGCTGGCGGACCCCCGCGGCCTTTCCGACGCGGAAGCTGCGAAGCTCGTCGGGGAAGGCAAGTCCATCGTCCTTTTGACCTGCAACATCCACTCGACCGAGATCGCCTCGAGTCAGATGGCCATGGAGTGGGCCTCGAAGCTCGCATCCAGCCGGGATCCCGAAGTGGAACGATGGCTCGACAACGTGGTCCTTCTCCTGGTGCCATCACTCAATCCCGACGGCCAGATCATGGTCGTCGACTGGTACCGCAAGTACGTCGGGACGAAGTACGAGGGCTCACCGCTGCCGTGGCTCTATCACCACTACGTCGGTCACGACAACAACCGCGACTGGTACATGCTCACCCAGAAGGAAACGCGGGACCTGACCCGCGCCATCTACCATCGATGGTTCCCGCAGGTCTTCGTCGACCTTCACCAGATGGGATCGACCGGTCCCCGCATCTTCATCCCACCCTTTTCCGATCCGATGGATCCGGACATCCATCCGCTGATCTGGAGGGAGATCGGATTGATCGGCGCGAGCATGGCCTACCGGCTGGAGCAGTCGGGCCGTTCAGGAGCCATCTCCGGCTATTCGTTCGACGCCTACTGGCCGGGGGGAACCCGCAATACCGGATGGTGGAAGAACATCACCGGGTTGCTGATCGAAACCGCCTCGGCCGATATTGCGACACCGGTCTACGTCTACCCCTCGGAGCTCGAAGGCGGGAGGAAGGGGCTGATCGAGTACAAGCCGCAGGTGAACTATCCGAATCCCTGGGAGGGCGGCTGGTGGCACATGCGGGACATCATGGATTACCAGGAGATCGTGTCCAATGCGCTGTTGGAAGTGGCCGCAGACCGGCGTGAAGATCTTCTCCGCGATCTGCTGACCCGTTCCCGCGCCGCGGTTGCTTCCGCCGCACCTCGAGAGGCCTACCTCATTCCGCACGCGCAACGCGACTATCCCACGGCGATGCGGCTGGCAAAGCTGATGGCGGATCACGGAGTCGAGGTGACCGAGGCGAAAAACGGCGACTTCTGGATTCCTCTTGCTCAGCCCTACAGCGCATTCGTGAGGGAAATGATGGAGCCCCAGCGGTATCCGGAGATCCGGCTGACCGACCAGAGTGGAATCCTCGCTCCATACGATGTCTCCACCTGGAGTCTTCCGCTGCTGATGGGTGTGGAGGTGGAGAAGGCGAAGATGCCGTCGTCGATCGAGGGGAAAGCGCTGAGAGCACCGATTCTCGACGAGGGGAAAGCGGTGCGTACGCCGGCCCTCGAACCGGCGAAAGCTCCGTACTATGCGGTCTCCCATGCGTCGCCCGAGTCCGCAAAGGTCGTCAACGCCATCCTCGCTTCCGGAGGCAGCGTTTCGGTCGGCTCCGCGGCGGTCGAGGATCTGGTGCAGGCTCCGGTGCCGGTCCGTCTGGAGCCGGGAACGTTCTATTTCCCCGCGTCGGCCCTCCCGGCCGCGCTCGAACCCGCGGCGGAGACCGGCGTGGCTCTTCTCCCGCTGACCGCTCGTCCGGCGGATGCGACCCCGCTGAAACATGCCCGGGTGGCGGTCTACAAGCCGTGGACTCGACCGTCGATGGATGAGGGATGGACCCGATTCGTGCTCGAGCAATACGGGTTCGCCATCCAGTCGATCGATCCCCGAGGAGTGAAGGAGGGCGCGAAGGGTGCCGGACTGCGTCAGAAGTTCGACGTGATCATCCTCCCGGACATCAGCCGGGAAATGATCGCGACGGGGGAGCCACGGGTTCGGGAGGGGGCAATCAACTACGCCGCGCCGATGCCGCCGGAGTACCGGGGCGGTCTCGGACCGGAGGGAGCCGAGGCACTGAAACGATTCGTGGATGCCGGTGGGACTCTGATCGGCTTCGAAAACTCGTGCGACTACATCCTTTCGAACTTCAACCTTCCCGTGGCCAACGCACTGGCCGGGCGCCGCGTGGGTCGGACTTTTCCTCCGCGGGTGCCCTGGTGCGGGTGAAGGTGATTCCCGGTTCGCCGCTGACCTGGGGACTCCCGCAGGAGGTTCCCCTGTTTCTGGATGATTCATTGGCATTCGAGAGCACCATTCCCGGAGCGGAAACCCACCGATGGGTCCTGGCCTGGTATCCGGAGGACGCGCGGGACATTCTGATGTCGGGCTGGATTCGTGGAGCGGAAAAGCTGGAACGGAAGGAAGCGGCGGTTGCGATTCAGCAGGGAAAGGGGCGGATCGTCCTGTTCGGATTCCGCCCGCAATACCGCGCGCAGACCCATGCCACCTACCCCTTTCTTTTCAATGCGATCTACTGGGCGACGATGTGACGGAACCGTGCCGGGCCATCACGCCGGCAGCATGTAGAATAGCGCCGCATTGTCGTGATCGAGCCAGGAGGAAAGAAATTCAATGTCCAACGAACTGTCGAAGAAAAAGCTCGTCGCCTTTACGAAAGACCATCGCGACGAGTTCGAATCCATGTTGAAAGAATTTGTGGAGATTCCGTCCGTCTCCGCCCTGCCCCAGCATTCGCGCGACATCAGGCGAACGGCGGATCTCGCGGTGGAGACCATCCGTGGTCACGGAGGCAAGGCCCGGCTTCTCAAGACCGAGGGCAATCCGATCGTCCATGGGTCCTTCACCGCCGGCAAGAACGCACCGACGGTCACGCTCTACAACCATCTCGACGTTCAACCAGCGTCCCGGGAGACGGAGCCATGGGACTATGAGCCGTTTATCATGGCGAAAGACGGCGACCGCTATCTCGGTCGGGGAACCACGGATGACAAGGGACCGGCGCTGAGCGCGTTTTTCGGAGTGCTTGCTGCCCGTGAGGCAGGCGTGCCGATCAACGTTCAGTTTCTGTGGGAACTGGAAGAGGAGATCGGATCTCCCAGCTTCGAAGGTGGAATCGCCACTCATGCCGCGAAATTGAAGACCGACTCGATTCTGGTCTCCGACACGATCTGGGTCTCGCGCAAGCAGCCTGCCTGCCCGTCCGGTCTGAGGGGAATGCAGGCATTCGAGCTGAGCCTCGAGTTCGGGCGCACCGACCACCACTCCGGAACTACCGGAGGAGCGGCGCGGAATCCGATCGGCGAGTTGATGAAGGTCGTCACGGATCTGTACGACCCGATGACCGGCCGGGTCAAGGTGAAGGGCTTCTACGATGACGTCGTCAAGCCGAGTCGCCGGGAACTTCAGGACTTCGACAAGAGCGGGTTTTCCGTCTCCCATTTCAAGAAGGCTCACGAGCTCCGTTCGCTGCGCAGCGACGACCCGATGGAAGTGATGAAGCGGATCTGGGCGATGCCGACCTTCGAAATCCACGGGATGACCGGGGGCTACAGCGGCCCGGGGATCAAGACGGTGATTCCGCCGAGGGCCTCGGTGAAGATCTCCTGCCGGCTGGTGCCGGACCAGGATCCCGATCGGATCCTCGCGCTGTTCACCGAGTTTCTCCAACAGAAATATCCCGAGGTGAAGATCGAGGCGGAGAACCGGATGATGCCCTATGTCAGCCCGACCGAGGGTGTGTTGCCGGACGCCATTCGCTCGGCGATGAAGTTCGCCTTCGGTCGCGAGCCGGTCTTCGTTCGCGAGGGGGGATCGATCGGGGCGGTTCCTTCGATGCAGAAGGTGCTGGACGTCCCGATCATGTTCATCGGACTCTCGCTTCCGGAGCACGGATACCATGCGCCAAACGAGAACTTCGACTGGCGACAGGCTTCCGGCGGAATAATTGCCGTGGCGAAGTATCTGGAAGTCCTTTCCACGATCTGAGCATCTGTTCGCGCATTCCGTCCATTCACACCGAATGGGCGGAATGCGCGACCCGGCCCAGGTGGGCCTGGCCTTCCCAGGCCTGGCCCCACGCAGAAAGTGCAGGTTGCGCAGCCAGGGCTACGCCAGCGGATGCGCGTTTTGCCGCGGCTCGCAGCGCGGCACATTTACGCTTCGTAGCCCGTGTTCTCCGAGATCCGAGCTCGTCGCGGGACCGGGCGAGGAACACCCGGTCCACTTCGGCCGGCCCCAGGTGGGCCTGGCCTTCCCAGGCCTGGCCCCTCGCCGAGAGTGCAGGTTGCGCAGCCCGGGCGACGCGAGCGGATGCGCGTGTTGCCGCGGCTCGCCGCGCGCCGTTCGCGCTTCGTAGCCCGTGATCCCCGAGATCGAGGGCCGGTCGCGGGACCGGCTCAAGGTGGGCCTGGCCTTCCCAGGCCTGGCCCCACGCAGAGAGTGCAGGTTGCGCAGCCCGGGCGACGCGAGCGATGCGCGTATCGCCGCGGGTCTCCGCGCGCCGTTCGCGCTTGGTAGCCCGTGATCCCCGAGATCGAGGGCCGGTCGCGGGACCGGGCGCAGGAACACCCGGTCCACTTCCGGGGTCTCTTCCGCTGCACGATTTCTGCATGGAAAGGCCCGCTCTGTCGGCTGGTATATCATGCGGGCACTTCACATTCAGGAGGTGTCATGGAGCAGAAAGCGACTGCGCAGTCGAGGACTGCCGGCCCGCATATCCCCGCGTCGGTGAATCTTCCGGAAATCACCATCAAGTCGGTGCTTCTCGGTGTGATCCTCTCGGTCGTTCTGGGAGGAGCGAACGCCTACCTCGGGCTGTTTGCGGGAATGACCGTTTCCGCATCGATTCCGGCCGCGGTGATCTCGATGGCCGTGCTGAGGATGTTCAAGCAGTCGAACATTCTGGAAAACAACATCGTGCAGACCGCGGCGTCGGCGGGAGAGAGTCTCGCCGCGGGAGTGATCTTCACCATTCCGGCGCTGGTTCTGATGGGCGTCTGGACGAAGTTCGACTACTGGGAAACCACGATGATTGCGGGATTCGGCGGAGTGCTCGGTGTGCTGTTCACCATTCCGCTGCGACGCGCGCTGATCGTGGAGAATCCGCTGCAGTTTCCTGAGGGCGTCGCCACGGCCGAAGTGCTGAAGGTCGGAGAAAAGGGTGGCGCGGGAGTGAAGTACATTGGCTGGGCCGGTCTGATCGGTGCGCTCTTCAAGCTGGGAGAGACCGCTCTTCGCTTCTGGCAGGGCACGGTGGAATGGGCGACCCGGGCGGGGAGCTCCATCGCCTACGTTGGCACGAACCTCTCGCCGGCCCTGGTGGCGGTGGGTTACATCGTGGGGTTGAATATTGCGGTCCTGATCTTCCTTGGGGGCGCGGCGAACTGGTGGATCGCCATTCCCATCGTGGCCGCGATGAAGGGAGGAGTTCCCGCCGGAGGCTCCGCCGCGGATATGGCGAATCAGATCTGGTCGGATCAGACCCGCTATCTGGGAGTCGGTGCGATGGTGGTCGGCGGGCTTTGGGCGTTGATCAGTCTGCGCAAGAGTCTGGTCAGCGGAATCCGCAGCGGAATGGACGCCTATCGTCGCTCCCGCCAGGGCGGCGAGATCACCGAGCGAACCGAGCGGGATGCGCCGATGCAGTGGATCGGCTGGGCCCTGGTGCTCTCCACAATTCCGCTCTATTTCATCTTCGAATACTTCACCGGACGGGTGTGGGTCTCGCTGTTCATGGCGGTGGTGATGCTCATCGCCGGATTCCTGTTCTCCGCCGTGGCCGGGTACATGGCCGGTCTGGTGGGCTCGTCGAACAATCCCATCTCCGGCGTGACCATCGCGACCATCCTGACCGCCTCGGTTCTGCTGCTGATCTTCTTCGGAAGGAACAACCCCACCGGAGCCGCGTCGGCGATCTTCATCGGCGCGGTGGTCTGCTGCGCAGCGGCGATCGCCGGTGACAACATGCAGGACCTCAAGTCGGGTCACATCCTCGGATCCACTCCGGTCAAACAGCAGATCATGCAGGTGGTTGGTGTGCTGGCCGGAGCCCTGGTGATGGCGCCGATTCTCTCGCTTCTCCTCAACGCCTACGGAATCGGTGCGGTCACCCCGGAGCATCCCAATCCCCTTGCCGCCCCCCAGGCCACACTGATGGCTTCGGTTGCGACCGGGGTGTTTCATGGCGGTCTGCCGTGGGACATGGTCTCGGCCGGCGCGGTTCTCGCCATCCTGATCATCATTCTCGACGTGATTCTGGAGAAGCGTGGAAGTACGTTCCGGACTCCGGTGCTTGCCGTCGCGGTGGGGATCTACCTGCCGTTCGAGCTGGACGCTCCGATCCTCATCGGGGGGCTGATCGCCTGGGCCGCGGGACGGAAATTCAGACGGTCGATCATGCAGGCGGACGGATCGATTCGAGCGCGCCTGTCGGAGGCTCGGGAGACCGGGGAGCGGAACGGGCTTCTGTTCGCCGCCGGTCTGATTACCGGAGAGGCTCTGGTCGGAATCCTGATGGCGATCCCGATCGTGATCACCGGTCGCGATGATGTTCTGGCGATCTTCGGCTCCCCCGGTTTCGGATTGCCGGTGGGGACGTGGAACGTGATCGGGCTGGGCCTGCTCGCCCTGGTGATGTGGATGCTCTATCGCACCGCGGTGCAGCCGCACCGCGACGCCCGCGGCTGATCCGGACCGACCCGATCCTCCCGCCCGCGGGGCGGGAGGATCGCGGTCCGGATTACCGGTTCCTGACGCTGCTCTCCACCACGCTCTTCACATCCCTCACCGCCTTCCGGGTGGGGGAAAGATGGAGGCCTCGGGTGGAGCACCGAACAGTTCGGGATGAAGATAACGCCCGCGCTCGGTGGAAGACTTCATCTCCTCGACCGGAATTCGATGAGCATTGGCCCACGCATCCTGACGGATTCCGGTGACCTGCCAGGAGACTTTCAGGCCACTGCTGCCTCCAGCGATGCGGAAGCGGTTGTCGGCGATCTCGTCGGCGATGTAGACCGGGGCATAGCCTCCGATGCAGGTGAGCTGGTAACGGAAATCGCGGTTCAGCGCCTCGAACCACTCCGGCAGTTCGACCACCGCCTCACCGTCTTCTCCAAGCACCGCCACCCCGTCGTAGACGTTCTTCATGTCCGGGGATTCGACGAACGAATGAGAGAGCGTCTTGTTGGCCGGATCGAGAGGATGATCGATGAGGAATGAGCCGCCGGACTTGGCAAGATTGCCGTTGACCTGCACGTCGCCATCGAACAGCCCCGCGTAGTTTCCCGGGCCTTGCACACCGTGAACGCCACTGCTGCCGGCCTTGGCCGCAACCCCTTCCACTCCGTACTGGCTCGTTCCGAGATTGCCGTAGTTGTCGTAAGTGTGGTGGATCGCATCCTCATGGACGCCGGTGACGGCGACGTCGGAGCCGGCGGCATACGCCCCCATTCCGGCGCCCGTACCGGTCTGGTTGGATCCGAGGCCGAAGGCCCCGCCGGCTCCATTGCTCAGGTTGAGTCCTCCCACCGCGATGGTGTCGGCCCCGTTGCTCGCTCCGGCGATTCCCGGTCCGGCCCCCAGGTTGGTGATGCTGAATAGCGGCTTGTCGTACGAGGAGGTCACGCCGATATAGCTGTAGGGAAAGGTGAGACCTCCGGTTGCCGCGATCCGGATGTTGTTTCCGTCGGGAATAATGGTGACGTTGGTCCCGGCGGTGATGTTGACGCGTCTTTGAGGCCATTGAGGCTTCGGACCACCTGCCCGTTCGCGATCATCGTGCCGCTCACCCCGGCGTCGGCGACCCCGAGCGTGACGTCCGGGCCGCTGCCTCCACCGCTGAGACCGGGACCGGCGGTGACCGAGGAGATGCCACCGCCACCGGTTCCGCCGGTGGCGGAGATGGTGAGGGTGTTGCCGCTCGGCGTGATGCTGATATTCGAGCCTGCTGCCAGGGTGAGGTTGTCATGCAGTCCGTTGAGGCTCCGGACCACCTGTCCGTCCGCGAGCATCGATGCGAAGATTCCGGCGTCGGCGATCGAGAGGGTCACCGCGCCGGCATCGCCTCCACCGGAGAGGCCGGCTCCGGCCAGGAGGCTGGTGATCGATCCACCTTCCGCTCCCAGCACCCGCTGAGGGAAGGCCATTTCGAAGCCGGTACCGTCCTGGCTTCCATTGGCCGTGGCCGAGCCGGCGAGCACCATCCGCCCCTCTCCGGAGACGATCGTTGCCTCGAGGGAGCCGTCGTCGAGAACCAGATCCGGAACGATGTCGGTCACATTCACCAGCAGTTGTTCGAAGGGGAGCAGGGTGTAGTCCTTTCCTCCGAGAACGGTTCCGGCGGCGTCCCTGACGTCGACGTGGAACGTCACGTTCTTGCCGGCGGTCTCCACACAGAAAAAGTTGTAGCGGAAGTTTCCGTTCTGGTTCACCGCCTGGAGGAGAGTGGTGTCGCCGGCGGTCAGAGCGAAGCTGGCGGGGACGCCGGCGAAATAGAGTCCCTGGCTGTTTTTCAGAGGCTCGCCGGTGAAGAGATTGTAGATCCTGGCACCTGCCACGACCTCTCCGTCGGCCATCAGCCGCGCGCCGCCAAGGACTTCGGTCAGGCCGAACAGCGTCTCGGCGAAATTCTCGTAGGTGAGAGTTTCGCCCGGGTTGACCGTGGCATTCCAGGCCAGCGGTGCGGGGTTTGCCTGACCGGTGATCAGGAACTGGAGCGTGAAGTTCACCGGTGTCGTCTTCGAAGGATTGGTGATCCAGAGGGTCGTATAGAACTGGCTCTCGCCATTGCCATGAACTCTTCCTACCGCGGGAAGGTAGAGCTCACGAGCGGCGAAGCCGGCCGATGCGGGGATGGCCGAGAGAAGAGAAAGAAGAACAAACAACGAGCAGAAGATTCGATTTTTCACAGGGGCCTCCGTGGGATGAATCAGTTCGATCGCCTATTCTACGGCCACGAGGAGGGCGTCTCCCACCGCGACGGGAATTTCTACCCGCTTCCGGCCCCGCGGCGGTGAAGACTGATCCAGACGGCGGCGCCGATGATCACCACGATGATGCCGACGGAGACGAGGGGCGGAATGTCGAACCATGGCTCGATGATCATCTTGACCGCGGCGAACGCGAGAACCCCGGCCAGCCCGTAGTGAAGGTATTCGAGCTCCGCGATGGTTTTCGACAGAACAATGTAGAGCGCCCGCAGCCCGAGAATGGCGAAGACATTCGAGCTGTAGACGATGAAGGTGCTTCGAGTCACGGAAAAGGCTGCTGGAATGGAGTCGACGGCGAACATCACGTCGCTGAGCTCGATGGCGACCAGGGCGACGAGCAGCGGAGTGGCGACGCGCCGATGATCTTCCTTGCGAATGAAGTGCCCCTCGCCGACGTCCCGGGTGAAGCGGAAATGTGCGGAAAGCCAGTTCACCAGCCGGCTCTCGGTGCGCTGCGCCGGATCTTCACGCAGGGCACGCCACGCGGCGACCAGCAGCAATGCGCCGAAGACGAAGGAGATCCATTCCCACCTCTGGAGTGCGGCGGCTCCGAGGAAGATGAAGATGCCCCGAAAGACGATCGCCCCGAAGATCCCCCAGAACAGCACCCGGTGCTGATGTTTCTGCTCGATCGAAAAGCTGCGGAAGATCAATAGAAAGACGAAGAGATTGTCGAGACTCAGACTCTTTTCGATGGCCCAGGCCGCGAGGTACTCCTCTCCGGGGGTCGGGCCGAACACGGCCCAGACCACTCCTCCGAAACCGAGACCGGCTCCGATCCAGCCGAGGCTCCAGAGGATGGAGGCCTTCCGGGAACGGCTGTGCCGGCCCCGATGTCCGAACAGGTCGAGGACCAGGAGAGCGGCCACCGTGCCGGCGAAGGCGATCCATAGCCAGGGGGGGATCTGTGAGATGGAGAGACGGTTCATGGTCCGCGATTCCGGTACCCGCCGACGGCATACACCGGATCCTCGCATCGCAATGGTGCGAATATCGTGCAGAGCCCGCCCTCTGTTGCGCAGGGTCCGGGGCGTCCGGGGACTACTCGAATTCGTCGAACCCGGAGGTCTCTTCGGTGGTGGAGAGGCGCTTCAGGCGGGCGCGGAGCAGGTCTGTCGGGGTGACCATCCCCACCACCTTCCGGACGTCGGCGGAGGCGACCACGGTGCAGCGGTGGATGCCATTGGAAGCCATCTTCTGGATGACCTCGTGAACACGGTCCGTGGCGTTGGCTACGTAGAGCGGCTCGCCGGCAACGTCCTCGACCATCCGATCGAGGTTCCCGTCCCGGGCCGCTTCCTCGATCGCCTCCCGGGAGAGGATGGCTTTGAGGAAGCCCTGGTCATCCACGACCGGGTAGTGGTGATGCTGACTGCCGGCGACGGCGCGCGCAGCTTCCAGAAGGGTCATCCCCTCGCGGACCGTGACGGGAGTCCGGCTCATCACCTCGGAGACGGGCAGGCCGCTGGTGGGGTCGACGTGCTCTCGTTCCTCTTCCTCGAAGTAGCCCTCGTCGCGCATCTGGTGCTCCACCATGCTCAGCCGCGAGATGCGACGGGAGATGGAGATCGAAAGCGCGATGGCCAGCATCAGCGGAAGGATCAATTCATAGTCGCGGGTCAGCTCGATCACGATCAGAACCGAGGCGATCGGATTTCTCAGCAGGCCCGCGAAGAACGCCCCCATGCCGACCAGCGCGTAGGCACCGGGACTGATATGAGCGTCGGGAAGAATCAGCATCGCCGCATGGCCCACGGCGCTGCCCAGAGCGGCTCCGATGAACAGCGATGGCGCGAAGGTCCCACCGATGATCCCGACACTGACTGCGACGATCACCGCGAGGGTCTTGATGACGAAGGCTACGGAGGCCTGCTGGAGGCTTCCGCCTCCATAGAGCCACTGGGTGATCTCGCCGTAGCCGACACCGAAGATGACCGGCGAGATCAGGCCGAGAACGCCGATGATCGCGCCTCCCAGGGCCGCTCTGGCCGGCCAGGAGGGGATGATCTGCGGGAGCCGCGCACGCCAGTGTCGCATGACCGGAATCGACCCACCCGACACGGCGCCGGAGATCAGGCCGACCAGGGCGAATCCGATCAGTTCCCGGGTGTCGTGCCAGGCGACGGGCGGTGCTGCCAGGAGGGCCTTGCCACCGAGGAAGAACCGTTCCACGACGGCCGCGGCCACTGAGGCGACGATCGCGCCGCCGAGAACCCCGCGTTGGGCCGTTCCCAGCACTTCCTCCAGAGCGAACACCACCCCTGCGATCGGGGTGTTGAAGATCGCCGCGATTCCAGCGGCGGTACCCACCGGGATCATGCCCCGGATGATGCGGCGTGGGAGTTTCAATGCCTTTCCGATTGCGATCGCCATCCCGCTGGTCACCACCACGGTGGGACCCTCGGGTCCGAGAGGCGCCCCCGATCCGAGTGAGAGGGGGGTGAGAATGTAGGTTGCGATGACGCTCCGCTTGTTCAGCAGCGAAGGATCCCGGTTGTAGGCCAGTCTGACGCGGGCGAGATTCGCGCCGCCGGCTCCGGGAGCGAGACGCAGGATGATCGCTCCGAGACCGAAAGCCACGACCGCTGGAACTGCAATCACGGCGGCCCACCCCCATGGAGCCGGCAGCTTCTGCACCGCATCGATCATCAGATGGGCGCTGATCTCGATGAGGTAGTGGAAGCTGACCGCGATCATTCCGGAAAGAATGCCGATCAGGATGATCGTGACGAGGAGAAAGCGGCGGGCGAGCTGTCTGATCTGCAGCAAGACCTGGCGGAGGACCGCTGGCCTTTTGTGGGGTGCCGGAGTCGAGAGACCTTCCATTGATCAGGGTGCGCACAGGGCGATTTCAGAGGGTGCCCAACCGCGGGAGGGAAAGCATAGCACTTCGACCTCCAGGTTCCGAAAGCGAGGACGGTGAACCTTCACGAGCGGAGATGTTCGTCGAAAACCCGGGTGATCGTCTCGAGATCGACGCTTCTCTCGAGATACTCCCAGACCGCGAGAACGTCGTCCCGCCGGTGAAATTCCGCCTGAACCTCCGATGCTGCGAACCTGGCGCGGTTGTACCACCGTTTTGCCTCGTCGGGATTGTCACGGAGGCGCTTTCGGGCCTGAGTGACCAGAAGGATCTGGTCGTCGGGAACCGGCGGGCGGTCATTCCGCAGAACCCGGAGTTGCCGCTGAAGACCACGGCGTCTGGCCTTGTCCCGCATCACCTCGCGCTTGCGTTCGAGCGAGGTATCTTCCGGGCGCGCCATACAGGCATCCAGCAGCCCGGACAATGCCCGCCGGGTCAGTTCCGGTCCATCTTCCAGTGTCAGGCCCGATCGATAGAGAAACCTGCCGTCGGCGTCGGTCTTCTCGGATAGGTGGCTCCAGATGATCCGGCCGTGCAACAGAATGGTCTCCGGACTGGAGGGAACGCGGAACGTCAGCTTCGCCACCAGACCTGGACGGAAGGGAGCCACGTGCTCGGCCTGAACTCCACGCTCTGCAAAATCGAACAGAAGAACGTCGAGACCTGCAAACGTTGCGAGGATCGGTGGATCCACAACGAACCTCTTGACGCTCCTCGAGTCCCGGACATCTTCCGTTGCCATTTCCTTCCTCTTATACGCGAAAATGGAGAATTTTTCGAGCGTCCTCTGTTCGTCTCAGTGTCGCCGGGTGCCGAGCATCGCCAGGAGCAGACCGACGCCGATCCCGCCCGCCACCAGCCATTCGCGATTCATGTTCGCCTTGAGCTGGGTGGTGGAGAATTCGGCACGATCATCGAACGAGCCGTGGGCGCCGTGATCGCCGGGGACCGGCTCCCACAGATTGTCGGGGCGATCCGGATCCTCCAGTTCGTCGGTCTGCTGACTCTGATACCCGGTGCGCGCGAGGTATTGATCGAGCAGGGTCGGAGCGATCTTGTTTCCCCAGACCGCTTTGACCGTGGAGAACCCGACACTCATCTCCCTCCGGTTGTTGTGAGCCGCCCAATGGACCGCTTCGGCGGCAACTTCCGGCTGATAAATGGGGGGACCGGCTGTGCCTTGTGGGTCAGCTTGCTTCGGACCCAGCCGAACTGGGGCGTATTCATCGCCGGGAGATTCACGATCGAGACGGTGACCTTGCTGTTGTCGTGCAGCAGCTCGGTCATCAGCGATTCGAGAAAACCCTGAATGCCGTGCTTGGCTCCACAATAGGCGGACTGAAGCGGAATGCCGCGATGGGCGAGTGCCGAGCCTACCTGAACGATGGATCCGTGATCTCTCGGCAGCATCCGTTTGAGAGCGGCCATGGTGCCGTAGACCGAGCCGAGATAGGTCACCTCGGTGACCCGGTGGAACTCTTCCGGTTTGATCTCCTTGACCGGCGCGAACACCGAGGTCATGGCGTTGTTGATCCAGATGTCGATCGGGCCGAATCGTTCTTCCACGGCAGCCGCGGCGCTCTCCACCTGTTCCGCATTGGCGACATCGGTGGGAATGGCGACGGCTTCACCACCCATTTCTTCGACCTCTCGTCGGGTGGCCTCCAGCCCTTCCTCACCACGCGCGAGTAATCCGATCCGTGCTCCTTCCGCGGCGAATCGGCGAACAGTGGCACGTCCGACGCCGGCAGTGGCTCCGGTAATGACGACGACTTCGGGGGATTTCTTTTCGTTTTCCATGATGCACCCTGAACCAGCAATTTCAGTTCCCGATCCGGGTTCGGTGAGCCTGATCCTTGCATCGGACCCAGCCGATGCACTTCGGACAGATCATTCTCTGGGGCTTCGTGGCGACCGTCGCTCTGTCCACTCTGATGGCCGGAAGCCGCGCCATCGGCTTCTCCCGGATGGATATCACCTTCATGCTCGGAACCATGGTGACGCCCGACCGGGATCGAGCCAAGGTCTACGGATTCATACTCCACTTCGCGAACGGCTGGCTGTTCGCCATTCTGTACGGCCTGATCATCGACTCTCTCGGGTTCTCCTCCTGGTGGCTCGGAATGATCCTGGGCTTCGGCCACGCCATGGTCGTGCTGGTCGCGCTGATCCCGCTCCTTCCCGGCATCCACCCGCGGATGGTTTCCGACTTCGCGGGGCCCGAGCCCACCCGGCAGCTCGAGCCTCCCGGTTTCATGGCGCTCAATTACGGCTATCGCACACCGCTGTTCACCATCCTCGCCCATGTCACTTACGGGCTGATCATCGGATCGTTCTACCATCCGTAGGACTCTGACCTTCCGGAGGAATTCGCCAGCACGAACCGCGAATCCGAGAACCACTACCGGGCGGCTACTCAGTGCCCTGTGGCTTTCCGCGGGAGCGCTTCTGGCCCTCCTCGGCGGCGGCGAGATCGAGGGCGGCATTGATCAGTGCGATGTGAGTCAGCGCCTGAGGAAAGTTGCCGAGAAATGCTCCGGTCTCCGGATCCATCTCCTCCGAGAAGAGGCCCAGATCGGTTCCGCGGTGAATCAGATCGCGGAACATCCTGTCGGCTTCCTGCTGGCGCCCGGCGTGGGCGAGTGCACCGACGAACCAGAAGCTGCAGGCGAGAAAGCAGCCCTCGTTGCTCTGCATCGAATCGTCCAGCCCGCGGTAGCGGTAGATCAGCGGCCCTCGTCCGAGCTGTTGCCGGATCGCGTCGAGAGTGCCGGTCATTCGGGGATCCCCGCCGTCGATGAAGCCGACCAGCGGCATCACCAGCAAGGCACCGTCCGTCATCCGCGTGCCGGGGGTGCGGACGAAGCTGTTGAGATCCCGGTCATAGCCTTCCCGGAACACGTACTGACGGACCGCGGCGCGCTCGCGCTTCCATCCGTCGACGTCGTCCTTGATCTGTTGCTTCTCCGAAATGCGGATGGCGGCGTCCAGGGCGAGCCAGCAGAGGACCTTGCTGTGGATGTGCTGCTTCTTTCCCGAGCGAAGCTCCCAGATCCCGTTGTCGGGCTCCTTCCATCGTTTCGCGATCAGATTCCCGATTCCTGCGACGAGCTTTCTTGTTTCGCGAGAAAGATCCCGTCCCTCTTCGACGTACCGGACGATGGCAGTCATCATTTCGCCGTAGATGTCGAACTGAGTCTGGCTGTGGGCGCCGTTGCCGAAACGGACAGGCCGGGATCCGCGGTAGCCATCGAGCCAGTCCACATCCGTTTCCCGCAGGCGGGTCTCTCCGTAGACGTCGTACATCACCTGGAAGCTCGGGATGGGTCAGCCGGGTGGCGTGCATCATCCACTGCACGTACGCATCGGCCTCGATGTGGTATCCGAGATCGTAGAGAGAATCGGCGGTGAACGACGCATCGCGCAGCCAGCAGTAGCGGTAATCCCAGTTTCGGGAAGCACCGATCCATTCCGGCAGGGAGGTGGTTGGAGCGGCAATGATCGCTCCGGACGGGGCAAAGGTCATCAGCTTGAGCAGCAGGGCACTGCGGAGGACGATGTCGCGGTACTCTCCATCGTAGCGAAGATGGCTGGACCAGGTCTTCCAGAAATCGAAGGTCCAGTCGATCTCATCGGTAGCGGCATCCCCAACGCTCGGAATCACCGCCGGGGCATCGCTGGCCCAGCTCAGGGCGAAGTCCACGCGGTCCCCCGTCCGCATGGTGAACCGGGCTACGGCAGAGCCCTCCTCGATTCGCATCTCCACGGTCGAGCGCAGATCCATCACGCCGTGGTTGCCGATCGAGTGAACCAGGCGCGGACCCCGAGGCACCAGCTTCGGGGTGCTCCGGCCATAGTTCGGCCGGGGTTGGTAGACCATCTCCATTTCGATCTCCCCCTCGACTCTTTCCAGCCGTCGGAGAATTTCGCGGAAGGGGAGCAGATGTCGGTGCTTGTGCTCATCGCTGAGAGCCGGCATCAGATCGAGCATGCGAACGGACCCGTCGGGACCGTGGAAGGTCGTTTCCAGGACGTTCGTATCATCGACGTAATGCCGCTCGGACCGGAAGTCGCCCGCGGGACGCACCCGGAAAAAACCACCCCGGTCTGCATCGAGGATCCGTGCGAAGATCGACGGGCTCTCGAACTGCGGCCAGCAGCACCAGTCGATCGAGCCATCCGAGGAGATCAGTGCGGCAGAACGGCAGTCGCCGATGATGCCGTAGTCGGAGATGGGGCGGTAATCCGGCTCGCCGGTACGGCTGCTCAGGGACAGTGCTGTGGCCGTAGGGGGAGTGGCTCTTTGCTCTTCGACGGTCATCGGGTCGTTCAGATCGGTACGCGGTCTCGTGCCCCTGGAGGCCCCTTCGAACGGGCTTCTGGAACGGTCAGTGCAGATTTCCCGCCAGCAGACTCAACCAGAGCCCGCTCGGCCCGACGGGTATTTGCGAGCGGCGCCAGCGCTGAAGGAGGTCTCTGATGCAGACAGCAGGAGCCACGATGATCGCCGGAATTGCGATCCTGACCCTTCTCTCCGCCGGGTGTGGCCGGGAAACGCCGCGATCCGAGCCGACGACCGTCGACTCGCGGGTCCCTTCGGAGCATAGTGCGTCGGCTGGCACCGGCGAGGTTGCGGACTCGGCCGTTCCGCCTGCGCCCACCGCGACCTATCAGGTCGAGCCGGGAACGGGAAAGACCCTTCTCGATCAGGTCGTGCTCGGGCATCCCGCCGGAGAGTCGGTCGAGGAGGCTGAAGCATTCGGCACCGGAGAGCCGATCCGCGTTCTGGTCCGCGTCACCGAAGTTCCCAGCCACCTCGCGGCCTGGGTCGACTGGATCGGCCCCGAGGATCAGCTCATCGTTCGTCAGCAGAAGGCCGTGCCGCCGTCGAAACAGATCAGCTTCACCCTGGCCGACTCACCGGACCGGAAGCCGGGAAACTATCGCGCGGAGATCTACATCGGAGGCGATCTCGCAACGACGAAAGTTTTCACGGTCGGCAATGGCTCCGGCACTCCGCGCAACGGATCAGAGCCCGCTGGCCATTGATCGAGGTCTCGCGCCGGGCGACCGCCCGGCTGGTCCTACTGTCCTCAGCGGAAACGGCTGGTGCGACGGATGATGAACCGCTGGTGATCGGTACGATCAACCGGGGTGGTCTCGGAGAGCCCGCACTGAGGACAGCGGGCCTGTCCCGCGGCATCGGGATCCGCGACGCCGATCTCGAATTCGGTCTGACAGGCGTCGCAGCGAAGGACCTCCACGGGAGATCCGGTTTCGGAATCGCAGCTCATTCCGACTGGAGAACAGCCAGGCGTCAACGACTGTTCCGGGATCGCCCAACCCCCACGTGGGGGCGGCCGTCCCGGCCGATCCCCGGCGGCATCCTGCCGCCGAGGGCATGTTCGACGGAGCGGGAAAGGTGAAATCTCGGTTGGTGGGCCGAACTTCAGAACTGGCGGGCGATGAGGAGCACCGCGACGCCCAGGACGAAGAGGGCGAAGACGCGACGGAGGGTCATCGGCTGGAAGCGACCGGCGAGGCGGGTCCCCGCGAAGGCTCCGAGAATCGCGGGGCCGGTGACCATTGCGGCAAGGACGACATCGAATCCACCCTGCCGCAGATGACCGGCAATGCCGGCAACACAATTGATGAAGATCACCGCGAGCGATGTTCCGATGGCCTTCCTGACGTCGAGATTCCCGAAGACCAGCAGCGCCGGGACGATCAGGAATCCTCCCCCGACACCCAGAAACCCGGTCAGCACGCCGACCGCGAGTCCGGCCAGCCCGGCCTTGATTGGATGCACCGCGTGAGGCGTCGCATCCGTGCGGCCTCCCTTGCGGAACAACATCACCGATGCCACCACGAGCATCAGCATGCCGAACAGAAGCAGCAGAATGCGGGACGAGACCAGGTACGTCAGCCGTGCTCCGAAAAACGCCCCCACGATTCCCGAGCCGCCGAAGAGAAGAGCCGTCCGGAGAGCCAGGTTTCCGGCGCTGCGGTGCATCCAGGCCCCCACGAGGCTGACGGAGCCGACCACGGCCAGCGACATCGGGATCGCCTCGTGCGCATCGACCCCCAGCACGTAAACCAGCACCGGGACGGTGATGATCGACCCCCCGCCCCCGATCAGCCCGAGAGACAGCCCGATCAGAGCACTCAGAATGAGACCGATGACGAGAGACAGACTCAAGGCGGGGAGAGTCTACAGGGATGGGGCGACGGTGAACAGTGACCGCCGATCCCCTCTCTCGCCCTGCTACTGTCCTCCCAGATATCCCAGCGAGCGCAGCGACTCCTCCTGCTCCCGGGTCAGATCCGGTTTCTTCAGGCGGTGGCGCCTCTGGGGATTCCACTGGTTCAGGTCGGATAGCAGATCCCGGGCAATCTCCTCGTGCTCGGCGAGCACATCGTGCTGCTCACCAGGATCGGCGGTCAGATCGTACAGCTCGAGATCATCGTGGCGGATTCCTGGATAGGCAATCAGCTTCCACCGGTCGGTACGAACGGAGCAGATTCTCCGGCGGTGATCGAGTCGATAGTCCTGCTTGCCGGACCGTTGCCGTTCCGGCCGAGCACAGGAGTAGATTCGCTGATGGCCGGGGATCGACTCTCCCTTCAGCAGCGGCAGGAGGCTCTGCCCCTCCGTGGTGACCGAAGGGGGGAGCGGAATGTTCAGCAGGTCGAGGGCGGTCGGGAGCAGGTCGACGGTCTCGACGTTCGTATCGGCGCGGCCCGAACCGATGTCGGGTGCAAGGATGATCATCGGGATGTGGATCTGTTCGTCGTAGACCCGGCCGCCGTGATCGAAGATCCACGGGCGCTCCAGGAGAGTCTCGCCGTGGTCGGCCAGGATGATCACCGCGGTGTCGGAGAGGTCGATCGACTTCATCAGGCGTCCCACCAGCGCATCGACGTGATGGATCTGCGCGTCATAGCGGTCGAGGTAGTTCGCGGCGTTCCGGTCGGTCGATCCGTCGGAAAGGGTTCGCCGCTGGTAGAGGGGGATCCGGGCGGGGTCGAGCTCAGGCCCGGCCGCGGATGACTGAAACAGCTCGAGGTCTTCCGGCGCGGGCTCATAGGGGCCATGCGCGTCCCAGAAGTGAACGAACAGGAGGTATCGTTGCGCCGGATCGATCTCCCGTAGCCATTGCTCCGCGTGATCCACCGTAATGCTGCTGTTCCGGCGCTTTCCGGGAAAGCGGTCGTCGTACATCGCAAACCCGTTTTCGAGGCCGGAGACGGCAGCTTTGAGGGTGGTTCCGCCGACGAATGCGCCGGTTGCGAACCCATGATCCCGCAGCATGCGGGCCAGGGTGGGCGTTGAGGGATCCATCCTCTGTCCGTTCTGCTGCGCACCATGCTCGTACGGATAGAGGCCGGTGAACATCGAGCAGTGGGAGGGGTTGGTGTTGGTTTCCTGGGACCACGCACTGTCGAAGACCATCCCGCGGGCTGCCAGACGATCAATTTCCGGGCTGGTGGGGCGGGAGTAGCCATAGACCCCGAGGTGATCCCGGCGAACGGTGTCGATGGTGATCACCACGAGGTTGCGCACCTTCCCCTGTTCCGGACTGGCGGAAGACTCCTCGCGACAGCGGGCAAGGAGAGGTGAAAGCAGCAACAGAACGAGAAGGAGAGACAGCGGTCGCCGCATCGGAGATCCCATTTTACCGCAGCTCTTCCAGCAACCCCGGGTGACACCGAAATACCGGGCCGGGCGCGCCGGGATGAGGGCCGTGTCTACCGGTGGCTGGGTTTCGGTTGCCACCGGCTGAGCTTCGAGGCACCTCCGGAGCCGGGGCGGTGGGGGACTTCGGAGGCCGGGACACCCGGGGTTGCACTTCGCTGGTGACGGAGGTGAACCGCGCGCGCAGCGTGGGGAAAGCGGGCCCGATCAGCTCATTCCAGGACGTCGAGCAGGCGCTGGAAGAGCTCGAGCAACTCTCCGCGGCCCGGGCTCAGCGCCTCGTACACGAGCGCGGGGTCGATCGAATCGTAGACGTGAAATCCGGTTCCTGAAGCCGATGATCGGGCCCCATCGATCCGCGGCATCGGGTGGCAGCAGACCGGCGTCACTCAATCTGACCAGAACCGCGCGACCGGTGTCCGGGGCGGGAAGTCCTCGCGATGCGATGATCCAGCTCCCGATGTCGATCACCGCCTGAATGCTGGTCTGGAGACGGCGCAGCGCGCTGTCGAGATTGCGGAAGTCGGAGAGGAATTCGTCGAATGACTCCTGGGGGATCTGCGTCAACCGCTCGAAGTTCTCCCGCGCGAGGTCGATCCTGGTCTGAAGCTCCGCACGCGTCATGGTTTCTTTTCGCTCATCCCGCGGCGGATCGCGTCGATCCGGCCCTCGGTCGCGAGACGCCAGGTCGGAAGAAAATCGAACGCTTCGATGTAGGTGGACGACTCGAAATCGATCCGCCGCTCGCGATCGGCCTCGTAAAGAAGACGCCCCTGCTTGAGCACCTCGTGGCGGAACAGCGGTCCCTGCTCGTCGAGCACCACCAGATCGATCGTTCGTCCGGGAAAGAGCTCTTCCAGGCGCCCGGCGAGTTCGCCTCTCCACCGCCAGTCCGGCGAAGGCGCCCGACGCTCGCGCAGCAGAACTCCAACGTCCGCATCGCTCTCGGCGTTCTCGCGTCCGCTCGCCAGCGATCCGAACAGGTAGAAGGCGGCAACCTCGGGGAAATCCCGTGCGATGTGTTCGATCGCGCTCACGCCGTCGAGTGTAGTCTCTTCACGCGGCGAGCGAAACGGATCAGTGAGTGAGGCCCGCTGACCGCCGCTGACGCGGAGTGAGCGAGATCGACGAGAGACCGTTCTCCCCGGCGCCCCTTCGGGGGCGCTGAGATGGGGTGGGTGCGCATGGTGGGCGGGCGAATGAGGGTACGGGCGAGACGCGGTCGCCGCTCTGTTGGAGATTTGAGGGTCCGGCGCTTAGACTCCGTGGGTGCACGCGGAGATCGAAGAGACGCTCCTGCTCCTGAGCCGGGCGGCCGTCCGATACCTGGTCGTCGGGGGCGTCGCCGTGGTGCTGCACGGGTTTCTCCGGACGACGGCCGACCTCGACGTGGTGATTGCCCTCGACGACGAAAACGTGGAGCGAGCGGTGTCTGCCCTCGAGAGTGCCGGGTTTGTTCCCCGCGCCCCGGTCCCGTTGCGCGATTTCGCCGATTCGAGGCTTCGCGAGTCGTGGATCGAGGAGAAGAACATGCAGGTCTTTTCCCTCTGGAACCCGAACCTTCCGGGCTTTGAGCTCGATCTGTTCGTGCGGGAGCCGTTCGATTTCGAGGCCGTCGCGGTGCGGGCCTCGACCATCCGGATCGGTGGCTCGGTGATCGCGGTGGTATCCGTGGACGATCTGATCGACATGAAGGAGCGGGTCGGCCGGACGCAGGACCTGGAAGACGTGGCTGCGCTGCGATCGTTGAAGAGGAGTGATGACCGATCCTGACCAGTGGTCCGGTGCCCGATGGGAAGAGACCCGGGAACGGCAGGTCCGTCTCGGCCTGGCCCTGACTCCCGTGGAACGGTTGCGCTGGCTCGACCGGCGGCGTGCGGAGCTTCGACGGCTCGCGGCGCTGCTCGAACCTCGGGGTGAACCTCGCGAGGATTGAGAGGATGACGGATCCTGCATCTGCCGGGATCCGGACTTGTTCCTGATCCTGACTTCGGAGAATCCGGCAACTCGACCAGCTCGGAAGTCAAGGAGGCGGGACCGCAATCATTCCTGATGAAGTGGCTACCAAGGCTACATTGACTCTCATGCGCAGTGTCGGGATCAAAGCACGGAAAAACCGACTGAGCGAATACATTCGGATCGCCTCCCAGGGCGAGACGTTCTGGTCACGGATCGTGATCGGGTCGTCGCCGAGATCAGCCCACCAGGGCCGGGACGGAGTGGACACGTCGGTTCTCCTCGCCGAGCTCTTTGCCGAAGATCGGCATCTCCCCGCGGATTTCTGGAGGCGGGAGCTGATCTCCCGCCGACCTCTGGAGTCTCACCACGCGACGAGCTCTCGCACTGCGCCAACCACTTTCTCCACGTTGGGGAGGAAGTAACCCTCCAGTGGCGGCGAGTAGGGGACCGGGGTGTCGAGTGAGGCGACGCGGCGGATGGGGGCGTCGAGGTATTCGAACGCTTTGTCCGCGATGCGCGCCGCGAGCTCGCCGCCGACGCCGCCGGTCAGGCAGGCCTCGTGGAGGATCACTGCCCGGCTGGTCTTCGCCACCGAGGTGAGAATCGCTTCCTCGTCGAACGGGCGGATCGTGCGGAGATCGAGGATCTCCACGCTGATCCCGTCCTTTTCAAGCTCCGCGGCCGCATCGTCCGCGACATAGAGCATGGCTCCATAGGTGATCAGGGTCACGTCCCGTCCGGTACGCCGGACCTTTGCCCGTCCGATCGGCACGACGAAGTCGTCCGTCGGCAGTTCCTCCTTGATTCGCCGGTAGAGGAACTTGTGCTCGAGGAAGATCACCGGGTCCTCGTCACGGATCGCCGATTTGAGCAGCCCCTTCGCGTCGTAGGGGGTTCCCGGCGCGACGATCTTCAGTCCCGGCACGTTCATGAAATAGGCTTCCGGGTTGAGAGAGTGAAATGGCCCACCGTGCACTCCTCCTCCGGCCGGTCCCCTCACCACCATGGGGCAGCCGACTCCGGATCGGTAGCGTGTCTTTGCCGCGTAGTTGACCAACTGGTCATAGGCGCAGGAGATGAAGTCGATGAACTGCATTTCGGCGATCGGGCGCATGCCCATCATCGCGGCTCCGGCGGCCGCACCGACGATGGCCGTCTCGGAGATGGGACTGTCGATGACCCGGGAGGATCCGAAGCGGTCGAGAAGGCCGGCCGTGGCTTTGAACGCGCCGCCATAGACCCCGACGTCCTCGCCCAGCAGGAACACCCGCTCGTCTGCTTCCATCTCTTCCCACATCGCCTGGCGGATCGCTTCGATGTAGGTCGTTTCACCACCGCGCTGTGGCGTCAGGTCCTGGCTCATCACGCATCTCCCTCGCAGCGCGGCGCGCGCTCCCAGAATCCGTCACCGTGATAGACGCCGTACTGCGCCTCGTCCGGCCGCGGCATCTTCGACGCCTCCGCTTCGGCGACGGCACGCTCCAGTTCCTCGCGAACGCGCATCGCGACGTCCTCGAGATCCTGGCGGGTGGCGAGCTCGCGCTCGAGCAGCATCCGTTCGAAGTTGGTGATCGGGTCTTTCTCCGCCCAGGTTTCGATCTGTTCCCGGGGGACGTAGGACTGATTGTCGTGCTCGGCGTGGCCCTTCATCCGGAAGGTGAGGACCTCGAGCAGCGTCACTCCCTCGCCGGCGCGGGCGCGATCGACGGCGCGACGTGCGGCGGCGTAGACGGCGACGGGGTCGTTTCCGTCCACCGTTTCGGCGGCACAACCGACGGCGAGGCCCTTGTCCGAGAGCCGCTCGGCGGCGGTCTGTTTCGAGGTCGGGGTGGAATAGGCGTAGCCGTTGTTCTCCACCACGACCACCAGCGGGAGCTTCTGAACCGAGGCGAAGTTGAGGCCTTCGTAGAAGGCGCCGGTGGAGGCTCCGCCGTCGCCGATGAAGACCATGCCGACGTTGTTTTTCCCCTGCATGCGTGAGGCGAGCATCGCGCCCCCCATCAGCGGGATCATCTCGCCCAGCATCGAGATCGGTCCGATGAATCCGCGCTGGAGATCGACGAAGTGGATGTTCAGATCGCGGCCGCGTGAGGGGGCATCCCCCTTGCCCATGTACTGCCGGAAGATCTCGACCGGTTTCGCGCCGGCGACGAGCATCGCGCCCATGTTCCGGATCAGGGGCGAGACCAGATCTCCGCGGCTGAAATCGAGCGCGTAAGCCGCGGCGACGGCCTCGCCTTCCTGTCCAAGCGAGCGATAGAGTCCGCCGATGACCCTGGACTGGCGGAACAGAGCGGTGAGCTTTTCCTCCAGCGCCCGGGTGAGGCGCATGAAATAGGCCATCTCGAGCAGTTGCTCCCGCGAGAGCGGCATGCCGTCCGCGGGTTGGTCATGGCTGGTCGACACAAATCCTCCTCTGAAAGCCGGGGATTCTACGCAAACCGGGGCCGAATGTACACGCAGCTTGCAAGCAGGCTGCGTCGTTTGTCAGACTGAAGATTGGAGGAGAGAGGATGACACGCGAGGAGATCGAGGTGGAGGTGTGCCGGGCGATCCGGGCGAAACTTCCCTCGGGGTTCAGTGACCAGGAGGTGCGCTCGTCGATCAGTCTGGAGTCGCCGGGGCTGGGCCTGGATTCGGTCCAGGTGGCCGAGCTGCTGGTTCAACTCGAGGATGCTCATGGCGTGCCGCTCGTGGATCTGCTCACGGATAAGGAAGGAGCGTCGTTCGAGAGAGTGGTGATGCGTCTGGTCGCCGCCCCGCCCCGGCGGGTGGAATGCCATGAGCCCTGATCACTCTTCGTCCTGCCCGTCCCGGAGTGCGGCCTTTCAGCGATGATCCTCCTGATCCGGGCAGTCGTGCGTGTCGCCCTGGTTGGCGGCGGTTGGCTCGGCTGGTGTCTGTCATGGCTGGGGCTGGCCGGACCGAAACGATCTGAACTTGAGGATCTCCTGGGACTGCCAGCGCCCGAGGCCGACCGGTTGATCGCAGAGATGGCGGCCGGGGCGTTCCGGACGCGGATTGTCTGGTCGTTTCGTCCACTTCGCAGGACCCGGCAACAGCTGTCACTGGTTGCGATTCACAATGAGGAAGGTCTGGCTCGGGAGGCGCGGCCGCCGATCCTGGTGGGCTGGCACGCCGGTCCAACCGTTCCTCTTTCGCTGGCGCTGCTGCGCCGGCATCCGGAGATCCTGCTGCTGGACCAGAGTCTCACCGGCCGGGGGCGGTCCTCTGCGGCGATGGTCCGGATGATCCGTCATGCTCGCAGTGGAAAGCCGGTGATGATCTTTCCCGATGTCCCCAGAGAGCAGGGTGTGGCCGTGGCACTGCTCGGGCGCCGCGTCTGCTGGGGACGGGGAGTGATGGGGTTGTGGAGAAGCACGCACGCTCCCCTGATTCCGGTCACCGGTGAGGCGACGTCCCGGGGTGAGCTCATTCTGACGCTGCATCCGCCGATCGACACGACCGGCGTGACCGGAGAGAGCGAACAGGAGATCGACCAGCAGCTGGGAGATCGCCTGGCCTCGTGGCTCGAGAACTACTACCGCGAGCATCCCGAGCAGGTGGTGTCTCAGGTGAGGCGGCTGCTGGCACATCCGCAGCTCTCCGCGGCTCAGGATCCTTCCTGATCCTCGAGGGTCGGGAGTGAGCCGGCAAGGTAGGCGTCGCGAAGGGCTCCGTAACGGAGTTTCCCGTTGTGAGTCAGGGGAATCGTCGCGCGGGGGACCAGGAGCACCTCATCAGGAGCGAACCCCATGGTCTCGCCGATCCGCTCGGACACCTGCCGCGCAAGAGACTCCAGCGGTTCCCGATTCCCGTCGACTTCCACCACGATGACCAGGCGCTCGGTCCCTTCCATGTCGGGAGCGCCGATGGCTGCAGAAAGGCGAACAAAGGGGAGCGCATCCACCGACTCCTCGACTTCCCGTGGTGCGATCGCCGATCCGGCCCGCTTGATCATTGCGCGTTTCCGGCCGAGGACGAACAGGAATCCCTCCCGGTCGAGATAGCCGACATCGCCGGTGTGCAGCCAGCCGCCCCGCAGCACCTCGGTGGTTCCATCGTGATCATTGAAGTATCCGGAGAAGACCTGATTTCCGCGGACCAGGATCTCACCGCTCTTCCCCGCTGGGAGAGGTCCATCATCCGGGCCGGAGATTCGCAGCTCGAGAGAATCGCCGGGACGACCACAGGAGATGTTCCCGCGCTCGTCGATCCTCCGGGGAAGACCCGGAATCATGGTCGACACGGCAAGGGTGGCCTCGGCCAGGCC
This sequence comes from uncultured Acidobacteriota bacterium, assembly GCA_963741905.1. Classification (GTDB taxonomy): domain Bacteria; phylum Acidobacteriota; class Thermoanaerobaculia; order Gp7-AA8; family CAVUJZ01; genus CAVUJZ01. The sequence goes on along the minus strand of CAVUJZ010000015.1, from coordinate 57,350 downwards.
GTATCCCGGCATGATTCTCCCGGGAATCCCGAATCGGGATTCGAACTGTTCGATCGTGCTGACGCGGACCGCCTCACCGCCGCTGATGAGGAAATACAGCGTGCTCAGATCCAGCCCCTCGGGATCGACGGCCCTCGAGGCCACCCGATACCCGAAGTCGGCGCTCCCGCTGACGGTTCCTCCGACGCGATCGATTGTTTCGAGCCACGCCCGGAGATTGCGCAGCGAGGGCTGCAACAGATGAGAGGAGAAGCCGTCGAAGACAGCTCCGAGGACGAAACGGACCAGCCCCAGGTCATGATAGAGAGGCAACCAACTGACCATGACCTCGTCATTCCGGAAAGTGTTCCTCTCCCGGAGATAGCTCATCACCTGACGGTGCCGGAGAACTGCCGCTCGGGATTCGCCCGTGGTTCCGGAGGTAAATTGAAGGAAGGCGATCGAATCGGGCGTCGGTCGGGGCATGTCTGCGGGGCGACCGTTCTCCAGTTCCCGCCGGATCTCGTCGGGAGTGAGGAGGCGCGTCCTTTCGGACTGTCCGGCCAGCGACGATGCCGTGGCCGCGTCACACACTGCGACGTCGCAATCGATCGAGGCGATCCTGCGAAGGATGGTGTGCGAGGGAAGGAATGACGGAATGGCTGCGGGTGCCCCTCCCGCCGCCTGCGCTCCGAAGAGCGTCAGGAGAAAGTCGAGCCCGGTGGGAAGCACGATGGCGCAGCGTCCTCCCTCCTGCAGACCGAGCCGACGCAGCGCCCCGGACCATTTGCGTACCTGATCGCCGAGCTCGCCGAATCGGATCGACTCGCCCGTGTCGATCGAGAACGCCAGCTTGTCCGGGACGCGCCCGGCCTGTGCGAACAGGGTCTCGGTGAGAGTTGTTGGTGGTGGCGTCATCAGACGAACCTCCTTCATGGACAGGATGCAGACAGCATGTCCCGGAGCAGGGAGAGCCGTCCCTCGAGATAGTGCTCGCGGAGCCGATCGTACCGGAGCTTTCCGTTGAGAGTCACAGGAATGGAGCCAGGCCGCACCGGGAGAATCTCGTCGGGCGCCGAGCCGATCACCGATCGGGTCACATCGGAGATCCGCCGGAGCAGAACGCTCAGCGGCTCCGGGCCGCTCGGCTCGATCTCGACCACGACCACCATCCGCTCGCTCCCGACGGCATGAGGAACTCCAATGGCTCCTGCCATCCGCACGAACGAGAGCTGATCCACTGCCTCCTCGATCTCCCGCGGAGCGAACGTCACGCCCCCGCGTTTGATCATGGTGCGCTTTCTTCCCAGGACGAACAGAAAACCGTCTGGGTCCAGGTAGCCGGTGTCCCCGGTGTGGAGCCATCCATCGGCGAGCGTCAGCCGGGTCTCCGCCGGCTCGCCGAGATACCCGGAGAACACCCGGTCACCCCGAACGACGATCTCTCCCGCTTCGCCCGGGGGCAGCGGCTCCCCCTTCCGATCCACGATCCGGACGGTGAGACTGTCGTCGATCGGGCCGCAGGAAATGTGTCCTGCCGCATCGACCCGTCGGGGCATGCCGGGGATCATCGAGGCCACCGTGAGAGTCGCCTCGGCGAGTCCGTATCCCGGCATGATCGTGCCTGGAGCTCCGAAACGGGACTCGAACCGGTCGATGGTGCTGGTCCGGACCGATTCACCCCCGTTGGTGGCGAATCGGAGGGCGCTGAGATCGAGTCCGTCGGGCGGGACCGCGCGGGCAGCCAGACGATAGCCGAAGTCAGGACTTCCGGTGACTGTGCCTCGTACCCGGTGAAGGGTTTCCAGCCATGCGCCGAGATTTCCCAGAGACGGTTGCAGAAGATGACAGGAGAATCCATGCATCACGGGGGTGAACACGAATCGAACCAGACCGAGATCGTGGTAGAGCGGTAACCAGCTCACCATCACCTCGTCCTCCCGCAGCCCTGTAGCGGAGTGCACGAGGTTGCTGACCAGTTGATCGTGACGGAGGACCGCCGCGCGTGACTCGCCCGTGGTGCCGGAGGTGAACTGCAGAAAGGCCGCGGAATCCGGTGGAGGAAGCCGGAAGGGAGTGTCTTCCGAACCGAGGGTGACCTCACGGCGCAACTGGTCCGGTGTCACGATCCGGGCTCGTCGAGGGATTTCGTTCAGCACCCGGGCGAGGGATGGCTGGCAGACGGCGAGGTCGCAGTCGATGCGGTCGAGTCTCTTCAGGATGGTCTGAGTCGGGAGCGAAGGCGCGATTCCCGCGGGTGCGCCCCCTGCCACCTGGGTTCCAAAGAGAACCCGGAGGGAATCGAGACCGGTCGGAAGGATGATCGCGCAGCGACCGCCTTCAGACAACCCGAGACGCCGAAGTGCTCCAGCCCATTGCCAGACCTCTCGAGCCAGGGGGCCATAGCGGATCGACTCTCCCGTGTCGATTGAAAAGGCGACGTGATCGGGGCGGAGAATACTCTGCAGGAGCAGTGCTTCGACGATGGTGGAGGATTGGATCATGTCGATGGATCCCGGAGATGGCTCTCGAGCTCGTCCGGGCGCCGTGATCGGATCCTCGCTTCCTCCAGGGGAATCAGCCGCTCGCGTACCAGCGCGCCGAGCGACTCCTCGAGAGAGATCATTCCCTGACGTTTGCCCAGGGTGATCTCGGATGCGATGTTCTGCAGGCGGTCGTTGCGAATGTGATTGCGGACGGGGGTGTTCGCGATCAGCACCTCCACGGCGGGAAGGCGGCCGGGACCTCCGGAGACCGGCACCAGCTGCTGGGTGACGATCGCGTTGAGGCTGATGGCCAGTTGCTGGCGGATCTGCGTCTGCTGCGGGCCGGGGAACGCATCGATGATCCGATGAATGGCCTGAGTCGAATCGCCTGTGTGTAGAGTGGAAAGGATCAGATGGCCTGTCTCGGCGGCGGTCAATGCGGTGGCCATGGTGTCGAGATCGCGCATCTCGCCCACCAGGATCACGTCGGGATCCTGGCGGAGGATCGAGCGGAACGCGGCTGAAAATGATCGGGCATCCCGTCCGATCTCGATGTGCTCGATCACCGACTGGAGATTGGGGTGCTCGTACTCGACCGGATCTTCGATGGTCACGACATGGCTGCTTCGGCGCTGGTTGATCTCTCCCACCAGAGCCGCCAGGGTGGACGACTTTCCCGAGCCGGTGGGGCCGCAGACCAGCACCAGTCCGCGCATCGGTTCGACCAGGGCGGCCAGCCCGGCCGGCAGGTGGAGCTCCTCCAGAGTCGGAATGGCCCCGGGAAGCGCACGAATTGCTGCCGCGATGGTGCCCCTCTGGCGGTGAAGATTCACTCGAACGCGCATTCGGGCCGGGCGTTCTTCCGCCGTGCCGGTGATGCGGAGCGAGAAGTCCGCGGCGTCGGATTCCCGAAGGCGTGACTCGTACGACCGGAGAGCATTCGCGAACATCCGCTCCACCGAATCGGGTTCCAGAGGGTCCGACCCGCCACGGGCGAGGCTCCCATTGACTCGAAAGACCGGTGGCGAGCCCGGGATGAGCAGAAGGTCGCTTGCGCCCCGCCGGAACATCTCCTCGAGAAGCCGCTCGAGCGGGTGCCCCGGCTCGACCGTGCTGCCCGGGATCGAAGATCCGCTGGATTCGCCCACCTCGGGGACGGGGCCGTTGTTGATTTCTCGAACCAGCTCGTTGAGGTCGGGGTCGGGGATGTATTCCGGCATGGTGCGGCTCCAATTCTACCGCATACACGATTGGAATCCCCGGTTGCGTGAAGCGGGTTGGGAGGGGCACGCGAGCGGCGGTGGTATAGAATCCCGGCGCTTCAAATCGTCACGAATCGAGGACCTGATGCGCTATCTCGTCACCGGCGGCGCCGGTTTTATCGGCTCCAACTTCATTCGCCACATCTTCGCCGTCCATCCGGAGGCGCGGGTGGTGAACCTGGACAAACTGACCTATGCGGGCAATCGGGAGAATCTGTCCGAATTCGAGGGCTCGCAGAACTACCGCTTCGTCCAGGGCGACATCGCCAATCCGGAGGATGTGGCCGAGGCCTACCGGGGTGTCGATGGTGAGGGGATCGACGTGGTGGTCAATTTCGCGGCGGAAACCCATGTCGACCGTTCTCTGATGGAGGCCGCGAGCTTCATCGAGACTGACGTACGCGGGGTGCTGGTCCTGCTGGAGGAAGCACGCAAGCACGCGCCGGAGCTGAAGCGATTCGTGCAGATTTCCACCGACGAGGTGTACGGTTCGATCGATTCGGGCTCGTTCCGCGAAACCGACCCGCTCAATCCCCGCAATCCCTATTCGGCTTCCAAGGCCGGCGGTGATCGGATGGCGTACGCCTATGGCGAGACCTACGACCTTCCGGTGATCGTGACCCGCGCCTCGAACAACTATGGTCCCTGGCAGTACCCGGAAAAGCTGATTCCTCTGTTCATCACGAACGCGGTGGACGATCAGGCACTCCCTCTCTACGGGGATGGCCGCAATGTGCGCGACTGGCTGTTCGTGGACGACCACTGTGCTGCGATCGACTTCCTGATCGAGCACGGAGAGAATGGCGAGGTCTATAACGTCGGCGGTGGAAACGAGCTCGAAAATCGGGAGATCACCAGACGGATCCTCCAGCTTCTGGACAAGCCCGAGTCTCTGATCCGCCACGTGGCGGATCGTCAGGGTCATGACCGGCGCTACTCCCTCGATACCTCCCGTCTCGCCGCGCTCGGTTTCGAGCCGCAAGCCACATTCGAGGAAGGCCTGGAGTGTACCGTTCGCTGGTATCAGCGGAACGAGAGCTGGTGGCGGGCGATCAAGGAGAAGAGCGCCGAGTATCGCGAGTACTATCAGAAGCAGTACGGGGGGCGGTGAGGCGTCACGGCCCCGGACCTCGTCTTGAGATCTGAGACGAGGTCTGAGGTCAGGGCGCGCCACCCTGCGTCCCGGATGGCCGGGCTTCTGCATTCGAGTCCGTGATCATGAGTCCGCTCCTCGCCTTCATTCTCCCCTGGCTCGGTTTCGTCCTGTTCTTCGGCCTGGCCTGGTTCGTTGTGGACCGGGCCGTACCTCACCTCTGGCGGGTGGCGATGAAATCCGGTCGGAAGGTGGTGGAGTGGAGTCGTGGCCGCGGATTGTTCGAACGCTGGAGCGGTCGCCGTTGGCCACTGATTCGCCGGCTCAGACCCTACGCAGCCGTTCTTCTGATCCTGGCCGTCGGCACCATTCTCGCCGCTGTGGTGGGTGACGGATTCATCGATCTGACCGAGCAGCTGCGTTCCAATACGGCGGCTCTTCGCGGTGCGGACACACAGGCCGCAAGCTATGCGGCGGAAGTGCGAAACGCCGGGGCGACACATTTCTTTCTGATCTTCACCACCATCGGCACTCCGGTGGGGCTTGGGGGCCTCACCGCGGCGGTTGCGATTCTTCTCTGGATCCGCCGGCGCCGTGATCTGGCCCTCTATCTGCTGGTGACCGTCGTCAGCGGTTCACTACTCAATCTCGGATTGAAGACGATCTACCGCCGGGCCCGGCCGGATCTCTCCCGGGCGCTCACCCATGCCACCGGCTACTCGTTTCCCAGTGGGCACACGATGGGCTCGATGTTCGTCTTCGGCGCGCTCGCGTTTGTTGCGCTGCGGGCCCTTCCGTTGCGGAGGGGGAAATCGGCGGCGGTGGCTCTGGCGCTGACGATGATTCTCGCCATCAGCGCCTCGAGGGTCTACCTCGGTGTGCACTGGATCTCCGACATTGCGGGTGGACTGACGGCGGGCATCCTCTGGCTGACCACGACCACCGTCGTCTACGAGACGATGCGCCGGATCACCCGGATCCGCCGGAGTGCGGGGGAGGATGCGGTTGCGAATGTTCCCGGTCCGCGCGCTCAGCCTTCGGCAGGAACTGCGTCTTCCTCGCGGGAGGGTCGGCGGGGGCCATAGAGATCACGCACCATCTGGCCGACCGAACGCGTCTGGAGCGCGTCCGAGGTACAGCGGTCGAGATACTGAAAGAGCTCCGATACTGCCTGGTCCGGTTCCGCGGCCGCGCTTGGAGGCACCTGGCGGTAACGGCCTTCCATCACCGCCACGACCTCCTCGATGGTGATCCGATCGGGATCTCCTCCCGGTACCCAGCCGGTCCAGTCTCCGCCGATCTCCTTGACCAGCTTCTCCCCCTCCAGCCGCTTGAGGACGCGGAGCATCTGCGCATCGGTGGCTCCGAACTGTTCGGCCAGTCGATAGGAGGAGGGTGCCTCCTCCCGGGCCTCGAACGAGCGGGCGATCTCGATGAGGGTGCGCAGAGCAAAGTAGTGGTCATATTGAGGCTGGTCGACCAGTTGCAGCTCACTGGCGCGGAGCAGTCCTCGCAGGTTCTGGTGGACATAGCTGATCTGCACTCCGAGGAGAATCACCACCCACATGAACTCCATCAGCAGCAGGAAGATGATCACCAGTCCGAGCGTGCCGTAGATGACATTCAGCCGGCCCTCGAACAGATGTCGTGCGTAGTAGCCGAACCCATAGCGGAGACCCTGAAACAGAATGGTGGTGACGGCGGCTCCGGTCATCGCCGAAGTGATCTGAACCCGCGTCGTCGGCACCAGCCAGAAGAGCATGGTGAATGCGAGGAACAGAACGAACACGGCGATGAAATCGGGAAGAAAGGTCTGTTCGATGAGCATCCGGAGATAGGGGTTCTGCTGGAGCGAGACGCTGGTCGCGAACGACAACCCGATCAGGATCGGTCCCCAGAACAGCAGCATGGTGAACGCCCGGAATCGTGCGCGATATCCCCGGACCCGTTCCACGTGCCAGATCACGTTGATGCTTGCTTCGACCGCCAGGAACAGCCGGAATGAGATCACCAGGAAGACGATGACCCCGAGGGCCGAAGCCGTCTCGGCATTCTCGGCGAACCGATTGAGATGGAACGCGATCTGGGGCGCCTGATACGGAAGGATGACATTGAAGATGGTGTCTGCCTGAGATCGGATGTCGGGAAAGATCCGGGAGAAGTAGCTGCGAATGGCCATGGAGAAGGCCACCACCAGCGGGATCAGGGACAGCAGTGTGGTGTAGGCGAGGGACGCGGCGCGTGAGGTTCCCCCGACCCGGATGAAATCCCGAATCACCTCCCGGGTGAACAGGAAGACCTCGACCCCGACCACTTGAAAACGCTTCTTTCCGGAGGCAGACCGGCGGTACATCATCACCGCCTCCTCCGACCAGGAGCGGCTGATCCATTGACGGGTCGCGTTCAGCCGATCCAGCAGGCCGTGGCGGGAGCGTGTCCGACCGTTGCCATCGTCACTCATCATCTGATCCGTAGGTCAGCCTCTGTGCAAGCCCCATCCCATGCATAGTAAAGGATGAAGCGGAAAGGCAGAAGGACGCGTGGAAGAGGATGGACACCGCTGCGGCGCCGCCGCGATGGCCGCTGGCTGAGGCTGACACCGTCATTGCATAATGGATCCGCCCATGCGACCGATCACCCCGGAGATCGTGGAGCCCGACGAGGCGCTGCCTGCGGACCTGCTGGCCTTGCGCAAGCTCGCCTGGATTCTCGATGCCGCCATTCCGATTCCCGGCATGCGGCGAAGAGTGGGGCTGGCCCCGGCGATCGGGCTGATCCCCGGCGTCGGGGACATCGTCGGTGCGATTCTTTCCAGCTGGATCGTCTTCGGTGCACTGAGGCACCGGGTGCCGTTCGGCCGGGTCGCGCGAATGGTGCTCAATATTCTGGTCGACCTGTTGGTGGGGTCGGTCCCGATCCTTGGTGATGCCATCGATTTTCTGTTTCAGGAGAACCTGACCAACGTCCATCTCCTTCTCCAGTACCGCGACCGCAGCCAGCCGCCACGGGCGCTGCATCGAATCGCCCTGATCGTCGCGGCGATCGTCGCCGTGCTGGTCTGTGCTGCCGTGGCGGCTCTTCTGATCACCATCCTCTGTCTCGGCTGGCTTCTCCGGGTCCTGTTCTGATCATGAGTGGACGCCGTCGACCGCGTTATCCGGGAAGACCCAGGCTACCCCTGGTGCAGCGAAGGATGGCGCTCCGCTACCACATGAAGCACCAGTTCGGGATCCGGGACACGGCCTTCGCGCAGACCATGTACGCGTTGACCGGTGTCCCCCTGGTCAGCGGAAATCGGCTCACCCTCCTGCGGAACGGCGACGAGATCTTTCCGGCGATGATCCGGGCGATTCGTGCCGCCCGACGGACCATCAACATGGAGACCTACATCTACTGGGACGGCCGGATCGGGCGCGAATTCGCCGAGCTTCTGGTGGAAAAGGCCCGGGCTGGCGTGCGCGTCAAGCTGATCCTCGACGCGGTGGGCTCCGGGTCGATGTCCGCCGCTCTGCTGCAGTTCATGCGGAGCAACGGGGTCGATATCGAGCTCTATCATGAGATCCGCTGGTACACACTCTCCCGCGCCAATCACCGGACACACCGGAAGATGCTCATCGTGGACGGCCGGATCGCGTTCACCGGGGGCGTCGGCATCGCGGACGAGTGGCTCGGCGACGCCGATGCTCCCGATCACTGGAGGGAGACCCAGGTCCAGGTCGAAGGTCCCGCGGTGACGCAGATGCAGTTCGCGTTCATGGACAACTGGGTCAAGAGCCGCGGTGAGATTCTCACCGGACTGGACTACTTCCCCGACGTCGACCCGGTCGGCGAGACCCGGACCCAGGTGATCAAATCATCGCCCTCGGAAGGGGTCTCCGCGGTCAAACTGCTCTACGTCATCTCCATCGTCAGTGCCGAAAAGTCGATCTCCATCAACAACGCCTATTTCCTTCCGGACCACGACACGCTCACCGCTCTCGCCGGTGCGGTGCGACGGGGCGTGAAGGTCCGGGTCATCGTACCGGGCCGCTGGACGGATGTACCCATCGTCCGGCAGGCGAGCCGGTGGCACTACGAGCGTCTTCTCCGTCTTGGAATCCGGATCCACGAATACCTGGGGACGATGATGCACGCCAAGACCATGGTCGTGGATGGAATCTGGAGCACCATCGGGTCATCGAATTTCGACGCCCGCAGCTTCCGGCTCAACGATGAGGTGAACGTGAACGTCTATGATGAGGCCTTCGCCGCACAGATGGAATCGATGTTTCAGGAAGACCTCTCCCGTTCCGAGGAGGTCACCATGCGGCATTTCCGGAGGCGACCCTTCCAGTCACGGGTCAAAGAGAAGATCGCGGACTGGTTCAAACCTCAACTCTGAGAATCCGGACGTCGGTCACCCGGCGTCCGCGGTTCTAGAACCCGCCGGACATGTACTTCCACTGGACGATCTTGTCGTTGATCTCGCGGAGGCGGCGGCTGATCATGCGGCAGAGGAGGTTGAGGAACTGGAGAGAGGCGTGGGGATCCATTCCGAGGATCTCGTTGAGGGTGGCGCGGTCGATCGAGAGGACGGTGGTGTCCATCTCATGGGCTTTTGCATCCGCCGACCGGGGCTTCTCGTCGATCAGGGCCATCTCTCCGAAAAAGTCTCCTCGATCGAGCACGGTGAGCGCTTCTTCTCCAACGCCCGGGATGAATTTGGAAATGCGCACCCGGCCTTCGAGCACGATATAGAGCTTGTCGCCCTTTTCCCCTTCGCGGAAGATGGTGGATCCGGTCCGGAACCGTTCTTCGTTCGAGAAGGTGGCGAGGAGTTTCATTTCGGCCGCGGAGAGGCCGCGCTCACGGAACAGGTCGACCTTGTCTTCCGACCGGACCCGGACCTGCTGCGCCTCGGAAGCCCGGGCTTCCTCCTTCCGGCGGTGCTGACTCTTCGCGTCTTCCTGGAAGAACAGCTTGAGCTGTTCGTTGGCGTCGCGCACCTTCTCGGTCAGGGCCTGCCAGAATGCCCAGTGCAGCCCCACCGCAATCTCCTTGTCCTGATCCATGACCTGGTCCAGAGCGGTAAAGGAGAAGATGTAGCAGGTGGAAGGCTCCAGGGCGATCGCGTCGGAGGATCGCTGCAGGCGGTCGATGAAGTTCATCTCTCCGAGCAGTTTGTCGCCGCTGAGATTCGCGAGCAGTTGCGGGCCGAAAGGGGTCTCTTTGCGGATCTCGATCAGTCCGTCGCGGACCACGTAGAAATCCATGGATCGATCGTTCTCGCGGAAGACATATTCGCCGGTCTCGAAGCTCTCCGCGCGAACGAACCGGGAGAGTCGGAACAGGTGCTCGTCCCTCATGTGCTTGAGAATGGAGAGATTGCGAAGATCATTCGAGATGGTGATGGAGTTTTCCCTCTTTTCCGTCTCCCGATGGATCTTTGCGGTGATCTCCCGAAGCACTCTGCGGCTGTTCGCTCCAAACAGATTCTCCTTTCGGAACTCGAGCCGTTCGGTGCAGGTGCGGAGGTGTTCGACCCGTTCATTGATCAGTTCATTGAGCTGTCGATTCTCCAGTCCGAGGATTTTTTTGAGAGTGTTGATCATCCGGCGGACCGGTTCGGTAGCCTCCCCCTTCTGGTCGGTCGAGAGGAGGAAGGCGTCGACGAAGCTGCTCAGCGAGCCGCGGTAGTCCTTCAGTTCGAAGCGAATTCGTCCGGAGAGCTCGGCCATGCCGCGATCGAACGGATTGAACCGGCGCCCGGTTTCGACCTCGGTTGCGGCCAGCTCCCATTCACCTTCACTGTAGTAGAGCCGGGCAAGGGTCTCCCACGGCCGGAAATTGTTCGGAGTCTTGAGCTTTGCGATCTCCAGAAGCTCGATGGCTTTCGAGGTCTGATCCTTGGCGATGTAGTACTCGGCGAGACCGGAGTACTGGGATGAATCGATCTCGTCGCGGTTCCGCTCTGCTTCGACCTCTTCCCGAATGGAACTGTGTCGCTCAGCCTCCCGCTTCTTTTTCAGATCGCGGGCGCGGGTGAGGTTGATCTTCAGTGAAACCGAGCCCGGACGGAGTTTGCAGGCCATCTCGAACAGATGGATCGCCTCGTCGAACATCTCCTGATCGACGTATCGCTGGGCCAGCTTCGCAATGTCCTCGGCGTCGACCGCAATCGTCGACTCCCCCGGCATGGTGGACTGTCCCGCGTGCAGTGTCGAAAACCGCTCCGCCATTTGAGGAACGCTATTATACGGGAGCGCCGGGTCGAAACAGGGTGTTCCCGGCCGATTCATCATTTTCCGGAAATGAGAGCACTCGTCCTGATCCTGATTCTGATTGCGGCTCCGACCGTGGATGCCGCGCCCGCCGGTGCCCGGACGCGACACTTCGAGCCGGCCCGTCCGGGCTTCGATTTCGTCTTTCCCCGGGACCACGGCGCTCACGAGAACTTCCGCACGGAGTGGTGGTACTACACCGGCCACCTTCAGACCGAGCAAGGTCATTCGTGGGGTTTCGAGCTCACGTTCTTTCGCGTGGGAAGCCCCCTGACGCCGCCGTCGCCGCCCACCGAATGGGATCTTCAGGACTTCGAACTGGCCCATTTCGCGCTGACCGACATCGATCACAAGCGCTTCCGCTACGCGGAGAAGCTCAATCGCTCCAGTCCGTTTCTGGCCGGCGCGCGAACCGGGACGCTGAACGTCTTCAACGAGGGCTGGTCGGCGAGGGCAATCGGAACGGACCGGATCCGCCTCGAGGCCGCGGAGGGAAAGGATCGAATCGATCTGGTGCTCACGGCGACCAAGCCGCCGGCCGTTCATGGTATCGACGGAGTGTCGGTCAAAGCCGAAGGCGAGGATTACGCATCGCACTACTATTCGCTGAGCCGCCTCAGCGTCGCGGGGACCATCAGCACCGGCGGACAAGCCACTCGTTGCCATGGTCTCGCCTGGATGGATCACGAATTCGGTGGAGGAAACCTCAGGGAGAGCCAGCTGGGCTGGGACTGGTTCGCCCTGCAGCTCGACAACGGAACCGAGCTGATGCTCTACCAGATACGCAGGGCGAATGGCTCGGCGGACGTCACCTCGGCCGGATCCTTCATCCTGGACGACGGCTCGGTGGTGCATCTGACCCATGACCAGTACCGGATCGAGACGCTCGGGCGCTGGACCTCGCCTCACAGCACCGCCACCTATCCGATGGGTTGGCATCTGACCGTGCCATCCCTGGATCTCGATCTCCTGGTCGAAGAACAGATGAAAGACCAGGAACTGATGACCCCCGGCTCCACCCGGGTGACCTACTGGGAAGGAGCGGTCAGGACTTCCGGCCGCATCGGTGCCAGCGCAGTCAGTGGAATCGGATACGTCGAGATGACCGGCTATGATCGACGAGCCGGGGATCGCGAGCGGTGAACCTCGACGCGGATGAGCTTCAGCGATCAGCGATGCCCCGTTCCGTCACCAGATAGGTCGCGAAACTGCCCAGCCAGTGTCCTCCGGCATAGTGCTCCCCGGTCACACCAGCCAGTCCGCTTTCCCGATGCGTCTTCGCAGCCGCCGCGAGGGCGGGAATCCGCGGATCTCCCTCCGGCAGTCCGGAGATGATTCCCTCCAGCATCCAGGCGCGACTGAGATTGAGCCCGTCGAGATGGGCGAGTTTGCCGTCGGCGCGATCGGTCACCACCCCGATCGGCAACCAGCCGGCGGAGCCATCCTTCGGAATCTCCGGCAGGAAGCTGCTCAACCAGGTGGCGAACTCTTTCGGCGGCATGACCCGGCGCATCAGATCCGCCTCGGCGAGACAGGGAGAGAGGAAATCCTGCCCCGAGGGCTCGTAGCCGAGAGGGCAGTTCCGGTCGTTGCGGTGAAACTCCAGTGTCTTGGCCGTGACCAGAGCCTCCATCTCGTCGTCGCCCGCGGTCCGGGCCGCATCCAGAATGAGGCCGAACGCGAATGCTGTCTGGCTGTGCTCTCCGGCGCGGATCGGGTAGGCGAGCTTCGGCAGCCATTCCTTCAGCCGCCCGTTCACCGCCGCTTCCAGCGGCTTCAGGGCCTCACTCATTCTCCGGGCCTCAGGATCCTTCCACTCGCGCAATTCCGCACCCAGCTGCAGCAGCCACGCGAATCCGTATGGCCGTTCGAAACTCTCCCTTCCTTCGCCATTGATGTAGGCGACCTCGGCGGCGATGTGCTCCGGAGTGAGGCTCTGAGCCAGTGCCGCCTTCGCTTTCGGGGTGAACGAGGCATCCGGAAAGGTACGAGCCAGACGGGCGAGCAGCCAATGTCCGTGCACCGAAGAATGCCAGTCGAAACAGCCGTAGAAGGCGGGTGTCAGCTCTCGGGGAGGCTTCACATCCTGGTCGGAGCTCAACACGTGAGCGATCTTGTTCGGATACTCCTGATGAACGCATCCGAGCGCCAGATTGGCGAACCGCTCCGCTTCGTTCGCGCCGAATTTCGGGGTGGATTGTCCGGAAAGCGATGAGGTCAACGACAGGAATGCAGCCAGCATGATGATCGTCCGTTTCATGATTGGTCCTCACTCTGATGATAAGCGAAACGAAAGAACCCGGGGGTGGGAGGTCGTGCAGCGGGTCCTCTTCGCTCTTCCCCCGACCCCACGTGTCACTCCTCCTGAAGCTCCGCGGCCAGCCGGACCCGGTCGGCCAGTCGGGAAGAGAGAAACCCGGAACCGACCGTCGCGGCAAAGGTGACCCCCACGGAGAGGATCAGAATCGGCCAGGGAGGATGAAAATCGATGGTCCAGCCGAAGGACTGGCGGTTGATCACGTAGATGAGGATCAGGGCGAGGACCTCGCCACAGGCGGCACCGAGGCCGGTCGAAGTGATTCCGATCACCAGTGACTCGAGCACGATCATGATGCGCACCTGGCGACCCAGCAGACCTGCGAGCCGGAGCAGTGCCACCTCCCGCCGCCGCTCCAGAATCAGGGCCGCGAGCGTGTTCACGATTCCCAGAACAGCGATGGCGAGCGAGACCACCAGCAGCGCGTAGGTGATCATGAAGGTCTGGTCGAAGATCTTCATCACTTCCGACCGAATGGTTCGATTGCTGAACGCGAACGCGTGAAAGCGGCTTCCGAACTGGCGCTCGATCTCCCTCCGTGCAACCTCAGGATCGATTCCCGGACGCAGATAGATCGCGATGGTGTTGATCGCGGAATCGCCGAATGATCGTTCGAAGAGCGGACGATTCATCACCACCACGCCGCGGTCTGTGGAGTAGTCGCGATAGATCCCTGTGACCGGAAATGCGGTCACTCCCGAGGCCGTCGGAAGCTGGATCACCTCTCCGACCTCGACGTCGAACCGGAGTGCAAACGCTTCCGAGACCACCACACCATTTCGCCGGATGGCCTCGGCAAGGGCTCGCCGCGAATCGCGAGGCGAGATCATCGGCAGCCCGCCGTGACTGGCGATCGTGGTCATCCGGCTGCTTCCGATGAAGATCGAGCGGTCCCGATAGAGGACGTTGCGGCCCCGGAACGGATCCACCGCATCGATGAAGCTCATCCGGTTGAGGGCCTCGAGGATCTCGGGAGGGAATGTCGAGGCCCCTCCGTTGGAGAGGGATCGGGAGGGGCGAATCCAGAGATCGGAACGGACCGTCTGGCCGATCCAGAGGTTCACCGTCTCCCGAAAGCTTCCGATCATCAGCGAGACCGCGACCATCATGCCGATGGCGATGGTCAGCGCCGCCGTGGCGATGGCGGTCCGGCGCAGCGAACTGGGAAACGATGCCGAGGCGAGTGTTCCGGCCACACCGAACCCGCGACGGAACCCGTGGGAGAGGAGTCGCGCAACCGCCTGCAGGCCCATCGGAGCGAGCAGTGAAAATCCGGCGACGACAAAGAGGACGGAGAGATAGCCGGCGAGCGGAAGTTCGAACAGGGGGCGAACCTGCGAGAGTGCTGCGCCGATCACGAAGCAGACCGCCGCAAACGCGGCGAGCCGGAGCATCCGCCGGCGGGAGAGTCGCTCGAATCGACCTTCGCGGATCGCGATTGCCGGACGAACCCGGGCCGCCTCGGCTGCCGGCTGCAGCGCGGAGAGGATGGCGATGACCATTCCGGTCACCAGGCCTGAGGCTGCGATACCCACCGTCAGGCTGATGCTCCGGGGTGCGGTCGTCACGTAGAGCGAGTTGACGGTTCTGGCGATCAGGCCGAGAGTGGACCACGCCAGTCCATATCCGAGGACCAGGCCGAGTGCCGAGCCGGCAAGTCCGAGGACGGTTCCTTCGAGCAGAAAGGCCGCGAAGATCTGCCGTGGAGAGACGCCGAGAGTCTTGAGGATTCCGATCTGGCCACGGCGGCGGAGAACCGAGACCAGGACCGTGTTGTAGACCAGGAAGATGCCCACCAGCAGCGAAACGGCCGCCAGGGCCAGGAGGTTGACCCGGAACGCGCGGAGCATGGTTCCCACCCGCTCGCCTCGTCGGGACGGAGGTTCCATCCGCACCCCGGATGGAAACCGATCTCCCAGCGCGACCGACAGCCGCGGAAGGGCCTCCGCTGGAACCATCAGATCCACGCGGGTCAGCTTTCCTCGCATTCCGAGCGCTCGCTGGGCGGTGGCGATATCGAGAATCACCAGACTGCCATTGAATGCGGTGGCGGGGCCTCGAGCCTTCAGGATGCCCCGGACGATGAATCGGGGGCTTCGACCGTTGGAGTTGATCCGGATCGGATCTCCCAGCGCGAGGTGGTGTTCCGCGGCGAATGTTTCCGGAACGATTGCAGAATCGGACTGGAACAGCGCGAGGAACGTCTGGAATCTCTGTTCACGGCTCGCTTCTGTGGTCAGAATCCGTGCATAGCGATAATCGCGGAAGTGGAGATCGGACAGGAGATCGACCCCGAGAATCCGAACCGGTGTTCCGGAGGGAACGATGGAGCCGTCGAGATCGATCACCGGAGCGAATCGCAACCCGGAGCTCCACCAGGGTTGCAGGACATAGAGTAGTGATTCGTCGAGCGAGCCGGAGGCGGAGATGATCTGCTGGTTGGCCCGACCCGCCACGGCATTGACCGATTCGTCGAACGCCTGAAGAGCGCTCTGATTGGAGAGCTGAATCGCCACCAGGACCGCGACGCCGACGGCGATGCCACTGATGGTGAGCAGGGACCGGCCGGGCTCGCGGATCAGAGGCCGGAGGACGAGCGCCCGAATGACCGCGCGCAGGCCGGTGGTGCGGTTCACGGCTCTGCCTCGGCAATCCTGCCGTCGACGATGTGAATCCTTGATTGGCCGTAGGACGCGGCGTGATCGGAGTGGGTGGCGAAAACGATGGTCGGCTGGTCCGTTTCATGGACCGACCGGATGAGTTGAAGAATGGATTCTCCGGTGCGGCTGTCGAGATTCCCGGTGGGCTCGTCGGCAAGAATCAACCGGGGATGATGGACGATCGCGCGCCCGATGGCGACGCGTTGCATTTCCCCCCCACTGAGCTGGTTCGGATAGTGTTGCCTGCGGCGGGTGAGCCCGATCCTTTCCAGCACCTCTCCCACCCGCTGGTCGATCTCCGGCGCGGTCCTGGACAGGAGTTGAAGAGGAAAGGCGATGTTCTCCTCCACCGAGAGGGTCGGGATCAGGTTGAAGAACTGAAAGACGAATCCGATGGACTCGCGCCGCAGCAGGGTCAGCGCCCGCTCGTCCAGCAGGGACGTCTCGATGTCTCCGAGCCAGAGTTCGCCGGCGGTCGGTCGCTCGACCGCTCCGATCAGGTGCAGCAGAGTCGACTTTCCACTGCCCGACGGACCCATGATCACCAGGAACGAACCCGACTCGATGGTCAGGCTGATCTCCCGAAGCGCGAGCACCGCGGCCGAATCGCCATCCCGTCCATAGCGATGGACCACGTCTTTCAGCCGCACACGCACGGGGGGAAGGATAGACCACTCACCGATGAACAGCGAGCCGGACGGCGGGAGGCGAAGCGAGCATCTCCAGCCCCGATCGGCCCGGGGCCCCAATGGCGATGAGTTAACCGGCGATGAAGCGTGAGCTCGCTTCTCGCGAATCCCCACTTCCCGCCTGGTCGAAGGTGCGCGTCGGGGCAACTGTTCGGTTCCCGCCTGGGAACAGGTTCAGGAAAAGCGGTGCGTCGCACCGCACTTCAACGCCCCCGCTCCACCGGTTGATTCAACGCCATGGGCCCCGGGAGGCCGGCGGATCGCGGCATGCGATCTGCAGGCTGGCGGAGCATGAATCGAAGCAGGTGGAGTGTACTGATGGTTGCTCTGCTTCTGACGGTCGGGTGTGCCTCGACGCCGGCTCCGTCGCGCCAGATCGACGACGCCGCGCTGTCGGCCTCGGTTCGCCAGGCACTGCAGCGAGATCCGGTCCTCGGGGGCTACGACATCATCGTCGATGCCAGACGCGGAGCTGTGACTCTGATCGGGACGGTGGCTTCCGCAGCCGATCGGGAACGGGCTGCTCGGGTGGCGGGTACGGTGGACGGTGTCGAGCACGTCGAAAACCGGCTGGAATTGCGATAGGGTTTCCCCTGCATGTGGACCGTCGTTGCCATTCTGTTGATCGCCTGGCTCGTGGCAATGCTGGCGAGCGTCACGTTCGGAGGCTGGATTCATCTGCTCCCCCTGCTCGCCGTGATTCTGGCGGCGTTCCGGTTGTTCCGCGGGTGGCGGCAGAGGTAAGATCGCCGATTACGGAGGAGTTATGGACGAAACGAGAGACACCACGGCTGAGCCCGAAGACGAGGGAGGGAAATCACGAGCCAGCCGCGCCCGTGATGCCGTGAACGAGAAATTTTCCGCAGCAAGCGACACCGTTCGTGAGAAGTATGGGAAAGCGTCCGATGCGGCGCGGCGGCAGGTCTCGTCAGCCCGGGCGAAGCTCGACGAGGCGGAGGTCTCCGAATGGCCGGATCGGGTCCGGCAGTACGTTCGTGAGAATCCCGGCAAAGCGCTCATTGCGTCGGTCGGAATCGGATTTCTGATCGGCCTGCTGTTGCGCAGTGACGATGACGACGAGTGAGGTGACCGTGAGTCCAGAGGATCGCTATTCGGATGACTACGAACGAGCCGCGGGCGGGCTCGATTTCGACGATGACCCCGTTTCCGGACGCGCCCGATCACTGGGCGATGCCTTTGTCTCCGGAGGTCCGGAGGCTCTGCTCGAAGAGGTGGAAAACCTCATCCCCGACAGTTGGCGGGGGCACATCGCCCAGTTTCCCATCACCGCACTGGCGGTCGGCTTCGGCGTCGGACTGTTCCTTGGAATGAAGCGAGGCCCGGAGGTGATCTCCGCCGCCTCCGCGATGTTCACCGCGGCCGCCACCAGCAGCCTCGGCGACATCCTTCACCAGGAATGATCCGTCGGTCGCACACCTTGACGAAGTATGGAGTCCGGGTGATGATCGAAGCGAGGGTGAATCCGAGGAGGATCTGATGGAGCAGGGCTGGGTGATCGAGGTCGATCCCGACGGATCCTTTCACGACCTCGAGGCGATCGCCGAGGATGTCCGGAGGGAGTATTTTCCGGAGATCGAACGGCTGGAAGTGCGCTGGGGCCGGAAGATCGGCCGCCGCGCCCGCCAGAGCATCCGGCTCGGATCCTACGATTCCAGCACCCGGATGGTTCGGATCCACCCGCTCCTGGACACCCCGAAGGTTCCCGCCTGGTTCATCCAGTCCATCATCCATCACGAGTACCTCCATCGAGTTCTCGGTCCGGCCCACAACCGGCGCTTTCACCGTCACGAGACACGCTTCCGCTACTACCGTGAGTCGAAGATGTGGCTGCACCGCCATCTTCCGATGCTCCTGGGACGTCGTCCCCGTCCGGCACGCCGATCCGTGCGGCGGCCACCCTCCGACACGAGAGAGGTGCAGACCGCACTCTTCGGCGAGCCCTGATCCACGGATGACCGCAGCAACCCACCACGGATCCCCTTGACTTTCCTCCCGCGATCGGCTTCTCTGAAGACCGGATCGAATGCGACTCAAACTGATTGTCAATCCCACCGCGGGCCGAGGCCGGGCGGGAAGGTGGATGGAGAAGGCTCTGCCCTACCTGCAGGAGCGTGGAGCGGAGGTCTCGGTCAGTGAAAGCCGGAGCCGGGAGCATCTGATCGAGCTCGGCGCGGAGGCTTCCCGTGACGACTGGGACCGGGTGGTGGCCTGTGGCGGAGACGGAACGCTCAATCTGATGATCCGTGAGATGGATCTGCGGCGGAACGTGGTGGGAATCCTGCCTTTCGGTTCGGGAGACGACTTCGCCAGGCTTCTCGGGATTCCGCGTGATCTGGAGCTTGCCTGCGAAATGCTGTTCACCGAACGCGTTCGCGAGGTGGATGTGGCCCTGGCCAACGGGATCCGTTACCTCGGCGTCGCCGGTCTCGGCTTCGATTCCGAGGTCGCCCGCTATGCCAACCAGAATGTGCGCTTTCTCAACGGCTCGGCGGTCTATCTCTACTCGATTTTTCGGGTCATCGGCCGGTTCCGTCCTCATCGGGTCACCCTCACGCTCGACGGAAGCGAATCGCAGGAGGAGATCATGTTCGCTGCGGTCGGGAACTCGGAGCGCTATGGGGGAGGGATCCGTATCGTTCCGACCGCCCGGATCGATGACCGGAAGCTCGATCTCTGCCTGGTTCGGAAGTGCAGCAAGTGGCAGCTTCTCCGCACACTTCCGCTGGCGTACAGCGGAAAGCACGTCCGCCGGCCGTACGTCACGCTGAAGCGGGGCGATCGGTTCGAGTTCGTCAGCGAGCGTGAGATGGAAGTCTTTGCAGACGGTGAGCCGGTGACCTTCACGCCTCTGGTGATCGAGCTCGCCGAAGAGCGGTTGCGAATCGCTGCACCGTAGAGCCAGTGATCGACGATCGGCCGGCGGCGGTCATCGATGAGGCTCGCCGGGCTTTGCCATCCGTGTCGGCCGTTTCGCAGCGAGCACCGGCCGCCGTGGCAACTCTTCGCGTCCCCGGAGCTGCCCGCATGCGGCAGCGATCCCGAGCCCTTTGGACCTGCGCACGGTGATCGGGACTCCATGGTGTGCGATCACCGCGGCGAATCGATCGATCGCATCGTCGCCCGGCCGCTTCATCCATGATGGAAGTCGCGGGTCGGGGTTGAAGGGGATCGCGTTGATCAGCACCCGCGCTCCCCGCACCAGTCTTGCCAGCATCTCCGCATCACGGGGGGCGTCGTTCCATCCGGCGAGGAGCACGTACTCGACGGTGACTTCCCTCCGGTGCTCCAGAGGAAATCGGCGAACGGCCTCCATCAACTCGTCGAGCGGGTACTTGCGGGTGATCGGCATGATCTGCTCCCGACGGGTCTGGTCGGGGGCATTGACCGAGATCGCCAGGTTCGGCAGAGGCTCGAATTTCGCGAGGGCGTCGAGGCCCGGAATGATTCCGGCGGTGGAGATGGTGATTCGCCGGGAGGGAATCGTCCGGCCGAGAATCTCCAGCGCCGTGCGCAGGTGATCGAGGTTGAGCAGTGGCTCTCCCATCCCCATGAAGACGAGGTTCAATTTCTCGGAGGGAACGTCCATCTCTCGCTGGAGGACGTGGACCTGCCCCACGATCTCGGCAGGGGTGAGGTTGCGGCCGGCGCCGAAGAAGCCGGTGACACAGAAAGTGCACCCCACCGCGCATCCGGCCTGCGAGGAGATGCAGAACGTGGTGCGCTTGCCGGTCGGCATCGCGACGGCCTCGATCAGCGATTGATCCGCCAGGGCAAGCAGGTATTTGCGGGTGCCGTCGTCGGCCGGTTCGGTGACCTCGCGAATGGCCGGTCGATCGAGGGTGAAACGGCGGTCCAGGTCCTCGCGCATCTCCCGGGGCAGATTGGTCATCTCGCCGAAGTGGTCGACGTGCTTCTGATAGAGCCATTGGGAGACCTGCTCGGCGCGGAAACGGGGACCGGAATCCCCGAGTACCGTCGCCAGGGTCGCCGGCTCGAGGTCGTAGAGGTTGGTTTTCATGCGGGATCAGAAACAGCCGGTGAGCCGGCGGTATTCGGCAGCGTTCGCCTGATCCGGATTTCCCGCGTCGAGAGAAACCGGGGAGAGGGATCGAACCCTTCGAGAGTGCGGCAACGGACGGTGGCCGGTCTCGAGAGACTACTTCCGGTGCTTGACCTTGCGGGTCGGGTCGATTCCAACGGAGCGGAGGAACGCGAGGTCGTTCACATTGATCCGGAACTGGACCTCGGCGCCCGGGATGGCGAGCCGCTGCTGCATCACTTCGGCCGGGTCCTCGGAGGGGGAGGGGGACTCATCGGCATCTTCGTCGTTCCGGCCGATTCCGATGGTTGCGTCGAGAACCACGTAGATGTCGTAGCCTTCGTCGCGAATCTTCTGGATGTGCTGGTTGACCGCCTCGGAACTGGAGATGGAGTTGTTGATGGCGTCGCCAAGCTCCTTCAGCAGCTGTTTCAGTCGGTCATCCAAGGGCGTCTCCAGTCTCCCGTAAATCCTTTATTTTCAGTTGCTTGACGATCACAATCAAACTGTCATTATCGCAAACGGGACCCTCCCGGTCAATATTCCTGAAATGGAGGATACAGGGGTGATCCCGGGCGGGGCGGCGAGGCTCGCTTCCGCTCCTGAAAAGTGGCGGCGGACCTCCAGGGCGCGCTTCCAGGGTGGTGACCGCTTCCCGCCGCGCCGGCGAGGGTATCGGGCGATTCCGGCGCTTCTGCGGCACTTGACTCGCCCGGCCGAATCTGAAATAAGGGAGGTCTCGAGACGTGAATTTTCAGTGAACTTTGTTCAAAAACAGAGACCGGCAAGCCAAGGAATTGAATCCGGCGGCCGAGTCGCGGCAGCGCCGTTGAGTGGAAGTCGTGCGTTGTCAGCGACTTGCAATCCTGGCCTGCTCAGGCGACTGCGTTGCAGTGGAGATCGAAAGTCATCCAAGGGTTGAGTTGCAGAGCTCGAGTGCAGCAGGCTCGACTGATTGCAGCTTTTGAAATTGTCGGAGCCGGTCACTCCGGCAGGAGATGGAACACTAAAACGAAAGGAGTCGGTATGAATCGCAGCGTTTCTCGCTTTTGGCGCATCGGGCGCCTGCTGGGTTGTGCGGCCGTCGTTCTGTTGATTGCAGCAGGGGCTTTCGCGCAGTCCACTTCGGGAAATATCTTCGGGAAAGTCGTCGACAACCAGGGTGCGGCGCTTCCCGGAGTCACCGTCACGCTGAGTGGACCGGGCGCCACGCAGGTCTTCGTGACGGATGCGGAAGGAAACTTCCGCTTCCTCGGACTTTCTCCGGGGAGCTTTACCCTCTCGGCGGAGCTGGCGGGGTTCGGCAGCGTTGTGCGGCCGAACGTGTCGGTGAACGTCGGGCGGAACAGTAATATCACCATGACCCTCACCCCGGCCCTCGAGCAGACCATCACGGTCACGGCGGAGACGCCGCTGCTCGACATCCGGAAGACCGGGACCGGGGCCACGGTCACCGACGTCGAGTTGCAGGAGGTTCCGACCGCGCGTGACCCGTGGGTGGTTCTGGGTCAGGTTCCGGGCGTCCTTCTCGACCGGATCAACGTCGGAGGAAACGAGAGCGGTCAGCAGACCGTGTTCATCGGCAAGGGGACCTACGACGACCAGAACAACTTCAACGTCGACGGTGTCCAGATCACCGACATGGGCGCGACCGGATCGTCGCCGACCTACTATGACTTCGACGCGTTCGAGGAAATGCAGGCGACCACGGGCGGAACGGACCCCCGCATTCAGACGGCGGGCGTCCAGCTCAACCTGGTGACCAAGCGCGGAACCAATGATCTGAGCGGTTCGGCCCGTTACTTCTGGACGGACAATTCGCTCCAGTCGGATCCCAGCATTCCGGCCGAAGCCCAGAGCTACCTCGATTCGGTCAACGAGATCGAGAACATTCAGGACCGCGGCCTCGAAGTCGGCGGTCCCATCGTCAAGGATCGTCTCTGGCTGTGGGGCGCCTACGGCCGGAACAACATCGACAACCTGGTGGCTGGCGGGGGTCACGACCAGACTCTGCTGAAGAACTACAACGCGAAACTCAACGCTCAGATCACCTCCAAGAACAGCGGCGTGGTGTTCTATTCGAAGGGCGACAAGATCAAGCACGGCCGCAGCGGTGGACCGACCCGTCCGCCGGAGACGGCCTGGGAGCAGTCAGGTCCGACCACGGTCTGGAAGTTCGAGGACACTCACATCTTCAGCCCGAATTTCTATCTCACCGCGATGTACTCGGATATCGGTGGCGGATTCGGTCTCACCCCCGGGGGCGGTCTCGACCAGAATGCCTGGCGGGATTCCAACCGGGTGTGGCACGACAGCTTCTATTCCTATTCGACAGACCGCCCACAGAAGATTTATCGCGGCGATGCCTCCTCCTTCTTCGATACGGGCGACATCAGTCACGAGCTGAAGTTCGGGTTCGGCTATCGCGAAACGCCGATCACCTCTCTGAGCATCTGGGGCGGAGACGGCAACTTCATCCTCAACTACAGCCCCGCCACATGTCAGTACTTCAATGAGAACTATGGCCCGGGGATCCCGGACAACTGTTTCATCGCGCAGCTCAACCGGAACGCCGACCGGGCGTACGGGACGAAATACAACGACGCGTACGTCGGTGACACCATGCTGATCGGGGACATGACCCTTCAGGTGGGACTCCGCTACGACAAGCAGACCGGACGGAACAATCCGAGCAGCGTTCCGGCGAACACCATCGATGCGAACCTGCTCCCGGCGATCGATTACCCCGGCGATTCCAAGGATCTCGAGTGGACCAGTGTCAGTCCGCGCGTCGGTCTCACTTACGCAGTCGGTGCGAATAACAGTACGCTCCTGCGGGCAGCGTACAACCGGTATGCAGATCAGCTCGGTTCCGGCCCGATCTCGGCAGGCAATCCGTTCTACTACCTGTCCTATTTCGGGTATTTCGGCTCCGACACGAACGGAGATCATGTCGCTCAGGCGAACGAGATCTTCTTCAACCTCGGCTACTACTTCTTCGGATACGTCGACCCGGCGAATCCCGGATCGGTCGAGGCCACCAGCCGGATCGACTACAATATGGATCCCCCGAAGACCGACGAGATCATCCTCGGCGTCGAGCACGAACTGCTGCCTGAGTTCACCGTGGGTGTGAACTACACCCACCGCAAGCTCGACAACTTCGTCTGGAGCCGTTACGAGAAGAGCCGCGGCTCGGGCGACTTCTACACCTCGGCTGACTATGAGCAGGCCGGAACGATCAGCGGTACGCTGCCGAACGGCGACAGCTACACCATGCCGTACTACGACCTGAAATCGGGCGAGCCTGTCCCGGTCTTCCAGGTGATCGGCAATCGCCCCGACTACAACCAGACCTATGACGGCATCGAGCTGTTCATGGTCAAGCGCCTCTCCAACAAGTGGATGGCGCGGGGCAACATCTCCTGGAACGACTGGAAACAGCACGTGGGGGCGGACGGATATGTCGACCCGACCCGCCTGTTCGGATCGGCCGGTTGCAACAACTGCGACGACACGATCGTGTTCGCCCAGTCGCTGGGGAGTGGTGGAAAGGGAGACGTCTTCCTCAATTCCCACTGGGCCTACAACGTCACCGGCCTCTATCAGCTGCCCTGGGATATGACCGTCGGCGCCAGCCTCACCGGACGCCAGGGCTATCCGCACATCTACACCCACACGGTTCATGCGGATAACGAGAGCAATACCAAGAGCGTCATCGTCGGCGATATCAACGGCGACCGCTATCCCAGCCTGTTCGATCTCGATCTCAGGCTGGCCAAGGAGTTCCGGTTCGGCAACGCCATGGGCCTGACCATCTCGGCCGACGTCTTCAACGTCACCGACGAGAGGACGGTTCTCCAGCGCGAGAGCAACCTCTACGAGACGGCAGCGACGCCCAACGACAGCGCAAACCAGATTCGCGAACTGATGAGCCCTCGGGTCATCCGTTTCGGTGCGCGTCTCAGCTTCTGATTCCATCACGCTGAGATCACTCAGAACCCGCCGGGCAACCCGGCGGGTTCTTTTTTTGCCTCGACGCCAACCTCGCCCATGGTGACCGGATCGGTACCCGGGCCGGCCGTCCCGGGGAATTACGGCTTCGGCTTCGGCATTTTTCCAAGCGCCCCTGTGAGAACTGCAGAGTTCGCGCACGACCCGGGGTGAAAGGAGCATTCATTTGAACAGACGAATTTTTTTTCTGGCCGGCCTGCTCGTCGCCCTCTTCGCCACGGTCGCCAGCGCTCAGGTGAGAGTCCAGGGCACGGTCAAGGATCCCGAAGGGAAACCGATCAAGGGTGCTACGGTCATCTTCAGCAACGAGGAGTCCAGCCCGGTTGCCCCCCTCACGACCGACCAGCACGGCAAGTGGCGCGTTCTGCTCCCGATCGGGGGAAGCTGGAACATCGACATCAAGGCCGAGGGCTATCAGACCAACCGGGGCAGCATGCAGATTGGCGAGCTGAGCCGGACGCCGCCGATCGAGACGGTTCTTCAGCCGATCCCGAAGGAGGCTCCACCCCAGGCGGGGCCTTCAGTTCCCCCGGAAGCGATCGAGGCCCTCGAATCGGGCCAGAACCTGATGAAGGAACAGAAGTACTCCGAGGCGGTCGTTCAGCTCGAGAAGGCGCGAGAACTGCTCCCGAAAAACCTGCAGCTCGATCAGCTTCTGGCCCAGGGTTACTACAAGGCCGGTCAGGTGGAAAAGGCCATCTCTCTGCTGGAGGCGGTTCATGTCGAGGAGCCGGATAACGCGGCGGTGACTCTGCTGCTGACCAATCTGCTCCTGGAGGATGGCCAGTTCGAAAAGGGCAAGGCGATGCTCGAGCAGGTGCCGGAATCGGCGATGACCGATCCGACCGCACTGATCAATGTCGGAATCCTCTTCATGAACAAGAGCCAGCTCGACGAGGCGCTGGATTACTTCAACCGCGCTGTCGCCGTCGCGCCGGATCGTGGCGAAAGCTACTACTATCGCGGGATCGCGGAACTTCAGTTGAAGAAGATGGACCAGGCAAAAGCCGATCTGGAGAAGGTTCTCGAGCTCGCACCCGACAGCGGCGAAGCAGGGGACGCAAAGGATCTGCTCGAACAGATGAAGTGAGCTGGTCGATCGATGAGCACCGAAGGGGAGCCCGAGCGGGCTCCCTTTTCCGTTCTGGGGGAGTGACGTCGACGCCGTGCCCCTGGCTCACGGGTCGGATTGCCTCGACGGCCAGTCGCGCGGCGGTGTCCCGGGGAATTTCCGCCGTTGCACACCTGTAGACTTTTCCGTACCTTTTCAGCGCGAAGAGCTCCCGTCCGGTGCCAACGGAGAACCCATGAAGAATCGAGCATTCCTCCTTCTCTCCCTGTTCGCCCTCCTTCCGGTGTCGATGCTCCGGGCTCAGAAGTTGACCGAGGCGGTCCAGGTCACCGCCGTTGAAGTTCCGGTCACGGTCGTGGACCGCGACGGGAATCCGGTTCGCGGTCTCGACCGGAGCAACTTCGAGCTGCTCGACGAGGGGCAGCCGGTTTCGATCAGCTACTTCGACAGCGTCGATTTCCAGAGCCGGTCCGGAGCCGCGCCGGAGGCGATTCCCGCCTCGGTGCGGCGAAACTTCCTGCTGCTGTTCGATCTGAGCCATTCGTCGGTGGGAACGATCGGGAGGGCCCAGACGGCGGCCAAACAGTTCGTCGACCGGCTGCTCGAGGACTCCGACCTGGCGGCGGTGGGGACGTTCAGCGTCGATCAGGGATTCCGGCTGCTCACCAGTTTCACCGCCGATCAGGCTCTGCTCGATTCGGCGATCGAGACCCTCGGCCATCCGAAGTACTTCCGGCAGGCGGACCCGTTGTTCATGTCTGCGGCTCTGGCTCAGTCGGAGGGGGGTGGCGCCACGATGAAAGCCGAAGCACAGGCCGCCGTTCAGGAACAGATCGAAGACTACAACCGGAGCAACGCGCGCCGGAACGACGACTACCTCCGGGAGCGGCTGAAAGCGCAATTTCAGAACTTCGCCGCGATCGCCCGCGCTCTCGACAACGTCCGTGGCCGAAAACAGATCATTCTTCTGACCGAAGGCTTCGACGCTCGCCTGGTGCAGGGCCGGCAGGAGCTCGGCGGGAGCTCCCAGGCCGACAACGAGGCGGTGATGTCGGGAGAGGTCTGGAAGGTCGACAATGACGAGCGGTTCGGCAACGTGTCGTCTGCTTCCGATCTGACCGAGATGGCGGAGTCGTTCAAGCGATCCGACGTGGTCCTGCATGCGGTGGACATCAAGGGGCTGCGTAGTGACGTCGATGCCCGGGAGGGTTTCAGCAAGGCCTCCACCGATGCGCTTTTCCTGATCACCGATCCGACCGGGGGAACGGTGTTCAAGAACCAGAACGATCTGGAAAAGAACTTCGGAGAGATGCTGCATCAGCAGGAGGTGGTCTACGTGCTCGGATTTCAGGCGAGCACGAGCGGAGTGGGCGGGACGTTCCACCCGCTGACCGTGAAGCTCAAGGGTGGACCACGGGGCGCCCGGCTCAGTTATCGCGAGGGTTACTACGAGCCTTCGGCCGGTTCGGACCTGCAGAAGGTGCTGACCGTCTCTGAAATCATGCAGTCGGACATCGCCTACTCAGACCTGCCGTTCGGGGTGGCCACGGCCGGCTTCCCGACGGCTGAGGGGACGCCCCAGGTTCCGGTCGTTCTGGAGATCGACGGGTCGAAGCTGGCGGAAGGAGTGTCCGGCAAACTGGCCACCGGCGAGCTCTACATTTACGCGTTCGACAGTCACGACACGGTCCGCGATTACATCTATCAGCGGGTATCATTCGATCTCGAAAAGGTTCGATCTGCCCTGGAAAGCAAGGGCATCCGCTATTACGGGACTCTCTCGCTTCCGCCGGGAAAGTACGCCCTGAAAACGGTGCTGAGGATCAACGAGTCGGGATACATCGGGTTTCACCGCGATGAGCTGACGGTCCAGGATTTCGCAAAGCCGGCGGTGCTGCGACCGTTCATGATCGCGGACACCACGGACTGGATCATGCTCAAGGCTCCCGCGTCGTCGGCGCAGAACGCCGCGTATCCATTCGAGGTCGGCGGCCAGTCCTTCGTGCCCGGAGCGGATTCGACACTCCAGCCGAACCAGACCTACAAGGTCTGTCTGTTCACCTACCATCTGAAACCGGAAGACCTGGCGCTGGGCGCGGTGGTGAAGAATGCGGGTGGGACTTCTCTCCCCGCGAAGGTTTCCCTGCTCGGGCGGTCGCCGGTCGGAGATGACGGAGCCATGAAGCTGCTGTTCGAGTTCAGCACCGAAAATCTCACCCCCGGGGCCTGGGGGCTGGAGTTCACGGTAAAGCCAAAACAGGGGCGGACCTGGACGGTCGACATGCCGTTCCGGATTCGCTGATCGCCGGGATCATGCCGCTGAACGGGAACCGGTCAGTCTCGATGATGAACGCCAGAATTCTTGGATCACTGCTCCTTCTTTGTCTCGTTGTTTCGTGCCGCGGAGCCGAGCGACTGCCTTCGGCGTCGAGCCAGACGCCGGTGGTGATCATCTCGATCGACACACTCCGTTCGGATCACCTCCCGGCCTACGGATACACCGGGGTTGCCACGCCCCACATCGATCGCTTTCGGCAGGATGCGGTTCTGTACGAGCGGGCATACAGTCAATATCCGCTGACCCTTCCCTCCCACACCTGTCTGCTGACCGGATTGCTTCCCGCCGACAACGGGATCCGCGACAACATCGGATACAAGCTGAAGCCCTCGGTGCGCACACTCGCCGAGGATCTGAAGGCAAAGGGGTACACCACCGGCGCTTCCGTCTCCGCGTTCGTGCTGCGACATCAGACCGGCCTCGATCGCGGGTTCGACTTCTACGACGACGACGCCGAGCGGATCGGCAAGAGTCAGTCACTGGGGAACATCCAGCGCCCGGGAAAGGAGACGGTGGCAGCCGCGACGAAATGGATCGATCGTCAGTCGGGTCCATTCTTTTTCTTTCTGCATCTGTACGAGCCTCACACCCCATACGAACCGCCCGAGCCGTTTCTCAGCCGCTACGAGAACAAGTACGACGGCGAGATCGCCACGGCCGATGCGATCGTCGGAGAGTTTCTCGACCACCTCCGGGCGAAAGGCCTCTACGACCGGGCGATGATCATTCTGCTGTCCGATCACGGAGAAGGGCTCGGAGAGCACCAGGAAGAAGAGCACGGGCTGTTTCTCTACCGTCAGACCCTGCAGGTTCCGCTGATGGTGAAGCTGCCCGGTGGGAAGTTCGCCGGACAGAGCGTCGCCTCACCGGTACAGCTGATCGATGTGATGCCGACTGTCCTCGACCGGACCACCGGCGAACTGGACGGTTATCATCTGCCCGGGCAATCCCTGCTTTCCTTCCTCGGCCCGTCGCCCGCCAGCCCGCGGCCGGTCTACAGTGAGACCTACTATCCGAAGCTGCACTTCGGCTGGAGCGATCTCCACTCTCTGATCCGCGGGAACGATCACTATATCCGGGCCCCCTCTCCGGAGCTTTACGACCTCGCGGCGGATCCGGAGGAAAGCCGGAACGTACTCGAAGACAACCGGCGGACCTACTTCGCGATGAAAAACGACATCGAGCCGTTCGTGAAGGAGGCTGAAGCTCCGGCGGCGGTCGACCCGGAAGATGCGGCGAAGCTCGCCGCGCTGGGATATCTCGGCTCGACCGTCAAGACCGAGCCCGGTGCAGCTCTGCCGGACCCGAAAGACAAGGTCGCGGTGTTTCAGGAGATCAAGAAGGCCTTCGCCGATTTCCAGGCGCGGAAGATGGATGAGGCGCTGGAGCTGTCGAACCAGCTGCTTGCAGAGAATCCCCGGATGGTCGATCTCTGGAGCCTGAAGTCCAAGACACTTCGGGCGATGGGACGGGAAGATGAGGCGATCGAGGCATCGAGGGAGGCGCTGAAGCTCTTCCCGGAAATGCCCAATCTGATCATCGAGCTGGCCGACGTCTATGTCGATGCCGGGAAGCTCGACGATGCCTACGAACACGCGGAGCTGGCGCTGAAAGCGGATCCGGCCGGAGCACACGAGGTGCTTGCGCGGGTCTGGATCGCCCGCAAAGACTATGACCAGGCGGAGCGGGAGGCACAGCTCGCTCTCGATGCCGATGGGGATCGAGTCAAATCGATGATGACCCTGGCGCAGGTGAAGAAGGAAAAGGGAAAGCTGGAGGAAGCGCTGGCCCTTCTCGATCAGGCTGTCGTGGCGAAGAAGAAGCAGGAGGCGCTCGGTCTCCACTTCCTCCGAGGCGACGTGCTCGCTCGTCTGGGGCGGTTCGATGAGGCGGAGAAGGAGTTTCGCGAGGAGATCCGGATCTACCCGTACGAGGCGCAGAGTTACAAGAACCTGCTCCTGCTTCTGTCGGGGGAAGGGCGTCTGGACGAGGCGACGAAGCTGATCTACGAGCTGATCGACGAGGCGCCGACCCCACCGTCGTTCATCGCCGTCAGTGAGGCCCTGCATGTCATCGGTGATACCCGCGGTTCTCTCTATTGGGCGCGAAAGGGTCTGCAGAAGTTCCCGAAAAACGCCACGCTTCGCGATTTGTCGGTTGGAAAGGTTCGTCCCGATATCGGTGCGGGAGCCTGAGGAGTGTGATGGCGAAGTCCCGAAAGCAGGTGAAAGAGAAGCCGGCCCCGCGATCGGCCGGCCGAAAATGGACTGTTCTCGGAGCAGTTCTCGGTGTGGCGGTGATCGCTGCCGTGGTGGTGGCGTTTGCGGCACGACGATCGACAGCACCTTTGACCGCCACGGCCGGACGGACCGATCCGGACATCATCCTGATCACCATTGACACTCTTCGTGCGGACAGCGTCGGATTCGCGGGGAACGCGAGGGTGAGAACTCCGTTCATGGACCGGCTGGCGAACGAGGGAATCGCGTTCACCGAGGCTCATGCTCACAACGTGGTGACTCTGCCCTCGCACACGAACATTCTCACCGGTCTCTATCCGTATCAGCACGGAGTCCGGGACAATGCCGGGTTCCATCTGGATCCGAAATACCCGACCGTGGCGACGATGCTGAAGGCCGACGGCTACACCACCGGAGCCTTTGTCGGCGCGTTTCCTCTGGACTCCAGGTTCGGGCTCAATCAGGGATTCGACGAGTACGACGACCGTTACCGGGAGGGAACCAATTCGCGCGACTTCGTCATGGCCGAACGGACCGCCCCCGAGGTCCTGACCGCCGCGATGAAATGGTACGAGCAGGTGCGGGATCGGAAGAAGTTTCTCTGGATTCATCTCTACGATCCTCATGCACCGTATGCTCCTCCGCCACCGTTCGACCAGCAATACCGGGACGAGCCGTATCTCGGCGAGGTGGCCGCGACCGATGCGGCCATGCAGAAGTTTCTCGGTCCGGTGCTGGCCAACGGCCGGGATACGCTGGTGATTCTCACCGCCGACCATGGCGAATCCCTCGGCGAGCATGGCGAACTGACCCATGGTCTGTTCGCCTATGAGGGAACGCTGCACATCCCTCTGGTGATCTGGGAGCCCGGCACGATCGAACATCGTGTGGAGTCGCGGCCGGTGCGCCATGTGGACATCGTCCCGACGATTCTCGACAGGGTCGGTGTGAAAGTCCCGAAAGATCTGCCGGGGCGTTCCCTGCTGAAGGCGGGGGGAGAGCGGGACAGCTACTTCGAATCCCTTTCTGCCTCCCTGAACCGGGGCTGGGCGCCCCTGATCGGGATGATTCACGGCGACTACAAGTATGTCGATCTTCCTCTGCCCGAGCTCTACCGGTTGAGCAGCGATCCGAAAGAGACGACCAACCTGGTGGACGATCAGCGCAGAACCGCGTTCGAGATTCGCGAGCTGCTCGCCAGCTCTGCACCCACGACCGAGGTTGCCGGAAGGAACGTTTCGCCGGATGAAGCGGCGCGATTGCGGAGCCTCGGTTATCTGGCGGGGACGGCCGCGAAGAAGGACTACACCGCGGCGGATGATCCGAAGAACCTGGTCGAACTGGACGCCAAGAGCCACGAAGTTCTGGCGCTCTACCAGAAGGGCCGGATCGACGAGGCGATTGCCCTTGCGAGAGAAATCCTGGCAGAGAGACCGGAGATGGCAAACGTGCGTGAGACGCTTTCGTTTCTGCTTCAGCAGGACGAAAAGCCGGCTGAGGCGATCGCCACCATTCGGAAGGCGATTCGGGAAGGGATCGCCACGGATGCGATGCGGCGGCGGCTCGGGATGCTTCTGAGCGAGAACGGCCATGCGGCCGAAGCCGTCCAGGTGCTCTCGGAACTCGACGATGCGGACGATCCCGATTTTCTGAACGCCTACGGGATTGCACTGGCGGACACCGGAAATCTCGACGAGGCGGTGCGGAAGTTTCAGCATGCCCTCGCGGTCGACCACACCAACGCGACCGCCTACCAGAATCTCGGGATCGTGGAGCTTCGGGCAGGCAGTGTGGAGCAAGCCCGACAATCTCTGATGAAGGCACTCGATCTGAACGACGAGATGCCCCTGGCCCTGAATACTCTCGGCGTGCTGTACGCGAAGACCGGCAACCTCCAGGGAGCGATCGACGCATGGACCCGCGCGACCGCGGTCGATCCCCACCAGTACGACGCGTTGTTCAATCTTTCCATGGTTGCCGGTCGGGCCGGGCAGCTCGGAGTGGCCGAGAACGCTCTGAGGAAGTTCATCGACACGGCTCCTCCGGAACGGTACGGCAAGGACATCGACACCGCCCGCCGGATGCTGGCCGAGCTCCAGAGGCGGGGGAGATGACGAAATCCCCGTCGCAGGTCACGGCTCGGTAACGCTCCTCGGTTTCTGAAGTCCATTCCACGGCCGCGGCGCCTATCATGGAGTGTCATGTTCATTGTCGAGGGCCAGCTCCGCGGCGGTCTCTGCCGTACGCGAGCCTGTCGGAGGACCCGCAACGAAGCAGATGGCTTCGTCCCGCCGCAGGACGGGCCGCTCTGGGTTTCTGCACAGCCTCTCAGGGCACTTCTTCCATTCCTGCTTTTCGGGGTTCTGCTGGCAGGGACCTCATCGTCCGCGGTTGCGGAGCAGAGTCCTTCTGAGAGCTTTCGGGAATCGGTCACGGTGACTCTGGTAGAAGTTCCGGTCACGGTGCTCGCTCGTGATGGAACCCCCGTGCGGGGACTGACGGCGGGGGATTTCCGGATCTCCGATGAAGGACACGCGCGACCGGTCCGTCACTTCGAGGTGGTGGATGCCGCACGCCTCTCCGGCAGTGCCCCCGTCCCTGCAGCCGCCAGGCTCCATGTGGTTCTTCTGTTCGACCTGAGCAATTCATCTCCTGGCAATATCGAGAGGGTGAGGGAGGCCGCGGTCTCCTTTGTCCGAAACCAGCTCCGACCGTTCGATCTCGCTTCCGTGGCGACATGGAGCGGAGAGCACGGATTCAACGTCCTCACCAGCTTCACCAGCGACCGGGATCTGCTCGCTCTGGCGATCGATACTCTCGGCCACCCGAGTTACTTCAAGGTTGCGGATCCGCTGTTGCTCTCCGCGATCGGAGCAGAGACAACCGGCCAGCAGGCATTGGAAAGCCGACGCTCGGAAGTGCTCGACGAGATGGCTCAGGCATCGCGGGACGTCGATGCAATTCAGCGGGAACAACACGATCAGTATCTCCGGCAACGCCTTCGCGCTCAGATGGACAGCTTCGGAAGCTTTGCGCGGATGCTCGACAGTATTCACGGGCGCAAACAGGTGATTCTTCTCTCCGAGGGATTCGATCCGAAGCTGGTTCAGGGAAAGCGGGGCAGTACCGACAGTGCCATGGAACAACTGGAGGCGACCGTCTCCGGACAGCCGTGGCGGGTGAACAGCGACGAGCGATGGGGATTCACCGAGACCAACAACGATCTCACCCGGATGGGCGATCTGTTTCGCCGTTCCGACGTGGTACTGCAGGCCATCGACATCAAGGGCCTGCGCTCCGATGTGGATGCTCGAGGCGGCTACAGTCCGGTCTCGAACGAATCCCTGTTTCTGATGACCCATCCCACTGGAGGCGAGGTTTTCAAGAACGCAAATGATCTGAGGCGAAGCTTCGAACATCTCATCGAGCAGCAGGAGGTGGTCTACGTGCTCGGATTCGAAGCGCCGGTCGGAAGTCGTCCCGGCTCATTTCACGATCTGACCGTGAACGTCGATAAACCGGGTGTGCGGGTCGGCCATCGAGCAGGATATTACGAGCCGTCCGGTCATGTATCGCCGCTGGAGAAGACGCTCACGACCGCCGAAATTCTGCTCAACGACCTCGGAGGCAACGATCTGGATCTTTCCATGCTCGCGGTTCCGTTCCTGCTACCGGATGGAGAGTGGAAGGTACCGGTGATCCTGGAGATGCCGGGGTCCGCGCTGCTTCAGGGAGTCGAGGGGGATCAACTCACCGCGCAGATCTACGTCTACGGTTTCGATCCTCAGGGAGCCATCCGCGATTTCCTTCATCAGCAGATCACGCTCGATCTTTCCCGCGTGCGCGAGACGGTTCGACAGCGAGGGATCAAGTTCTACGGGACCTTGAGATTTCTCCCGGGAAGCTATTCGGTGAAGGCGCTGGTCCGTGTGGACCAGTCGGATCGAACCGGATTTCTACGACGCGATCTGGACGTCGGAGACGGTGCCGCTCCGCGATTGCTCCCGCCTCTTCTGCTCGAAGACACGGGAGGCTGGGTGATGGTCAAAGCTCCGCCGCGAACGGCCGACGAGGCGATCTACCCCTTTCATCTGGGAGACCGGAGCTTCATTCCTGCCGCCGGGGCGCGGGTGGATGCGGGGAGACAGTACGAGGTGGCCCTCTTTGCCTACAATATGGGAGATCCCGAGCAGATCCGGGCGGGCGTGCGCGCGGCGGATGGCAGCTCCACTCCGGCAGCCCTCTCGGTCGTGGGACGGGTCGCCACCGAGGGGGTCGAGGCGAGCAAGCTCCTGATGAAGCTCGATACGACGGGGCTGTCGCCCGGCGAATACTCCCTCGAATTCGTTCTGACCCCTCCGGCCGATCCGATTCCGCGGTCCTGTGCGCTTCCCCTGGTCGTCACTGCACCCGACTCGCCAGACGGGAAATCGCCCCGTCGTGAATATTGACCCCGCGGCATTCGTTGGCTAGACTGCCCGCTCGTCAGGCGACGTAGCCAAGTGGTAAGGCAGGGGTCTGCAAAACCCTTATTCGTGGGTTCGATTCCCACCGTCGCCTCCATTCTTCCCTCCCGCTCTTCGAGCCGTTCCTCTCCCTTCCCTCGCCTCTCCCGATGCCTACGTCCGGGTGAACGCGAGGCGGATCCGTTCGCCGGGCGCGAGTTGGGCGATCTTCCACCGCTCCCGCGAGGGAATGGTCATCGGCTGCAGATAGCCCCCGGTGATCGGATGATCCGGACCGAGGAGAACCAGCTCGCCCCCGGGATGCCACTGAGCGGTTCCGAACTGCATTCCGCAGGATTCCATCGTGGCGGGAGGCTCGAAGGGGGTGGGTGTCTCCGGACGGAGGCGGACTCCCAGCCGGTCGAAGGCCGGAGTGACGATCCACCCGGTGGAGGCGATCCAGGAAAGTTGTTCCGACGGGACGGGGTGGGGGCCCGGGATGGCTTCGATCCGGCCGGCATCAGACCGATCCAGTGATGCGATGCGGGCGAACTCCGACCGTGCATCGCCCGCCATCAGCCGCTGGCCGGGTGCCAGTGCGGTCGGTGAAACAGCGTGCGGCGGCCCGGGATCTTCGATCCCGCCCTGAATGGCCAGCCAGCCTCTTGCGCCATGGCTCAGACGGCCGATTTCCACGACGTCGCCACGCATCGCGTGAAACTGGCGGTTGTCGTTGACGGTGCTGCCGTCGATTCGGATCGTGGCGTCGGCTCCGTACCAGGAACAGACGGTGTGCTGGAGAAAACGCAGGCGAGGACCGACCAGAACGCACTCCAGGATCATGTCGCCGGCTCGATTGCCGACCGCACGGTTCGCGCAGGCCGCCGCCTCGGGGTCGTAGATCCCACCGGGGGCCAGACCAAAACGATCGCGTCCGAAGTCCGCGGGGCCGACGATCAGCGTCTTCTGCCCTGGATGCAGGACTTCCGCGACCTCCTTTCCCTGCGTCGCTCTTCGCTCCGGCTCCCCCCGTTCGTTCCCGGGCACGAAGGGCGAGTGCACCAGGCGGATCTCGTCGCCTGCCGAGATGAGATTCGGAGGGTCGCGCCATGGATCCCAGAGAATCGTGCCGGTGCGGCCGATCAGGTTCCACCCCCCGGCGACTCCGCTGGATAGAATCCGGCCATGGAACCGGCGATCCCGAAAGAGCCGCGAGGAACCCGGACCCGGGGCGAAGGTAGACGGGGAAGAGCCAGGGAATCCGGCAGCCCTTCGAGATAGGCGAATCCGGCCAGAAAACCGAGGTAGCGCGCCCGGAGTGTCACCGCCTCCGCGGTTGCGATCCATTGCTCATGAGTGATCCCGGCCTGGTCGAGTAGTCGCTGCAGGTCCGGGGCTTGTGCAGGAGACAGGTCTACCGGGATGACTCTGTTTCGGCCGTGCATCTTTCTGCCGAGCCGTTCGCGATCGGCCAGCACGGCCTCGATCCGGGGTACCAGAGCATTCGAGGCGGCGGAAGCCTTCAGAAGGAGCAGAATCGAGGAATGCCCAACGATTCCGCTTCGAACCGCGGAGAGGCGCCGCAGGCCTCTGGCAATCCCGTGCAGCTCGTGAAAGTCGATCGGCCCGAGCTCGACGAGAACGGCAGCGTCCCCGGCGGGAAGAATCCGCGTGTTCGGCACGCCGTTGAGTGTATCCCGCTTGCGAGGGCGAGAGGTGCGAAGGTGAGGGAAACAGGATGCCTGGAAGGCGGCGACGAAGAGGGAGAACGGCGAAGAAGCGATCGAGGGAGCCGGCAGCGGAGCGGCTGCGAAGATCGAGTGGGAGCTCGAAGAGTGGAAGGAAGTGGTCGGGGCAAGAGGATTTGAACCTCCGACCTCACGGTCCCGAACCGTGCGCTCTGCCAGGCTGAGCTATGCCCCGATTTAGACGCAGCAGGGAGGCGGATTCCAGGAAATTCCGCCTTCCGGGTCAACGGCCCGATGACCGCATGAGCCTCT
Organism: uncultured Acidobacteriota bacterium; assembly: GCA_963741905.1. GTDB lineage: Bacteria > Acidobacteriota > Thermoanaerobaculia > Gp7-AA8 > CAVUJZ01 > CAVUJZ01. Next base: position 20,435 of record CAVUJZ010000015.1, on the reverse strand, counting down.
CGAGACGGCCCGCTGACGGTCCCCCACAACGTGCAGGGGGGGATTCCCATTCCGCTCCGGCCGGAGATCCCCGTCCCGGCGATCGAATGGCGCAAGTTTCCCGATTGATCACAGAGCGGCCGCTGCACTGAAAGATCGAAGCAGGCAGGGGCGTTTCGCAGTTTGTAACCCGGAGGTTTGGAAATGACGATGATTCGCAGATTCCCGCTGTTTGTGCTTTTCACACTCCTGCTGGTGACACCCCTCGCCGCACAGGACAACCCTCAACAGGATGTGCCGAAGTTCAAGCAGAAGGTCAACGTCGATCTGGTCCTGCTCGATGCGACGGTGACGGACTCGGCGGGGCGGCAGATCCTCGGGTTGAACAAGGACGACTTCATCGTCACTGAAGATGGAAAGCCCCAGAACATCGACTCGGTCGAGTACTTCACGAATCGGCGCCTCCTGACCGGTCGTGAGAGCGAGGCCGCGTTCTCGGTGGAGCATGTGCGGGAGGAGCGCTACTTCATCCTGTTTTTTCACCGGCCCGACTACCTGTCGGTTCCAGCTCTCCATCAGGAGCTCCTCCGGGCGAAACAGGCCGCCGAGCGGTTCGTGGACAAGGAGATTCTTCCGGAAGACAAGGTGGCGGTCGTGGGCCACGATTTCCGGCTGAAGATCTACAGTGATTTCACCTCGGACCACAAGCAGCTGCACCGCGCGCTCGACGAAGCGATCACCTTCTCCAACGGTCTGGTTCCCGGGGAGACTTCTTCCGACGGGAATTCCATCTTCGCGCACCTGGACCGGAAGACCCTGGTGGATGATACCGGCCGGATCTATGCCGGACTGCAGGAGCTGGCGAAGGCGGTCACTCCGATTCAGGGGAGAAAGACTCTGGTGCTCTTTTCTCCGGGGATGGGAGAGCCGATCCGGGAAGGATCGCCCTTTCTGAAAAACGAAGATGTCTGGTTCAAGCCGATGGTTCACGCCTTGAACGAAGCCAACATCAGCGTGTACAGCCTGCGGATGCAGCCTGCGACTGCCGGCTACGCGGTCACGGACGAGCTTCTCTTCCGGATTGCCACCGAGACGGGTGGGGAGTTCTACCCGGAGCTTCGTCAACTACTCGACCCCGTTGAAAAAGGTTGAAAATGAGAACAACGGCTACTACCTGATCAGCTACTATACGGACCGCCCGGAGGGGAAGCACGGGTACCAGGAGGTCGATGTTCGTCTCCGGAACCCGGAGTTTCACCTCAAGGCGCGGGACGGCTACGAGTACTGATCCACGCCGGGCTCGATTTCAGTCAATCCACATTCGGAGCAGGATAAGAGACTATGAAGCGATCATGGATTCTGATGGCCGTCTGTCTGCTGGCGGCGGTCAATGGTTTCGCCTGGGGAGAGAAGGGTCACTTCATCGTGAACGAGGCGGCGACGCATGCCGTACCGGCGGAGATGCCGACGTTCTTTCATCAGGCCTACCCGGTTCTGGTCGAGCTGGGACCGGAGCCGGACCGCTGGCGGGGCGCCGGCGAGTCTCTGGATGCGGTGAATCCGCCGGAACATTTTCTGGACTACGAGTACGTCGAGGATCTCGATCTGCCGTCCAACCGGTATCGGTACATCGAGTTGCTCCAGAAGAGCGGCACCCTCGATCGATACGGGATTCGAATCACCACTCCGGGGTTTCTTCCGTGGCGGATCGCAGAGGTGTGCGAGCTGCTCGAGGAGGAGTGGCGGATGTGGCGGCATCCGAATCTCCTGCCGGCGGAAAGGCAGCGGATCGAGACCGCGATCATCTTCAATGCCGGCATCCTCGGACACTACGTCGGGGACGCGGCCAATCCCGACCACACCACGATCAATTACAACGGCTGGGTCGGCGTGCCGAACACCGAAAACTATCCCACGGACTGCGACAGCCATTTCCGGTTCGAAACATGGTTCGTCACCCATACGATGGACGTCTCGAAGGTGGTCCCGCTGATGGCACCGCCGACGGAGCGGACCGACTATTTCAGGACCGCCATGGGTGAGATCGCCGAATCCAATGCGCAGGTGGAGACCCTTTATCGCATCGATCGCGACGGAGGATTCGAGGGTCGGATCGGGACGGAGGAAGCGCGATCATTCGCGGCGCGGCGTCTGGCAGCAGGTGCTTCGATGCTGCGCGACCTCTGGTGGTCGACCTGGGTGAACTCGGCCGGCAGGCCGGTCAGGGATTGAGGCGCCAGACGGCGAAGTTCAGGCCCGTCGCGAAACTGACCCAGGTCCAGTGGGGATCATCAGCGATCCGGCGGGTCGTGAGATCCGGAAGAACAGAACGACGGTTCCGCCAATCGCCAGCCACAGCACCAGGATGTCGGCCAGACCGGCCGCGGGGCTCCTCATCCCGAAAAGAGGATCGACCAGAGAGCGTTGAGCGACAGTTGGAAGAGAAACAGCGCCATGGCGGTGTTCTTCAGGCCCACGTTCTTCCATACCAGCCAGGCGGACACCGCCATCGCCGCGTAGAGCACCGTCCAGACCGGTCCGAACAGCCAGGACGGCGGCGTCCATGAAGGCTTCACGATTTCCGGGTACCAGCTCCGAACGGACGAGGATGTGGCCAGCCCACCGACCAGGGCCGCGGCATAGCAGGTCAGCAGCCAGAGGACGAGGGCCAGTCGGGAGCGCTTCATCGGGCTCCACCGCTCGTCGACTCGCGGGTCCATGGCGTGTCCGGAGTGCCGCGGCGGTGATTGCAGAACCGTGCAGCCACGAAGAGATAGTCGGACAGCCGGTTGAGGTAGATCAAGGTGGTGCCGGTTTCCATGCCTCGGCCCAGGCCGATGATCAGCCTTTCCGCACGCCGGCAGACCGTCCGGGCCACGTGGAGGTGAGACGCCGCCGGAGTCCCTCCCGGCAGGATGAAGTTGGTCAGCGGCGGGAGCTGCTGATCCATTTGATCGATCCTCTTCTCCAGAGCATCCACCCGCGCACCCTCGACGCCCGGGAAGCGGTCGGTCGGTGTGAGGGACGCAAGTTGCGCTCCGATCTCGAACAGATCCATCTGGATCTGGTGGAGCTCCGGATCGAGAAGGGGATCGGGCGAGGCTGCGCGCACCACCCCGATCACCGAGTTCAACTCGTCGATGGTTCCGTACGCTTCGATTCGTGGATCGTTCTTCGCGACCCGTTCGCCTCCCAGCAATGAGGTCTGGCCGCTATCGCCGGTTCGCGTGTAGATCTTCATGAGCCAAGGATACCCTGCTCCGACAGTGGGTGCATGATGAAAAAAACGGCCGGGGACGACCGGCCGTTTTCTGGATTCTCGTGCTCGCTGAGCAGGGTCAGTCTTCGTTCTCGAGCTCCCGGATCCGCTCCTTGACCGCCATTTCAGCGATATCCGGCAGGATCTCCCAGGCGATCTCGCGGATCACCTTGTCGGAGATCAGCTCGGCGACGCGACGGGCGATCTGTTCGACCTGGTCGTCGGAGATGGGACCCGCGGCCGCGGCTGGTGGCTCCGCCTCCGCGGCGGCCTCAGGAGCGGACTCGCTCGGCGCGCCTTCGTCTTCGGCGGCTGCCAGGGGTTCGGAGGTCTCCTCCCCGGCCGGCGAGGGCCATCCCTCCGGTTCCCCGGTCTCTGCGGGCGAGTCCAGCTCGAATGCCGGAGCCTCGCTGGTTTCCGGAGCTTCCGGTCCGCCGAAATCGGGGCTCGGCTGCTGCTGGAACAGTGCAGGCTCCTGTGGTTCAGGAGCCGAAGGGGCCGGCTCACCGAAAGGTCCGGCGTCGACCGCCTCGGACTCCTGAAAGGCGGGTTCTTCCGGCGGGGCGTCTTCAGCGGTTTCCTGACCTTCTCCGCCAAACGGGGATTGCCAGGCGGCCTCCGGCTCGGCTTCCCCGGACGGCACAGACTGTTCCGTATCCTGCATCTGCTGCAGATCGTCGAACGACATCTTCGGGATGAGCCTGGTCTCTCCTCCCTCTTGGGGTTCCTCCGGCTCGGGTTCAGGTTGCGGTTCAGGTGTGGCTGCCTGCTCCGGCTCGGGTTCCGGTTCCGAGACCCACGGTCCGTCATCGACAGCGCTTTCCGGCGGAGCGGATTCCTGTTCCATCCGCTGGAGGTCATCGAAGGTCATCTTCGGAATGAGTTTTGTTTCGCCTCCCTCGGGTTCGTCGAAGGCGGGCGGTTCTTCCGAATCGGAAAATGGCGTCGCTTCCTCCGAGCTTGGGCTGAAGGAACCGCGATCCTCCACCTGCGGGCCCGGCGGGGGGTCCTGCATCTGCTGGAGGTCGTCGAACGACATCTTCGGGATGAGTTTTGTCTCTCCTTCCGGCTGCTGGTCTTCCCCGAAGACTTCCGGTTCGGGAGAGGGTTCCGGGGGTTGAAACTGCGGAGGCTGAACGGGACTCTCCTCGAACGGGGACGCCGCGGCCGGCTCATCGAATGGAGAGCTCTCTGCGGCGGGCTCGGCAGCCCCGAAGGGTGTCGTCTCCTCCAGCGGCGCCGAGGGCTCGGACTCTTCCGGGGCGAAGGCTTCCGATTCCGGGGAGGGAGAGGCGGGGGCGGCGCTGCGGTGGATCAACTCCTCCACCTTCTGGATCAGACTCTGGGATTCGAACGGTTTGGTGACGACGGCATCGCAACCTGCCTTCTCGGCTCGATCGGGGTCGAACGGTTCGAAGGTACCGGTCAACAGGATGACCGGGATGTGACGCAGCTCGGGGTGCGATTTGACGTATTCGCAGACCTCGTAGCCGTTTTTCTCGGGCATGATGATGTCCGAGAGAATCAGGTCGGGACGGTAGTCGGCGAGCTTTTCGATTGCCCGGGCTCCGTTGTTGGTCGCGACGACCTCGTAGTCTCCGTCGGAGAAGGTCAACTCGACGACCTTCTGGATCGTGATACTGTCGTCAGCAAGAAGGATTTTTTTTGCCATTTCTCGCACTCCGATGTTTCGGAGCAACCTAGCATTCAGTGGGCCCGAAGTCAACGCGAATGCGGCTCCAAGCCGCTGGGAAAAAAGAAATTATGAAACCCGGAGGCGGTACGCCATTCCTGATCTTCGGGCATCGCGGTGATGCCGGCCGCGAGCAGGAGAACACCCTTCCATCCTTCCGTTCCGCGCTCGAGGCGGGAGCCGACGGCTTCGAAACGGATCTTCGGCGCACTCGCGACGGCGTGGTGCTTTTTCACAACCGGAATGTGGGCCGGACGCCGATCGCCACACTCCGCTCCGCCGAACTGAGGCGCCGGGTGGGAGATCTTGCGCGGCTGGAGGAGCTCGCCGCGTTCAGAGGCCGGTGCCGGATGATCCTCGAGATCAAGGAGCCGGGGCTGGAAGAGGCGCTTCTGAGAGTGGCCGGCGACTGGCCCGGCGTGGTGGTCTGCTCATTCGATCACACGATCATCCGCGGGCTCTCCCGAAAGGACCCGCCTTTCGATCTCGGGCTGACCGTCCGGGAGTACCGGCCGGATCTGGTCGACCGCTTCCGGAGCTGGGGTGTGCGCTGGTTCTTTCCCCGATGGAATCAGGTGGACGAAGTCCTGGTCCGTTCCTGTCGTGCAGCGGACGTGGCCGTGGTTCCGTGGAGCCCGAACCGGGTCGGCACATGGCGTGCGCTGCAGGAGTGGGGCTGCTCCGGCATGATCACGGATCGGATCGAACGGGCGGTTCTCTGGCGGGATGGGAAACCGATCTGATCGTGCTCTCCGAGGCAGGGTCGTGGGAGCGACGAGGGTGCGGGTGGAGGCGGCTTTCCGCGTCTCATGCTCCTCGGTGGTTGTGCTACACTCTGGACAGCCATCCGGGGACAGAAGGGGAAGAAAGAGGCGGATATGAAGAGGTGGGAGTACAAGATCATCAACGTCCGCTCGGAGAACTACTCGATGGATCCTCGTCGAGCGGAAGAGTTGAATCGTCTTGGGGATGAAGGATGGGAGCTGGTCAGCATCAGCTCGATCAATTTCAAGACCGGTGCGACCGACCACATCGGCATGGTCTTCAAGCGCGAAAAGACCGCATAGAGTCGTTCCGGGCGCTGCCGCGGTAAAGCAGTGCCGCGGCCGCAAGTCCTGTTCCGCGCCTTCCGGGCGCGGCTTTCATTTCGGTAGCGACGGCGCCGCTGCGTCTCCACGCAGCCGGGCGGATTTCCTCCGGTCGGTTCGATTCTGATATCGTCCGGTTCCTCGTGTCGAGCCGGCGCGCTCGATGCATCATCGACGTGACCGTTCGAGAGAGATCGATGTCTGAACAGAGACCCTTTGTCCTGCTGATTGTCCTGGACGGCTTCGGTTGCCGGAAGGACGCTGAATGGAACGCCATTGCCCAGGCGAAAAGACCGCGTTTCGATGCGCTGTTCGCGGAAGATCCCTGGGTTCCGGTCGAAGCCTCCGGTCTGTCCGTCGGGCTTCCTGAAGGCCAGATGGGGAATTCCGAGGTCGGGCATCTGAACATCGGTGCCGGTCGGGTGGTGAACCAGGACGTCGTCCGCATCAGCAAAGTTGCCCGCAACGGAGAGCTGGCTGCGAACCCGCAAATCCGCTCCGCGGTGGAACGCGCGGTGAGCAGCCGTTCCCGCATCCACCTGGTGGGTCTTCTTTCCGACGGTGGAGTCCACTCCCTGCAGGAGCACCTCGACGGACTGATCGATGCGGTGATCGCCGATGGCATGAAGCCGGTGGACGGATCTCCCTCGGTTCTGGTGCACGCGATTCTCGACGGTCGCGATACTCCGCCGCGCTCGGCCAAGGCCAATGTCGCACGACTGACCGAGTCTCTTCAGGCGAAACCCGCGGCGGCGCTTTCCACCATCATCGGCCGGTACTACACGATGGATCGCGACCAGCGATGGGACCGCACCCGCCGGGGCTACGACCTGATGACTCTGGGGATCGGGACCGAAACGTCGCACCCGGTGGAGACCATCGAGCGCTTCTATCAGGAAGGCATTACTGACGAGTTCATGGAGCCGATCACGGTATGTGGTCCCGACGGGGGCCACGACGGAAAGATCCGCGACGGCGACACGATCATCTTCTTCAATTTCCGGGCGGACCGCATGAGGCAGATCGTCAGCGCATTCCGCGACGATCAGTTCGACGGGTTCGAGCGGACCATCCGCCCCGAGGTCGAGCTGATCTCGATGACCAGCTATCACCGGGAATGGGATCTGCCTGTCCTGTTCCCGCCGCAACAGGTCATCCATCACCTCGGCGAGGTTGTGGCCGAAGCGGGACTCCGCCAGCTCCGGATCGCCGAGACCGAAAAATACGCCCATGTCACCTTCTTTTTCAGTGGCGGTTCCGACGTCGTCTTCGAAGGAGAGGACCGCGTCCTGGTGCCGTCACCGAAGGTGGCGACCTATGATCTCCAGCCGGAGATGTCGCTCCGGGAGCTCTCCGATCGAGTGGTCCGGGAAATCGGGAGCCGCCAGTACGACCTGATCGTGCTGAACATCGCCAACCCCGACATGGTGGGCCATACCGGAAACATGGATGCGGCGGTTGCCGCCGTCGAAGCCACCGACAGTGCAGTGAGCAGGATTCTGGAGGCCGTCGACCGAGCCGGCGGGGTTGCGGTGATCACAGCAGACCATGGAAACTGCGAGCTGATGTTCGATTCGAAGACGAATCAGCCGCACACCGCGCACACCACCAACCCGGTTCCATTGATCCTTCACGATTCCAGGCGGCGGTTCGGCCTCAGGAGGCTGAAAGGCGCCGCCCTGAGGAATGTCGCTCCGACCCTCCTCGGGATTCTGGGACTGGCGCGGCCGGAAGAGATGACCGGGGAATCGCTTCTGGAGGCGCGGAAGGATTCGCAGGAATGATCGAGCGCCTGATTCTCGCCAGACACGGCGAAACATTGCACAACATCGACGGAATCGCGCAGGGCTGGAGCGACAGTGAGCTGTCGGAACGGGGGCATCTCCAGGTGCGCCAGCTCGCGGAGCGGGCGGTCGAGCTCGGCGCGACCACGATCTACAGCTCGCCACTGCCCCGGGCGCTGGCGACCGCGGAGGCGATCGCTTCCTGTGTCGATCTCGAGCTGAAGCAGTTGGACGATCTGCGGGAGATGCACTGTGGGCGATGGGAAGGGCGGCGATTTCTGGAGATCCGTGCCGACGAACCGGAAGCCTATCGTCAGTGGGCCGAGGATCCAACCGTTGCCTGTCCCGGTGGAGAGTCGTTCCAGGATGTCCTGGAGCGGATGCGCCGGGCTCTGGAAACGATGGAGAAGCGCGAGAACGGGAGTCGTGCGGTCCCGATTGTGGTTTCCCACGGAACCGCGATCCGGATTGCTGCAACCGAACTGCTCGGCCTGCCGCTCACCACGGCGCGCCTGCTGATGCAGCAGAACGCCGCGATCAACATCTTCGAACGCCGGAACGGCCGATTCCTGCTCCGGTGCTGGAATGACGCAACCCATTGCCGTGAGGAAAGCCAGTCATGATTCTGGATGAGTTGACCATTCAGCTCGAGGAGTCTCTCCGCACCCGGATTCTCACCGAGTTCGGACATGCGGTCGAAAAAGTCCCACTGCAAGTGCCGCCGCGGCTCGAGATGGGCGATCTGGCGACGCCGATCGCGCTCGAGCTCGCCCGGGTGCTGAAGCGTTCGCCCCGGGACATTGCCACCGATCTGCTCCATCGTCTGGAGCTTCCGGCCCTGGTGCTCTCGGCCTCCGTCGAGGGGGCCGGGTACATCAACTTCAGGATCGATCGGGGACTGTTCACTGCCACCCAACTGGAACACAGCGGACCGGATGCGGCGGCGGAGGGGGCAGAACGGATCATCGTCGAGCACACCAACATCAATCCGAACAAGGCGGCCCACATCGGACATCTGCGGAACGCCGTTCTGGGCGACACCCTGGTCCGATGTCTCCGCTGGCTCGGGCATCATGTCGAGACCCAGAACTACATCGATGACACCGGCGTTCAGGTGGCGGATGTAGTGGTCGGATTCGAGCATCTCCTCCAGGAGGAGAAGGACGAGGTTCGGAAGCGGATCGAGCAGGTCGATCCTCCGTTCGATTACTTCTGCTGGGATCTCTATGCGCGGGTGGGGCGCTACTACGAGGAGCATCCGGAGGCGAAACAGTGGCGTCTCGACACGTTGCACAGAATCGAGAGTCAGAGCGGTGATACCGCCGAGCTGGCGGCGATGATCGCCGATGCGGTCGTGGCACGCCACGTCGGGACCGCCTGGCGTCTGGGGATCGAATACGACGTGCTGACCGAGGAGAGCGACATCATCAAGCTTCGGTTCTGGGAGAGTGCCTTCGCACAGTTGAAGAGCTCCGGAGCCGTGATCCAGGAGACCGAGGGGAAGCACGCCGGCTGCTGGGTGATGAAGCTGTCCGAGTCACCGGAGTTCGAGGGACTGGAAGAGCCCGACAAGATTCTGGTGCGCTCGAACGGAACGGTCACCTATGTCGGAAAAGACATCGCTTACCAGCTCTGGAAATTCGGGCTGATCGATCGCACCTTCGGGTACCGGCGTTTTCACCAGTATCCGGACGGTACGGTTCTGTGGCAGACCACCAGCGATCCTGACTCGAACCCGGACGCTCCGCAGTTCGGGGGCGCGGATCGCGTGATCAACGTGATCGACAACCGGCAGGCATACCTGCAGAAGGTGGTGCGAGAGGGGCTGCGCCTTCTGGGGCACGAAGATCAGGCGGACCGCTCCATTCACTTCGCCTACGAAATGGTCGCCCTCAGTCCCGCCACGGTCGCTGCGATGGGCATCGCGGTGAGTGACGAGGACGCGGCCCGGTCGGTGGTGGAGATGTCCGGCCGGAAGGGCGTGGGAATCAAGGCCGACGACCTTCTGGATGAGCTCGAGAAGAAAGCGGTGGAGGCGGTCCGCGAGGGCACGTCAGGCGAACGGCTGTCGCTCTCGGACGACGATCTTCGGGATCTCGGGCGGCAGATCGCGGTCGGAGCGCTCCGATACTTCATGCTGAAGTACGGACGGAACAAGGTGATCGCGTTCGATTTCCGGGAGGCTCTGACCTTCGAGGGTGATTCCGGTCCCTATCTCCAGTACTCCACCGTCCGGGTGGAGAACATTTTCCGGAAGATGGAAGAGCGCGGGGTGAAGGCGGGACTCGATCCGATCGGGATCGACCGGCTGACCATCGGTCGTCCGATGGACGACGAGATGTGGGAGATCGTTCGGCTGAGCGCGGAGACGCCGGCCGTGGTTCGACGGGCGGTGGAGAGCCTCGAGCTTTCGATGATCACTCACCACGCTCTGGATCTGGCTCAGAAGTTCAACAGCTTCTACCACAAGTATCCGATTCTCAACGAGGAAGACCCGGACGAACGCCGGCGGAGAGCGGCGTGCGCCGAGGTGTTCCGCCGGACGATGCACATGATTCTGGGGCTGCTGGGAATTCCGCTTCCGCCGCGTATGTAGAATCGCGATGTGAACGGTCCCGAGTTTCGTGTCGACTGGAAAGATCTGGTGATCCGCGGAGCGATTCTGCTGTCCGGAGCGCTCGCGGCCGCCATTTTCATCATGCTCGGGCAGGGGGCGTCACTCGCTCCGCTCGCTCTGGGAGGCGCCCTCGGTGCTCTGACCGTGGGCGGGATGCAGTCCCACCGGGACTGAACCGGCGACGGTTTCGCATTCCGCCGGCCTCGGGTGAGAAGCGCGCCTCAGAACCCCCCTCCCGCTCACCAATTCCCGCACGCCCAACCCGTCGCGCGGGGAGAGGGCAGGCTCCCGCTCGTACACCTGGTGGGCAAACATTCTGATCCTGGCCAGGGTGGAAGAAACGGCAGGGTCAATCCTCGGAACACCTGTTCGAAACAACAGCAGAAAGCCCGCTTCGGAAAACCGTGAATCGTGAAGCCGACGGTGGTTACTCCGAGGCACCATGATGAATATCGGGAATGTTCAACCACGGAGCCACTGGTGCAGATCAGGCCTGACTTTTCATCCAGTCTTTGCCCGGGGGGAGGCGAATGGTCACCGGCGGGCTATGCCTGCACCTTCTTCACGCTCTCGGCGTGCAGACCCTTCGGCCCTTCGGTGAGCTCGTATTCCACTTCGTCGCCTTCCTTGAGAGTGCGGTAGCCGGGTTGATCCATGATTGCGGAATGATGCACAAAGACGTCTTCACCGGTCGATCGTCTGATGAAGCCGTACCCTTTTTCGTTGTTGAACCACTTGACCGTGCCGATTTCAGACATCTGAATTTCCTCCGTGGGTTCGTCCCCGTGTTGCGGCGTTCCCCCCGGAAATTGCAATCTTCAGGCCGCGTTCACTTGCTGTGTCTACCAGATCAGGGCACGGTTCGTACCGATCTGACGGAACCCCAGCGATTCGTACAGAGCGACCGCCGGAGCATTGAAATCGTTCACGAAAAGAGTCACCTGCAGTCCCTGTCGGAGGAGATGTCCGCAGACCTCCCGCATGCCCCGCTCGGCCCATCCCTGCCGCCGAAGACCCGGCGCAGTCCACACCCCCATCAGTTGGACCGCTCTCGAGCTCCGGGCGGAGATCTCACACTTGAACACGACCTGGGGCCCCTTCATCAGCACGAAGGATCGCTGGCTGGACACCAGTTCCTGAATCCGCCGCTGGTAGCCGACCGCGTCCCGGGCGAGAGGATCGATTCCCACCTCCTCGAGGTGCATCGCCGCACAGGCGGGCACCAGATGAGGGAGATCGTCGGCGATCGCGTAGCGGACCGACTCCAGGCGCGGAAAGGGCGCCGGATCCGCATCGAGGAGATAGACGGGCTGGCTCAGCCGCACCACTGTCGGAGGCTCGTAGCGGCGGCTGATCCGCTTCCAGAGGGAATCGACGGCTTCGGCCGGGGAGATGATCGCCCGGATGGGGACGGCTCTGGAGAGGATCACGTCCGCCAGCACTTTCATGGTCGAATCCAGCCCCTCCGGCTCGATCTCTGGAGGCAGCCCGATGGATACGTTCAGATGGAGGGCAGCCACGCAGACGGTCTGGCCCCCACGCCGGATCTCCACGGTGTCCGTTCCGACACCATCCTCCTGCAGACGGGAGATCAGGTAGACGTTGATCAACTCGTTGCGATACAGAAAGCCGAGAGCCTGGTCCCGATCCCGCTCCCTGAGGGTGCGGACCTGCCAGGAGTCAGCCATCGTTTCGCTGTCCATCGCCCGCAGACTCAACACTCTCCTCCTGCCGCCCCGGTCAGGCGGTCTGGTGCTCCACGCCTCTCTCTGCAAAGGCGGAACCGCATCCGGATCCCGACTCCGCCTTATCTTACGCCCGCCGCAGCCGGGCCTGGCGGATTTCGTCGGAGGAGGATCGCCGGATCATGAGGGGCTCGCCTCCCGATCGGTGATCACCAGGATGTCCGGATGGCGATGAAGAGCGGAGGCCGGAAATTCGGAGGTGATGATGCCGGCTCGCAGGGACCGGATTGCGGGTGCCTTTGCCGCACCCGATAAAAAAATCGTGATCTTTTTTATTTGCAATAGCAAGCTGTTCCGCTAACTGCCAGGCAAAGTCTCTTGCACGCTGTATACTGAAATTCATAATTTTTTCATCGTCATTCTTCCCTATTAGATCTATTATTTTTAGCCAGGGCGACATTAGATTTATTCTTTCCTGCACATCATTTAGAAGATCAAACAGCAGCTTGTTTATTTTATAGAAGTCATTTTTTAGGGAAGTTAGACTATCGCCGGGAGATGTAAGCGGGCAGGCAATCCCGAGATCTAAATTTATATGCGCATTAATACCTTAATAAAAATCTGAAGTCTTATGAGACATTCGATTCAATCCCTTTAAAGGAAACTTCCCAGCTTTTTGTCATACTTTGCTTTAACTTGTATTGATTGAAGGCTTGCAGATAGCGGTTAGCAAAGTTTACATCAAGTCTTGCCATCCTATCATTGTCATCAAAATAATCCTCTTTTATAATTCTGTTTTTTACATTGATTGTAACTTGACGATATAACGCAGCAAAAATACCTGCACGGCAATTATTCTGCACACACCATTCTACGGCTTCATCCAGCTGATGAATTACTTCATCGATGGTTTGACAATTTCCGGACATTTTTAATTAGATTTTTGAATTTATAACAAATTATATTGGAGCCCAATCCTGGTAGAAATAATTTTTGGCTTCTGCCCATTGTTTAGAGTAATCACCGCGAATAGTTAGGTAAATATTATTTTCAAGATAATACCAGAATGAAGCGCTGAGGTTATGCTCGGCGATTGAGGTTACTCCTTCCGGTTTGAATAACGCGAAACGGTAACCCGATATAAAATTTATCCTGTTGCTTAACTCATAAATAAAATCGATACCTACCCGTACGCGAACCTCTTTAAAAAAGGATGAATGGATCGGAGTAAAAATATCTGCGGTTGTATTAACTGCATTTGACCACTTAGCGGAAAAGCTGATCTTCCCCCGATAGTTAGATTAGGATTACCGGCACCAAGGCTGTCATACGCATTAGTCAGCGGAAATAAAAATCCTGTTGTTACATCCCAGCCGTAGTAACGCGGATTTACTCTCTCGTTTATTCCGAATAAAACCTGACGCATTCTTAAAATACCGAGTGAGCCCACACTATTCCCATTCAATACATCACTCTTTTTTATTTCATCCTCAATAGCGTCAAACCAATAAGTTTCATATGTATCCCCGTATATATCCCGGAATTCGCTCTTCCCGTTCGATAATATTAGCGACTTCAATAATTACTTCCTTCGGAAGGTGATCGGATAAGACCTTCATCTTTTATCAGATGTTCCTCAATTCGTACCGCTTTTGCGAGTGCGGTTGCATCGATGTATCGCCCGTATCCGAAGCCGACGGTAAGATCTGAAGATACATTATCATAATTTGTTGCATGTTCTGCGGTTACTCTGCTGAAACCAAACCAATCGCGTGTGCTCCAAATGTACTTTCTAAAACTTGCGTCAAACTGAATATTATGTGTGTAATCATTGAATGTTTTTGTACCGGTGGCATCTATATCTATAAACCAGGCCAGTGGAAGGGAAGAGAAGAAAGTTTTATACAGCATATTTGCATTAGCATTATTCGAAGTGACAGTAGTTCCGGTTTGCGACCAATTGTATGATCCGTCCAGTCTTAATGTTTGAGCCTGACTGACCGGAACTTGATAATCTTGAACACTTACATTTTGAGATTTTAAAGTTGTAAAATAAAAATAACAACAAGAATAATTAGCGGAATATATTTCATGAATTCTCCGGATTGGTTTGAAGTCCTTCAAATGGAAATATAACCAAGCAGTAAGGCAAATACAATTAAGCCCACGCCATTTCTTCTCCGCGGTATTAAACTTTTTTTTGAATTTTTGTTGACAATAATTTTGGAAGTTGCTATGTTTAATCAGACAAAAAAATCTGATTATAAAAATGACAGTAATATTTTCTAAAAAGTGTGAATACGGAATGCAGGCCGATACTTTATTTTATCGTCAGAAAGGAGAAGTGATTGGAAGTTCTTCCCTTGGAAGAGATAGCCGGGAAACTCAATATCCCCAAGGAATTCGTTTCGAAAATATTGCAAAGTTTAACCGAAAGCGGAATCATTCTTTCCAAAAAAGGAAAATCAGGCGGTTTTTCCCTTAGCCAAAGATCCGGAAGAAAATTAGATTGATTGACGTTGTAGAGTGCCATTGATGGGCTGGGAATGTTTAACAGCTGTGTAATGGGATTCCCGCAATGCTCACCTGAGCAATCCTTGTCCGGTTTCACGAATAAATGGGGTGAGCTTCGTACAAAAAACTTATAACTATGCTTACCAGCCGAAACCTTAGATGATTTTGAGAGATAAAACAATTTCAAAAATTAACTTCATTATAATATTCGTTTTTTTTAGGGTTAAATCAGATAAAAATAATCCGATTATGAAAAAAGAAAAGAAAAAAATAATAACGAAACAACTGAGAAACCGATTCAAACAATAGGATTTTATTATTCAATCTGCATTTGCATTGCTCTGCATTTGGATCGGGATAGAATTTTATGAATTCAACAAAATTTTTAGAAACTAAGACGGTGCACACTTTTAGTCATCGCCCTCCGGGAGAATGATGGATTTTTACCCATCAGTTCGTTGATGAGTTTGTATCTTTTTCCTAACTACTTGGGAAATGCGCTGGGCGCAACCCGGCGGGATATGTTCATATTTCTCGCCATCCGTTTTTGATGTCTTTAATTTTGGGTAAGTCATTTTGCAGTTGGCTCTGCCCGGTCGGTTTTTTTATCCGAGCTGATTGGAGATTTCGGTTCAGAAACTTTTCATAAAGAAAATAAAAATGCCGAAATGGTTGGACTTTCCTCTGAGAAGTCTGAAGTACTTGCTTCTCGGATTTTTATTCTACTCCTGTATTTTTTTTAATGACGGCCACAGCGCTGCGCGCATTTTTGGATAGCCCCTACAATTATAGTTGCCGATATAAAAATGTACTACTTTTTTGCTCAAATTATCCCTCTTCTTTGCATTGATAATAATAGGAGTTCTCTTTCTGCTGTCGATAGTAGTTAGGGGATTCTGGTGCCGCTATTTATGTCCTTATGGTGCGCTGCTGGGAATTTTTAATTTTTTAAGTCCGCACAAAATTCTCACGCAACCCTGTTAGCTGCATCGACTGCGGATTATGCACCAAAGCCTGTCCTTCCTCAATATAAAAGTAGATTGAGTTGTAAAAAGAGTCTGGTCCGATGAATATACCACAGCTGCATGAGTTGTGTTGATGTATGTCCGGTTGAAGATACTCTCGATCTCCCGCTCTTTGCTTCCGGGGAAAAAGAAAAAAAAAATTCAATAAAAAATTATAGGTGTTGCAATCGGAGTTGTTTCGGTCTTTTTATTACCGTAACCGGAATCGGAATGCTTACGGGACAATGGGATAATAATATATCTAAGGAAGAATATTTAATTCATTATAAAAATATGAATACTTATGGACACCCTACCGGTACTGAGGCTGTGAAGAAATTTAATGAACAGAGCGAAAAGAAATTTTATAAAAGCAATGGGGATAATCTAAACGAAAAATCCACAAACAATTTCTAGATGGAGTAACGATGAAAAAAAATAGAAAAATATTTAGATCACGGTTTTAAGTCTTGCACTGCTTACGGCTGCTGCTGTCTTTACTTTTCAAGGATGCAGTGAAACAAGATCCGAACAGCTGAACGGAGAAGAGCATGCAAGACTGACTTCTGCACCGCTGGTTCCGCCTCCTATTACTCGAACTCATCCAACAAAAGTTATTGTAGAATTAGAGACGACCGAAGAAACAAAAAAACTAGATGACGGAGTTGAATATAATTTCTGGACTTTCGGCGGGAATGTTCCCGGGAAATTGATTCGGGTGAAAGAAGGCGATCAGATAGAGTTTCATCTTAAAAATAGCCCTACTAGTAAAATGCCTCATAACATTGATCTGCATGCAGTAACAGGTCCCGGAGGCGGTGCCGAAGCTTCTTTTACTGCTCCAGGACATGAATCTGTTTTTTCATTCACTGCTAAAAATCCCGGGTTATTTGTTTATCACTGCGCTACTGCACCTGTCGGACTTCATATTGCTAATGGCATGTACGGTTTGATTTTTGAGTTGAACCTAAAGAAGGTCTTCCTCCGGTAGATAGAGAATTTTATGTAATGCAGAGCGAATTTTTATACTGAAGGTAAACACGGCGAAGCCGGTTTCCAGCCGTTCTCCCAAGAGAAGGCGGAAAATGAAGAAGCCGACTTATGTAGTATTTAACGGTTCGGTTGGCGCATTAACAAACGAAAATGCTTTCAGGGCCAAAACCGGCGAAACTATCAGAATATTTATCGGGAATGGTGGACCGAATTTAGTTTCTTCGTTCCATGTTATCGGTGAGATATTCAATAAAGTATACGGTGAAGGTGGAATTAAAGCAATAAATAAAACCAATGTTCAGACAACATTAGTTCCCTCCGGCGGATTCGCTATGGTTGAATTTAAAGTTGATGTGCCCGGAACATTTATTCTTGTTGATCATTCAATTTTCAGGGCTTTCAGTAAAGGCGCAATCGGTATGCTGAAGGTTGAGGGAGAAGAAAAACCGGATGTATACTCCCACAAGCAGCAAGACAATACTTACTTGGGTGCGGATACAAAATCGGCAAAAGATTATGATCTTTTTACTGAGGAAATTCCCGTTGATCCGAATACGGTAGCAGCAGCACAAAAAAGTAACAATAATTCTATCGAAAATATTGCGGATATGGCCCAGAGGAATTTTCAGTACTACATGCTTAGCCAGCCTGCCATCAGATAAACGGGGAAGGTATTCCCAATGTATTCCCGCCGCTGGCAAAATCTGATTTTCTAAATAAAGATAAGAATTGAGCCATACACGCGGTAGTTAACGGATTATCCGGTCAGATAACTGTAAACGGGAAAAGCTATGAAGACATAATCGTGGCGCAAAATTTAAATAACAAACAAATTGCGGCGGTATTGACATATGTGTATAAGAATTTTGGAAATTCAGGTAAAACAGTAAGTAAAGAAGAAGTATCAAAACAGCGTGAAAAGAAATTAGCATTAAAGTGATAATCATGAAAAGCAAAATAAAAATTGCACTAATTATTTTAGCTCTAGTAATAACCGCCGGAATAGGGAATGACATACATTCGCAGCCGGCACGCAAAATGGTTAAAATTTCCGGCGGTTTTTACACTCCGCTTTATACAAAGGCAACACAGATTAAAATAAAAGTTGAACCGTTTTTTATGGATTGATCTTCCGGTAACAAACGGTGAATTTTTAGAGTTCGTAAAAGCCAATCCTAAATGGCAGCGTTCGGAAGTAAAGAAAATATTCGTTGATGAATCCTACTTAAAGGATTGGAAAAGCGATACGGAATTCAGGAAAAATTTGAATCCACAAAGTCCTGTTACTTACGTCTCCTGGTTCGCTGCCAAAGCTTATGCTGATTGGTGCGGAAAAAGACTTCCTACGGTTGATGAGTGGGAGTTTGTAGCCCAGGCAAGCAAAGATAAAATTTATGTCTCTCGATGACCCGGAAAATATCAATAAAAATCTTCAGTGGTATTCGCAGCGGTTTACCGGTCAACTGCTGGAAGTTGGCAGCACTGACAAAAATTACTGGGACGTTTATGATATGTTCGGATTGATTTGGGAATGGAATTATGATTTTAATACTGCTTTAGTAACCGGTGAAAGCCGCGGAGATTCGGATCTTGATAAAAATCTTTTTTGCGGCAGCGGTGCGGCAAATGCCAAAAATGTTGCTAATTATCCTGCCTTCATGAGATATGGTTTCAGAAGCAGTTTGAAAGCTAATTATACTGTGCACAATCTTGGTTTTAGATGTGCAAAGGATTTATAAAAATTAATAGGTAATAAAATGAAAAATTATTTAAGAATAATACTGGTACTTACGGCTGCGGCTTTCGTACTTAATTTTACAGGTTGTTCTAAAGTTAAGGGTGACGAAAATACCGCGCTAAAAATTGAAAAATCAAATAATGTCAGCGAGAAAAAATCGTGCTGCTCGGGAGAGATGGATGCGGATTCCTTTACCGATAATTCAATTTATCAGTTGGAATCAATGTGGAAAACCGAATCCGATAAAACTTTTATGCTGGGGAATTTAAAGGGGCAAAAAGTAGTAATGACAATGTTCTTTGCAAGCTTGCACTTATGCCCTGTCCGATTTTAGTTAATGACATGCAGCGGATTGAATCTAAGATCCCAAAAGATGAATTAAAAGATTACAAATTTATTCTCGTTTCAATTGATCCGGAAAGAGAATCCCCTGCGAAGTTAGAAACTTTTGCATCTGCAACATGCTTTGGATTGAAATCGCTGGACACTTTTAACCGGGAAAAAAAGATGATATTATGGAACTCGCTGCGTTAACCGGATTTAAATTTAAGAAAGAGGAGAACGGAGAATTTTCGCCTTCAAATATTATTACTATTCTTAACGAACAGGGCGAAATAGAATTTCAGCATAGGGGATTAAATAAAGATGTTACCGAAGCGGTCAAATTTTTAGCCGCTGTTAATTAAAGAAATTAAAATAAAAAGGAGAATAAAATGAGCGAAGTAAATGTAGTAAACTTCAATATTGAAGAACTGACACTTTCGGAAATAGTAAAAAAGAACTTGCAAAGCAGCCGCTATATTTGAATCTTATGATCTTGATTTTTGCTGTCGCGGTAACAAACAGATACAGCAGGCATGTGCGGAAAAAGGTATCAATTACTCGGAAGTGATGGAAAAAGTTTTACCGATATTCGAGGAGAAAAAAAACGGCGAAGCAAGGTATGATGAATGGGAAATAGATTTTTTAGCAGGTTAGTTTGTCAATAATCATCATGAATATGTAAGAAGAATGATCCCCGTGATCGCTGCTCATACGCAAAAAGTTGCTGCTGTTCATGGCGATAGACATCCGGAAGTAATTGAGATCGCAAATAAATTTTCGACCGTTTATAAAGATTTAAAACGACCATCTGATGAAAGAAGACAGATACTTTTTTCCCTACATAAAACAATTGAAAAAGATCAGTGAAACCGACAAAGGAAAAGAAAAACATATTCGGTACCGCATCCAATCCGATAAAGATGATGGAGAGCGAACACGAAGCGGCCGGCGATGAGCTTTTTGAAATTAGAAGACTGTCGAATGGCTATACACCGCCTGAAGATGCATGCAATACATATCGAGTTTGTTTCCAGGAGTTGAAAGATTTTGAAGAAGATCTTCACAAACATGTACATCTGGAAAACAATATTCTTTTTCCAAAAACAATAAGCCTTGAAAATGAAATTTTAGGATGATGATATTCTTTGGGAGGTTACATTGAATAGAATAAAAAATATCAGTTTCTTGTTACTGATTATAGTATCATTCCTTTCAGCAGATGCATCTGCGCATTGCGATGGAATCGATGGCACTGTAGTCACTTCAGCAAAAAAATCATTGGAAACAGGCGACATCAACTATGTCCTCGGCTGGATAAAACCGGAATTCGAACAGCAGATCCTTGAGGCATTCGGAAAAACAGTTAAGGTAAGAGAAACCGGAAAAGATGCCATGGATCTTGCCGATAATTATTTCTTTGAAACGGTTGTGAGACTTCATAGAGAGGGGGAAGGCGCCCCGTTTACCGGATTAAAACCTGCGGGCAGAGATCTTGGTCCGGCAATCTCCGGAGCCGATGAATCGATTGTTTCCGGCTCCCTAAATAAAGTACATAATCTGCTTGACGAATCCATGAAACACAAACTTCATTACTTATTTAATGATGTAATAAAATCAAAGAACTACAAAAAAGATGATACCGTGGCCTTCAGAAAATATGTTGAAGCTTATGTAAATTATATTCATTTCGTTGAAGAAGTTTATAATATGGTATCCGGCAGTTTTACGCATAATGAAGAAGGACATCTTTGAATTTC
>CAVUJZ010000014.1:0-58640 GCA_963741905.1 uncultured Acidobacteriota bacterium | reverse complement strand
CCAGCTGACATGAAGGTATAGCTGAATAGTCCTCCCAGATCCGCACCCAATTCTTCAGCGGATCAAGGATTTCGTCGAAGGTGCGAAACCGGGCAAAGCTGTGGGAAAGCCCTGCAGCTCTCAGTCTTTGGCCGTGCTCCAGGGCAGAAATGAGCACATCGCGTGGATCCCGGTAGCTGTAAATCAGCCGGACGATCCCGAGCCGTGCGAGAATGCGCAGCGAACGGGTCGAAGCATTATGCGTCTTCACCACGAAAGGGCCGGTCTTGGCACTAGCAAACCACAACCGCGCGAGCTTTCGCCAAACGGGCCTGTCGATCAGATTCTCGTGGTAGTGCATGATCTCCTGAAGGCCATGTTCAGCCTTGACCTGATTTGCGTCTGCGTATCCCGCCGCGACGCAGAGATCATTCAGTAAATGAACCAGGTAGGCCGATCCCGATTTCGGCATCCCGGCCATCACAATGAACACTACAGCACCTCCCGGGATATGGTTACTCCGCCCCGATTGGAAGAGCGTCGGTAAACGGGAGAATCGGTCGTGGGAAGCTCCGGCATCTGGCGGCGAACACTCGCGGCAGATTGTTCCGCCTCTCGAACGTATCGCTCTCCCGTTGCGACGTAGACGACCCCGGCGTCCTCACTCATGACGCAAGCCTCCATCCGCTTTCGGCGTTCTCCCTCACGCCGCCCCTCACTCCCTCAGATCACGCCCCCGACCAGATCGTACGGATGGGCTTCGGTGATCTCCACCCGGGCGAATGCCGGCAGCTCCGCCGGAAGCCGCTCGATTCCATCATTGATCAGTAGCCGCCCGTCGATCTCCGGCGCCTGCGACACCAGCCGTCCCTCCAGCAGATGCTCCGTCTCCTCGCACACCCCGGTGATGATCGCGTCGAACGACTTCCCCACCCGCGACTGATTCCGCCGGAGCGAGATCTGCTGCTGGAGCTCCATCAGCTTCGCCCGCCGCCGCTCCGCCGTCTTCCGCGTCGGCGCATCCTCCATCCGCCCCGCCGGAGTCCCATCCTCCGGCGAATAGACGAACACGCCCATCTGGTCGAACTCCGCCCATTCGACGAAGTCGTACAACTCTCCGAAGTCCTTCGGCGTCTCCCCCGGATGGCCGGTGATGAATGTCGTCCGGAGTGACAGATCCGGAACCAGATCGCGCATCCGCTGCACCATCTCGCGGTACTCCGCCGGTGATCCAGGACGGCGCATCCTCTGAAGCACGTTCTTCGAGGCATGCTGCAGGGGAATGTCGCAGTAGGATATGAACCTCTTCTCCCGTCCCATCAACTCGAACAGCGACCAGTCGAGGCTCCCGGGATAGGCGTAGAGAAACCGGATCCATTCGAAGCCGGTCTCTGCGAGCAGACGCTCGACCAGCCGGGTCAGCCCCTGGTCCAGACCGATGTCCTGGCCATACCGGGTGGTGTCCTGCGCCACCAGACAAAGCTCCCTGACGCCGGCCTGCTCGATCTGCCGGGCCTCCGACACCAGGGAGTCCAGACCGCGGCTGCGGAACTTCCCCCGCATCTGCGGAATTGCGCAGAACGTACAGGGATTCGAACACCCCTCCGAGACTTTCAGATAGGCGTGAGTCTTTCCGGTGGTCACCACCCGCGGAAGGTCCTCGTAGAGCCGCACGGACATCTTCCGCTTCGCCGGTGCAGCATCGGACGGAAGGTCCACCCCGGTCACCGCCTGGGTGATGCTCTCCAGATGATCCAGTCCGACGAATGCGTCGATCTCGGGAATCGCTTCCTGCAGATCCTTCCGGTACTTCTGCACCATGCAGCCGGTGACGACCACCCGCTTAACACCCGCACCTTTCCGCGCGGCAACCTCGAGTATCGTGTCGATGGATTCCTGTTTTGCGGCGTCGATGAATCCACACGTGTTCACGATCACGACTTCAGCCTCGGCGAGATCGTTCGTCAGCTCGACGCCATTCTCACCGCGAAGCTGACCCGAGCATGATCTCGCCGTCGACCGTGTTCTTCGGGCACCCGAGCGAGATCATTCCGACGCGCGTCGGCGCCGTGGTTGGGGTTTCGTTCATGACACCGGGGTAACGAGCGAGCGGGGAACTCTATTCTGGAGGGGATCGGGGACCGGGAGTTCCATTCGGGACGACACCGATCGCACCCTGTCATGCTTCTGAGCGCCCGGACCGGTCGCAGCGACCCTAGCCGTACCCGCGAAGCATCTGGTGGGATGGGTGGGGTTCCCCGATATTCGCACGTGCCTCGCGCTGAGAGTCGTTCACCGCCTGGCGGGTGCGAGATCGACCCTTCTCGCTTCGGGGAGCGCGCCCTCGGCGGCCGGAGGCACGCCGGGTGTCGGACCGGAGGTCCAACGCCCACGGGCGTCACCGCCTCTCACCTCTCGCCTCTCACTCTTAACTTCTCACCTCTCACTTCTCACTTCTCACCTCTCACCTCTCGCCCTACCCCCGGACCACCTTCACCGCCGCCTCCACCCCGTCCGACTCCATCAGCCTGCGCAGACCGGTGTTGGGAGTGGAGGAGGCCATGATCCGGCCGGACTCCTCGGCCTGAGGGACCTCGAGCCGCGCGCCGAGCGCCTCGGTCGCCCGGGCCACCGTCTGATCATGAAGCCCCATGATCGTCTCCGAGATGGGCTGATGAGGGTTGACCTCGTGCGCTGCACGCAACGCCGTCCCCCGGACGACGAAGAGCATCAGCCCCTGAGAGCGCATCCAGGCCATCGCGGCAATCAGCGTCACCAGATGCCAGTTCCGGTGCTTGCGGTAGATCCGGGAGATGTTCCGATTGACCTCACCAGCCGGCTTCAGAACATTCGGCTGCACCTCCCAGATCAGTCCAATCCCGGAAGCCAGATCGATGCTTCCACTGGTCTCTCCAACGGAACCGGGAAGGGTGTGCTGGCGGCCTTCAGCGAGCGCGACCGCCAGGGCCTCGTCGAGATCATCCACCACCACGTCGAACGAAACGGTCTGGCTCCGGCCACCGAAGTGGGCGTTGCGACCCAGAAGAAGGATTCCGTGCGGGACCGGCTGTCCCGGCGCCAGGGCATCCCAGGCGATCGATTCCACCTCCGCGGGAAAGCCTTCGGTGACCTCGATCCCGATCGGCCCGAGAGGGACCACCATCCCGGCAGCCCGACCCTCCGCTTCACGCGGGTGCCACAGACTCGCTGTCGCTTTTCCGTCGAGCCATTGCGGATGATTCTGCCGGAGGTACCGATCCACCACGATCGCCTGCAGTCCATCGAGGTCCTCCGGGAGAACCGCCGCCGGAGAGTCGAATCCTTCCACCATGGACGCGAAGACTTCCAGAACCGCGGGACCCAGAGCGAGATAGGCGTCGGTCAGACGCGCCTTGGTCTCGGGACGCACATGCCACTGATCGAGAATGGACTCGAGATGTTCGGGAAGCATCGCGTCGCCTACCGGTCAGACGCCTGCCGGCTGGCCCTCGTCCACCGGACGGTCGAGCAGCGAGGCGAAGCCAACCGAGCTGTCCTGGACCAGGTCGAGGAGCCGGAGCAGATCGTCGACGCAGGTGATGTCGTGGAGCCCCTGACGAAGTGTCTTTCCGTGGGGAATGCCACGGGAGAACCAGCCCAGAACCGTGCGGGCTTTGTGAAGTTTCCACTTCTGAATCTGGGGGGCATTGTCGATCTTCGACAGGTAGCTCCGCATCGCCTCGATGCGCCGGTCCAGCTCGTCTTCGACCTGCTCCCCAGCGAGGTAAGTCTGAATGTCGCGGAAGATGAATGGGTTATGCAGTGCCGCGCGACCGATCATCACGCCATCGCAGCCGGTCTGCCGGAACATCCGAACTGCGTCCTCGGGCGTCTTCACGTCGCCGTTCCCGAACACGGGAATTCCGATCTCCTGCCTGACCGCTCGGATGTAGTCCCAGTCGCTCGCCCCGGTGTACTTCTCCTGACGGGTACGACCATGAATGGCGATGGAGGCGACGCCCATTTCCTCGAACCGCTTCAGCAGAGGAATCACATCGTCGCTCTCCCACCCTTTTCGCACCTTCACCGTCACCGGAATCTTCACCCGCCGGCGGATCTTCTCCACCACGCTGGCGGCACGGTCGAAGTCCTTCAGCAGCGCCGAGCCCGCACCGCTGTTGACGATCTTCTTGACCGGACAGCCCATGTTCACATCCACGATGTCGACGCCCTGATCCTCGACGATCGCCGCGGCGTCGTCCATCCGGTCGGGATTGCCACCATAGATCTGAATCGCCACCGGACGCTCGGCCTCATTGAAAGCGAGCATGGTGTGGCTCCGGTCGTTCCTGCGGGTCAGTCCCTCGGACGACACGAACTCCGAAACGACCAGACCCACACCGCCCAGATCCTTGATCAGCGAGCGGTAGTAAGTGTCGGTCACCTCGGCCATCGGAGCGAGCGCAAACGGCGGGTCGATCCGGACGCCACCAATATCGAAAGGTTTGATCGTCATCACAGTCATTCCGTAACAGATGGCTAACATTTCAGCGGGATACAATCTTCCTGCACCGAAACGTCCGGTCCCGCGATTCGTCTGAAGAAGTGTCTGCCTCCTCTGGCACTGACGGTGCAGGCCATCGACGAGGCAGCCCGAACGAACAGGAGGAAGCAGTACATGAAGTCTTCGACGAAAATCATCATTGCAGTGATTGCTCTGGTCATCGTCTCTGTGGCGGCGGGGATGATCATCAGCTCCGAACTGGGGCTGACGCCAAGATCGAGAGCACAGGAGGCCACTCCTCTCGCCGATCAGCCGGACATTCCGGTCACCTCTCTTCCATCCTTCGCCGACATGGCCGAGCGGGTCATGCCCGCGGTGGTCTCGATCACCGTCACGGAGATCGTCCAGCAGCAGGCGACGCCGTTCCACGGAATCGATCCATTCGATTTCTTCGGACCGGGCCCGCAGCAGCAACAGCCGGAGGAGGGCGAAGGTCGTCCCCAGGTTGCCGGTGGATCGGGCTTCATCGTCTCCCCTGACGGCTACATCATGACCAACAACCATGTGGTCGAAGGAGCTCAGAAGGTCGAGGTCAGGCTGCCGAATACTGAAAAGGTCTACGATGCGAAGATCATCGGCCGCGATCCCGCGACCGACCTCGCGGTGATCAAGATCGAGTCCGACCAGCCCCTTCCGACGCTTCGCCTCGGCAACTCCGACGCTATCCGGGTCGGTGACTGGGCGATCGCCATCGGCAGTCCGCTGGCATTCCAGAACTCGCTCACCGCCGGGGTCATCTCGGCCAAGGGCCGCTCCCTCGGCATCAGCGAGACCACCCAGTCTTTCGAGAACTTCATCCAGACGGATGCCGCGATCAACTTCGGCAACTCCGGAGGACCGCTGCTCAATATCCGGGGTGAAGTGATCGGAATCAACACGGCGATCCGGGCCTACGCGCAGAACATCGGATTCGCCACCCCCATCAACGTCGCAAAGAAGATCTACCCGCAGCTCCTCGAGTCCGGTCACGTCACTCGGGGCTATCTCGGAGTCCGCATCGGAAACATCGACATCCCGACCA
Source organism: uncultured Acidobacteriota bacterium (assembly GCA_963741905.1). Classification (GTDB taxonomy): domain Bacteria; phylum Acidobacteriota; class Thermoanaerobaculia; order Gp7-AA8; family CAVUJZ01; genus CAVUJZ01. The sequence goes on along the minus strand of CAVUJZ010000014.1, from coordinate 53,097 downwards.
AGGAAGCCTTCGGACTGCCTTCCACGAACGGCGCTCTGGTCCAGTCGGTCGAACAGGGCGGCCCCGCGGACAAGGGCGGCATCCAGAAGGGTGACGTCATCGTTCAGGTGGACAACCTTCAGATCGAGGACACCCGCCATCTGATCGACTACATCTCCGATCAGAAGCCGGGATCGAACGTCAAGGTCACCGTCATCCGGAATGGCTCACGCCGGACCCTCAGCGTTCCGGTGGGCGAGCGACCGGAAACGTTCGGAGCGCAGGAGCAGAGCACCACCACCGAGGAGAGTCCGACTCATCAGAAGCTCGGGCTGTCGGTCGCCGAGGCCTCCTCACCCTACGGTCGGCGATACGGGATCGAACCAAACCAGCCGGGGATCGTGGTGACCAGCGTCAAGCCGCTCTCACCGGCATCCGATGCAGGACTGAGTGAAGGTGACGTGGTCACCGAAGTCAACGGAAAGGCCATCGCGAACGTGAACGATTTCCGTCAGGTGGTGGAGCGGGCGAACGGTGGTGAGTACCTCCGCCTCTACGTCACCCGCTTCGGACGCGGAGGCCAGTCCTCCTCGTTCTTCGTCGTGGTCAAAGTCCCCTGACGCCCCACACCAGCACCGAATCGAAAGGCCTCCCCCCCGGGGAGGCCTTTCCCCTGTGGCCGAATCATTCCGATGTTCGGCCATCGCCCGGAGCAGAAATGGCTCGAGTCTCGACTCCTCTGGGCGCAGGCACCACACCAGGGCCTGATCGATTGAACCGCGACAACTCGCACCTTCGCGCCGGTGATTCGGCAGAATGTTTGCCCACATCGTGGCCGAATCATTCCGATGTTCGGCCATAGTGGCACCTGCGAGCCAGATCCGAGCACCGCGCGATTCTTCGCCCGCAGCGTGATCCAAACCGCAAAGCTCCGTGGCACCCTCGACCCAACTGCCCCCATCACTCTCCGTCGCACCCTGGCCAAACATCAGAATGTTTGCCCACATCGTGGCCGAATCATTCCGATGTTCGGCCATGGTGGCACCTGCGAGCCAGATCCGAGCACCGCGCGATTCTTCGCCCGCAGCGTGATCCAAACCGCAAAGCTCCGTGGCACCCTCGACCCAACTGCCCCCATCACTCTCCGTCGCACCCTGGCCAAACATCAGAATGTTTGCCCACATCGTGGCCGAATCATTCCGATGTTCGGCCATAGTGGCACCTGCCAGCCAGATCCGAGCACCGCGCGATTCTTCGCCCGCAGCGTGATCCAAACCGCAAAGCTCCGTGGCACCCTCGACCCAACTGCCCCCATCACTCTCTGTCGCACCCTGGCCAAACATCAGAATGTTTGCCCACATCGTGGCCGCGATGGCTTCCGCCTTCCGGCTTCATCCCCGATAATGTCACCCCATGATTGAAGTCGGTTTCATGAACCGTGCGCTCGAGCTCGCGGAGCGAGGACGCTACAGCGTCTCCCCGAATCCGATGGTGGGCTGTGTTCTGGTGCGGAATGGAGAGATCATCGGCGAGGGGTTTCATCGGAAGGCCGGCGAGCCCCATGCGGAGATCGAGGCGATCCGTTCGGCCTCGTCCGAGGTGGCCGGCGCAACCGCTTATGTCACTCTGGAACCGTGTGCTCACACCGGCCGCACTCCTCCCTGTACCGAGGCTCTGATCGATGCTGGGATTACCCAGGTGGTGATCGCGTCCGCTGATCCCAGCCCTCACGCCGACGGTGCCGGAGTGGAGCGTCTCCGCGCCGCGGGCATCAAGGTGAGTGAAGGACTGCTCGCCGCCGAGGCAGATCGCCTGAATGAGATCTTTCTCCATTCGGCGGGTCACCATCGCCCATTCGTCCTGCTGAAAGGCGGCATGAGCCTGGACGGGAAGCTCGCGACGATCGAGCGTCAGAGTCAGTGGATCACGTCTCCCGATTCGCGGGAGCAGAGCCTTGCTCTGCGGGAGGAGTACGACGCGATCCTGGTCGGTGCCGGAACGATCCGGTGCGACGATCCGATGCTCACTCGAAGGCTCGGCTGGAACCAGAGCATCACCCCCTGGGTGCGGGTCATTCTCGACCCCCATGGGTCCGTCGCCCCGGAGGCGAGGGCATTCTCCGACGAGGGAAGAACGCTGGTGTTTACCGGGCAGGAACCCTCCCTCGAGAGCCGGTCGAACGTCGAGATCGTCAGGACCGGGCTGCGCGACGGAAAAATCGATCTCGAGACGGTGCTCGACGACCTGAACCGGCGCGGCATCCGGTCTCTCATCGTCGAGGGAGGCGCGGCGGTGATGACCGGGTTCATTCATCATCGCCTCTGGCAGAAGATGATGCTCTTTGTCGCCCCGATGGTGATCGGCGGCGGCGATGCTCCTTCGATCTTCGCGGGCCGCGGCGTCCCTTCATTGACAGAGGCCCCCCGGTTCCGGTTTGATGAGTGCCGCGCCATCGGGCCCGATCTGATGATCACGGCCTACCCCGAAGCGAATCATCCGGGATAATTCCTCGAGCGCGATCGGAGCTCAGACCACCATGTTCACCGGAATCATCCATCACACCGGAATCATCGAAGCCATCGATCGTCACGATCAGGGCGCCCGACTGACGGTTCGGTTCGAGCAGAACGCGGAGCCGCCGGAGCGGGGCGAGAGCATCGCCGTGAGCGGAGTCTGCCTCACCGCACTCCCCCTCGATCAAAGCGACCGCTTTGCCGCGGACCTTTCACCCGAGACGCTCCAGCGCACCAATCTGGGCGATCTGGAGCAAGGCCGACGGGTCAATCTCGAGCGGGCCCTCGCCTTCGGCGACCGGCTCGGTGGTCACCTCGTCCAGGGTCACGTGGATGGAGTGGGATCGCTCCGCTCGATCCATCCCGAAGGAGAGTTCGCCGTCTATCGGTGGGAGTATCCGCGGAGTTACGCGGACCTGGTGGTGGACAAGGGATCCATCGCGGTCGACGGGATTTCACTGACGATCGTCGAACCGGATGCGGAGAGTTTCGGCGTGGCTCTGATCCCCGAGACGCTCGATCGGACCACGCTGGGAGCGGCATCCATCGGCGATCGCTTCAATCTCGAATTCGACATCATGGCGAAGTATGCGCGTCACCTGTTCGGACGCTACGTCGGAGCTCCAGAGGACGACACCGTTCCCTTCGCGAAGTCCTGAAGAGTTGAGCATGATCAGCTACCGGAAATCTGCCCGGCTGGGAATCGCCCGGGCTCGGACCCCGCTGTCTCCGTTCTGGCAGCGATCGACGATCTCCCCTTATGGAGCGCCACGGTGCTCTCTCCTCGGGCTGGACTACGTCGGTCTGCTCGCGACCGCGGCCCCTCGCGGTGAGATCAGCGTCTGCGCTGATCCGGCCGACCTGCTGTCGCGTGAGCCGCACCCGATTCACGGACCGGCTCTGATCGAGGCCAGCGGTGATGCCGAGACCGTCTTCCGCCGCGGGGATCAGATCCTCAAGGCGCTGCTCGAGCGCTCCATCCCGTCGATCCATCTGATCGATGGCGAAGGTGTCGTGCCCACCGTGCGCTCCACCGATTCAGTCACGGCGATCTCCTGCTGGCCTGCGAATCCCGCCGATCTCGAGCCGATGTTCCGGCAGGCCAGAGACCGCGAGCTGATCTGGGGAGCGGTGGTCCCGCTGCTCTTCCCGGTGACCACCCGGCTGGATTTTCTGGAACGGATCGCGGACCTCGCCGCCGAATCCGATGCGTCGTTCCTCGCCGGGATTCCTTTCGACCTCGAACCGGGAGCGAAAAAGCTCCTGGCAGAGGTGGAAGTGGACAACGACGAGTGCTTCGCGACGCTGTTTCACCAGGACCTCGACCTGATCATTGTGGCCACCGAACGCCACGTCTCCGCCCTCGCGGCCGAGCGAGGCCTCAACGACTTCGTCGTCCCTCCCCGCTTCGAAGAGCGAACGAACTGGAATGCCGCGGTCATGCTCGCTCTGACCGGGACGCGAATGGTCCGGATGAAGCGCCAGGTGGAGCTCGGCTGGAGCCTGCTCCGTTCGGCGCGTGAAGTCGGCTCGATGCCTCAGGAGATCCGGAGAGTCGCGGAGGCCGCGACACTCTCGATCATCGAGACTCTCGATCCACTCTCGGCAGAGTGCCTCACCGAGTGGCTCGAGCGCGGGACCGCCACGCTGTTCGACGAGATCGAGAGCGCCTGGCGCCTCCGCCGCGATTACGCCCGCGAATAGGGTCGCTGCCAGCTCAATGGGCCCGCCCGCTCGGAGCTGGCGAGGAGATGAACCGCACCCGATCGATGCCCAGTGTATGGAAGAACCGTGAGAGCTGTTGTTCCGCACCCTCACGCGCCTTCTCCAGGACTCCGTTTTTCAGCGCCTCACGCCGAACCGCCTGTTCGGCGGCCTGCCGTGCCCGGCTCTCGAGATTGACATCGGACTTCCGGAGAACGCCGGTATCCCGGTTGACCACACGCGTCTTGCGGTTGTCCAGCCGCGACACCAGAATCTGCGGGGAGGGAAGTCTCAGAACCAGAACCCGTCCAGGCTCGACCCAGGCGTCGCCCGGCTGAACCCTTGAAAGATCGACTCCGCCGATCACCTCCCCGACCGCCAGCAGGGTCAGCTCGTCTCCGGCCAGAGCATTCGGAATCACTCCATAGGACTGTTTGATCGTCGAGACGTGCGTCACGGTCATCGAGACGGTCTCCAGCCGGCTGAGCTGACGCACCTGATTCACCACCGACACCACGTCGATCTGGACCTCGGATTTCTCCACCGCCTTCCGGGCCAGACTCTTCGGCACTTCCGCCACACTCCGGGCGAGATAGACGAAGAAGGCGAAGAACGAGACCATCGCGAGGAGAACGATCGCGAGGATCAGCCATACCGAGGCACCTCGTCGCGGCGGTCGTGCGGGTGCGGATTCATCCATCAGCAGCTCCCGTTCAGGTCAGGACCCGATCCCCGGAATCCCCGGGTCCTCATCGTCACCGCCTCCCTCGGCCATCGCGAGCTTGGTCACCCGGGAGACGGACGCATCGATCGAGCCGAGGTCCGGAATCTCTTTCGAACTGGAGACGAAGCTCTGCAGTTCCCGCGCCTTCGGAATCAGACGGGCATCGATCGATCGAATTGCCTCGTCGTACTTGCGGGTGGCCGTCGCCAGAGCGTTGCCCACCCCTTCGATGTCGCCCAGCACCTTGACGAACCGTTCGTAGAGCTCCCGGCCGGTCTCCAGGGCTCGGCGGGCGTTGTCTTCGGTCTGGTCCGCCTTCCATGAGATCGCCACCACCCTGAGCAGCGGCACGAGCACGGTCGGCGTGGCGATGAACACTTTCCTTTCCGCCCCGAATTCGAAGATGGTGGGATCGGCCATCAGCGCCGAGTAGAGAAACTGCTCGCCTCCGAGGAACAGAACGGTCAGATCGAGCGAATCACCGATGTTCTCGTGATAGTCCCGGCTGCTCAACTGATCGATGTGCCTGCGAAGATTCCGCGCATGCTGACCGAGAAGATCCTTCTGACGCTTCTCGTCGGTCTCGGCCGACGCTTCCAGATAGGCGGTCATCGGAGCTTTCGAATCCACGGCGATGACCCGCTCGTTCGGCAACCGGATAATCAGGTCCGGACGGATCCTTCCCCCTTCGGTCGAGAATGTCTCCTGCGTCGTGAAATCGCAGTAGGCGGTCATGCCGGCCAGCTCGACGCAACGCTTCAGCGCCTGCTCGCCCCAGGCACCGCTGACTCTGGGGTTGGACAACGCCGTCGCGACCTTCGAAGCCTCGCGCCGCGTCGCCTCGGTCGCCTCCAGAAGAGCCCGCACCTGCTGCTCGATGCCCGCGTAGCCTTCCACCCGTTTCTTCTCGCTCTCGCGGAGCTCGCCCTGATACTTGTCCAGCATCTCCCGAACCGGCTTCAGCAGCCCGTCGATCTCGGTCTTCCGGCTGTCCAGAGCCGAGGTGATCTCCCCTTTGGTTCCGTCCAGGTGAGGCTTGACCACCCGAAGCAGGCTCTCGATCGCGGCACTGAGTGCATCCTGCGACAGCTTCGAGTACGTGCCCTCGAGCTGCTGGCGCGCCTCGCTGACGAACTTCGTCATCTCCTCGATCTGCTTCTGCGCTCCACTCCGGGAGGTCTCCGCCTCGACCCGCAGGCGTTGCGCCTCCTCCAGGGAGGTCCGCAGCGACTCCAGCGCCGACTCCACCCGCTGGCGCTCCCCCTGGGCGAGGTCCCGCTCGGTCGTCAGCCGCTGAATCATCCCGGAGGACCGCGCTCGCGTGGTCAGCCAGCCGAGGAGAAAACCGAGGACGAGAGCAAGGAAGACGAAGGCGATCGAAACCGGATCCATTGCAATTCAGAATAACACGGAGATCAGGAGGAAAAATCGGGAGGATCCAACCAGAGGGGAAAGCAGAAAAGATGCGGTCACCATCGTCCGACCTGTTCGAGATAGCCCCGAACATTCCGCTGCATCTCCTCGAGCGAATCTCCGCCGAACTTCTCGCGCATCGCGTCGGCAAGAACGATCGCAAGCATCGCTTCGCACACCACTCCGCAGGCCGGAACCGCGGTGACGTCACTCCGCTCCCACTGCGAACGATGGGGCTCCCGGCTGTCCAGATCGACCGAAGGCAGGCCTTTCCGCAATGTGGAGATCGGTTTCATGAAGGCCCGGACCACGACGTCCTCTCCGTTGGTCACACCACCCTCGAGGCCGCCGGCGCGATTGCTCTCCCGCCGGAAGCCGGCTCCCTCCGAATAGAGAATCCCGTCGTGCACCTCCGACCCGGTGCGGCTGGCCGCGGCCACCCCCTCCCCGATCGAGACCGCCTTGACCGCGTGAACCGAACAGATCGCCTGGGCGATTCTTCCATCCAGCTTCTCGTCCCAGTGGACGTAGCTTCCCAACCCGACCGGCACCCCATGAGCGATCACCACGATGGTGCCGCCGAGTGTTTCGCCGGCCTCCTTCGCCTGATCCACCGCCGCGGTCATCGCAGGATCGAACGCGGAGTCGACCGATCGGAAGGGCGAATCATCCTTCACCTGGAGCATCTGGTCCCAGGAAGGAGTGATCCCGGCATCACCCGCATCGCCCAGGCTGCTGACTGCCGAGCGGATCTCGATTCCAAAAGCCCGGAGAAGCTGACGCGCGATCGCTCCGGCCGCCACACGCGCCGCCGTCTCGCGAGCGGAGGCTCGTTCCAGGATGTCACGCAGGTCGTGCCGGTCGTACTTGATTCCGCCATCGAGGTCGGCGTGTCCCGGTCGGGGAGACCGGAGGCGACGCTTCTCCGTCTCGCCAGGATCGAGCGACCAGACCCCCATCGCCGCCTCCCAGTTCTCGAAGTCGCGATTGCGGATCAGCATCGCAATGGGCGAGCCGAGCGTTTCGCCTCCCCGGACGCCGCTGAGAACCTCGGCCTGGTCGCGTTCGATCTTCATCCGTCCGCCCCGGCCGTAGCCGTGCTGGCGCCGCGCAAGATCCCGGTCCAGTGCCTCGCGATCCAGCCGCAGTCCCGCCGGAACACCCCGGACGATCACCGTCAGTGCGGGGCCGTGCGATTCTCCTGCAGTGGTGAACTGGAAGTGCATCACCGGGATTCTACAGAATCTCGAGCCCGCAACGGGCGCGAGCGAGCACCAGGACTGCCCGACCCCGCATCCACGTCCCGGGAAGCCGCCTGGAAGGCGGCGTTCCGATTGCCCGCTTCGCGGCCAATCGGCAGGGCCTGGGAAGGCCCTGCCCTCCTGGCTCAGGACGGTGAAGTGGACCGGGTGTTCCCACGCCCGGTCCCGCGCCGCCGTTGGCTCTCGACAGACAGGGGCGACGAAGCGGAGAGCGTCGGGTGCGACTTCGCGCCGGTTTGACGCTTTCGGGTGGTCGCCCGGCCTGCGCAACCTGCACCCTTTGCGCGGGGCAGGGCCTGCGAAGGCCCTGCCCTCCTGATTGGCCGCTTCGCGGTCAACAGACGCGGAGGTTGAGGGCCATTGGGCTAAGCCGAGCCGGAAGCCGCACGCCCCCCGGCCGGACGGGTGCGCCGATGCGTCGCCAGGATGGCCAGTCCGACGATCACCAGACCGACACTGATCAACTGTGCGAGGGTGAAGCTTCCGAAGAAGCGGTCATCCTTGGCCCGGATGATCTCGATCAGAAACCGCTCCACACCGAGGCAGATCAGAAACAGCGACCAGACGCGCCCGCGGACGTAGTGGTTTCTCGAGATCCACATCAGGAATCCGAACACCAGGAAGAAGGCGAGCGACTCGAAAATCTGGGTGGGATAGACCCGGAGCAGAGTATCGCCGGGAATCGACGGGTCGACCGCCACCCCGAACTGGCGGAGCGATGCAGCCGTGGTCGGCGGAGCCCCCTTGGGAAAGGCGATGCCGACCCAACTGTCGGTGGGGCGGCCATAGTCGTCGCCCACCAGGAAACAGCCGATCCGTCCGATTGCGTAGCCGATGGCCAGGGCCGGAGCGGCTCCGTCCGCCGCCCTGAGGTAGTCGACGCGTTTGATCAGCATCAGCGCCGAGACCGCCAGAAAGCCTCCCAGCAGACCTCCGTACCAGACCAGGCCCGCCCGGCTGAAGAGCAGACTCATGTCGTGATAGAGGATCGCGTAGTAGATCTTTGCGCCGAGGATTCCGCCGGCCGCGCCAGCAATCACGATCGAGGAGACCAGCTCCTCGTCCAGCCCCCGGCGCCGGAACTCGAGGGTCAGGATCCACGACGCTCCGAGGAACGCGAGGAACATCATCAATCCGAACGTGGTGATCTCGAAACTGCCGATGCGAAGCAGAGTTGGCCACATGATCGTCTATCCGGCAGCCGGTTCCAGCTGCGCTTTCTGATCCGAAATGAAGCGGAACACTTCGACCCTGCTCTCCGGGTCGAGGTGCTGCGAGACCTCGAAGAGCTGGATCGACAGAAGAGTATTCAGTCCCTCGTCCAGAGCGAGTTTGCGACGCTCGAACGGAAGCTCGGAAATGTTGGCAATGAGCATGTTCTCGTCGAAGTGACCTTCCTGGTCGAAGAACACGCCGCTCCAGAGCTCGCTCGCCCCCGCCGTCTCCATCCCGTCGAGGAAGACTTCCCGCGCGCGGATCTCCCCGACCGAATCGCGAAGAGAGGCGTACAGGCGCTGGAACATCTCGTTGTAGGTGGAGATGACCTTGAGCAGCTCGGGAGAATCTTCGACATCGAGAAACACCGGCCGGTTCGACTTCTCCTCCGGGACCACCTCGATCATCCTCGCGGTCAGCATCTGGTAGAGAATGTACGAGGCCTCGAACTCGGTGAGACTGCACTGGCGGATCAGCTCCCGGATCGAGCTGATCCCGTCGATGGCCTCGTAGAGCTCCCGCTGTTCCGCGGAGATCTCCAGACTGTCGAGCCCCGTTTCGGTCCCGGGTACCCGCGTGAACACCATGTCCAGGTTGGGAATCTTCTCCCGGATCCGCGCCGTCTCGTCGAGCCTCCGCACGCCCTCCATGATGATGCTGGAGGTGCTTGCGGAGAGAGTGATCCGCTCCTGGATCTCGACCTCGCTCTGAATGAAGCTGAATCTTCCATCGTCCCAGGAGAAGAGGGAGTAGATGATCTCCAGGACCTGATGCTTGACGCCCCACCAGAGGTCTTTCGGCGAAAGAAATCCGAGCTGGACCAGCAGCTTGCCGTGCCGCATGCCCTCACTCATTTTCGCCAGCGACTCCTCGTACTGCCGTGCGGTGATCTTTCCGTTGCGGAGCAGGAAATGGCCCAGGGAATGCTCCGGTGAGCTGGAGGTGGCGAACACCACTTCACCCTGATGAAAGTGGACCGCACGGTCGAGGCTGAGGTGGCGGATCTCCAGCCGGCCATTGACCCGGATCATCGAGAGAAATGTCAGGAGATCGGCAAATTCGATTGCCGCGAGATCCCCTTCCAGTATGACCTTTTCTTCCATCGAGGATTGTGGACCGGAGCCGGAGCGGTCAGACCGCGGCCGCTCCCTGTTGCCGATTGGTCGGCACGAGTTTCTTCAACAGCGTGACCAGCTGATCTGTTTCTTCCCGAGTGGTTTCCCTGCTGAGAGAGATCCGGATGGAGCTCTTCGCTTCCTCATCGCTGAGGCCCATCTCCACCAGAATCCGGCTCGGCTCGACCCGTCCGGAGTGACAGGCCGACCCCGCGGAGACTGCGACCCCCTCCAGGTCGAGGCCGATCACGATCGATTCGGCATCACAACCCTGCAGCAGAAGGTTCGTCGTGTTGGGAAGTCGATCTGTTCCGCGCCCGTTGATCGCCGCGTCCGGAACCTCCGCGAGCAACCGCGCTTCCATCTCGTCCCGGACGGCAGCCATCTTCCGGCCGTGATCCGATTCTTGCAACGCCAGCTCGGCAGCGACCCCCAGAGCCACGGCGAGCGGGACCGCTTCGGTCCCTGCCCGGCGCCGGAGCTCCTGGCTGCCACCGAGAATGAACGGATGAAGCGTCACTCCTTCACGGACGACCAGCGCACCACATCCTTTCGGACCATGAAACTTGTGTCCCGACAGTGCGAGGGTGTCGACGCCGAGATCCCGGAACGAGACCGCGACCTTTCCCACCGCCTGTACCGCATCCGTATGAATCAGGATGCCCCGTTCCCGGCAGACCCGCGCAACCTCCGCCACCGGCTGCAGCACTCCGGTCTCGTTGTTGGCCAGCATCATCGCGACCATCGCGGTCTCCGGCTCGAGTGCGTCGATCACCCGCTCCGCAGAGACCCGGCCGTCCTGATCCGGAGGAACGAAGGTCACCCGATGACCACGCCGCTCCAGATCGCGAAGCGGACCGGCAACCGAAGGATGTTCGATCGAGGTGGTTACGATATGGCAACATTGGTCCCGGGAGAGAATCAGCCCATGCAGGACGGCATTGTTGGATTCAGTGCCCCCACTCGTGAAGACTACCTCTTTCGGCTGCGCGTCGATGAGTCGCGCGAGGTGTTCCCTCGCCTCCTCCAGCGCCCGGCGCGCGAGGCGTCCCTCATGATGGACGCTCGAGGCATTCCCGAAGACTCCCCCCTGATCGGCGACCAGGGCGTCCAGGACCCGTGGGTGCATCCGGGTCGTCGCATTGTTGTCGAGGTAGATTCGCATACTGCTCCTGATCGTCGAGCGACGAAAGGCCCCGGGATGAAAAAGGCGGTTTCCCTCGCACTCCTGATATTTTCTTCCGTTGCTCTCAACGCCGCAGCCCAGTCGAGCAATCCAGCGCCCCCGCCAAAACCTCCGACCGCCACCAGCCAGAAGCATCCCACCCGGAACCAGGGAGTGCGCAAGCTCTCGCGCCACGAGAGGAAGGAGCGCCTGAAGAATCTGGCCGACAAATACCACGACTTCCTCAACGAAGTCGAGCCGATCATGCTCCCGGAAGAGCTCAACACCTTCCTGCTTCTGGAATCCGACGCCCAGCGTGACCTCTACATCGAGAAGTTCTGGGAGATCCGCGACCCCGACACCCACACCGCCCGCAACGAGTACCGCGATCGCTACAAGGAGCTTCTGGTCGAGGCGAAGGAGAAGTTCCGCTACCTCACCTCCGACCGCGCCCGCGTCTACCTCGTACGCGGCCGCCCGGTCGACATTCTGAAGGTCGAGCACTGCGAGCAGTACCTCCAGCCGATCGAGATCTGGGTCTATGACCAGAAGCTCGCCCACACCACCGGCAATCCGCTCCTGATCTTCTATCAGCCGCGGGTCGGAGGCATCGACTGGCGACTCTGGATTCCGATCGCCGGAGACGTCGCCGAGTCCCTCAAACAGCTCCTGTCGGTCCAGGGCGAGAGGAACAATCCCTACGCGGTTCTTCAGAACGATCTGATCGGCGTGCAGTGCGAGAATATGGACGTCCTCCGCCGCGCCGTGGCATGGACCGACATCAACCGGTTCGAGCTGGCCAATGTCTTCGAGCCTCCCCAGGTGGAAACCGAGGACGTGGGAAAAATGCTCCGCACCGCGGTGATCCGCGACCCTCAGGCCCCGCAGCTTCCGGTCGAGTTTTCCAGTCGATACCCCGGAAAGCGGGGATCCCGAACCTCCCTCGAGATGACCGTCACCGTCGACCGGTCCCAGCTCGGGACCCGCGAGCTGAACGATCAGAAGTTCTACAACCTCGACGTCAATGGGGAAATCCTCAAGGACGGTCAGATTTTCGATACCTATCGCTATCAATTCGACTTCCCCGCCGACAAGTCTCCGCAGCAGCTCCCTCTCGTCGTCGAACGGTTTCTACGACCGGCAAAGTACACCTCGAGGATGAAGATCACCGACGTGAACTCCGGAGCCGAAGCCATTGTCGAGAAGGATCTGGACGTGCCCTACGTCGCCGAGTCCGAGGAGGTGAAGGAGGCAGCCCGAGAAGGGTCGGCGACCATTGCCCGCCTCCAGGAGGAGTATCGGAAAGGAGAGACCACTCTCCGCATCGTTCCGATGCCCGACGACATCCTCACCGGGCTGCAGCACGTCGAGACGCTGCTGACCGGCAACGACGTCGCCAGCGTCGAGTTCTATCTCGACGGAACCCGGATCATGACCAAGCGTCAGCCCCCCTACGAGCTGGACCTCGATCTCGGGTCGGTGCCGATGAATCACAGCATCCGGGTGGTCGGCCGCAACGAGGGCGGCGAGGTGATCACCGGCGACGAGGCGGTGATCAACGTGGGATCGGATCCCTTCCGCGTGCACATCGTTTCCCCAAGAGTCACCGGCAAGGTCTCCGGCAACGTCCGGATGGAGACCGAGGTGAAGGTTCCGGAAGGAAAGAAGCTCCAGAGTCTCGATCTCTATCTCAACGAGACGAAGCTCGCCACCCTCTACGAGCCTCCCTTCGTTCAGACCATCCAGGTGCCGTCCGATCTCGAGGTCGGCTATCTCCGCGCCGTCGCCACCCTCGACGACTCGAGAAAGAGCCAGGCCGAGGATCTGGTGTTCCTGAATACTCCGGAATTCCTCCAGCAGGTCGATGTCCACCTGGTGGAGCTGCCCACCACCGTGCTGCGCCACGGTCGTCCGGTGGATGACCTGCCCCAGTCGGCGTTCTCCGTACTGGACGAGGGAGCTCCCGTCAAGATCGCCAAGTTCGAGTACGTGCGCGATCTTCCGCTGTCCATCGGCGTGGCCATCGACTCCTCCGGATCGATGCAGCTTCGCATGCTCGAAGCGCAGAAGGCCGGCGCCCAGTTCTTCAGCCACGTCCTCCGCCCCGGCGACAAAGGGTTCGTGGTCGCGTTCGACGAACAACCTCGGGTGGTTCAGAAATGGACCAACGATCTCGCCGCCCTCACCGCGGGACTGGCCTCGCTCCGAGCGGAGGAATCGACCGCGCTGTACGACGCGGTGATCTATTCGCTCTACAACTTCCAGGGCATCAAGGGCCAGAAGGCTCTGATCCTGGTCAGCGACGGCAAGGACACCGCATCCCGTTTCGAATTCGAACAGGCGGCCGAATATGCCCGCCGATCCGCGGTTCCCATCTACGCGATCGGGATCGGCATCCGAGCCACCGAAGCCGACGTGAAATACAAACTGTCGAAGCTCGCCCGGGACACCGGGGGCAATGCCTTCTACATCCGGGACATTCGGGATCTCGAGGACATCTACGACCAGATCGAGCTCGAGCTTCGCGCCCAGTATCTGCTCGGCTTCTATCCCCCGTCGGATGTCGAGCCGGGCGACAAATGGCGCGAGGTCCGGGTCAGGGTGGACGGCGCGGAAGCGAAGACGATCAGCGGTTACTACCCGTAGTGTCGATCCGATTCCGGCGTCGATGCTCGGCAGCCCGACCGGCTGAACCGGTCGCAAGGAGGCCCGAATGAAGCGTGTGATCCTTCTGCTCGTTGGCCTGACCCTCGCCATCGCTCCGATCCCGACAGCCTCGGCCGACGAGCCGCCGCCCTCCACTCCCCAGGTGAAGGCAAAGTCGCCGGACATGCCGGCGCTCTCCCGCCGGGAGCGCAAGGAACGGATGGCAGCGCTGGAAAAGCGCTACCAGGATTTCCTCGACCTGGTCGAACCGATCATCACCCGGGCGGAGACCGACCTGTTTCTCCGCCTCGAATCCGACGCACAGCGCGATGCCTTCATCGATGAGTTCTGGCAAAGACGCGAAGCCGATCCGAGGTCCGGTCATCAGTACTTCCGCGAGGACTACATCGAGCGCTACGCCGAAGCGAAACAGAAATTTCGCAACATCAACAGCGACCGCGCACGGATCTATCTCACCCGCGGCCGGCCCGCGGAGATCATCGACGTCGATACCTGCCGCTATCTCTATCCCATCCAGATCTGGAACTATCCGGAAAAGACGGCCGACCTCGGCCGACCCATCCTGATCTTCTACCGGCCATCCGCCGACTACCATCTCTGGGATGCCAGCGCCATGTCCGGAACGCCCAGAATGGGCCTCAGCGGACCCGTCCAGGCCCGAAACGGATTCCTCGGCGCTCTGCAGGAACTGCTCAATCCGGAGGGCATCCAGGCGGGCGTGGAAAAGGTCTTCTATCCCTGGACGGAAACCATCGGCGGTCAGATCGCCATGCGGGATCCACTGGTCAAACGATGCTCCAATGGTGACCTGATCCTCGCCGCGGTCCGCTGGAACGAGAGCCGGCAGGGAGAGATTCAGCGGGTCTTCAACCCTCCGCCGATCGACCAGGAATCCGTCCGCACCATGCTCCGCTCCTCGGTGATCGCGAATCCCGCCGCCCCGAAACTCGAGGGAAAACTGGAGATTCGCTACGGTGGCGCACGGGGGACCCGCACCATCACGGAAGTCTCCGCCCTGATCCCGCGCTCTCAGTTGACCCCGCTCGAGATCGACGGGGTCTCCTGGTACAACCTCGACGTCATCGGCGAGACCATGAAGGACGACCGGCTCTTCGAACGGTTCCGCTATCGCTACGACTTCCGGACCACCGAGACTGCCGAGACCATCCCTCTGGTGTTCGAACGCCATCTCCGGAGCGGTCCGTATACGCTGCGAGTCAAGATCGTCGACGCCAACTCACTCGCCGAACTGCTCGCCGAGCGCGAGTTGGACGTCCCCGAGCCCGCGGTCTCCGCCGAACGGAAACAGGGCGAATCGAAGGTGGAGGAGATCTTCACCGAGGCCGGCTCCGGGGTACTGCGCTTCGTTCCTCTGCCCCATGACATCCTCACCGGATTCCAGCGCATCGAAACCATCGCCAGCGGAGATCAGATCTCCAGGGTCGATTTCTTCCTCGACGGCACCAGGATCATGACCAAACGTCGGCCTCCCTACTCCCTGGAGCTCGATCTCGGGCCGGTTCCTCGGGTCCGGACAATTCGCGCGATCGCCTACGACAGCAATGATGCGGTGGTCGACGGAGATGAGATGCGGGTCAATGTCGGACAGGACCCGTTCCGCGTGCGGATCGTCTCCCCACGGTTCCAGATCGGGCTTCGCGGATCGGTGCGGGTGGAGATGGCGGTGAGCGTTCCGGAAGGGAAGCGGCTGGATCACATCGAGCTCTTCCTGAACGATCAGAAGGTCGGAGAGCTCTACGAATCCCCCTGGGTCCAGTCCGTCCTCTTCCCCTCCTCCGGCGACCTCGCCTATCTGCGTGCCGTGGCTCATCTGAAGGATCCCGCCGCGGCACCGGTCGAAGACGCGGTCCTGTTGAACTCGACCGAGCCGCTCCAGCAGGTCGAAGTCCACCTGGTCGAGCTTCCGACCACCGTGCTGCGCGACGGACATCCTCTCGGGGGTCTTCCGCAGAAGGCATTCACGATCCTCGAGGAAGGGAAGGAAGTTCCCATCGCCCGCTTCGAGTATGTCGAGAATCTGCCCCTGTCGGTCGGCGTGGCCATCGACAGTTCCGCTTCGATGCGGGAGAAGATGGCCCGGGCACAGGACGCCGGACGGAAGTTCTTCCGCGAGGTACTCCGCCCGGACGACAAGGCCTTCGTGGTGGCGTTCGATCGTCAGCCCTACCTCGCGACCAAATGGACCGGCGTCCTCGGGGAACTGACCGCGGGACTCGCCTCGCTTCGAACCGAAGAATCCACCGCACTGCACGATGCAGTGGTCTATTCGCTCTACCAGTTCCAGGGGGTTCAGGGCCAGAAGGCGCTGATCGTCATCTCCGACGGGAAGGACACCTCCTCGCGGTTCGGCTTCGACCAGGCCCTGGAGTTCGCCCGGAGGAGCGGGGTTCCGATCTACGTCATCGGCGTCGGGATCTCGAACGTCCAGGTGGAGACGCGGCTCCACCTCAACAAGCTCGCATCGGAGACCGGCGGCAATGCCTGGTTCATCGACGACGCGACGCAGCTCGAGCAGATCTATTCCGAGATCGAGACGGAGCTCCGAAGCCAGTACCTCCTCGGGTTCTACCAGCCGAACGAGGTGAAATCGGGAGGGGACTTCCGAAACATCGAAGTGAAGGTCGAGGGCGCCGAGGCGAGAACCATCAGCGGATATTACCCATAGTGTCGTCAGAGATCGCGCGGGATGATACGCGGATTTCCTTCCAACGACACCGCCGAGAAGTCCCGGAGATCGACCGTCGCGATCGCATCGGCGCGGAGTCGCTGTGCTACGGCCATCACGATTGCATCCACCAGGCCGAATCGGAGCGAAGCGAACTTCCGGAGGATCGTCCGCGCCGCAGAAAGATCCTGCGGAATTCCCCACTCCACGATCCAGGCACCCGCCGCGAGATCCTCGACAAACAGCTCTTCGGCTCGAGGTCCGACACGCGATGCGAGAAGATAGTCAACTTCGGGGAGGATGGCCCACGGAAGAGTCCACGACTCGGGGGCGGCCATATAAAGATTTCTGAGCACCTGGTGGTGCCGGTCGTCACTGTCGATCAACGCCAGAATCGCGCCGGTGTCCGCGACGATCAAGACTCGCCGAACCCTCGCAGCAGATCCTCGCTGCGCTCGGACAGATCGTCCCGCCCGCTCGCACCTGCGCCCAGAGAGCGGGGCAGCGGCAGGGGCTGCTCGGTCGCGACATACTCAACGATCGCCTCGCGGATTTCCTGTGCCGCGGTCGTTCCCTTTCGGGCAGCAATCTCCTTGAGCCTCCGATATTCCGGGGGATCGAGGTAAATCGTGGTGCGCACTTTCTTCGCCATCTGAGCGTCCAACGGGAACGTATGGCGCCATATTCCAATCGGAAAGGGAACACCGAGGACTCTCTGCCTCTCAGGGATCCCCAGCGTTGGCCTTTCGCTCCGCGGCGATCCGCTCCCGCTCGGCCACTTTCGCATCCCGACGCTCCTGAGCCTCGCGCTTGAGCCGGTCGCCGATCGCACAGCCGGTCGGCGTCGTGGCCAGGCCCCCCTCGGCCGTCTCCCTCAGGTTGTGCGGCAGCGCTCGGCCGATCCGGACCATCGCATCGATGATCTCGTCCATCGGGATCACCGAGTCGACTCCGGCCATCGCGAGCTGCGCCGCCGTCAGGCCGTGCACGGCGTAGAAGGAATTCCGCTTCACGCAGGGAACCTCCACCAGCCCTCCCACCGGATCACAGACCAGGCCGAGAACATTTTTCAGCGCCAGCGCCGCGGCCTGGATGCACTGATGGCCATTCCCGCCGACCATGGAACAGGCGGCCGCGCCGCCCATACTGGCCGCCACACCGACCTCGTTCTGGCAGCCTCCCGCGGCTCCGGAGATGTTCGCCTTGAGCCCGACCAGCGAGCCGACGCCACCGGCCACCGCCAGCCCTCGAACGGTCTTCTCGGGATCGATCCCACGCTCCTCTTCGAGCGCCAGCAGCATTCCGGGGACCACCCCGCCCGCCCCGGCGGTGGGCGCCGCGACGATCACACCCATCCGGGAGTTCTCGTCCATCACCGCAAGCGAATAGACCATCGCCTTGACCGTCAGCGGATCGAGAAACGTCGCCCCCTGATTGAACGCCTCGGCCAGCTTCCGTGCCTCGTTCCCCACCAGCTTCCCCATGGAGATGGCGCCCTCTTTCTGCCCCCTCCGCACGCACTCCCACATCACCTCGCGCCGGGTGCGCAGTGCCTCGAGGATCTGCTCGGTGGCGATCCCGTAGTCCTCCGCGTCGCTCTCCAGAAACACCTCTGCGAGATCACGATCCGCGGCAATCTGCTCCAATTGTTCGAATGAGTCGATCATGGCCCTCCCTCAACGGAATCACCGCTGCCGGATCCCCCGGTGCGGAACCTTCACGGGATGCGATCGATGTAGCGGGCGTCCGTCACGTCCGGGAGATCCCGGATCGTGCTCAGCGCCTCCGCCGACAACGGAGAGTCGACGTCGATCTGCATGAAGGCGTCCTTCCCCCGCTGCTTTCTGGAGCAGGCGAGCGAAGCGATATTGATTCCTTCCCCTGCAATAATCCGGGTGACCTCCGCGATCATTCCGGGACGATCGCGGTAGAACAGCATCAGAGTGGGCGAATCGGCGCCGTACCGGCAGGGAAACCCGTTGATGCTGAAGACCTCGATGACCGCACCACCGGTCGACGATCCGATGATCTCCGCCTCCCGGCTGGCTCCCCTCGCCTCGATCCTCACGCTGTTCGGATTGACGTCGCCGAGATCCTCCTCCTCGAACTCGACCTCAATCCCCGCCTGCTCCGCGATGCGAATCGCCTCGGGAATCCGGGGATCGTGGACGTTGAGTCCGAGCGCTCCTCCCACCAGGGCGAAATCCGACCCATGCCCCCGATAGGTCCGTTCGAGTGGAGGATGAAGGTGGAAAAGAAGCGACACCGGCTGCTCCCCCAGGAGCTCGTGGACAACCCGGCCCAGACGGGCCGTGCCCGCGGTGTGGGAACTGGAGGGGCCGACCATGACCGGCCCCATGATGTCGAGGATCGGGATTTTCCGATTCCTGCCCTTCGCCATGGCGCAGCATTGTACGCGAGGGATGGATCTCAGAGCTGTTCGCGGATCCGGGCGATGAGGTCGAGCAGATCGAACGGTTTCTGGATCGCACCCGCCGCGCCGAGACGTTCGAGATCCTCCTCGTCCACCGGATCGCCGCTGAGAATCAGCACCGGAAGGTCCGCCAGCGCTGGCTCCCTGCGGAGACGGGCGAGTGCCTCCCCGCCTCCCATGTCCGGCATATTCAGATCGAGCAGGATCAGGCTCGGCCGCACGTTCCGCGCGAGCGCCACCGCCTCGGTCCCCGAGGCCGCGGTGACCGCCTCGAGATCGTACTGACGGAGCAGGGTTCGCATCAGCTCACGAGTGGGGCGGTCATCGTCGACCACCAGGATCTTCTTCGGTTCGGACATGAACGAGCTGGAGTCTATTCAATGCGGAAGCAAAGATCCACCAGCGAGGTCGACCCACCGCTGGAACGCCCCGGCTCGGTCGGTCCCGACCGACTTCGGAGCGTCGGGATGAATCTCGTTCTGACATCGATTTTGCTATACCCTTGCGGGTGCAAATCGGGAGGGATTCATGATTTACGAAAAATTGGAAGATCTTCATGGCGCGATGACCCGCGCCGGAATCGTCAGCGAAAACGAGTCGGTCCATGTCGACAACATCGAACGGGTCCGGGAGGGTCTGATCGACGACCTCGCATGGACGGCCGTGTTCAGCACCGACAGCGCCACCCGGGACGCTGCGCGGGACGCCATTCACGACCTCGCCTGGCTCTACGGAGCCATCCCGGCATCGATCCAGGGATTCTACGAAGCGCGGGGCCGTCAGGAGGTGGAGGAATCCTTCACCGTTCCCGCCCACAACATCCGGACGCTCACCTACGACATGGCTCGCGCCCTCTTTCGCGCGGCCAATGCGAAGAACGTCGGCCCCTTCATCTTCGAGATCGCCCGCTCCGAGATCGGCTACACCGAACAGCGGCCGGCCGAATATGCCGCCTGCGTGCTTGCCGCCGCAATCAAGGAAGGCTATCGGGGACCGGTGTTCATCCAGGGCGATCACTTCCAGGCCAGCGCGAAGAAGTGGAAGAAAGAGGAAGAGCGAGACAAGGAGCGCGAAGCGCTCGAGGGTCTGATCGAGGAGGCCATCGCCGCCGAGTTCTACAACATCGACATCGACTCTTCCACGCTGGTCGACCTCAGCCACGAGAAGCTCTCGGATCAGCAGCGGCTCAACTACGAGCTGACCGCTCACCTGACGAAGTTCATCCGGAAACATCAGCCCCGTGCGGTGCAGGTCTCCATCGGCGGAGAGATCGGTGAAGTCGGAACCGAGAACACCACACCGGAAGAGTTCCGGGCCTACATCGACGGACTCCGGCCGCTGCTCCCCGAGGGGATGAAGGGGCCGAGCAAGGTCTCCATCCAGACCGGAACGTCCCACGGAGGCGTGCCTCTGCCCGACGGCTCGGTGGCCCAGGTCAGCATCGACTTCGACCGCATCCGCGAGATCACCCGGATCGCTCAGGAGGAGTACGGAATCTCCGGAGCCGTGCAGCACGGCGCTTCGACGCTCCCCGAGGAAGTCTTCGACCATTTCCCGAAGGCGGACACGGTGGAGATCCATCTCGCCACCGGCTTCCAGAACATGGTCTACGACCATCCCAGTTTCCCGGCGGATCTGAAAAACGAGATCCGGCAGTGGTGCGACACCAACGCCGCCGGAGAGAAGAAGGAAGGACAGACCGGGGAACAGTTCTTCTACAAGACCCGCAAAAAGGCCCTCGGACCGTTCAAGAAGCGCCTCTGGGAACTGCCGGAAGAGATCAAGGGCGCGATCATGAGCGATCTGGAGGCGAAGTTCGCCTTCCTGTTCGAGAAGCTCGGCGTGATCGGAACGAAGGATGTCATCCACAAGTACGTACCGACCGAGGCCGCGCCGCGTCCCGACTGGGCGGGCAGCCATGGCGCGAGCAAGTCTCACGCCATGGCGTTCGTCAACGAGGGCGAGGGAGAGTAGCCCCGCCCTGGCAAGAAGATGAGAGGTCGGAGCTCCGCGGTTCCGACCTCTTCCTCACCTTCTCGATCCGTCCCGCCGGTTCACCGTTTCTCGAACCCGGACGGCGATCCTGCAACCCCAAGCGTCACCGAGATCCCCTCTCCCCGCCCATTCCGATCGAAGCGCCAGCCGAAAACCCCATGCGGGGAGAGGGTCAGGGTGAGGGGCAACCCAAAACGGACGCCATCACTCCTCCGAAGACGGGGCTCCGGCGAACCAGATGTATTCGTGCTCGATCGTCGGGGTTGCGGTCGAGTAGCCGGTCTCGGCGATGAGCGAGTAGAGCGAGATGCGGGTGGATGGACCGGAGGCGAGAGGTGAGAGGCGGGGCGCGGTGATGCGGGGACGCGGGACGCGGGACGGGGGCGCGGGACGTGAGAGAGAGGCGGTCGTCTCCTGGACGTGCCGGACCGCGCCGTGCCCGTTTCTCGCCTCTCGCCTCTCGTCTCTCGCCTCTCCCTTCGTGAGACAGGGCTCGACCGTTCCGAGCGCCGCGCAGAGGACGGGGTCGGGGGTCGGGGACCAGGGATCGGGGACGGGCGTGGTGGTACCCGGCTCTCCGAGCATCGCCGACCCCGAGGCCAGCACCGTCACCTCCGTCTGGACGTCGACGCCGCTGTAGCTCCCCGTCATTGGCGGGTTGGCCCAGGTGGACCCGCACAACGGCTCTTCTTGTGGCTCAGGACCGATTCCTGACGCTGAGATCCTATTGTGACTCGTCAAAGAAACGTCAAACGATTCATCGCGAATCGAGATCGCCGGAGTCGTTCATGGTAGGAGTGGCGGCAGGAAGACTTTCCCTACCATCGAGATCAGAAAAAGTTGCATCAGGACAATCCGCGGGGGCGCGGAAGGGCGGTCGTTGGCGGCTCGTGGGTGATGGTGAAGCTCCGGTTCGAATCGGGTTCTCCAGGATTTTGATCAGCCCCTCACCCCGGCCCTCTCCCCGCTTCACGCGCTTTCGCTTCGTCTCACCATCCGCGGCGGGGAGAGGGGGCGTGCTCTCGCGCTCCGCGCTCGTGAGGCGATCCTCGGTGGCGCTGAAGAATCGCCTCCTGCGGAGGCTCGTTGCAAACTGACCTTATCCCAACACCGGGCTCCCTTCGGTCACCCGGTGCTACCCTTGGACACGCCCGCTACGCGGGCTGAGAGACTGGACCCTCCACTCCACAACTCCCCAGAACTGCAGAATCCGGACTTGTGGATTTGTGAGGTGGGCGCGAACCGAGATCGGAGGTGTCGTTCATGGGAGGAGTGGCGGCAGGAGGATTCTCCCTACCATCGAGATCAGAAATATTGCATCAGGACAATCCGCGGGGCGCGGAAGGGGCGGTGGTTGGCGGCTCGGGGATGACGGTGCGCCTCGAGTCGAAGCGTGGTGCTTCCTGATTCGGGGTTGCCCCTCACCCCGGCCCTCTCCCCGCTTCACGCGCTTTCGCTCCGTCTCACCATCCGCGGCGGGGAGAGGGGGGCGTTCTCTCGCGCTTCGCGCTCGTGAGTCTGTTCTCCCACCTCAGGACTCACTCGCCGTCTCACTTCTCACCCTCTCTCCGTCTCACTTCTCACTTCTCACCCTCTCACTTCTCACCCTCTCACTTCACTTCTCACCCTCTCACTTCTCACCCTCTCACTTCTCACTTCTCACCCTCTCACTTCTCACTTCTCACCCTCTCACTTCTCACCCTCTCACTTCTCACCCTCTCTCCGTCTCACTTCTCACTTCTCACCCTCTCACTTCTCACTTCTCACCCTCTCGCCTTCCCTTGAATCCGCGCACCACCTCGCGGACCCGCTCCTCCTCGACCGGCGCGTCGACCTCGCCGCCTTTTTTGATCGACGTCCCGACGATGATGCCGTCGGCGAGATCGCGCCAGGTGTGCGCGTTCTCCGCCGTCACGCCACTGGCGACGACGAGCGGCGCGTCGAGAATCTCGCGTAGCGCGCGGAGCGACTCGGGATCGGCCGTCGCGCCGGTGGAGCGTCCGGTCACCAGCACCGCGTCGGCCAGGGCGCGGGAGCGAAGGTCCTTCGCCGCCTGCAGCGGATCCAGCGCGGCGACCGGCACCGCGTGCTTGACCAGATGGTCCGCAAACACCGCCACCTCCGGCGCGAGCCGCGCACGAGATCGAAGCGTCTCGTCCGCCCGTCCCTCGATCACCCCCTGATCCGTCAGCATCGCTCCGGTGTGGACATTGACCCGAATGAAGCAGGCACCGGTCGCGGCGGCAATGGCCAGCGCGGCCGCCGGGTCGTTCCGCAACACATTCACCCCGAACGGCAGGTCGATCTCCCGACGCATCTCGCAGATCACCGCGGTCATCGCCGCAACCGTCTCCGGCCCCACCGTCTTCGGGAACGGACGGTCTCCGAAGTTCTCCACCAGCAGCGCATCAGCACCGCCTCCGGCGATGGCGAAGGCGTCGGCGACCGCGGCATCGAGGATCCGGCGCATCGATCCACCCCACAGAGGCGCTCCGGGCAGAGGCTTGAGGTGGATCATTCCAATCACGGCGTGCGGGCCGAGCGTCCGGGCGAGATCATCGCGAGTCCAGGGAATCGATCGGGTCGTCATGAGGTACTGATATCGCGAGAAGGACACCGGGCGCAACCAAACCCGCTCCCTGCGGACGACCATCAACCCGTTGCGCTATCATTCGCCCATGTCGGACCTGAAGCTCTACAACACTCTGACCCGTCAGCTCGAACCCTTCACCCCGATGGATCCGGACGAGGTGAAGATGTACAGCTGCGGCCCGACCGTCTACAACTTCGTCCACATCGGAAACCTCCGAACCTTCCTCTGGAGCGATCTGCTCCGGCGCTACCTCGAGTGGAAGGGATTCAAGGTCATTCAGGTGATGAACTTCACCGACATCGACGACCGGATCATCCGCTTCGCCGGCGAGAAGGGCGTCGACATCCGGACCTACACCGAGCCGTACATCGAAGCGTTCTACGAGAACATCGATGCTCTGCGGATCCGCCGCGCCGACCTCTATCCGAAGGCCACGGACCACATCGACGAGATGATCCGGCTGGTCAGCGATCTCCAGGAGCGCGGCCACACCTACGAGGCTGACGACTCCACCTACTTCAAGATCTCCACCCTGCCGGAGTATGGAAAACTCTCCCGGATCGAGGTGACATCCGAGAGCGCCTTCAGCCGGCAGGAACGGGACGAGGACACGAAGTTCGATGCCCGCGACTTCGTCCTCTGGAAGGGAAAGAAGGAGGGAGAGCCCTCCTGGCCCGCACCGTTCGGAGAGGGGCGTCCCGGCTGGCACCTCGAGTGCTCCGCGATGTCCATGAAGTACCTCGGGGAGACCTTCGACATCCACACCGGTGGGGTCGATCTGATCTTCCCGCATCACGAGAACGAGATCGCGCAGAGCGAGGGGGCCACCGGCCATCCGTTCGTCCGCTACTGGATCCACGGCGAGCATCTCAACGTGGAAGACCAGAAGATGTCGAAGTCGGCCGGCAATTTCTTCACCCTCGAGGACCTGGTCGCCCAGGGCT
Source organism: uncultured Acidobacteriota bacterium (assembly GCA_963741905.1). GTDB lineage: Bacteria > Acidobacteriota > Thermoanaerobaculia > Gp7-AA8 > CAVUJZ01 > CAVUJZ01. The sequence continues at coordinate 28,688 of CAVUJZ010000014.1, read as the reverse complement.
ACGACCCGCTCCAGATCCGCTACGCTCTGCTCAGCGTTCCCTACCGAACCAAGCTCAACTTCACCATGAAGTCGCTCGACGACGCGAAGAGCGCCCTCGACCGCCTGGAGATGTTCGTTCTCCGGATGAAGGAGATCATCCAGGACGGCGACACCGCGCCCGGCCTCTCCGACGAGGGCGAGGCGATGGCCCGGAAGCTCCTCGAGGACTTCGAAAGGGCGATGGACGACGATCTGAACACCGCCGCCGCACTCGGCAGCCTCTTCAGCCTGATCCGGGATGCGAATGCCGCCGCCGACCAGCAGCGGATCAATTCGGCCGATGCGAACGAGTTTCTCAAGGTGGTCGATCAGATCGATTCGGTCCTCGACCTGGTCCCCCGCCGACGCGACGCACTCGACCAGGAAATCGAGGAAATGATCCAGGCCCGGAACCAGGCCCGATCCCAGCGGGACTTCGCCGAATCCGACCGGATCCGCGATGAGCTGCTCTCCCGCGGAATCATTCTCGAGGACACCCCCGGCGGAACCCGCTGGAGACGGAAGTGAGCCGCCCGCGATGATCGCCTACCTCGACGGTCCCATCCATCATCTCCAGACTGACCGGGCCATCATCCTGGCCGGCGGGGTCGGATATCTGGTCCACATCCCCCTCTCGACCTACTACCGCCTGGAGGGGAAAAAGTCAGCCTCACTCCTGATCTACACCCACGTCCGCGAAGATCTCATCGCACTCTACGGGTTCGGCACCGAGGACGAGAGAACGGCGTTCGAGAAACTGATCTCCATCTCCGGAATCGGCCCTCGGCTCGCCCAGGTGATCCTGTCGGGAATCGGCGTTCCCGATCTCGCCGACGCCATCGCGAAGGGCGACAGCAGACGGCTTTCCTCCATCCCCGGGCTCGGAAAGAAGACCGCGGAACGGATCTGCCTCGAGCTCCGCGACAAGCTGGTCGCCTCGGAGGAATCGGGCAAGGCTGCATCCACCACCCTCCCGGTGTCGCTCGAAGACGATGTCATCTCCGCTCTGCTCAACCTCGGTTACAGGCCCGCCGTCGCGAACGCCGCCCTGAACAAGGCGAAGGAGCGGATCGAGGGGGAGCCGGAGTTCTCGGAGCTCCTCCGCGCCGCTCTGGGACAACTCACTCGATGATTCTTCCCCGGACCCATCCGAACGCCGTCTTCTTCTCGAAGAAGGGCCCACTGGCGTGGATCCTGGGACTGGTGGAAGTCTTCCCGCTGTGGCTGGGCATCCGGGAACTGCGGGAGAATCCGGAGTCGATCATCGGCTTCTTTCTCGTGCTCGTGGTGATGATCGGAGTCTGGGCACTGCTCTCCGCCCGCTACGAGATCCACGACGAGACGCTGGTGGCCAGAGCGGCCTTCATCCGGAAAACCATCCCCCTGAACGCGATCCGCGAGCTTTACCCGGTGCGCTCCTGGACCTCGGGGATCGCCCTCTCGATGGACCGCTTCCGGATCAACTACGTCCACCCTGGCGGCGGGCTCGCCTCGTTCGAAGTCTCACCGGATCAGAAGGAAGACTTCCTCTCGGAGCTGCGTCCGGCAGTCCGGCGGGCGAAGAACGAGCTGGGACCGGCCGAATCGAAACCCGGCACGTATCACATCACCTGGATGGGCGACGCCCCCTCGGAGCACCGCATCGAGATGTAGCGCGGCAGCCCGCGGCGGGCGCGCACCAGCTCCGGTTCACTGTCTCCCGAGAATCCGATCGATCTGGCGCAGATGGACCAGATCATGCGCGGCCTGCTGTTTCATCATCGTCCGGATGCTCCGGGGATATCGCTCCGCCTCCAGACCGAACCGGTGGAGATGCTCCTCACTGGCGTTCCGCAGCAGGCGGAGATTGCAGGCCCGGACGGCGCGCAGCATCTCCAGAGCTTCCTCCAGATCACACTTGTCGTAGCTCATCCCCAGCGCCCAGAGGTCAGGATCGAACTCCTGCAGCTCGGGGGTGTCGTGCGACAGGACCATCCGGTAGCGGTAGCCATAGACCAGCTCGGTGTCGGCCAGGTGCTGGATGATCTGAGCGATGGACCACTGCCCTTCCCGTTCGGGGGTTCGCAGGGCGTCGTCCGAAAGCCCCTCGATCCGGCCGCAGAGCTCGTCGAGCAGCAGAGGCAGCACTTCGAGAGGCTGATGATCGCCGAGGATCTCGATGAAGCGTTTTCGCGACGGTTGCGCGGTCTTGACGGCGATCGACTCCGGTTCGTCCCACTGGATGGTCATGCACTCTCTCCTTTGCTCATTGCCGGGAAGGCATCGACAACTCGCTCCCGAATCGCTTTCCGAAGAAGTCTCCCTGGTTCCAGATGGGACGCTCGGGAGCATCGGCGACCTGCCAGCCGATCAGGAAATTGAGCCGGCCGAATTTCGCTCCGGCCTCGAAATCGATCGGCTGATCGAGATCGTCACCAGGCTGATGGTACGTATTGGCCATCCATTTCGATGTGACGGCTCTCCCATCCTCGTTGTGATCTCCCGCGTCGATTCCGTGATCCAGCATGACCGCGGGGATCCCGCCCTGGACGAAGCTGTACTGGTCGCTGCGGACGAAAATGACCTCTTCCGGGTTGAAATCCGGGATCACCTTCACGCCCAGCATCTTCGCGGCCTGGTCGATCGGCTTTTCCATCGTGGAGTGCTCCGCTCCGTAGGCGACCAGATCGTTGAAGGGATAGAGCATCAGGAACATGTCGATCGAGATATTCCCGACCATCGACTCCCGAGGGACCGGCGGATGCTGGACGAAGTAGTCGGACCCGAGAAGCCCGTGCTCCTCACCGGTCACGGCCAGAAAGACGATCGAGCGTTTCGGTTTGACCGGGAGCGAAGCGAACGCCCGGGCCACCTCCAGCATGATGGCCACCCCCGAGGCGTTGTCGTAGGCGCCGTTGAAGACGGTGTCGCCCTTGCCGGAGCGCATCCCCAGGTGGTCGAGGTGGGACACATAGACGAACGACTCGGCGCGAAGAGTGAGATCGGACCCGCGGATCACCCCACCCACGTTCGCGCTCTGAACCTCGTCGTGCTCGCTGCGCTGGACGATCCGAAGCACGCCGGGCAGTTCCAGCGAATGAGGATTCCCCTTCTTCAGGTCGGCAAACAGCATCTCGGGAGAAACCGCTGATCCCTCCAGGAGTTTCGACAGCCCAGAGGAGCTGATGGTCGCCACCGCCGCGAGACGGTTCATTTCCCCGTGAGGCGTTCCGTCGTCCTCGATCCAGGTCATGGAGGGGCGCCGTGAGTAGCCGACCAGTCGCTCGAAGGGCGAGCGCTTTTCCTGCTCCGGAGTCCGGAAGAACAGAATGGCTCGCGCACCATGCTCGACGGCGGTGATCCGCTTGGTCTTCGTGCTCGAGTAGAAGGCGCGGAGATCGTTGGGGAACGTCGGCGGCGCTCCGCGCAGGATCAGGACGATCTTTCCGCTGACGTCGACGCCGTCATAGTCGTTCCAGCCGAGCTCCGGAGCGCTGATGCCATAGCCGGCATAGACCACCGGCGCCTCGACCACGGCGCCGGTCGAGCCGGTGTTGCCCCCCATCACGTAATCCTGGCCCCATTGCAGCGACTCGTGCTGCTCGTTGCGGGTCAGACTCATCCGGGAATCGATCATCGTGGCGGCCCGGAACGGAACGGGCTGGTACCAGTCCTGTCCGAAGAGAGGCTGCAATCCCATCGACTCCATCTCCGAGGCGACGTAGCGGGCCGCGACATCGTAGCCCCGAGAGCCGGTTTCCCGCCCCTCTAGCAGGTCGTCCGCGAGAAACCGCATGTGGGCCTGGATCCCCTCCGGACGGATCTCCCGAAGGGCCGGTCTCAGCGCCGCGGGGAGCTCGGCGGCCGGAAGAGCGGGCAGGAAGAAGAGGGCGAGGAGGCACAGAATCAGGCTCCAGTCTTTCATGGCTGGAAGTGTAGCCGAATCGATCCGGACGCCGGTCCGGCGGTCAATCGTCGTGGTGCACCAGTCCGCATTTCTCACACCGTCTCGTCGCGAGGAAGTGGTCGCGTGAGGCGGTCAATCGGAACGCCGCCTTCCAGGCGGCCGGGCCGCCGGCTTCCAGCCGGCTTCCCGGATCGTGCAATGGCTGACCCATCCCTCCCGCTCGCGGGCAACAGACCCTCGAGGGCAGGCCAGTGGGGCTACACTGTGCGGGTGGAACAGGCCCCCTCCCGCCGCTCCGTGCTCGACCCGCTGGATCGGCTGATCCTGATCCTCGCCATCACCCTGATCGGATCGGTCCTCACCCTCGGCTGGATGGCGAATCACGGACGGCAGCCTCTGCCGGAGCAGACGCTCTGTGTCAGCCGGCTGATTTTCGGTCTGGAGTGCCCCGGATGCGGCCTGACCCGGAGCCTTGTTCTCCTGGGGCAGGGGCGAATCGGGGAGTCGCTGCGGATGAACTGGCTCGGGGCGGTCTTTTTTCTTCTGGCCCTGGCCCACCTCACCGCGCGGATCGCGAAGATCGCCGACGAGCGGATCCGCAGCCTGCGCCGGTTCGACCTGGCGACCGGGGCGGTCCTGCTGGGGGTCGCCCTGATCCGGATCGGTCTGTTTTATCTCGGCTGAAGGTCACCCGGGGGGAGCGCCGGGGAAGGGCTCTGAAATATCCCCCCTCACCGGCTCGTTCTTTTCGCGTCGGCTCGATGCGGCCGTACCCGGCTGCAGCCTGCCGGGCCGTCATTCGAGAAAACCAAACACTACAACTCAGGTTGGGGGATGGACAGATGGCAGAGAAGACTGCGCACGAGCTGCTCGCTCGTCACAACGTTTCGCTCGACGAAGTTCGGGACCGGAAGGTGAAGCTGCACCACCTGCGGCACATCGTCCGCTCGGAGAATCTTCCGTTCGACGTCTTCCAGGCTCTGGTCAAGCTGCGCAGGTAGTCGCAGCTCCACGGTCGGGAAACGAAGGCGGCCCGCCTCGCGGTGCCGCCTTTCGTGTCTCCGGGGACCGGGGATTGGGAGGGCGAGCCCGGTCCTGAACCCCTGATGATCCCCGAGCCCCGAGGCCCGAGCGCTGACCTCTGAACCGGCGGGAATGCAATCGGAATCTGATCGGTTAATCGCCGTTGACTCCGCGAGGCGGGAACCGGTATTCTCCCTCCCCGCAGCTCGATGTGGCGCATTCGTCTAGGGGTCCAGGACGCCGCCCTCTCACGGCGGTAACACGGGTTCAAATCCCGTATGCGCTACCAACTCCCCCCTGTCACACCTCACATCCACTGCTGATCGCGGCGTAGAGCTCGGGACTTGCCGTTGCGAGCCGATCGAATTCACTCTTCGTGAAGGGAAACAGGTCGACCCCCACCGGAAAGGCGCCGGGAAGGTACTCCGGGATGCGGTCCCGAAAGGGACGATCCGATTGAGTGAGGACGACACAGAGGTCGACGTCGCTGCCCGGCGTCGGGCGGCCGACGATCCACGACCCGAACCAGATGACGCGGATCACCTCCGGGCGCTCGTGGAGCGTCCGCACCCACTCCGCTACGGCACTCTCCACCCCGTTCCGGTCAATGGAGAAGACTCTGACAGAACTCGATGATTCCCCGGGCATGCGATACGGCCGTGCTCGCCTCTCCTTCCGTGTAGAAGTCCGTGGGGGCCCCGGCATCAAATCCGTTCGGGTAGCGCGTCGGGATGTAGTGCTTGTCGAGCAGCTTTGCACTCTCGATCAGCCGATCCGGCACCTCGACCTGCTCCCGGAGCGATGCGAGCAGCGAACTCACCGTATGCCCCCATGCTTCCATCCCGTGATGGATGAAGACGGCTTTGACCGCCTTCTCCGCGGCCTGCTGCGCCGCAAAACAGCTCCATTCGTAACTCTCTCCCTCGAGCGCATGGCGGGCCAGCCGGAGGTCGGCGTCCGCCTGATGCAGCCAGTCTGCGGCGCGGTTACTCATCGGCTCTCATTATGCGCCTCTCCTCCTCCGATTCCAGCTTGATCGCTTCCCAACTCCCACAGACCGATCACGGCGAGCAGCGCGAGGTTGGCAAATAGCAGTGGCGCGAATACCGGGGTGCCGTAGATCGTGTTGTCCCAGAGCGATCCCATCGGGCCATGCGTCACCGCGTTGAGGTGCAGCCCGAAGCCCAGCAGCCCGACCAGGATCTGCACCGCCATCACCACGAGCACGCCCACCAGATAGCCTCGGTTCAGCTCCACCATGAAGATGGTCAGCAGAAAGCCGATGGCGATGGCGGACGAGATCACCGGAATCCATTCCAGCCGGTTGAAGAACCCATTCTGAGCATGATCGGCGAGGCTGAGGATGAAGTTTCCGATGAATCCTCCGAGGGCGAGAAAGATCACCCAGTGGGCCCAGTCGCGGGTGCGGGGGCGGACCATCCGGTTCATGATCAGCAGCAGCCCGATGCCCGCGTACGAGAGCGGCGCGACGAACGGAGCGGTGTAGACAAGATTCCTGAGCGTCTCCTGCTCGAAGAAGGTGTCCTGGAGGTGGAAGATCAGCCCGGACACGCCAATGATCACTCCCGCCCAGCCCACCAGCAGCCCCATCCAGCGCCAGCGGGTCTCCCGCAGCGGCGTGAAGGTCCTGGCTCCGATCATCCCGACGACCAGCAGCAGCGGTCCCGCCAGCGAATAGCCGAACGGGATCCACTCCGCCGCGCTCTCGAAGTGGTTGTAGGAGTGGGCGACGTAGATGTCGAGGGTGAGGAATGCGAGATTGACCAGCGCAAAGACCTCCACCCACAGCTCCGGCCGCATCCACCGCTCGGGGACCGCGAAACGCATTACTCCCCCTGCCGCTTCGCGCGGCGCATCTCGTCGGCCATCGCCTGCATCTCATTGAGTTTCTGGACCAGTTCGAAGAAGCCGTGCCACTGGACGAAATCGGCCCCACCCATGAACGCGCCGTGCTTCGCCGTCCGCCCATCGTAGTGCCACAGGTTGAAGGCGAGGAACTCGATCGGCTGATCGTAGGGCGCGGGCGTGAGCAGCCCATCCTTCCGCAGCCCCTCCATGATTGCCTGCGACTTCCGAACGTAGTCGTTGGTCCGCGCGACCACCTTCTCGGCCTCCTCGTAGTACTGGTCGATGTGCTTCTTGGTGTGGCACTTCAGGCAGACTTCCTTCATCTGGATCTGCCCGAGCTGATAGTTCGGACGCTTGTCGGAAACGGCGGCGAAGAGGTAGTACGACAACCGCTCGCTGGTGTCGTGGGTGAATTTCAATCCTTCCAGTCCGCTCATATGACAGGTGGCGCAGGTGGGAACCGGCATGTCTCTGGTGGTGAGCCGCTTCGGGTCGGCCTCGAGATTCATCTGGTCCCGCTGGGCGTTGAACAGCACGCCGTGCTTCGACTCGTGATAGATCTCGATCTGGGAGTGGTCCGGCCCCATGTGGCACTGCCCGCAGGTCTCCGGAAGCCGGGCGAGCCTGACCGAGGCCGAATGGCGGGCGTGACAGGCAGTGCAGGTGCCGATGCTGCCGTCGGCGTTCGGCTTGCCCACACTGTGGCACTGCTGGCATCCACGCTGGATGGCTTCGTCACCCTCGAGCAGGGCCAGAGCGTTGGGAGGGCGCTGAACCGCACCTGGATGGAGCGCCTCCGCCGCCTGCACCTGCTCCGGGGTGAAATCGCCGGGACCCGATACCGCCGCCCAGGCGGGAGCCGCATGGCGGCTTCGCAGAAATTGCTCGTACTGGGTCTGATGACATTGCCGGCAGTTCGCCGCGGTCATGGTTTCCGTGATGACGAATCCGCGGTGCTCCATCTTCTTCTGGCCCGGCGCCGGACGATGGCAGTCGAGACAGTTCACCCCTTTTTTCGCGTGGGCGGACATCTCGTATTCGTGGACGACCGCACTGGTCTCCTCCGCGTGGCAGGTGGCACACTTGCCGGTCGCCCGGACGAAGTCGGGCCCGGGCTGTTCCACCTCCACGTTCGGGCGAAACAGATTGATCATGAAGGCGGCGACGATCAGCGCGGCAGCGATCACCACGGCGATGAAGACGGTACGGAATGTCACAGCTCAGCTCCCTCCTCGGCAGACTCGACCCGGATCGGTTCGGATCATCTCCGTTCGGCGCTGCCTGCGTGCAGAATCCGCGCCGCGGCTGGCTCTGCCATTGCACGCTCGCGGCGAGCGGAGGAACCGACGATGACGATTGAACAGACCCTGATCGAACTCGAAGAACAGTTTTGGACGGGTGGGCCGGAATTCTACCACTCGAGCTCCGACGCCCACTGTCTGGTGGCGTTCCCCGGGATGGCGCGGGTTCTGAGCGCCGACGAGCTCGCCGGGACCGTGGCTTCCGGCCCCCGCTGGCGCGACCTCGAGATCGAGGTGAAGGGGTTGATTCAGCCTCTCGACGACGTCGCCATCCTGACCTACGAGGCGAGCGCACTGCGGGGCGAAGACGAACGCTATCGTGCTCTGGTCAGCAGCGCATACGTCAAACGTGATGATTCATGGAAACTGGCGTTTCACCAGCAGACTCCGCTGACACCGTGATCCCCGCTTTGGCTTCGACGCGGTGGTCGGCGCTCTGGATCACGGCAGGGTCCGCCCCCGCCGTCATCCTGAGCGCCCGTGCTGGTGTCGAAGCCGCGAACCGTCCCGCGAAGGATCTTGCCTCTGGGAACGGTCGAGACGTCCGTTTCGCGTGGTGGGGGGTTCAAGACGAGGGACGGGTTCTAATGACCGTTTCGCGTTGCGTGATCTCGGCCCTGACGAAGGCAAGATCCTTCGCGACGCACCGCATGGGCTTCGACACGGCTGACGGCGCTCAGGATGACGGCGGGCGACCCACGGCGTGGGCTTCGACACGGTTGCCGCCCAGGATGACGGCAGGGTCCGCCCCCGCCGTCATCCTGAGCGCCGGTGCTGGTGTCGAAGCCGCGAACCGTCCCGCGAAGGATCTTGCCTCTGGGAACGGTCGAGACGTCCTGTTGCGTGGTGGGGTGTTCAACACGAGCGCCGGGTTCGAATGACGTTTCGCGTTGCGTGATCTCGACCCTGACGAAGGCAAGATCCTTCCCGACCCACCGCATCGGCTTCGATACGGCTGACGGCGCTCAGGATGACGGCGGGCGACCCACGGCGTGGGCTTCGACACGGTTGCCGCCCAGGATGACGGCAGGGTCCGCCCCCGTCATCCTGAGAGACTGAAGCTCGTTCACCGGAGGCGGGCGCCCCGGCGGCGGAGCGGCTTTCCGGGATAGAGCACGCCGGTCGGAACCACCTCTCGATCCAGGCTCTCGCTCTCCCATGCGAGGCGGATCGCCGACCCGGCACTGGCACGCCGCAATTCCAGCCGGATCAGAACCTCCCGGCCGGCGGCCAGAACCACATTGCCGCTCACGTCGCGAAGCCCCTCCCCGTCCCAGTCGTCCAGGACCGGGACGTTGTTGATCCAGAGCCGGATTCCGGAGGTCGCGGTGATGGTGATTCGATGCACCTGCGACACCTCTGGCCGGACCCGGCCGAACCAGCGTATCGAGACCGGCTCGTCCACCCCTGCAACCGGCGAGCTCGACCAGTCGAAATCGATCGAGGGGTCGACCCGCGTTGCGACCAGATCCTGGAATTCATCGTCGCGGAAGTACTCTCCCCGCAGTCCGGTTCCATCGCCGACGCGTGCCTCGACCTGTTCTTTCACGGTCTCGGCGCTGCCGTCGCCCCGGCTCACCGTGAGGGTCACCGTTCGGACTCCACACCTCTGGAAGGAATGCACGGGGTTCTGCTCCGCACTCACCTCTCCGTCGTCGAACTGCCAGCTCCAGGAGATCGGCTGAGCCACGGTGGATCGGTCCGAAAAGCGGATCTCGCCGCACCCCGCACCCGAGCTCGAAAAGGAGACACCCATCGACGCGGCCTCGGTTCGTGACACCCGGAAAACATTCGCCTTGCGTGCCGTCGGATTCTCGAGCTCGTCGTCCGGATAGAGATCGCTGAAGTAGAGTCCATCGGGACCTGCCGCCAGCGCGGCAACCGTCGCCTTTCCCGATCCGTCGTACTCCACGAAGGTCTCACGATCCCCACTCAGACTCCCCGCCGGGGTGATCACGAACTGTCCGATTCTCTTGCCCACCCACTGCGGACCGGTCGCCCAGGTGGGACCCGACTCCGAGACGAAGGCGAGATCCTGTTTCCACCAGGGGAAACCGCTCCCCCCGAAGGTTTCCGGCTGAATGAAGGCCATGTTCACCGGTGCGGCCGGCAACATGTAGTTGTAGAGCGCGCCGGTTCTCATGCTCTCGTTGGTACCATTCCATCCATAGTCGGCCCCGGGAATCACCCGTGCGATGCGGTCGACCGATGGACCGTTCTCGGCTTCGTAGTGATGACCATCCGTCATCCGCCACGCGCCACCGAACGGGTTCCGGAACCCCAGCGCGTAGACATAGTCCTTTGCGGTGATGCCGTCGGCCGCGTCATAGAAGGGATTGTCCGCGGGGGCCGAGCCGTCCTTCGTCAGCCGGATGATCTTCCCCAGAAACGAATCGACGATCTCCGCACACTGAAGACAGGCCCCGTCCGCGAGATGAACATAGAGCATCCCATCGGGCCCGATGGTGATGTTGGAGATCTGATGGGACGGCCCCATCGGCTGACCCACCATGTCCAGGACGACTTCCACCGCTTCCGCGTGCTCACCGGACGGATCGCTCTTCAGCCGGAGAATCCGGGGAAAAAACGACCCGGGATGTTCCGGCGAGGGAGCGTACAACTCGGTGGCGAAGAGATCGCCCGAATCCGGATCCACCGCGATGCTTCCCACCCCGATCTCACCGGAGCCGGGAAACTCTCCGAGTGGATCGAAGTTGAGAAGGTCCGTCGCGTATTCGCCGACGGTTCCGTCGCGATGCACCACCCGGATCGTCCCGTAGAGCTCGGCCACGTAAAACAGGGGATCGCCCGGCTGGTCCCCCGGATCGGGCACGAAGGCGATGGCGACGGGCAACTGAAGACCTCCGACCACCTGATCCACCCGATAGCCCGGCTCGAGAACCCGCCACGGAACGGGCGCTCCCCGCGCGATCATGCTGAAGTCGGGGGCGGTCTGGTCCGCCGAGCCCCAGTGGGTCGAGCCGTTCGAGGAGGCCCAGAGCACCGAGGTGCTGTCCGGATCGACACTCAAAGCAGGCATCCAGATGGTCTCCGCTTCACCATGATCGTCCTCGAAGGAGAGCGACGAGGGCGGAAGCTCGAGTGAGAGGGTGGAAGAACCGTTGGTGATCTCGACCCGGACCGGCTCGTGCTCCTCCTCCCCCTCCGGATTGAGCCACTGGTTTTCGGAGCCATCGAGGCTGCGCGCTTCCAGAAAGACGAAGCCACCGGCGCTCGCGACGCGGAGGCTGGAGGCGGCGGGAGACGCCGGAAGCACCACCGCTCCTCCATCCTCGGCGGTCCAGGCGGGCGCCGGATCCGAGGCGATGTCGCGAAGCTGCATCGGCGGGACGCCCAGGACCTTCGCGGTATGAAAGGTCCGCTCGCTCCACGGGCTCCATTCCGTCGCCGGATCACCGCTGGAGTCACGATGTCTGGCGCGAATGAGGAACGACTGGTCCGGCGCAAGGGAACCTTTCGTCGTGCCGGGGACGTCGAAGATCCCGTCGCCCAGATGGATGTGGACCCGGAGGAATCCGGCGACACAGTGGGCCGACCAGATCCGCCGCCGCCCCTCCGCCTCGACGATCTCCCAGTCCGTGCAGAGATGCTCGTCCCCGGGATCCGGATCGTGAAAATCGGACGTCACCATATGAACGTCGTCGGGACTGATGGCGACGTCGGCCGACGGTTCGAAGATCTGCGGAGCATCCGGCGGATGATTCGCCAGAACCGGAACTGCAAGGAGGGCGAGAGAGACGAAAAGAAGAAATCCGCGAGCGGTCATTCGGGCAATCCTGGTGGATGATGGAGCGCCATGATAGCAGCCTCGGGGCGGAGAATCGCCGCCACGGATACTGTTGGCGATCAGACGATCCGGACTCAGCGCACGACGATCGTCGTCTCGGCATGATTGCCGGACTCGTCACTCACGGTGAGCCGGTGGTGACCCGGCGTAAGCGGCCAGTCCAGCGAGCGGTCCGAGTGAGAGGCACCGAGCCTCCGGCCATCGACCGCCCAGGTCAACGTGCGGGGAGATCCCGAGACCACCGCGCGCAGCGGGAGAGTCTGAAAGGCGCGCCGCAGAGTCGGGTCGATCAGATAGACGGCTTCCGCTGGAGGATTGGCGATCCGGATCGAGTCGTGCGACTCCGCTCCGGGTCCCGCCAACAGTTCCGGCCCGAGCCTTCCCTTGCTCCGCGCCCACGACCGGTACTGCGAAGGCCATCGCACTCCCCGCGCCTCGTGCCAGTCACAGAGCACTCGCGGCTTCGTCTTCTCCACCCACTCCCGCTCGACCAGCGGACACCAGGAGGACGCCGCCATCCCCGACAGGGCACAGATCTCACGCCGCTCCAGATCGGCGGGAACCGGAACGATCGGCGGCGCGATCTCGGCCGGGAGCTGCCCCCCGTGGAGACGCCGCACGGCAGCCATCATCACGTCGTGAAAAATCGGAGCCGCGCCGGTCACCCCGGTGGAGTTGCGCAGCGGCCGCCGGTCGAAGTTCCCCACCCAGACGCCGACGGTGATCTCTCCGGTGTATCCGATCGTCCAGTTGTCCCGGTATGCCTGAGAGGTCCCGGTCTTCACCGCCACCTGGAAGGGAAAATCGAGCGCCCCCCCCGAGCCGAAGATGTATTCACGAGCGTCGGAGTCGGAGAGAATGTCGGTGATCCAGAATGCGGTCCGTTCAGAGAAGACGGGAGTGGACGAGCCTCCGCCCGCTTCGGCCGGAGAGCCAGCCTGGCGGATCACTCGAGGGACCAAAGGCCTTCCCCCGCGCGGAAACGTGGCGTACGCGGCGATGAGCTGATCGAGCCGCACCTCCGCATCGCCCAGGGTCAGTCCCAGCCCGTAGTAGTCCGCGCTCTGTTCGAAGGTCGTCATCGACAGCGAGCGGAGAAGACGGAGAAGAGAGGGCGGACCGACCTGCGAGAGTAGCCAGACCGCGGGAACATTCTCCGAGCCCGCGAGTGCCGGACGCGCACGCAGCGGTCCTCGGAAGACTCCGTCGTAGTTGCGCGGCTGATAGCGAACTCCTTCCACCGCGGTGGCGAAGTCGGCCGGAATGTCCGGAAGAACGCTCGACGGGTCGAATCCCTGCTCGAACGCGAGCGCGTAGGTGAACGGCTTGAGCGCCGAACCCGGCTGACGAGGAGAGATCACTCCATCGATGGCTCCACCATGGTCGGTGTCGAAATAATCGCCGGAGCCCTCCCACGCCAGCCACTCCCCCGTTGCGTTGTCCAGCACGGCCACCGCAAGGTTGTGCGCTCCATGCCGGTCGAGATTCCGCCGGTGCATTCGGACGATCCCCTCCACCTCGCGCTGCAGATCGAGATCGAGAGTGGTCGTGATCCTGCCGACAGCCTCGCCAGCGGTCTCCTCGAGCACCCGTTCGACGAAGTGTGGGGCGACCAGATCACGGCTGGGCCGGCGAATCACCAGCCGTTCTTCCCGCGCCTCTTTCGCCTTCTGCCCGGTCAGCAGACCGGCGTCGATCATCCGTCCCACTACCTGTTTCTGCCGTTGCATCGAGGCATCCCGATGCAGCCAGGGGTCGAAGGCGGACGGCTTGCGCGGCAGGCCGGCGAGAAAGGCGGCCTGGGCCGCGGTGAGATTCGCGGGCGCCACCCCGAAGTAACCCTCACTCGCCCGTTCGATCCCGACGTACTGATTCCCGTAGGGAGCCATGTTCAGATAGAGCGCGAGGATCTCCCGCTTCGAGAGGCGGTGCTCGAGACGCATCGCCAGGACCGTCTCTCGAATCTTCGCCCGGAGCGTCCGCTCTCCGGTGCGTTCTTCACCGGACGCGATCAGGAGCTGTTTGACCAGTTGCTGGGTGAGCGTCGAGCCACCCTCGACCATCCGTCCCGCTCTGGCGTCGTGCAGGATCGCGCGGGCGATGGCCAGAGGATCGACACCCGGATGATGAAAGAAACGGTGATCCTCCGCGGCGATGGTCGCCGCAACCACCGCTTCCGGGATCGCATCCGCCGGGATCCACCGGCTTCGCTGCTCGTTGGCGGAAAGCACCTCGTAGATCGTCCGCCCGTGACGATCGGTGATCACCGTCGAGAGATGGTCCGCGTCGTCGAGCAATCCCTCCGGCACCGGCCCGAGCCGCAACCAGACGACCATCGCAGCCAGCGCCACGGCGATCACCAGGGCCGCAATCAGCAACCGCCGCCTGATGCCATTCGGGTTTTCGGACAACGCGTTCATCTTCGGCCTCATCCCTCGCAGTTCTGCCGGGTCATTTCTCCCGCTCGACGGTCACGACGTCCGTGGCGGTTCGCCCGAACACCTCCGGTTCATACATCTCCTCCGCATGCGTCGGAGCGGTGCGGAAGACTCCCGCAGTGGTGGCGCGCGCAACGTAGCTGTACTCGTGCACTCCTTCCGACAGACGGGTGGCGAAGAGGTTGACCCGATCATCGTGGCGTTCGACGTGGTCGAAGCCACCTCGCTGCCAGACCTCCCACCAGTCGCCGCCCTGATCCTCGGCCTGCTGTTCCTCGCCGAGATCGGATGCGGTCGTGGCAAAGAGCGACTCCACCGGTTCCAGACCGGCCGGAAGGGGATCGCTCACCGCGACCCATCGGCGCTCCTTGGAAAGCGTCAGGCGAATGGTCACCCGGACCAGTTCCCCCGCCTCGAAGCTCTTCGTCTCGACGTCCGGCTGATCCCGACGAGCGTAATGCCGCTCCACCCGGATGCCCTGATCGAGCCCCTGGAGCATCAGGCCATCAGTCGCATACTGCAACCGGGTCAGATAGAACAGCGTGCCCACTCCCTCCTTGTCGAAAGTCAGCGGCAGCGTCTCTCCTCCCTTCCCCTTCTTCAGCAGTGAGCTCATCGGGAGATCGCTCTTGTTCGCGGTGGTCGAGCGACCATGGAACTCCGGCTCAGCGATCGACTCTCCTGCGAGCTTCACCGTCGCGCTGAAGTCGGGGACTTCGCTCTCGTACTTGCGGTAATAGGCGACCAGTGCCTCCATGGCGAGCGCGTTCTCCTGAGTGTTGCCCCAGCGGCCGTTCTTCCTCACTTCCATCAGCCAGCGCACCATGCTTCGAATCAGCCCCGGATCTCCCCCGTCGCGAACGAGCGTCCGCAGGACGATTGCCGTGGATCGCACGTTCGAATTCCAGAACCACAGAAGGTACGGATCGTTCAGTTCCTCCACATGCGCGCTTCCGCCCTCGGGGAGGATGGCGTTGGTGATCCGCCGTTTCAGTTCCGCCGGCCGTGCACCGGTCTCCCCTTTCGCGGCCATCGCATCGCGGAGATACGCCAGCGCGAAGACCGGCATCCGGTCGAGGTGGCCGTAGAGCCGATTGATGTTGCTGTCCTGGTTCCGTCCTCCCTCGACCAGAACCTTCACCGCATACGCCTGCCACGCGGTGTAGGCCGGCCACCATCCGTCGTTGACCGGAGCCGGCGTCGACATCTTCATTTCGAGATAGCCGTAGGCGAGATCGAGAACCTGCGTGTCGACCGGGTACCCCAGGGCCTTCGCCTGCTGATAGACGTGAACGATGTAGCTGGTGAGATAGGGTGAGGTCCAGTCACACTCACCCTTCCAGTAGGCAAAGCCACCGTCGGGGCACTGGAACTTCTCCAGTTCCCGCAGTGAGCTTCGGACCGTCTCTTTCAGTTCTGCCGGCTGGATTTCCGGGAAGGCGGAAGGCTTCTCCCAGATCGGCGGTCAGGAGCAGTGCGATCGTACGGGAGGATCGCTGCTCGGCGCATCCATAGGGATATTCGACGAGGTATTTCGCCCCTTCCGCCAGCCCGACCAGAGCCGTCGAGGACACCTCCACATGAAGACCGCCCACCGACGGCAGGACCTCCGAGGGGATCTCCACCGTCTGTTCCGCATGGTCGTTCGTTTGACCGTAGGCGGCGACGGTTTCCGGTGAGGCGAGAATCTCGACCGGGATGGTGTCTTCGAACGCATCCCGTTCGCCGCGCAACTCCACGGTCATTCTCACCCGGGCCTTGCCGACCGCTCCCGTCTCGGCTTCGAACCGCACCTCCGCCGATCCCCCCTTGTCGACCTGGATCGTCTTCCGGGACTCTCCGGTGATGCGGAGTGTCCCCGGATCGAGGCTGGTCATGGTCACGACGGCGCGGCCCCCCTTCTTCAACTGACTGTGGATGACCGCTCCGAAATACGCCTTGTCTCCGAGAGCGAGGAAGCGGGGGAACGCGGCGGAGAGGAGGACCGGCTTGTTGATCCGGATCTCCGATTGCCCCGACCCGAACCTCGAATCGCGATCCGCGGCGACCGCCATGATCCGGTAGGTGGTCAGCGACTCCGGCAATCTGATCCGGGTCGAAGCGCGGCCCCGGGCGTCGGTCTCGACCGATCCGAGCCAGAAGGCCAGCACCCGGAAATCCTTCCGCACCGAGCCCGGCCCTTCCTCGCGACCTCCTCCACCACCCTCGCCAGCCCCTTTCGGTGTCAGCACGCGGCGGCTGATGATCCGCTGACGGGAGTCGGCATTCATCACTTCCAGAGCCTTCGGCACCCAGACCGATCCGGCGATGTCGGGCACCTGGTAGTTCGTCAGCGACAGGACGCCGTAGTCGACCGCCCAGAGGGTGACTTCCGATCGCACCGGCTTGCCAGCGCGATCCTTCACTTCAACCTCGATCTTCGCTTCGGTGGCCGGGCGGTACTCTTCCCGGTTGGCGTTGACGTCGACCTTCAACCGCTTCGACTGGTCGTCGATCTTCAACTCGACGTAACCGAGACGGAAGGCCGGCTTTCCGGGATCACTTCCATCTTCGTCGAGAGTCTGTTTCGTCCGCCCCTTGATCAGCAGCACCGAAACGAAGAGATTCGGGACGTCCTTTTCGGTGATCGGAACGGAGATGCTCTGCTGGGTGGACGTCAGATCGAACTGGCGATACGTCCGGATTCCCTCCCGCTCGGTGGTGAGAAGGGCCGTGGCCTTCTCCCACGGAGACTTGATCATGATCCTCGCGGTCTCGCCCGGGCTCCAGGTCACCCGCTCCGGCACCAGGTCGATCCGGTTGTGGTCGTACCTCTCCCATGCGGTGTACCCGCCACCGATGACGTAGAAGCTGTCCCAGGTACGGGTGCTGCGTCCCTCGCCGTCCGACGCGGTCGCGGTGAGGATGTAATAGCCTCCCTCATCGAAGGGAATGTGCAGCGCGACCGGCTGCTCGGCGGACGTCAGATTCCAGGTCCCCTTGTCCACTTCTTTCCGTTCGGTCTCCCAGGTGTAGAACCCGCTGCCCTCACCACGACGTACGCTGTGCCACTGGACCTGCTTCAGCTTCACTTCGATCGGAACTCCGGCGGTCAGCGCACCATCCAGATCGACCGCCACAAACTCGGTGTCGATGCCATCCTCGGCCTTGCCGAAGTACGGCACCGGTTTCATCCCGATGTACCAGGGAGCGGGGTTGACCACGAAGGAGGCACGATTGGCGATCCGCTGTCGCGAGACGTCGGTGACCTCTCCCTCGAGCTGATAGCGGTAAGGAATCCCCGCGTCCTGTTTCGTCTCGAGGGTCAGATCGAGCGTTCCGGCCGCCGAGAGAGTCTGCTCGTTCCGGGAGATCGGTCCCTCTTCCCAGGACTGCTCGAGAATGCCCGGCCAGCCGAGAAAGTGCATCCGCTCCTCGGGGAAGCGATTGAGGATCGCCGCGGGCACCTGGAAGAGGGCCGACTTGCTGAAGGTCCAGCGAACGTCTCTCTGAGCCATGGGAGCGCCGAACAGATAGCGCGCGGTGATGGTTCCGTCGAGGGAGGTTCCGGCGACCGTCGAGTCGCCGGAAAGATCGACATCGACCCGGAAATCGGGACGGCGGTAGGCTGCGACGAGGAAGGATCCGTTGACCTCACCGGACTGTCCTTCCACCGAGGCCGCCAGGTTGAACGCACCGAGGTGTGATTCCTGCGGCAAGGTGAAGGTCCACTCTCCGGAGCTCCACTCGCCGAGCTGGATCTCGCGCTGATCGACTTCGCTGCCGCGGCTGTCGCGGAGGATCACCTTGATCTTCGTGCCGGCCGGAAGGGTCTCCATTGCGGTGGCCGTGTCGCTGCGGAGAATCGCCTTGAAGTGAATCTCTTCGCCGGGCTTGTAGACGCCCCGATCGGTGAAGACGCTGCCGCGGAGAATCGGTTTGGCCTGCTGAGGGTCGTACCAGTTGCCGAAGCTCCACGGCTCGATCCCCTCGAACCAGTCGTTTCCGACGTAGGCGAGATCACCGCCCTTCGAAGCGGTGACCACGAAGGCGAACTCCCACCACTCACTTCGTGGCCCGGTTCCGGGACCCATCGCGATCCCGTCGGGTCCGGTAGTGCCTTCCCAGAGCACCGTGTTGTCCTTGTTCCGGATCTTCACCGTCGCCCCCTCGACCGGGGCGCCATCGCTCAGCCGGGTGACGAAGATCAGGGTGTTCTGCGGCGAGTCCTTCAGGCTGATGCCGAGATCCGTCACCTGGATGACGGTGGAGGTGACATCGGGCCGGGAATCGTGAATGG
The DNA here is from genome assembly GCA_963741905.1 of uncultured Acidobacteriota bacterium. Classification (GTDB taxonomy): domain Bacteria; phylum Acidobacteriota; class Thermoanaerobaculia; order Gp7-AA8; family CAVUJZ01; genus CAVUJZ01. The sequence goes on along the minus strand of CAVUJZ010000014.1, from coordinate 10,064 downwards.
CGTGCGGGACGGTCTCCTGCTCCTGGATCGAGGCCCAGACCAGGCCTGTTCCGGCGGACGAGAGGAAGCGAGAAAGGTCGAGTCCGTGGGACTGGATGGCATCGACCTCGACCGGCAGCTTCCGTTCCGTCGGCTCCACATCGGGAGTCAGCCGGAAATTCTTCTCCTGCAGTTTGACCAGCCTCGGCACCAGCTCGCTTTCCGCCAGCGGCTCGACCCACTGCTTCACCCTCACCATGTTCCGGGCGTAGAACGGGACCACCGGGCCGCCCTGCTTCTCCCAGACGCCATGGCCATCGCCGAATCGGGTGAAGGCCCGCGCGTGCCAGAACTCGACCCGCTCCAGCCAGGGATAGCCGAGCGGCTCGCCGTTGGCGGCGTGCAGACCGCCATTGATGCGTACGATGTAGCTGTGTCCCGGCTGCTGTTCGTATCCGAGATCGGGCAGACTGACGTTCGCGTAGGGATAGTCGCGGGTGTCGGTGCTGTTCGATGGCTGAATCACCGTCTCCTTCGCGGGGTCGGTGACATCGACCACGGTGAGGGCCTTCCGCAGATCCTCCAGCCTCACCGGCGTTCGAAAGCGGATGGGATCCCACCGTTCCGGATCGCACTGCGCCGTGCACTGAAATCCATCGATGAAAAATGCCGGCTGAAGCTGCACGGTGTACTGCTGAGAGGAAGCGGGAGTCGCCGGGCCGGCCGCGCCATGAATGGAATCGTCGATCTGGATCCGGATCCAGGCGCCGGTCGGCACATCCGGCTGGGTCTCGATGACCAGCAGTTCCGGCTTCGCCGGGATCTCCGCGCGATCCCAGTCGTCGGGGAAGGTGATGAAAACACGACGGCTGGCCTTGGCGGTCTCCCGGACCTTCTCCCGTTTTGCTTCGAACGCAGCCACCCCTTCTGGCGGCAGTCGGCGCCTTCCCTCCTTCGAAAGCACCGGTTCTTTGAACGGATGGGCGGTGAGCTCAGCGCGGAGATGCTCGGCGGCATCCTTCCCCACCTTCTGGTTGAAGTAGAGCCCGATGACCAGCGGTGCGTTCCAGTCGCCGCTCTTCCGGTACCAGCGGGTCTGCAGCAGACGGACGGTCGGAGTGGTGAAAGAAAACTGGTACGGAGAGGAGGGCTCTCGTCCGCCGACCGAGGTGGCAGAGGTGTCGATGGTGACCTCGTAGCGGGTGGCGAGCGGGAGGGGATTCTTCGGAGTGAAGATCAGGACGGTCGTCCCGGACCAGCGAAAGCTTCCCTCCACGGCCGGACTGATGTGGAAGAACGGCGCCCGCACCGGTTGTGGGATCTTTCCGAGGACGACCATCGGATCCGAGAAGACCACCCGGATCTCGTTGGCTTCCTCCACTTTGGCGATCTCGCCGGTGGGCCCGGCACTGACCACCTCGAGATCTGCTGCACCCGCCGTTGCCGCGATCAGCAGGAGCGCCCCGACCATCGTTCTGATTCCAAACCCTCGCATAGCAGCCTCCTCCACGAATCACAATGAAACACGAATGTGCAGCGAGAAGGAAGCAAATGAGGAAAAGTAAAGGCGGGAAAGGCTCTCCTGCCGAGGCGGAACGCGTCGCGGCCTGCCGTCATCCTGGGCGGCAGGAAATCTGAGATCAGTTCGCTTTCCCGGCCTCGTACTTGAGCACCTTCACCTTCTCCATCGTGACCAGCCCTTCACTCACCATCTCGTCGAGAATGGGCATGAGCGAATCGATCTTCTCCGCGGTATCGACCACTTCGATCACCACCGGAAGGTCCTCGGAGAGACGAAGAATATGACTGGTGTGGAGGATACTGTGTGCTCCGAATCCGGCGACCCCGTGAAAGACCGTCGCTCCGGCGAAACCCTCTTTCCTCAGTCGCTCGACAATGGCAATGGACAGAGGTTGGTGGTGCCACGTGTCGGATTCGCCGATGAAGATCCGGACCATCATCTGATCACCGGTGAGAATGCGCATGATTCCTCCTCGCGGATCCGATCAGGCCTCCGCGTCTCATCGAAAGATCACTTTCGCCAGCCAGATCCCCGCGATTCCTGCCACCAGACATCCGGTGACGGTCGCAAACAGGTTCGCCCCGGCCAGGAACCACGCCCTGTCCCGGAGGTATCCGAGCGTTTCGTAGTTGAAGGTCGAGTAGGTGGTGAATCCCCCCATCACCCCGACGGTGATCGCGGCACGCCAGGTCGGACTGAGCAGATCGGCATCGAGAGAGGCCTGCATGAGGAAGGCGAGAAGAAACGATCCGACGGTGTTCACCGTCAGGGTGCCCCAGGGAAACATCGGCCCGAACAGCCGCAGCGCCCAGCCGGAGACGAGATATCGCGCACCGCTCCCGAACGCCCCTCCTGCACAGACCGCCAGAAAGCGGATCCATGGCTGATTCTCCATCGCGAAACAAGCATACAACGTCGGCGTGTCCCGCTACACACGACGGGCGAGGAACATCCGCCTTCCCGGGGGGAGATCGACGCCCCCCCAGCCGCGAAACATCTGCCATGAGAATCCGAGGTGGTGCAAGGCGGACTCGATCTCTCCGACGCTGAATACCTGCAGCCGATGCGTCTCCTCGCTCTTCCTCCAGAGATCTCCCTCCCGGCGGAACATCAGGACTTCCCGGTTCACAGCGGTGTGATCCGGGTTCCCCTCCACCGCAACCAGCACCGTCCAATCCTCGCCCGCGGTCCAGTAGCGATCGCTCCACGGCGTCTCCGGAAGATCGACCAGAGCGTCGAACAGCAGCAGACCTCGCGGCTGGAGAGCGACGGCGATCCGGTCCAGAATTTCCGCGAGATTTCCGATCACCCCGTCCTGCTGATAGTTGAAGACTTCGCCCTGAGCGACCACCGCGCTGCAGGCCGGAATCTCGATCTTTCCAGCGCGTCCGGCGATCACCCTCGCAGCCGGGGCGGCGGTTGCCGCCAGGTGGATCATCGCCGGGGATGCATCCACCCCCACAACATCGAATCCCGCTTCGAGAAGCTGGCGAAGGAGGATGCCACTCCCGCACCCGAGCTCCACGATCCGTCCGGTCACAATCCCGCCGGTCCGGAGCATCCGCAGCACTTCAGGCGCAGCCTCCGCTGCGAAGTCGCCGAACCCCACATGGTGCAGCCAGGAGAGATCCTCGCCATACATGCCTCCAGTGTAGTGGCTCTGCGAGGTTGGTGAGAATGCTTCGCCTCTCGCAGTGGTCGGTGTAGGCTTTGAACAGGACGGCCATGTACAGCGACCAACCGAGGTCGGAGCGAACCCCCTGGAGCGGACTTCATCCCGCCCCGGACGATCTCGCCTTCCGCGACGACCTGACCGGCCTGTACAACTACCGTCTCCTCGCCAGACTTCTGGTGGATCAGTGGGATGAGATGATCGGGCGATGCCCCAGTCTCTCTCTGATCATCATCGATCTCGACCTGTTCAAACAGGTCAATGATCGTTACGGACATCTCGTGGGCGACGAAGTCCTCCGGATCACCGCCAGCATTCTCAGAGAGCATTTTCGGGAGGATGATTTTCTATTCCGGTACGGAGGAGACGAATTCGTGATCCTCGCCGGGGACGTTGATGCGGCCGGGGCGACCGAGCTCGCGGAGCGAGCACGACGTGCGCTGAGAGGCCAGCAACTGCGGACGCGTGAGGAGAAAGAGCGAATCCGGATTCCGGTCTCCTTCAGCATCGGCGTTGCCTCGTTCCCGGAAGATGGCCGCAGGGAGGTTCTGCTCGACGCCGCGGACCGACGGCTCTACCTGGACAAGGAACATCGTCGCCGCCCTCGAACATGGAGACGCCGTGCCCTGGTTCCCCTTCTCTCGTTGTTGATTCCGGTGGCGCTCCTGCTCGGTCTGTTCGCGCGCCGGGACAGCGTCGCTCCCCCCGTCGAGCCGACGCTCGCCGCACTCGGAGAGACCGACCCGCTTCCCGCGCCCGATCCGGTCACGCCCACGGAACGGGAGGAGCTCCTGGGCCGGATTCAGCTGCTTCGGTCACAGCTCGACGAAACCCTCTCCCAGAAGATGGAAGCCGAGCCGGATGAGGCTCCTCATCGCCGCAACGACGAGATCGCGCAGCTTCGACAGCGGATCGCAGAGCTGAACTCGCAGCTTCAGGCGACGGCGGCACCTCCAGCCTCCGAGCTTCCGCGGGGACGGGACCTCCCGGCTCCGACGGTTGATCCGGTTCCTCCTCCAGGACAGGGCGCGGCCCCCCCCCTCCCCGAGCCGGCCCCTCCGGTGATTGTTCCGCCCCGCCTGATCCGGCGCGCTCCCATTCACTACCCGCCGATCGCCCGACGCATGGAGAGGGAGGCGGCAATCTCGGTCTGGCTCCTGATCGACTCGCAGGGCGAGGTCATCCGTGCGGAGGCGAAAGGTCCGAGAATCGGGTTGGGATTCGAGCAGGCGGCCGAGGATGCCGCGCGACGCTCGAAGTGGGCGCCGGGCACTCGCGACGGTCGGCCTGCCACGATGGAGGCGAACCTGGTGGTCGCCTTTCGCATGAACTGATCCGGCTCCTCCTGCTGCCGTCACTCGATGAGCAGATGGAACCGCTCCCCTGAACCGCTGGTCCATGGCGAGAGCGACCTGTCCCTCGCGGACATAGGGAGCGAGCTTCATCCTCAACCAGCGCATCCACCGCTGAGCCGCGCGATGCTCCCTCCAGAGGTACCGGCCACCACCACGTCGGCCCGTTCCGCGTACGTTTCAGGACAGAGTGGGCCCAAAGGCGGATTCACCGCCCGCTTCCGGGGAACACCGAGTCGATCATCCATCAAGCTCCAGAAGCTTTCCAGGATGATTAGCAGAATCTTCATGACGGCGGCCCTCCTTCGCTTTGCGCGTTCGGAGCGTGCAGAGCGTGCCCTTTCGACATCGCGGAAAACCTCCGTTGTGGCATCTCGTGGGCCGCCTTTGGCCAGTCCTTTCCCGGCCGCACTCGTTCCTTCCGCCCGAACCGGTACAATCGGCCCCTCATGGATCCGCTGACGCACACGCTCGTGGGAGCGAATCTCGCCTCCACGCGCCTCGGAGAGAAGAGCCGTCTCGCCGTCGCGGCTCTCGTCATCGGTGCCAACGCTCCCGACGTCGACGTCTTCGCCTACTTCCTCGGCAGCGACTTCGGGACCGGGTTCCGTCGCGGCTGGACCCACGGGATTCTCGCCATGGCGGTGCTGCCGTTTGCGCTGACCGGACTGCTCTGGCTGTGGGCGCGGATCCGACCTCGCACGAAAGAGGGCCCGCCGCTCAGCCTGGGATGGCTGCTGCTCCTCTCGACCATCGCAATCCTCAGTCACCCCTTCCTCGACTGGCTGAACAATTACGGCATCCGCCTTCTGATGCCGTTCAACGGCCGGTGGTTTTACGGTGACTCGGTCTTCATCATGGACCCGTGGTTCTGGCTTCTGCTGGGGGTACCATTCCTGCTGGGCAGAAAGCCGACCAGAGGACTGGTGATCACCTGGGCCGTGTTCACCGGACTGATCGGCTGGGTCGTCGCCGGGCGGGCGGGCGACGACCTCATCATCGTCCTGATCATCTCCGCGTCATTCCTCCTCGCGCTCCTGCACCGGCCGCGCAACCTCCACGACCAGCATCGCTTCGGCCGCTGGGGGCTGGCTCTCGGCGCGGCGTGGGTCTGCGGAATGCTGGCCCTCCACGCGGTGACCGTCCATCAGGTGCGGAAGGCTCTGGTTCGTGCCGGGGTTGCCCCCATCTCCCGACTGATGGTCGGACCCGTCGCCATCGATGTACTGAAGTGGGACGTCGTCGCTCAGACGGAAGGACAGCTTAGGTGGGGGACGTGGAGCTGGCGATTCCGGCGGCTCGATCTTGCTCCAGGATCGCTCGAGGCTCTGAGCCCGGACTCTCCGTTCCGCGCCGCGGCCGAGAAAGACCCGCAGGTCGACGGCTTCATGTGCTGGGTACGCTTTCCCTGGATCGAGACGGAAGAGACCCCGGCAGGTCTTGCCGTCCACATCCTCGACGCACGTTACACCCGCCAGGCTCAGACCGGTTTCGGAGGAGCAACGATGCTTCTCCCCCGGACCGCACAACTACCGGCCGAATAGTCCCGCGGCCCCATTCGTTTTCCCTGACCAGATGACCCTTCGTCGACGCTTCGCCTGGATCTACGCCGCGGTCATTGCGCTGATCGCACTCTCATTCCTCTGGCAGATGCTTCACGGCATCTGCCCGGTTCCCTGAGCCCGGACTGCCCTCGCACCTCTCCGATTTCCGAACCGGTGTCATCCGTCACCTCGGCCATCGGTGGGAAATGAGAGAATGCCGCCGATGAGTGAACGGCCCTTTTCGAGCGGTCTCCCCCTGGAGGGACTGAGCAGCGCTGAAGCAGCAGAACGGATGGAGCGGTTCGGCCGGAACGAGCTGATCCGTCGATCCCGCTGGGCGAGGCTCCGGGGGATTCTGGCGACCCTGTCCGACCCGATGGCCCTGATGCTGGCCGCGGCGGCCGCGGTTTATCTCGCCCTCGGAGATCGCGAGAACGGGATCATTCTGCTGGTCGCGCTCGTCCCGGTCCTGGCGATCGACGTGATCCTGGAGAGCCGCTCCCGTGCGGCTCTTCGCCGGCTCGCCGCCGCGGTCTCGCCACGAAGTGCAGTCGTCAGGGACGGCGTGGTTCGGGAGATTCCGACCGAAGAGCTGGTTCCGGGCGACATCGTCGTCCTGCGCGAGGGTGACTTTCTTCACGCCGATGGAACGGTCCGCATCGCGGCAAATCTGACGCTCGACGAATCCTCCCTCACCGGAGAAGCCGATCCGCAGGAAAAGGCAGTTGGAGACTCGTTCCACGCCGGCACGACGGTTCTTTCAGGCCAGGGATTCGGAGAAGTCGAGACCACCGGAGGTGCCACGCGCCTCGGCCAGATCGGCCAGCTCATGGAGGACGCTCCACTGGAGCACAGCCTCCTGCAGCGCAACATCCATCGGGTCGTCCGCATGCTGGCGGTTGGTGCGCTGATCGCAGCGGCGGGCCTGTTCGTTCTGGGCCTGATGCGGGGAGAAACTCCCGGCGCCGCGGTGCTGCCGGCGATCAGTCTCGCCATCTCCGCCGCTCCGGAAGAGTTCCTTCTGGTCTTCACCGTCTTCCTCACCCTCGGCGCCTGGAAGCTGTCGCGTCACGGTGTTCTGGTTCGCCGCCTTCCCGGGGTCGAGAGCCTCGGTTCGACCACGGTGATCTGCACCGACAAGACCGGCACCATCACCCTGGGGCACTTCACCCTCGAGGAACATGTCCCACTGGCGGAGGGGATCAACGAGGATGATCTGCTGCTCGCAGCGGCGCTGGCGTGTGAGCCCCATCCGGTCGACCCGCTCGAACAGGACGTGCTGGCTCACTGCGCCGAGCATGGCATCGACCTCGAGCAGCTCGATTCGGAATGGACGCTGGTCCATGACTACGCATTCGATCCCATCGGAAAACACATGGCGCACGGATGGGAGCGGACGACCGCGACCGGAATCGAAAAACGTCTGCTCGCGAAGGGCGCCCTGGAGGGCATCCTGGAGCACTGCGCCATCACCGACGAGGGAAAGACCGCGGCCTATGAAGCCAACGCACGACTGGCCGATGGCGGCTATCGAGTCCTCGCGGTTGCCTCTCGGGAAGGCGAACTGTCGGGAGATCGGGGCGAGGACGAGCGGGAGCTGAATCTGCTCGGATTGATCGGATTTCACGATCCGGTCCGGCCGGAGGTTCCGGAAGCGATCCGGGTCTGCCAGAGCGCCGGGATCGACGTGAAGCTGGTGACCGGGGATCACGTTCTGACGGCCCACGCCATCGCCACCGCCGCCGGAATCGAGCACGACGACGAATGGATCACCTCGGGACAGCAGCTCGACGAGATTGCCCCCGCCGAACTGGACGATCGAATCGCACGATCCAGCATCCTCGCACGCATCCGCCCCGAGCAGAAATACCGGATCGTCGACTCACTGGTGCGGCGTGGCGAAGTGGTGGCGATGACCGGCGACGGGATCAACGACGCGCCTGCCCTCCGCCGCGCGAGCATCGGCGTGAGTATGGGCATCCGAGGAACTCACGTCGCCCGGGAGGCGGCGGATCTGGTCCTGCTCGAGGATGATTTCACCGCAATCGTCACCACCATCCGGGAAGGCCGGCGAATCTTCGAAAACATCCAGCGCGCATTCCTTTTCCTCATCCCGGTGAAGATCGCGATCGTGGCGCTGGCCTTTCTCGTCCCGCTCTTCGGATTTCCGCCCCTCCTTCTTCCGATTCATCTGGTCTGGCTGGAGCTGATCATTCATCCCGTCGCGGCGCTGGTTTTCGAATCCCAGGCGGCGGCTCCGGACGTGATGTCGCGCCCCCCCCGTGATCCGGCAGCCCCCCTGCTTTCCCTCTCCCAACTGATTCCATCAGTGCTTTCCGCCCTGCTCCTCGCCGCCGCCGGGATCGGAACCTACCTCTACCATTTCCGCGATGGAGTGAATCACGCGCGAGCAATGTCTCTCGTCGTGATTCTGGTGGGACTGCTCGTCCTGATCTGGGCCGCCCGAGCGGGCGACCGTCCCTGGTCCGAGCCGGGATGGCCTGCGCCGATGTTTCACCTCATCTGGATCGCCGTCGCCCTCACCATTCCGCTGATCATCCAGGTCCCGGGAATCGCCAGAACATTCTCGGTTGCGCCACTCCATACGCGGGAATGGCTCATCGCCATCCCGCTCGGCATCCTGCCTTCAATCTGGCGGGTCTTCGGAACCAGGCGGAGAGAGGTCATCACCAGCTCATAGGACTGGATGGAGCGGATTCACTTTCCGCTTCTCCACATCGCACGCTCCCTTTGGACTGCGGCGCCGGCGCGCCGCTTTCGTTCAACGTCACCCTCGCGACTCCGTGGCAACTTCAACCAAAGCGGTGCGTTGCACCGCACTCCACAGCCACCGCCCACCGCAGGTGAATCGGCGGTCGATTCCGCCGCCGGTCAGTCGGCGATGATCGGCTCGAGCTCGTCGACCAGGGCTGCACAGTCGCGGATCTCGAACTCGGAGGGAGCGCTGGCCAACCGATCCAGGACGGGCGTCTCGAACCCCTCGCCCTGCAGAAGTTCGCGGAGAGAGTCCGCCTCGCTCTGCAACTCCGCGGGATCGTTCGGAAGAGGCTCGGCAGCGGCCTCGGGAGGGCGAAAGGCGGCGCGTTCGGCGGCCACTCGTCTTTGCTCCGCCCGGTCGCGAAGCTCACGCAGTCTGTCCACCACGCCCTCGGAGAGAGAGGAGGTTCGCCGCAGCTCTTCCACGGCGCTGCTCAACTGGGTGAGACACGGCTGGAATGACTCCGCCTCAGGGGGAACAAGGTCCGAGATCAGGCCCCGAACGTCGTCCAGGGCAAAACCGATGTCTCTCACCCGCCGCGCATTGACTCCATCGGCCGATTCGTTGAGGGCATCGATCAGCAGATTCCCTGCGAGCTTGATCTGGCTGGCCCAGAACTGATCACTGATCTCGCTACAGGCGCCGCTCAGGCAGATTGCGCCCTGCCGCAGCCTTGACCAGATCTCCGACGGCATTGCCTTCATCCCTGCCTCCATGCGTGGTTTCGCTCTGCCACTCACTATACCCGCTCCCGATCGGAAACGTGGCTGTACGAGCGTGTTCGCCGTATCATTCGGTCGATCGGAGCAGTCATGAGCCGTCTCGTCGACCTGAGCCATCCGCTGATTGACGGAATGACCACCTATCCGGGAATCCCTGCGCCTCGGGTCCGGATCCTGGTCGATCGATCGCCGGAGCCCTCGTACGCGAAAGGCACCACGTTTCATGTCGGCGCGATCGATCTCCCGGCGAATACCGGGACCTACATCGACGCACCATTCCACCGGTTCCCCACAGGAGCCGACGTCGGAGGGCTGGAACTGGAACGGGTCGCGGACATCGACGGCCTGGTCATCGATGCACGCAATGCCGGCCGATCGATCTCGCCACACCTCCTGGAGGGAATGGATCTCGATGAGCGTGCCGTGCTGTTCCTCACCGGGTGGTCGCGCCACTGGGGAACGCCCGGCTATTTCGATCCCCACCCGTTTCTCAC
>CAVUJZ010000013.1:0-55397 GCA_963741905.1 uncultured Acidobacteriota bacterium | reverse complement strand
TCCAGCACCAGATGACCGGCCGGCCGGAGAAGATCCGGAGTGTTGTGGAGCAGGCTCCGGATGGCGTCGAGGCCATCCCCACCCGGACTCAGCGCCACCCTCGGCTCGTGGTTCCGCACTTCCACCTGCAGGGTCATCAGATCGCGTTCCGGCACGTACGGTGGATTCGAGATGATCACATCGAAGCCACCGCGAACGGGCCGGAGGAGGTCGCCACACAGAAGGCCGATCCGGGAGCCGAGAGAATCGCGATTCTCGGCGGCCAGGCAGAGCGCCTCGAACGAGATGTCCGCACCGATGACCTCCAGATCCGGCCGTTCCAGATCGAGAGTGATGGCCATGCAGCCAGTGCCGGTTCCCACATCCAGAATCCGGGCCCCGTGCGGGGACAGCTGGAGAGCCGTCTCCACGAGAATCTCGGTCTCCGGCCGCGGAATCAGCGCCCGCCGATCCACCCGGAACTTCCTGCCGTAGAACTCGCAATGTCCCCGGATGTACTGGAGGGGCTCGCCGAGCATCCGGCGTCTGATGTTCTGTTCGAACGACGAGGTCGCCCGATCCTCCACGCTCTCGTCATCGTGAGCGATCATCCAGGACAGGGGACGACCCAGGACATCAGCGAGCAGAAGATCCACGTCCCGTGGACTGATCCTGATGTCGAGAGCCTCCTCGCGCCAATGACGACGCAGATCACGAATGGTCGGGCTCATCCTCGGTTTCCTGTGTCAGCTCGAGAAACACATCCTCCAGCGCGCTTCCCGGTCTTCCCGCGGCGGCCTTGATCTCACCGGCTGTCCCGCGGGACGCGATTCGACCGCGATGAAGAATCGAGATGCGATCGCAGACCGCCTCCGCAACCGACAGCGTGTGCGTGGTCAGCAGCACCGTTCGGCCCTGCTCCGCCTGCGTCCGCAGAAGTTTCTTGACCTGTTGTTGTGCATGCACGTCCAGCCCCACCATCGGCTCGTCGATCACCAGAATCCGAGGCTGATGGATCAGGGCCGAGATCAGCACCAGCTTCTGCTTCATTCCATGCGAATAGTTTTCCACCCTCGCATCGAGCCAGCTCCGGATCTCGAAGTAACGGCTGAGCTCCTCGGCAGTATCCCGGCAGTCCGACCAGCGCTTCCGGTACAGATCCGCGACGAAATGCAGCAGTTCGCGTCCGGTCAGCTTCTCGTAGAGGAACGGGCGATCCGGGATGTAGCCGGTAATCGCCTTCGCCGCCATTGGATTCTCCACCACGTCGATCCCATCCATCAGCACTCTGCCCCGGGTGGGCACCGACAGTCCGGCGAGAATCCGGATGGTGGTGGTCTTGCCTGCGCCGTTCGGCCCCAGAAATCCGTAAACCTCTCCCGGATGAGCCGTCAGATCGAGTTGATCCACGGCGAGAAAATCCCCGTAGGCCTTGGTCAACTCCCGGATCTCGATCATCGTTCGAGTATCATCGCATGGAAACTTTTCTTTTTTGGAGCCGTACCCATTGATGGCAGAACGGGATGAACTGGATGATCGGACTCTGGTGGCCGGTACACTGGCCGGAGATCAGGAAAAGTTCACCCGTCTGGTGGCGCGTTATGAGAGACGGCTCATCAATTATGTCTATCGGATCACCCGGCGCTACGAGGATGCCCACGACCTCACTCAGGAGATTTTCGTGAAGGTGTACATGGCTCTCGACCGATACGATCCGAAGTACCAGTTTTCGACCTGGATCTTCAGGATCGCTCAGAATGCCGCTATCGATGCGGTCCGGAAGAAGAGCATCCCCGAGGAGCCGCTGGTTCGGCAGGACCGGAGCGAGGGTGGAGAGCGGGAAATCGAATTCGCAGCCGACGTGGTCCAGCCGGATCGCGCGGTGCGCAACCGGGAGCTCTCGGAAGCGATCGACCTCGCCGTGGAGAGCCTCCCCGAGGACTATCGCGAGCTGATCCAGCTCCGTCACTTTGCGGAGCTTTCGTACGAAGAAATCGCCACGATGAAGGACTTGCCTCTGGGGACGGTCAAGAACAAACTGTTCCGGGCGCGGAATCTGCTCAAAGCGGATCTCGAGTCATTCATGGAGCCCCTGTGATGAAACCGACCTGCGAAGGAATGATGCATGATCCGGAGCGCTGGACCGAGCACCTGGAGTCGTGTGCGGAATGCCGCCAGATGGAGCAGGATCTCGACCGGCTGGATGCCGGCATTCGTGCGGTTGCACTTCCGGCGACCGATCGGCTCGGCCAGTCGCTGCCGGCCAGACTCCCGATCGCTCCATGGGAGGGTGCGACGCATCGTCCCTGGGCGCTGGTCATGCTCGCCGCGGCCGGCCTGGCCGTGGTGATCACCGTGCTGTTCCTCTTCGCGGGCATCTCCCCGATCCACGGCTTCTTCGGATCGATTCTGGGCGAGCTGCCGAAAATGCCCCTTCTCGAAGCCGCACGAGCTCTGGCAAACATCCTGGGAGAGGCTCCGCGCGGATTCCATCTTGCGGTTGGAGCCTGCTTCGTGGTCGTCAACGCAATCCTCGTGTTCCTGCTCAGGCGCTCTCCCCGGGGGTACGATGCGTAGGCAGCACCGCATGCTGATGTTCGCCGCCGGACTGGTCGCGGTTCTGGTGAGCGCGATTCTGCTCTCGCCGACCGGCGCACTGGGCCAGGAACGAGGGCGAACCGCGGCAGCAAAGGGGCCCGGAATCGTTGCGGTCGGACAGAACGTCACCATCTCCGAACCGCTGCAGGGAAGCATCCAGGTTCTTGCCGGATCGGTCACCATTGACGCACCGGTTCACGGAAGCGTGATCGCATTCGGAGCGGATGTGACCATCCATCAGGGCGGCCGGATCGAAGGCGATCTGTTCTGCCTCGGCGGCCGGCTCGACGGGGTGGGCGCCGAACAGGTGGCCGGCGAAGTCTACGCTCCCGCTTCCATCACCGCGGCTCTCGAAGGGGTCTCGCGCGGCCAGCGGCCGTTCGTCAACGCCACCGAAAACCCGTTCTCCCTGGTCACCGTCGCCTTGAAGCTCTCCCTGCTTCTGGTCTGGCTCGCGGTTGCGGTCGTGGTCACGCTGATGCAGGGCCGGGAGGTGCGGATGAGCTCCCTCGAGGTCCGCGCCAGCCCTTTCTACACGTTCTTTCTCGGAATGGTCGCATTCACCAGTTTCGTCCTGACCGCGATCGTCTTCAGCTATCTCATTCCCTACCTGATCGGCATCCTGCTGCTGATCGTGCTGGGCCTGTTCGCCATCGTGACCAAGGTGTACGGCATGATCACCATCTTCCACGCGGTCGGATGGGCGGTCGCCGGACCACGGACCCATCAGGCTGCGCGCGCCCGTCGCTTCTTCCGCGGAGATCTGGCCATGGTCATCGTCGGGCTCCTCATCCTTGGATCGATCCGCATGATTCCGGTGGTTGGCAACGTCATCTGGATGACCGCATCTCTGGTCGGAATCGGCGTCACCCTGGCGACCCGGTTCGGACGCCGCGAGCCCAGCTTCCTGGCCTGGCATCCTGCACAGGAAACGGTCGTCAGCCACCAGTGATGTCCAGGCACTGGCGCCGGCGCGAAGCGTCACTCCGTTGCCGCATTGAATGCCGCTGACGACCGACCCTGGGTCCGGTTCACTGACCAGCGGACAAGGAGCCCATGAACGAGATCGGCCGGCTTCTCATCGTCACCGGGATCGTCCTTCTGGGGGTCGGACTGCTCCTGGTGGGTGCATCGAGGTTCGGAATCGGACGTCTCCCGGGCGACTTCGTGTTCCGGCGCGGCAATCTCACCTGCATCGTGCCGGTGGCGACCTCCATTCTGCTTTCTCTCCTGCTCACCCTGATCTTCTGGCTGCTGAACCGCAGTCGGTGAGCCTGGGAATGGCCTCTCCCGTTTTCGCCTCTCAGGGAACCACCGGCGGAAGGTACGGCAGGGTGAAGCTGAACAGCCAGCAGAGCAGGATCACGATCGGCAGGTGAAACAGGAGTTGGAGAATGGAGTATCCGGCCAGATCCCGCGCCTTGACCCCGAGCAGCCCCATCAGCGGCAGCATCCAGAACGGGTTGAGCAGGTTCGGCAGGGCCTCGGCCGCATTGTAGATCTGCACCGTCCATCCGAGGTGCATCTTCAGCTGTCCCGCGGCGGCCATGATGTACGGTGCCTCGAGAACCCACTTGCCTCCTCCGGACGGGATGAACAGTCCGAGAATCGCGGAGTAGATTGCCACGATGATCGGGAAGGTCGTGTGGTCCGCGATGCCGACGAAAAACTCCGAGAGTCGATGCTGCATCGAAGTGTTCGAGATCATCCCGAACACACCCGCATAGAAGGGGAACTGAATGATCACACCGGCAGTCGCGGGAATGGACCGGGTGACGGCACGCAGGAACCGCCGCGGTCGCCACTGCAGGATCAACCCCAGGGTGAGAAAGATGAAGTTGAATGTGTTCAGGTTCAGCGCCGCCTCCCACCCGTTCTCCACGAAGTGGAAGACGAGCCACACCACCATGAGCGCGCCGACCAGCAGGGTCAGAACCGGACTCTGCTCCAACCGATCGGCAGGCGTGACCGGGGGCTCGTCTTCGACGGCCATCGGCTCGATGCGAATTCCCATGGACGAAGCGGTTCGGGCGTTCTCCGGGCTGGGACAGGAAAACCAGGCGATCAGCACGGAGACGCAGATCAGCACCGCGGCAAGGACCAGGTTCTGCCAGAGAAAGATGGTCTGGGTCAGCGGAATGACGCCGGTCACCGGAAGCAGCTTCGCCGGAATCGAGGAGGGCGTCGCCTGCATCAGCGCCGCGGATGAGGAGAGGCCCAGAGCCCAGACGCTTCCCAGCCCAAGGTACGCGGCGGCCCCGATGGCTCGATAGTCGACCCGGTCGATTCGCCGTACGATCTCGCGCACCAGCAGGCCGGTGAAGATGAGCGAGAAGCCCCACGAGAGGAGCGAGCTGAGCATGGCGAACAGCGCGGTGAACGCCACCGCGCTCCGCGGAGTGCGGGGGATGGCCGCCAGCCATCCGATCAGACGACTGCAGGGAACCGAGCTCGCCACGATGAAGCCGCCGACGATGATCAGCGCCATCTGCATGGTGAACGGCACGAGCTCCCAGAACCCGTTCCCGAACTCGACCGAAAGCGTCCTCGGCGACTCGCCCAGTGCCAGACCGCCGAAGAAAACGATGACGATCACTCCGAGCGCGAAAACGAACGCATCCGGAAACCATCGCTCCGTCAGGTCCGCGATCACCCGCCCCGCGCGGGCCAGCGGGGCATCAGCATGTTGCATCTCGCTCATCGCCTGCTCGACCGGCTCTGAAACTCCGGATCCCGCTCAGCCGCCCAGCGAGTCGGGCGGCTGCTCGATCTCCGCACCTCCCCGGATCACCCGCTGAAAGCACCAGATGAGCAGACCCCAGACGAAGCTGAGTGAGAGCGTCAGAAAAATCCAGCCTCCGATCGTCATTGCATCCTCCTCAGTCGTTCGGCTCTTCCAGCCCGTCGAGATCGAGGCCTTCCCTCCGCCAGCGCTTCTCTCCGATGCGCAGGCAGATGGTCAGCAGCACTGTCACTCCCACGACCAGCGCGAGAGCGTACTGCGCGGCAGGCTGTTCGCCGACCCCGCGTATCCAGCTTGGAAGGTTCGACCACGCGAACGCCAGAAACACCACGATCAGATAGACCGGCGCCACGTACTTCATCACGAAGCGGAACACCCGGGGAATGCGCATCTCCGCGCCGAGGTGCGCCTCCCGCAGGCCCCGGTCCACGCCGAAGACCCAGCTGAAGCAGATGATCTCGATCATCGCCATGATGAAGATCAGAAACGTTCCGACCCAGGAATCCAGCGTCGACCAGAACACGCCGTCCTTGCTGAACCAGATGGTGAGGAATGATCCGATCAGCGCGATGATCACCATCATCGTGGTGGCCTTGTGCCGGGAAGTTCCCAGCGACTCCTGGAAGAATGCGACGCTCGGCTGGTACATCGACAGAGAGCTGGTGATCGCGGCCAGGAAGAGCATGAAGAACCACAGCGCACCAATCACGTTTCCGAACCCGCCCATGTGGGCGAACACCACCGGAAGGGTATTGAAGCCCAGGCCGAACGTCCCGGTGGCCACGGCATTCGCGGTTCCCGCCAGTCCGAGAAAGACGAAGGAGGCGGTGAGCGTGATCAACCCTCCGAAACCGACCTCGAACACCTCGTTGGTCGCCGCGGAGGTCAGCGCCGAGAGCACCACATCGTCCTTCTTCTTCAGATAGGAGGCATAGTTCAGAATGATCCCGAACCCGATGGAGATGCTGAAGAAGATCTGGCCCGCCGCGGCCAGCCAGGTCTGCGGATTTCTCAACGCCTGGAAGTCCGGATTCCACATGTAGCCCAGTCCATTGATCACGTTCTGGGTCGGGTTCATCGGGTCGGGCGTTCCGAGAGTGAGGACACGGACCAGGACGATGGCCGCGGCGATGGCCATCAGCGGCATCGCGATGCGGCAGAACAGTTCGATGCCCTTCGACAGACCTCGGTAGATGAAGTAGATGTTCAGCGCGAACGTGATTCCCCAGAAGATGAAGGTCTCGTGGGATCCCCCGAACAGCAGTCCGTTGGTCGCGGTTCCGGTGAACGCGTTGTAGAAGCTCGAAGCGATCCCCACCTGCTGGTCGATCGGTGAGCTCGCATCGATTCCCAGACCGCCGGTGAGATAGTGCCAGAAATAGCCGAGGCACCAGGCTTCGATGAAGGTGTAGTAGAACGACACGGCCAGAGGAATGAGCACCCCGGTGATCCCGAGATAGCGGGCGATGGAGCCCTTGCCGAAGACTCCGATGATCCCCGGCGAGGAGTGGAATCCCTTCCTCCCGCCATAACGGGCCATGGTCCACTCGGCCCAGCCGACCGGAATCCCCAGAAAAATCAGCGCACAGAAGTAGGGAATCATGAAGGCGCCGCCACCGTTGGCTGCCGCCTGCCCCGGAAACCGCAGAAAGTTTCCGAGACCGACAGCCGAACCGGCCACAGCCAGAATCACCCCGATGCGGCTTCCCCACTGCTCCTCGTGTACGTGCTGGCTCATCGCACTCCCTTCTGTCGGGTGGAATTGGTCCGGACACGATACATCGCGAACGTACGGATCTCCACCCTGGATGACTTCGCCTCGGATTGTTTCGGAATCGGGCGCATGCCGCAAGGCCCCGGCACTCTCCGCATCGCACCCTGCTCCGATACGCTCGTCTGGCCGGCTTTCTGCACCCCTCAATTCCATTCAAATCAGAGGAGGATATCCATGGCAGAACAGAGATTGAACGGAATGCGCGTCGCCATTCTCGCGACGGACTACTTCGAACAGGTCGAAATGACCAAACCTCGGAAGGCTCTTGAAGAGGCAGGTGCCAGCACCACCCTGATCTCGCCGAAGGAAGGATCGATTCAGGGGGTCCATCACATGGATCCAGGCGACAAGTTCGAGGTCGAGATGCAGTTGAAGGATGCCCGGGCGGATCAGTTCGACGGGGTTCTGCTTCCAGGCGGTGCAGTGAATGCGGATCATCTCCGGATGGAAGAGGATGCGCGGGAATTCGTCCGCCGGATCAGCAGCACCGGCAAACCGATTGCGGTGATCTGTCACGGTCCGTGGCTGCTGGTCTCCGCGGGCCTGCTCGGCGGCCGTACGATCACCAGCTACTACACCATTCAGGATGACATCCGGAATGCAGGCGCCAACTGGGTGGACCGTGAAGTCGTGCGGGACGGCCTGATGGTCAGCAGCCGGAATCCGGACGACATCCCGGCATTCAACGACGCGATGATCCGGACGTTTCATGAGGCCCGGGAAGCGCGGAGGAACCGTCCGGAGACTCAACAGGCTCGTGACGAGCAGCGAGCATGAGGGAGGAGGAGTCGATGAGCATTGGAGCACGACGATGGGCCATCGCCGAAGGCTACATCCCCACCTGGAGCAACGGCCCCGAGCCGGAGATGACCAGTCATGAGACCGCGTGCCTGCTCAATGCAGGAGCCGAGGAGGCGCGGGTGGAGATCACCCTCTACTTTTCCGACCGGGATCCGGCCGGACCGTACGTGGTGACGGTTCCGCCACGGCGAACGAAACATGTCCGGTTCAACGAATTGAAGGATCCGGAACCGGTGCCGAAAGGGACGGACTACGCGAGCGTGATCGAATCGAACGTTCCGATCGTGGTCCAGCACAGCCGTCTGGACTCACGCCAGGCAGAGAACGCTCTGCTGAGCACCATCGCCTGGAGTCCGGGAACCTGAGCGGACGCAGACGGATGAGCGAGGCGGCGGAACAGGTCCTTCGCCTCGCTCAGGATTTCCATCTCTCAGCTTCTCGCGGCGCGATTGCGTCCTCCTTCGCGTCCGATCCTCGACATGTGATCGCGATCGCGACTGACGGCTTCTCCACCTTTCCGGCCTGCTTCCCGCGCCTCTTCCGGTGTGAACTGATGCGCCCGTCCTCGAGCGTGAGCGGCGCGTCCACCCTTGCGCGCGATCTCACGCTGACGTTCCGGATCCATTGATGCAAAACCTCGACTGCTCTTCGCCATTGCGGCCCTCCCGTGAATTGTTTGAGTGAGGGCACCCAGGACGCCGGGTACCGCAGGGCAGAACGGCAGCAACAGATGTGCCATATCCTGCAAGTTGGGAGAGTACTTTTTTCAGCGGAAAAAGAGACGGAGGAGGGGAAGAAGTTGGCGGAGAGAGAGGGATTCGAACCCTCGGTACAGGTCAACCCCGTACGGCGGTTTAGCAAACCGCTGGATTAAGCCACTCTCCCATCTCTCCGGCTTGCACAAACAACACAACTTCCAATGAGCTCGCTGCCCTCAACGCGACCAGGCCGACGCTTTATTCTCCTGGCCCGGATTTCTCACACCGTCTCGTCGCGAGGAGGCGGAGAGTGGCCTGGATGCAAGGCGCGCGCGGCTTCGGCGACGTAGGCATCGTGGTGACTATGTTGAGGAGCCGAAGCTGTGCGCAACGTAGCAGACAGGCCGCGATCCGCCTCCGCAGCAGAGAGGGTGTGAGAAATCCGGGCTGGCCCGGGCTGGGGCTCAGAACTGGCGGAGGAGGTGGGATTCGAACCCACGGTACCGGTCACCCGGTACGGCGGTTTTCAAGACCGCTGCCTTAAACCACTCGACCACTCCTCCGGACCTGCCCCCAAACAGAGGCATCAGTGGATCCATTTCGGGGGGGGTCCACGACCAGCCACTCACGCTGTTCAGGGCAGGAGGTTCACATCCAGGTGAATCTTCAATCGGAGCTTGCGGTGACGTTTGAGCTCCTCGAGGGAGAGATTCAACGGAATCGAGATTTCACGGGTCAGCCCGTCGCTCTGGCGACGTTCCCCCTCCGGACTTCTTGCGTTGTTCTGATCGAGATCAGGCAGGGAGTCCCGGATCTTTTCGGGAAGGGGTATTTCGACGGAAGTCATCGGAATTTCGGTGCTTTCCTCGTCTCCCGACGCGGCCGGGAAAGCCGGTTCGTCGCCCCGTTCGATCAGCTCGTCGAACGAGCTGCCGGCCTCCCTGGGGGGCGAGCCACCTCCGGACACCAGTTCCGTCGCCACCAGGGGAATGTCCCCTTCATCGGCTCCATCCGGCGCCATCTCATAGGCACCGGCGGCGCCCTGCTCCGGCGTACCGACGGTCGTCGCGAGGACGTTGTCTTCCGCCCAGACGGTGTCCCCCACTGCCTCGGAGGGCTCGGCGGTTGGAGCATTCAGAACCTGGATCTCCTTCTCCAGGGGGCCCGAGCCCTCCAATCCGTACTTCCTGATCAGGTGGGACAGCACCAGCTGAGTGACTCCACGGAGAGTTTCCTCCACGCCGATCCCGGTGGTGGCCACGGATTCGAACGAGGGAACGCCCGCGCTGTTGACCTCTTTTTCCAGTTCTTCGACCGGCAGAGCGTTGTCCAGATCCCGCTTGTTCCACTGCATCACCAGGGGCGTCTCGGCGACCCGCACTCCCTGCTTGCGCAGATTCTCGTCCAGGTTCTGCAGGCTTTCCAGATTGGCGTCGAGGGCGAAATCCTGGCTGTCGGCCACGAACACGACCCCATCCGCCCCCTTGAGCACCAGCTGCCGGGTCGAGTTGTAGTAGACCTGACCGGGGACGGTGTAGAGCTGCAGCTTGGTCCGCATTCCGCGAATCCGCCCGAGGTCGAGAGGGAGAAAATCGAAGAAGAGCGTCCGATCCGTCTTCGTCGCGAGCGAGAGCATCTTGCTCTTGTTGTTCGATGGAAGCGAATCGTAGATGAACTGCAGGTTCGTGGTTTTACCGCACAGCCCGGGACCGTAGTAGACGATCTTTGCGGTGATCTCCTTGGTGGCGTAGTTGAAGAGGACCATGGGTAATGGGTGAGGTTACCGTGAGGCCCAGCGGGTGTCAATCGAAACGCACCGGCCCGGCTGAACGGCGGATCCACGCCGCCCGGGGTGCAATCCTGCAGGGACTCCCGTCGACGAAAAGGGCTCCCATCCTGATCCTCCTGTCCGACCGAAAGAGCCGGCATGGGCATCCGCGACGGCTCGGTTCTTCTCCCCCCCAGCCCGACCTGCTACAATCTCCGTCTGTTCTTTGCCATCACCGCTGGAGCGGGTAGTGGCCTCGCGAACGAGGTCCAGGGAAGTCCGGTGAAATGCCGGCGCGGCCCCCGCCACTGTAACCGACGACGAATCACGCACGGTGTCCGACACCCCCACTGGGAAACCGGGAAGGGAGCGTGAGGAGAGCGACTCGGAAGCCAGGAGACCGACCTTCCTCCAGTTCACTGCCGCCACGGTCCCGCAAGGGATGCGATCGCGCGGCTCAACCCGACCTCCGGGGTGTGAGGGCGTGGCGTCTCCGCCACTCCTTTTTCATCCCATCGGCTTCGGAGGGAAGCGAAAGGAGTCACCTTGAAATCCCGGTTCTTCGTCGTCCTCATATCCTTGTTTCTGTTCCCCCTCGCGCTGGCGCGCGCCGATCCGCCCGACAGCAGGAAGCCTGCTCCGGAGCCCGACAAGCCGGTGGTTCACGAGGAGATCGTGGTCACCGCCTCGGCGCTGCCTGAAGCGACCGGAGAGGTTCCGGCCGCAGTGACCATCATCGACCGGGAACAGATCGAACGGCAGCACGCGCTCGATCTGGCCGACGTGCTTCGGGAAGTGCCGGGCATCACCATCGCCTCGTTCGGATCTTCCGGAAAAGCGGCATCCCTGTTCACCCGCGGAGCAAACTCCTCGCACACCCTGGTGCTCTGGAACGGCATCGAGATCAACAACCCCTATTTCTCGGGATACGACTGGGGCCAGTTTTCGACCAGCGGAGTGGACCGGGTCGAAGTGGTGCGCGGTCCCTTCTCCGCGCTCTACGGTTCGGACGCGATGAGCGGCGTGATCAATGTCATCACCACACCGGACTCCAGCGGATGGAGCACCGAGATCCGGAGCGGCGAGCGCGGATTGCTCAATGGACGGTTCTCCGGCTCAGGCAACGTCGGGCCGTTCATGGCCGAGGCCTCCCTGGAGCACCGTCAGGACGATGGCTGGTTCCCGAACGACGATCTGCGCCAGAGCACGGCGACCGCCGGATTCCGCTGGACCGGAAGCCCGCGATTCACCGCCGGCATCTTTGCCCGGATCAACGACTACGAGCTCGGCGTCCCGTTCAACGACCTGGGAGGCCCCGAACTGGTGGCGACTGTTCATCGGCGCCAGTCCGGGACCGAATCGCAGCTCTCGCTGCCGCTGACCGCGGTCTCGGGGGGAACCTCGTGGGAGCTGACTCTCTCACGAGCCGCCCACAGCATCGACATCGAGGACCCCGAGGATCCCTTCGGGCTGCAGACCCAGAGCACCGAATCGGTGGCTCACCGTGCTCATGCTCAGGCAAGCCGGGTCACGCCACTGGGGACCCTGGTCTTCGGTGGCGAGTACGAGCGCTCCCGGGTCGACGACCAGACCACCTTCGGGTCGAACCTGGATGGGGAGATCCGGCAGTCCCGCTCCTGGTTCGCGGAGGATCGGTTCGGCCGGAACGCCGGAACGGGACGATTGGAGATCAGCGCCGGCGCCCGCTGGGACGACTTCGATACGTTCGGCAGCCGACTCTCGCCCCGTCTGGCCGCGGCGTGGATCCGCGGATCGCACAAGTGGCGCACGGCGTGGGGTGAAGCCTTCCGGGCACCCTCTGTCGGCGAGCTCTATTACCCCTTCTCCGGAAACCGGGATCTCGATCCGGAGACCAGCCGGAGCTGGGAGCTCGGCTACGACCTGATCCGGCCACGCATGGAAGTATCCGTGACGGCCTTTCACGCGGACTACCAGGGCTTGATCGTGTTCGACAACGCGAGCTACACGTTCCAGAACATCGGCAACGCTTCGAGCCGGGGCGTGGAGCTCGGGATCAACGGACCTCTCGCCGCCGGACTGACCGGTGGCCTCTCCTGGACCTGGCTCGAAACCCACCAGAACGAGACTGACCAGGCACTCCTGCGAAGGCCGAAAAACTCCGGATCGGCGCACCTCGAAGCGTCCCGGGGACGGCTCAACGGCTCCCTGGTGATCAGCCACACCGGGGCCAGGGCCGATATTCTCCCGGTCTTTCCCTACGACCGGGTGACCGACCAGGCTCACACCATCGTGAAGATCACCGCGGGTTTGAATCTTGAACGGTTTTCCCCCTGGATCGAGATCGACAACCTGCTCAATGAGACCTATCAGGAAATTCGCGGCTTCCCCGCACCCGGCCGACGCGCGGTCGTCGGATTGCGGTATAGTCGCTGACAGACGAATGGAGGAAACATCGATGCACGAACTGACCAAGCCGAGACTGGGATTGATTGCTGGACTGATTTTCGGGGCAGCCATGTTGCGGCTCCTGCCCCATCCCCCGAACTTCGTTCCGATCGGTGCGATTGCCCTGTTCGCAGGCGCCCGGTTCGGCCGCCGCTGGCTGGCCTTTGCGCTTCCCTTCGCCGCCATGCTTCTCAGTGACAGCCTGATCGAATGGAGCACCGGAGCCGGATTCCACGACGGCATGCCGGTAATCTATGGCGCACTCGCGCTGGTCGTGCTGCTCGGCCTCGGGATTCATCGCGCCGGAATCCGCCCCCTCACCGTCGGCGTCGGCGCCGTCAGCGGCGCAACCATCTTCTTCATCATCAGCAACTTCTTCGTCTGGGTCAGCTCGGGGATGTATCCGCCAACTTTCGCCGGACTGGTGGCGTGTTATGCCGCGGCCATCCCGTTCTACGGCAACACGCTGGGCGCCGATCTCTTCTACTCCGCCGTGCTGTTCGGTTCGTTCGCGCTGGCGGAGCGCAGCCTTCCGGTCTTCGCACCCGCGCACTGAATCACTCCTCCCGATCCTCGCAGAAGGGCGCCCCAGGTGGGCGCCCTTCATTTTTCTTTCATCTTTCGTCCATCCGTGTAAAATCGGCAGCCATTCGATGGGAGGAGGAAGATTCGATGGTCACCCGACTTCAGAAGCCGAGCGACAATGAGGAAGAACACTTCACCCGGCTGGAGCTGGAGCGCCGGCGTGAGTGGGAGCGTGAGCGTCAGGAGAGGATGGCAGCCGACGAGAAGGTGCGCCTGCGCGAGCTCCACCACATGAAGTGCCCCAAGTGCGGGATGGATCTGACCGAGATCGAGTTCCGTGGCATTCAGCTGGACCGCTGCGTCACCTGCAACGGCACCTGGTTCGACGCCGGCGAGATCGAGAAGCTCGTTCAGAAGGAATCGCAGTCCGACGGTCTGCTCGGGCGGATTCTCTCGGTCTTTCGTGAAGATGCGCCTGGGGAAGAGACTGCTTCGAAGTCGAGACCCTGAAGGGTCCCGGGGCGGAGAGCTCCGCGGATCACAGCCGGCGCGGTTTCGCTTTCGGCGCTCGGGAAACCCAGACGTTGCCGCGGAGAAAGAAGCGAAGCGGCCACCAGACGGCCTCACCGGCGCCGTCGATCCCCACACGGGGACTGATTCCGATCTGCTCGTCTGCAATCTCCTGATCCCTGCCGGTGAGGTAGAAATCCCGGCCTCGAAGAGAGGCTCCGTCCAGCGATCGATCGATCTCCATTGCGGAGCATAATTTTCCGGGGCCATTGGTGAGGTCGGTCTCCCGGCGTGCCCGCGGACGGTTCCGCCTCATTCGCTCGATTCCGCGGACCGGCTCTCCCGCTCGAATCAGGACGGCCTCCGCGAGCCCCGACTCCTGCGCCACCACGTTCATGCAGAAGTGCATTCCGTAGGTGAAGTAGACGTAAGCGTGACCTCCGTCGAGGTACATCGATTCATTCCGAGGGCTGCGCAGTCCGCGGCGCGCATGACTCGCCGCGTCGTTTGCTCCCAGATAGGCTTCGGTCTCGACGATTCGGACAGCCAGATGTTCTCCTCCGACGTGGTGGTGCAGCACACAGCCGACCAGCGCTCGGGCGAGATCGACCGTTGGTTGAAAAAAGACACCGCGCGGCAGTCGGGAAGCTCGAGCCACGCCGGACCTCAGAGCTGGGTCTCGGAGACGTGACGACCGATCAGCTCCAGCAGGTCCCGGTGAACCCCCGGCGCGGCCCCGACGATATTGCCTCGCTCGAAATAGCGATCGCCGCCGGAGAAATCGGTCACCACTCCCCCCGCCTCCTTCACCAGAAGTGCGCCCGCGGCGATGTCCCAGAGGGAAAGGTGAAGCTCGAAGAATCCGTCGAAAATCCCCGCCGCGGTGTAGGCCAGATCGAGTGCGGCCGATCCCGGCCGCCGAACCCCTTTGGCCGTGGAGATCACATCCTTGAAGATCGCGCAATAGACCTCGACGTGCTCCAGAGCGCGAAATGGAAATCCGGTGGTGACAAACGCCCCTTCCAGATGCGGCTCATCCGAGATCTGCAGGCGCTCCCCATTCCGGAACGCTCCCGCACCCCTCTCGGCGGTGAACATTTCATCCAGAAGAGGCTGATGAATCGCTCCAGCGACCATCTCACCGTTCTCCCGCAGAGCGATGGAAACGGACCAGACCGGAAACTGACGGAGATAGTTCGAGGTGCCATCGAGAGGATCCACAATCCACACCCGGTCAGCATTGGCGTCCGCGCCTTCGGTCACGCCCGACTCCTCTCCGAGAAATCCATCCCCCGGTCGCTGCTCCCGCAGGAAGGCCTGGATCGCCTGTTCGCTCTCACGGTCAGCCCGGGATACCCAGTCGTTTCGGGCCTTCAGATCTGCATCGTCCTTGTCCAGTTTCCGCCAGTACCTGAGCAGAACTTCGGCACCGCGTCGGGCGGCTTCGGCAGCAATTTCGGCTTCTGTCAACATGGACCTCCTGATCCGGCAGCAACGTGGCGGGTGCTCATTCTATCCGACGCGGACGGCGGGCCTCCCTCGCGACCGCGGACCGGATCGGCGCGCGTCGGTTGAACGCTCGTTCGTCGACGGCGTATATTCATCGACATGTTTCCCACTCCGCGGGTCGGGCTGCGACACCGCTTCCCCCGGGCCGCGGTGTCCCTGCTGCTCGTGTGCCTGCTCGCGCCCGCACTCCAGGCGGAACAACTCCCATTCAAGCACTTCACTCCCGAGCACGATCCGCACCTTCTTTCGTCGGCCAGTGTGCAGAAGATCTTCCAGGATCGGGAAGGCTACCTCTGGATCGGCTTCTACTCCTCCGGGCTGGCCCGGTACAACGGGCACGACATCACCTCCTACGGCCCCGCGGACGGACTCGCGGACCTGACGGTCCGGGAGATTGTGCAGGATGCGTCGGGGCACCTCTGGGTGGGCTCGGACACCGGCCTCGCCGTCTCGGAACGGCCCCTGAGCGAGTACCCTCCGGGCGAGCGTGTGAAGTTTCTCCGAAGCGTCGAGGGTCACCCCCTTCGCCAGACCCGAATCCGCAGGAACTGCCTGATCGCCGAACCCGAAGGATGGATCTGGGCTGCGACAACCGGGAACGGCATCTTCCGCTATCGGCTCCAGCCGGGACGCCTGGAGGAACAGCATCTGGCCGCCGACGCCAATCAGGACGGTCGCGCGGAGCTGATTCACGTCATCACCCGCCGCAACAGCGGCAACGTCTGGGTCGGAATGGCGGATGGATCTCTGATCATCTTCTCGGTTGCCGATTCCCGGGTCGCCGTCCTCGAGATCATTCATCCGGGCGAGGATGGACTTCCGCCTCAGCCGGTCTCCTCGCTCTACGAGAGTCCCGACGGGACGCTCTGGGGTGGTGGAGTGGAAGGGCTTGTCTGGAAGCTCTCCCCCGGCGGTCCACGCCGGTTCGTGGCCGTGAATCATGAGCTCTCGGCTCGTGTGGTCGGAATGCTCCAGACACCCGACGGCGAGCTCTGGGTCGCCAGCCTCGGTTCCGGCGTTCTCCGTATCGACACTCATGATCCTTCCGACACGATCCATCTGACTCGGCGGCAGGGGCTGTTGAGCAACACCCTCTGGAGCCTGCACCGCGACCATGAAGGCAATCTCTGGTTTGCCCAGAACGGGGGAGCGTCGCTGCTTCGCCCGGACTACCGTGCATTCGGCTCCTTCACCAGCGGATTGCCGGACCCGAGCGTTTTCACCGTGGTTCCCTCCGACGCCGCAACCGGACTGATGTGGGTCGGCACCGGCGGAGGAATCGCGGTGATCGACCGGGACGGAAATATCGACTCGATCGACACGCGGGATGGCCTCCGCGACAACAGCGTTTACACGCTGCTCGAAGACGAACAGGGCACCCTCTGGGCGGGGACCGTCGGCGGAATCAACGCCATCTCACTCGACCCTGATGTCGTTCTTCCTCCCGGTGCGGACCCTCCGCGCACTCTGACGATTGCCGGACGACCGGCCAGGATTGCAGGCTATCAATTCGAAGTCGCCTACTCCGCCAGCTCGATCCCCCTCCGCCGCAGTCCCGGGGCGGACGAGCGGATCGATTCCCTCTGGTTCGCAGGCAACTCCGGGCTCCGGGCACTGATCGACGGCCGCTGGATCAAGTTCCGTGGCGTAACCGGCCTTCCGGGCACGGGCGCTACAGGCGTGGTGATGGACGACAGCGACTACCTCTGGGTCGCGACCAGCGACAGCGGGCTGTACCGCAGCCGCTCACCCCTCGATGTCCAGACCATTTTCACTCTACCTTTGCGCCGGCAGGGAGTGGCCGGCGAGGAGGTCACCGTTCCGCTGTTCGAGCCGGTCTGGAACACCTCGAATGGGGCCCCCAGCAGCGGAGTCCGCAACCTTCTCTGGGCGGACGGAAACCTCTGGGCCGGCACTTCCCGCGGGCTGGCCATCATCGATCCGAGCTCCTTCCGCACACGAAAGGTGCTGGATGCGAGCAGCGGGTTGGGAGGGGACGTCGTGGTGGGGACCGCGATCTCACCATCAGGCACCCTCTGGATCAGTCAGAACGCGGGACTTGCCGAGCTCGAACCCCAGACACTGAGAGTGGTCCGGCGGGTCACCCAGAGCGACGGCCTGCTGGACAATGAAGCCTGGGCCTACGGCCCGATCGCCGTCGATCATCGTGGGGTCGTCTACCTCGGCACGCCGAAGGGTCTGTCCATCTACCGGCCGTGGCTCGATCTTCCGAACTCGTCCCGTCCTCTGCTCAAGCTCGAACGGGCCGAGGTCCGCCAGGATCCGGGCGGCCAGAACGAGATCCTTCTGGAGTACGCGGCACTGACGTTCGGCCACGAGCAGAACGTCACCTATCGCACCCGTCTCGTCGGCTACGATCAGCAGTGGTCTCCCCCCACCTCGGACACCCGTATCCGCTACACCAATCTTCCCGCCTTCTTCTTCGACCGGAGCTACCTGTTCGAAGTCAGCGCCAGTCGGGCCGATGGATTCTGGACCCAACCGCTCCGATTCCGCTTCTTCATCGAACCGCCATGGTGGTTGCAGTGGTGGGCCGTGCTGGGCTGGATCGCGCTCCTCGGAGTGGTGGTGTTCCTGGCCAATCACTACCGGACAAAACGGCTCGAGTCACGAAATCGCGAGCTCCGCAGACTGGTCGACGACCGGACCGCCGAGATCCGCTCACAGGCGATGGAGCTTCAAACGCTCGACAGGATCGTGCAGGTGATCAACCGTGAAGTCGAGCTCGAAAGTGTGCTCCAGTCACTCCTCGAGCAGGGAATGATCCTGTTCCCCCAGGCGGAAAAGTCCGCGGCGCTGATCTTCGATCACTCCCAGCAGAAATCGGAGGTTGCTGCCGCGGTGGGCTACGACCTGAGCATGTTCCGGTCGATCAGCTTCAGCGCCGAACAGGCTCTCACCCGCTACTCCGACCGGAGCGAACAGATTCAGGAAGGCGTCTGGGTGGTCCACGATTTCAGCACCCTTGCCGGCTCCGAACAGACCCGTCACCTCCCGGTCCCGAAGTCGATGATGGCCATGGCGGTCACTCTCGGAGGACGCCTCGAGGCATTTCTCGTCTTCGATAATTTTCAGAATGAAGACGCATTCAAGAGCTCTGATCTGCGGAAGCTCAGACGCTACCGCGAACATGCCGTTTCCGCCATCCTCAAGGCCCGGATCCTTCGGGAGCTGGAGCTGAAAAACAATGAGGCAGAACAGGCGAGCGAGGCCAAGAGCCGCTTTCTCGCCAACATGAGTCACGAGCTGCGCACACCGCTGAACTCCATCATCGGGTTTTCCGAGCTTCTGGTGGAACGGCTCGAATCCGAGATCGAGCCGCGTTACCTCCACTTCCTCAACCTCATCCTGACCTCTGGAAAGCACCTCCTCGGGATCATCAACGACATTCTCGACCTCTCCAAGGTCGAGGCCGGAAAGATGGAGGTGTTCCCGGAACGGTTCAACGTCCGGAGTGCGATCGATAACGTCTGCGAGATCATGCGCGGACTCTCCACGAAACAGGGAGTCCGGTTCGAGATCGACGTCCCTTCGAATCTTCCCGCCCTGGAGAGCGATCCCGGAAAATTCAAGCAGATCCTCTACAACCTCGTCTCGAATGCGGTGAAGTTCTCGCCCGCCGGGTCGACAGTGCGCATCGTGGCTCGTCAGCTCGATGATCCCGCCCATCCCGAAGGTCTGATCGAGATCGCGGTCACCGATCAGGGGATTGGAATCGAGCCGCGGGATCTCGAGGTGATCTTCGAGGAATTCCGCCAGCTCGACTCCACCAGTTCCCGCCAGTTCGGCGGGACCGGCCTCGGGCTTTCGCTGGTGACCCGCTTCGTCCGCTTCCTGGGTGGCACGGTCAGCGCTGAGAGCCGCCCCGGAGAAGGAAGCACATTTTCATTCCGACTTCCCCTCCGCTATCAGCGGATGGAGCGCTCCGAGACGCCGCTGAGCCGTCTGACCGGCGGAGGCGAGAAAGTTCTTGTGGTGGAAGACGACCCGGTCGCATGGGAGTCCCTCTCGCGGTCGCTCGAGTCAGCCGGGTATCTTCCCATTCGGGCACGGCAGGGGGAAGAAGCCCTTCGCCTTGCCCGTCTCGCCCGGCCGGTGGCGATCACCCTCGACATCATTCTCCCCGGCATCGATGGCTGGGAGGTCCTCAAACGGCTCAAGGAGAGCGAGGAGACCCGGGCGATCCCGGTGGTGATCATTTCGGTCACCGATAACCGTGAGCTCGGGTTCGCCATGGGGGCGGACGACTATTTCGTCAAGCCGGTTGAGAAGCAGTCCCTGGTGCGCCGCCTTCGGGAACTCGCCGAAGCCAGTCCTCACGAGAAGCCACGCCTCCTGTTGGTCGACGATGATCCCGCCGTTCACGAGATCCTCGGCGACAGTCTGCGGCAGGCCGGCTGTGAGGTTCACTCCGCCATGTCGGGCCAGGAGGGTCTGAGCCTGGTCGAATCCGTCACGCCCGACGTGATGATCATCGACATGATGATGCCCGGAATGAGCGGCCTGGAAATGGCTGCCAGCGTGCGCCGGGACCCGGCGATGCGCTCCATTCCGATCATCATTCTGACGGCGCGCGATCTGAGCGATCAGGATCACCGGGACTTCGAACAGATCATCTCCGGCATCATCCTCAAAGGCGATTCGGCCCGCCAGACGCTGATCGACTCGATCCGCCATCTCACCGGACGACGCAGCGATCCCACCTCACCCGAGCCGGTCTGAAACTGGAAAAGGAGCCTCCCGCAATGCGAAGAGGCCCCCTCCCCACACGAGCGTCACGACGGACCGCCCCTGGCCGGCCCGGCTACTCCTCGTTTCGCGCCGCCATCGAATGCCGCGGCTTCCTCTGAGGATTGATTTCCGAGAGACCCCGGGTGTGGAGAATCCCATTCAAGCGGGTCAGTGTCTTCTGCTGAAGGGAAGTCCACTGCTCGAGCGCCTGCCGCAGTGAGGTCTCCGTGTTTCGTACTGCCTCCACCTGCGCCAGGGTCGGTGCGGCGTCCGTCTGGCCGACCGCGTCATAGAGCGACTCCACGCTTCCGGCGAGCGACTCCATCCCGGGGGTCGGAGCATTCGCCTTCTCGGCTTTCGCGCCCTCCAGCACCGTCTTCAGCTCGAGATCGAAGGCCGAGAGCTCCTTCGCCAGTGAGCCCTTTGCCTTCGGGGTGAGCTCGGTGATCTGCTCCCGGATCGAGTGGGCCGTATCGATCGCCGCTCCGGACTCGCTCATCAATGCCGCGAGATTCCGCTCGATGTCGAATCGCTGGCGGAGTCCGGCCTCCGAGGTCTTCACCCGGGGATCCATCACGACGGTGAGTGGTGCGGTGTATGCCTGGCCGTTCGCCGTCAGGCGCACGGTGTATTGTCCGGGAAGCGCAAGTGGCCCCTGTGGCACCCGCGGGGTGTCATGAGGAATGGCTGAGATCGGATAGGAGAGTGCAACATGCTCCGGCCTCTCGTAGCGCAGGTCCCAGACCCAGCGATGCATCCCCGCGCCCGTCGGTAGAGCCCGGAAGGGCCTGACCCAGTAGGTCGGGATCATCTGTTCCGCCAGATCCTTGTCACTGAGGGGCGGCTGATCACTGCTCGCATACCGGCGGATGACCGTTCCTGTGCCGTCGAGAATCTCGAGCGTGACCGGGCCACCGGCAGGCTTGCCGAGGACGTAGTCGATGATGGCTCCCGCCGGGGGATTCTGTCCCATCGGTTCGTCAGCCGGAAGCGGCGTGTCCGTATTGAGATCACGCCGTACCCGGATCGCTGGCGAGGGCTTCAGCAGAGAGGTGTCACCGACCGTCGCCGATCCGACCTGACGAAGCGGAGAGAGGTCGTCGAGGACCCAGAAGGACCGCCCATGTGTCGCGACGATCAGATCGTTCTGGTGAATCCAGAGATCGCGCATCGAGGAATGAGGCAGGTTCAGCTCGAGCGACTGCCACCGGTCACCGTCGTCGAACGACACCCACACGCCCGTCTCGGTGGCGGCAAAGAGCAGCCCCTGCCGCACCGGATCCTCCCGCACCGCGTTGACCGGGGCGTCGTCGGGAAGCCCGGCCGTGATCTTCTGCCAGCTCTTTCCGCCGTCGTGGGTCCGGTAGATGTACGGACGTAGATCGTCGACGCGGAAGCGGCTGACCGACGCATAGGCAGACTGATCATCGAAGTGTGAGGCCTCGATCTGGGTGACCTTGCTCCAGGGTGTGACTCCTTCCGGAGTCACGTTCGCCCAGCTCCTGCCTCCGTCCCGGGTCAGGTGAATCAGTCCGTCGTCGGTGCCCGCCCACAGGGTGTCGGGAGTCTTGAACGATGGACCGAGCGCGTACACGACGCCCCTGCGGGTTGCGTTGTTTTCATCCTTCGCCGCAAGCTGTGCGACGCTCTCCGGCACTCCGGGGTGCTCACGGGCCAGATCCGGGCTGATGATCTGCCAGGTCTGACCTCCGTCGTCGGTCCGGAAGACCCGGTTGGCCGCGTAGTAGAGGATGTGCGGATCGGCCGGAGAGAAAAACAGCGGCTGGGTCCGGTCGACCCGGTTGTCGTCACCGAGCAGCGGAATGGGGGTGACGTCCTGCGTCTGCCCCGTCGACCAGTGATGCTTCGACACGACGTTGCGGCCGGCGCCGTAAACGACGTCGGGATTGAGCGGGTCAGGCGTGACGTACCCGTACTCGATCGCGCCGACAGGATGCCAGTCGCGGAAGGTGATCGCCCCGTCGTCACCACGGGTGGAGATGCAGACCGAGCCACTCTCCTGCTGACCGCTGCAGACCTTGTAGGGAAACTCGTTCGTCGCCTGAACGTGATAGAGCTGCGCGGTGGGCTGGTTGTACCACGAGCTCCAGCTCTGCCCGCCATTGACGCTGACCACCGCGCCCTGATCCGCCGCGAGAAGAATGGTGTTCGGTGCCTTCGGATCGATCCAGATGTTCTGGTAGTCGTCTCCCCCCGGGGCGCCCCGCAGGCTCACCCAGCTCTTTCCCGCATCGGTCGAACGGACGGTCACGATGCTGGTGCTGTAGACGACGTCCGGGTTGGTCGGATCGACGCCGAGCATGGGAAGATCGCCGCCGCCGATGCGCATCAGGGGCCGAGGATCGTCCGTCGTCTTCGTCCAGCTCACGCCGCCATCATCCGAGCGGTAGAGCGCCTGCCCTTCGCCGGACATGTAACCGCTGCGGAGCGCGGTCGCGAGGACCACGTAGAGGCGATTCGGATTGCTCGGCGCGATCGAGAGATTCGCTTCGACGATCTGGTCCGGAAGGCCCCCGGCGAGCTGGTGCCAGGTGGTCCCGCCATCGGTGGACTTGAAGATTCCACCTTTCTCACCGCCGTACGCATTTCCATACTCCCACGGCCCCTGCCTGCCCTGCCAGAAGGAGGCGTAGACCACGTCCGGATTGGAGGGATCGATGTCGACGTCGTTGCCGCCCGTGTTCTCGTCGATGTAGAGCACCTTGTCCCAGCTTTTCCCGCCGTCGGTGGAGCGGAAGATGCCGCGCTGTTCGTTCGGACCGTACGGGTGACCCAGAACGGCAGCGAACACCCGGTTCGGATTCCGCGGGTCGACCGCAAGCGACGGGATCTGCTGGCCCTCCCGAAGGCCGCGATGGGTCCAGGTGTCCCCTCCGTCATCCGAGCGATAGATGCCGTTGCCGACCGAAAGATCCGGCCGCTGAAGCCCTTCTCCACTGGCGACGTAGACCGTCTTCGGGTGGGAAGGCGCCACCGCGATCGCTCCGATCGACTGCGTCGGCTGGTCGTCGAAAATCGGCGTCCAGGTACGCCCGTAGTCCGTCGAACGCCAGACCCCTCCATCGCAGACACCGATGTAGAGCGTGGCCGGATCGCCCGAGACCCCTGCCACACCTCGGGTCCGGCCGCCACGGAACGGACCGATCATCCGCCACTCCATCTCCTGATAGAGCGAGTCGGGCACCGCCTGGGCGTCGGTCACGATGGGGGTGATCAGAGCGAGAATGCTGACGAGAACGAGCAGGAAGTGACGCATCGAAACAGACCTCCGGATCTGAGGGTGTGGAAGATTGAAGGGAAACACCCGGCCATTCTAGCCCGGATGGCCCGAACTCAAGGGTCTGATGCCCGCGAAGCGGGCAACCGGAACGCCGCCTTCCAGGCGGCCGGGCCGCCGGCTTCCAGCCGGCTTCCCGGAGCGTTCATGGCGATCTGACCGGTGCGGCTCGACCTCGTCGCGAGAATATCCGAACTGGGGTGCCTGCACCCGGAAACGGCGGCGATTCCCGTCAGCGACGGAATCCGTACTCGAGGGCGAAGAATCGCGGGTTCATCGGCGCGAGCGGTTCCCGCAGCTTCGCCAGCTCGTTCTCCGGCCCGTGAACCTCGAGCCGGGTGAGCTCGGACAATCCCAGCGCCTCCTGAAGCAGGGGTCCGATCCGATCGAGATGGATCAGTGCCGCGTCCGCGTCGGCATATCCCTCGCGACAATGGGCGTCCTCACCGTCGAACGTGAATCCGTAAAACAAACAGCCTTCTTCCTCGCTGGTCTGCTCCACGCAGCGCCTGGTCACCTCACGGAACCGCTCCATTTCACCACTGCGAACGCGGAAGTAGGGAACGATCGTGCAGCAAGCATCATCGGATTTCATGGAACCTCTCGTTCTGGGTCGGAAGCGCAATGCAGAGACTCGACTGCCGGAGAGCCGGGACGGCAACATCCCTCTCTCGAACCCGCATCGGGAACGATCTGCGCTTCGTTGGATTTTCGCGAGTCTACCACGCGGCGCAGGGCCGGCCCGCTCAGTGCTTAGTTCGCGATTTCGGATTGTAACCGCGGTCACCGAATGGCAGCAGCTTGTCGAGCCAGAGTTGCTCGAGCACAGCGAGATCCTCGCGCGGATCGTAGTCGGGCCGGTCCTCGGGTGGCTCGATCAGGTCGAGCGCCTCGAACGAAAAGGCGTCGGAGCCCATCTCGTTCCATTCCCTCTGTAAAGCCCGGTTCGGGTGCCCTCCGGCAGTGAGCTGGAACCGGTGGCGATTGAGAATCGCGGGAACGTCCGTGCTCGACCCGACGAGACATTTGCCGTTGTTCCGGTTCAGCACGCGATAGACGCCCGTCGGCAGGCGGGACTCCTTGTACGCGCGAATCAGTGCTTTTCGATCCATGGCGACGCCAACAGCCGCCCGACGCTCCGGAATTTCGCCGCAGAATTTCCGCCGCGCTCCACCGACCCGCTCAACCGCTCGGCGTCAGTGCCGGTCCACCCGCGAGGGCGATCAGAAGCGTCATCAGCCGAGGAGCCGACCATCGTTACGGCGGCCGGTGGAAATCCCGGGCTCGAGGTTCCGGGTGACCTCAGGGCCTGGCGGCCTTCTTCTGCTCCTCGTACTTTTTCTCGATTCCGGCGCGCTGGCGCGTGACCCACCGACCGAGGGCGGTCGGGTCGATGAACGGGTTGGAGGGGCCATCGAGATGTGCGATCCGCTCCCTCAACCCGAATGAGGAGCCGTGAGTGGAGAGCAGCACGTCCGCCTCGCGACCGGCGAGGCGATCGAAGCTCCGCCGGAAGTCTTCCATGATTCCGGGATATTTCGGATTGTCGTGAAGCTGGTATCCGGGGGCGGTCATGCTGTTTGCGAACACCACCCGATAGCGCCGCCCTGCATCCTCGATTTCCGTGGACCAGCTCGTTCCACCCTTCGTATGCCCCGGTGTGGCGATGGCCGCGAGGGTGGTTCCTCCAAGTGTGATCTTCTGTCCGTCGTGGATCAGCCCATCCGCCTCGACCGGCTCGAACAATCCGGTGTCGCCGAATGCGAAATCGTCCTTCCCGCCTCGAGCCGCCAGCGCCGCATCCTCGGGGGACATCAGCAGCTTCGCTCCCGTGATTCGCTTCATCTCCGCGAACCCTCCGGCATGGTCGAAATGGGCGTGGCTGCTGATCATGATCCGGATGTCGTGCGGGTCGAATCCCAGCTTCCGGATGGACCGGAGAATGTGAGGCACGTTCTCCTTCAGCGGCGCATCGAGAAGAATGTCTCCCTCCGGGGTGACGATCAGGTACGACGTCAGCTCGGCAGTTCCGACGTAGTAGAGGTTTCCCACGATCCGGAATGGCTCGACCGGCTCGGTCCACTCCGGCGGGTTCGCAGCAAACAACGGAGCAGCAGCAACAAAGAGCAGCAGCGGCAGCAATCTTCGCATCACCTTTCCTCCGGCCCTCACAGTACCGCGCGAATGAGGCAAAACGATGGCAATGCAAGTTGACTGGCACGTCGAGGACGCCCCTGCAGGAACCGAATGAGATCCGCCCTACCGTTCACCGCATCCGTCGCAGAGCGCTCTCGATTCCTCGAGCGATGAACCGGGGAAAGCGACCGGTTCCCGGTGCAGAACCGACGCTTCCCGATTTCTTCTGCCACTCTTCGCGGGTCATCACCCTGAGCGGCTCCAGGTTCCGTCGCTTCAGAATCCGATTCACCGCCGGCAACTCGCGACCGGTGATCGCGTCGAGCTTCGCCTCGGCATCGGCCAGCCCCTTCTCCAGGAGCTCCATCCGCTGAAGCTGCGATTGGGTCGGGCGTCCGTCATAGCTGTTGACCGAGCCGTAGAGAGCGCCCAGCTTCTCCCGGAGCTTCTCGTCCCCGGAGAGCCATCCGGCGTCGCTGGTCGACACCAGAGTCGAACGGTAGGTGTCCATGCTCGCGGCGAACTTCTCCAGCGCAGCCTTGTCGCGCCCGCTCAGCTTCGCCGCGTCGGCCCTCGCTGCGTCCCGAAGGTCCAGGGCCCGGTCGACCAGAAGGGTGAGACGGTCGAGCATGCCGTAAAGCCTCATCACGGTGGTCTGCTGGAGCTTGCGATCTTCGGCTGAATGGGTCGATCTCGGATCGGGAACGAGTTGCACGGTACTTTCGTAGCTCTTTTTTCCCATCGTCAGCCGGACGGTATAGGTTCCCTCCGGAACCCGAGGCCCGAAAAAGGCACCGCCGGACATGACCAGTGAGTTTGCCGGGGGAAGCTTCGGCGGAGCGAGCCGCATCGGCCAGTCCACCCGGTTGATCCCGCGGCGCTTTCCGGCGGGAAGAGTGGAAACGAGATTTCCTTCCGCGTCCAGCACCTCGACCTTGGAGTCCCCGAAGATGTGCCTCTTCTTCAGGTAGTAGCTGATCGAAGCCACTTCACCCGGCGTTTCACCCACGAATACCGCATCCGCATCGAACCGCTGTTCGTTTGCCGGGATGATCTGAATCGCTGGCCGCGACGGCAGCATCACCACGTCCTCGTTCAACGATTCCGGCGTAAGGCTGCGCAATGGAGTGATGTCGTCGATGATCCAGATTCCCCGTCCGTGCGTCGCGAGAATCACGTCCGACTCCCGCGGGTGGATGGCGATCCCGTCGACCGGTACCGGCGGGAACTTTTCGCTGTATGCCGCCCAGCTCTCTCCTCCGTCGATCGAGATGTAGAGTCCGTGCTCGGTCCCGAGGAACAGAAGGTGGGAGGCTTTCGGATCCTCGCGCACCACCTGGACGTAGCCGTCCAGATCGTCTGTCGCAAGGGGGGTCCAGCTCGTGCCGAAATCCGTCGTCCGGTAGACGTAACTCTTCATGTCGCCGGTGCGGTGACCGTCGAAGGTGGCCCAGGCCGTTCCGGGATCCTGATGCCCCGCCTCGACGCTCGAGACCCAGGTTCCCTTCGGCAGACCGGGAACGTTGCCGGCGACATTCATCCAGTGCTCTCCGCCATCCCGGGTGAGCTGCAGATTTCCGTCATCCGTTCCCACCCAGATGAGATCTCCGTCCAGGGGCGATTCGCTGATGGCGATGATGGTGGTGTGGTTCTCGGCCGTGGAGTTGTCGACGGTCAGGCCGCCCGACTGCTTCTGCCGCTGCAGCTTCGGATTGTCGGTGGTCAGATCGGGAGAGATCCGGGTCCAGGAATCGCCACGATCATCGGAGCGGAGGAGATACTGCGATCCCAGATAGATCCGGCCCGGCTTGTTCGGACTGGCGTAGATCGGCGTGTCCCAGTTGAAGCGGTATTCTTCTTCACCCGGCTGAGGAAATGGCTTGATCTCCCGCGTCTCTCCGGTGGATCGCCGCACCCGAACGATCTCCCCTCCCTGGGACTCGACGAAGACCACGTCGCTGTCGGTGGGATCAGGAACCGCGTGGAATCCATCACCTCCACCCAGCACCCTCCAGTGCCGGTTCGCGATGCCGCCCGGCGCCCGTGACGGACCCATCCAGGTCCCGTTGTCCTGCAATCCTCCGTAGACGTTGTAGGGCCACTCCATGTCATAGGACACGGCGTAAAACTGCGCCACCGGGATCTGGTTCAGGAAGCGCCAGCTCACGCCCTTGTCCCGCGATTCGTAGACACCACCATCCGTT
This sequence comes from uncultured Acidobacteriota bacterium, assembly GCA_963741905.1. Classification (GTDB taxonomy): domain Bacteria; phylum Acidobacteriota; class Thermoanaerobaculia; order Gp7-AA8; family CAVUJZ01; genus CAVUJZ01. The sequence goes on along the minus strand of CAVUJZ010000013.1, from coordinate 27,675 downwards.
CCGAGCAGAAGCTGGTTCGGATGGGCCGGGTTCACCCAGACCGAGTGGCTGTCGGAGTGGACAGCACCCCCGTCCATGATGCCGCCACTGAAACTTTTTCCCCCGTCCCCGGAAATGGCGAACGAGAGACTCGGCTTGTAGACCCGCTCGTAGTTCGACGGATCGACCGTGACGGTGGCGAAGTAGAACGGCCGGACCGCGATGTTGAACCCGCTGTTGACCAGCCGCCAGTGCTCGCCGAAGTCGTCCGAGCGATAGAGCCCGTTGTCCTTTGCCTCCACCAGAGCGTAGATCACCGCCGGACGGGAGGGCGCGACGCCGATTCCGATCCGACCCAGATCACCCTCGGGCAGACCCTCGGTCATCTTCTCCCAGTGCTCGCCGCCGTCGGTGGTCTTGTAGAAGCCGCTGCCGGGACCGCCGGAGCTGAAAAAATCGGGCGACCGCCGAAACTGCCACATTCCCGCGTAGAGAATGTCCGGCTCCTGGGGATCGATGGCGAGATCTCCGCAGCCGGTGTCGCCATTCACGTAGAGAATCCTCTTCCAGCTCTTTCCGCCGTCCGTCGTCTTGAAGACCCCGCGCTCCTCGTTCGCGTTCCAGAGGTGGCCTGTGGCACAGACGTAGACGGTGTCGGACTTCTTGGGATCGACCACGATCCGGCTGATGTGCTCGGAGTCTTCCAGCCCCACCCGGTTCCAACTGTTCCCGCCATCGGTCGACTTGTAGACTCCATCACCGACGGAGACCGAGTTGCGCACCCACGATTCTCCGGTGCCGACCCAGATGGTGTCGGAGCTGGAGGGATCGATCTTCACCGCACCGATCGACTGAGTGTACTTGTCGAACACTGGCTTGAAGGTGGTGCCCCCGTCCGTCGAGCGCCAGACCCCGCCGCTTGCAGCACCGACGAAGATGGTGGATGGGGAATCGGCGGTGGCGTCGATGGCAGCGATGCGGCCCCCCATCACCGCGGGACCGATCGCCCGCGCCTGGACTTCACCAAAAACCGAGGAGTCGATCGCGGGCTTGTCGGCGGCGGAAAGGGAAACGGCGGAGAGAATCAGGAGAGAGAAGGTCAGTGACTTCAGCAGGCGCATGGCTCCTCCGAGAGGGCGCGGAGGGACCCGGGGCCCCTCCACGGGTCAGACTCAGTTCCGGATGAGGCGATGATCAATTCTTGGCCGGCTCAGGGGCGGCTTTCACTTCGGGCATGTGGAAGCTCGAATCTTCGATCTGGGGGTTCACCTCGACGTTCTCGATCGACATCACGTTCTGCTGCGGAGAACCCTTGGCACCACTGGCGATGGACATCGGCATCACCAGTCCTTCGACCTCCTTGTAGTCACCCATGGTGGTGACGAACTCCATCTCCTGACCCTGCATCTCGCGCTTCGCGGTGCTCTGGATCTCGAGGTAGGAGTCCTTGTCGAGATAGAGGAAGGTCTCGTCGCCGTTGGGCAGGGTCACCTTCAGCTTGTAGACGGGGGTGCCTTCGACCTCGTCCTCACCGGCGAGCTCGACCTTGTTCCCCTTTTCCTTCCAGTTCATCAGAGGGCCGTCGAAGTCCGCCTGCTGTTTGAAGTCCTCAGTCTGCTCCTCGTTCATCTTTTCCGGATCGGTCTTGCCCATGAACGGCATCAGCGACCATGCAGTCTCGCCGTCGTAGGCCTGGGTTCCGGTCATCCCCTGAATGGTGAAGTCCACCCGGAACATCGACGGTCGCTTCATCGTCACCACGAAAGGCGCTTCCATCTGCCCCATCGACATCTTGCCGGTCAGCTTCATCGACTTGACCGCCTTGATGTTTTCGAGGCCGCCCTTGGCCTCCAGATTTTTCGCGATGATCTCGTCCACCGTCTGGGCCTGGACCATCACCGCCATCATCATTGCTGCCGCAATCGTGAGCAGTGTTCTGCGAACCATGAAACCTCCTCTTCGAACGAGTCGAATCGTGTTGAGCAAAATTGTGCCGGACGTGAGAACCGGGGGCATGCTACGCCATACGGAAAGAGGCCGGCAAGGTTTGTGGGGAGAGGGCCTGACCTCGGGCTCGAAGCCGCGAACCGGCCCACGAAGGATCTTCCTCTCGCAACCTTCGAGACCACGGCCGGGCCGATGCCTTTGCCGGACAATCAGTCCTGGGGAGGTCCGAGGTCAATCGGCGCTGGCGATTCCCGCCGCCCAGGTGGTCACCAGATCGACCAGTTGGTTCTGATCGAGCGGTTTTCGGAGCACCGCCCGGACCTGATCTCCGTAGGGACCTTCGATGATCGAGGTGGGAATGGCGCTTTCCGTCGCTCCGGTCACGGCGATGATCGAGCTGACATCGTCGGGACGCGCCTCGCGAAGGCGATCGATGAAGGTGAGCCCGTCCATCTCCGGGAGCATCATGTCCAGAACGATGACCGCGTACTCGTTGGCCTTCACCAGTTCGAGGGCCTCGGTTCCACTGCGTGCGCCGGTCACTTCGAGACGGTCATTCCGGCCGAGAACCGCGAGTAGTACCGCTCTCTGAGCCTCGTTGTCCTCGACGACGAGCACCTTTCTCTTTTCAGCCATCGGCGGCCTCCGATCCGGATCGCAAGGATCAAGGATACATCCTTTCCGCACCGATGACGTATCCCCCGATCGGGCCCGGCCGAAATGTCTTCTTGCTCGACGAGCAGGTCGTCAGTGTCATGTCGAGCGGGTGAGCCGGGTGGGCATGCGAGACATCTTCTGCAATGCGAAAAGGACCCTTCAGGCGAGAACCGTCGTACGCGACACTCCTCACGGCGGTGCCTCCGAATCGGCTGCCCTCGGAGAGGGCGCGGACTCACCCTGTCAAGGATTCGACCCTCACGGTTGAGGGTCGAAGATCCGCTTGAACTGCACGTTGTCGGTCGAGGTATCGCCTCCCAACGTGGCTTCCACCTGCAATTGGCCATCGTCCGCCAGCGACCATCGCTCGGTGATGGTGCGCATCGGAGAGGAACGGATCACGACCAGCGCGTCTTCTTCCCATCGTGCACGAACGGTCATCCGATCCCCCCGAGGGCCGTCCACCTCGACGGTGCTCCCGTCGGTCGGAATCGTTTCTTCCCGTCCATTTCGATGGATGAAGGTCACGCTTCCGTCCGCCTGCCGGATCTCGATCGACTGGTCGCCAGCCGGTCCGCCCGGACCTCGGCCTGCACCCGGCCCTCCGCTGCCCCGCATTCCACCATTTCCCACTCCGCCGCCCATTCCCCCCTGACGCCCCATTCTCCCGAATCCGCCGCTCCCCCCGTGCTGCCGGCCGCCCATCCCTTTCCTCATGGCATCCCGAGGGTTGTCACTCTTCTTTGCGTTGAGCTTCCACTTGCCGGACAGATCCGGCCGGCTGGAAGCGGCCATCGCCACGTACGATCCGCTGATCATCAGCAACGCCACCAGCGCCGCACCCGCCACCACCAGCATCGACTTCGCTCGCTCACTCATAGTTCGTTCCTCGCATTCAAAGATGAGACGCCGGAGAGGCCTCCGGCGTCTCGACCATGGATCACGATCGTCAGCAGCCCGGGCAGCGGCCGCCGTTCGCGCCACCGGGTCCGTGGCCTCCCGGTCCCCGATGTCCCATCGAGGCTCGAGCCGCCAGGAAAGCCTCGAATTTCTCCACCTGATCCGGGGTGAGAAGCGCCTTGAGATCTTCCTGAAGCTGGTCATGAGCCGCGCGGATCTGATCCGACACGCCGCGGATCGACAGAACCAGCGTCCCGACCTGGCCAGCATCCGAGTTGTCGGTCGCCAGCAGTTCGTGAAGCTGATCCTGAAGGTCCCGACGCTGATCGAACAGCGCCTGGTTCGAGGTGAAGAAATCCTCGTGAAGAGCCTGCCACTGCTCCGCCTGGGTCTCGGTCAGTCCCAGATACTCCACCAGAGCCGCCGGGCCGCCACCCGGCATCCCGCTCTGCGGACCCATTCCCGGCCCCATTCCGCTCTGCGTCCCCGGAGGATTCCCCCCTTGTCCGGCACCCGGGCCGCGTCCCTGCGCATAGAGCCCGGTCGCCATCAGCAGGACCAGCACCGCCATCATCAATCGAGTCGTTCGTTTCATCTTGTACTTCCTCCTTTCAGTCTGTTACTGCATCCATTCTGGGTCCCCGGGCAGACGAAGTCTTCAAGGGTTCGCAAGCCATTTGTAAGAAATGTAAAAACCTGCAATCTATGACACTTACATGGAGCCGAATGGTAGACTTCGGCGATGAGCCGGATCCTTTCGAGGCCTCCTGTTCCGCTGGTCCTGATCGCCGTTCTGATCGGCCTCCTGGCGGTTCTGGCAACCCTCCAGTACCGGTGGATCGGCGAGATCAGCCGCGCCGAGCACGACCGGATGCAGGCCAGCCTCGAGACCGGCATCACCCGCTTTTCAGGAGAGTTCGATCGGACCATCGCGATGGCCTTCCGCCACTTCCAGCCCATCGCCACCGACTCACCCGCCACTCTCGACACCTCTCTTCAGGTGCGCTGGAACCTCTGGGAGGCGCAGAGCCCCTGGCCCGAACTGATCGGCGCCCTATGGGTGGTGGAGCTCGATCCGGGCGACACGCTGCGGCGCTTCGATCCGGTCACCGGCCGGCTCCAGCCGGCAGAGTGGCCCGAGGACCTCTCCCCCATTCGCCAGAGCCTGACCGAACGAAGGGCCGGCCCGGGTCAGGGCCCGCCGCTCTTTCCGGAGGTCCCGGCGCTGGTCATGCCTACCCACCGGCCCGAGAGGAGCGACTTCGGCTCGACGCACGAGAGTGAGCTGCTGATCGTGCAGTTCGACCGGGCGATCATCGTTCAGAAAATTCTCCCCACGCTCGCCCGGGAGCATTTTCCGACTCGGGTGGGTGAGGAAACGGTCATCGAAGTGGTCGAGCCTTCCCCTCGCCCGCGACTTCTCTGGAGCTCCAACCCTGGAGCGCCGCCGATCCAGCGGCCCGACGCGACCCGCCCGCTCATGACGCTCGCCGGGGTTGCCGGAATCGCTCGCAGCGAGGGGTTCGGCGGCATCCCGGGGATGGGGGCGGGCCGGGGAGCAGGCCGGCAGCGGGGCCCGGGACCTCACCGGGGCCGCCCGTTCGGCATCGAGGGGCCAGGCGGCGAGGTGGCTCCCACGCTGCAGGATCCTCTTCAACCACTCTCGGGAGCCTGGCAGGTCAGGGTCTCGTGGGGACCCGGCTCGCTCGATGCCATGGTGGCATCCACCCGGCTGCGGAACCTCGCGATCAGCCTCGGGGTGCTCGCGCTGCTCGCGGTGACCATCGTGATGCTGCTTCGCTCCGCACACCAGGCACACCTGCTCGCGCGGCAGCAGATGGAGTTCGTCGCCGGTGTGACTCACGAGCTCAATACGCCGCTCGCCGCGATTCGCTCCGCGGGTCAGAACCTGGCCGATGGAGTCGTCGAGGAACGGGGGCAGGTGCAGCGATACGGCACGATGATCGCGGATGAGGGCCGCAGGCTCTCGGCCATGGTCGCCGGGATCCTCGAGTTTGCCGGCATGCGCGCCTCACGGAATCTCCGCCGCGAGCGCGTGGAGCTCGATCCTCTGCTGGACGCTGCTCTCGGCTCAGTCGCCCATCTTCTCGAATCGCAGCACGCGGCAATCACCCGCGACGTGGAGCCCCGGCTCGCCGTGAACGGCGATCCCGACGCCCTTCGCAGGGTCCTCGAGAACCTCCTCACCAATGCGGCGCGGTACGGCGGCCCCGACGTGCAGATCCGGATCGCTGCCCGGCGCCACGGGAGCCATGCCGAGCTCGCCATCCGGAACAATGGTCCGGAGATCGACCGCGACGACCTGCCCCACCTGTTCGAGCCCTTCTTCCGGGGCCGGCATGTCGAGAGCGCCACGATCCGGGGATCCGGACTCGGTCTCAGCATCGTCCGCTCGATCGTGGAACGGCACGGAGGAACCGTCACGGTCACCAGCCGGGATCGGGAGACGGCGTTCGTCGTCCGCCTGCCAGTGGCAGATGAAGGTCAGGAGAGCTGAGCGATGAATGATCTTCCCCGGCGTCGCATTCTCCTCGTCGAAGACGAGGCTGCACTGGTGATGACCCTCACGGATCGGCTCACCAGCGAGGGCTATGAGGTCGTCTCCGAGACCGACGGGGATCGCGGCTACGAGCGGGCTCTGCGCGATCATTTCGATCTGCTCATCCTCGACATCGCCCTCCCCGGGCGAAACGGCCTGGACCTCTGCCGTGATCTGCGACGGGAACAGCGGAACACGCCGATCCTGATGCTCACCGCGCGGGCGCAACTGACCGACAAGGTCGTCGGGCTGAAGCTGGGCGCCGACGATTACCTCACCAAGCCATTCGAGATGATGGAGCTCCTCGCCCGGATCGAGGCGCTTCTGCGCCGTGGCGGATCGGTGGTCGGCGATTCCCGTGAAACCTGGTCCTTCGGAGATCTCCGCATCGATTTCCGCCGTGCCGACGTTCAGCGCGGGGGCACGCCCGTGGACCTGTCCGCGCTCGAGCTCAAGCTCCTCCGCTACTTGGTCGAGCATCGCGGCGACGTGATCGGCCGCGACGAGCTTCTCGATCGCGTCTGGGGCTACGACGTCACCCCTTATACCCGCACGGTTGACGTCCATGTGGCCTCACTGCGCCAGAAGCTCGAGAGCGATCCATCCCACCCCCGCCTGATCATCACCGTTCACGGAATGGGCTACAAGTTCGCGGGTTAGTCGGCTTCCCCCACGAATCACGCATCTCGTTCAGCCACCTGCCCCGGTGGGCGGACTTTGTCCGGGGCGGCGCGGAACAACCGTGCAAACCGCCGGGCCGTCCGCAGCCGGCCCGGACAAGTTCGGCTTTCGCAAAGGTCACACGCACCGAGTACCTCGTTCGCCACCTGCCGGGAGCCGAACTTGTCCCGGATGCCGCACCCTCCTCGCCAGTGACCACCACCACACCGTGCATCCGCGACAAAGTCCGCCCACTGATTCAGTCAGGGAATCCAGAACGGCACGCCCTGCTCTTCGAGCCAGTTGCGTGCGTTCGGCCCCTGAAGATATGCGAGCGTCGAGAGAGTTCCGGCTTCCATGCAGGTGCGGCCGGCGACGGTGACCGAGCGGGGAGCGTCCTCGACCGGCCAGCCTGTCCGGGGATCGAGGATGTGCCCCAGACGCTTCCCGCGAACCCGCACGAAACGCCGGGCGTCGCCACTGGTGGCGATCCCACCGGCGGTGACGTCGAGCCGGCCGAACGCTCCTCTGCCGCTCCGCTCCGGGTCATCGATGCCGACCCCCCAGGTGCGCCCACCGCGGCGAAGCCCCGACGCGAAAAGATCCCCGCCGAAGTTGACCAGGAAGGAGCGGCGTGTACGCGTCGCGACCAGAGTGGCCGCCCGGTCGACCGCGTACTCCTTGCCGATGCCGCCGAAGTCGATCTCCATCCCCGCCGGCAGGGTCAGCGTCGGCGGTTCCCACACCAGACGCGACCAGCCGACATTCCGCAGGCATTCCTTCACCGCGTGACGTCCCGGGACGCGGCTGCCGCCGTCGAACTTCCAGACTCTCCGCAGCACTCCGGAGGTGATGTCGAACATCCCGTCGGACATTTCCCAGCAGGTGGCGGCATAGTTGAGCAGAAGCGCGGTCTCCTGGTCGACCTCCACCGGCCGGCCGCCTGAACGGTTGATGCTGGTCCACTGGGTTGTCGGTCAGGTAACGGCTGAACTTGCGCTCGATGCGGTGTGCCTCCGCGTCGGCAATCTCGGTCAGAATCTGCGCCTCCGCGCGGTCGTCGGTATCGACGAGCAGACTGCAGGGGCTGGCCATCGCCTGAAACATCCCGACGAAGAAGTCGTCGACGCGCTCGAGGACCGGCTTGTGCCGGTCCCCGAGGTCGTGATCGATCGATCGTGCGCTTTGGAGTGGAGCCTTCATCAGTAGTCGAACGAGTATCCGAGCACGATGCCGTAGGTGTTGACCGGAGGCGCGAGATCGAAGTTCTGCTGAATTCCGATCGCGTTCGGCGGTGAGCTGTTGCCCGCATACTGAATGTACTGCGCGCGAAGCGTCCACTCGCCTGGGCTGTCGAACGGGTGATACCCGAACGTGGCCCCCACCGTGATGGTGTGCATGTTTCCCAGCCGATAGTCGCTCGATGCGAAATCGGGAAGCGATGCGCCCTCGATCAACGCCCCTTTGTAGAAGCTGGCGGCGCTCTGGGTGTAGTAGCGGAGGAGAGGCTCGACGTAGAGCTCCTCTCCGAGAGGATGGCGATACTTCAGATCGATGGTGTGCGAGCGGAGATCCCAACTGTCCCAGTAGTACCGGTAGGAGCCGTAGAGGATGTCGTCGGTCAGATGATAGACGGAGCTGAAGAGAACCGACGATCGGATCCGCGTCGACGGGCGATTCTCGTTGAGCTGCGAGATCGGAACGCCCTCCGGGTTCAGCACGCTCAGCACCTTGTACGGCTCGTTGAGATAGCCGCTCTCCCAGGTGCGCGAGCCATCGATTCCGACCATCCACCGCCGGCTCATCACGTGGGAGATCCCGAACAGGACGTCATGGACATCCTTGGCCTGGTCCGCATGGCTGATCACGATACCGGGGGAGAGACCCTCCACGGTCCCTCCGATTGGAAAGACGGTGTCGTGATTCACCCCTCCGCCGGCAGTCAGAGTGAACAGATGGTGCCAGACGTCGGTGGAGATCTTCCCGCTGAGCCCCAGCGACTGGTAGTCCTTCTCCCGGGAGTAGTGACCGCTCACTGTGGAGGTGATGTAGCGGCCCCACGGCTTGAGCCAGTCGCCGTCGAGTGAGACGCGGCGGTCGCTGAACGGAGCGGTCGGAAGCTGTCCGGCGGGCGAGGTGATCACGCGCCCGGAGGGGCTGGTGTGGGTCTGGACCTCACCGGTGGGAACCGCGCCGGTGGGGGACGCGCCGGTGATGACGTCGATCCCGAGCTGGAGCGAGAACGACTGGCCGCCATCCATCAGGTGGGTAAATTTGACCAAGGGCTCGACCACCTGGGTCCGTCCCTGTTCGCCATAAAACAGCGACGTGACGTCGATGTGGTCGCCGGCGTCGGACTGCGCATGCGCCGCGCCCGGCACCATCAGCAGCGCGAGCGCTGCGGTGTGGAGGGCGTCACGGAGCGCCGGCCGCTTCGATCCTAGTTGCACCCGCAACCTCCCCCTCCGACGCTGTTGCCGCCGGTCGATCCTTCCTTGCTGAAGTAGATGTGGTCATCGATCGAATGCAGCATCGGGTGGGGGTTGAAGCTCATGCTCTTCTCCGCGAGAAGATCACGGTCCCACGGGTGCACGGTGGTGCATCCGGCGACCGCCAGCAGAGCGACGGCGAGAATCGAAAGGAGAAACTTCCGCACGGTTGAATTCATGGTTCGAGCGCCTCCCTGATCTGTCGTTCCACGGCTTCAGCCTTGTCCGGCCGAAAGCCCTGATGGGTGTAGACAATCGTTCCGTCCGGTCCGATCAGAAAGCTCGACGGCATCGCCTGAACATTGAAGGCCTCGGCGGTCTCCCCCTCCGGATCGAACGCGACGACGAACGGCGCCGGATGCTCCTCGAGGAACTCCTTCGCCTTGTCGCGGTCCTTGTCGACATTGATGGCGACGATCACCAGCCCCTGAGAGCCGTACTTCTCGAGCATCCGGCTCATCCAGGGAAACGACGCCCGGCAGGGCGTACACCACGATGCCCAGAAATCGACGAGAACGACCTTCCCCCGCAGAGAGTGAAGCGTGGCGGTTCCGGAGCTGGTCGGAAGCGTGAAGTCGGGCGCCGGGTGAGCGCCACCTCGCGAGGCGACGGCGGGGAGCGCCATCAGAGAGAGGAGAAGAACGAGAAAGAGGCTTCGGATCGTCTGCATGTCGTTCGTGCCGCTTGACCGTTCAGACGAATGAGGGGAAGCACAGGTTTCGCGAAAATTACGCTAACATACTGACACACAAGAATATAAACGATGCATGACCAATCAGTTATTTTCGAATCACTAAGCGGCCATTAGCCTCTCAGGTAGAAGTCACAGGCCGGGCGGTTCGATGGACGGCGTGTCGGGCGATTCCCTCGAATGGACCTTCATCCTTGTCGTCCCGAGCCGGCGGCGGAGGGCAGGCAAGGGACCTCCCCGATGCGAGAACAGTCCTTCTGCCGGACAAACCCTCCCCCTCGCCGCTTCTCCGCCTGGGATTTCCTGGTCGCTCGAAACAGACCGGTGATCTCTTGCAACGACCTCCGCCATGGTCGTCCCGAGCGGGTGGGTGGAGGGGCAAGCGAGGGACCTCCCCCGATGCGAGAACGATCCTTTTGCCGGACAAACCCTCCGCTTCGCCGCTTCTCCCCCTGGAGGTTCCTTGTCGCATCGACCGAGATGTCTCGCATGCCCGGCCGCCCACCCGCTCGACATGACAATGGCGGACGGTCTCGTCGAGAGCCACGGGCCGCGGCTCGATCCGAAGCAGAGCGGCTGATCTCTCGCAACAACCTCCGCCATGGTCGTCCCGAGCGGGTGGGTGGAGGGGCAAGCGAGGGACCTCCCCCGATGCGAGAACGACCCTTTTGCCGGACAACCCTCCGCTTCGCCGCTTCTCCCCCCGGAGGTTCCTTGTCGCATCGACCGAGATGTCTCGCATGCCCGGCCGCCCACCCGCTCGACATGAAAATGGCGGACGGTCTGTCGAGAGCAACGGGCCGCGCTCGATCCAAGCAGAGCGGTGATCTCTCGCAACGACCTCCGCCATGGTCGTCCCGAGCGGGTGGGTGGAGGGGCAAGCGAGGGACCTCCCCCGATGCGAGAACGATCCTTTTGCCGGACGACCCTCGCTTCGCTGGTTCTCCCCCCGGAGGTTCCTTGTCGCATCGACCGAGATGTCTCGCATGCCCGGCCGCCCACCCGCTCGACATGACACTGGCGGACGGTCTCGTCGAGAACGAAGCGCCGCCGCTCGATCGAGCGCATGAGCCGTAACCCTCTCGCGAAGATCGCCATTGTCGTCCCGAGCGGGCGGGCGGAGGGGCAAGCGAGGGACCTCCCCCAATGCGAGAAGGATCCGTTTTGCTGGACGACCGTCGCGCTGCGACGCTTTTCGCCTGGAGGTTCCTTGTCGCATCGGGCGAGATGTCTCGCATGCCCGCCCGCCCACCCGCTCGACATGACACTGGCCGACCGGTCTGTCGAGAGCGACACGCGCCGCGCTCGATCCAACGCAGACCGCTGATCTCTCGCGACGAACCCCGCCATTGTCGTCCCGAGCGGGTGGGTGGAGGGGCAAGCGAGGGACCTCCCCCGATGCGAGAACGATCGTTTTGCCGGACGACCGTCCGCTTCGCCGCTTTTCCCCCGGAGCTTCCTTGTCGCATCGGCCGAGATGTCTCGCATGCCCGGCCGCCCACCCGCTCGACATGACAATGGCCATCAGTGGATCGACGGCACCCTCCTTCCTCCGACGCGAAGACGATGATCACGCACTGGCGCCGCGAATCCCGCGGCGACTTCGAAGCCCGCGACGGCGAGCCTCCCGCGTGCTACATTCGCGGGATGACGCGACTCCGGATCGTGCTCCTCGCACTCGCGATTGCGCTCCTCGCGCACTGTTCAGCTCAGGACACCGGCAACTCCCCGTTCCTCGATTCGCTGCAATGCGGGATGACCCGCGCCGAGGTCTCCAGGCTGGCGCACGACAAGGGGTACAGCGATTCGGATGCGTCCTGGCTCACCCGCTCGACCCAGGAGCCGGCGAAGCGATCGAAGAATCTCGAACTGCTCGATCTGACCTTCGAGCAGGGGCGGCTCGTCGGCTATCGCGAGGGGACATACGATCCGAAAACGAAGGTGACCACCTATCGAACCGTCGATCTCTGCGGCAGAGAGTGAAACGTCAGGCGTCGCCCGGCTTCGAGCGCGGCTCTCATCCCAGGAAGCGCTGCTCGTTGTGCCACCAGAGGGATTCGACCGCGGGGTGGTGCATCGGATTCTCCGGAAGGACGAGCTTCCGGCGATGGAACTTCTTCCAGCCTCGACCGATCTCGGTTCCGAGGAGTGCTTCGCTCACCAGGCAGCGGTAGTCGGGAGTGACCGTGATGTAGCCCGACTCGAACAGCCGTTTCAGATCGGCGCGCAGCAGAATGCCATTGCTGATGGAGTAGTCTCTTCCGTCCGGAAACTGTCGGATCTGCGCCGCCTCCAGCACCGGCAGGGTCGCCTCGCCGCTGATCGCACAACGCCGCCCCCACGCGTCCAGGACTGCCACCCGGAAGCTGTTCGGACCATAGCGGAGATCGCCGCCTGAACCATCCGCGATCCGAAGCGACCGATCCTCCCGCCGCATCCTCGCGAGGCACTCCGACCAGATCCGCCGGCCCTCTCCATCATCGAGATCGTAGACCTTCCCCTGCCCCACCCGAGGGCCGAAGTCCTCCGGAATCCGCACCCGATCGTCCTCGGCGAACCGCATCACCCGGTTGAGCAGGATGCATCCGAGGAGGGAGTCTTCCCGCGGCTCGACCGGCATCTCCAGTCTCGCGCGCACCTGCAGGATCTTCCGGCGGAGCTCCATCGCGCTGGCTGCCCCATTCGCCGGACCGTAGATCTCCCACGCGAGCGAGGCGGGAAGGACCGAAAAGTGGGTGAAGAATCCGACCCCGGCAATGGCGTTCTCCGGGACCCGAAGCTTGAGGAAAAACGGCTCCCCGGGACGCAGCGCACGGAACCCTTCCGTGCCCGCCCGCCAGAAGTTCACTTCTCCCTCCGGCGGATCGGCTGCCGTGATCGATTCGAACCAGTCGAGGTCGGTGTTGGCCACAAAGCCCTGCATCGTCTTTCCCTCTCTTCGCTGGCTGTTGACCGATTATCCGCCACTCCGTGAGAATTTCGTGATCCTTCGCTGGTGGAATGCCTTGAAACATCGGCCGCTCCGGCCCTGTTTCTGAGGATTGGAGGATCCATGAAAGCACTCAAAGTGATGGGGATGCTGGCGGGCATCGCCATCGGGGTCGCGTTGCTGGTCTCCGCGTGGGCAGCACCAGACCCCGGACGAAACGACTCTCCCGCTCAGACCGGTTCACGGACGACGAGGACGAAACACTCGATGAACGACTACCACAAGCCCTCTGACGAACAACTGAAAAAGACCCTGACGCCGATCCAGTATCAGGTCACCCAGCACGAGGGGACCGAGCCGGCGTTCCGCAACGAGTACTGGGACAATCACCAGGCCGGGATCTATGTCGACGTGGTCAGCGGCGAGCCGCTGTTCAGCTCGCTCGACAAGTTCAAGTCCGGCACCGGCTGGCCCAGCTTCACCCGGCCGCTCGAGCCGGACAACATCGTCGAGCGCACCGACCGGAAGCTCTTCATGGCCCGCACGGAGGTCCGCTCGAAGCACGCCGGTTCGCATCTGGGGCATGTCTTCAACGATGGCCCCGCCCCGACCGGCCTGCGCTACTGCATGAACTCCGCGGCGCTCCGCTTCGTCCCGGTGGACAAGCTCGAAGAGGAAGGCTACGGCGAGTACCTGAAGCTGTTCAAAAACACGGATTCCGCGAAGCATCCGTAGCGCCGGTCCCCCGGGGGGAGCCAAAGGTCCCCGGGGTGACAGACGGTCATCTTCGACTAACGGCGAGAAGCGGATGCCTCGGAGGGGGCAAAACAGAGGGTCGGTGGTGGACCCCGGAGGGAGAGCACCATCGGTCGCGAGCCTGGTTCTCCGTCATGCGGCGACCCCCCATCTCGGTCGATCTCGCGCCGAAGAGGCGACTCTTGCACGGACACCGGCACCCAGCCCCGCAAAGCGGGGCGACACTTTGTTTAGCCCCTGGCGTAAGTCCGGGGTCGCGGGTCACCACCAGCCCCGGGAGCCCCGCGGAGCGGGGCGGAACATTCCCCGTCCACACCGACCACCGCCGCTCCGGGGAGAGAGGCACCCGGGTGACATCTTCGGCTGTCGGGATTCCCGAATTCCGGGACACTTCTCCCCATTTTCACGTTCGACTCCACGCCTGGTAGACAAACCGAGAACCGCAGATGTGGCCCCGCCTTCCTTCTAATCATAGACGCTGAAGGAATCGCCCGTTCGGCTGCGAGCCGCTCACTGTTCGTTCAGCGGGTTTCTCCAGTCGAGGCCGGCGAATCGTGCGAAGTCGGAATCGGCGCTACAGACGACCAGGCCGTGCTCGATTGCGATCGCCGCCAGGTGGGCGTCCGGGACGAGATTGCCCGTCACGTGCGATCGCGAAAGAATCTCGCCGAGCACCCGCTCGTGATCATCGGTCGGCTCGGGAGTCCACACCCGCGGTTGCGACAACCACTCCGCGACCTGAGCCCAGGCCCGTCCGATGGTCAAAAGGACGCCCGAAGAGCCTGCCATTCGTCGCGAGACGAAGAAACGCGAGTGACGAGTGCCAGGGGATCCCGACCCTGCCCGGAGAGATCATTTCAGCCTCGAGCCAGGCTTTCGCTCTGGCGTGCTGTGGAAAGTCGGCGAACTTCGCGTAAAGGAGCAGATTCGCGTCGACCAGGATCACCGGTAGCGATCCCCCTCAACCTCGGCGATTACCTCGGCGACGTTGTCGACGTTCGCCCGCCGGGGCTCGCCTTTGACCGGCCGGATGGCGTATCGCCGAGGCGATCCGGAGTCACCGCGCTCCAACTCCTCGAGCCCGGCACGAAGCGCGTCGTTGATGAGCTTCTTGAAGGGACGGTCTTTTCTCAACCGCTCGATTCGGGCGGCGACGTCCTTGTCCAGGGTGATCGTGGTGCGCATGCATCACATTTAAGGCATCATGATGCCGGAGTCAAGTCGTCGGCAAATCAGCCAGATCAGCGCCCCGTTTCTCGAGTCGAGATCACTCGCGAGTATCTTTGACTGGAGTCGAAATTGCCGGCACCCGAGGAGGACCTCCCGCCGCCGCTGAACCGTCGCGGTCTAAGTCTTCCCGGTCTGATCGCCCTGATGGCGGACCCGGAAACCGCGGGCTGTCAATGGTCGTCTGCGTTCGCAGCCAGTGGAGTGCGCCAGCTCGTCACCATCGTCAGCGTTTCGGTCGGCTGCTCGACGACGACTGGAATGAGGAAGCGCTGGCCGTCAGGGGCGATGTCGATCCGCGGATCCAGCATCAGATGGGCCACCGAAAACAGTTCGGTCGCACAAGGCACCGGGGTCACATCTTCGGTTTTCGGAATTGCCGCACTTCGGGGCAATTCTCCTCATGTTCACGGTTCGACTCCACCTGGAATGGTATTCTGGGCGGAGGGATCATGCACGCGACGACATACCGCTTACCCCTGACAGTCATTGCGATTGTGATTGCCGGGATTGCCCTGCTGGCAGCCACCCCGGCCAGGGCTCAGGAGCCACCGAATCCCTGCGATCCCGCGACCTACGAACCGGCGCTGCTGCCGATCACACCGGGACGAGAAGTGCCCGGTAGCTTCGGAAGCATGTGGTCCACCACCTTCTGGGTAAGGATCGCTGGCGAGGAGGCTCGCTTCCTTTCTCCGGGAGGAGCTTGTGCCGGGCTTCCAGGGCCGTTTCCATACCCGCCCGGGCTGATCTTCAATGATACCTTGCCTGGAAACTACGGCAACGATGGGAGCCTGATCTGGCTGGAACGGGGCAGGTCGGAGGACTACGAGTTCTCCTTGCGTGTATTCGAAACGACCCGGCCTGCGAACGCAGCCGGAATCGAGCTCCCGGTGATCACCTTGAATGACGCGCCCGCCGACGCGCCCGTTTCCCTGCTCGATGTCACACCGCTCTCAGGGTTTCGCGCGCTGCTTCGGATCTACGACCTGAACGTCACTCCCGGCGGACGGGTGGCCGTGAGAATCCATCGATTCATGCCGGGCTTTCCCCCGAACGACGAATCCGTCCTTCGGGAAGTCCAACTGCACACCGATGAATGGTCGCACCCGACGCAGGGAAGCGAGTTGACTCCCACGCCGGGCTTCGCAGCTCTCCCTCTAGACGACTTCATGGGCGACGAGCTCTGGATCGAGATCCTGCCCCTGGCTCAGGGCCAACGTCTATGGGCGATGGTGACCATCACCAACAATGACACGCAACAGGTCTCGCTGGTCACGCCGTCGAGGGCAGTGAGCCACACCTCACGAACAGGGAAAACTTGGGGTCACACCCAATGGCCTTGACCCCAAGGGCTGTTGGGGTCACACCGGGTCACACCCGAAAATAGAAAAATAGCTTCCGTTGCCCGGCGGTCCCGCTTCAGAATGTTGGCCGATCAATGCCGAGGGTGAGTCGGATTCGGCGGATGCGCGAGGCGTAATCGTCGTCGATTCGTTCGAGTTGCCGGCCCTGGCGGGCGAGCCAGCTCGCCGCCTCGCCGGTCAAGCCCAGCCAATCACCGATGGGCGCGAACGTGAGGCCGACCTCTCGAGGACCTCCTTCTTGTAGGCCGAGTCGTACGGCGTCGTCAGCATGTAGCCGTCGACCGCCTGCACGACGCTCATCAGTTCGATGCGAGGATCGACCCGGACGGTCACGGCCGGGGAAGACGGATGGAGCGGGGCACGCGTCTTCCCGTCGAGCGAGACGTCGACGAGCGGAACCCCGGCAGCGGGAACCTCCATCTGCAGACCGGTCGGTCCCTGCCGGAACGCCGGCAGCACGTGGTCGGGGAGCGGCTGCGCCCGAGCGGTGAAAAAGGGGATCGCCAGCACGACCGCGAAGGCGAGCCTCCACCCTTTCTTCATGCGGATGCGGCACATGAATTCACGCTTTCCTTTCTCCCGGTCGGTCCACCGTCGATTCCTCTACCGACGTCCGGACCCGCTCTTCGAGATATCTCGAGAACCGGCCGCGGTAGCGCCTCTGCAGCTCCGGCCGCCGCCAGTCGTCTCCAGTGATCACGCCCCGGCATGAGGGGGTGCCGCACGAGCAATCCATCCTCTCCTCCGGATCCCCGTCGATCATGGCGTAGTCGATGGTGAGCTCCTCGTCCGGCTCGATCGGCCGCAGCGCGACGAAGGTCACCTGTCCCCGGACACCGACATTCGGCTCACAGGAGTGATTCAGGCAGAGCAGGTTCGCTTCGACGTCTTCTCCGGAGGCCGGTCCGATGAAGAGGTCGTCCTCGATCTGGATCTCCGCCGGCGAGATCTCTTCTCGAATCCGAAGCCAGGCGGCTCGATCCAGAATCACGCCTCCCTTGACCGCGACGATCTCTCCCGCGCCGATCGGCACGCGTGCGAACAGACCACGGCCCTCGATGCCGCTCACCCGCTTCTCCACCGCTTCACTGAACCAGCTCGTCACGGGGCCTCCGCACAACTCGAGATCGTCACGGCAGTTTCCTCGGCATGCGGTCCCGCCCGGGACGATTGCCCTGTTCGCAGCCGCGTCCTGAAACATTCTCGTCGTCGTGAGGATACTCCGGTTGGGCCTTCGGATCTTGAAGAAACCCGGCAGTCGACCAGGGGCAAAGACACAGGTAGATTCGGGTGAACCTCGGTGGTCGTATTGCCGTTGACTGAGGATGTGGAGGACCAGTCGGGTCCCCACGACTCGGCCTCAGCGACATTGAGAGCAAGCCCCCAGGGTTCCGGTGGAAGTCTCGATTACTCCATACACCCGCTATCCGGGCGGCCGGGCCTCGATCCGAACGACACGCGACGCGCTGGCGCTCGTCGGCCCTCGGCTACAATGGAGAGTGGCGAGGCCGCCGCGTTCCGATGACTGATCAGGAGCTTGCCCGGTTTGTTTTTCTCTCTCTCGAGAGGCGTCATGGCTGTCCATGATCGTTTGCGGCGCGGCATTCGCCGCAATCGTATGGACTCTGGCGCGGTCCCGGGCTCGGTTCGTGGCCAGGACGAGGATGCCGGTCGCCGGGGCAGCGCTCACCGCCGCCGGCCTGCTCGTCGCGTACGTCGCCTACGGCTTCGGGTACACCGTTGCTCTGGTCGGAGCTCGAGCACCGTTTGACCGGAGAGAGTTCTCTATGCCATCTGCCTGGCCTTCTCTCCCGACTTCTGCCACTTGTCATCACGCTGGTGGTCTTCGTGGCCCACTCGTGGCGTCGCCGTCGTGAGGGGATCATCAGCACCTCGGCGCCATCCGGTTAGACCATCTCTATAGAATGTGAACGCAAACCATCGATGATGGGGGACGAACCTGGGCGACTGGAACGGTATGCTCGGTAGCAGATTGCCTGGTCTTGAGAAGCCTTTGAACCATGATTGCCTCGCTTCTACTCGCGATCACCATGAACGGCGCACCCGGGCCTGCAGCACCCGAGTTGCGCCAGCGGATCCCGACGCCAGTGCCGCGTGTTGCACTGGCGGTGCTGGATGCTAACGACGACGGCTTCGACGACGTCGTGATGCTGCAGCCCGATGGATGGGGCGCCTACCTCAATTCGGCTGGAACCATCTCGCGGTCGCCTGCTTCACTCTGCATCCCGGACACCGCGATGGCGATCGCCCGACACGATGTCACCGGGGACGCGTCACCAGAGTGGATCTATGCGAGCCCGGATGCCGTCGGATTCGTGAATTGCAGGACAGGCGAAGACTGGTCGACGCCGATCTCGGCCGTCCCAGTCGCTCTGGCAGTCGCAGATCTCGATCGCGATGGCTCAGAGGAGATCGTCCTGCTTTCCGTCACACTGGACGGTACGGCGGCCGTTACGCGATACATCCCCGGCTCCACCGGTCCCGATGCCTCTGTGGCGGTGAGCCTGACCGCCCATGAAATGGTGCTGCTGGACTACGGCGGCGATGGGACGGTCGACATCCTGGTGCTGCCGTCCCGCCAGATCCTCACCCTCAACGACGGGGCCTTCGAGGTTCGGTCGCCTCCTTCCGCTGCCCTCTCGCGCATCGCGGTGGGTGACCTCGACGGAAACGGTATCCCGACTTTGTCGGCCCGCAGGGCATCCTGCTCGATCCCGGAAGTGACCTGTCCCGTTTGCTGCGGTTGAGCCTCGGACCGACCTACCCCGGATCCATTCTCCTTTTGAGCGACATGGAACGCGCGGTCATCCTGTCGCTCTCAGCTCTCGGCGTGCCGGACCATCCTTCGCAATCATCACTGCTCACACTTGCCGGCCTGGACGGCCGCACGACCACGATCGAGCTCGAGGGGGCACTGGCGTACCCGCAGACAGCAGAGATTGATGGGGACTTCGGGCCCGAGCTCGTGGTCTGGAACGCTACTGAGTCTGCGGTCGACATCCTCGATTTTCCCGACAGCATTCCTGCAGTGGGCGCGATCGCCGGCGGTGCAGATTCTTCCGGCCATACCTACTCCTCCCGGCTGCGGCTTGGAAATCGCGGTCGCCAGGCGGCGGAAGTGGAGGTGAGATTTCTGGGCGCCGAGACGACCCTCGGCGTTCCCGGGCGCGGATCGGTGGAGGTGCCGCTTCCGAGCTCGGCGGTGGCTCCACTGTGGGTGGCAGGGACCGGCTCCGTCGCTGCGGAGGTCTTGATTCGCGTCGACGAAGACGACCGTTGTTCAGTCGCCGTTCCGGTGCTGCCCTTCGTTCGCCGGAAGCTGGATCCAGGAGGCGGGACAATCGTGATCTCCCGGTCTGAGCAGAGCGGGAGACAGCTCGTCGGAGTGCTCGGCTCGTCCGAGGGCGCACTGGTGGAGTTGATCGCGTCCCATGCCGACGGGAGTCACTCCGGAACAGCGTACATGGAAGTGGGTCCGGGCTCCTTACGCCGGGAGTCCCCGGAACGACTATTCGGGGTTGCACTTCGAGAGGGCGACACCATAAGCGCCCGATCGGTTCGGGGCGATGCGCTCGCCTTTCTCAGCACAGGAGGGTTCGTCGACGGGTGTCCTTCGTACCGCCGGATTCGGTAGAGGAGATCTAGCGTCACACCCAACGTAGGAAGAAAAGGTCGTTCCCACACCTCCCGGCACGGCCGCGGCTGAACTTCTTTCTTTGGGTGTGACCCCAATGGCCTTAAGTTAACGTCATAGTCACCTCCATGGTGTAGGTCAGTCGCTTCCTTTCGGGCCGGTGAACTGCGGGGTAGTTGCTGATGGTCTTGCGTTTCACGGCGCGGGGCGAGTGGCGATCGGGGCGCTTTCGGATCTTCTGCTGGAGAATCTCGTGGATCACGTCAGTCTGGTAGACCGATGATTCGGAATGAGGGGGGAAAAGAAACATACAGAGGCAGATATCGGTCGACGACCCGAAGGGCATGAACGAACGAAAGCTCGCCCGGCTCCTCATTCTGGCGCAGAGCAGCCTGGTGGATCAGAGCGCGGATGCCGAAGTGGGCCATCAGCATGCCGTAAACCTCCTGGCGGATGTGCGCAGGCTTTTTCCCGCGCAGAACCAGCCCGGCACCGCGAAGCCGGACCTTCAGTTCATCGAAGGCGGTTTCGATCGTCCAGCGATTGATGAACAGCCCGGCCAGTCGCGTCGCCCTGGCCTTGCGGATATCGAGGATCGAGCAGAGCAGACGGTACTGCTCGACCGAGTCTCGCGTGCGGATCTCGAACTGGATCAAGCGGACCGGGATGCCGTCCCGATCTTCCTTCCGCGCCTTGGCGGAAGGGTAGATTTTCGTCAGGTACGATCCATCGGCGAGCCGGTTGGAGGTGTCGAGAATCAGATTCTTCTTGATCCGCCAGAGCAGATCGGCGCCCGTCTGGCGGGCGCGGACCCATAGCGAATAACCAAAGAATCCCCGATCTGCCATGCAGAGGGCATCGGTCGGCAGAGAGTCGAGAACAGGGCGGACGATCCGGCATTCGTTGGTCCTGCAGGTGCCGATGTTTGCCCCGAACAGGACATGAGTGCCGTTCTCCATCAGAGTCACCAGCCGAAGTTGCGGGTAGGCGGCGTGACCCGAGCAGACCCCTGGCCGACGGAAGGCACGAACGTTCTCTGGAGTGTCGGCGAGATCGAGAGTCGTCCCGTCGACCGACACGAGGCGCCAGCGGCGAAACCACGCTCCTTTGGTCTCGCGGGTGGCGAGAGGTCGAACGTAGTCGTGGTAGACGCGCTTGATCGGCTCGCTGTCCAGCCGTGTCCGCGCCTGGCTGATGGCGGACTCGGAGGCCACATCTTCCAACTCACCCAGCCAGCCGTCCCGTTTGCGCCGGATCACCCGGCGCAGGACCTCGCGACACCCCTCGCTGAGGTAAAGCCCGAACGCGATGGTCGCGTAGATCATCAGGTCCGACGGCAGCTTCCGCCGCCGGATGCTCTGGGCGTCACATTCCTCGAGGATCTCTTCGATAGGCTCGATGGGGAAAAACTGCATGATCGAGCCGAGAGAAATACCGACCGGACCCCGCTTCACACCCATATCCCCTCCAGTCAGAGGTTTACCTATTATCGCTTAACCGAAGGCCATTGGGTGTGACCCCAAAAATAGAAAATAGTGGAGCACCTTCTCTCCTGTGGTACTTCTGAAATCCCACGCTGAGGTCGCATCCTGCGGCCGGTCTGTCTCCCCTCTTCGCTCCGCACGCACCATGTCTCGCCAGCTTCGACTCGAGCACGAGGGTGCTCCTGTGGCACGTGACCTCGCGCGGAAACGAACGTCGCGACATCTTCCGCTCCGATCAGGATCGGCTGTTCTTTCTCGACACCCTCGCCGAGGTCGTCCGCGTCTTCCGCTGGATCCTTCATGCGTGGGTGTGCATGGACAACCACTTCCACCTCCAGATCGAAACGCCCATTCCGACGCTATCCCTCGGGATGAAGCGACTCAACGAGGTGTACGCCGGCTACTTCAATGCCGTACACCATCGCGTCGGCCATCTGTTCCAGGGGCGGTTCAAGGCGATTCTCGTCGAGCGTGAAAGTCATCTCCTGGAGCTCTGCCGCTATGTCGTCCTCAACCCGGTCCGCGCCGGGATGGTCGAGACCGCGGGTGAATATCGATGGTCGAACTATCGCGCGACCGCTGGTCTCCGGCGGCCTCCCGGGTGGCTGGACGTCGAATGGACCCTCAGCCGGTTTCGCGGGACGACGGTGGGCGAGCATCGTCAGGCGTATCGGCACTTCGTGGCCGATGCCCGAGGCTCGAAATACAACCCATGGGAACAGCTTGTTGGCCAGATCTTCCTCGGCGGCGAAGCCTTCTGTGATCGGATGCAGAAACTGATCGACCAGAGACCGCGCAGCCGCGAGCACCCGAAGTCGCAGCGTCAGATCGTCCGGCCGTCGTTCGACGCGATCGTCGAGGAGGTCAGCGCGGCGTTCGGGGAAACCGGCGAGACGATCTGGGCGCGCTCACGAAGGCCCGCACGAAAAGCCCTCGCCAATCTGGCATCCGAGGAGGCCGGGCTCACGTTCGCGGCGATCGGCAACTGGCTGGGATTGACCGGCGAGGCGGCGAAGCTCGGCTCGCGGTCAGCGGCCGGCAGCTCGAACGCATGGATGACGATTACGCCTCCCCCATCCGACGGATCCGGCTCACCCTCGGTATCGATCGGGCGCCCCGTTCTGACGGGGGCCACCTTGGCCCGGACGCTATTTTTCTATTTTTGGGTGTGACCCAAGGTGTGACCCACGTGTGACCCCAAATTTCTTCCGCACAACTGTGAGTTCATGCTCGTTCTGTGACTGACGCGTCATGTCGGCAGATTATTACTGCTTCACCCGCTGGACCAGTTTCCGGTCAGATCCACCGGTCGTCAGCAGTGACTGCGATCACGAACGTCACTCCGACCGCTTGTGATAGTATCCTCATCCTAGACTTAGATGGAGGGCCTGGCGCCGATAGCTGTGAGCACAGTGACTCCCATCTTCGCCATCGATCAGGCTGGTGCCTCGTCCGAACTGAATACGGATCGCGGGAGATAGATCCACTATGAAGCAGAAGATGCTGAACGCCGCGGCACTATTCGTTGTGTTCGTCGGGGTTCACCCAGCTCATCTGAGCGCACAAGCCACCGTCATCTTGGCCCAAACGGACTCATCCGTTGAAAGTGGGAAAGATGCGAACAGCTCATATACCACTACCTATCAGCAGTTGGGCGATGGGCTCTCGGGGCGTCCCGCCGAAGTGCAACTGTATGTGTCCACCAACAACGACCCTCCATACCATTGGCCCCCTGGAGAGAATGGTGACATTCTCATCTATATCCGAGAGTTTGACGATTCAGAATACGCCCAGTCTGCCCACAACGACTGCATGGCGCGGGTGAAACGTAGCGCCTGATTCTCCAAGACGCTCGTAGTATTAAACGAATTCAGCCATTTTGATCCCGAGGGGGTATCGCCCACCCCTGCTCTGCACTCGATCCACAGAAGCACTACGCCCTTTTCCTGCAGTCCCCGGGAAAACTGTCGTTTATTCACGGTAGCTCGGTGACGGCTGTGTACGGATCCAGTAATCAGCTTGACGGGTTAAGCTGCGTTCGTTGCGGAGGGCTGGGCAGCATCTATTTTATTCTCTCGACTGAGCAAGCCTGCTCAGTATCATGCTCTGCGACCACGCCCGAGTCTGCAGTCACGGGCGAGGCTGTATTCTCCGCCGCTGCGACCTCGAACAGTTGTGGTGGAAGCGCCTCGTTCGTGTGGGACTTCTGGCGACGGACAGACATCTTCTCTCCCGTCTCCGACGAGCACCTATTCTGCCGCGGGGAGCTATGACTGGTCCGTTGTTGTAACCCAAGACGGCCAGGGGTGTTCGAAGTCCGGAACGATCGTCATCTCTGACCCGGTGCCGAGTTGTTCTCTCTCATGCTCTGCAGAGGTGCCTGCCACCGGGACCACGGGGAATGCCGTGAGATACTCCGTCACGGAGAGTTCAACTCATTGCGGAGGGAACCCCTCGTTCGCGTGGAGCTTTGGTGACGGTGGAACCTCGTCCAGTCAATACCCTGAGCATGCCTACACCACCGCCGGATCCTACACATGGTCCGTCGAGGTAACTCAGGATGGCCAGACCTGCACGAAGTCCGGAAAGATCTCCGTCACTGCTCCCTCGTGCTCGATTGACTGTAGCGCGGCGGCAGCAGCGGCGAGCTTCGTGGGCGCACCCGTCCAGTTTTCGGGATCCACCGCGACCAGCTGTTCAGGCACGCCTGAGTACTCATGGTCCTTCGGAGACGGCAGTACGAGCAGCGGAGCAAACATCTCCCACACCTACTCACGCCCGGGTACCTATCACTGGCGAATGGACGTCCGCGTCGGGAGCAACTCGTGCCGAAGGACCGGTACGATGTCGATCGTGGGAACCTCTCGCTATCCAGTTCGTTGACCCCCAGCCGGACTGGCTTCCGAACGAGGTGCCGCCCGTTCCCGAATACTTACTGGGAACGGGAACCGAATGCAAAGGAGCCGCAGCGGATGGGATCACGCCTGTTCTCGTGAAAGCCGTAACGCCAGTTCCAGCCTCGGTAACTTTCTCAATCAGCTCTCCGAACGCCGACGCGGCGTTAGGTACACTGCGAACCCTGAAGGGAGTGCCGTCACTCTCGCCGGTAACCGTCGAAACGATCCCGTCCGGGGATGGGCTGAATGTAGCGTTTGCGGTCTTTCAGGTTCCTGATGTGTTTCCGAAGACCCCTGCCTCGTCGCTTCCGGTCTCCTTCTCAGCTACGGCATCGTCGACGACTGGATACAGCGACAATGCGGCAAACGCGTCGCTCCTGCTCACCCGCCCTCCTCTCATTCTGCTGCACGGCCTCTTCAGCAGTGGATCGACATGGGACCTTCAGCTCTATCGCGCTGGGTACTCGCCGTCACTGGGGGGAGTGCATTGCTCAACCCTGGGTGCCTTCATACCCCAACCACCGTTCCCTGCATGACAACAGGTATGTAGTCCTTTCGCAATCGGTACAGGCCCTTCGGCACGTGCGGACAGACTGCGGAATCGCCGCCAATCGGGTTGACGTCATCGGGCACAGCATGGGAGGACTGCTGGCACGTCTGGGCGCGGCCGATCCCACGTCCCGTGGTCAAATCTACCGGTTGATTACGTTCGATACTCCGCACCGAGGCAGCGAACTGGCAGATCTCTACGTCACAGCCTCGGGACTGATTCGCATTTTGAATCCCTTATTCTCAGTGCTCTTTCGCAATTTCTCTCCCAGCGCAATGCCGGACCTGGCTATCGGGCGGATTTCGATTCCCTCATCCGACTTGCCGACCCATCTGATCGCAGGTGCTGCCGGCCCGGCTTTCTATGCCGAGAACTCGCCTAGCCTCGTGAAGGCCCTCTTCTTCGTGACGGGGAAGGATGATCTGGGCGAAGTGATCTTCGGGGGCCAACAGAATGATGCTGTCGTTTCCCTGGACAGTCAGCTCGACGGATTCACGGGCGCTTCTTCTTTCGTGGATGTGGTCACATCGTTTCCGGACGGGGTCCACACCCACAACACCACGAGCCCAGAGTATTCGCAACTAGCTCTCGCAGCGATGGAGAGCGCTCCGAGTGGAGAAACCTTCGTCAGCCACCTTCCGGGCATTCGGGAGTATTCTTCCCGGTCCATCAGCGGTACCGCCGCACAGCACGTCGAAACTGTGGAGTCTGGCGATCTCACCGTGAGCAATCCCGCGGCGGGGTCCAGATTCTCTCCGGGCCAAGCCATCGCCGTGCGAGCTGACACCAGCGCTGCAGAGGTAGACGCTGTGGCATTCGTCATTCAGGGAGACATCCAGATCGACAGCACTGCACCCTTCGAGGCCGATCTCACGGCCCCGTCCGACGTGATCGGCTCAACCGAGATTCGTGCCTTCGCCAGACTCTCGGACGGAAGCTTTCTGGAGAGTCCTTCCGTGGCCGTTATCGTCGAGCCAACCTCCCCCATCGCCGAACTCAGTATCCTTCCGAACGATCACGTGGTGATCGCAGTCGGAGAGAGAATGCCTATCGAACTGCTGGCTCGACCTGAAGGATCGAGTGCTTGGGATTCAGGTTGAAACGATCGACCCCACGTTCTCGGCACCGGGAGTAGCCTACCTGAGCGAGGGCGAAATCGTTGGCGTCTCACCCGGAGAGGTCCAAGTCACATTCAGCAGGGGAGACGCCAGTGTCATCCTTTATGTCACTGTGACAGAATCATCGCTCCACCGCAGACACCCGGTGAGACGACCATAGGCAGTTTCCGTACGAACAAAGCAAAGAGGAAACAGCGGGGCCGACCCCGCAGTTCTTAGTTGTCGCCACCTCTCAGTTCTAGTTGACGCCAGACAGTCAAGACTCGAACAACGGTCTTCGCAGTCACCCCACACGCTCGTCGATCTTGTGCATGAGCAAGCTCGCCAGAGAAATGAGATGCAGAGCCTTCGTGCCATCGGGGTTCAGGTTCCCGTGAGCCTTCGGGTTGCGGATCCCGGTCATGGCGCCTGCGAAAATCTGCATGTAGCCCTTCTGGATGTTCAGATCAGTCTCGTCTGCCAGTGCACTGAGTCGGACTATTGGGTTTTTCGGTGACAGAGCGGTTGTCATCAGGCCCGCGCCATCGAGTTCCCTGCCGGAGACTTCGCGGACCAGTCGCTTCATCGAGTCATTTACTTCTTTGTATGAGCACTCTACCGCGTCCCCGAGAATCTGCCTCGTACCGAGGCCGGGCCAGCGCAGCGATCCGGGGATGCACAAACTCCCAAAACCACTGCGTGGGCTCCGTCTTCGCATCAACGTCTGTTTGATCCACCAAACGGCGCACCTCAGGGACGATATAACCACGGATTACTTCGAGGGCGTTGATCGCTTCGCCCTGGTATTCGGCAACATCTCCTGGAGTTGGAGGCCAGCTCGGCCCAGCCAAGGGTCTGGCAGAACGCTTGGAGTCCACGAAGTTTCCCATTGAGGTGGTCGTCGTAGAAGGCGCGGGGATCCGGATCGTCATAGTAGGCATTGTTGTCGATCTCGAACAATGCCAACTCGTCGGCTATGTTTCTGATCGCCGTTGCGCGTGTAGAAGGCATGAGGTATCCTGCGACGCCCGCCGAGAACAGAACTCACCTGCCCCGGCACCATTCAACAGTGTAGCAGCATCGAGTAGGCAGCGGCGCATGCCGCGGTCAGGTCTAGCGCTCAGTTGATTGGTTACGCCGGGAGTGAGATTCTCGATCGAGTGAGACCTAGGGTTACTGGCCTTCCCGTGGGATCTTCCGCATATTCTCGATCGCTTCCTCGAACGAGGTATCGATGCGTTCCCTCACCTCTTCGATCTCAAGCCGTCGTTGTTCGTCTAGCCATTTTGCGAATCGGTCGGACCACTTCAGGAGATCTCGAAGCGTCCGCTGATCCTCTTGGAGAGCTCGAGATGGTCCGTCTCCTCCGGATGGAGCATTCGATCGTGGATCTTCTCCATCTCGATGAATGACTTCGGGAGACGAGGCGTGCCGAGTGGCGATGTGTCCAATGGTGGATCTGTACCTCGGGCTCGTGCGTACACAATGATCCCGACGTTGAGGCTTTCACGAATATCGGCCCTGGATCGCCTAGGTGCCGTCCCGTCTGCGAAAGTAGGTTCCACGATCTCCGCCAATACCTGCCTTTCGCGGGTTGAGATCGGGACCTCTCTCTGTGCCGCCGCCTTCACGGCGAGTCTCCGCATCCCAAATGCAATCGTCTCAAAGCTCGATCCGGCCACCCGGATGGCAATCCTCCGCAGATCTGGGCGCTTCTCCTTCAGCATTCTCTCGCAGAGCTTGAGCTCCGCGAGTGCGTACTTTACGGTTTGCCAGTCGTCCATCTAGCTTTTCTGCTTCGGGGTGCCCCGCAGACCGGCCAGCACTGTTTGC
>CAVUJZ010000012.1:0-158090 GCA_963741905.1 uncultured Acidobacteriota bacterium | reverse complement strand
AGCCGCCGAAACCGCTCCTGTTTCCCGACGTCCCCGAGGACGATCTGATGCGCTACGGCGTTCCTCGGGAGTGGGTCAGCGGTGTCCGCGACGCCACCGAGGACTCTGTTCGAACTGTCGGAGCATCTACCGGGTGAGGCCGCCGAGGCGAAGATCAGGGCTGACGCTGAAGTCGAACCATTTCATGATGGCATCAGGCTGCCGGTGCGGTGCGTTTTGACGGATCACGGCCAACCCGCGGGGCCGCGTCGTATCATGGGGTATGGCATTCACCGGAAGAGCCCAATGAGTAGCGACGCACTGAGCCTGGAACATCCGCCCATCATCGAGGCGGTCCTCGATCTGAACTGCGACATGCCGCCCGCGTTCGACCTCGAAGCTCTCGCCGAGGTGGCGAAGGAGAGATTCTCCGGCTCCTATCCACTCGCGCGGAAACAGGTCGTTGAGCAGCACGAGGTCAGGGTCGATCCTGAGGCGGTAGCGAACTACTCGTCACGTCACGAGATCGGGGCCCTCCAGTTCCTCCATGATGATGAAAAGCAGATCGTCCAGGTCAGGCGGGAGGGGTACTCGTTCAATCGGCTCGCACCGTACGAGGGACTGGACACCTATCTTCCCGAGGTTCGCCGGACCTGGTCGATCTTTCGAGAAATGACGGGGCCTGTTCAGATACGTCAGATCACACTCCGTTTCATCAACAGAATTCTCCTGCCCCTCACCGGCGGCCAGCTTGCGATCGCCGATTATTTCGGGATCGGTCCGGAGTTGCCCGGCGGCGACGCACTGAAGCTCACCGGATTCGTCCGGCGAGATTCCGGCGTCGAGGTCGCGACGGGAAATCAGGTGAACGTCGGGCTGCTGAGCCAGCGGGCGGAGCGGGACGCGCTTCCGGTGATCTTCGACATCGAGGCATATAGAATGAGCGGGATCGATCCGGAAGACTGGCGGCAGATCGAGGAAACGATTCTCTCGCTGAGAATGTTGAAGAATATGATCTTCGAAAGGACTCTGACCGAGAAATGCCTGAACCTTTTTCGACGACAGTGATCGCCGGCTACTCTCTGGCCCTCTGGGTCGCGTCCCGATCGGGGACGGCGGTCTCCGAGGAAGCCCGCGCGATTCGGGACTCGGCTTCCCTCATCAAGAGATCGGAAGAGCGCTCGTTCGCGCTTTTCGGGTCGAGGGACCGGGCGATCTCCGAGGTGTTCGCGACGGCTGGCGAATGTTCAGCCGAGGGTTGGGATGAGGATGGAGCAGTCCCGCTTTCCGTGCGCGCGGTCGAGCGGGCCGTGAGTTTCCTCCGCGCAATGCCGCAGGACGTGCCGATTCCGGAGATTGCGCCGGAGCCGGACGGCTCGGTATCGCTCGACTGGGTCGCGAATCGGAAGAGGGTGTTTTCGTTGAGCATCGGAGAGACCGATCGCCTGGCCTACGCCTGGATCGACGGCACGGACAAGGGTCACGCCGTCGCGCGGTTCGACGGTTTCGAAATCCCCCACCGGATCGTGGAGGGAATCCGCGACATCATGGATGAGGCTCATGCTGCCGTCGGGGCTGCCTGAGCACGTCGGTGATGACGAGGACCTCGCCCGGGTGCTGAGGCACTCGAGCTACTACTCGCGCTCTGGTGCGAAGGCGGTCGCCTTCCTGCCCGCCTCCGACGGCGCGACCTCGGTGATTCGACATGGTGCCGGACCGCAAGATGAGCTATGGAAGGCCGCGAGCGAAGTCACCGGCAGCGAAATCCGCTTCGGGATGGCAATATGCCCTTGCAAGGTCGTCCGCCAACGGAAGCTGGAGGTCCGATCCGACGAGCCACCGGCACGTCACGCCAACATCGTCGATTGGCCGGTCGACCCCGACCCCGATCTCCAGAAGGCCAGAAGGAAGCAGATCGCGCTGGAGATCGCTGGCAGCTCTCGACTGATCCTGGTCAACGGGTGAACGATGGACTTCCGAATCGCAGACACATTCACCGACAGCTCTCGCCGCTCTTACCGGCGGACGAGCAGAAGGCGGTGAAGACGACCGCGTTCGATCTGCAGATGGATCCGTCGAATCCGGGGATGCAGTTTCATCGGCTCGATCGGGTGAAGGATGACGAACTTCTGGTCGGTGCGGGTGAACCGGGATGTGCGGATCATCGTGCATCGGACCTCGTCGAGTCTGCTGCTCTGCTACGCGGGCATCACGACGACGCGTACCGGTGGGCGGAGCGGCGGAAGATCGAGCGGCATCCGAAGACCGGCGCCGCGCAGCTCGTCGAGATCCGGGAGACGGTGCGGGAGATCGAGATCCCGCAGTACGTCGCGCCGGAGGAGCCGCCGAAGCCGCTGCTGTTTCCCGACGTCGCCGAGGAGGATCTGCTGAGCTACGGCGTGCCGCCGGCAGTGGGTGCAGCGAGGTCCGGGAGGCGACCGAGGACACGCTGTTCGATCTCGCCGAGCACCTGCCGAACGAAGCCGCCGAGGCGCTGCTCGACCTGGCGGTCGGGGCGACGCCGCGGGTGGCGGAGGAGATCGAGGAGCACGTCGATCGCGTTCGAGCACCCGGACGCGCAGCGGCGATTCCGCGTCATCACGAACGTCGAGGAGCTGGAGCGGGCGCTCGAGTATCCCGTGGGAGCGGTGGATGGTGTTCCTCCATCCGTCGCAGCGGGAGCTCGTCGAGCGGGAGTACAGCGGCCCGGCGCGCATCTCCGGCTCGGCCGGCACCGGCAAGACGATCGTCGCACTCCATCGCGCCGTCCATCTCGCGCGGACGAACCACGACGCGCGGGTTCTGCTGACGACGTTCTCCGAGACGCTCGCGAATGCGCTGCGTCATCGGCTGCGGCAGCTCATCGGCAACGAGCCGCGGGTCAGCGGAGCGGCTCGAGGTGTCTGCGATCGGGACGATCGGGCGGCGGCTCTACGAGGCGCAGATCGGGCCGGTACATCTCGTCAGCGATGGCGAAGTGCGGCGTCTGATCGCGGAGGCTGCTTCCGAGGTGGGGGAGGAGCGGTTCACGCCTCACTTCCTCTGGACCGAGTGGGCGAGTGTGGTCGACGCGTGGCAGCTCTCGACCTGGGAGGAGTATCGCGACGTGAAGCGGCTCGGGCGGAAGACGCGGCTCCCGGAGAATCGTCGCGAGGTCCTCTGGTCGATCTACGAGAAGGTGAGGTCGCGGCTCGAGGAGAAGGGGCTGATCACCGAGGCGACGATGTTCTCCCGCCTCGCGGACAAGCTCCGCGAGCGCGGCCGCTCACCGTTCGACTTCGCCGTGATCGACGAAGCGCAGGACGTGAGCGTCCCGCAGCTCCGCTTCCTCGCCGCCCTCGGCGGCGGCCGCGCCAACAGCCTCTTCTTCGCCGGCGACCTCGGCCAGCGCATCTTCCAGCAGCCCTTCTCCTGGAGCAGCCTCGGCGTCGAGATCCGCGGCCGCTCGCACGGCCTGCGCATCAACTACCGGACGTCGCACCAGATCCGCCACCACGCCGACCACCTCCTCGACCCCGAGATCGCCGACGTCGACGGCGTCGTCGAAGACCGCCGCGGCACCATCTCCGTCTTCAACGGCCCGGCGCCCGTAGTGCGGCTGTTCGATAGCTGAGGCAGAGGAGAGCGAGGCCGTCGGCGAGTGGATCCGCGAGCGCCTCGACGAAGGTGTCCCACCCGAGGAGATCGCCGTGTTCGTCCGCGCCGAGCCGCAGTTGCCATCGAGCCGAAGCCGCCGCGAAGGCAGCGGGTGCGCCCGTTCACGATCCTCGACGAAAAGATGAAGACGCTCGACGACCACATCTCCATCACGACCATGCACCTCGCGAAGGGCTTGGAGTTCCGCGCCGTCGCCGTCATCGCGTGCGACGACGAAGTGCTCCCGCTGCAGGATCGGATCGAGTCGGTGTCGGACGAGTCGGATCTGGAGGATGTGTACCAGACGGAGCGGCATCTGCTGTACGTTGCGTGCACGCGCGCGAGGGAGCGGTTGCTCGTGACGGGGGTGGGGGCGGGGAGTGAGTTTCTGGAGGATATGGGGTAGGGGTCGCGGATCGGGCTTTTGCGCATAGCGGAGGGTTATGTCATGGAATGGAGAGTTCGAATCGGGGATCGCGACTACGTTGCCGAGTCAATCGAACAGTTGCAGGGCTGGTATCGCTCTGGGCGAATTCCGGCGCATGCGAACATCTACCATCCGCTGCAGGAGAAGTGGCTGTACCCAAGTCAGGTACTGGAATTGACTCGTCCTGCGTCGCCCCGCCTGACGGAGCGCAGAACTTCAGCCCTTCCAGTGGACAGTGGGAAGAGCGGGGAGAATTTCCCGCAGCGAGCATCTTTATCCCGGTAGCAGTGGTGGTTCTCTTTCTCGCGCTCTTATTCATATTCACGAAGGCTGCCGCGAAAAAGAACGGACCGGCTCCGGTCCACGGCAGATCAGTATCCGTACCGCAGTCGGCGAGAGATGATCTGACTGGAAAGCCTGAGCAGGCGCTGGAGGCGATCCGGAGCAGTCGTGATCCGATTCTGGCGTTGCAGCAATGTGGGGATTTGATTGCTATTCGGACGCCGAGTGATATCGCAGATCGGTGCAGGCAGCTCGCCATGGTTGACGCGCGGCGAGCGCTCCGAGCACACGACATCGACACCGCCAAGCAACGGCTTCAGATACTCACGTCTTTCGGAAACGGTGATCCGTCAGTGCGCGAGCTCACGGACCAGACTGCTGCGATTCGCGCGGCACTCTGCGACTCGACGCAGCGGAAAGCATGCGGCGGACATTCGCATCGTCACCGCTCTCGGGCTTTGATCTGCGCTTCCGGTTTCGCGGAAAAAACTGCGAGACTCTTCAGGTGGATACGCTGAACTTTTACGACAGCATGATGGAATCTCTGGCAAATCGCACAGTCATGTATGGCCAGATCCTACCCGGAGGCGTGAATCAACGAGCATCCGCCGCGGGGTTCCAGAACGTGGTCTACACCTCTCGCGTAGATTCGAGTTTTCTGAGGTTCGGCGACGAAGGATTGACGCGTTCGAAGGTGCTGAAGATTCCCGAGTGCTCACGGGAGAGTGCGTTCTCCCGTGGTCGAGGTCCCAATCCCACCGAGGTCACTGGAGATCGCCAAGGAATACGCGCATCTCTCCTGGAGTACGGCAGAGCCGCGAGTGAAGATATATGACGGCGGCTTTCACCATGTTGCGACGATTGTGAAGGCGAACCGGGCTGCCGGGATGGTTCTGGTGAGGTTTGAGTCTTCCGGGAGTGTGGAAGAGAAAAGCCTGGATGCCGTGGCTCCATTTTGGTACGTGAAGAGATAGAGTGAGCGCGCGAAACTCGAGGCCTTTCGGCATGGTGAATCGGCAACGAAATGAAGCGGACCTGGAGGACGTCTACCAGACGGAGCGACATCTGCTGTA
The DNA here is from genome assembly GCA_963741905.1 of uncultured Acidobacteriota bacterium. Lineage (GTDB taxonomy): Bacteria > Acidobacteriota > Thermoanaerobaculia > Gp7-AA8 > CAVUJZ01 > CAVUJZ01. The sequence goes on along the minus strand of CAVUJZ010000012.1, from coordinate 152,693 downwards.
CGTTGCCTGCACGAGGGCGAGGGAGAGGTTGCTCGTGACGGCGGTCGGGGCGGGGAGCGAGTTCCTGGAGGACATGGGATAGAAGGAAGGAGAGCGGGGCTGGCTCCGCAGGAGGTTGTATGAAGTGGAGGATGAAATCTGAGGGCGTGGAGAGGTGTGCGGAATCGCTCGACGAGCTCAAATCGTGGATCGCGGCGGGTGAGGTGCCATCGACAGCTCGAATCCTGCATCCCCAGTTGGGGCGGTGGCTGCCCGTGAGTAAAGTGCCGGAGCTGCGGAGATCGAGGAGGCAACCTGCGGGAACGCCGCCCCCGAGTGCAGCAGCGGAGGCGCCAGCGCATTTGCCTCCTGTCGTTAGGGAACCGAGTCGCACGCGCGTCGACTCGGAGGATCAGTGGATTGTTCGAATCGACAATTCTGAGTACCGTCCGAAGTCTCTCGCTGAACTGCAGAGCTGGTGTCGTTCAGGAAGAGTACAGCGACATCATTATGTTCACCATCCGCTGTTTCAGAAATGGATGTACGCTTCCGAAGCACAGGAGTTGAGTGGGTTGTTCTCGCCACCGCCAGCGCCCCGGATGCCTGCAGGTGAAAAGTTCCTCGACCCCTATGAGAACGCCCGAGGATGTCTCCGAGCCGTGGCGTTACTGCTTCTTTTTGGCGTGCTGCTGTTTCTGCTGATCACGTCACAGTGTGCAGTGTGATGGACGGCGACCGATAGGAGCGTAGCGATGGAATGGAAGATTCGGACTGGGGACGAGGAATATCGAGCCGAATCGATCGAAGAGCTGCGAAGCTGGTATCGGGAGGGACGCATTCCGCCGTCCGCGAACATCTATCACCCCTTGCAGCAGAAATGGATGTACCCGAGCGATGTCCGGGAGCTATTCGATAGCGACCCTCTCCTGGCGAACCTGCCTGCCTCCACTGATTCGCCTGCCGTGAGCCCGGTGTCGCCCGGTGAGAGCTCTTCGGAGGTTGAATCGAGCGAGGCGGAGGACTGGCCTTCGAGATTTCCCTTCTCCCCAACGGCGGCGGGCGCAGGTGCACTCATCGTGCTGGCTGTTCTGCTGATGATCTTCAGGAATGCTGCTCCCGAACAACGTGGCTCTTCCAGCGCAAACAGCGTCGTCGCGCAGCAGCCGAATGTCGTCCAGGACGACCGTCGGGCCCAACCGCTCAAAGAGAGGCAGCAGAATCTCGCCGCGGCCCGCGCACACATTCAGTCAACCGATTTGACAGCGGCCCGGGAGTCGCTGTCCCTGGTCGCGGAGGTTGATCCGGACAACCCCAACTTTAACTCGTCCGATCGGAACTGGAGAAGGCCGAGAAGATCCAGCGCGACGCGGGGAAGAAGGAGAAGGAGCAGGAGCTCCTGGCGGCGGTACGGAAGGTCCCCGGGAGCAACGTTCGGGAAAATCTTCGGATCTACAAACAGCTCGCAAACCTGGTACCCGTCAACGAAGGCTACCGAGAGAAGGAGGAGTTTTACGCGGCGAAGGTCAGAGCGCTCGAAGCACGAGAGCAGAGGGATACCGAGAAGAAAGCGCGGGAGCTTTACGCGAGGGTTTTGCGCGAGGACTACCTGGACAGAGGATAGACATCGAAGCCATAACGGGCGGCGCTCAGTCGGATCGACTGACGCTGAAATTTGTTCTGTTCAATGATGTGTGGGCTCACAACCTGAAGAAGACCGACTTTCTGGAGCGAGCACGTGCGCTTGGTTTCAAAAGGGTCGACCTGACCGATGGATGGAATTATCACGTGTATTGGACACTGGATTAAGGCCGGGCGGGGAGGCTCAGATCTTCGGTTCTCGGTTGTCTACGTACGTAGAGGCGAACGTGGAGAATGGCCGCAGATTCAGGGATGCCGACAAGCGACAATGTGACCCTCTCGCTCAGGGGGCATCCCGGCAGCGAGATACGGTACAGATCAGAGGAAGGTCCCCAAACATGGGCAGAATTCTCAACGCGATGATTCGCGCTGCGGAGCGGGCGGAACGAGAGAGACGGCGCGGTAGGGTCGCGTCTTCGGCCCTCGGTTTGTCTACGGCACGTAGAGCGGAATCACGAAAAATGTGGAGAATGGCCGCAGATTCCGGGATTCCGACCGCCGGCGATGTGGCCCTCTTGCGCGGGGGCCTCGGTCTCTCGTCCTCCTTCATCGCTTCCTTCCACGGCATCTGGTCCACCCCCGATGCCGCATTCTCGGTCTAAAGGAAGCTCCCGGTTTCGAGTAAAGAAGGTGCCCGGTCTCTGCCCACCGGTTGCCCCTCACCCCGGCCCCTCTCCCCGCCTCACCGTTGAGTTCCATCCGGTCATTCTGCGCGGGGAGAGGGGAGTTGTGACGGCTGCGCCGCTTTGGGTGAAGGTCGCGCGCACTCTTTTTGCGACGTTGAATGAAAGCGGCGCGTTGCACCGCACTTCAAAGCCGCCGCCCAAGCGACGTCCTGTTAAAAGGAAGTGGAAGGGTCACGTCTTCGGTCTTCGGTTTGTCTACCGCACGAGAACGCGGGGAGGGGGGCAGATCTGATCTTCGGTTCTCGGTTTGTCTACGATGCGTAGAGGCGAACGACGAGAACGGGGAGAATGGCCGCAGATCCAGGGATGCCGACAAGCGACGATGTGACCCTCTCGCTCAGGGGGCATCCCGGCAGCGAGATACGGTACAGATCAGAGGAAGCTCCCCAAACATGGGCAGAATTCTCAACGCGATGATTCGCGCTGCGGAGCGCGCAGAAAGAGAGAGACGGCGACTCGTGCGGGAGTACGAGCGGCAGCAGCGCGAGACGGAGCGCCAGCAGCGTCACGCTGAACAGCAGGCCCGGAAGGAGGCGCTGGCGGAGGCTCGCGCCGAGGTCGCGAGGGCGGCCGCAATGTATCAGGAGCTTGTGGAGAAACTGATCTCGCTCCACAAGAACGGAGCTCCAACAGTCAGTTGGGGTGAGGTTGCGAACCGTCCTGGGCGCAGCTGTTCGTTGCGGTCTGTTCGCAGAATCAGGTGCAGTCTCGATAGTCTCGATGAATGTGTTTCAGGAGGATATGGCTGGCGTCGGGTTTGGCGGGTAATCGGGCTGGGCGAATGACTGGCGGCTCGGCGCTCTCCAGCACCCCTCCGGGGTGGACCGTAAAGTCCGGGCCATGTGGACCGGTGGCTGCGCTTCGCTTGCCACCGGCTAATCTCCCTGGCCCCTTCGGGGCCGGCGTGGGGGGGGCCTCACCGGGGGACGTGCGGCCCGCACGGCATTTTCGTTGAACGCGGGGAGGAGGGTCAGATCTTCGGTTCTCGGTTTGTCTACGATGTGTAGAGGCGAATGACGAGAACGGGGAGAAGGGCCAGAGATTCTGGGGTTCCGACAATCGATGATGTGAGCCTCGCGCGGCGACCGTGGGGGAACGATTGGCTGCGCTCGGGGGCTGCCGTTTCGCGGTTTCCTGATCTCGACCCTGACGAAGGCAGGATCCTTCGCGACCCACTGCATGGGCTTCGACACAGTTGTCGGAGCTTCTGATGACAGGAGGCGGGAACGTGCCCGCTGCCGTCGTCCACCGCGAGAGTCCCCCATTCAACGGTTCAGGATGGCGGAAGTGCTCCCGCGCGGCGTTTCGTTGAACGACGCTGCCGACGGGCGGTGGGATGGCACCCCTGCCTGGGTGCGTGGATTTCTTCGTGGTCGTGTTCCGGTGGTGGCTCGCTGCGCTCGCAACCACCGGCTACCCTGGCTTTCCCCTGCGACCGTCTCGACCGCCTTTTCGCCTTTTCTCCCCCTTTCGCTTCTGCCCCGAGTCGGTCCGTTGATACACTCCCGCGCATGACACCGAAACTTCGCACTTGCGTCTTCCCCTGTGCCGGTTACGGGACCCGTCTGCTTCCGGCGAGCAAGGTCACTCCCAAAGAGATGCTCCCGCTGATCGATAAGCCGGTGATCCAGTATGGAGTGGAGGAGGCGGTCGCTTCGGGACTGGATCGAGTGGTGATCGTCACGTCCCGGGGGAAGGAGTCGATCCTCGATCACTTCGATCGGAACGAGGAACTGGAACAGGCTCTCGAGGAGAAGGGGAAGACCGAGCTGCTCGACGAGATCCGTCACGTCGCGGCTCTGGCCAATGTGATCTCGGTTCGTCAGAAGTTGATCCGAGGCCTGGGAGACGCGGTGGCTGCGGCGAGGGACGTGGTCGGTGACGAGCCTTTCGCCGTCTCTCTGCCGGACGACGTCATCCTCGCGGATCCCCCGGCGCTGGCTCAGATGGCGGCGGCATTCGAGTCCACCGGCAGGCCGGTCATCGCTCTGATGCAGGTCCCGCCGGATCAGACCTCCCGCTATGGAATCATTGCCGGCGAGCAGGAAGGCGACCGGCTCTTCCGGCTGACCGACATGGTCGAAAAACCGAAAAGCGATCCCCCCTCGAATTACGCAATCATCGGCCGGTACATTCTGACCCCCGAGATCTTCGAGCTGATCGACTCCACCCATGCCGGCGCCGGGGGCGAGATTCAGCTGACCGACGCGCTGCGCATGCTCATGGAGCGGGGCGGCATCTACGGTTACGTCTTCGACGGACGGCGCTACGACGCCGGGGAAAAATTCGGATACCTCGAGGCCACGGTGGATTATGCTCTCCGTCATCCGGAGTTCGGCGAGAGATTTCGCAGGCACCTCGAACAGGTCGTCGGCCAGGGGCGGTAATGCGCCTTCCGCTTTTGCGGCAGGACGAACCTGTGCCGCGCAGGCTTCCGGGTGAGAACCTCCCCGCAACTCTGGTGCGGGGACTGCATCAGCAGCCTCGGCGGCCTTGACGGGGAAACCGCCGTGGCCGTCGAATTGCGGAGAAAACTGCCTATGAAAGATCGCACCGAGAACCTCTATGATCTCGATGCCTCGATGCGGGAGATGGTGGGAGAGTGTGAAGTGACCGGACGGCGGACGCTGGTGACGCATGACCAGCGTCCCGTGGCGGTGCTGATTTCGTGGGACGAGTACTGTGCGATGAAAGAGACGCTCGACATCACGGCCAACCCCGCGTTGATGGCCGAGATCGAGACTGCCGATCAGCAGGCGCGACGCGGCGAACTGATCCTCCCGGAGGACCTTGGTGACTCCTGACCGTCTCCGGCTGAGCCTGCGGGTCGAAGAGGACTGGATCGCTCTCGGCGACGACGATCGCCGCGAGGCTCGTGAGGCTCTCCGTTCCATCGATGAGGATCCCCTCAGCGGAACCCCTCTGTTCGACCCGCTTCGAGGCCTCTGGAGCCTTCTTCGGGGACCGCTGCGGGTGCTCTATCGGGTTGGTCCGGAGGGGCGGGTGGTGATCGTGGTCAAAATCGGCCGGGTGGGAGAGCAGCGATGACCCTGATCCTCGCATCGGGATCTCCCCGCCGCCGCGATCTGCTGCGGGAGATCGGTCTCGACTTCGAAGTCATCACCAGTGACGTCGAAGAGATCCCCGGTCCCGGGGAGTCGGTCCACGAGTACGTTCGCCGGCTCGCGCGGGAAAAGGCCGAGGCGGTGGGATCCGCCCGGCCGGATCGTTGGGTGATCGCTGCCGACACGGTCGTCCAGATCGACGGAATGATTCTGGAAAAGCCGAAGGACCCAGCGGATGCGGCCCGGATGCTCGGCCAAATCGCGGGACGGTGGCATACCGTATTCACCGGCGTTGCACTCCTTCGAAAGTCGAGCGATGATCTCGATTGCCGGATCGCGGAGTCGCGGGTGAGTATGATGCCGCTCTCGACCGCCGACATCGGCTGGTACGTTGCCACCGGCGAGCCGATGGACAAGGCCGGCTCCTACGCGGTGCAGGGAATCGGGGCGATGTTCATCGACGCAATCGAAGGCAGCTACACCAATGTGGTCGGCCTCCCGCTGTCACTTCTCTTTCGGATGCTTCGTGACGCGGGAGTGGATCCGATCGAGGGAGCACGGGCCGAGGTCCGGGAAGGAATCGGAGGATGAGCGCTGCGGCAAAAGTCGGTCTGTTCATGCTGATCATCCTGGTGATCGCGGGATTCTTCATTCTCAAGATCCAGGACATTCAGTTGCAGGGCGGAGGGGCCACGAAAACAGTCAAGGCCGTCTTCGACTCGGTGGCGGGACTGGATGTGCGGTCCGCGGTCCGGGTGGCCGGGGTTCGGGTGGGCAAGGTTTCCGACATTGAACTGACTCCGGATGGAAGAGCGGTGGTGACCCTCGAGCTCAACAAGGACGTCCAGCTCCACCAGGGAGCGTCCGCACGGGTGACCGATCTGGGCCTTCTCGGCGAAAAGTACGTCGAGCTGGACCCCGGCTCAGCCGATGCCCCGGTGATTCAGCTCGACAACGGTGAGCAGGCGAAGGGCAATCAGGTGGTGCTGCCCGGCAAGACCACCGCCTCGATCGATCAGGTCACCAACCAGATCTCCGCCATCGCGGATGACGTGAAGGCGATTACCGCGTCGATGCGAACCGCCATGGCCGGTCCGGGTGGTGAGCAGCGCCTTGCGGAGATCGTGGAGAACGTACGGCTGATCACCGCGGAGGTGCGCCACCTGATCGAGGCCAATCGCAGCAACGTAGCTTCGACCGCGGACAACATCCGGGTGATCACCGCCGATCTCCGGGTGGAGATCCCGAAGATCGCAGCCTCGATCGATGCGCTGGCCGGCTCGATGGGCGACACGGTCGGCGACAACCGGGACGACGTCCGGGAGATCGTCAGAAACCTCCGGGCTCTGTCCGCCGATCTCCGCACCACCGACCAGAACCTCAACGCCATCACCGGCCAGATCCGCTCCGGTGAGGGAACCGTGGGGAAACTGATCTACAGCGACGAGGCGCACGAGCGGCTGAACGGCGCGCTCGCTTCGGTCGAGAGCGGCGTCAACGAGCTGAAAGACACTCTCGGAAAGGCCGCCAAACTCAAGCTCGACCTCGGTATGAAGGCCGACTACTACGCCGGACTGCACCTCAACGACGAATCAGGGTTCAACGGCAACTCCCGCTCCGCCGTGGTCGCCAACCTGATCCCCGACCCCGAGCAGAACCGGTTCTACCACCTCGAGCTGGCGGATACGCCCCGGGGCCACCGCAACGAGAAGATCGTCGAGACCACCGTCACCGGACCGACCGGAGGGGAGACCACCATCACCACCGAGCAGGTCCGCTATGATCACGGATTCGTCCTCTCGGCTCAGGCCGGTTGGCGGCTCGATCCTCGTCTGGCCGTCCGTCTCGGCCTGTTCGACTCGACTGGAGGGGTTGGAGCGGACTATTCCCTGAGCCGCCGTCTCAGCGTCACCGGAGAAGCGTTCGACTTCTCCAAACGATACGACGACAAACCTCACATCCGGCTGTTCGGCGAGTACATCCTGAACCGCGAGAGCAAGACCCTGCCGGAGATTTTCGTGACCAGCGGCGTGGACAACCTTTTCAACGACAGCGCATTCATCGTCGGTGGAGGAATCCGCTGGACCGACGACGACCTGAAGTATCTGCTCGGCAGCATCCCGGGACGCTGACCCGAGCACGGAGACCTCGAACCGATGCCTGAATCCCTGCTGAAAGTGGCTCTGCTCTTCGGAGGAAGAAGCGCCGAGCATGATGTGTCGATTCTTTCGGCACGTTCGATCTACCAGTCTGCACCGCGCGATCGGTTCGAGGTGGTGCCGGTGGCGCTGACCCGCGACAACCGGTTCGTCACACCGGAGTGGAGCCTCCGCGTCCTGGAGGAGGGCGAAGACGTTGACCACGGTCCACGGCTCGATTTTGCGCCATGGCTCCGGGCCGAAAGGATCGATGTCGTCTTTCCGATCATCCATGGAAGCTTCGGGGAAGATGGCTGCATCCAGGGCTATCTGGAAGTGCTCGGAGTCCCCTATGTCGGAAGCGGCGTCACCGCCTCGGCCGTCGGCATGGACAAGTGGATGATGAAGCACGCTTTTGCCGCCGCAAAACTGCCGATCGTCGACTGGATTCCCGTCTCCGAGCACGACTGGCTCCACGACCCGGAGCGAATTCAGCGCTCCATCAGAAACGGATTCCGCCTCCCCTGGTTCGTCAAACCCGCCAATGCCGGATCCTCGGTCGGCGTGACCAAGGTCAAGGCCGAAGAGGACCTCGACCGCGCCATGGAAGCTGCTCTCCGGTTCGACGAAAAAGTCCTCATCGAGCGCGGGATCGATGCCCGCGAGATCGAGGTCTCGGTCCTGGGTAATGAGGATCCGCAAGCCTCGGTTCCAGGCGAAGTCATGACCGGTGGCGAGTTCTACGACTACAAGGACAAGTACATCGATGACCGCTCGTCGCTGGTCATCCCCGCGAAGGTATCACCGCAGAAAGCCGAGGAGATTCGCAGGCTCGCCGTGGCCGCCTTTCGGGCCATCGGCGGCTCCGGCTATTCGCGGGTGGATTTCTTCATGGAGCGGGGCACCGACCGTCTCTATCTGAACGAGATCAATACCATCCCCGGGTTCACCCGCATCTCGATGTACCCGAAGCTGTGGGAAGCGACCGAACTGAAGTACCCACGAGTGATCGAACGTCTGATCGACCTCGGGTTGGAGCGCGGCGAGGCGCGCAGACGCCGGTTCGAATCCACCATGCGCTTCTTCGATGAGGTCGAGAAGCTGAAGTAACCCCCCCGTGATCGTCTGCCGGACTCCCCCTCCCGGCCCCTTCGCCCGCGGCTACTCTCCTTGAGGCCAGCGGTAGATCAGGAGCAGCGGCTCACCCTCGAGGGACCAGACGGCCACAGGATCGCTCGCCCTCGCCACCCGATAGGTCAGGGCGTTCATCCACTCCCGTCGCGGGACGAACATCACGAACACCGCCCGCTCGCGGCTGATCCGGTCGATTGCCGGGATCACTCCCCGAGGGACCCGCGGGCTTGCGGCGGAGGTGGTGTGCAGAAGGTCGATATCCCCTCTCAGTCGATCGGGTGCGACTAGGCGTACCTTATGTTCTGAGATCGGCACCACCAGCGCAGAGTGTTCCGGCGCGTTCTCGTTCAGCCACCGCATGCCGAGCCGGTAGCTCGCCGCCCAGTAGTCGCCGGACTGCGGGATGTTTCGTTCACGGGCACCCCGGGCGCCTCCTGCCAGAGAATTCCAGTAGGCGGCTTCGAAGGGATGGGTCAGAAGCATGGGAACCATCTGGAGGACGAGCAGAACGGTTGCCGCCGTCCCGGCGATCCATGCCCGGGAAAACCGGCGCAGAGCTTCGACTCCGGCATTCACGCCCACGCCACCCAGGAACGCGAGAGGCGGAAAGATCTCCAGGAAGTGCCGCACACCGTCGAAATTCGCCGTGAAAAAGACCCGCACTCCAACCACCGCGATCCAGAGCAGCGCAAGCAGTTCCAAAGACTTCGTCCGCCTCAGCCCGGCCACACACAACACCAGTCCACCCAGCGCGCTGGCCAGAAAGGGCAAGGGGGTGGTGAAGAGCAGCATCCGGAGAGGCGGGGCAAACACATCCGGACGGACCGACCCCGCCCGCGCCGCGTTGTAGCGAAGGTTCTCGAGCAGCCGGGCGATCGGATCCTGCTGCAACCACGGCCACGCCATCACCAGCACCGCGAGCCCGAGCAGAACCGCCACACCCGCTGGAAGCCAGCGGCGCAAGAGCTCGCTCCTTCGGTTCGATCCGATGCTCACGATCAGGTAGAGCAGAATGATCGGGGGGACGAACCAGGCATTCGCCTTGGTGCCGAGTGCCAGCCCCCAGAGCACCCCTCCGAGCATCACCCCTGCGGGCGAGCTCCTGCGATCGAAGATCCAGAACACCCCGAGACTCGCGGCAAAAAGGATCATCTCCGGGAAATCCTTCACATTCGCCATCATCGCGAAAACGATTCGAGGCGAGGTGAACAGAAAAAGGGTTGCGGCCACCGCCGTGAGACGTCCCCTCTCCCGTTCGATCAGCCGGAAAAAGAAAAAGAGGAACGGAGCGGCAAGGAGAAGGTTGAACAGATGAATGCCGTCGAACGGGTCGGTGAGCTCCAGGCGGGTCGAAAGAAGCGAAACTGCCGTCGCGAGCGTGCTCGCCACCGGGTAGTGTTCCTGAGGTGAGGTGCGAAGCGGTGTTGCATCGAGGTCGGGGAGCGGCGCGGGAACCTCGAGGTCCCGGTCGAACTGCAGCCACTCCCGGTTGCCGCTGGTGAAGTAGAGGAAGTTGCGCTGTCCGAAGAAGAGATCTCCGACACCCTCGTCCCAGGTGATGTTGTACTGATCGAGTGCAGCAAAGCCAAGGCCCAGCAGAGTCAGGGACATCAGCAGAGGAATCCACCATCCGAACGAGAATCTTCGGGGGGAGGAGCGATCCGGGGTGGCGGTCACCGCGCGCGCTCCTCGGCGATCGTCCGGAGCCGGTCCTGCTTGGTCCGGACGAACCACTCCATGTGACGCCGCAGGAACAGAGCGTCCGCCAGCCGCCCGAGGGGTCCGAGAGGCGCGGTCCAGAGGAGGGTGTCCCGCATCAGCGTTCCGGTCCCGGATGGCTCGAACTGATGGGTGTGACGCATGCTCCGGAAGGTGCCCTGGACCATCTCGTCGACGAAAAAGGAGGGCCGCTGCATCTCCACGATCCGGGCGACGAATCGCTGCCTGATGCCGAAGTGTCTCCCCTCGAACGCCACCAGGTCACCGAGCTCGAGCAGCCCGGACATCCGGCCCGGCGGAACCAGGTGTTCCGAGGTGAACGCGGCGGACTCCGCGTGCGCGCCGACGTCGCGGGCCAGATCGAAGCAGAGCTCGACCGGTGCCGCGATCCTGGTCTCGAGTTGAAGGGTGGTCATCCCTTCGATCATAGCCGAGGACGATGCTCCGCCCGATCATTCGAGCCGGAGAATGACTCCCGTGATGGACTGATCTCCCCGGAGGGCGAAGTGCTCCTGCTTCCCGACGATCCGGAAGCCGCACTTCTCGAGCACGCGGACCGACCCCCGGTTGTGCTCCGCGACGAACGCCAGCAGAGGACGCCTGGTCTCTTCGAGAAGAAACTGGCGAAGCGCTTCGCTGGCCACGCCGCGTCCCCACAGCCCGCGGGTGATCCAATATCCCACTTCCCGATGGCCATCCTGCTCGAAGCTCACGATGTTGCCCGCGATGCGGGCATCGCAGAGAATGGTCCGGTTCAGGCTGGTGGGGTTCGCAAGGATCTTCGCCCAGTGGGCGAAGAATTCCGCCTCTTCCCGCGGAGTGAATGCCGCCAGGGCGGCTCCCTCGGGCTCACACTGATCCTCGAAAAACTGACGGAGATCGCTCTCGTGGACACCGCGCAGAGCGATCCGGGGTGACTGCAGACCGGCGGTCGATCGATCAGAATTCATTGTCGTTTCACAGTACACCAGCGGGTGAGAAATCGTACCGTTTCGGGAGTCTGGTCAAATTGGTACGGATTGCTCCTTCTGCCTTCCCATCTCCAGGAGTACACTCTCGGGATGCTGTGGCCGATTCGTCTGTGGCTGGCCCGGTTGCGGCCGGTGGGGGCGGCGCTTGCGTTCAAGATCACCTTCGTGGGACTCCTGTTCATCCTGTTTCTCTGGGGTGATCATGAAATCTTCCGACGGGTCTTCGCGGCCGCCGGCCGGATCGAGGCGCTCAATCCGTTCTTCGCCCTGGGACTGATCGAGAACTTTCTCGGCCTGGTCTTCTTCGTTGCCGTTCTGGTTCTGTTCTTCTCCTCGCTGACCAGTGCGATCGGCGCGTTCTTCACCGATCTCGATCTGGAGATCTATCACGCGGCTCCCGTTTCCCGCACCCGACTGATCGTCGGCCGCTGGCTCAAGACGATGATCCAGAGCTCCTATCTGGTGGTGTTCTTCCTCTTGCCGATGTTCGTCGCCCTTGCCCGCCAGTACCAGGCGCCGGGCTGGTTCGCGCTGATCTCCGCGATCGATCTCCTCGTGCTGATCTCGATTCCGGTCAGTCTCTCGAGCACGGCGGTTCTTCTGCTGGTGCGGTTCTTTCCGGTTCGCCGCGTTCACCAGATCGCCGCCACGCTCGCCATCCTGGTGCTGACCCTGGTGGTGGTGGGGATCCGGATGGCGCGTCCGGAACGTCTCTTCACGGAAGTCGGGACGGATCAGCTCCAGGCGGTCCTTCAGGCGGTCGACCTGCCGACATTCGCCGGGGATCCCGGTCGAATGCTCGCGGCGGCGACGGCCTCCCGTGCGCTCGAAGGCTCACCCGCCTATCCCGATCCTCCCATCGCGGCCATTGGCGTGGCCGCATTCGCGCTGTTCCTCCTGGTGGGACGGACGACCTACTACCACGCATTCGTCCGCGCCCGGGAGAGCATCGCTCCGACGGCGATCGGATCGGGAGGAATGACCCGGGTTCTCGATCGGATGACCCGCAATATTCATCCGCAGACCCGGGCGATGATGGCCAAGGAAGTGCGGGTGGTGAGCCGGGATGCAACGCAATGGTCTCAGCTCTTCATGATGATTGCGCTGCTCTTTCTCTATCTCTACAACATCCGGATGATGCCGCTGGAGGGAGACTATCGCGCGCCGATCCTGGCGTATCTGAACCTGGGGATGGCGGGGTTCGTCGTCTCGGCGATCTGCCTCCGGTTCGCCTACCCCTCCATCTCAGCGGAGGGACGGCAGTTCTGGATGCTGCAGAGCGCTCCGGTCTCGATGCGCCGGCTCCTCTGGGTCAAGGTGATCGTCTACCTGCTGCCGCTGCTGGCGATCTCTCTGGCCCTCACCATCCTCGCGAACATCATCCTTGCCGCGCCCGCGGTGATCTGGGCCTATACCCTCCCGGGCACCATGCTGATCACCTGCACCCTGGTCACCGCGGGGGTGGGGATGGGAGCGATCGCGCCTCGGTTCGATACCGAGAATCCCGTCGAGGTCGCCCTCTCGCTCGGAGGGCTCGGATACATGGCGGTCTCGATGCTCTACGTGGGGTTGATCATGTTTCTGATCGCCCGTCCGATGCAGCGCTTCTTCGTCAGGATTGTCTTCGGTATGGCCGACGACGCCGCCTGGATCGGCCATGCTACGCCGATGCTTCTGGGGCTGGTCCTTTCGGCCGCCCTGGCTCTGATTCCACTGGAAATCGCCCGGTTTCGTCTCGAAGCCTCTTGAGGCAGATAACCGCTTTGTTAAAATCGAGGGATAACAGGAGGGAGAATTCATGACCGACATGCCGCCGAACCCACCGAACAGCGCTCCGCCACCACCACCGCCGCCCGCCCAGCAGCCGCCGCCCCCACCGCCGGGTGGAGGGTCGAGCTCCGATCGCACCCTCATGGTGGTGCTGTCGTATCTCGGACTGCTCTCGCTGATTCCCCTGATCGTGAAGAAGGACGACCGTGAAGTGCAGTGGCATGCGAAGAACGGTCTGATGCTGTTCGCCGCCTGGGTCGTCATCTACATCGTCTGGTGGGTCATCACCTATTTCCTGCCGGACGCCATCAGCTGCGGCCTTTCGTTCGTCGGCTGCATTCTCTGGCTGGGCTATCTTGCCCTGATGATCATGGGCATCATGAAGGGCGTCAACGGACAGCGGATGCGCTATCCGGTCATCAGCGACTTCGCGGACAAGATGTAGAGAGGAGAAGATTGTGATGGATACGAATGCACCTGGTGGTTCCGCCACTCCGCCGCCCCCTGGCGGCGCACCTCCCCCTCCGCCGGCTTCCGGTGGCGGGGAACTGATCTACCCTTCCACTCCTCCGAAGGATCCGGTTCTGATCCTGGTCCTCAATCTGATCATCGTCTGCGTCGGCTACTTCATTCTCGGCCAATGGCAGAAGGGGATCGCGGCGATCGTCGCCGCCATCGTTCTCGGAGTGATCACCTGCGGATTCGGCGTCGGCCTGGTCGCGGTCTTCACCGCGATCGACGGATACATGCAGGCCGAAGAGCTGAAGGCGGGGCATCCGCTCGCCCAGTGGACATTCTTCAAGGACCACCGCTGAGTTTCCGGTGAGGGGAATCCTCGAGGGACGGCGATCCGATCGCCGTCCCTTTTTTTGTGGTCGGGCCGGCTTCTTTTCGGCTCCCTTTGGAGTGCTGCGCCGCCCCACCCCACAGGGTGACGCCGATTTGGATATTGCAGCGCCCTGCTCTTTCGGAGAGCGAACCTCATGATGTGCTCCGCCTTCCTCGCGAGACCCGAGCTCCTCGCTTCGTGGAGCCCAGGGGACGGGTCGGGAGACCCGTCCTACACGGGGGCAGAAACGAGACCCGACCAACCTCCCCCCGTGTGGGACGGGTCTCCTGACCCGTCCCCTGCAGCCGCCAGAAGCGACACCCGATCAACCCTCGCCGAGCCCGACAAGCGCCGCTTTCGTTGAAGGTCGTGCTCAGGACGCCGATGGACCTTCAAGGAAAGCGGTGCGCTGCCCCGCAGTCCAAAGCCACCGCCCAACGACCTCCGGGATGATGGATGGTTTCCATTTCCGACGAAAAAGTTGCAGAATTGGTGTCATCAGAGTTCAGTTTCCGGCTGGCACTTTTCCTGGTACGACAATTGAGAGCCACTCAGGGCGCCGGCGTGGAGGAAGATTTGGCCGTACGAAGACACCAGCCTCACCGAGTTCGTGAAAACCAGCTTCTCGCGGCACTGACCGCCGGAGAGCGCGAGAGAATCGAGAGCCATCTGACCCATCACGAGGTCACTCGAAGTGACGTATTGATGGAGCCGAACGGTACCTCCGAATACGTCTACTTTCCCCACGATGCAGTCATCTCGCTCCTCTGGAAATTCGGAGACGGTGCCACGGTGGAGGTGGGGGTCGTGGGGAACGAAGGAATGGTCGGTGTTCACGCGTTGATGGGAGTCTCACACCAGCCCAATCAGGCTCTCGTGCAACACTCCGGAATCTGTTCCCGGGTTCCGTCGGAAGTGGTCGTCGAGGAGTTCGCCCGTGGGGAGATGTTCCAGCAGCTCGTCCTCCGATACGTCCATGCGTTCATCACTCAGATCTCTCAGGCCGCCGCCTGCAATCGCCGACACTCCGTCTATCAGAGGCTGGCGCGATGGCTTCTGCAGATGGATGAGCGGATCGAGGTCGGGGAGACGCAGTTGACCCAGGAGTTTCTCTCCCGGATGCTCGGAGCGCGGCGGGCCGGGGTAAACGAAGCGCTCCAGCGGTTGCGGGACGAAGGCCTGGTCCAGACCCGCCGCGGAGGGATCACCATTCTCGACCGGCGCCGGCTCGAGCGGGCGGCCTGCGAATGCTATTCATTCATGCGTCAGGAGTTCGAGGAAGCCGTCGATCTGGGATGAGCCGCGCGATCGCGGCTCGAATGCGCCACCTCCAGGCCGCAGGAGTCGCCCGCGTCACCACATCATGCCGAGCTGAAGTTTCGCCGCCTCGGACATCATGCTGCGGTCCCACATCGGATCGAAGACGATCTCCACCCGGGCTTCCCGCACCCCCGGCAGCGGATCCAGCCGGGATTTCACGTCGTTCGCGAGCACCGGACCCATCCCGCAACCGGGCGCGGTCAGCGTCATCTTGATGTTGACGTCGAAGGTGCCCGCTTCCTGTTCGGCCGGCTCGATGTCGCAGAGATAGACCAGACCGAGATCGACGATGTTGACCGGGATCTCCGGATCGAAACAGGTCTTGAGCTGATCCCAGACCATCGGCTCGAGCTGTTCGCGTGTGACTTCTCCCTCGATCTGCTGCTGCTGGGGCGGCTCTTTGCCGATCGCCTCGACTTCCTGTCCGGAGAGGCGAACCATCATTCCATGGTCGGTGATCAGCGTGTAGGAGCCTCCAAGGGACTGCGTGATCGTCGCCTGGGTTCCCTTTGGAAGAACCACCGGCTCACCGCTCGGGATCAGAACCGCCGTTGCGTCCCGACTGACTTCCACCTGTTCTCTCATCGCAATTCCTTCCCTCTTCTCATTCCGTGCTGACGGTCTGCTGGGTGCCCTGAAGTGCGTTGATCACCGCATGCCAGGCAAGGGTGGCGCACTTGGTCCGGGTCGGAAACTCCCGAACGCCGCCGAACACGGCAAGCTTCCCGAGGTTCGAGGTTTCCTCCGCGGAAAGATCGCCCTTGACCATCGCGGTGAACTTGCGGAACAGCGCCTCGATCTCTTCCG
Source organism: uncultured Acidobacteriota bacterium (assembly GCA_963741905.1). Taxonomy (GTDB): domain Bacteria; phylum Acidobacteriota; class Thermoanaerobaculia; order Gp7-AA8; family CAVUJZ01; genus CAVUJZ01. Next base: position 136,637 of record CAVUJZ010000012.1, on the reverse strand, counting down.
CGCTCCTCCCCTTCACCACCGAGCTCATCACCGAGGCCGAGGCCTTGGAGATCGCGCAGCCGGAGCCCTCGAAGCCGACTTCCTGCACCACGTCGCCCTCCACCACCAGGTAGATGGTGTAGTGATCGCCGCAGAGCGGGTTGTAACCCTCGGCGGAGCGGTTGGTCTGTTCCGGACGCCGGAAGTTCTGAGGATTCCGGTTGTGATCCAGAATGGTCTGCTGGTACAGCTCGCGAAGCATTTCGTCCATTATCCGAAGAGCTCTTTCACTTTCTGCAGCGCCGCGGCCAGGGCGTCGACTTCCTCTCGCGTGTTGTAGAGCGCGAAGGAAGCGCGCGCCGTCGCCGGCACTCCGAATCTCTGCATCACCGGCTGAGTGCAGTGATGTCCGGTGCGGATGGCCACACCTTCCTGATCCACGATGGTTCCGATGTCGTGCGGATGGATTCCCTCGAGCACGAAGGAGATGACCGCGGACTTCCGCTCGGCCTCTCCGATGATTCGAAGCCCGGGGATCCCGCGGAGAGTCTCGGTCGCGTATCCGAGCAGGTCGTGCTCGTGTGCCTCGATCCGATCCAGCCCGACACCGAGCAGATAATCGATCGCGGCGCCGAGGCCGACCGCGTCGGCGATGTTCGGCGTGCCTGCCTCGAACTTGAATGGAATCTCGTTGTAGACGGTCTTCTCGAAGGTCACCGAGGCGATCATGTCTCCGCCCCCCTGCCAGGGAGGCATCGCCTCGAGATGCTCCGCCTTCCCGTAGACCGCCCCAATGCCGGTCGGCCCGAACATCTTGTGGCCGGAAAAGACGTAGAAGTCGCAGTCGAGCTCCCGGACGTCCACCGCCAGGTGAGGCATCGCCTGCGCGCCGTCCACCATCACCGGAATCCCCCGCTCATGGGCCATGCGGATCATGTCCCGCACCGGATTGATCGTGCCGAGGGAGTTGGAGACGTGGACGATGGAAACCAGCTTCGTCCGCTCGGTCAGCAGCTTCCGGTATTCGTCGAGCTTCAGCTCGCCCTGGTCGGAGACGGGAATCACCCGAAGGTGCGCGCCGGTCTCTCCGGCGAGCATCTGCCAGGGGACGATGTTGGAGTGATGTTCGATGGCGCTGATCAGAATCTCGTCGCCTTCGCTGACCCGGGAGCGCGCGAAGGTGTTGGCCACCAGGTTGATGCCCTCGGTCGCCCCCCGGACGAAGATGATCTCGCGATCCTCGCCCGCGTTGAGAATGCGGCGAACCTTCTCTCGCGCCCCCTCGTAGGCATCGGTGGCCCGCTGGCTCAGCAGGTGAACCCCGCGATGAACGTTCGAGTTGCTGGTCGTGTAGAAGTGACTGATCGCGTCGATCACCGCCTGCGGCTTCTGGGTGGTCGCGGCGTTGTCGAGATAGACGAGGGGATGCCCGCGGACGATCTCGCGGAGAATGGGGAAATCCTCGCGAACCACCGCCGGATCGAGTGCGACCGATGGACTCACCGCGCTGGTCATGCCCGCTCCTCCCGGCCGACCGGCGAAGGCAGGCGGGACAGCAACATGTCCTGAAGCCGTTCCCGGACTGCTTTGACCCCGATATGGGCAACGATCTCGCTGGCGAATCCGTAGGTCAGAATCTCCCGCGCCTCTTCCAGTGGAATGCCCCGCGAGCGCAGGTAGAACATCGCTGAATCGTCGAGCCGGCCGATGGTCGACCCGTGATTGCACTTCACATCGTCGGCGTAGATCTCCAACTGCGGTGTGGTGTTCGCGATCGCGTTCGCGGAGAGGATCAGATTGTTGTTCGTCTGCCGCGCGTTGGTCTTCTGCGCGTCGGGTCGGACGATGATCCGTCCCTGGAAGATCCCGTGAGAGCGACCGTCCAGAATTCCCTTGTAGAGCTCCCGGCTGGTGCAGTGAGGTTTCGCGTGATCGATCACCGTCTCGTTGTCCAGATGCTGATCGCCATCGAGCAGATAGAGACCGTTCAGAACGCAATCGCCACCCTCGCCATCGAGCACCGCCCGGATGTCGTTGCGGGCGAGCCCGGCACCGACCGAGATCGAATGATGCGTGTAGGACGACGAACGTCCCTGGCGCTGATCGATACTCGCCAGATGGAAGACGCCCGGAGTCTCCATCTGCAGCTTGGTGTGATCGATCACGGCGTTGTCCGCGGCGATGATCTCGGTCACCACGTTGTTGAAGACCGTTCCGTCGGCCGCGCCAACCCAGCTCTCCACGATCGACGCCTGACTGTTGCGGCCGGCGATGACCAGGATCCGGTGTGTGTTCAGAACCGGCTCCTCTTCGGGAACGGAGATGAAAAGCAGGTGGATCGCTCCCTCGATGGCGACGCCGTCCGGGATGCGGATCACCGCACCGTCGGTCACCAGGCTGTTGTTCAGAGCGACGAACGGCTCCTCGGCGGCGTTTCCGAGCGACCCGAGGTGTCGTTCAACGTCCGCCTCTCCGAAGGAGCCGGCCAGGCTGCCGACCAGAGCTCCGGACGGAAGCTCGCCGACCGTCGAGAGCGGTTTGCTGAAGTGCCCGTTGACGAAGACCAGCTCCATGGCCGCATCCGGCAGGCGATGAGGGGCCGCGACGGCGGCGCCGAGCCTGTCGGCCGTGTTTGCGGCGGGATGGAAGCGGGTGGCGGCAATCGGATTGACGCTGGTGTACTTCCACGCTTCCTGGCGCGTGGTGGGGAAGCCGAGAGCGGCGAACTGTTCGCGTCCCTCTTCCCGCATCCGGTTCACCCATTCCGGCACGTCGGCCAGGGGTGATCGCAGATCCAGAAAATGGTCGAGTTTCGAGTCTCGTTCAGTGACGACAGTCATCCAATCCCCAATCACACCGCGGTTGCGGAGTACTCCTTCTCGATCCAGTTGTAACCCTTCTCCTCCAGCTCGAGAGCGAGCTCACGCCCACCCGATTTGACCAGCCGTCCCTCGTGCATGACGTGAACGATGTCCGGCACGAGGTAGTTCAGCAGGCGCTGGTAGTGGGTAATCACGATGACCGCATGCTTCTCGCTCTTCAGGCGGTTGACCCCTTCGGCCACCACCCGCAGCGCATCGATGTCGAGCCCGGAGTCGGTTTCGTCGAGAATCGCCAGCTTCGGGTCGAGCACGGCCATCTGCAGGATCTCGTTGCGCTTCTTCTCGCCCCCGGAGAACCCCTCGTTGACCGAGCGGTTCATCAGGGACTCGTCCAGCTCGACGAACTTCATCTTCTCCCGGACGAGCACCAGGAAGTCCATCGCGTCGAGCTCGCTCTCGCCGCGGTACTTCCGGACGGCGTTGTAAGCGGTGCGGAGGAAGTAGGTGTTGTTCACCCCGGGGATCTCCACCGGATACTGAAAGGCGAGAAAGACGCCTTCCTGCGCGCGCTGCTCCGGCGGCATCCCCAGAAGATCATGTCCTTCATAGGTGATCGATCCCCCCGTCACCTCGTAGTTCTCCCGGCCGGCGAGGACGTTGGCGAGCGTGCTCTTGCCGGATCCGTTGGGACCCATGATGGCGTGAACCTCTCCGGCATTGACGTTGAGATTCAGACCCTCGAGGATCTCCTTGCTGTCGACTTTGGCGTGCAGATTCTTGATTTCGAGCATCAGACTTCGTCTTCCTTCTTTCTTCGTTCGTGGGCGGGGCGGTCCGCTCAGCCCACGCTCCCCTCGAGGCTCACACCCAGCAGCTTGGTCGCTTCCACGGCGAACTCCATCGGAAGCTCCTTGAAGACTTCCTTGCAGAAGCCGTTGACGATCATCCCCACCGCGTCCTCGGTCGACAGGCCCCGCTGCTGGCAGTAGAAGAGCTGGTCGTCGCCGATCTTCGAGGTGGTCGCCTCGTGCTCCATCTGAGCGGTGGAGTTCCGGACCTCGATGTAGGGAAAGGTGTGCGCACCACACTTGTCCCCGATCAGGAGCGAGTCGCACTGGGAGTAGTTCCGTGCGTTGTCCGCGCCCTTCATGATCTTCACCTGCCCGCGGTAGGCGTTCTGCCCGTGACCGGCGGAGATCCCCTTCGAGATGATCGTGCTGCGGGTGTTCTTTCCGATGTGGATCATCTTGGTGCCGGTGTCGGCCTGCTGATAGTTGTTGGTCAGCGCGACGGAGTAGAACTCGCCGACGGAGTTGTCTCCCTGCAGGATGCAGCTCGGATACTTCCAGGTGATTGCCGATCCGGTCTCGACCTGCGTCCAGGAGATCTTCGAGTTCTCCGCGAGCACTTGCCCGCGCTTGGTCACGAAGTTGTAGATTCCGCCCTTGCCTTCCTTGTCTCCCGGATACCAGTTCTGCACCGTCGAGTACTTGATCGTCGCACCGTCAAGCGCCACCAGCTCGACCACCGCCGCGTGGAGCTGGTTCTCGTCCCGCATCGGCGCGGTGCAGCCTTCCAGATAGCTCACCGTACGCGCCCTCGTCGGCGATGATCAGCGTCCGCTCGAACTGCCCCGTATCCGGCGGTGTTGATCCGGAAGTAGGTGGACAGCTCCATCGGGCATTTGCACACCCTTTGGCACATAGCAGAACGATCCGTCGCTGAAGACCGCGGAGTTGAGCGTGGCGAAGAAGTTGTCCGAGTACGGCACCGACCGATCCGAGATATTTCTTCACCAGCTCCGGATGGTTCTGAACCGCCTCGGAGAACGAGCAGAAAATGATCCCAAGCTTCGACGAGCTTCTCCTTGAACGTGGTGGCGACCGAAACACTGTCGAACACCGCGTCGACCGCCACGCCGGCGAGCCGCTTCTGCTCGTGCAGCGGGATCCCCAGCTTCTCGATACGTCTCCAGCAGCTCCGGTCCACCTCGTCGAGGCTTTCGAGCTGCTTCTTCTTCTTCGGCGCCGAGTAGTAGCTGATCTCCTGATAGTCCATCGGGGGGTACTTGACGTTGGCCCAGCGGGGCTCGCTCATCGTCGGCCAGTGCCGGTAGGCCTTCAGGCGCCACTCCAGCATGAACTCCGGCTCGTTCTTCTTCGCCGAGATCATCCGGACGACGTCCTCGCTCAAGCCGGCCGGCATCACGTCGGACTCGATCTCCGACGTCCAGCCGTACTTGTATTCCTGTTGCGTCAGTTTTTCGAGTTCCTGGCTGGAGCTCATACCTGCATCTCCTCCGTGGGTTCGGACGGCACCGCGCCGTCGCCGATCGACCAGACCTCGGGGCTCACGCCGCGGGCCAGGTCGCCGAGAGTAATCTTGTCGAATCCGTGCTTGATCGCCCGGTTGATTCCGAACATGAAGCTGCGGGACGGGCAGCAGGACCGGATCGTACAGACCGCATGTCCCGCCTCGTCCAGAGTCTCGCACTCCACCAGATCCCACGGACCTTCCAGAACCGCCAGAAGATCACCGAGGCTGATCGACTCCGGATCTGCGTCGAAGGAATAGCCTCCCCCGACTCCCCGGTGCGAGCTGATCATGTTCCCCTCCTGGAGAACCTTCAGCACCTTCGACACCATCGGAAGCGGAAGCGCATAGAACTCCGCGATCTCCCGCGATGCGACCACCTCTCCCGTCTTGCGGGCGAGATAGACGCTGGCGAGAAGTCCGTAGTCTGTGAGTCGTGAGATCTTGAGCATCGTCTGTTCCGTTGGTTGTGGTCCACGAACCGTGCACCTGAGGGCGTCGCCAGGCCATCCCGGACGAAGGGCGGGAAACAGTACCACAACGGTACGCTTTACTCAACAGCACGACCCATGCCCTTGTTCCCGGCTGTGGATCAGGATTCCGACGGTATCTCAGTTGGGAAGCGGCCCCTGGTTCGAGCTACGTGGGCAAACATTCTGATGTTTGGCCAGGGTGCCACGGAGGGCGACGGTGGCACTTGGGGTCGAGGGTGCCACGGAGCTGGTGGGATTGCTCACGCTGCGGGCGAGACTCGCGCGGGGGCCGGAACTGATTGGCAAGTGGAACGATGGCCGAACATCGGAATGATTCGGCCACGATGTGGGCAAACATTCTGATGTTTGGCCAGGGTGCCACGGAGCGTGAGGGCGGAACTTGGGTCGAGGGTTCCACGGAGCTGGCGGTGTTGCTCACGCTGCGGGCGGACCTCGCGCGGGGGCCGGAACTGATTGGCAAATGGAGCGATGGCCGAACATCGGAATGATTCGGCCACGATGTGGGCAAACATTCTGATGTTTGGCCAGGGTGCCACGGAGCGTGAGGGTTGGCAACTCGGGCTCGAGGGTGCCATGGAGCTGGCGGTGTTGCTCACGCTGCGGGCGAGCCTCGCGCGGGGGCCGGAACTGATTGGCAAGTGGAGCGATGGCCGAACATCGGAATGATTCGGCCACGATGTGGGCAAACATTCTGACGGAAAATCCTCAGTTGGAGGAGGAGAGAGGATGATGCACCGCCCCGAACTCCTTCGGTATCATTCGTTTGGATCAAAAACAAACAAGCGAAGGTAGGGACAGAACGGTGCGAACGAATGATAGCAGAGCAAGCGAGCTGGGAGTGGAGTACACAACGAAGCCGGTCAGCGGGTGGGGAGGGCTGGTCAGCATCGGGCGGTTAATGGAAAAGCTGGGAGTGCGGGAGCTTCTTCGGCGCGCCTTGCCCGATGGGCGGACCTCGCCGAATCAGGTTCCGGTCGTGGACATGATGGTGCAACTGATGTTCACAGTGCTGATGGGCGGACGACGGTTCGAACACGTGGAGCGGATCCGCGAGGATGAGGTGGTGCGGGCAGCGGCGGGAGCGAAGCGGTTCGGCTCTGCATCGTCGGTGACGAGATACCTGGGCAACCTGCTTCCCAGCCAGGGAGAACACCTGCATGAGTGTCTGAGCCAGTGGGTATTCCAGGCTTTGAGCCACATCACGTCGCGGGACGTTCTCGACCTCGACTCGACAGTCTTTCAACGGCATGGGAACCAGGAGGGGAGCACCAAGGGATACAACCCGGTTCGTCCAGGTGCGCGATCCCACCACCCCCTACTGGCCATGCTGTCCAAATCCAAGATGATCGTGCATGCGTGGATGCGATCCGGAGCCGCGTCGCCACACCGAGGCGTCTGTGAGTTCATGAGCGAGCTGTGGGAGCGGATTCCTCCGGGGTTTCAAATCGAGGCCGTGCGAGCGGACTCAGGCTTCTATTCGGACGCGCTTCTCAGAAAGTTCGAGTCATTGAATCTGCCCTATGTCGTGGTGGCGAAGATGTCGAAGCCGTTCAAGAAGTGGTGCGCCGGGCTGGATGGATGGCAACGACTCCGCACCGATGAAGAGATCACCGAAGCGATGTACCAGTCGTCCAAGTGGGACGCTCCGCGACGGATGATCGTCCGACGCAGGATCGTGCGGAAGGAAAACGGGCTGTTCGAGATCATCGACTACGAATACCGTGCGATGGTGACGAGCCTGACGACCGATCCGGTCCAGGTGTGGCGGTTCTACAACGGGCGAGGGGACTGCGAGAACCGCATCAAGGAACTCAAGTACGACTTCAATGCGGACGGATTTTGTCTGAAAAAATTTGAAGGAACCGAGGCCGCATTCCGCCTGATCATCTTCACATTCAACCTGATCGCCTTTTTCAAGGCGACCGTACTGCAGGATCCGTCGCTGACTCTGAGCACGATCCGGAACAGGATTCTCGTCATCGGCGCGCTGGTCGGCTCCCGGGGGCGACAGATCCTGCTCCGACTTGGGTTGAAGGGGCGCTGGAGAGACGAGTTTCAGCGCATCCTCACACGCTTGGACGCAATGACCGCTTCAACTGCGGCGCAGTTCGCCGAGTTACTCGAAACAAACAACTTCTACTCGCCCTCACCCTGGAGACTGCGCACCAACCCCTTGCGAGCCCTGCTTCCCAACTGAGGATTTACCGTCAGAATGATTCGGCCACGATGTGGGCAAACATTCTGATGTTGTGGGCAGGTGCTACGTGGGCAAACATTCTGATGTTTGGCCAGGGTGCCACGGAGGGCGACGGCGGCACTTGGGGTCGAGGGTGCCACGGAGCTGGCGGTGTCGCTCACGCTGCGGGCGGGCCTCGCGCGGGGGCCGGAACTGATTGGCAAGTGGAACGATGGCCGAACATCGGAATGATTCGGCCACGATGTGGGCAGACGTTCTGATGTTGTGGGCAGGTGCTACGTGGGCAAACATTCTGATGTTTGGCCAGGGTGCCACGGAGGGTGACGGCGGCACTGGGGTCGAGGGTGCCAAGGAGCTGGCGGTGTTGCTCGCGCTGCGGGCGATCTTCGCGCGGGGCCCGGAACTGATTGGCAAGTGGAGCGATGGCCGAACATCGGAATGATTCGGCCACGATGTGGGCAAACATTCTGATGTTTGGCCAGGGTGCCACGGAGCGTGAGGGCGGAGCCGGGTCGAGGGCTGCCACGGAGCTGGCGGTGTTGGTCACGCTGCGGGCGGACCTCGCGCGGGGGCCGGACTGATTGGCAAATGGAGCGATGGCCGAACATCGGAATGATTCGGCCACGATGTGGGCAAACATTCTGATGTTTGGCCAGGGTGCGACGGAGCGTGAGGGCGGACTCGGGTCGAGGGTGCCACGGAGCTGCGGTGTTGATCACGCTGCGGGCGGACCTCGCGCGGGGCCCGGAACTGATTGGCAAGTGGAGCGATGGCCGAACATCGGAATGATTCGGCCACGATGTGGGCAAACATTCTGATGTTTGGCCAGGGTGCGACGGAGCGTGAGGGCGGAGCTCGGGTCGAGGGTTCCACGGAGCTGGCGGTGTTGGTCACGCTGCGGGCGGACCTCGCGCGGGGGCCGGAGCTGATTGGCAAGTGGAGCGATGGCCGAACATCGGAATGATTCGGCCACGATATGTAAACATCCCGTTACGCCTGCCCCTCACCGGGAACTTTTCGTTCCCACTGACCGTAGAGTCGTGCATACTGACCGCTCGGTCAGATCACTGAACCACCGGTACGAGGGCTATGACTCAATCCAAAGAAGAAGTGGTGGAGGCGTTTCGCGTCCAGACCATCCGGGATGCCGCAATCCGGGTCATCGCCCGCAAGGGGATGTCTGGCGCGAGCATGCAGGAGATCGCCGACGAAGCCGGCATCTCCAAGGGAACGATCTATCTCTATTTCCGCAATCAGCAGGAGTTGCTGGAGGCGAGCGTCGACGAATCGCTCGATCGTCTCCTGGAGACTCTCACCGGCGCTCTCGAAGCGCCCGGGACCTTCGAAGAGCGGTTCCGTCTTCTGCTGCGCGCGCACCTGGAGTTTTTCCAGAGTCATGCGGATCTCTTTCACATCTATCGCTCGTCGAAACTCAGCGGGGAGCCCGCCAGCCATCACGCCCATTGCGATCGTGCGTCGCGACCTCAATACCAGCAGTACATGGGACGGCTGGTTGCGTTCCTCGAAGAGGCAATGAAGAAACGCGAGATCAGAAAACTCGATGCGAGCCGTCTCGCCATCTTCCTCCAGGAGGGGATCGTGGCGGTCACGGTGCAGCGGGTCGGCGAACAGACCCCTTCCCCGCTGGAGGGCGAGGTCGACTGGCTCGTGCAGATGGTTCTTCAGGGAATCGGGAAACAGAGGAGGAGTCTTTGTGAGAAGTTCTCTGCGTATGGTTCTGGCCGGAATGCTGCTGCCCTGCCGCTCGCCGCTCTGGCTCAGAGCGGAGCGGAAGAGGCGCCCGCACCGGTCACCTTCACCCTTCAGCAGGCACTCCAGCGTGCGCTGGAGGCTAAACATCAGCGTCCAGCGCTCCGAGATCGGTGTCGACGTTGCCGAGCAGCAGAGAAGCCAGCTCCGCTCGTCGGTCCTTCCTCACCTCGGTCTCGACGCCAGCACCACGTTCAACGACCGGACCGTGACGTTCGGATCGGATGACAACGCCGCGACCATTCTCCCGGCGACGAGCTGGCGCTACGAGCTCAAGTTGAGCCAGCCGATCTACTCCGGGGGACGCGCCACCCGGGCGCTGGAACAGGCCGGCATCGGCATCAACGTTGCGCGCCAGCAGGCCCTCGGCACCCGCCAGGGCGTCCTGCTCCGGACCACCTCCGACTACCTTGGCGTGATCCAGGGCGCCGCGCTGGTCACGGTCGAGACCCAGAACGTGGAGCTCGCCCGCAAACGCCTCGAGCAGGCGAAGGCGTTCTACGACGCCGGGGAATCGACGAAGGTCGATGTTCTGCGTGCCGAATCGGCCGTCAAGGCCTCCGAACGGCGTCTCGCCGCCGCGGTTCAGGCAAAGGAATCGGCCGCCAGCGAGCTCCGGATCGACCTGGCCGTGGATCAGCCGGTGGCCGTCGCCTCGGGCGCGCTGAGCCTGCCGGCAGTCCCCGAGCGCCCCGCGCTTCTGGCTCAGGCCTTTTCAGCCCGGCCGGAGATCCGTCAGGCCGAGCTGAATCTCCGCTTCAACCAGATCGAAGTGGAAAAGCAAAAGCGCAAATATCTGCCGGTAATCACCAGCGATGCGACTTACACCACGCAGGCCTCGGATTTTCCGGCACCCCAGTACGGAGCGTTGAGCTTCAACCTGCACCTGCCGATCTTCGACAGCTTCGAGATCGCACACCAGGTGGCCATCGCCACCCAGCAGAGAACCCAGGCGTCGCTCGCGCTGGAGGAAATGAAACGGGGCGTGCGGGAGCAGGTCGATCTCTCGCTGATTCATCTGAAGACCGCGCAGACCAATCTCGATCTCGCCCGCGACCAGCTCGCCGCGAGTGAGGCCGAATACCAGCAGATGTTCGATCTCTATCGTGCGCAGGAGGCGACCGCACTCGATCTTGAATCGGCGGAAACCTCCCTCGCGGAGGCCCGCCGGGCCGTCGCCACCGGCGAGCTCGACCTCGATCTCGCGCGCCTGTCCGTCTGGTACGCCACCGGAACACTCGAACCTGTCCTGATGACGGAGGAAACCCAGTGAAACAACTCTCATTCATTCTGATTCTGACCCTGGCGACGATCGCCGGGGCCTGCTCGAAGAAGACCGCGACAGAGCCTCAGGGCGACGCGAATCTTCCGGACGACGTGCAGTCGGTGGCCGCCGCGGCCGTCACCCCGGAAAACGCGCCCACTCCGTCCAATGGCACCGAAGCCAACGGCACCTGGGCGACCAGCGGCGAGTTCATCTCGCCCTCCCGATCCGAGGTCGCTCCGAAGATTCCCGGAAGGGTGGCCGAGGTTTATGTGGACGAGGGAGCACGGGTTCATCGGGGGCAGCCTCTCGCGAAGCTCGAGACCGATTACGCCCGGCTCGACCTGCAGCGCGCCGAGGCGGAACTGGCTCGTGCCCGCGCCGCCGAAGCCGACGCATCCCGCGAGCTCGACCGGAAGAAGGAGCTTCGGGCGAAGGACTCCATCCCGCAGTCGCTCTTCGACCGGACCCAGTCCGCCTGGGAGCAGGCCACCGCGGCCCGCCAGTCGGCGGAAGCGGCGGTGGGAATCGCACGTCAGCGCCTTGCGGACGTCGTGCTCCGGTCGCCCGCTCGAAGGGGTGGTCGCGGAGCGCAGAACCGACGTTGGTGAACATCTCGGCGAGGCCGGTGTCGCCTTCGTGGTGATCCAGACCGCGCCGCTCAAGCTGCGCTTCACCGTGCCCGAACGGATGCTCGCGCCGATCCATCCCGGACAGACCGTCAGCGCAAAGGTGGATCCCTATCCCGGAGAGTCCTTCACCGGCAAGGTCACCGCGGTGGGAGGGGTGATCGATCCCACCTCCCGGACCATGTTCGTCGAGGCCGAGTTCCCGAACCAGGATGGCCGCCTCCGTCCCGGGCTCTTCGCCCGCGTCGAGACCACCCTCGCCGCGAACGGAGGAATGCAGTAAGCCCCGATTCACCGACTGGAGATCTCATGCAGAAACTCGCTGAAATTTGTGTTCGACGCCCCGTCTTCGCCTCCGTGCTGGTTCTGGCACTGGTGGTCGTCGGAGGCTTCTCCTACTACAGCCTCGGAGTGGACCGGTTTCCGAAAATCGAGTTCCCCTTCGTGACCATCACCACCGTGCTTCCGGGCGCCGCTCCGGAGGAGGTGGAGACCGAGATCACCGACAAGATCGAGGAAGCGGTCAACACCATCAGTGGCATCGACGAGCTTCGATCGACCTCCTCGGAGAACATCTCGGTGGTCAACATCGGATTCGTTCTGGAGAAGGATCCGGACGTCGCCGCGCAGGAAGTGCGTGACCGGGTCAGCTCGATTCTCGGTGAGCTCCCCGACGACGCCGATCCTCCGATCATTCAGAAGATCCAGTCGGATTCGGTCCCGGTGCTCGCCGTCGCCCTCTCCGGTCCGGCCTCGTCGAGGGAGATCTCCGAGTATGCCGACAAGGTTCTGCGCCGCCGCCTCGAGACCGTCTCGGGCGTAGGTCAGGTGACCATGGTCGGCGCCCAGCCACGGCAGATCAACATCGTGCTGGATACCGGCAAGCTCTCCAGCCTCGGGCTGACCTCGAACGATGTGGTCGCCGCCCTGAAGACTCAGAACGTACAGATCCCGGGTGGACGGGTGGAGCAGTCGCTCCGCGAGCTCTCGCTGCGCACCTACGGCCGGGTCGATCATCCTGCCGAGTTCGGCGACATCGCGGTGGCGAAGCGCAATGGCGAGACCATCCGGATCCGCGACGTGGCCACCGTCGAGGACAGCACCGCCGAGCCGGAGTCCATCGCCCGGGTGGGCGGAAAGCCGGCCGTCGTTCTGTCGATGCTCAAACAGTCCGGAACGAACACCGTGGCGGTGGTCGATGCGATCAAGGAGCGGGTCGATGAAGTTGCGCCGACCCTCCCGGCGGGATGGAAGATGGAGATGGTCCGTGACCAGTCCACCTACATTCACTCCGCTCTGGACGCGGTGAAGGAGCACCTTCTGCTCGGCGCCATCTTCGCGGCGTTCATCGTCTGGCTCTTCCTCCGGAGATTCCGGCCCACGCTGATCGCGGCGATTGCGATTCCCTCTTCGCTGATCGCGACGTTCGCCGCGATGAAGCTGATGGGCTTCACCCTGAACGTTCTGTCACTTCTGGCGCTGACCCTCGCCGTCGGGATCGTCATCGACGACGCCGTGGTCGTGCTGGAGAACATCTTCCGCTTCATGGAAGAGAAGAACATGACCCCGATGCAGGCCGCGGTCGCCGGCACGAAGGAAGTCGGTCTGGCGGTCATGGCGACCAGTCTGTCGCTGATCGCGGTCTTTCTTCCGGTTGCGTTCATGGGAGGCATCGTCGGACGGTTCATGTACTCGTTCGGCGTGACCATGGCGTTCGCCATCGCCGTGTCGCTGGTCGTCAGTTTTTCGCTCACCCCGATGCTCTCGTCGCGCTGGCTGACCCGGAAGGATCTGGCCCACGGCGGCGGCTCGCGGGACACCGGGTTCTATTCGTTCTTCGAGCGGCGGTACATGAAGATGCTCGAATGGTCCATGGCCCACCGCTGGGTGATCGTCACCATCATGGTGCTGGTGTTCCTCTCGACCGTGCCGCTGTTCATTGCGGTCAACAAGAACTTCCTGCCGGTGGACGACGAGTCGCAGTTCTCGATCAGTGTCCGCGCGCCGGAAGGGTCCAGCATGGGAACCACCGAGACGATCCTGCAGTCGATCGACAAGCGCGTCCGCGAGCTTCCGGGAGTCAAGACCACCGTTCTGACCATCGGGGACGACTTTCAGAAGACCCGCAACCTCGGTTCGCTTTACGTGAGCCTCAAGGATGTCGGCGATCGCGATCAGGATCAGTTCGAGATCATGCAGCGCGTCCGGACCGAGATTCTGCCGCAGTACGAGAAGTTGAACCTCCGGGCGCAGGTCGCGCCGGTCAACACCTTCGGCGGCGGGCCGCAACGCCGAGATCATGTTCTGGCTCGGCGGTCCGGACCTCGAACAGCTCGATCAGTACTCGGAGAAGATCGTGGAGAGAATCCGGCAAGGTGCCGGGTGTGGCCGACATCGACACCGACTACATCGTCGGAAAGCCGGAGCTCGGCGTCCACATCGACCGGGACAAGGCCGCCGACCTCGGAGTCCGGGTTCAGGACATCGCCACCGCGCTCAATGTGCTCGTCGGCGGCCAGTACGTCACCAGCTACTACGAGGGCGGCGAGGAGTACGAGGTGCATGCACGCGCCGAGGTGAGTGAGCGGAACGATGCCGCCCGGATCGGCCGGATGGAGGTGCCTTCGTCGAAACTCGGAACGGTTCCGCTGACCGACGTCGTCACCCTCGACGAGGGGACCGGTCCCTCGGTGATCAACCGGATCAACCGCCGCCGTCAGGTGATGATCATGGCCAACATGCTGCCGGGATACTCGTCCCAGGCGGTGCTCGACGAGATCGCGAAAACGGTCGACCAGATGAAGCTCCCGGCGGACTACTCCTCCGGGCTCACCGGCCGCTCGCGCGAGCAGGGGAAGGCGGCGAAGAACTTCATGCTCGCCTTCATTCTCTCGATCATCTTCATGTACCTGATTCTCGCGGCGCAGTTCGAGAGCTGGATCCACCCGATCACCATTCTGATCGTCGCTGCCTCTGACGGTTGCCCTTCGCGCTGCTCTCGATCCTGGTGCTCAACCAGTCGTTGAACATCTTCTCGCTCGCTCGGCATCCTGGTGCTCTTCGGCGTCGTGAAGAAGAACTCGATCCTCCAGGTCGACCACACCAACCAGCTGCGCGAGCGCGGGGATGAGCCGCCTCGATGCGATCATGCATGCGAACCGCGACCGCCTGCGGCCGATCCTGATGACCACCATGGCCTTCGTCGCCGGCATGATCCCGCTGGTCGCCTCGAGCGGAGCCGGCGCGGGGACCAACCGCGCGATCGGCTCGACCATCATCGGCGGGCAGACGCTCGTGCTTCTGCTCACGCTGCTCGGAACCCCGGTGATGTACAGCATCTTCGACGACTGGGCCCAGGCGCCGATCTGGAAGAAGCTCCGTTCCCGGCTCGCCGGAGGCGAATCCCCCGCCCCGAGACCTCGCCCACCGCCGCCTACTCAGCCGAGTAAGCCGCAACGACCGAAGTCTCCCCAGGCCTCCTGTCCCTCCCGGGCAGGAGGCCTTTCATCTCTGTGGGGAGGGAAACGGGCATTGCCCGATGAAGGTCTGAGCCCGAAGGGCGGAACCTTGTTTAGCCGGGCCCGTGAGGGCCCGGATGGCGTCTTCGAATCTTCCGGAGCCCCGAAGGGGCGGCACACACGAGATGAATGCCAATTTGAACTTTTAGCTCCGGCCCCAAGAGCCTGTGGGGGTCGGGCCGCTGGCCCGATCCCCGGCTTGTCGCGCCGTAGCGAAGCGGAGGAGGACGGCGTCCCGCCGCCGAGGGCGCGCTCCACGAAGCGAAACCCGCCCGAGGCGATCCCCCTCTCCCCGTCGAACCGTTCCCTCGAAGCGCGAACGAACTTCGGGGAGAGGGCCGGGGTGAGGGGCAACCCGCTTCCGAAGAGAACGACGAATGAACATTCCAGGCCGAGCCGCTGCGGCCACGTCTTCCCGCCGACGAGACGGCGTAAGAAATCCGGCCCTGGCGATGAAGGCCTGAGCCCGAAGGGTGGAACCTTGTTCAGCCGGGCCAGTGAGGGCCCGGATGGCGTCCTGGAACCTCCCGTGAGCCCCGAAGGGGGCGGCACACACGGGATGAATGCAAATTTGCCTTCTTTGCTCCGACCCCCCGTTTCCCGTACTGAATCGTCCGGGCAACGGCGCGAACTGGAGCCCGGTGGACCGGATTGAGGAATGGGCGAGCACCACTCCTGCGGCGCCGTGCTACGGGTCGCCGAGCGAGCGGATATGCCCGGAACCGACCTGTAACAGCCAGCCGCAAACCCAGTTGGCTCAGGACATTGAGCCTCCACCGGCGGAGAGCTCCTTCCGGCGATACTGGTCAAGACTGGCCGGGCTTCTCCATTTTGGATAGCTCAGATACAATCGCTGAGCAACAAGTTATGCGCCGAATGAGATACCGGTTACGACTTCTGGTGGGCCTCACAGTCTGCCTCCTCGGATGCTCCGAAAGAATGCAGGTCGGTCGTGTGATCGGAGAGATTCACCGTCCGAGTGGCCAATCCGTCGAAGCCGAACTCGAATTTGTCGATGAGGGCGACTGGACGTTGTTCGCCTTCATTGAGGATCCCGGGACTGAAGTACCGTGGCCGGAAACCTTCAGTATTGGGATTCTGCATCGAGGCGCGGGGATAGTGGAGAAGACGGTCCGTTTGGAAGAGTCAGCTCCCGAAAAGTCGCAGAAGTATGGGCATCGGAAGTTGTACTGGCGGGCTGACACTCTGCATCCTCCGTTCGCATCGAACATCGACGACAATGGTTTGTTGCCGATCGATCGTCTTCTGAAGCAGGGGGAGCGCCACCTGCTCAGGGTTACGCTTCCGCCAGGACCTGAGGTCACCTATGATGTCATCGTCGTGAACCACCGAGATGTGTACTGGTGGGAGTGACCCGGCGCATAACAAGGTGGCTCGGGCCGACCAGCGCACGTTCAGCCGCTACTCACTTTTGAGACATTGCCGAGCCGTGCGCTGGCGGCTCAGCCACGATCGTTAGGCGCTCTTGATAAGTATGCGTATTCTTTCGATTACATTGCTTGCTCTAACGTTCGCTGGCGCGCGGTGGTTTCACTACCACTTGGACATGCCGCCAGCGCAGGCAGGTCTTCTCACCGTCTGGTCGCTCGCGGCATATGCCGTCCTCGTGCCGCTGGCGATGAAGAGGGCCCGGACATTTCCCTATCTGCTAACCGCGGCAGCCTTCGACGGTCTCCTCCTGCTATCTGCGGTTGTGTCCCGGTTTCCCTCGGAGCCGGCCTTCACGGCGTCAAACTACCTCCCAGCACTTCAGTTGCTCCTCATCGTCCCTGGGGTCTATTTTGTGAGGTCAACGACGCCTCGCCCGCGGTGGTTCCTCGCGGCCTTTGGACTCTACGCAGCCGTCGGTGCCGTTCTGGTTCATCTGTCTTCCTCAATCTTCGCACCGCCGTCGCTGCGCACTCTCATTTCCACGGTCACGTTGGTAGTAGTCCTAGCCGGAATACTCATGGCCCTCGCGGGAGTGATAGCCATTGCCGTCCGGCGCGCCTAACTATCCGCTGCAGCCGACGATAACGCGGCACTCAAGGTTTGGTAAACTGTTCGGGCGGCGCGGCCGCGTTATCGCGGCTGAGCGGAAGCGTTATGCGGGCCGGGAATGGTAGTCTTCGCGCGTGGAACTCATCGGTGAGATCTCCGAAATCGAAACGATCGCGACGGGTCGTGGCATTCGCGAGTTGCCTCGACTGATCGAGGTGTTCGGGAAGGGCCGATGGCGCAAACTGAAGGGTACCGCGCTCGTCTGCGTGCCGAGTGGCGACGTTCGTCGAGTGGAGCTACACTGGTACGAAGCTCACGGGATCGGAAAGAAAGACCTGAAAATCAAGCGTTATCTCGACTGACCATGCCGAAAAAATACGATTTCGTCATCTGCGTGCGGAACACCGGCAACGAGGGCTCCCTCGAAGTGCGGAAGATCTACCAGGTCATCAGCGACCCCCGTGCCGAACGGGATGGGATGCTTCGCGTCATCGATGAGTCGGGCGAAGACTACTTTTTCCCTGAAGATTTCTTCGTGCGCGTCCACCTTCCATCCTCAGTGGAAAAGGCGGTTCTCGACGCCGAGGCCACGCCCGCATAACTTTGCGATCGAGCCGACTCAGCCCGCATCGGCGTGGCTGTAACCTGGTGTAGTCTTCCAGTGCGGGCCTCGCGGCTCATCGCGAAGCCGTTATCCGCCTCAGCCATGGGATATCCCTCCGACTCAGTTGCGTTTCACCCGCTCCTTCCGGATAGGGGAGAAGGATGGCAGCCAGCAAACGAAGCAGCAGACGCCTATCTCCGAGCTGAGATCGTCAGCGAGGATCTGGGGAGGCTGTGGAAGCTTGTGGGGACTGCGAGGGATCGTTACGACAGACGCCTCCTTTTTAAGTTCCGCGCTTAACATAACTCCGAGCGCGCCGAGGAATAGAGCCGCGCCATCACCCGCTGGCACCGCCCCGAGTTCCAGAACCCCGGCGGGACCAAGGAGACGACAAAAGGACAGATCGCCGGGGAAACCTCGGGTCGGAGCTGGGTAGACCCCAATTCTTCCCCTACGCCTCCCGCCTGCGCCGCATCCGCCTCTCCCTCGGCATCGAACAGGTCCCATTCTGAAGGCCCGACCAGCCTGATCCCCCGGTCCCATCCCCGCCGAATCCCCTATTCTTCCCAATTTTCCTGATCCGTGTTCCCCATTCCTTCTCCCACCGTTCTCGACGGCGGTAGCACAGTTCATGAGGCAACGACCGACGCCTGGTAATAGAATACCTGATTCAACGCGGCACGCGGTTCTAGTTGACGACAGACAGGAAACAAGTAACAGGCTCCTCGGGGTCATATCTTCGGTGTTCGGAATTCCGGGAGTCTGGGGCAATTCGCCCGTTTTCACAGTTCGCCTCTACATCTGGTAGGCAAACCAACAACCGAAGATGTGACCCCGAGGGCCCCCGGGAAACCGGATCTCGTCTTTGCCGGCCGAAAGAAAGTGATTTTCGTTCACGGTTGCTATTGGCACATGCATGATTGTCGGTACGGTCGGGTTGCGCCGAAAACGAACGCGAAGGTCTGGCAGGCGAAGCGTTGCTCGAATGTTGAACGGGACCGCCGCAACCTGACGCGGCTCGAGACGCAGGGATGGTCGGTGCTCGTGCTCTGGGAGTGCGAGTTGCGCGAGCCTCGAGCCTATTGAGCGCGCTGTACGCAGTTTCCTGGACTGAAAGCTGGCGCCCCATACCAGCAGAGTGATCGGGCAATCGAGAGTCTTCGAATATCCGTAGTGGATTGCGCCATCGAACACTCCGCATAACTATCGGTGTAGTCTTCGAGTGCGCCCCTCGCGGCTGACCGCCGGGCCGTTATACTCCCTCCGCCGAGGCCATGCCCATGCCACTTTCTAACTTCGCATTTGACCGGTACATCTCACAGGAGCTCTCCAATCTGACGGAGTGCCACGTACCAGACCTTGCGTCCGAGCCCTTCAGGGCTGGCGGCTGGCTCTCTGAATTCATTCTGAACTCGACATTTGGCCACCCAATCGATCACGGACGCCGCCGGTTCGGTTTAGGGTTTCTCCGTCGCGCCGAGGCAGCGTTCATGGAACACGCGCTCTTCCGTACGGCCCTGATCGAGTACATCTCAACCACGCCGCTCCGACCGTCGCAGTACTTTCGGTGCATCCATCATTTGGAATCCACTATCGCCGCTGCCTGGCAGGCCTTCGATTTCGCGCGTCGAGTGTTCAATGAGGATGTATTCACCAAGGGCGGTGGCTCCCCTCACGAGAGGCTGAACTTCATCTACAACACGGCTCGCCACTTCGATCCAGACGAACTCCCAGCTGGTCATCTTCACCCTGTCTGGCTCAGCAACCGAGCGGTGCATTCCGCGACTGCCGAATTGTCGTTCGCCGAGCTGGCCGATATGCTCCGAGAAATCGGAGAATTCGCGAACAAGTTGGCGAAGGTAGCGATCATGAAGGGGAAGCAGACCTAGGTCCGAGACACGCTGAGCACCGGACACGGGCGAACGGTACTAGTCACCGGATGGACAGTACCTGGTCCAGCGGAGGTGATCTGTGGAGATGCGAAAGTTCTGGTGCCTTGCTTGCTGGCTGTTCACCACCCTGCTTTCCGTCCATGTCCGGGCGCAGCTGCCTGCGCCTCCCCCTCTGCAGAAGGTCCTGGTACCCCTCATCATCGAGCAGACGCCCGGCAGGTTCGGTGCCGACTGGCGAACCGAACTGACAGTCAGCAACGGTGCTCCCGCCCCGGTGGTCTTTTCCTGGGGATCTCCATTTTGCCTGATCACAACCGGCTGCGATGGCGACTTCGTGACGATCCCCCCGAATAGCGCATTCAGAGTTGCAGGATCCAACGCTGCGCAGAATCCAGGCGCGATCTTCGTGCTTGAGGAAGAGCATGCGTCCCAGGTTCAGTTCTTCCTCAGGGTCTGGGATGACTCGAGGATGAATGGAAGCTGGGGGACGGAAGTTCCGGTCATCCGTGATCCGGATTTTCTCACCAGTCCCGTGGAGCTCACTGGTGCGCCAACGGATTCGCGGTATCGGCTGACCCTGCGGATCTATGAGCCCATTCCGACGAACGCGGCTGAGGTTCGGGTTCTGATCGACGACCAGATCGCCAGCGAGCAGGGCAAGCCTGCAGTGACCCTGGTCGATTCGGTTCTTCCGCTCCGGGGCGGAACGGATCCCACCCGTGAACCTCTCTATCCGGAAAAGCCGGCTTACGCTGAGATCGGTGATCTCGTCGCGGCGTTTCCGCAGCTCGTCACGGCGTCCCGTTTACGTGTTCGTATCCAGCCATTGACCGAGGGGTTGAGATACTGGGCCTTCGTCAGCATCACGAACAACGAGACTCAGCAGATCACGGTCATCACACCGCAGTAGGGGGACCGAGCAAAAGGACCACCTTTTGGGGACTGGAGTTGACCCGGTTTCGTGGACACCTGAAGATTTGGAAGGAGAGCCCACGATCGGAAGATATCCAGAAGAGTTCAAGAGCCGAGGCAAATCCGGGGCCGGAGCTAAAAAATAGAAAACTCAGCGGGGGATGCGAAGAGGCGGACCCGGCAGATCGATCTTCAGAAATGGGGCCTGGTCGATCCCGAGTGAGAGGCGGATCTGGCGCAGGCGGTAGGCGTAGCCATCGTCCTCCTGTTCGGTCAGGTCGAGCCATTTGTCCATGAAGATGGAAGAGTGACCCACTGCGAAGGATTCGAAGTTGACCACCTGAGGGGAGGCGCCACCGGGGAGAGAGGCACGGGCGACTTTGGCCGGATGAGTCCTTCGCCCGGAGGCCAGCGGAACGAACTGAAAATTTGATTTTTTAGCTCCGACCCCACTTTTCCCTTATGTGCCTCAAGGCGATTGCAGCTCAACGAGTCGCTCTTCGACGGTGGTGGGCAGATCGAGGCGAATGAACCAGTCGTTCGGGTAGAGGTAGTCTTCGCCGGATTCGTCGACGACTCTGATCGAATCGTGGCGTGCGGCGGTGGGGTCGTCGATGATCTCGTACAGCTTCCGCAGCTCCAGGGCACCTTCGTACCCCTCGTTCCGGATGCAGATTGCAAAATGCTTCGTTTCGTTCATCGTCAGCTCAGGTAACGTTTCACCTTCATCCAGCGCTTCCCGATCCCGTGCGCCTCGTACCAGTGTAGCTCCGCATCCACGACATCGCCATTGGCGAGCCGAATCGTTGCGACTGCCTTCAGCTTCCGCCAGTTCCCGCGGCCGAACTTCTTCTGCAGGATCGCCAGATCCCGAATCCCTGGTCCGGAGGCGATCGTCTCCACGCTCCGCAACTCGCCGAGAATCTCGAAATGCATCGCTGCAGGATACCTCGGACCGGCACATAACAAACCCGTTCCACCGGACGCGGGCACGCGGTACCATTGCTCATCAATTCACCGTCTCCGGTGCGTCCCCGCGCCTGAGCGGGAATCGTTATCCACCGTACGTGACCGTCATGAAGAGAGCGATCATATTGCTCGCATCTGTTGCTGTGGTGTTGACCGCGGAGCCGGTCCCAGAGTGCCGCGTGGGGACGACAGTTCTGGACAATGGCCTCTCGGTCACCGTACCCAACGGGTACTGCTTGAGCGAGATTCCTCAGGTGGACTTCGGTTTTGGGCATGTCATCAGAATCGAGGATGGCAAGGAATTGCTCCGTTTCTACGCTGGCAACGCGGGTCCATCGGTAGAGCAATTCGAGGAGGAAGAACCCGGGGAGGCGTGCGGTGGCGAGACAAAGGAGAAAGAGTCGGGACAGGTGATGCGATATGCCGATCGTGAAGCGTTCCTGGTATCACGCTCGCGACACTCCTTCGAGGCCGGGGTCCAGTGTGGTGTCACATCCTGGACTGCGCGTTCGAGCGATGGTTGGGAAAGCCCATCGCTGCTTCTGTTCCACTATCGAACATCGAATCCGCAGTTCGCGGCCGCCGCATACCGGCTTGCCCTCAGCGTCTCCTCGATGCCTGGCGAATCGGACGGCGCGTCTGAGGTCAAGGGCGAAGTGCAACACTGACGTGAGCGGATCCTACCTTATTTCGCTGGCGGGACTTCGATAAGGCGCGTCGCCTGTAGTAGCGCTTCTTCGGCGCCGTTGTCTTTCCTCCTCCCCCTCGAGGGGGAGGATCGAGGAGGGGGTGTCGCCCTTCGGTGGGATCTTCGTCGCTCTCGCGTCCCGGGTGGCTATCCAGGAGTTCGTCGAGTCGCTCGAGTGGTGTGGCAAAGTCGTAGCGTTCCCTGGGGCGGTGGTTGAGCTTCCGTGCGATCCCGTTGCAGCGGTCCTGCGTCAGCCCTTGCATGGAAGCTCGCTTCGGGAGGTACTGCCGGATCAGCCCGTTGGTGTTCTCGTTGGTGCCACGCTCCCAGGAGTGGTACGGCGTGGCGAAGTACACCGTGACGCCGGGCCGAGTCGGCGATCCAGGCACTCGAAGAGGCTGCCGACTACATCGCCCCGATCCGCTGCACGCCTCTCCGCCGCGACGGCGGGGAACGGAGCGTGTCGATCACCGCATCGACGATGGCCGCCCCGTCCGACAATCCTTTCGGCTCGTGGAACTCCGTTGGAGACCGGCGATGTTCGAGCAGTGACGGTTCCCTGATACCATGGACGGATGACAGAACGGTCGACTTCACCGTTGGCATCAGCGCGGGTGCGATTCGATCGCGGCGATCTGGAGCGCCTGTGCCGCTCTCACGGTGTTCGACGTCTTGCACTCTTCGGATCGACGCTGCACGGTAACGCGACACCGGAAAGTGATATCGATCTCCTGGTGGAATTCGACGAGCAAAAGATTCCCGGACTGTTCAGAATCGTGCGGATCGAGAGCGAACTTTCCGCATTGTTGGGCAGACGCGTGGACCTCAGGACTCCGGAGGATCTCAGTCGCTACTTCCGGCAGGAAGTCGTCGCCGAGTCCGAGCCGATTTATGAAGCCGACTGATGAGGAGCGTCTGCTCCACATGCGCGATGCCGCCCGCGAGGCGCTGCAACTCCTGGCCGCGCGAGGCGTAGAGCAGGTGGGAGAAACCTGGGGTCGGAGCTAAAAAATAAAAAACTCAGCGGGGGATGCGAAGAGGCGAACCCGGCAGATCGGGCATCAGCATGGGGGCCGGTCGATGCCGAGTGAGAGGCGGATGCGGCCAGGCGGCAGGGGGCTCCACCGGGAAGAAAGGCACGGGGGACGTTGCCGGGCGATGACTCCTCCGCCCGGAGGCGGGCGGAGCGAACGGGAAATTTGATTTCTTAGCTCCGACCCCCTGTTCCGACGAATCAATGCGAGGTCGAGTCGATGAGCAGCGGGTAGGGATTCACGTACGTCCCCTTCCACCAGCGCTTCTCGGGGTCGAGCCGGATCAGGGCGAAGTGGAGATGAGGCGCGTCCCCGGAGGCGTTCCCGGTGGACCCGACGTAACCGATGATCTCCCCCCGGTGTAGTTGCTGCCCTTCCCGCAGGCCGGTCGCGTACCGATCGAGGTGCGCGTAGTAGTAGCAGAAGCGCTCGTCGGGATCGTACTGGTAGATGGTGAGGCCTCCCGGCACGCTGGTGAAGAGCTTCCTCACGAAGCCGTCGTCGGCGGCAATGACGGGCGTGCCGCGCGGCATCATGATGTCGATCGCTTCGTGGCGATGATCACCGCGGCCCTGGTCGAACGTGTCGTGCATGGAGGAAGCGGCGACGCCTTGGACCGGGACGATGATCGGGCGAGGGGCGGCGCCTGTCGGAGTCGGCTGCGGGTCCTTCGCCGGGTCCGGGGGTGGCGGCGCATCCGGAACGGGAGCGATCGCCGCGAGGACTTCAACCGGAACGAATGCCTCCGGCAACTCGACCCCGGCCGGAGGCCGGGGCAGGTCCTCCGGAACGGCGACCCTGGCCGGAATTTCATGCACGACCGGGGTCGCAGCGGTCGCCGTCCGCGGCACCTCGACCGGACCGACACGCGCGAACTGGTACCGTCCCCTGGCAACCCAGCCGAGCAGGGCGGCAAGCATCAGTCCGATCACGAATACCGATACGTTTCTCATACGCGTTCCCTCGTCTCGTCCATTACTTCTCCAGAATCGCGGACATCCCGGGCGTCACCATCGTCGCAAGCTCGATGGCGTCCCAGTTCGTCAGACGGATGCAGCCGTGCGAGCTGGTCTTGCCGATGGTCGCGGGAGTGGACGTACCGTGGATCCCGTAGTGCGGTTTCGAGAGGTCGATCCAGACCGGTCCTACCGGACCATTCGGACCCGGCGCGAGCCTGGTCGCCTCATCCCCCGCTTCGGAATCCCAGAAGAGGTCGGGGTTGTAGCTGAACGTAGGATTCCAGGCGACACCGTTGACCTTCCACGTGCCGAGGGGAAGCGGGTCGTGCGTACTCCCGGTGGTTGCGGGGTATCGAGCCAGCACGACACCATCAGCATTGACCGCCTCGACCGCCCGCTGGCTCTCGCTGATCCGAATGGTCAACCCGGCGATCTTCTCGAACGCCGGCCGCGCAACGTTCGGGACCACGATGATCTCTCCGACCCGATTGAACCCCCGACCGGGATTGAGCGCCGCAAGAAGCTTCGGACTCGCGTGAAATTTCTCGCCGAGGGCCTCGGCCACGTTTTCATAGCCGAGAGCGGAGAGCTTTGCCTGATCGGCGACCTCCGGCGGGATGGAAACGAACGGGCCGGCAAGATCCTCTTCCGTCAGTGTGTAGGGAACGATCACGGCCGCGGTGTCGAGGTTGAGCGCCTGCCACGTCGCGGCGTTGGCTTCCGCGCCGGCGGTGATTCTTCTCGCCAGGTTGAACGCGGCGATGGCGCTGGCCGTGTTGGAGCCGAAACGGCCGTCGATCTCGCCCGGCGAAAAGTGTGCGCGGTCGAGAAGGATCTGGGCCCGCACAACGGCGGCACCATTCTGCGCGGACGACCTGACGATGGGCTGACCGGTGCTGCGGTTCGTCGAGGCGGCCGTCGGCTTCGCGTTCCTCGCAGGGGTACGGGACGCGGCGTCCATCGGGGGGATGACCAGAAGGACCTGCGCCAGCGCGAAGCCGAGGATCAGGACTCGCAGTTTCGAATTCATCGGTGTGCCTTCTTTCATGTTGCCGGAGTGTTCGATGCGGCGACCCGCGAGTCACACCGGTGAGGTTCGTTGACCCGCCGCCAGAGGCGCGCGAACGATGCGGCTCGCGCGGTTCCGGGTGTCGACCGGAAGCCGGATCCATGTTGTCGATTGTCGGCCGGATGAGCGGGCTTCGGAAGCGTAGTTCATACGCCCATCGTGGTTCGCGATCAGGTAGTCACTACGGTCCCGACCGCGACACTCCCGGGGCTCCGCCGGGGGCCGTCCAACCGCAGCGTCGGGATGCGACGGTAGTTTCCACCTGGAGCGCATGCGCAGAGGGGTAATTAGTACGCTTCCAGGCGGGGGATGAGGCCACTAGACTCGCAGGACATCAAAGCGCAACGGCCCGTCAACATCCTGAACAGCGGCGATGCCGCGTGGAGCTCGAACTCATGGCGAAACAGACCAATGCCCCGAAATTCATCACCTGGATCATCTCGCTCGTTCTTTTCGTGATCGCGATCATCGCCCACTTCGGAATCATTCACGTCGGCGGCGAGATCGCGACATGGTCCTGGATCATCGGCTATGCACTGCTTCTGGTGGCCGTGCAGGTCAAAGGCCTTTGAGCTCTCAGCACCTTTGAGACCGATCTCGAAGAGCTCGCTGCCGGCAGGAAAGCCCTGACCGAAAATCAGTTCGATTCAGCGGCCGCGTTCAGCCTGCGGTCGAACGAGGTCCTCGGCGAAAAACCCGGAGCAGCCGCACCGTGGGTGACTGGCCGCGGGCCCGCCAGTCCGTTTCGGGATGGCGTTCCCCGAGCAGGACCTCACGCGCACGCAGGCGTCCCAGTTCGATCAGTCGTGAATGGATGCTCCATCTCCGTTCGGTGAATCCGACCGGGACCCGGTGCCGCGGCCGGATCACGACGACCCGGTCACGAAGCGGCGCGGGAATCTCGTGCTCGATGTCGTCGACGCTTCGATAGAGTCCGCCCTCGCTCTCGCCCTTGAGCGTCATGATCACCACTGCGTCGCATCCCTCGGCAAATGCCTTGTCGTAGGGAGCATTGTCCGAGACGCCACCGTCTCCGTAACGCTCCCCGTCGATCGGAGGCGTTCGCGTGTACCAGGGAGGGAGATAGTTGGCTGCGAGGAAGATCCGGAGCGGGTCCTCCGCATCGTTGACGAGCCTGATCACAGATGCGCGATCGCGCAGTCGGGTCAGACCGACCCAGCACGGCAGGGCCTCGGACGAGCAAAGCCGCTCTGCACCGACATACTTCGGGAACGTTCGCTCGTGAAGTTTTCCGTAGAGAAAGGGGGAACGGTGAGGGCCCAGCACATTGCGCAGGTCGAACCGAGGCATCCGGGCGTAAGCGCGCCAGTAGTTGCGCAGTCGTGCGTCGGTTCCCGCGGCCACCGCGGCCGCGTTCCAGACTCCACAGGAGACGCCGATCGTCAGGGAGGGATGCACGCCGAGCTCGCGCAGCATCTCGACGATGCCGACCTGAAACGTGCATCGCATCCCGCCGCCGGAAAAAATCCAGCCGATTCGCTTCGCCCTGCGAAGGCGTTCAAGAGGTCCTTCGTCGTCCATCGCGTCTCTCACCGGTGTTCGTCATGCGACGTTCCAGGGGGGACGGGTTCCACCCTCATGGAACATCGGGCATGAGAACCCGGGAATCGACTTCCGGCATTTCGCGCGTTCGACTGCTGCCCTGGCGGGGAGCCGGCTGCGCGGCCACGGGCCGCCACCAGCGCAAGAGGCGCCGGCGAATCGCAGAAGTCGATCCGTGGGACATTCCAGCCAGGATCGCAACCTCCGGATGGAGCGCACGTCATTTCCGTCTGCGGAAGCCTTTGCGCCGGCGTTGCTCGAGGGGGAGGGTCACGGTGAAGGTCGCGCCTTTGTCACGACCGGGGCTTTCGGCCTGGATGGAACCGTCGTGGAGGGTGACGACCTCCCTGGCGATGGCCAGGCCCAGGCCGAGGCCCGAAGTGCGCTCGGAGCTGCTGTCGCCCTGGTGGAAACGGTCGAAGACATGGGGGAGCAGGGCGGGCTCGATCCCTCTGCCGTTGTCATGGACTGACAACCGTGCTTCCGCGCCGTCCCGTTTCAGTGCGACCTCGATCTCGCCGCCGGCCGGGGTGAACTTGATAGCGTTACTGACGAGATTCCAGACGACCTGGATCAGGCGCGCCTGGTCTCCATGGAAGGCGATAGGAGAGCGGGGAGCCGCGAAACTCAGCCGGATCGAATGTGCCTCCGCTGTCGGCCTGGTAATGTCGACTCCCACCTGGACGACGTCCTTCAAATCGATGTCATGCTTTTCGATTCGCAACTTGCGCTGGGCAATCCGTTCGGTATCGAGCAGATCGTCGACGAACACCCGGAGTAGTTTCGCCGACTGATCGATCTGGATCACGGCATCCCGCGCGGTCGTTTCCTCGTCGGGATTCTGTGTGGCCAGCTCGGCCCAGCCGAGGATGGTCGTGAGCGGCGTGCGGATCTCGTGAGCAACCGTACTGAGCAAAGCGCGGAGGTAGCGGTTCGCCTCCTCCGCCTCGCGGAACAGCAAAGCGGTGTCGATCGCCATGGCCGCGTGACGTCCGAGCTCGTTCGCGAACCTGAGGTCATCGTCGTCGTAGGTCAGGTCGGTGATTGAGAATGTCATCGTGCCGAAGGTCCGGTCTCGCGTTCTGAGGGGGACGCGAATCAGAGACTTGAGGCCGAGGGCCCCGACGAGCTGGCTGTATCGAGTCTCCACCTCGTCGCCGGTGCCCGCGGAGCTGGAGATGTCGGACAGGAGAACCGGTTCGCGTAATGCAGTGGGTCGGGGATCGAGAAGAGGAGCTGCATCGTTCCAGACCATTTCCTGAAACTTCTCGGCGACGTCGCGCATGAACGGGTTTGCGTGGGAGACGGCAAAGGTGACGGATCGAGCCCTCCTCGTCGATCAGATCGATGGCGCACCAGTCCGCAAAATCGGGAACCGCCATCCTGGTGAGCGAATCGAGGGTGGTTTCATAATCGAGCGACGAGGCCAGAAGCGCTCCGGCGTCGGCCAGCAGAGTGCTGAGTCTCGCCGACTTCTCTGCCGCGAGCACGCTCCGTTTGAGTGTATCGATGTCGCTGATCGCGATCAGACCGCCATCAACGACTCCATCGCTCGTCAGATAGGGATGGATACGGAGCAGGCGCCATTGTCCGCGAGCGTCGAGGATTTCGTGATTGATCGCCCTCTTCGAGGTGATTGCCTCGCGGAACGGGCGGAGGAGGTCGTCCGTCACGACGATCTCGCCTCGAACCTCGGAGAGCGATCGTCCACGATTGTCGGCGTTGAGATTGAAGAGCGCCGCGGCCGGCTCGTTGAACCGGCGGATCTCGCCGCCGGTACCGACGAACAGCATCGGGATCTCGATCGCGGAAAGAACGTTCTCGAGATCATCGTTCATCGTGGTCAGCGCCGCGTTTCGGTCCAGGAGCTCGCCATTGAGGGTGATCAGTTCTTCGTTGGCGGACTGGAGCTCTTCCTTTGCCGTCTCGAGCTCCTCGTTGGTACTCCGAAGCTCCTCGTCGCTCGACTGCGCCTCTTCCGCGGCGGCCGCGGCCTCGTCGGCGAGCCGTTCGCGATCCTCAACCGCTGCCGCGAGCGACGCCCGCAGCGAGTCGACTTCGCTCGGCCGTTCGGCCGTGGCGTCGCTGGCGTCCGACTCTCCCAACGTGCCCAGAGTGCTGAACAGCACCCAGAACATCGGCGGCCCGATCCTTCGCGGAAACGGAATGACTCGGAATGCACCGTTACGACGCTCTCCATCCGCCGTGATGGCGATTCCGGTCCTGACGACCTCGTCACCGTCCTGACTGGCACGGTGCACTGCCGGTCGCAGCTCGGCGAGCATCTCGGGATGGCGGACAAGGCGGAACAGATTCAGGTTCGCGTCTCCGGGGATCAGTTGGATGTAAGGTTCGACATGGCCCCGGAAGCGGACGATCTCCATCGAACTGTCGACCAGGACGCCGCATGGCGCGAGGTGATCGGAAAGAAACAGATCCGCCTCATGCCGGGCCGAGCCGGGCGATTCGTCTGGTGTCTCTGGAGAGGGATGCGCTGTCTCTCTCTGACCCTGAAAGCGAGACATTGCCGCATCCCGGAATGGCAGCTTCCGATAAAACCACGGTCTGGCCTCGGCTGGGGCAAACATCGACGATGTACGGAGATTCTCCGCGTTACCGAGGCCGAGGAATCCATCCGGGACCAGAGCGTAGTGGAGGGAGCTCAACGTCCTGTTCTGGAGGTCGGCGCCGAGGTAGATCAGCAGGTTGCAGCACATCACCAGATCGATGTTCGAGTACGGCGGATCACTCGTCACATCGTGCTTCGCGAAGACGCATCGCTCCCGCACCTTCTTGCTGATGCGAAAACCGGCAGGCACGGCAGTGAAATAGCGATCACGGAGCTCCGGTGAGACCTCCGCGAGTGCACTCTCCGAGTAAGATCCCGGCGCGTGCGATCTCGAGAGCCTTGTTGTTGATGTCGGTGCCGAAGATGGTTACGCGAACGTTGCTGTCGTGCAGGGACTCGAACAGGGTGATCGCCAGTGAGTAGACCTCCTCGCCGGTCGAGCAACCCGCGATCCAGATGCGGATCGGATCGGACTGACGACCCTCGAGAATCTCCGGGAGGACCGAATCCCGCAGCGCGGCGAATTGCTTCGGATCCCGGAAGAACGCGGTCACCCCGATCAGCAGGTCCTGGTAGAGGACGTCGAGCAGCTCCCCGTTCGAGGCGAGCGCGCGCGCATACCGTTCGACCGTTCCGTGGCCGTCGAGCAGGATGCGACGGAGAATCCGCCGGTGGATGCTCGGAGCCTTGTAGTGTCCGAAGTCGACGTCGAAGCGTTCGCGCAGCAGGCCGGGTTGAGCTCATCACTCGCCAATCTCGCGGCCTTTGTCGAACGCCGACAGACCTGAACCGCCGGCTCGCACGCTGGTGCGGCTCTCGCACAGCGAGGTTCCCGGAAGAGAGGAGAAAACTGATGAAAAAGACAGCAGTCGTTCCGGTCCTGATCCTGATGGCACTCGCGGCACCGACCTTCGCCGCTCAGCACGAGCATCAGCAGGAGATGAAGATGGAATCGTCGGACCACGACGAGGCAGTGATGTCCTGCGAGCAGATGGTCGAGCACCGTCGGATCATGCAGGAGCACATGATGCTGATGGATCAGAAGCTCGACGGACTGGTTGCAACGATGAACGCCGCGACCGGCGACGCGAAACTCCAGGCGATGGCCGACGTCATCAACGCGATGGTCGAACAGCGCACGCAGATGCGCAACGCAATGGAGACGATGCAGCCGATGATGATGCAGCACATGATGGGGCACATGCAGCCGGGGACGGCGCACGGGATGAAGTCGATGAAGGAGTGTCCGATGATGAATATGCACTCGGACGAAATGCCCGACACCGGACACTGATCGAGATCATCGCGGATTCGGAGCCGTGGAACGGTCTGTCGAGATGACAGCGATGAACCGGTTGGTGGCGGCCTGATCGTTGCAGCCGGCTGGTCACGAGATGGACGGATTTCTCACATCGTGGGCGGAGTCCGCGAAGACGGCGGCGGGGTTTTTCTGGAAGTCGGGCTGGGCGTTCATTCTCGGATACGCGGTCAGTGCGGGAATTCAGGCCTTTGTTCCGAAGGCGCGGCTGACGCGGCACATGGGCGATCCCGGTGCGAAGAGTATCGCTCTGTCGACGCTCTTCGGCTCGATCTCGTCGTCCTGTTCGTTCGCGGCGCTGGCGACCGCCCGCTCGCTCGTCGTCAAGGGGGCGCATTTCGTTGCCGGTGTCGCCTTCATGTTCGCCTCGACGAATCTCGTGATCGAGCTCGGGATCCTGATCGTGATCTTTCTCGGCTGGAAGTTTCTCGCCGCCGAGATCGTCGGCGGACTGGTGCTGGTCACGATCTCGAGCATCCTGATACGCCTGACCTACCCGAAAAACTGGATGGATGCAGCTCGCGAGATCGCCGAGAAAGGCGCTCCCGAGGAGGAAGAGGATTTCGACTGGAGAAGGCGGGTGAAGAGCGGGATGGGATGGCGGATGGTCGGCCATCGATTCGTCGGCGAATGGCAGATGGTGTGGGAGGAGATCGCCATCGGGTTCACCGTCGCGGGATTCGTCGCCGTCCTCGTCCCTGCATGGTTCTGGGAGAAGCTGTTTCTGGTCGGTGTCGACTCGATTCCGGGGTGGGCCGTGGCGCTCGAGAATGCGGCGGTCGCTCCGTTCGTCGCGGCCACGACCTTCATCGGCTCGATGGGAAACATCCCGCTCGCGACGATTCTCCACGGCAGCGGAGTGATGTTCGCGGGCATCATGGGTTTCATCTACTCCGACCTGATGGTGCCGCCGCTGGTCGCGGTCAACGCGAAGTACTACGGGTGGCGGGTCGCCCTCTACATTGCCGGCGTGATGTTCGTCAGCATCATCGCGGCCGCCCTGATTCTGCATGGAGGGTTCGCGGTTCTCGGCCTGCTGCCCGAGGGGTCGGGCCGGGATGCGGGGGGAATGACGCAATTCGCGATCGACTACACCTTCTGGCTGAACCTCGGTTTCGGCCTGGTTGCGGGGGCGATGACGGTGCTGCACCGTCTGCACATGAAGAAGGACATGGAGGGTGAGGGAATGGACCACGGCGGCTGGGGCATCAAACGAATCCTCGCCCTGGTCGCGATGGCGATCGTCGCAATCGGAGGGGTGCTCTACATCATCGGATACCGCTAGAACGGGCGGACCTCAGAAAGGCCGTCGTGCAGGCGCGGCTCGGGACATCGCGTCCGGGCAGGTGCGGCTGCGAACGCGGCGAAACGATAGGCGGCACTCAACTTGATACAGGTTCATACCTGCCACCGCCCAGGCACGGGCTCGCCGCCCGGGCGGGTCTCGATCCATTGGCGGCGACGACGATGAGGCGCGTCGCACAAGTTGGAGATTCAGATGCTGATCCTGGCTGGAGCCTGTTCCGTCGCGTTCGTGCTGATCCATCTCTTCATCGGAAAACTGGCCTTTCTCGATGTCCTGCCACGCAGTCGATGGCTGTCGTTTTCCGGTGGGGTCGCCGTCGCCTACGTCTTCCTTCACATCCTGCCGGAGTTGAGCTCGCACCAGCAGACCTTTGCGCGGGGGCTGCGAGTCGGTGACAATGCCGCCGAGGCCTGGGTCTACCTCGTCGCGCTATCGGGTCTGGCCTTTTTCTACGGATTGGAACGTGCTGCAAAAGCATCGCGACGGTCCAGCGCAAAGGACCGGGTCGAGTCCGAGGTTCTCTGGATGCACATTGTCTCCTTCGGCGTCTACAACGTCCTGATCGGATATCTGCTGCTCCAGCGACCCCGTCCGACACCGCGGTCCAGACAGCGCCGGAGTGATGGTGCCAAAAACCGAAGGCGAGGCATCAGGCGGGAAAGAGCGCCTCGGTTTTGGCCGTGGCCCGTTGCGTTCACGTCAGGTGGGGCGGCCGTTCCCACGGCCGGCCGGGAGCGGGGTCCGATCTCGGGAGCACAGGGATCGAGGCGAAGCGATGGAGCCGCGCGAATCGTCTGCACGGCAAGCGCGAAGCGCGCGGTGGCGGTCTCCTGGAGGTCCGCCGAACCTCAGTCACGAAGTCGTGGCCCGAGCTCGCGGCCGGTGTACGATAGCCCGGCATAGCTGAAGCGCGGGTGGGGCGCCCGTACCCTTCGATGAGGAGTGCTGATCGTGGCCGAGAACAAGACGGTGGCAACAGACGCGAGCGTGCAGGCCTACCTCGACGGCATCGATGACGACCCGCGACGCCGGGACTGCGAAGCCCTGGTGAAACTGATGGCCAGCGCTTCGCGGCATCCCCCGAAGATGTGGGGCTCGAGCATCGTAGGCTTCGGCAGCGATCACTACAGGTACGACAGTGGTCGGGAGGGAGACTCCTGCCTCGTGGGCTTCTCGTCGCGAAAGGGCGACATCAGCGTGTACGGGCTGAATGCCGCGACCGACGTCGCCGCGCTCCTCCCGAAACTCGGCAGGCACAAGGCCGGGAAGGGATGCCTGTACATCAAGAGGCTCGCCGACATCGACCTGACGGTTCTTTCGACGCTTGTCGGCAGTGCCGTCGCGACAACGCGAGCGGCCGCTTTTCGCCGCAACCCTTCGGGATGGTGGTGGTTGCGGCCGATCTCTGCGTCGCTTGTCGTCGCCGAGGAACCACCTCGACTCCTCCTCGCTCCTTGATCTCGACTCGCAAGCACCACCAGCAAAATGTACCGAATTTACGAGACACTACACTAGCGAGAGCACGATGCCTCGAGCTTCTGCAGCGCAAGTCGGTGAGCGCCTCGTCGCAGAAATGGCCGAGTGGCCCGAGCATTGGCGATTCGACGACGGCGACGTCCCACTCGGCAGAGCGATCGTTGCAGCCATGACGCCGTTTCTCGAACAGCTCGCGAGTGGCGATGCCGCTGAGACCTCCCTGCGACGCCACTTCGGGAACGCATGGCTTCTCGGTGGCGAGATTGTCAGGGCGGCGCACATGGATCCGGCCATTCGACGACTGAAGGGTCGCCAGCTTCTGCTCCGATTCGTCGACGAAGAGGGCGGACCTCTGTTGAGCGGCCACTCGGGTGAATCGGAGCAGCAATCCTTCGACGCGACCTGTCGCAAGCTCTGGCGCTCGACGCGGACGAGCTCGGCGGGAGGATCGAGGAAGAGCAGTCGCTCCTGATCGGACCGAAGCCCGGATCACACCGTCTCTGCTGCGGATGCAGATCGCGGGCTGTCTGCTGCGTTGCGCGCAGCTTCGGCTCCTCAACAACGTCACCGCGATGCCTACGTCTGAGCTACCCCAATGGCGTTGACGCCCGGGCCGCCGGACGTCCCGGGACCCACCGGTCACATTGCCATGCACGCTCCGGCAAGCCGGCTGGAAGCCGGCGTTCCGATTTCCCGTTTCGCGGGTCCTCAAGTTTGAGAAATCCGGGCTAGAATGTCCCCGGATCTGGAATGCTCGTCCTCCACGCCGCCCTCTTCGATGACCGGCTCAACCTCTGGGCCGAAAGCTCCGAGCCGCTTTCCCCGGCGAAGCCGCGAAGGACGCGCCGGAAACGTGGTGAGCCTCCTCAGCCAGCTCGGCTCGACCATGGCGCCTCCCCCGAGGACCTTCAGCGCGCCCTCGAGGCGGCTGGTCTCGACCACGAGGGCGCAGCCATCGAGATGGTGGCGTGGCTTCCGACCCGGCGACGAAAACCAGTTCCCTCCTCCGGAATGATCGCGCCGATCCCCTCCGGAGCCGGCAAGTCCAGGATCGAGCCGTGGACCGTCAATGCCATTCCGCTCGACCCGTCCGTCACCCTCGGATTTCTCGCGGCGGTGATCGGTCGTACGCTGCTCGCTCCCGGTCTGGCCATCGGCGACGATCTCGCGTTCTGCGCCACCGCCACCCGCTATGCCGGAACCCTGGTGATGCGCGGCCAGTACCTCCCGGACCTTCAGGAGATTGGTGGAGATCGGGTCGCGAGATGGCAACCGTTCCTGGCCGGTGCCGAGCTGGATCGGTTCCACGCCCTGGTCCGTTCCGCACCGCCGTCGGCCTTTGCCGTCGGGTCGAAAAGTGATGCACCACCGGCCGTCTCGACGTCCGGGGCGGTTCGCACGCTGATCGGGATGCTGGTCGACCGGCTGGTTCGGGAGACGGTTCCAGCACCGACCTTTCGGCAGGACTCGATCCACGAAATGTGGCTCGCTGCGCTGCATGCGCCGGACGGCCATCTCGACGCTCCGGACGAGTCGCTTCGCCGGTTGCACGCCGCCATCTCGAGCTGGTCGCTCCCGGTCACCACTCTCGGGCGGTCGCCGTTTCGCCTCGCGTTCCGTGTCGAAGAGCCACCTCTGCCGCAGGACGACGGAATCGCCACGGATGAGGAGGCGAACTGGCGGGTCGAGTACCTCCTCCAGTCGATGGAGGATCCGAGCCTGCAGGTTCCTCTGGGGATCGTCTGGAATCAGAAGAAGCGGGGGCGCCGCTCCCGTGTCGAGCTCGATTTCCGGCGATCGCTCGAACGGCTTTCCCGCGACACGGATCTGCACGATCTCGTACTGACCTCCCTCGGCCAGGCATCCGGAATCAGCCCCTCCGTCGAGCGGAGCCTCCACGAGCCGCATCCATCCGGCTTCGCGGTACCCACCCCCGACGCGTTTCGTTTCCTCGCCGAGGACGCACCGGTACTCGAAGCGGCAGGCTTCGGCGTCTTCGTCCCCTCCTGGTGGAGCCGCAAAGGAAGCCGCCGGAGGCTGAAGGCGAATGCGAAGGTTCACGCGCCGAAGATGAAGAGCCGCAGCGGGCTCTCGCTGGACGATCTCGTGGATGTCGACTGGTCGGTCGCCCTTGGAGACGAGACTCTATCGTCCGCAGAGCTCGAAGCACTCGCTCGGGCGAAGACGCCGCTGGTACGGATTCGCGGACAGTGGGTCCAGCTCGATGCCGAGGAGATTCGTGCCGCCGCGGAGTTCTGGAAGCACGGCGGACCGGAGGCGCTTTCGGTTCAGCAACTGGTCCGGCTCGGCCTGCGCGGCACCGGTGCACCCGGCGGTCTCGACCTTGGGGAGATCAAGGCGACCGGGCAGATCGAGCGAGTGCTCGAGCGGCTGCGCGGCGAGCGCGAGTGGGAGGAGCTTCCTCCGCCCGACGGCTTCTCCGGCCGGCTCCGCCCGTATCAGGCTCGCGGATTTTCCTGGCTCGCATTCCTGCAGGACGTCGGTTTCGGAGCCTGTCTCGCCGACGACATGGGACTGGGAAAAACCATCCAGACGCTCGCCCTGCTGCAGAGCCGCTGGACGCCAGGCCGTAATGGCGCTCCCGTCCTGCTCGTCTGTCCCACCTCTGTCACCGGGAACTGGGCACGTGAAGCCGAGCGCTTCACGCCGGAGCTGCCGGTCCTCATTCATCATGGAGTCGAACGGAAGAAGGGAGCGGCGTTCGTGCGCCAGGCCAGGAAGCAGGCGATGGTGATCACCAGCTACTCGCTCCTTCATCGCGACCTGGAGGTGTTGAAACGGGTGGAGTGGAAGGGAGTGATTCTCGATGAGGCCCAGAATATCAAGAACCCGCGAGTACCAAGCAGGCCCAGGCGGCGCGGTCGATTCCGTCGACGATGCGCCTCGCCCTGACCGGAACGCCGGTCGAGAACAATGTTGGCGACCTCTGGTCGATCATGGAGTTCCTCAATCCCGGGCTGCTGGGCTCGGAGCGGAGCTTTCGCGAACAATTCTTCCCTCCCGATTCAGACCCGGCAGGACCCGGCGGCGATGGAGGCTCTCAAGCGGCTGACCGGACCATTTGTTCTGCGTCGCCTCAAGACCGATCGATCCATCATCGACGATCTGCCCGAGAAGAACGAGATGAAGGTGTACTGCAACCTCACGCGCGAGCAGGCATCGTTGTATCGCGCCGTGGTGAGCGAGGCGGAGGAAGCCATTGCGGGAGCCGAGGGAATGCAGCGGAAGGGGCTGGTGCTGGCGACACTGACCAGGCTCAAACAGGTCTGCAACCATCCGGCCCAGTTTCTCGGGGATCGCAGCGCCACCGCGGGACGTTCAGGGAAGCTCGCCCGGCTGACCGAGATGCTCGGCGAGGTGGTCGAGAGCGGCGACAAGGCGTTGGTCTTCACCCAGTTCACGGGGATGGGGGATCTCATCCAGCGCCATCTCCAGGACTTCCTGGACGGGAGGTGCTCTACCTGCATGGCGCAATATCCCGCACGGCGCGTGACGAAATGGTGCGGCGGTTCCAGGATGACGACGACCCACCAATTTTTCTGCTCTCGCTGAAGGCAGGAGGGACCGGTTTCAACCTGACGCGCGCGAGTCACGTCTTTCACTTCGATCGCTGGTGGAATCCGGCGGTGGAGAACCAGGCGACGGACCGCGCGTTCCGGATCGGCCAGACCCGCAGGGTGCAGGTGCACAAGTTTCTCTGCGGCGGAACGGTGGAAGAGAAGATCGACGCGATGATCGAGGCGAAGAGTGCAATCGCGGAGCGGGTGGTCGGCACCGGCGAGGGTTGGCTGACCGAGCTCTCGAATCAGGAGCTCCGGGACCTGTTCGCGTTGCGGGATGATGCGGTGGGAGAATGAAGTGATGCCCTGGTACGAATGGGAGAGATATCCGAAATCGACTCCGCGTGACGTGAAAGGCGGTATCCGCGCCAGTTCGAAGCGGGGCCGGTTCGGTGAGAGCTGGTGGGCCCGGCGCTGGATCTCGGTGCTCGAAGGTTTCAACCTCGGGGCCCGGCTCGGACGGGGGAAGAGCTATGCCCGCCGTGGGCAGGTCGTCTCGATCGAGATCGAGCCCGGAAAGGTCGAGGCGACGGTCCAGGGCTCACGGCCGAAGCCTTACCGCGTCTCGATTGCAATCGCTCCTCTGACCCGGCCTGCATGGAAGCGTCTCGCCGTTGAATTCTCCTCCAGTCCGATTCATCTGGCGAAGCTTCTGGCGGGAGAAATGCCGGAGGATGTGGAGATGCTGTTCGAGCGGGCGAAGATCCCGCTCTTTCCCACTCGGATGCGCGAGATCCGCACCGAGTGTTCCTGTCCCGACTGGTCGAACCCGTGCAAGCACATCGCCGCGGTGTACTACCTGCTCGGTGAGGAGTTCGATCGTGATCCCTTCCTGATCTTCCGGCTGCGCGGCCTGGACCGCGAGGATCTCAGCTCGATGATCGCCGCGCCGAAACCTCGAGCGAAACCTCGAGTGGAGAAGGAAGCGTTGGAGGACGAAGAATCCGGAGCAGCGCGGCTGCGGGCCGGAGACGA
The DNA here is from genome assembly GCA_963741905.1 of uncultured Acidobacteriota bacterium. GTDB lineage: Bacteria > Acidobacteriota > Thermoanaerobaculia > Gp7-AA8 > CAVUJZ01 > CAVUJZ01. The sequence continues at coordinate 98,735 of CAVUJZ010000012.1, read as the reverse complement.
GGCATCGCCGGAGTTCTGGAATGCATCGCGGCCGGCAATCGATCTGTTCGGCACGGTGGAGGCCTCGAGCGAAGCCGCTCCGCTGCTCCGGCGCCTCGGGCCGTTTCCCTTCTGGCGTGGGGAGAGACCGCTGATCGAGCTATTGGAGCCGAGCTACCGGAACGCCGCGGCCCGCGCGGAGCTGCTCGTTCTGGAAGCGGATCATCGGGAGTAAGAAAGCCGGATGTTTTCGCGGCGACTTCGGAGATTACGGAATCGCTAATTCCGTTTTGAGACCCAAAATGGAATTCGTAGGTCGGTTTTTTGATACTTCCCGGTCCAGTGCCTTCATTCTCGGCCCGCGCGGAACCGGGAAATCAACCTGGCTCCGGCACGCGCTTCCGGACGCACTGATAATCAACCTGCTGCGTCCGGAGGCGTACCGCGAGCTGAGTGCGAGGCCGGAGCGATTGCGGCATCAGGTCGCGGGCTCGTCGTCGGTCGACGTGATCATCGACGAGGTGCAGCGGGTTCCGGAGCTTCTGAATGTGGTGCACGATCTGATGGAATCGGGTCCGCCGCGGCGGTTTCTGCTGATGGGATCGAGTGCCCGAAAGCTCCGCGGGGGTGGAGTGGATCTTCTCGCGGGCCGGGCGCTCCACCTGACGATGCATCCCTTCTCGAGGTGAAGAACACGAGGTCTCCGGGTAGGGAGACGCTGCCCTGCGTCATCGCTTCTTCTTCGGACCCTTCGGGCCTCCCGCGGGCTTGTGCGGTTTGGAACCTCCGCCTCGTTTCGGTCCACTCTTTCGATCGGTGCGATTCCCCGGACCGCGGGTACCCGGCCCGTCGGAGCGCTTCTTCCCGCGATCCGCGGAGGCGGCGCGGCGGCCGGCCGCGGTCGGCCGGGCAGGCTTGTTCCGGTCGGCGTCGGTTGCAATCCGGATCTCGACCCGGTTGCCGCGAAAGCGCACACCCTGCAGCGCACTGATCACGTGTTTCGCGTAACGTTCCGGAAGACCGACCAGGGTGATTTCGTCGCGGATGTCGATCGGGCCGATCACGCTCCCGGGGATATCCGCCTCGTTCGCAATCGATCCGACCACGTCTGCGGGCCGGATTCCGGCATCGCGTCCGATACTCAGCATCAGCTGGACTTTCGGTTCCTCCGGATCTTTCGCCCGCGCCGTCGCCTGTCGGGTGGAGGCGGATGCCTTTCGTGCCGTCGCTCCCTCGCCCGGAGAGGCCGCCTCGCCGGTGATGGCCGGAGCCCTTCCGGCGCTGGCGAGCCGGACCGCCGCGGCGGCAATTTCCGCGATGTCGTGAGCGCCTTCGTTGACCAGTTGTTCGACGAGCTGGTGATAGAGATCGAGATCTCCGCGAAGGACCTCCTCCCGGATGCTCTCCTTCAGCAGATCAACGCGCCGCGCCGCGACGTCCGCCTGGGTCGGCATCTTCATGGTCGCGATCGAGGTGCCGGTGAAGCGTTCGATCTCCCGCAACATCCGGCGTTCGCGGTGAGTGACGAAGAGGGTGGCGACTCCGCTCCGCCCGGCTCGGCCGGTCCGGCCAATCCGGTGGACGTAGGCCTCCACATCATTGGGGATGTCGTAGTTGATGACGTGTGCGATCTGCTCGACGTCGAGTCCGCGGGCGGCGACATCCGTCGCGACCACGATCTCGACCTGGCCGCTGCGGAGCTTCCGGACCACCCCTTCGCGCATCGACTGGTTCATGTCGCCGTGCAGCGCGACGGCGGCGAAGCCGCGGGCCTCGAGCTTGTCGGCGAGCTCCGCGGCGCCGACCCTGGTCCGCCTGAAGATCAGAACGGCTTCGCTCGGCTCGAGCTCCAGGATCTGGGTCAGGACCTCCAGCTTCTGGTTTTCGGAAATGTTCAGCACCCGCTGCTCGATCGCCGGTGTGGTCCCCGCTCCGTGCCGGATCTCGACCCGCTCGGGATCGCGAAGATGCACCTTCGCGATCCGGGTCACTTCCGGGGGCATGGTCGCGGAGAAGAGGGCGACCTGACGCTGTTTCGGGGTGGCTGCGAGAATCCGCTCGACATCTTCGATGAAGCCCATCCGCAACATCTCGTCCGCCTCGTCGATCACCAGCACGCGGATGCCACCGAGGTCGAGCGAGCCGCGATCGAGATGGTCGAGGAGGCGTCCGGGCGTGCCGACCACGATCTGAACTCCACGCTGAAGATGCCGGAGCTGCAGCCCGATCGGCGCCCCCCCGTAGATCGGCTGCACGCTCACCGGTCCCAGTCTGCGGGAGTAGGAGTGGATGGCCTCGGCGACCTGCATCGCAAGCTCACGCGTCGGAGTGAGGATCAGCGCCTGGGTCGACCGGCTCTTTGGATCGATCCCCTGGAGAATGGGGAGCGCGAACGCGGCGGTCTTTCCGGTGCCGGTCTGTGCCTGACCCATCACATCCCTGCCGGCCAGAAGCAGGGGAATGGTCTGTTCCTGGATCGGTGTGGGTACCTCGTAGCCGAGATCAGCGACAGTGTCGGCGATCTCGGACCGCAGGCCCAGAGCGCCGAACGCGGACTGCTCCGATTCATTCGTCATCATTCATCCTCATCCTTCTGCAGCCATTATGAGGCGTCAGACGCGCAGCGGCGAAACGGGCGACGCTGCGCCCGGAGCCTGTCCTTCTTCAACCAGCAGATCCCGGGCCGCCCGAAATTCCTTCGGGGATGCCGAACTTGTCCCGGACGCGCTTCCCCTCGTCGGTCAACCCCAAGTGGGCGGACTTTGTCTGCTTCGGCACGCCCCGACCGTCCACGCCCACGACGCCGGCACCCGCCGGAGCAGACAAGTTCGGCTCCCGGATGATGAAAACTGGCAGGGCCCGAGCTCTCCTCCACGCTGCCGAACTTGTCCCGGATGCGCTTCCCCTCGTCGGTCAACCCCAAGTGGGCGGACTTTGTCTGCTTCGGCACGCCCCGACCGTCCACCCCACGACGCCGGCACCCGCCGGAGCAGACAAGTTCGGCTCCCGGATGATGAAAACTGGCAGGGCCCGAGCTCTCCTCCCCGCTGCCGAACTTGTCCCGGATGCGCTTCACCCTCGTCGGTCAACCCCAAGTGGGCGGACTTTGTCTGCTTCGGCACGCCCCGACCGCCCACCCCACGACGCCGGTACGCGCCGGAGCAGACAAGTTCGGCTCCCGGATGATGAAAACTGGCAGGGCCCGAGCTCTCCTCCACGCTGCCGAACTTGTCCCGGATGCGCTTCACCCTCGTCGGTCAACCCCCTTTCCCCAGTGGGCGGACTTTGTCTGCTTCGGCACGCCCCGACCGTCCACCCCCACGACGCCGGCACCCGCCGGAGCAGAGACAAGTTCGGCTCCCGGATGATGAAAACTCGCAGGGCCCGAGCTCTCCTCCACGCTGCCGAACTTGTCCCGGATGCGCTTGACCCTCGTCGCCCGTCCTCAACCTTCACCCGGCGCATCCGAGACAAAGTCCGCCCACTTTGCCTTTCCCCAAGTGGGCGGACTTTGTCTGCTTCGGCACGCCCCGACCGCCCACCCCCACGACGCCGGCACCCGCCGGAGCAGACAAGTTCGGCTCCCGGATGATGAAAACTCGCAGGGCCCGAGCTCTCCTCCACGCTGCCGAACTTGCCCCGGACGCGCTTCGCCCTCGTCGGTCAACCCCAACCTTCACCCGGCGCATCCGAGACAAAGTCCGGCCACAAGAGGGTGTGCAGCAAAATGGGAAATTTGGTCAGGGTTCAGGCGGTGATCAATCCCGCCGAGCCGCACGGCGGAGAAGCTGCTCCGAGGCCCACCAGCAAGGGATGTAGACGAGAACCAGGAGCTGGTCGAAATGACCACCCATGTCGCGGCTCGAGACAATCATGCTGGTACCGAGCATCAACGCCGCCCAGATCAGTCCGTGCCCGATGAGAAGTTTCCGTAGAACCGGATTTCGTGCCTCTTCGCCGAACCACGCACAGACGCGCGAGCGATCACGCGGAGTTTCATCGCGAGCCATCGTTTCTTCCTTTGCCATCTGTTTCTGATACGGCGGAATCGCCCGGAAGTTTCGGTCGGGTGAGGGCTCAGCGCGAACCAGCCGTGGCGTCCGGTTTCCGTTTCACCCAGAGGATGCGGGTCACCTCGGCCACCCGCTGTCCTTCCTCGTCGATGATCGCCACGCTCATCTCCGGTTCGATCTTTCCCTCGCGGTCGGCCGCGGCCCGGATCCTCTCCACCTCGCTGTCCGGAATCGCGAAGTGTGCCCGCACCCGGCCGCGTGCGGGGCGAAGGTATCGGATGCTCGCTGCCTTGTCCCAGACGATGTAGTTCCGACCAAGCCGCTCGATCAGAATCAGCATGAAGAACGGATCGCACATCGAGTAGAGCGATCCTCCGAAGTGGGTTCCGACGTAGTTGCGATTCCACCAGTGGAGGGTCATCTCCACGTCGAAAGAAGAGAGATCCGGAGCAATGCGGGTGACCCGGATCCCGGCTCCCCGGAAGGGTGGCCACCAGTTGATCAGGCGGAACCGGATCCGCTTCTTCCATGGAAGGCCGCGGATCGATCGGACCGGGCTCATCGCGGAATCAGCGCCGGCGTCTTCCGGCAACCATCATCGCGGCTCCGGCCAGGATCAGGGTGGCACTCACGATCGGCGACACCTTCTCGGAGGTCTCGGTCTGGAATCCAACCTTCACCTTTCCAGCCTGAAACCCGTGGGTCTGCTTGTGCGGGATCGGGACGAAGAGCAGTCCGACTCCGATGATGAGCACGATCAGTCCGACGGCAAACAACACTTTCATGTTCGGCCCTCCAGCTCAGCGGTGGCTTGCCTCGTCAGCCCCGTCAGTCTTCGAGTTTGCCTCGAAGATGTCGTTCAAATCGTGGGCGAGCGAAGCAGCCTTCTCGGCGGTGAACGTCCCGCCGATGACGATGTCGGGTTCGGTGAACGGTGCGCGGACGACCGGAACGATGACCAGCTCACCACCGAGAAAGATGGCGAGTTTGTGTCCCACCCGTCGCCGGGTGTAGTTCTCCAGCCCGGTGGCCCCTTCCCGGGTGAGATGAATCAGGATCGCCGGCTTGCCGTCTGCCCCGGTGGTGACCTCGGCTTTTCTGCCGATCTCCGGTCCGAAGGCCACGCGGGGGGCGACGAAGATCTGGGTGCGCCGGCCGGCGATCGTTTCCAGGGTGTATCCGAGCATCGGGTGATTGTTCGCGTCTCGGATACAGAACTGCCGGCAGGGATCCACGGGCTCCCCGGCGAAAGCTGAAACGGCCAGCAGGATCGTGATCGCGATTGCCGTCAGCGCCGGAATTCCTCTCTTCACTGCGTCTCCTTCGTCCCGGACAGTATCCCGTTGATCGCATCACCGAGTGGCTCGTCGCCACGAAGATGGGGCGCCCAGTGAGCATCGAGGGCGTCGCGCCAGCGCATCACGGCGGGGTCGTTCTGCGCCTCGGAGATCCATCCGGTCACGCCGCGGGATTCGAGCGACTGACGGGTGAAGACTCCGGCGGTGTAGGTGACGATCGCATCTGCGAGATCCGGGGGCGGGGAGACGTGGAGACGCTCCGCGCGGGCGGCGATCTCCCTGCGGAGCGGCTCGACGACCGCCCCTGCCGCCTCCCGGAAGAGCGACTCGAGGGTGTTGAAGCCCTGATTTCCGGATTCCACGCTCGACAGCATCAGGTGCGTGGACTCGCCTGAGCCGGTGGCCCAGGCCGCCGGGGTATGAGCGGTGGCAATCAGGTCGACGCGGAAGTTCCGGGGCCACTCGGTTCCGAGGGCGCGGGCGTTCTCGGCGGCGAGATCATCGCCCAGGCGACGGAGCATTCCGCCGGCGACGCTGATCCAGAAGCGGTTCGTGCGGTTGTCCTGGCTCCAGCAGCAGCGGCGGTAGACCACGGCCGCGCGGTCGAGAGCCTCGGCCACGGCGGGATCGATCTCGGATGGATACGAGTCGTCGCTCAACCGGGAGAGTGCGTCATCGATCCGGATCAATTCCGGATCGACGGCCGCTGATTTTCCTCGGAAGCGTTCCCGATAGAAGTTCAGCGACTCGTTCCACGCGGTTTTCTCCGAATCGATCAGATCGTCGGATGGATCGCCGGAGGTCGGGTCGATGCCGGCGAGAAGCTGATGGTGGAGGTTGATCCACATGCCGCTGTAGAAATCGAACCCGGAAGCGCGGGAGTCGGGACGGGCGCGCCGGGCGGAGGGTTCGTGGGCGCTCTGCAGCGCGGCGTTGAGTTTCGTCGCCAGCTCGATTGCCTCGGTCTGGGTCAGATCGCCGGCAATCACCACATCCTGATCGGTGAAGGGTGCGGTGACCCGTGGTGCAACCACCAGCTTCCCGCCGACGAAGATGGCGATGGTGTGCCGGACCTTGCTCCGGGTGTACTTTTCGAGATCGCTCCGGCCCTGGCTGGTCAGGTGGACCAGGACGCCGGCCTTGCCATTCGGCGCCTTCGCGAACTCGGCGGAGCGGGCCACTTCCGGTCCGAAGTCCGCCTGGGGCGAGGTGTAGACGACGCGGTCGCTGCCGGCGACGATGTGCTTTTCAAAACCCTTCAGGGGGCGAAGGTCGGCGGCGCGAATACAGAACACTTCGCAGGGGTCGGTCGCGGGCTGTTCCTGGGCCGTTCCGACTGCTGCGAACAGCAGAACAGCCACGATTGCGATCCACGGTTTCGATCTCATCAATCCTCCGGAAATGACTCATCGGCCAGGGCGCCGGCGTCGACAGTTCAGACGACTCAGCTCGCCGAAAGCTTCGAGGGGGCGGCGCGAATTCCAGCATCGCGGAAGCCGCGGCCGGTGTCAATGCGCTGCCGGACGCTGATGCAGCCGTCACCGCTGGTCGCACCACCGGATGCTACAATCGAGTCCTCGATCAGCGACAGGAGATTCATAAGATGCCGATGAGACGCTCTTCGGCGCGGCCGGATCGCGCCCCGCAACGCGTTTCTCTCGCCGGGTTCGGATGGGATCCCGCCACACTGGCGACCTCGGTTCATCCATCCTTTCCGTGGTACGACCGGTTCGACGAAGAGATCGAGATTCGTGCGGCCGGTCTGGAGGAGCGCCGCTGGGGGGGCCGTGATGCGCTTTCGATTCTCGGGCAGTATGCCGCCCATCTCGCCTTCCTCCGCTTTGCCGGAATCGAGGACTGCCGGTTCGATCCACAACAATGGTCGGTGATCACCCGCCGCGGGTCCGACTGCCGCCTGATCCGGCTCTCCGGAAACCAGCCGTTCTCGACGGGAGACATTCCTCGACTGACCCTTCTGGAGGAGATGGCGGAGCGGCTGGGCGTTTCGGATCTGCGTTCTCTGGGGGACTCGTGGGGAAAGCCGGAGGCGGTCTACCAGGAGGTTCTGCGGCGCCTCCGGGACAACGTGGCCGCCGACGTGTCATGGCTGCGACGCGCGGCCGTCGGAGTCGCCTGCAGTCCCGGCCCTGATCAGCTCTCTGCCGCGGTCGAGGAACCGACTGTTCTGCTCTCGGACGAGGCGATGATGATCGATGTCTGCCGCAGGTTCGCTGCCGCCAGTGACGGACTGGAGACCGTCATTGTGGGGGGCGAGGGAGTTTCCCCTCTCCGACCGTATTCGGCCATCGCCTCGCTCGAGGCACACCTGGGAGAGCCGGGGGACGGCGAGGAGCCCGAGAGGGTCGAGCGGATTCTGCGTGCCCTGGAGCGCCGGCGTTGCCTTCTGTTGATCGTCTCACCGGAGATGTTCGATGACCGTTCGCGAACCGTGATCCGAATGCTTGCCTCCACTCCCTCCGAGAGCAGCTGGGTCGCGCCGGAGAGCGCCGCGGAGTGGTTCACCGGACGGAACGTACAGCGAGTGATTCCGTCCCGGCAGTTCGTCCTCTCGCCCTCCCTCGAGGCGCAACGGCTCCTCGATCAGCAACTGGAGCGACTGCAGCCGGACCAGCGGCGTGCCTGGTCCGTCGGCTTCGTCGAGGGAGCGTTGTTCGATCGATTCCTCGATGAATGCGAGATTCCGGATCCGCGGATGCGGGGGAGCCTCGAGGGTCTCAAGGAGCCGGGCCGTTCCTATCTGGCGGCGCTCGCTCTGATCGGGCGGCGGGTCGACAGAAGCCTCGCCACGACCCTGCTCGGCGAGCTCGGCGCCAGGATCGATCCTGAAGAGCTCGCGTTCGAGCCCGCGGTGTCGCTGGATGATTCGTGCTTCCAGTTCGAGTCGGAAGAGATCCGGCAGCAACTGGTGTCCGATCTTCCCGAAGGGTCGCGAACGGCTCTGCTTCATCTCGCCGCCCAACTCGTCGAGCGCTCCGGCGATCTGCTGCGGGCGTCGGTTCTGGCATGGCAGTCGGGCGACGCAGCCAGAGCTCGATCGCTTCTGGAGAGGAGCCTCGAAGAGATCACAGGGTGGAGCTTCGAAGAGCTGAACCTCCCGCGGGAGCTGATCCTCACCTGTCCCCGTGTCGCGGCCTTGTGGTGTGAAGATCAGATCGCGCGAGGGCGGTATCGCGACGCGCGGGAGGTGGTCGACCATCTCGACGCTGCGGACCGCCCGCTGGTCGTCGCGAAGATCGAACGGCGCCTGGGGAACTACGCATCCGCGCTGGAGGCTCTGGCAAGCGTGGAGAATCGGTCGTTCGAAGGTCTCGTGCTTGCGGCGGAGCTGCACCGGCTGCGGGGTGATACCCGATCGGCAGAGGAGGCGTTGAACCGTGCCGACGAGCTGGCGGCCCCCGCGGACCGGCCCGCGTTCAGGTTCGAGCGGGCGATGCTCGCCCTGGACATGAACCGTCCACCGGACCGTGACTGGCTGGCCAGCAGTCCCGGCGGGTATCAGGCTGCCCGGGTGCGTTCCTATGTCGCCCTCGACGAGGGAGCCTACGACAAGGCGATTGGGGAGGCCCGCCGCGCCGTGGAGTCGTCGCCCGGCCTCGCCGATCGGATCGACGCGGAGCTCGACCTCGTCTATGCCCTCTTTCTCGCCGGACGGTGGGACGAGGCGCGTCAGAACGCACGGCGCGGGCTTTCGCTGGTAGAGGAGACCCAGGGGGATCGTGCCGGCGGAGGATTTCTGTTCACCCTCGCCTATCTCTGTGCCGACGAAGGGCTGTGGGGCGAGGCGGAGGGCGAGATCGAGCGTCTGGCTCGCTTCTATCGGTCGCATGGCGATGAGCGTCGGCTGGCGGAGGTGGACCTGCTCTCGGCTCATCTCGCCCTGGGCCATCTCGAATTCGACGAAGCGCGCCGGCGGGCAGCACGCCTGAGCGCTTCCGGCGTTTCCGGAGACATCGCTCACGCGGCGCACCTGATTCTCGACGAATGCGACTGGATCGACGGACGGCTCTCGGTTCTCCGCACCTCGCCGGAGATTCCGTGCGTGGAGCTTCGTCGCCGCCATCTGGTCCATCAGGCCCGGCTGACGGGCCAGGTGGATGATCGACTGGACGGGTTCTCCCGTTCGCTTGCAGAGTGGGAAGCTTCGCGCCTGGGGGGAAGTGAGGACCCGCCGCCGGAGCCGGGTGGCGGAGCGGAAAAGGCTCGCCTGTTGCGCTCCATCCTGGCGCTGCTTCGCCGGGGGTATGGTCATGGGCTGGAGGGTCGGCGCGATGGGCTCGCCGCCGCGCTGGAGCTGACCGTCCCGGGCGGAGAGGCCGTGGTCGATGGGATCGAGCTGCGCCTCTTGCGGCGCCTCGCCGTCGCCGATTATCCACCCGCTCCCGACGCGCTCGACCATGGGGCATGGCGGCTGGTCAGCCGCAACCGGCTCGGCTCATGGGAGCAGGTGGGCCCACTGGCTCCTCTCGAGAAGGAGGATCTCGAGCCGCTGGTGATCGAGCTCCCGGCCGATTGGGTATCGGCGGGCGAACGGCGGTGGTTCTATCTGGAAGGCCTGTCCGAGATGAGCGTGGAATCTCGAGCCGCGCTGGGCTCTCTGATCCGGCTCCGCGCCGAGCACCACAACTACCGCCGTCTGATCGAGCAGGAACAGTCGACGGTGGCGGACCGGCCGGCGGGTCAGATCGCCGGCATCGTCGGCGAGTCGAAAGCGATTCGCCAGATTCTCGATCGCATCGCTCGGGTCGCCGTACGCGACATCCCGGTCTGCATCGAGGGGGAATCGGGAACGGGAAAGGAGCTGGTCGCGCGAGCGATCCATCAGGGCTCGCGGCGCAAGAGCCGCTCGTTTACCGCGGTCAATTGCGCCGCGCTGCCGGAGACGCTGATCGAAAGCGAATTGTTCGGTCATGTTCGCGGAGCATTCACCGGCGCGGACCGCGACCGGATCGGTCTGATCGAGTCGAGCGACGGAGGAACCCTGTTTCTCGATGAGATCGGCGAGATGCCTCTCGCTTCCCAGGCGAAACTGCTCCGATTTCTCCAGGAGGGCGAGCTCCGGCGGGTGGGCGAGACCAGCAACCGCAGCGCCGACGTCCGCATCGTCGCCGCCACCAACCGCCGGCTGGAAAAGGCCGTGGACGAGGGCCTCTTCCGGGAGGACCTCTACTATCGGATCAAGGTCGTGGATCTCGCGGTTCCGCCCCTTCGGGAGCGAGGCGGCGACATTCTGATCCTTGCGCGACATTTCCTCCTGCACGAGCAGGAAATTCACCGCTCCGGACCGGACCGCTTCTCACCGGAGGTCGAGGCGACCTTCCTCTCTCACCGCTGGCCGGGAAATGTGCGGGAGCTGCAGAACGTGGTGCGAGCCGCCCATGCCATTGCCGGCGAGGCGCGGCGAATCGATCTCGAGCATCTGCCCGAGCGCCTCCGCGGCGTCTCCCTGACCGCCCGAAGAGCCGGAACCTATTACGACGAAGTGACCCGATTCCGCCGGACCCTCGTGGAGCGCTCCCTCAGCGAAGCGGCAGGCAATCAGAATCGGGCGGCGAAGATCCTCGGAATCTCGCGACAGTCCCTCGCTTATCAGATCCGCGAGCTCGGGATCCTGGTGGAAAAGAAGTGAACCGGCGGCGTTGACACGGGTCACATCCGGCGTACCCGGGGTGAGCCCACCAGATAGGCCAGCGCCACCGCCCCGAGCGCCACCGCGTTGATCGTGAGCGCGAGGCTCACCGACCATCGCTCCGCGATCCATCCCGCGAGCAGATTTCCCAGCGGCATCCCGCCGCGGAACGCCATCATGAAAATCGACATCACCCGCCCCCGCATCCGCTCCTCCGTCGCGAGCTGAACCAGCGAGCTCACCATCGCGATCACCCCGAGCAGCGAGGCGCCGGTGAAGAACAGCAGCACCAGGCTCAGCCAGAGGACGTGCGAAAACGAGAACGCCAGCAGGAATCCGGCGAAGGCGAGCTGAAAGATCAGGGTGAGCCGCCCTTTTTTCTCCACGTAGCCGGCGCCCGCAACGATCAGAGCGCCGGTGACCGAGCCTGCACCCGAGGCGGTCATCATCCAACTGTAGACGGTCGCTCCCATCCCGAAGGTTCCCTTCGCCACGACCGGCAACATCGTGACCAGAGGAATCCCGAAAAAGGTTCCGGCGAAGGCGAGGAAACTGAGGTGGATCAGCGCGCGGTTGTCTCCCATGAAATGGAAGCCCTCGCGCATGTCCTCGAGGATCGTCCGCCCTTTCTGCCGCTCCGGAACGAAGCTCGTGCTCACGATCACCAGCATCACGATCACCGCGATGAAAGAGAGTCCGTTGAGGCCGAAACAGGCGGCCGCACCCCATGCCGCCAGAGCCAGGCCCGCGAGCACCGGACCCAGCATCCGGGCGAGATTGAACTGCATCGAATTCAGCGCGATCGCGTTCGGCATGTCTTCCCGTTCGACCAGCAGTGGAATCAGCGCCTGATAGGCCGGCCCTCCGAACGCCTGCACAGTTCCGGTCAGGAAGGAGAGAACGAAGATGTGCCAGACCTCCACGACGCCGAACCAGATCAATCCGGCGAGGGTGAGCGCGAAGGTCATCTGCAGGACCTGGGAGGCGAGCAGGAGCTTGCGCCGGTCGATCCGGTCGGCGATCACCCCGCCCACCAGAGAGAAGAGAATCATCGGGAAGGTGGCGAGGAACGCATCCAGTCCGAGATAGAAGGGGGAGCCGGTGAGGTCGAGCACCACCCAGCTCTGCGCCACCGTCTGCATCCAGGTTCCGGTGGTGGAGACGAACGCGCCGAACCAGACCAGACGGAAGTCGCGGTAGCGGAAGGCCTGAAAGGTCCGGATGAATTGACGGCGCATGTTCGGTGGAGTGCGCGTGCCGGCGCGGACGCATCGCCACCCGCTCGCCACCGGTCGCGATGCCGGCACAGTATGACAGGAGTTCACTCCCCGCGCGACGGGAAGCCGGACCGCCGGATGGTCCTGCGCGGTGAAGAGGCGGTGTAGAGTGAATGGATGAAACGTTGGGTTCTGCTCCCGGTTCTGCTGCTGGTGGGATGCACGATCCTCCCCCCTCCGGCCGCGACGTCCGAGCCGTCGTCGCCTTACGTGATCGTTCTCGGCATTGCGCAGGATGGCGGCTATCCTCATATCGGGTGCACCCGCGCGGACTGCATCGCCGCGGCACACGATCCGTCGCTCCGTCATCAGGTGGCCTCGCTCGCGATCGTCGATCCGGTCTCCGATCAGCGCTGGGTCATCGATGCCACCCCGGACTTTCCATTGCAGCTCCGGCGGCTCGACGGGATCCATCCGGTCGACCGGCAGGGCCCCCGGCCTCGACGGCGTGCTTCTGACTCACGCCCACATCGGTCACTACACCGGTCTGATGTACCTCGGACGCGAGGCGCTCGGCGCGACCGAGGTCCCGGTCTACGCGATGCCACGAATGCGCGCATTTCTCTCGCGGAACGGCCCGTGGGACCAACTCCTCACCCTGCACAATATCCGTCTCGTTCCGATGGAGGATGGCCGGAGGATCGCGTTGAATGACCGGATCTCGGTGGTCCCCTTCCTGGTCCCACATCGCGACGAGTACAGCGAGACGGTGGGATTTCGAATCGAGGGACCCCAGGGGTCGCTGCTCTACATCCCGGACATCGACAAGTGGGAGCGTTTCTCCACGCCGATCGAGGATCTGATTCGCGATGTGGACGTGGCCCTGGTCGACGGAACATTCTTCGCCGAAGGCGAGCTGCCCGGGAGAAACATGGCGGAGATTCCGCACCCCTTCATCGTCGAGAGCATGAAGCGGTTCCAGCCTCTGCCGCTGTCGATCCGGAAGCGAATCCGCTTCATTCACCTCAACCACACCAATCCGGCGATCGATCCTCGGAGCGAGGCCTGCAGGCGGATTGTGGATGCGGGTTTCGGCGTTGCGCGCGAGGGTCTGATCCTCCCGTTTTGAAACCCCGGCCCTTTCGCAGCGTACTTGCTCCCAGAGGAGGTATCACATGCGAAATCGATCCCACGTACTGGTGCTCGCCGCCGGGCTGATGCTGGCATTTGCCACCACCGCCCTGGCCGAACGGCTGACGGAACAATTCGACAAGACCTGGACGGTCAAACCGGGTGCCCGGCTGGTCCTGTCGAACGAGAACGGAATCGTTCAGGTCACGTCCTGGGATCGGCCGGCGGTCCGGATCGAGGCGGAGAAGACCATCAAGGGTCACGGGGACAACGCCCGTGAGGCGATGAAGGCGCTTCGGATCGAAGTTCGTCAGGAGGGAGATACCCTGGTCGTCGAGACGCGGAAGCCGAACGGCAGTGGTGGTGAGGGTTTTCTTCACTGGCTTGCCGGTTCCCATGTGGAGTACGAAGTGAGCTATCGCGTCACCGTGCCCTCGAACTTCAACGTCGAGGTGGAAACGGTCAACGGCCGGGTCGAGGCGGAGAATCTTTCCGGCGAACTGAGCTTCGGGACCACCAACGGACCGATCGACCTGAACAATCTGAAAGGTTCAGTCAGCGCGTCGACCACCAACGGCTCGATTCACGCCGAGCTCGTCGAGGTCACCAACGGGAAGGACATGAGCTTCACCACGACGAACGGCCGGATCGGAGTGGTCCTGCCCGCGAACTTCCGGGGTGATGTCGACGCCGGCACGACGAACGGCTCGATCGACACCGACTTTCCGGTCACCTCCACCCACTTCAGCCGGACACGAGTGTCGGGAACGATCAACGGAGGCGGCCGCCTGCTCCGGCTGCGTACGACCAACGGTGGCATCACCATCCGGAAGCAGTGATCGATCCAGTGGCAGGCGGTATGCACAACGGGGCAGCATGAAGAGGATTTCCAGCCTCATGCTGCTCCTGTTCGCCGCACTCTCCTGCAGCTCGGGCGCCGGAATTCAGCCCGCTCAGGGAAATCTCCGGATCGCGGTGAATCCGAATCCGATCGTGGCCTATCCGGAGGCGGGCTCCGTCTACCGTTTTCCCTTTACCGTCACCCTGACCAACATCGGCGGACGTGCCGTGAATGTCCAACAGGTCAGCGTCGACGTCTACGCCGGTAACTTCCGGGTCTACTCCGACAGGATGGAGCAGACTGAACTGGCGAAGCGGGGAGTTCCGGTCGTGATCGAAGCGGGGCGTCAGGTGGAGTACCCGCTGAGTCCGAAAGAGACGGTTCCGGATGCCAGCTACTTCGATCGGATCTCGGCCAATGTTCAGGTCGAAGGGGTCGATGAGTCCGGATCTCCGGCCATCGCATCGGTAAGGGTCACCGTCCAGCCCGCGGCCGGATGACTTTCGGTCCGGGATCGACGTGGTCCCCGGGGTTAGGATGGGCCGGTGAAGCGAGCCGACAAAGCGGTGAAGATCCAGAGCATTCTCGACGAGCGGTATCCCGCGCCGCCGATTCCCCTCGTTCACCGCGACCCGTTCACTCTTCTGGTGGCCGTACTCCTCTCAGCTCAGACCACGGACGCTCAGGTCAACCGGGTCACACCGGAACTGTTTCGCCGCGGCGCGACACCGCGGGCGATGGCGCGACTCAGCGTCGAGCAGATCCACCAGTTGATCCGCAGTTGTGGCCTCGCTCCAGGGAAAGCCCGGAACATTCATCGCCTCTCGCAGATCCTGCTCGATCAGTTCGGCGGTGAAGTACCGCGCTCACTCGAACAGCTCGAATCATTGCCGGGAGTCGGTCACAAGACAGCCAGCGTGGTCATGGCCCAGGCGTTCGGCGAACCGGCGTTCCCGGTGGATACTCACATTCACCGGCTGGCCTCCCGGTGGGGGCTGTCCAGCGGACAAAACGTGGAACGGACCGAGAAAGACCTCAAACGGGTATTTCCGCGCGACAGCTGGTCGCGCCTTCATCTCCAGATGATCTACTTCGGCCGGGAGCATTGTCCGGCGCGGGGACACGACCTGGAGCGCTGCCCCATCTGTTCGTGGGCTGCCACTCGTCGACGCATTTGCGTGGAGAAGAGCCGGCGCGCCTGATTCAGGGCTGCGGCGATTCCCCGATCGTGACCGGACAATCAAAGGCGATCAGTTCGAAACCGGTTGAAGTTCGTCGAGAATCGTTCTCACCTCGCGAACCAGCTCACGCAGCCGCCGCGACATCCCCGTGTTGCGATCGAGACAACGCTTGACCTGGCGCAGAAAGACGACGTCATTCATGCTCCCGGGATGGACGGGAAGGGAGACAATGTGGTCCAGCCAGGCATCGGGATCCCCGTCGAACAAGGTCACCAGGACGTCCAGTCGAGCGAAATTCATCACTTCATCCGGTTCGAGGACGGCCACTGTCTTCTCTTCACTCGGCCGGTCTGCGGTGTTTGAGAACTTTCTCAATCGCTCTTGATTCATGATGCGGGGCTTCCTTTCACAGACATAGTCGCACTCCAATTTTCGATGGTGTGAGTCCTTTCGAGACAAACCTGCACTAGAGGAGTGACAGGTAAGGCAATTTCCTTACCCCCGGATTTGATTTACCCCTTAGTTTTTCTTTGCTAGGATGTAGCTATGGTGCTGTTCCGGACAGAGTCGGCACCAGGAATCGAGACCTGTATGACTTCGAGAGGCAGTAAAAGGTCGACATCCAGCAGTGGAAGAGGACAATCCAGAAGAACTTCGAGGAAAGGACCCATGAGGATGAAGAATGCATCAGCGGTAGAGTCCCTCAGTCCAGGCCAGGCGCAATACGTCCTTGCCCGGATGGCCGAAGATCGAAAGATCAATCAGCGGGAGATCTCAGAGTATCTCGACCGGATGGAGGACGAGATCCGGGACCTCGAGCAGCGACTGGGAATGCTCAAGGACGCCCGGGAAGGAGATGCCAGCCCGGCTCCCGCACCGGCAGCGTCTCGACCCGCTTCATCGCGCCGCTCCCGCAAGGCGGCCGCAGCTCCGGCGAAGAAGGGCACCCGCGCCAAGCCCAATCTGAGCCCCGAAACCCGGGCGTCCCGCGCGCTCCAGGGCCGTTACATCTCTTTGATCAAGCAGATTCCCGAGTCGGATCGCCCCAGATTCAAGACGATTGCCGAGAAGAAGGGGCGGGAAGAAGCAATCAGGAAGATGCAGACTGCACTCAAGAAGTAGCGCAATCCGATCCGGTTTGACGGCCCGGCAAGGCACGACTGCCTTGCCGGGCTTTTTCGTGTTCAGGAAAGCAGCAGCTCGAGGTCTTCGAGACTCAGGTTGCCCAGCACGCTGTTGTCCTCGTTGATGATCGCATCGGCGAGGTCCCGCTTGGACCCCTGGAGCTCGAGGATCTTCTCTTCCACCGTATCCCGTGCCACCAGCCGATAGGCGAAGACGTTGCGTTGCTGTCCGATCCGGTGCGCCCGGTCGATGGCCTGGGCTTCGACCGCCGGATTCCACCATGGATCGAGCAGGAACACGTACTCCGCCGCGGTGAGATTCAATCCGAGGCCTCCGGCGCGAAGACTGATCAGGAACAGCTTCCGGTCAGGATCGCTCTGGAACCGCTCGACCTGCTGCTGGCGGTCCCGGCTCTTACCATCGAGGTAGCCGTAATCGATGCCCAGTTCCTCCAGCCGTTCCCTCACAATACTCAGCATGGAGGTGAACTGCGAAAAGACCAGTGCCTTGTGGCCTTCTTCGAGCACCACCTGGATCTCCGGGATCAGCACATCGAGCTTTGCACTGGCATGTCCTCGTCGGGCGGGATCGATCAGTCCGGGATGGCAGGCCGCCTGGCGCAGCCGGAGGAGCGCCTCGAGGACCTGGATGCGTGACCGGCGAAGTCCGTCGGAGTCCAGCTTCCCGAGCAGCGACTCCCGATAGAAATCCCGCAGCTCATCGTAGAGCTTCCGCTGCCTGGCTTCCAGATCACAGAACACGGTCTGCTCCACCTTCTCCGGAAGATCGCGCGCCACCTGGGCTTTCGTTCTGCGAAGAATGAACGGGCGGAGTGCGCGCCGGAGAAGCTCGCGGGAGGCGTCATCTCCTCCCCGGGTCATCGCCGAGCGGCGGAATGCCGCGGCGCGCCCGAGCATGCCCGGATTGAGAAATTCGAACAGGCTCCACAGCTCACCGAGATGGTTCTCGATGGGGGTTCCGCTGAGCGCGAGCCGGTGCGAGGAGTGGAGCAGACGCACCGCTCTCGCCGCCTGGGTCGAGGAGTTCTTGATGGCCTGCGCCTCGTCCAGAACAACATAGTCGAAGGCTGTCCCGGAAAGATGACCGATGTCCCGGCGCAGCGTACCGTAGGTCGTCAGCACCAGATCCGCATCCGAGAAATCGGGCTGCTGACGTTTCCGGTCCGCGCCGGTGTGATCGATCACCCGAAGTCGGGGCGTGAATCGACGCGCCTCTTCCCGCCAGTTGAACAGCAGCGAGCGTGGGACCACCACGAGAGACGGCCGCCCCACCCCCTTCTCTCTCCGCGATTCGAGCAGGGCGAGAACCTGAATGGTCTTGCCCAGTCCCATGTCGTCCGCCAGGCAACCACCGAATCCGACCTCCTCGAGAAAGGCGAACCAGCCCAGCCCTTCCTTCTGATACGGGCGGAGCTCGCCCTGGAAGCCGGAAGGTGGCTCCAGAGGATCGATGCCGTCGAAGGTTCGGATCCGGTCCCGGATTCTCGCCAGATCGAGATCCAGCTCGATCTCGGGACGGCTGGCCAGAAGAACGTCGAGAAGTGCCACCCGGTTCTTCTGGAATCGGATCCGGGTTCGGGATTCATCCGCCAGCTCGATCAGCGGTGCGTATCGCTCGAGCCACTCCTCCGGAATCAGCCCCACCGAGCCGTCCTCCAGACGGATGAACGATTCCTTCTTCTTCAGGGCCCGAAGAAGCGCGGGCAGGCCGACCACCCCGTCGCCGAAGCTCACATTTCCGTTCAGCTCGAACCAGTCGACACCGCTGTTGAGCTCCACCTGGAAATCGGTCGCGGCTCGATAGATCCCCTCTTCCGCCTCGACCTGCCAACCTTCCGAAAGAAGCTCCCGGACCACCGAGGGAAGAGTCGCCGGGTGCAGCCGGTAGTGGCCCGGAGACCAGGTTCGAGTCAATCCGAGATCTTCGAGACGCCGCCCGTACGCCTGCTCGTTCTCCATGTCGCGCACCAGGACCCGACCCTCTTCGATGGAGATCGATTCCTCCTCGGTCTCGCCGTCGACGATCTCTTCGTCGTAGTCGAACGAGAGGGTCGCCATCAGAGGCTCGTAGCTTTCCGCCCGCTCGCGCCGCCGGCTCAGCCGCAGTCTCGGCTGCGGCTCGCGACGGACCTCCTCCCATCGGAGCTCGTCGGGCAGATCCAGCGGAGGACGCCGTCGAATTGCCATGATCGTCGAGCGCAGTCGCTCCCGCTCGGCGAATGGAACCAACAGCTCCTTTTCCTTCCGGAGAAGCGAGATCCACGAATAGGCCCCGTGATCGTCCAGCCGCGCGACGGCATTCTCGGTCACCACCAGCCCCCCTTCCACGATGAGAAGAGGATCGGGAACTCCCATCTGTTCGCCATCGCGACGGAGGAATCCCTGCAGCCGGTATTGCCTGCCCACCTCGTCCCGCTCCACCTTCACGGTCAACTCCCAGGGAGAAGCGTCCTCCCAGCTCACGTCCGTGCGGTACCGGCGATCCTCTCCGCGAAGCCAGAGCCGCCCGCTCGATCCGAGCATGGGAAGGAGAAACTCCGGCATCGGCCAGGGAAGCCGGTGGCGTGAGACGGTCGTGTCGTAGACGCTCGCATAGCTGCCGGAGTTCTGGCTCCGTGCCGACGCGAGGACGGCCAGGATCTCCTGGTCGATCTTCTCGGGAAGCAGGCGAATCTGAGGCAGTCGGAGACTGAACGGGCGTGTCTTCGCCCACTGGCCGTCCTTGCGCCGACCACGGGATGCGACCTCGAGAACCAGGTTCTTCTCCTCTTTCGAGGAGGCGAGGTCGAGGATGTAGATGATTTCTGCCTCGGCCGCGAGCGGAGCATTCTCGCCGAGCTCCGGCTGGGAAAGCTGCTCGAGCTGAACCCGCCATGGACGCGATCGCGGCTCGGACGAGCTCTCCGCATCTTCAGCCGCCGGCTCAGGCCGGGTCAGATGCCGCACCGGTCCGGGCTGAATCCGCACGCTGGTGGGCGTGTTCTGCTCTGCGAAACGTCCTCGGGAACCGGCTTCGAGAATGGTTGCCCAGATGTGTTTGCAGAGCTGTTCATCGCGTTGAAAGTAGGGACACTCGCACGACACAAGCAGGGCTTCCCCATCCTGAACCAGATGGACCTCGTACTGACGTGCCCCCTGGACGGTGGCCGCGATCAGGCTGGATTCGCCGTTGGTGGGCGCAAGCCGGACGCGACGTCCGAAGAAGTACGGCTTTCCCCGCTCCCGGATGCTCTCGGGAAAACTCGCGGCCAGCGCCTGCTGAATCGATCGAATGGAGGGGGCCAAACCAAAGTCACAACACTGGAGGGGCCGGTTTTATGCTCCAAGTCGGACGATCAGCTCAATCTCCACGAGCAGCTCCCGTCGGCAGATGTCCGCTTCCAGAACGAGAAGCGACGCAGCGGGACCGAATGCAGTGGCGGCGAGCTCACGAATCCGCGGGGCGTCCCCGGAATGACGGAGGTAGATCTTCGCCAGGCTGCCTCGGGACTGGAGTGGCACCGAGGACCCTGGAATCAGCTCGGCCGCGCGGGAGCGCACCAGGTTCAGATTCCGAACCGCTTCGTGAAACTGGGCCACCACATCCCCGGAATGGAGCGAGCGATGGCCGACGATGCTCGCCGTCCCGGCGACATAGATCTGCCACTCACCTGCCCACTGCCGGATCGTCGCGCGGGAGAACGAGGGACTCTTCGGTCCGTACTCCGCGGGATAGGCCCAGGCCGCAATCTGCCGCGGGTTCTCGACCTGGATTCCCGGCTCACGCGACGCAAGAAAGGCGATGTGCAGCCCCGGACCGTGACCGCCGACCGCGCTGGCCGAGGGAAGATCTTCCCGAAGAGCGAAGCCGTGCTGCTGGAAAGCCTGGTGGCGACCGATACAGAAGCTGCGGTACCGCTCGAGACCCTGCTCCTCTTCGTTGATGGCATCCAGATGGTTCCACAGTCGCAGCAGGGATGGGAATCCCTCACTCCGAACCAGCTCCACAATGCGATGGTAAGCCTCGAGTCCCGCGACTTCGATCCCCTCGCTCTCGTCGAGCCTGATCGTGCCGAAAAGCGCCTCACCGTTGGACGCCCAGCGGAGCGGACCCTGCTGTTCGGTCCGGATCGGGAGCGAGGAGCGCCAGATTTCGTAACCGGCTTCGCTCAATGGCCGCATCGGCACATCGAGCCGGGGAACCTCGGATCCGGCGGTGGCAGACTCATCTCCGAACCGGATCACGCCGAGGAGAGAGGCATCCTCGTCCGGGGACGGAAGGGTCGCGCGATACTCCGGCCAGACCGGAGGGAGCGTCGCGCGGAGCTTCTCGCCCTTCAGGTCAGGGCCTGAGGATGCATGCTTCGCACTCATGAAAGGATTCCAGACAACCGGGCGGCGGACATGAACGCAGTCTCTCCAGAGGTTCGCTGACTGTCAATGACGAAGAACACCAGGAGGAGGTGTGGAAGAGGCTCAGTCCAGGAGGTCGAGGATCCTTCGGAGCTCGGCCCTGGTATCCCGAAGCAGCTCCTGAAGGTCCCTCTTTTCAGACACGGCGGTCGCGGCGGCCTCGGCGGCCTCCATCTCCGCCGATGGTTGCAGGTTTCCCTTCTCGTCGAGCTCTGCTTCGAGCTTCTTCTTCGCTCCCGCGATGGTGAAGCCTTCCTTGTAGAGAAGGTCCCTGATTCGGAGAATGATGTCGATTTCCCGCTGGGTATAGGCCCTCTGGCCCCCACCCCCCTTGTTTGGAGCGAGCGCTCGAAACTCGGTTTCCCAGTACCGCAGGACGTAGGGCTGGAGATCTGCCAGTCTGCAGACCTCGCCGATCTTGTACGTCCGGTTCTCCTTCGCAACCGCCATTGCAGTCATTATAGAGAGACTGCGCACGCGTTGCGCATGACCGGCTGCGCGCGGTGTGGTCATCTCCGCGTCCAACACCTTCTGTGGCGCCCCGGGCAGGCCCTGTTTTCATGCTATCTTGGCGCTCCCGTGATGTCGGATTCCGCCACTGCCCTGACTGATTTCGTCGGCAGCCATGCCTGCCGGAAGCGGATCCTGATGCTCGGTTCCGATGCCGTTGCGATGGGGGAGGAGATCGCTCGGCGATTCGCACCGGAGCAGGTCCAGATCCTTCAACGGAGATCGTGGCTCACGCGGCTTCTGGCCCGCCCACTGATCGGCTCGGCAGTGTCGGTCCGTTCCGGCAGCAGTGAGCGGATCAGCCGGGGTCAGGGCACATTCGATCTGATCTTCGTGGCCGCGGACGAGCCGGTCAGCCGCCGTGCGGTGGAGAATCTTCGAAGTCATCTGGGATCGGGAGGCACTCTGATCCTGGCGCGTTCCACGCCGGCCGACCCCGCGATCGATCAGATCGCCCGCGTCGATCCCTCCATCCGGTTTTTGATTCGCGACGGACGCTGTTTTCGGGAGATCGCCCGGGACGAGGTTCCGAGGGATCAGCCCCTGGTCATCGTGACGAGCTCCACTTCGAACCGACCGGTCCGGCTCCACCTCGGTTGTGGTCCGTTCGCCATTCCCGGATGGATCAACATCGATAACCATCCCTACGAGGCTGTGGATCGACTCCTCGACCTCACCGCCGGACTTCCGTTTCGGGAAGTGGAGTCGGTCTTCATGGAGCATCTGCTCGAGCACTTCGAGCTTCGTGACGCGGTCTCCCTGCTCGGGGAATGCCGCCGCGTCCTGAAGCAGGAGGGTGCGCTTCGGCTCTCCACGCCGAATCTCGACTGGGTCTGGATGCACACCTACCATCCCGACCTCTGGTCCAGTCCCTCCGAGGCCATTCGGGACTGCCTCGCCTTCAACCGCGGGTTCCGAGGCTGGGGACACCGGTTTCTCTACAACGCGCCGATGCTGGAGCAGATGCTCCGCGCGGCGGGATTCGGCGATCTCCGCCGCTGTGAGTACGGCAGGAGCGAGGATCCGGAGCTGGCCGGACGCGAAAAGCACGACCAGTATCCCGACAGTCCGGACCTTCCGCACATTCTGATCGCGGAAGCACGGCAGCCGGGATCGCCGGAAGCCGAGCTGGTTGCGATGCCCGAGGTGCAGGACTACCTCCGGACCCTCTCCGCGACGGAACAGGGCAGCTTCCGGTTCCAGGACTCCTCGTCCGGGTGGGTCGAGCTGACCGGATCCACGTTCGATCTTTCTGCACGCGGCGAACTGAAGGTAGCGATTGCCGACAGGCTGGTCGAGAGGCTCGATCCGGATCAGGCGATCGAGTTGTTCCGCGCCTGCCGTCGCAGTCTCGCGGATGATGGTGTGTTGAGGATCTCGACCCGCAGCCTCGACTGGATCTGGCGAAATCTCTACCGTCCCCTCGAATGGGGGAGCCCGGATGATGCCCGCCGTGATTGCTGCGCCCTGAATGCGGCAATGCGCGGAGAGGGCCGGCGCTTTATCTGGAACGAGGCAACACTGCGGGGCATGCTGCAACTGGCCGGATTTGCACGGGTCGATGTCCGGGCTTCCGGTCAAAGCGATGGCATCCGGGACGTGGTCCATGGCGAGAACGCCGCCGAAGGACCGTCGTCGCTGGTGGTCGAAGCCACGGGTCGGGAGGAGTCACCGCTTTCAGAAGAGATGGTTACCGCTCTCGAGGAGTATCGCCGCGATCTTCACGTAACCTGAACCAGACCCCATCCCGCCAGCGCCGGCGAACGAATGGAGCCGACAGCAACAGTAGTGCAGTGAAAAGAGCGACTCCGAGCCCCACGCTGAAGGACATGGGAAGGTAGCGAACGGTGACTCGATACCTCCCCGGAGGCGCGATGAATCCCATGAACGCCTCGTCCACCGTCACGACCTTGAGCTCCTCACCACCGTCGCGGAAGATCCTCCATCCGGGGAAGTGAGGTTGACTGCTGGCGATCAGGGTCCAGCGCGGAGCATCGATGGCAAGTCCGAAGGTTCGTGACGAGACGTCGGTAATCCTGACCGTCGCCCGCGGGGCATCATCCGCTCGAGGCCGGAAGAGGTCCTTCCTTGCCAGGTCGATTACCTGACTCGGCAGCCGCTTCACGACAACCGTTCGATTCCAGTCCCGCAGTTCCAGAAGCTGCTTGATCCGGCGGTCGTCATTGAACTGGGAGACCACCCGCCCGGCTGGAAAAAATCGCGGAACGAAGTGGCGGTTGATCCAGATCCGTCCGTCGTGGCCGCTGTAGACCCGCCTGTAGTGGTCAGGGTCCAGAGTCTCCCGGCCTGTCGTCAGGACGTAGCGGACGTTGAGAAAGTCGATGAATGGATGGTCGACGTTGTCGAGCATCCCGAAATACTCCTCGCTGGAGTATCCGGTGAGGACGCGGAGCATGCCGAGAACCCGTCCGTTGGCCATCGGATCGTGCCCACGGATACCCTCCAGGTCGTACATCGAGGAGGAGTTGGGAAAGAACATCGGTCCGGTGCCCGCGGTCCGGTAAGGCGCCGGTTCGACGTCCTTCCGCTGCAGCCGTTCGAGTGCACTCAGAATTCTGGCGCCCGGATAGAGATCGTTCTTCGGAACGACGGGAGTCCATGCGAATCCAAAAGCGAGGAGGTCGGCGGTGATGGCCACGACGAGAAGCGCCGCAAGCAAGGTGGACCGCATCGCGTTGCGCACCGCAAAGGCGGCGACCACCAGAACGACGACTGCCGGGATCGAGGTTCTGATCACCGGGCTGGCCAGCCCGTGCTCGATGACGTCGTTGAGGAAGAACGCCGCCAGCAGCGACGCAAAACCGACCGCCAGGCCGATGCCCATCGGCAGCCGCGTCCGTTCACGAGTCAGGTCGACCGCCTCGCCGGCGAGGACCGAGAGGAACCAGCAGATCACGAATCGCATTCTGCCGTTGGCAGCGATCTCGAAAAGAGGAATGGCGCGAAAGGCGTCGATGATCCCGGGGATTCCGAAGATCACCCCGAGAACCAGTGGCGTCCCGGCGACATAGAACAGCGTCCGCCGGCGCCACGCACGCCTTTTCACCATGTCCATCAGCATCGCGAACCAGGCGGCCACGGCAAACACGCCGCAGTATCCTGCCAGAGCCTCGGAGTAGGCAGGGCCCCATGCGGTTCCGCGCGACACGCTGCCGAAGAACCGCGGCTGAAGAAAATTCACCAGAAAGGTCGCGTCGGTGTTCTCGACGAGCGATTTCGGGTATTCCTGCAGGGCATCGTATCGGTGGGTATAGGGAAGAGCCTCGAGAAAGGGAAGAATGAAGGGGAGCGAAAGCAGCAGCGCAATCACGCCCGCTCCGGCCATCGATCCGGCTGCACGGAGGTGATCGCCGCTCCATTCGCTTGCGAGGATGAACAGAACGTAAAGAACCGCTACGAACACGGTGTGAGCGGCCGTCTCCGGATGGCCGTTCAGCAGCATCTGCCAGAACGCCAGGACCAGGAGGAGAAACCGAGGATAGGATCGGTGTTCGAAGAGCAGATCGATCGCGTAGAGCACCATCGGCAGAAAGGCTGTAACCGTCCCGAGGGGAAACTGGAGCCAGACGATGATCGCGGTGGAGAACGCAAAGCTGATGGAGGTAATCAGAGCAGCGAGCTCCGAGTGTCCGCGCCGCCGCATGTAGAGATAGCCGAAGCTGAGCGCGAGGAGCAGCTTGCCTGCTGACTCGAACGTGAAGCTGTCGCCGAGGCTCAGCGGCAGAGCGAGAACCCGGAACAGCGAGAATGCGGCGCTCTGACCATTGGCCAGCAGCGGGTAGCCCCCGGCGGCGGTCGCGTTCCAGAGGGGAAAATCGAGGTGCAGCCATGCTTCCCGAACCAGATGAGCCCAGGGGACGATCTGCAGGATGACGTCATTGATCTCGATGTTCTGGACCTGTGCCAGCCCCAGAGAACGCCAGGGAGGGAGCGTCCGGAGAAAGTCGGCCGGAATGTTCACGAATGCCTGGGTCATCGGCCGGAACAGGAACAGAAGCACCAGCAGGTAGAAGAAGCCCGCCGTGCGCCATGGCAAAGGGTTTCGGCTCCTGCGGCCCAGCCAGACGGCAGCAGAATAGATCGCCGCCACGTAGAGGAAGGTGAGGTTCATCGTGGGCCCGGGTGGGATGCCTTTTCCGCGGCGGATTCGGTGTTCTTCCAACGGTCGTGCATCCACAGCCACAGAGATGGACGCTCCAGAATCTGTTCGGAGATCGCGTCGTTGATCCGGCCGGTGATCCACTCCGGTGTCCGTTGCTCCTCGGCGAGAGCGGACGGGAGAATCGCTTCGACGAATTCGACGCGGATCTCCTCGCCATCAGGGATACAGAACACACCCACGATCGGGCAATCGAGGCGGATGGCCATGCGTGCGGGTGCCGGGGTGGTCCAGGCGGGGCGGCCGAGAAAGGGAACGAGGATTCCCTCCTCCGGCTTGACGGACTGATCGGGAAGAAGCACCACTCCGCCACCCGCCTGGAGCGTTCGGAGCATTCCGCGTGCAGCCGCCCGTTTGGGGACCACCTCTACGCCGATGCGCGTCCGTCCGGCGTAGAGCTCCTTCTGCAGAAGATCGTTGTCGAGCGGCCGCGCCACCAGCATCCAGCGGGAGCTGAATCGGGGAAGAATCGAGGCGCCGATCTCCCAGCTCCCGAAGTGCGCACTGTAGAGGATCACTCCCCGGCCGATCGCGATCGCCTGGTCGAGCCGTTCCGCATGGATCGGAATGATTCGCTCGAGGACCGTCTCCACGCTCTGATCGAGCGTGCGGAGATAGACGAACACGTCACTGATGAAGTGCTGCCAGCAGGCCCGTACGATCGCCCGGCATTCCGCATCGTTCTTTTCGGGAAACGTGGTGCGCACGTTCCGGACGGCCAGCCGCGTCCGGGCGCGGGCAAGACGAAAGCCGAGCGAGCCGAAGGCGGCCCCCCAGCGTCGCACGCGCGGAACGCTCGCCATGTGGAGCGGCGTGAGCAGAATTCGCACCAGAACGTACTCCACCCGCTGCAGCCACAGGGCCTTCCGCTTCTTCTTTCTCTTGTCCCTGTCGGACATCGATTGTGGATTATTGATGAAAAACAGAATGTGGCAAGCCGCGGTGCAATTTGCGGGTCGGGTGCGGCGGCCCGGAGAAGGATGAAACGTCCATTCTCGAAGAGCCGGGTGGTCATGGTCATGTCGGGTGGGTGGTGGGGCGTGCGTGCGAGTGGCAAGCGAGACATCTCCGCCGATGCGACATGAAACCTCCGGCGCAAAAGTGCGTCCGGGACGGTTCTCCGGCAAAACGATCGTTTTCGCATCGGGGGAGGTCCCTCGCTTGCCCTTCCACCCTCCCGCTCGGGACGACCATGGCGGCGGTCTTCGCGAGGGAATCCGCGGTGTCGCTCGATCGGTGCGGGCAGCATCTACCTCTCGACGAGTTGGCGGCCAGTGTCATGTCGAGCGGGTGGTGGGCGGGCAAGCGAGACATCTCCGCCGATGCGAGCAGGACCCTCCAGGCGCAAAGCGTGCGGGACGGTGGTCCGGCAGAACGATCGTTTTCGCATCGGGGGAGGTCCCTCGCTTGCCCTTCCACCCGCCCGCTCGGGACGACAATGGCGGCCGTCTTCGCGAGGGAATCAGCGGTGTCGCTCGATCGGTGCGCGCAGCATCTCCCTCTCGACGAGTCGGCGGCCAGTGTCATGTCGAGCGGGTGGTGGGCGGGCAAGCGAGACATCTCCGCCGATGCGAGCAGAACCCTCCAGGCGCAAAGCGTGCGGGGCGGTGGTCCAGCAGAACGATCGTTTTCGCATCGGGGGAGGTCCCTCGCTTGCCCGCCCACCCGCCCGCTCGGGACGACCATGGCGGCGGTCTTCGCGAGGGAATCCGCGGTGTCGCTCGATCGGTGCGGGCAGCATCTACCTCTCGACGAGTTGGCGGCCAGTGTCATGTCGAGCGGGTGTGTGGGTGGGCAAGCGAGACATCTCCGCCGATGCGAGCAGGACCCTCCAGGCGCAAAGCGTGCGGGGCGGTTCTCCGGCAAAACGATCGTTTTCGCATCGGGGGAGGTCCCTCGCTTGCCCTTCCACCCTCCCGCTCGGGACGACCATGGCGGCGGTCTTCGCGAGGGAATCCGCGGTGTCGCTCGATCGGTGCGGGCAGCATCTACCTCTCGACGAGTTGGCGGCCAGTGTCATGTCGAGCGGGTGTGTGGGTGGGCAAGCGAGACATCTCCGCCGATGCGAGCAGGACCCTTCAGGCGCAAAGCGTGCGGGACGGTTCTCCGGCAAAACGATCGTTTTCGCATCGGGGGAGGTCCCTCGCTTGCCCTTCCACCCTCCCGCTCGGGACGACCATGGCGGCCGGACTCGCGAGGGAATCCGCGGTCTCGCAAGATTCAGCGGCCGGGCTCGTTTCTCTCGTCATCTGACCGATTCGGAACCGACACATTCCAGGAGCATGGAGCGGTAAAGATCAGCCGGTTCCATCTCCGCCTCGATCTCGAGCACCGCAAGACGTTCGCCCGCCTGCACCTTCACCGCATCTTTCGCGGTGGTCAGCAGGACCTCGGCTTCCAGGGCGCCCGCACGGCGCTCGAGCTCCCGGAAATCCGCTTCCGTATAGCGGTGGTGATCGCGAAAGGGTTGCACTCCGCAGACGGTCGCGCCGAGGGCGGCAGCGGTCCGGAAGAACTGATCATTGTTACCGAGCGCGGAGAACGCGAAGACTCTCCTTCCGTTCAGCCATTGAATCGGGTGCAGTGCTGCGCCGACCCGCACTCCCCGTGGCAGGTAGGTGAAGTCGAACCTCCGGACCGGCACCGTCGCCGCGATTCCTTCCCGGACCAGAACGGCATCCGCGTAGCGAAGCGCGCCGGCAGACTCTCGCAGCCACTCTGCTTCGGGATGATGGATCACGATGTCGAGGTCCCGGTGAAGCCGGACGTGCTGGAATCCGTCATCGAGGAGGAACACGTCGCAGTCGCGGCTCTCGAGATACCAGGATCCGGCCCGGAAGCGGCTTGCGCCGACAACGACCTCGGCCTTTCCCCCGAGTTCTGCCCAGATCAGCGCCGGTTCGTCGCCGAAGCGCACGGCATCCATCCCGTCGACCCGATCGGGATGTCCGGGATCGCGGCGACCATACCCCCGGGAAAGAATCGCCACCTGCAGGCCGGCATCCAGAAGAATCCCGGCGGTGGCAATGGTGACCGGGGTCTTGCCCAGACCGCCGAAGGCGAGATTGCCGATCGAGATCACCGGGCGCGGGAGCCGGTGAGTCTCGAGCCATCCCCGCCGGTGCGCCTGCCGGCGGAGAGCGGCCCCGCCCTGGTAGAGCGATTCGATGACGAGGCCGAGAGGATTCTTCATCCCAGAAGCTCCAGGATCTGGTCCGCGGTCCGGGATGCTGCGCCACGATTCCTCGCGATCGTCTCGGTGCAGATGCGGGAGAGCTCGCGCTGACGCTGCGGCTCGTCCAGGAGTCTGCCGGCGAAGGCGGTGAGGTCGTCGGCTGAGCGGATCTCGGTCGCCGCTCCGGATGCGAGGAGAACGGCGGCGATCTCCCGGAAATTGGACATATGCGGTCCGAAGGTGACCGGGCATCCCACCGCCGCCGGCTCGATCGGGTTGTGGCCGCCGGTGGGGACGAGGCTGCCTCCGATGAACGAGGCGAAGGCGAAGCGATAAAGGCGCGCGAGCTCGCCGATCGAATCGAGCAGGAGCAGATCGACGCGACCCCGCCGCTCCCCGAGCCGGCTGCGGCGCGCGCATGCGAAACCCTCGCGATCGAGCTGGCGACCGAGCGCGTCGAACCGGTCCGGCTTCCGCGGAGCGACGATCACCAGCACATTCCGCTCGATCAGCCGGCGGAACGCGGGGAACAGCATCTCCTCTTCGCCTTCCATCGTCGATCCGGCGATGAACACCTCTCTGCTCTCCCGGAGGCTCTGGAGCTCTGCCTGAAACTCCAGTGGCGTCTCGTCGGGCTGGAAATCGAACTTCACGTTTCCGGTCACCTGCACCCGCTCCGGAGGCGCCCCGATCCCGATGAAGCGCTCCCGATCGAGCTCCTCCCGCACCAGCAATGCGTGATACTGGCCCAGCACCCTGCGAACCAGAGAACGAAACCTCCGATACCGCGGATAGGACCGATCGGAAATGCGGCCGTTCGCCATCATCATCGGGATCCTCCGACGGCGACAGAGAGCGGTGACCATCGGCCAGATCTCGGTCTCCATGGTGACGTAGACCCGGGGCGAGTGATGGTCGAGAAAACGGCGAACCGCGAAGGAGAAATCGAAGGGGTAATAAGCCAGCGTTGCGCCGGGGAATAATTGCCTTGCGGTTGCCTGTCCAGTTACGGTAGTTGTCGTCATGACCAGTGTGAGCTCCGGCCTTTGCTCCCGCAGGCGGTCCACGACCGTCCGTGCGGCCGCGGCCTCTCCCACCGATACGGCATGGATCCAGACATCGTGATGGCGCGGTTCCGACGCATAGGCGCCCAGCCGCTCCCGGATCCCGGCCCGTCGCTTTCCGCGGAAAGCGCTGACCAGTGCATAGAAGGGAACGAGGACCAGCGAGACGAGACCGAGCAAAGCCTCGTACAGGACGAGCATTGCGGCATGATGAATGCGGTGTCCCGGAGCGTCAAGCCGCGCTTTGCGGCCCGGAAGAAACAGCCTGGCGCGAAGAGCGCCTGAACAGGAATGCCATTGAACTCGAACGGAACAGGGACTCGGGAAAAAGCAGTTGCGGTGGGACTCACCCTTCCGGCCATTCCCCAGACCATTGCGGAAGACCATCTTGATGAGCTGAAAAAGCTGATCGAGGCGGCGGGCGGCGAGGCCGTCGCGACGGTGGTCCAGGACCGGCGGGCACCCGATCCGGCCACCTGGATCGGCCGGGGAAAAACCGAGGAGGTTCAGCAGATCGTGGCCCGGGAAGGCGCCGGTCTGGTGGTCTTCGATGACGACCTTTCGCCCGCGCAGGTTCGCAACCTGGAAAAGGTGATCCAGGCAAAGGTGGTGGACCGGAGTGGGCTGATTCTGGACATCTTCGCGCGGCGGGCGCGGACCCGTGAAGCCCGGACTCAGGTCGAGCTCGCGCAGCTCGAATACCTTCTGCCCCGGCTGACCCGCCAGTGGACCCATCTTTCCCGTCAGGCTGGAGGCATCGGGACCCGCGGAGTGGGTGAAACCCAGCTCGAGATCGATCGGCGGATCATCCGGCGCCGCATCAGCAAGCTGCGCGACGAGCTGAAAAAGATCGAGCGCACCCGCGAAACGCAGCGTCAGGGCCGTGGGACAGCCTTCACGGTCGCACTGGTCGGCTACACCAACGCGGGGAAATCCACTCTGTTCAATCAGTTGACCGGGGGGAGCGAGAAGGCCGCCAATCTGCTCTTCGCCACGCTCGACGCCAAGATGCAGAAATTCTCCGCTGAGATGCCGCAGGAGACCGTGGCGATCGACACGGTCGGATTCGTCCGGAAGCTTCCTCATCATCTGGTCGCTTCCTTCCGCTCCACGATGGAAGAAGCCGTCGCCGCGGATCTGGTGCTCCATGTGGTGGATCACAGTCATGTCCGGTATCAGGATCAGACCGAGGTGGGCAGGGCTGTCCTCGCCGATCTGGGGATTCCGCGGGAGCGGATCCTCGAGGTGGCGAACAAGATGGACCGGTTCATCGGTGGCCCGCGTCCCTCCCGGGACGGGGAAGCGATTCCCGTCTCGGCGCTGACCGGCGAAGGAATCCCGGCGCTGCTGGATGCGATTCGGGAGAGAGAAGCCGGAACCGGCACGATCGTCAGGCTGTCCATCCCGATGGAGGACTCCCGAACCATGGCCCGGCTCTACGACGTCGCCCAGGTCCGGGAGCGAACCGAACGGGATTCCCGGTTCGAAGTCACCGCATGGATTCCCCAGGAAATCGCGCATCAGTTCGAGCCTTTCCGGGCCCTCGACGGGACGGAGCGAACGGGAGCGGACACTGAGAACGTAGAATTGTGACGAAACGCACAGTCCGGGGTGACTCCTGGCCTAAACAGGCCCCGAACGCTCCGGCATCATCATCATCGGACGCGAGTGTGGCGGATCGAGACTCCGCCCCGAATCGAGACAATGACACCCAACATTTTTCTGTATGCGGCCCTGGCTTTCTACGGGATCGGAACCCTGATGGTTCTGGGCTCCCTGGTCCGGCGGAGTGAGAAGTTTCAGAAGCTCGCCCTCTGGATGATGGTCCCGGGCTTTCTCTCACACACGATTTTCATCGGGACCATCTGTGCCCGAACGCATCATCCCCCGCTGACCAATCTTCCGGAGACGACCACGTTCATGGCGTGGGTGGTGTTTGCCGCGGAGCTGTTTCTCCATTTCCGGTACAAGGTCCGGGCGGCGTCGTTTTTCGTCTACCCGCTGGTGCTGATGCTTCTGACTCTCGCCGCCGTGGTCGGAGAGAGTGCAGTCCCGCTGGATCCGAAAATGGTCTCGAGTCTGTTCACGGCACATCTTCTGCTGACCACGGTGGGGATTGCAGCATTGATGATCGCGCTCGCATTCAATCTGCTCTATCAGCTCCAGGAGCGGGCGCTCAAACAGAAAAAGCGCGGAGCGATGTATCAGTGGATTCCCAGCCTGCGGGTCTGTGACCTGGTCAGCTATCGGGCACTCTCGCTCGGCTTCGGAATCTACACCCTCGGCATCATCGCCGGCATCGTCTGGTCGTACCGCACCACCGCCCAGCTGGTGGGAACCGGGGCGAAGGAGATCGGTGCGCTGGTGGCGTGGGTGATGTTCGCGGTGCTGCTCCAGTCGTACTTTGATGGAACCTTTCGCACCCGCCGGAATCTGGTGGTCTCCGCGGTCGCTTTCGTGGCGATCATGGTGGCGATTCTCGGCATTCGACACGTAGGACCCTGAATCATGTCGCTGCTTCTGATTGGCGCCAATCACAAGACCGCTCCCGTCAAGGTTCGGGAGCGGATGGCCATCTCCGAGGGAGATGCCGGCGCGTTCCTCCAGATGGTTCGCGGGGTGGAGGGGGTCGGTGGAGCCGCTCTGCTCTCCACCTGCAACCGGGTCGAGATGATTGTTTCCGGCAAGGTCGGCGATGCGGCCGAAGACCTCGTCGCGCTCCTCAGCTCCCGGGCCGGGATCCATCGCTCCGAGATCGAGGAGCACCTCTACATCCTCCGGGACGGTGAGGTGGTGCGGCATCTGTTCCGCGTCGCCTCCGGACTGGATTCGATGATCGTGGGCGAGCCGCAGATCGGCGGGCAGGTTCGTTCCTGCTATCGGCTCGCCCAGGAGCTCAAGACTCTCGACTCGACCCTGCAGAAACTCTTCGAGAACACCATGAGGGTGGCCAAAAAGGCCCGCACCGAAACCAGCATCGGCGAGAACGCCGTGTCCATTCCGTATGCCGCGGTCGAACTGGCGAAGAAGATCTTCGGCGATCTCGCCGGACTCCAGGTGATGGTCGCCGGCGCCGGGAAAATGGGAGCACTGACCGCCGAGCATCTCCATTCCTTCGGACTCGAAAAGGTCCTGGTGGCAAACCGCGCCTTCGAAAAGGCGGTCGAGCTGGCGAAACACTTCAACGGTCAGCCGGTGCCGTTCGAAGATCTCGGTGCTCATCTCGCCGAATGCGACATCGTGGTGGTTTCCACCGCGGCACCGGACTACATCATCGGCCCCGAGCTGGTGAAAAAAGCAATGGGCACGCGCCGCCGTCGCCGGGACATGTTTCTGATCGATCTGTCCGTTCCGCGGAACATCGATCCGGAGGTGGGCTCGCTGGATGGAGCCTACCTCTACAACGTCGATGATCTCAAGGACGTCGCCGACCGGAACCTCGAGCTTCGTCTGGAGCGTGCGGAAGAGGCTGAGTCGATCATCGATCGGGAAGTGGCGGCGTTTCTCCGTCTCCTGGCCAGTCAGGACGTCATTCCCACCATCGTCGAGCTCCAGGGCCGGCTGGAAGAGATCCGTGCCGCCGAGCTCGAGAAGTGCCTCAGGCGTATGGGTCCCGTCACCGCGGAGCAGCGCGAAGCAGTGGAAGCGATGACCTCGGCCATCGTGAACAAGGTCCTCCATTATCCGATTGTCCGCCTCCGCGAGTCCGCCGCCGATCACGAAGCGGGCACGGCGGATCTGATGCGCGACACCATCCGAAAGATCTTCGGTCTGAAATGAAAGCAATCCGAATCGGTACCCGAGGAAGCGAGCTTGCGCTCTGGCAGGCGAACACCGTTCGTTCCCTTCTGGCCGCGGCCGGCGTCGAGAGCGAGCTTCACCTGATCAAGACCACCGGCGACCGTCGCACGGATGTCCCTCTCTCCTCGATCGGCGGGAAAGGGATGTTCATCAAGGAGCTGGAGGAGGCTCTCCTCGCCGATGAGGTGGACCTCGCGGTCCACAGCCTCAAGGACGTCCCGTCGATCATCCCCGACGAGCTCGTGCTGAGCTCCTTCCTCGAGCGAGCGGATCCCCGCGATGCCTGGTTTCACCCCGGGGGTCGGGGAATCGAGACCGTGCCCGAGGGGGGGCGGATCGGGACGTCGTCTCCCCGTCGCAGGACCCAGCTTCGTGCGCTCCATCCCCATCTGACGGTGATCCAGGTGCGTGGCAACGTTCCGACCCGTCTGGAGAAGATGCACCGCGGAGAGTGCGAGGGGATGATTCTCGCCGCTGCCGGTGTCAAGCGTCTCGGGCGGGAGGATCAGATCAGCGGTTTCTTCGAGGTCGACACCATGGTTCCCGCCGCGGGCCAGGGAATCGTCGGAATGGAGATTCTCCGCAGCCGCGAGGACCTCGTCGAGATCCTCGCACGGATCAACAATGCCGACGCGGAGACCGCGGCCCGCTGCGAGCGCGGCGTGCTCCAGCAGTTTGGAACCCTGCTCGACTGCTATTCGTCGGCGGCGGTGCACGCGACACTGGAGAACGACCGGATCCGGATGCACGCGTTTTTCTCGGATCTGGAGGGCGACCGTGCGATCCGCACCGGTGTGGAGGGAGCGCGAACCGAAGCGGACGATCTCGTCCGCCGCCTCGCCCATGACCTGAAGGCCCGGGGCGCGGAAGAGCTTCTCGAGAGCGCACTGGGCGCCGGCGAACAGTAGCGGGCGAGATCGCTGGTTTCCTCGCCGGAACCGTCGTCATTGTCGTTCCGAGCGGGTGGGCGGAAGGGCGGGCGAGGAAGCTCCGCCGATGCGAAAACGCCAGTTCTTCTGGAGAACCAACCCGCACGATGCTTCTGCCCCAGAACGAAACGTCCCTTTGTCGCGCGGGATGAGACGTCTCGCCTGCCCGTACCCACCCGCATCACGCGACGCTGGCGGATGGCTCGCCGGGCCAGACGTGCGTGGTCGAGAGGGACGTGCCGCGGGACTCGATCCAGCGAGATTACTGGTTTCCTCGCCTCAACCGTCGTCATTGTCGTTCCGAGCGGGTGGGCGGAAGGGCGGGCGAGGAAGCTCCGCCGATGCGAAAAGGACTGTTCTTCTGGAGAACCCTCGCCGAGACTGAGTTCGGCTTCGCGCGAGGCATCGAATCCCGCCGGTTCCGACCCGGTCGATCCGGAGTAAGATCGGGCCGATGAAGCCGAACCCTCTCCCCCTTCGCGGAAAGCTCGTGGTGGTGACCCGCTCCAGGGAGCAGGGCTCATCGCTGGGCGATCGTTTCGAGGAGGCCGGGGCGACAGTGCGGCAGATCCCCACGATCGAGCTCGGACCGCCCGATTCCTGGGATTCCGTGGATCGGGCGGTGGATGGCGCCTCCGGCTACGACTGGTTCGTCTTCACCTCGACGAACGGGGTCCGCTTTCTTTTCCAGCGTCTCGCCGAGCGGGGGCTGGATCGCGAGGTCCTCGGCGCAACGCGCATCGCGGCGGTCGGTTCGGCCACCGCACGGGAGCTTCGTGATCGCGGGATCGAGCCGGCGGCGGTTCCGGGGAAATTCGAGTCGGCGGCCCTGACGCCTCTCCTCGGCGAGCTGAAGGGGCTGAGAGTCGCGGTGGTCCGCGCAACGGTTGGGCGTGACGTTCTGATCGAGGAAATCCGGGCCGGGGGAGGGACGGTCGATCTGGCCGTGGCGTATCAGAACCGGCCGGTGGTGGAGCACACGGCAGAGGTGCGCGAGTTGGTCGCCCGGGATGCGATCGACGTCCTCACCTTCACCAGTCCGTCCACTGCACGAAACTTTTTCGCCCTGCTGAACGAGGAAGAAAAGGAGAGAGTTCTCCGTCGGGCTCTGGTATGCTCGATCGGCCCGATCACCAGCGAGATGCTGTGCTCTCTCGGTGCGACGGTCGCCGTCGAGGCGCCCGTCGCGACGATCGACGCGCTGGCCGATGCGATCCTCGATCACTACGACCAATCCCCCTGATCCTGCGGCCGCACCGGCCGAAGGGCCTGCTTCATCACCACCGCTGGGGGCGATCGTCCGCGGCCTGATTCACGTCGCCGCCTTCTTCTTCTCGGCCGGGTTCTTCATCACCACCGTCAAGTACCTCCGCTTCCTTCCCGATACCGCCCCGGTGGCCGCGGGCCGGGTGATCTCCGAGCATGCCTCGAAGCTCCAGGACTACGTCGCCGGAATGGTCCTGATGGTCGGGGTTCCGCTGCTTGCGGTCTGGCTCGACCGGGTCGGGTTGCGACTGTTCGAGTGGCTGATCCGGCCGCTCCGTGGAACGCGGCTGGCCGACCGGGACGACCTGATCGCATTGACCGCCGTGGTCTTCACCCTGCCGTTCTTTTTCTCCCCGTTTCTCTACATCGTCACGAAAAAGGAACTGTGGTCGGTCCCGCTTCCGATCGCCCTCTGCTTCGTCGGGCCCCTGCTGATCCGGCTGACCCATACCCGATTCTGGTTCCGCCAGATCCTCGCCGCGGAGAACGGGTACCTTCACGCCCTGCTCATCGCGGAGGGCGGCTCCTGGGTGCTGTTCCGCTATCTCGCGGCCGGCCGACGGATCGCTCACATGGATTCGCTTCTTCTCGAAGCGATTCTGATGGTTTCGTTTGTGGCGCTGTTCTGGGGCACCGCGGTGTTTCTGGCTCGCTGGACCGCGATGATCCGGGGCGGCTCGGCTGTCGAGGCCCTTCGCGGTCTGGCCTTCGGTGGCATTCCGTTGCTCGTTCTCGCTCCGCTGGGTCTGACCCACCTTTCCGGAGGTGTGGTGATGCTGGTGGTGCTGGTGTCGGCTCTGATCGGGGGCGCCTGGCTCACCTGGCGCCGGCAGAACATCAGCCCGCGTACCGTCCGGCTGGTGCTGGTACTGCTGGTCGTGCCGATGATTCTGTTCGTGCTCGACTACGGGTCGAGTGCATGGCTGTCGAAGTGGGTGGATCTTTTCCATCGGGGCGAGTCGCTCGGACCGGCCTCCGACTACCTGCGCGGGAAGGCTCCGTACGTCGACGTCTTTCCCCTGCATGGAATGCTCGAGGATGGTCTGCTCGACGCATGGCTGATGCAGATCTTCGGGCGGAGCGTGACGGTTGCGGTGGCGCGCTCGGCGATTCTGAGCTCACTGATGCTCCCGGGGCTGTGGCTTCTGGGCTTCGCCCTGTTCGAGTCGATGCCGCTGGCACTGCTGGTGGCCGGACTGGGCCTGGTGATGTCGGCTGACAACCAGCGGGCAGTGCTGGAGATCGCGTGCGTGACGCTGCTCCTCGCGGCGATCCGGATGAGGCGCACCTGGCCGGTGGCCGTGGCGGGCGTGGCTGCGGCGGTGGCGGTCTTTTTCAGCCTCGATACCGGACTCTATTCGCTCGTTGCGGGGAGCCTGACGATCGTGGTGATCGCCCGCGTCGCGCCGCGAGATGAACGGCCGCCCCTCGGGCGCTGGCTCGCCTGGTGGGCCGGAGGAATCGCCCTCGGAGCGGCCCCCTTCATCATCTATCTCGCGATCCGAGGAGCGGTCGGTGCGTTCATCACCACCTCGTTCGTCAGCGTTCCAGGGATCATCGATGCCGTCTGGTCCCTGCCGTTTCCCGATCTGATCGCGCAGTTTCGCCAGGATCTCGGGACCATGTCCCTTTTCGACGTCGCCTATCGTTTCCGATTCATTCTCAACCCGCTGGTGATCGGAATCGCTTCGATGGTTCTGCTGGTCCGGTTCAGGCGGCGTAACCTCCGCCGGTTCGATCAGGGGCTGGTGGTCCTGGTGCTGTTCGCGATCGTTTCGCAGCGGAGTGCGCTGGGGCGTGCGGATCTTCCCCACCAGTGGTTTTCCGCGTTTCTGATCAGTCCGATTGTGGTGGCTCTCCTGGTCAGTCTCAGCCGGATGAGCCGATCCCTGCGCGGATCGAGTCAGCCTGGAGGGAGAGTCGTCCGGCTGGGTCTGGGACTGCTGCTGATCGCGGCGGGGCTTCCGCTGCTCTGGGTTCCGGGGCTGCTCGAAGAGCGTCTGAGTCAGGTGATCGACTATCGGGCGCGGACCTCTGTGGCAGGATTCGAGGACCCGAAGGGAAGCGAGAGTGCTCAGCGGATCAGCCAGGTGCATTACTGGATCGACTGGATGGTCCCGAAGGGTGAGCCGATCTTCGATTTTTCGAATCAGGCCGCGTTCTACTTCTTTGCCGACCGGCCGAATCCGACCCGCTTCTACCAGGTGCCGATCATGTCGCCGCGAGCCTTTCAGCTCGAGGTCGTCCGAGGCCTTCAGAAGGCACGCCCCGCAGTCGTCCTGATGACTTCACCGGATCACTACGACGAATTCGACGGAATTCCGAATGATCTCCGTGCGCCGGTGGTCGCGGGATGGATCCGCACCCATTACCGTCTGTTCCGGATCGTTCGCGGTGTCGAGCTCTGGCGGTGGAACGGAGCGCCGCACGAGGGTTGGAAGTCGACCGATTACGAGATCCCTCCGCAAAGAATCGGAGCCCAGGACGAGCCCGAGCGGACTCTGCTCTTTCCCGCGGCCGGAAGTCTTCACGGAGCGAAGCATTCTGTCTGGCGGTCCGAGCTCTGGATTCAGAACCCTCACGACCGCGACATCTCGGTGGATTTCCGGTATCGCAGCGGCGAGCTGACCCGGGACCGTACCATCTCACTTCGGCCGGGGCAGCTGATTCATGAGCCGGACGTCGTTGCCGACTTCTTCGTCGCGCCCTCAACGCAGGGGGCGATCTGGATTCATGCCCGGGCGGATCAGGTTCCGGTCGCACGTCTTCTCACGCGCGACGTGAATCATCCCGGAACCGAGGCGTTCCAGTCGCCGTACACCCGGAGTGACGCGGCGACGGCCGGCGAGGAGCTCCTGGTGCTCGGCGTGAGCTCGGGGAAAAACCGACGGGTAAATCTCGGTCTGGTCAATTTTGGACAGAAGAATGCCCAGGTGACCATCGAGCTGAGGGATCCGGTCGGTCGGACGGTGGGTCAGCCGATCGAACAACTGATCGAGGAGGGGAGCTCGTGGGTCCTGGTCGACGCCGCGCGGCAGATCGGGGCGCAGATCGACACCAGCATGAGTCTTCACGTCGTGGTCAGTGAGGGAAGCGTGGTGGGTTACGCCTCGGTGGTGGACACGGCGGTGAGCCGGCAGGAGATCCTTCCTGCCGTGGTTGTTCCGGGGGAGCGCGGTGGCGCCGGGCGTGGTTGAGCCAGGCGCCACCGCGCTCAGTCATGACCAGCTGTCGAGCAGTTCGCGCGCCTCATCCTGGGCGGCCGCGTGTTCCACCGCATGGGCCGGATCGGCGGGACTGGCGAGAACTTCCTTGAGCATCTCGATCGCCTGCGGCTTCGCGGTTCCGCTCACGGCAACCATCGCCTCCGCCAGGAAGACCTTGGTGAGCTTGTTCGAGGGGTCCTGGGCAAGCGACTGCTTGAGAAACTTCACCGCTTCCCGATCGGAGGCCCAGCCGGTGATGAACGGAACGTGAGGCGTCTGGTTGTGGAGGCGGCCGAGAATCCGCGCACCTCCTCCACCTTCGATGGC
Source organism: uncultured Acidobacteriota bacterium (assembly GCA_963741905.1). GTDB lineage: Bacteria > Acidobacteriota > Thermoanaerobaculia > Gp7-AA8 > CAVUJZ01 > CAVUJZ01. Next base: position 59,433 of record CAVUJZ010000012.1, on the reverse strand, counting down.
CGGATCCATCTCCATCACGATGGTCGATTCGCGCTTGATTCGATCGGCTGCGCCCTTCCGAACGGCCGCGAGCTTGCCGAAAACCAGTGCCCACTCTCCCCAGTTCGCGGCGTCCCAGTAGAGGAACTCACCCGCCCCCGGGATCGACTTCGCTGCCCGAGCCACTTTCTCCTCGGAAGCTTTGTCCACTCCGGCGATCCCCTTCGCCCGCAGCTTCGCGTTCAGGAACTCCATCCCCTTTTCGCCGATGGTTTTCCCTTCGTCGAAGATGTCCTGCTTCTTCTCTCGCTCGGTCGCGACGTAGGCACCCTTGAACCGCAGGGCGCGCATCAGCTTCCAACGCGCTTCGAGATCGCCGGGGCTGGTCTCCAGGGCTCCGCGATACTGGGCGATGGCGGCGTCGATCGGACCCGCGGCGGCGTGAGAACCCTGCGCCCCTTCGGCTCGCTTCTCCCACATCGCATCACCCTCGGCAACTCCCGCCCGGGAAATCACCGCCGTCAGCATCAGGGCTCCAAATATCAGCGCTACGCTCTTCTTCATGGCGTTCTCTTCCTCTCTTCGTTCCGTGGACCGGTTCCCGCAGTTCGGGTGGTGTTCCATTGTACGGTCGTTCACCCCGAGGAAGCTTCCGTTCCGGCTTTCTCTTCGGACTGGCCGCACCCTCGAGGATCGCCGTCCTCCGGGACGCCGTCCCGCGGTTCGCCGGCGTGCCGGCAGAATCATGAATCCAGGGATCTGCCTCTGATCAGAACAGATCGCGCGGTGGCAACAATCCACCAGTTGTGGATTCCGGTTTTCGGGGATATTCACGCTGAGGACGGTGAAAACGAGCGTAAAACCTGGAAACGCAATGAGATCGCTCTGACCGTGTGGTGCTGGTGGGGATTCCCGGACTGGACGATCGCAACACGGCTGGCTACTCTCATTCCTCCCGGAGTGACGAACAGGTCACAAAAATAGCAGCTTGAAAAGCTTCCGAATTCAGGAACGAAAGTTGCTGTTTTAAATAGTGATTGAAAAGGAGTATGAATCATGAAAGACAAGACCAGAAAACGATGTCTTCAGTGTGAGCACACGATGGCCGCTCACGCGGGCGATGTCCGCTGTATGCTCTGTGCCTGCAGTCTTCCCCGACAGGTGGTCGTCCAGGAGTCCTTCACCTTCCGCGATCCGCTGCCGGTGCCGGATCACTGGGGCGAGCGTCGCGGCTGACCCGCCTTCTGAATGAAGCCGATCACCCGGTCGTAATATCCTGCCGTCCAGGCCAGCTCGCAGTGATCGGCGTCCTCGGACACGAACATCTCCCTGGGCCCCTTCAGGCGGTCGTAGAGCTCCTTTCCGCACCGGAACGGAATGGTGTGATCGCTGCGGCCGTGCATCACCAGGACCGGGACCGCCGCCTGGTTGAGGAATTTCGCGGTCGGGAGTGAATGCCCGAGAAAGAGCCCGACGGGAACGTGGTAGATCGCATTTGCCACGCTGGCGGCCGAAGGGAAAGAGCTGTCGATGATCACGCAGCGTACCGTGCGCCTCGCAGCGACCGATGCGGCGTAGGGTCCTCCCAATGACTCCCCATACATGACGATCTGGCCCGCCGTCGCCAGGTCCTTCGTCTGGACGTAGTCCCTCACGGCGAGCGCATCGGTGTAGAGCTCGTTTTCCGTCGGTTTGCCCTGGCTCCGACCGTAACCCCGGTAGTCGAATACCAGGACGCTGACCCCGCGGCTGGCGAATCGTGACGCGGTGTCTGCGCGAGAGGTCAGATTCCCCCCGTTCCCGTGGCAGAAGATGAGAAGAGGTGCGTTCGGATCTGAAGCGGTGAAGAGCCAGGCGTGCAGGAGGAGATCGTCCGGTGTCGGAATCCATAGATCCGTGGGTCGCACGACGTAGCGATCGGGATCCCACACTCCGGCGGGGTATCGTTCCGGGAAGAAGAGGGTCGATCGCTTCATCAGATTGACCGCGATCGTGATGAGGATGAGAACGATCCCGAGGTCGATCAGAGTCTTCAAAAGCATTTTCACCTGGTCAAGCATAGATCAGGAGTCCGCGGGAGGCAGGCGTTCGTGTTTCGAGCGGTGGCGGGAATGGTGCAGGCCGCCAGGATGCGCCCCTGCCCGGATATGATCGGAAGAGGGAGGTCATCGATGCACCTGTTTTCGGTTCTGGCGATTCGGGACGTTCGGTTTTCCAACCGGATCGTGGTTTCGCCGATGTGCCAGTACTCGAGCGAGGATGGTTTTGCCAGCGACTGGCACCTGGTCCATCTGGGTACGCGAGCGGTTGGTGGCGCCGGGCTGGTCTTCACAGAGGCAACCGCGGTGACGCCGGAAGGGCGAATCAGTCCGGCGGATCTCGGCATCTGGAAGGACGAGCACCTCGTGATGCTCTCGCGGATTGTCCGATTCATCGAAGCGTGCGGATCCGTTGCAGGCATTCAGCTTGCCCACGCCGGCCGCAAGGCGAGCACCGCGCCTCCGTGGAAAGGGGGAGCGCAGGTCGATGAAAGCGCCGGCGGCTGGAGCACCGTCGCGCCCAGTGCGATTCCCTTCCGTGACGGCGACCGGGCTCCCACGGCCCTCGACGAAACCGGGATCCGTGAGGCAGTGTCGGCCTTCGCCGATGCGGCGCGGCGAAGCCGGGAAGCGGGGTTCAGGGTGCTCGAGCTTCACGCCGCACACGGCTATCTTCTGCATCAGTTTCTTTCCCCTCTGTCCAACCGTCGCGAGGATCGGTATGGCGGGTCGTTCGACAACCGGATCCGGATCGTGCTCGAGGTGGTCGAGGCGGTGCGGAAGGAGTGGCCGGAGTCGCTTCCACTGTTCCTCCGCATTTCCGCGAGCGACTGGGCGGAGGGGGGATGGGATCTCGATCAGTCGGTGGAGCTGTCGCGACGCCTGGGGCCCCTCGGGGTCGATCTGATCGACTGTTCCTCCGGAGGCCTCGTTCCGTACGCCAGGATCGAGCCCGGAAGCGGCTATCAGATTCCCTTCGCGGAGAGAATCAGACGGGAGACCGGGATGATGAGCGGGGCGGTCGGTCTGATCACCGGGCCGCGACAGGCGGATCAGATCATCCGGATGGGGCAGGCGGACGTGGTCCTGATGGCGCGGCAGTTTCTGCGCGAGCCTTACTGGCCTCTCCGTGCCGCGCGGGAGCTCGGAATCGACCTCGCCTGGCCCGAACAGTACGCCCGGGCGAAGAACTGATCGCCCTTCGTCGGGAATCGGCACCCTGGCGGCCGCGCGCTCCGAGCAGGTGCCGCTGTCTTTCGGATGTGATCGGGGACCGGTCCGTTCTAAGATAGAGCCGACTGCAGCGCCCGGGGCGCCAGTCCATCGCAATGTCGCTCGAGTCGATCCCTCACGTTTTCTCGCATCCTTTCGTCCGCCGCTTTCTTCCTGCTGCGGCGTTCTTCGGCGGCTTTCTCTGGGACGCCCTCACCCTCGGACGCTCCATCACGGCCCTCGATCTCTGGCTGCTTCTCGGTTACTACCTCGCGGCCGCGGTCTGCATGATCCTGATCGGCCGGGAGGTGGAGTTCCGCTTTTCGGAGCGCCTCGACTTCGCTCTGCAATTTCTCTTCGGGGGGATCTTCAGTGCTCTGGTGATCTTCTACTTCCTCAGCGCCGGGGAGGGGCTGGAGCTCGTTCTGGTTGTGCTGCTTTCGGTGCTTCTGGTCGGCAACGAGTTTCTGGAAAGCCGCTACAGCCGGCTCACGCTGTCGCTCACCTTTTTCGGATTCTGCGGCGTGATGTTTCTCAACTTTGCGATCCCTCATCTCGTCGGCTCGATTCATCCAATCTGGTTTTACGTTTCGACGCTGATCGCACTGGTTCTCACCCTGCTCGTCCGCCAGATCTCGCGGAGTGCGGCGAGTATGGTTCCCACGCTCGTCGTCGCGATCGTTCTGGTCGCGTTCCATGCCTTCAACGCGATTCCGCCGGTTCCGCTGGTGAAAAAGGAGATGCTGGTCGCGCATGCGCTCGAGCGAACGGCGGATCACTACGTGATGACTGTCGAGCCGCCCACGTTATGGCGCTTCTGGCGGACCTCCTCCGTGGAGTTTCACATCGACGCGTCCGGCGGGCCGGTCTACTGCTTCACCTCTGTGTTCGTCCCGCGGGGAATCTCCACCACCATCGCCCATCACTGGCAGAGGTGGGACGAGAGGCGGAAGAGCTGGGTCACCACCGACCGGCTCTCGTTCGAGATCCGGGGCGGGAGAAGCGGCGGCTTTCGAGGGTATACGCGGAAGGTGCATGTAACGGCGGGCCGATGGCGGGTGAAGGCGGAGGCGGAGAGCGGAGCGACCCTCGCACTGCTGGACTTCGAGATCGTGAAGAGCGATGCGCCACCCGTTCAGCGGACGCTTCGGCGCTGATAATGCGTCACCTTAAATAGTATCGCTATCGAGTCGTTGAATTGAAAAGAATTATTACGTACACATAACGTGTCGCGACACTGCTGCTGCACTACTACGTGATAATAAAGCAATAATGATGATGATTCGAATCACGTTTATACTACCTGAAATAGCGTAGTCTTTTTTGCTCGTCTTCCGACCATGAAGTGGCGATCCGCCTGGTTTGCCAGAGCGGAACGAGACGCGAACGGACCCAGCTCAGGACATAGGCAGCGTTGGTGGCAAGGAGAATCAGCAGCGAGGCGTCGCGTGAAAGGAAGGGGAGCCGCGCCCCCTGCCACTGCATGAAGAAGAGGTTGATGACGATCAGAATCATCAGATCCAGCAGTTCGGAAGCATCCGCCCGCCTGCGAGCGCGGTCGACCTCCGCCGCGACTCCCTGATGGGCAAGAACGCGAGGCTCCGGGCCACGTGCTCCGGGCAGAAATCTGATGCTTCTTGGACTGACGATTCTCATCTGTTCCCTCCTGGAAGTCACCCCCTCCAACACCGCCCCTCTTGGTTTTGGGATTTTTCGTTATTACAAATAATATAGCAGGAAACGGCGGCTGTTTATTCCGAAAGGGCCGGCCGGCGACGATCGGAATAAACCTCGATTCCACGGATATATGCGCGGCTCACCACCCGGTCGTCCCCGATGAAGATGAAAGCCGCCAGCAACTCCTGAATCGACCCGGCCGATTCGGTCCGAAGCGACAGCAGGGGCGTCGCATCCAGGTCGAGCACCAGGAAGTCCGCATCCTTGCCCGCTTCCAGGCTGCCGGTCTCCTCGTCCAGTGACAGAACCCGGGCCCCCCCGAGAGTCGCCAGGTACCAGAGTTGGAAGGGAGTGAGCGAGACACTCCGGACCTGCTGGACCTTGTATGCGTCGGCCATCGCCGTCAGCATGGAAGCAGACGTTCCCGCTCCGATGTCGCTGCCCAGCCCGACGCGGATCCCGGCGTTCCGAACCCGCTGCATCGGGAACAGTCCGCTGCCGAGGAAGAGGTTGGAGTTCGGGCAGTGGGCGATCCGGGTGCCGCGTTCGGCGAGCACGTCCACCTCCCGGTCGGAGAGGTGAACGCCATGGGCGAGAACGGTCCTCTCGCCAAGCAGACCATACCGGTCGTACACGTCGACGTAGTCGCGTGCCTCGGGAAAGAGCTCCGCGACCCACTCCAGCTCGCTTCGATTCTCGGATACGTGGCTGTGGACGTAGACGTCGGGATACCTCTCCCGGAGCTCCTGCGCCACACCAAGCAGCGCCGGGGTCGAGGTGGGAGCGAACCGAGGGGTGATGGCGTAGCGGAGGAGTCCCTTGCCGTGCCACCGCTCGATCATCTCGATGCTCTCTTCCCGGGCCTTCTCCGGGGCCTCCAGAAGCTCGGCCGGGGCGTTGCGATCCATCATCGTCTTTCCAAGGATCGCGCGGAAACCACGCCGCCCGGCCTCCCGGAAGAAGATCTCGGTCGCCTCGAAATGGATGGTCGAGAAGATCAGAGCCGACAGCGTCCCGTTCGCCAGCAGTTCCTGGAAGAACATCTCCGCCACGGCCGAGGCGTGGGTGGGATTGGCGAATTTCGCCTCGGTGGGAAAGGTGTACCGGTTGAGCCACTCCAGGAGATGCCCGCCGTAGGAGCCGATCATCTCGAGCTGAGGAGCGTGCAGGTGGGTGTCGACGAATCCCGGGGTGATCAGGGTCCGGTCCCCGAGCTCGATGATCCGGTCCTCTTCACGGAGAGCCGGACAATCCTCCCACCGCCCGAGAGCGACGATTCTGCCCCCCTCCACGGCGAGAAAGCCATCAGGAAAATCCAGCCATGAACCTTCGGGATCCTCGAAGGGATCCCCGATGGGCGAAAAGATACGGGCCCGATAGATCAGCACGGTTCGCTCCTGCGGATGTCTCCGCCTTTGTAAACGAGCGGGGGGAAGGAATCAAATCAGAACGTCGCGGGAGAGGTCAGGACCGGTCGAATTTCGCGAAGGGCTCTTCGCCGGGAAGAGGCTCGATCTCGTCTTCGTCGGATTTGCGCTGTCCCATCAGCTTGGCCAGCGCACCGGCCCCCTGCTTCTGGCTGATCACCGCATCCTGATCGGTCTCTTCACCTCGCTCGACCTCAGAGCTCAACCGGGCGGAGCTCTCCCGGACCGAATCGACGAAGCCCTTTTCGGAAGACAGCTTCGGCTCTTCGGAGCGGTTGGCGGCGGTCTGGCGCTGCCGCTCGTCGTTTCGCTCGGCCCGCATGAACGGATCATTCCAGCAGAGAATCGACTCCGCCAGCTTCTGATAGAGCTCGGCGGTGGCCCGGACATCCTCGAGACAGTAGTCGGCGATGTCGCGGTATTTTCCCTCGCGGAACATCGTCTCCACCGCCCGTCCGTCCTGTCCTTCGCTCTTCGAGCTGTCGATTCCGAAGGTCTTGCAGGCCAGATCGAGATTGAAGCGCATCTGACGCGAGTAGACGGTCCCGGTGAAATTCAGCACCTCGCGCAGATCGCAGTTCGGATGGAAGCTGTAGCGGTAGCCGACCAGGTCACGCCTCGGGCGCAGCCCGAGAATCGCGGAGCGGATCATCAGGAACGGCCCGTCGAACTGCCGGCCGTTGAAGGTGATGAACCGGTCGTCATCCCGGAGGTGCTGCCAGAACGCTTCGAGAATCAGCGTCTCCGAGCCGCTGAGAAAGGTGCGATTCCCCTCTCTCTCGGTGATCAGCTCCTGCTGGCCGGGGACCTCGAGGTAAGCAGCCATCTGACCGGTGTCGACGTTCATCACGCCGATGGTGATGATGTGTCCGGTGAAGGGAGACAGAGCACCGCGGCGCTTTTCTTCCTCCGCTTCCGCTTCGTTCATCCCCTTGATCAGGTACTCCCGGACGTAGGGGTCGTGCTCTTCCCAGGGAGTCCCAACGGTCTCGATGTCGACGACGAGTCTTTTCATGGGTTCGAATCCAATCACAATGTGACGATCTCGTCATTGTGCAACAAGGCCGGGCGCGGTGATCATCCCTCGGTGGCAATCACCGCAGGATCGGTCGACCCGAGGCGTTCACGATTTGTCGAAAAACACATTGACCCTGCTGACTCCTGCGAGTCCCTGAAGCTCCGCCGTGAAATCCCCCGCGTCCCGGGGCTTCCTGAGCACGACGTAGTAGGAATACTCCGCGAGGCGATCCCCTCCCTCTTCGGTTCGTTTCAGGTTGACCAGGCTGAAGCGGGAACAGAACCTGGTGAGAACCGCGTGAAGCTCGGGCTCGGGCTGTTCCTCGTTGCGGGTGATCAACTGGACCAGGTATTCGGGCCGGTAGGGTGACGCCTGGTCCACGAGGGAAAGAAGATAGACCACCGCTCCGATGAAGAGCGTCCCCCAGATGCCCACCGAGTACATCCCGGAGCCCGCCGCCAGACCCGCTGCGAGCGCGAAGAAGATGAACACGATGTCCTGAGTGTCCTTGACGGCGGTGCGGAATCGGATGATCGACATGGCGCCGACCAGTCCGAAGGCTCGGGCCAGGTTACTCCCGATCACCATGATGACCAGCGCGGTGATCATGGTCAGCATGATGAGGGAGACGAAGTAGCCGCCGGAGTAGCTGATCCCGCGGTAGGTCACCCGGTGGAACAGCGCGATAATCGCTCCGCAGAGCAGAGCGACCAACAGGCCGAGGATCGCTTCACCGACGGTGAGCGAGAAGAGTGTCAGATTTTCGAGTCCTGGCACCATTCAGATCCTGAGGTAACGCGAAACGACGTCGTCGTCCCGGAACGCCGAGGCGTACTTGGAAAGCGATTCCCGGTGAAGCCCGAGCTCCTGGACGAGACTCTTCAACCAGCTCGGCATTTCGCTCCGTGAGTGCTTGACCTCGAGCATCACCGAGCCCGGCCATACCGGAGAGAGAAACGCCTCGCTGTAGAGATCCTCGATCTCGGGGAAAAGCCGCCCCCGTACATTCCGGTCGATGGTCACACGCACGTCGGGCTCGAACCTGGCGGAAAAGGCCTCGCGCTCGTACACGATGAGGCTCACCGGTCTGCACCCGCTGGATTTCAGATGGAAAAAGAACGCCGAGGCGGCCTCGTTCGACTCCGGGGAGTCGTCGTCGCCCACGCTCCGCCTCTCACCCCGTTCGAGAGTGTAGCTCAGATCCTCCCGACGAGTCGGCGCCCGGCGCTTTCGAATACCCTCCCCGACGCGCTCCTTCACCTCGAGAAATACCAGATCCCCGTCTTCCCGATCGCCGTAGCCCCGCACCCGGAGCTTGCGCTTCCGTTCGAGCCCTTCGACCTTTTCGGTGAGCGCGTCGAAAACGGGAGTATCGAAGTAGATGCTTCGGACCGTGTACTGGCGAATTCCGGCCCGCGTCCTTCCGGCAGGATCCGGCTCGACGAACGGATCCAACCTCCGGCGAAGACGACCCAGCCGTTCGACCTCGAGCAGGTACTTGCGCTCCGCCCGAAGGCTCATCGGCCCCGGCCCCTTCCCATCGCCCGGAGGGCGTACTCGATCAGGGTCACCGGCTCGCACGCCACCGTCACGTCGCGGATGCTCCCGGGAAGAATCTCCGGATCGGAGGGCCAGACGGCCGTCACCTGAATCGCCTGATGGCGATCGATCAGGCTGACCTCGCCCCCGATCGAATCGAGTCTTCCCCGTCTGCCGTCGTAGAAGACCGCCTGACCGACTCTCAGACGGCTTCGTTCTTCCGCCCGAATGGGAACGATTGCCACCGATCTGGAGGTGTCGGCGATCGAGAGGAGGGTCTGTGACTCCGCACCGCCTCGAGGCAGAATGACCTCGCCGCTCGCCGGGGACACGAGAGTGAATCGTCCGATCTTCTCCTCCACCTGATCGATCTGATCCCGGACGGCCCCGATTCGCGTACGGATCAGCTCGATCGACTCGGGCTTTTCACCCGATCGCGTGGCGAGGTAGTCGGCCCGGGCGACGTCGACCGCGATCTCGCGAACCCGGAGCTGGTTCGCTGCCACCTCGTAGTCCTGTTCCGAGACGAGAGATTCCCCCTGCAGTCGCCGCATCCGTTCGGTCAGACTCTTCTGGATCTCCAGCTTCTGCCGGGCCAGGTCCCACTGCTCTTTCGCCCTGGTCACCTCCTCCGGCTTCCGTCCGGTCTCAAGGTCCTGAAGCCGTGCTTCGAGCACCCGGAGCTCTCCCTGAAGCTCGAGAAGCTTTCGGTTCTCGTCATTGGAGACGATCCATCCAAGGGTGTCACCCTCGTCGACATGCGCACGGTCGGCAATGGAGTCGGCGAGTACGAACTCGACCACGTCGCCACGAGCGAACTGGGTCACGCCGTAGCTGTCGATCGCATTTCTGACATTGTCCCGGAACGACGAAACGAGATGGCCTCCAGTGGTCCGCTCCAGTGTGTACTCGCGGGCCGGGACGAAGACCGCCTTCGCCGCGATCCGATACGGAATGCGAATCGCCGACGCGGCGAAACCGGCGACGGCGACAACCGCAACCAGCAGAGCGCCGGCTTTGCGCCCGGAGATGGAACGAAGGATGAGCATCAGGGACCATCCCGGAGAACGTCGGTTCGCGGGATCTTCCATTTGTACGCTTTCGAGGCATGTCGTGCAACACAGTGCTGCAGTCGTCCGACGCGGTACCGGGCACTCGACTCCATTGCCGGATGGGTCGTATGATGGTTCAGTCCAGAAGTTATTATTTGTTCTGATGACCCCGGAGACCCCATGACACATTCCAGATCTGCGCGACGACATTCTCCCGCTGGCGTCCGCCGGTCCCGATGGATCCCTCTGCTGGTGGGGCTGGCCTGCCTGGTCGCCTCCCCGCTGCTCGCCGGTCCCATCGATGATCTGTTCGACGTGACCCGTCTTCATGCGGTGAGCATCACCATGTCGGCATCGGACTGGTCCCACCTGCGCGCCACCTACGGCGACAACACCTACTACAACGCGAACCTGACGATCGACGGCGAGTCGATCCCGAACGTGGCGATCCGCTCACGTGGGAGTGGCACGCGCAACCCCGTCAAGCCGGGGCTGCGCGTCGACATCAACCGGAACGTCGACCAGGATTTTCACGGGATGAAGTCGCTGATTGTCGACAACATCTACAACGACCGGTCTTTTCTCGGGGAACAACTGTCGTTCGCGCTGTTCGGGGAGATGGGGATTCTGGTGCCCCGCGAATCGTTCGCCCGGCTCACCGTCAACGGGGAGTACTGGGGCCTGTACGCGCTGATCGAGCCGGTCGATAAGGTCTTTGTGGACAAGCATGTGGACAACGGCGAGGGGAACCTCTTCGACTACGAGGTTCCTTCTGGTCCGCCGGATCAACTGCTCGCGTGGGACTTTTCCCTGAGCCGCGGGGACTCGGTGGCCGACTACGTTCCGAGTCCGTTCAACCCGAAGACGAACGAGAAGGACCTCGACGCGACGACGCTGCTGGAGTTCATCCGGACCACCACCGAGGCGCCTCGGGAGACGTTCGTCGAGGACATATCGAAATTCGTCGATCCCTGGGAGCTGCTCACGTATCTGGCGGTCGAGATCGCCACTGGTGAGCTCGACGGGCTGACCAGCCCCTTCGGCGTGAACAACTTCTATCTCTATCAGCAGGAGGACGACACCTTCCTGTTCATTCCCTGGGATCACGACTTCAATTTCCGCTCCCCCGATCTTCCCATCTACAACGGGATTCATCGCAACCGGCTGATCGAGCGTCTCCTCGCGGATGAGCAGATGGCCGACTACTACCGCGCGACCCTCCGTTCGGTGGTCGATCGCTACATGAATCCCGGGTGGATGCTCCCTCGAATCGACTCGATGGTCGCTCTGATCCGGGATTCGGTGCGGGAAGACGCGAAGTGGCGCGGCGGAGGGCAGGGACCGGTGGCGTCGGAGCAGGCATTCGACGATGCGGTCGAGACGCTTCGCAACGCGGTGATCGAGCGTGCAGCGAGCGTCGATGCTCAGCTCGATGCGACCCATCGGCGCCGCGCGGTCAGACGGCCCTGACCTTTTCAACCGCCCCGGGTTTCCCGGCTCAGGCGCCCTGCGCCCCCTTCACCGTGAGTCAGGGAAGTGGCCGAACTTTTCAAGTTCGGGTGGCGCAGAGCGTGATCTCGCGCCGCCGAGGAGACAGGGGAGGCGCGCGGCGTACGTCGCGGGAGACGGCCCGGCCAAAGTCATCCACTGGGCGGTGAGGCAGGTGACCGAATAGAATGGTTCGAAACCTGAAAGCCGAGGAGCTGATCATGGCCGACAAGACCTCCGACTCTGCCTCCGCGCTGATCGACGCGAAGATCGAGGAGTTGTCCGACTGGCGAGGCACCATGCTCTCCCGCATCCGTCGCCTCATCCGGCAGGCCGACCCGAAAGTCGTGGAGGAAGTGAAGTGGCGCAAGCCATCCAATCCGACGGGGGTTCCTGTGTGGTCCCACGACGGGATTCTCTGCACCGGTGAGACCTACAAGGACAAGGTGAAGCTCACCTTCGCCCGGGGAGCCGCGCTCGACGACCCGGCCGGTCTCTTCAACGCCAGCCTGGAGGGGAACGTCCGGCGGGCCATCGACCTCCATGAGGGAGACGAGATCGATGCGAAGGCCTTCAAGTCGCTCATCCGCGCCGCCGTCGCACTGAATCAACCCTCGCCCGACAGGCCAGGCCGCAAGGGGTCCAGGAAGGCGGCGGGCTCCACACGAACCGGTGGCAGCCGCAGCGGAAAGCCGAAGCTGCTGGCCGGAGGCAACCCTCAGATCGCCAAGGCCGACGGCGACGCTCCGGTGCAGGCGTACATCGCGGCCATGCCCGGATGGAAGCGTGACGTCGGCCGTCGTCTCGACGCCCTCATCGTGCGCACCGTGCCCGGTGTGCGCAAGGCGGTCAAATGGAATTCTCCTTTCTACGGCGTCGAAGGGCAGGGGTGGTTTCTCTCGTTCCATGTGTTCACCCGCGCCGTGAAGGTGACCTTCTTCCAGGGCACCTCCCTCAAACCCGTTCCGCCCGGAGGCAAGGGGAAAGAAGCCCGCTGGATCGACATTCACGAGGACGATTTCGACGAGGCGCAGATCCGGAAGTGGATCAAACAGGCCGCCAGACTCCCGGGGTGGCTCGCATGAGCCTGCCGCGGAGTCGGAGGGAAGCGCGGGGAGGATCGTTCGTTCGAAACCTGACGCCAGGGGGGAACCAGTGACTGATCTGACCCGTGTTCGTTGCGTGCTTGCGGTGCGGGATCTCGAGGCCTCGGTCGATTACTACACCCGTCTGATCGGGATGACGGTGGACTTCACCGCGCCCGGCTGGGCGTTTCTCTCACGCGGCTCGTTCCGGCTGATGCTCGGCGAGTGCAGGGACGCGACTCCGGCCTCCGAGCTGGGAGACCATTCCTATTTCGTCTACGTCACGGTCGAGGGGATCGACGATCTCCATACCGAGCTGACCGGCCGCGGCGTCCAGCTCACCCAGACGATCGCCGACAAGCCGTGGGGCCTGCGCGAGTTCGGGATCCGCACGCCCGAGGGGCACCGGATCATGTTCGGCGAGGAGCTCTGATCGACGCGGTTCGCCACGTGGCGTCAGCGGGCGAGATCGGCCCGTCGCGACCGGGTTCGCATCGCCACCGTCACGATCCCGTGGCCGGCACGACGCGGCGTGATCGCCGCATCGTCATGATCACCATCACCCCCGCGCCGGCCATCAGGACGAGCAGTCCGATTCCCACCGGCGGCCGATAGACGATCCAGGCGATCGCGATGGTTCCCAGCGAGAACACCGCGGCCACCAGAAACGAGATCAACGCGGTCCCCGATCCGACAATCGTTCCGATGAAGGGAACTACGTCGGCGAGCACCTTGAGTGGCGAGAGCATCATCAGAAACGCGAGGAACATCACGACGAAGCCGACTCCACGGAGAATCCAGGTGAGTGTCTGGTTCGCCGATTCGGCCGACTGGAACATCGCCGCCGCATCATGGCTCCCCACCTCGAGAACATGGATGGTGTCCCCGTTGGTCGTCCGGTAGTCGCCGATCGTCTGTCCCTGCTGCATCCCGACCAGACTGATCGTCGTGGGCCGGACCACCCCGAACCTGATCCGCAGGTCACCGACTTCCGGAGCGTCGGGATTGCGGCCGACGTAGATTCCCCCGTCCCGGGCCCTGGCGCCCTCCGGCAGAACCGCGGCCTCGGCCACCCCGACGTCCTCCCACCGGTCGATTCTCCGAACATCACCCTCCGACAGATGATACCCTCCCAGGCTCACTTCCCGGGCCGTCTCCTCGGATGCGGGGAAGCGGATCGACGTCGGATTCTCGTGACCCGATGGTTCCTTGAACCGCGACGAGTCCTCGAGATTGGACGACCATCCACGGTTGTAGCTGTAGGTCGTGACGGTCTCGCTTCCACCGCCGAGCTTCTTGCGGGTCTTCCGCGATTCGCTTTCTCGCCATTGGTAGATCTCCACCGCGCGGCGGAGACGAAGTGCGTTTTCCGAGACGGGGAAGTCCGGATCGGAAAGCGTCTCGGTGGTGGCGGCCTCGCCGGAAAGATGAATCAGCGCTCCCTCGTGGGCCGGGTCCATCTTCGCCGCGTCGACCGAGACCACCAGGCCGCTGCCTTCCTGCAGCGCCTTGTGCCGTTTCACCGCACGTCCCTCGTTCCAGAACAGCAGAACGAATGACGCGAGGAGCATGACCAGGCCGAACAGCACGCCCTTGAATGCGCCTCCGATGCGGGAAAACCAGGATTGCGAGGTGACTTCCGTGACCTGATCTGCCATGGCCGACTCCTGTTCAGCGATCGCGAGGGACGGGACGAAGCCGCCATTATCGCAGATGTCGTTCGCGCTGTTCCAGGAGATCGGGATGGATCTTTCGCCTGCTCGCCTTCATCGGGGAGTCCCGGAGTCTGCATGCGGTGATCGAGCTGTCGCCGAACGATCCCGCACTCGAGAATCGCCCAGCTCACCGTATACAGACACAGGTCTCCCCACTACAATGCCTGCCAAATGGCTGGAACTGCCGGTATCAAGCAAGTCCGGCGGAGGAACGCTTATGAAAGTTTCCGTCCTCACCTTCTGCGCCACCATCCTTCTCGTTCTTTCTGCCCCCTCCTCTCTGCGCGCCGACGATGGCGTCCTCGTCCCCGTCTTCTACGGACAGGGCGGAGGCTTCGAGTCCGAGTGGAAGACCCGGCTGGTGATCTTCAATCACGGCGACGAGGATCTGTCGGGCATCGTGCTGAACTGGCCCTGCGGCATCCCGGAGGGCTGTCCCACTCCCGTCTCGGCGCGCTCGACCGTGACGTTGACCGCAGCTGAATGGTTCAGTTACGACACAGGCTTTCTTCTCTACCCCGGCGTCGAGGACCCGGACGTTTTCTATTCTCTGCGCGCCTTCGACGTCAGCCGCTCGACACTCAATTACGGGACCGCGATTCCAGTGGTGCCGCTTGCATCATTCACCGAAATGCCTTTGGAGTTGCTCGAGGTGCCGAGCGATCCGAACTTCCGCCTCACGCTCCGCATCTACGCCGTTCCACCCGCGGCTCCCTCCGTGCGCGTCCGGGTCTATTGGTCGGACGACTCAGAGGTGCCCGTATCGTGGGAATCCCAGGCGATCCGTCGCGAGCGCACCTACCAACTCGTGGTTCCCCCTGGTGCCGCAGCGGGACACTCATTCAGTCCGGCTTCGGGCGCGGTGATCGGCGATCTGCTCGAGGGAATGGAAGGTCAGGGAACGCTCCGCATCGAAGTCCGGTCGGCGACGCCGGGAGTCCCCATCTGGGCATTCGGATCGGTCACCAACAACACCACCCAGATGGTCACGGTGGTGGTGCCGGAACGCGGCCGTTGAAACTCCGTGTCCGGCGACCAGAACAGGAAAAAGGGCCGGAGATCACTCCCCGGCCCTCAATCGCGCTGCTGAACTGAACCTGGGTCCCTAGGCGGGAGTCTTCAGCTTGTCGACCAGTTCCTTGACGTGCGACGCGGAGGTTTCGAGCTCCTTCTTCTCGTCGTCGGTCAGGTTGATCTCGATGACCTGCTCCATGCCCTTGTGGCCGAGCTTGACGGGAACGCCGACGTAGAGGCCGTCGATACCGTACTCGCCCTGCAGGTAGGCGGCGCAGGGGAGAATCTTTTTCTTGTCCTTGAGGATCGCTTCGACCATCTCGACCGCGGCCGAGGAGGGAGCGTACCAGGCCGAGGTGCCGAGCAGGTTGACGATCTCGGCGCCGCCACTCCGGGTGCGCTTGACGATCTCGTCGATCCGCTCCTTCGAGATCAGTTCGGTGATCGGAACACCGGCCACCGTGGAGTAGCGGGGCAGGGGAACCATGGTGTCGCCATGACCACCGAGCACGAATGCATGGGTGTTCTCCACCGAAACGTCCAGCTCCATCGAGATGAACGCGCGCATCCGGGCGGAGTCGAGAACTCCGGCCATGCCGATGACCCGCTCACGCGGGAATCCGGAGACGCGGCGGGCCACTTCGCACATCGCGTCGAGCGGATTCGAGACGATCACCAGAATCGCGTTCGGGGAGTACTTGACCACTTCCTTCGTCACCGCGGTGACGATCTCCTCGTTTTTCCACAGCAGGTCGTCGCGGCTCATGCCCGGCTTCCGCGGAAGTCCCGCGGTGATCACCACCACGTCCGAATCCTTCGTTGCCTCGTAGGAGTTCGCGCCGGTGATCCGGGCGTCGAACTTCTCGACCGGGGAGGACTCGACCATGTCGAGCGACTTGCCCTGCGGGGCGCCTTCAATGATGTCCACCAGGATCACATCGGCCAGCTCTTTCTCCGCGATGCGCTGTCCGACGGTTGCGCCGACATTCCCGGCGCCGACAACTGTCACTTTCGTTTTCATCGTTTCGTCTCCGAATTTCCAGAAGTTATCCGTTTCCCGGCGGGCATTCTATATCAGCGTTTCAAGCTCATCCGGCGGCTGTGTCACACTCGAATGTGCACGAAACTGGCTGGGGATGTGATCATGTTCACTCGATTCGCGGAGACTGCAGACCGAATCGCCGCCACCCCCAGAACGAGCGAAAAGCGGGACATCCTCGCCGACTACCTCCGGCATCTCGATGATCCGACCCTCGAGCGGGCGGTGACCTTCTTCACCGGATTCGCTTTCGCCCATCGGGACGAGCGGGTCACCGGAGTGGGCTGGGCGACGACGATGGAGGCAGCCGCCGCCGTGACCGGACGTCCCCCCGAGGAGATCACCGCTCTGGCCATCGACCGGGGAGACCTCGGCGATGCCCTCAGCACCGTCTTTCCCGCCGAGTCTCCCGGAGATCCTCTTTCGGTCGTCGAGGTGGGCGAGAACTTCGACCATCTCGCAGCGACCTCGGGGGGGGCAGCCAAGGGCGATATTCTCCGGGCCCTCTTCGCTCGCGCCTCCGCGCCGGAGGCCCGGTTTCTGGCGAAGATCCTCCTCGGCGAGTTCCGGATCGGGCTGCGGGAAGGGCTGGTGGAGCAGGCCATCGCCGAGGCGTTCGGGCACACCGTCAAGGAGGTGCGTCGCGCGTTCATGTTCAACGGAGACCTCGGGGCCACGGCGCTGCTCGCCCGCTCGGACGCGCTCCACGAGCCGGCGATGACCCTGTTCCATCCCATCGGGGCGATGCTCGCCCAGCCCGAGGAGGACCCGGCCGCAATCCTCGAATCGCTCGGAGACGGCTGCCTTGCCGACGACAAGTACGACGGCATCCGGGCACAGCTCCATGCCGATGGGGAAAAAGTCCGGATCTACTCGCGAACCCTCGACGAGATCACCCCGCGCTTTCCCGAGCTGGTCGAGGCCGCGCGGGAGCTGCAGGGATCGGTGCTGCTCGACGGCGAGATCGTCGCCTTTCGTGAGGGGGTGCTCCCGTTCGCGACGCTGCAGAAGCGGATCGGACGTCGCGACCCGGGCGAGAGGATCCTCGCCAGCGCGCCCGCGGTGTTCTTCGCTTTCGACGTCCTCTACTCGGATGGCGAGGCGGTGTTCGAGCGCCCGCTGCGGGAACGGCTGGAGATCCTCCATGGGATCGTTCCGGAGAGCGGGACGATCCGTCGTGGCTGGCAGACGGCGGTGCATTCGGTCGAGGAGCTCGAAGCGGCGTTCGACGCGGCGCGTGCGCGGGCGAACGAAGGACTGGTGGTGAAGGAACCGGAATCGGTCTACACCCCGGGACGACGCGGCGGCTCCTGGCTCAAGTACAAGAAGGCGCTGGCGACACTCGACTGCGTCGTCACCGCGGCGCAGTACGGGCATGGGAAGCGGCGGAGCGTGTTGTCGGACTACACCTTCGCGGTCCGGCGTGAGGACGAGCTGGTCAACATCGGCAAGGCGTACTCGGGGCTGCGCGACGTGGAGATCGAGGAGCTGACCGAGCGGTTCAAGGCGATCACCATTTCCCGCCATGGTCCAGTGCACGTGGTTCGCCCCGAGGTCGTGCTGGAGATTGCGTTCGATCGGATCCAGGAATCGAAGCGCCACAAGTCCGGCTACGCGCTGCGCTTCCCCCGCATCGCCCGGATCCGCGACGACAAATCGGTCGAGGAGATCGCGACGATCGACGAGGTCCGAAGGATCTACGAGGGCCAGCTCGCGCGGGAGAACGCACTCCCCTCTCCCCGCGAAGAATGATGATCCGGAGCGAGAAAGGCGAAGCGGGGAGAGGGGCCGGGGGTGAGGGGCCACCCTTTTACCCCGAGTGTGAATTTTGCCTGGACGCCTTTCCATGAATGCAGTGGTCCGAGAACATGGAGTTTCTTCGCGAGAACGACGCGTCGGCGTGATTCCGGATCTCCCCTCACCCCCAACCCCCCCCCGCCTCACCTTCATGTCCTCTTCGGTCATCGTCGGCGGGGAGAGGGGAGGAGTGACACACCGCATGTCTCCTACCGCCTCCCGCTCGCCTCTGCTACGCTTCCCCCCGCATGGCGCGGCACCGACGTCTCGACGATACCTTCATCGCGGATCCTCCGCAGCATCTGGAGCTCGAGGAGGGCTTTCGGTTCCGGCACGGCCCGAGGATCGCGCCGTTCCGGATCGCCTATGAGACCTACGGCGAGCTCAACGCGGAGAGATCCAACGCGATCCTCGTCTGTCACGCTCTGACCCCGAGTGCTCATGCCGCGGGCAAATCCAGCGAGAAGGACGAAAAGCCGGGCTGGTGGGACGGGATGATCGGCTACGGCAAGGGGATCGATCTCGGGAAGTACTTCGTAATCTGCGTCAACTTTCCCGGCTCCTGCTATGGGACCACCGCCCCCTGCTCGATCGATCCGGGAACCGGGCGTCCCTACGGCTCGCACTACCCGGCGGTCTGCATCGAGGATATGGTGGAATCGGAACGGCTGGTGCTCGACCATCTCGGGATCGACCATCTGGTGTCGGTGATCGGAGGGTCGCTGGGAGGGATGCAGGCCTTGATGTGGGCGACGCTCCACCCGGATCGGGTTCGATCGATCGCCACCATGGCCGCGGCCGCGGCGGTGCCGGTGGAGGGAGTGGGCTGGCACATCATCGGGCGGAAGATCATTCAGTCGGATCCGGCCTTCAACGGCGGTGATTACTACGGAAGGAACGAGCCGCTTCGGGGCCTGGAGGTCGCCCGGATGGTGGGGCACATGACCTACCTCTCGCTCGAAGCGCTGGAAAAGAAGTTCGGACGCCGCCGCCGTGACGGCTCACGTCAGTTCGAGATCGACTCCTACTTCGAGTACCAGGGCCGCAAGTTCGCCGGCCAGCACGACGCGAACTCCTACATCCGGATCCAGGCGGCGATGGACGAGATGGACCTCGATGAGGGATATGGCTCGATCGTCACGGCGCTGGAGAACTTCGCGGGTCCGGCCCTGCTGATCTCGTTCAGTACCGACTGGCTGTTTCCCCCGCGGGAGGTGGCCAAGGTGCACCAGGCACTCCGATGGCTGGGAGTCGAATCCGAGCTTCTGGAGATCGACACCATCAACGGTCACGACGCCTTCCTCATCGACTACCCCCTGATCAACCCTCCGGTGCAGAAGTTCCTCGAGTCTCTCGAAATTCGCCGATCCTCGGAATGATTTGGCCACACGTGGGCAAACATTCTGCTGTTTGGCCAGGGTGCCACGGAGGGTGAGGGTGGCGCTCGGGTCGAGGGTGCCCCGGAGCTGGTGCGTGTCGATCGCGCTGCGGGCGGTCTTCGCGCGGGGCTCGGAGTTGAATGGCAAGTGGGGCGATGGCCGAACCTCGGAATGATTTGGCCACATGTGGGCAAACATTCTGCTGTTTGGCCAGGGTGCCACGGAGGGTGAGGGTGGCGCTCGGGTCGAGGGTGCCCCGGAGCTGGTGCGTGTCGATCGCGCTGCGGTCGGTGTTCGCGCGGGGCTCGGAGCTAGCTGGCAAGTGGGGCGATGGCCGAACATCGGAATGATTCGGCCACGATGGCAAACATTCTGCTGGGAGTAAGTGTGGAGTGATCACTACAGTCGCGCACGCTTCAGAGTCGTTTTCTGTTGACCACCGGCCAGCCGGCCGCATATACTCTGAATCGACCGGATGAGTAGAACGTTTTGTCTACTCCACGCCTGAAGGACACCATGGCCCGAAAAAGCGAAACTCGCGAACGGCTCATCCAGACCGCCACGGAGCTCTTCTCCCGGAAGGGATACGGGCAGACCGGCGTGAGCGAGATCATGGAGCTGGCGGAGGCGACCACCGGGAGCTTCTATCACTTTTTCCCGGCCAAGGAGGACCTCCTGCTGGCGGTTCTCGATCATGTCGGCGAGACCCTGGAGTCGGAAACGTTCGTTCAGGCCGACCAGGGAGCCGAAGATCCGATCGGAAAGATCTTCCTGGTCTTCGGCTGGTACCGCCGCACGCTGCTCGTCCATGACTTCGCACTCGGATCGCCGGTGGGAACTCTCGCCGCCGAGCTGAGCGAATCCCATCCCCAGGTGCGCTCGAAGCTGGGGACTCTGTTCCGCGGTTCGATGGATCGCATCGAGGGTTTTCTCCGGGAGGCGGGGAGCCGTCTTCCCCGCAATCTCGACAAGGCGGGCCTTGCGCAGTTCATCGTCGCCACCATCGAGGGAGCCTTCATCGAAGCGCGAGCCGAGCACAGTATCGAGCCGTTCGATGCAGCCGTCGCTCAGATGAAGAACTACCTGCGGCAGTTGACCGAGGATGCGGGGGCGGTCGAGGCGGTCGAGGTGGAGAGCCCCGTGGCCGAACGCGAGGAACGTCGCAAATTCGACTGGAGGGCCTGGTGACGACCACCGAACAGCAGGTGCGCGAGCTCGTCGCGCGAGTCATCGACGAAGCGATGGGGAAGAAGCCGTGCTGCAGGAGTACGAGCTCCGAAGCCATCGCCATCGGCGCGGATCACGGCGGATACGGGCTGAAGTCCGCACTCATCGAGCACCTCCGCAATCAGGGTCACGAGGTCCGCGACTGCGGTACCGACAGCAGCGCCTCGGTCGACTACCCCGACTTCGCTCACGCCGTCGCCGAACTCGTCGGCAACGGTTCCTGCCGCGCGGGCATCATCATCGACGGCGCCGGGATCGGCTCATGCATGGTTGCGAACAAGGTTCCCGGCGTTCGTGCCGCGCTCTGCTACGACATTTCCTCTGCCCGGAACAGTCGGGAGCACAATCACGCGAACGTCCTGACGCTCGGCGCAGGCCTGATCGGTGAAGGCCTCGCCAGACAGATTGTCGACACCTGGCTGGCGACCCCCTGGGGTCCCGACCGCCATGCCCGTCGGGTCGAAAAAATCACCGCCATTGAACAACGTTATCTTCGGAGCTGAATCCATGGATCGAGAAGAACTGATCGAGGTCGTCACACGCCAGGTCCTGGCGATCCTCGGAGGGCAGGGAGGCGAGCAATCGCTGGAGAACGCCTCCGAGGTCGTGGCCAACGGAGCGGCACGGCTCGGCTACTGCGGGAATGCATCCAACGTCCCCCGCGGCCTTTCCGAATACATCGACCACACCCTGCTGCGGCCGGAAGCCTCGCCGGACGACATCGACAAGCTCTGCGATGAGGCGGCCGAGTTCGGCTTCGCCGCGGTCTGCATCAACCCGGCCTGGGTCGCCCGCGCCACGAAGCGCCTTCGCGGCACCCCGGTCACCGTCGCCTCTGTCGTCGGCTTCCCTCTCGGAGCGAACACCCCCGAGATCAAGGCGATGGAAGCGCGACGCGCTCTCCGTGACGGGGCGCGCGAGATCGACATGGTGATCAACATCGGCGCGCTCAAGGGTCGCGACTACGACCTGGTGCAGCGCGACATTGCCGGGGTCAGCGACGCCTGCCGCGAGGTCGGCGCGATGAACAAGGTGAT
Source organism: uncultured Acidobacteriota bacterium (assembly GCA_963741905.1). GTDB lineage: Bacteria > Acidobacteriota > Thermoanaerobaculia > Gp7-AA8 > CAVUJZ01 > CAVUJZ01. The sequence goes on along the minus strand of CAVUJZ010000012.1, from coordinate 37,709 downwards.
CATCGAGGCGGCGTACCTGACCGACGAGGAAAAGGTCATCGCCTGCCGGCTCGCCCAGAAGGCACGCGCTCACTTCGTGAAGACCTCCACCGGGTTCGGCCCGGGGGGTGCGACGGTCTTCGACGTGGCGCTGATGCGCGAAACGGTCGGTCCGAAGATGGGTGTGAAGGCGGCCGGAGGAATCCGGACCGCGGAAGACGTCTGCGAAATGATCACGGCCGGTGCCACCCGGATCGGAGCTTCGGCCGGTGTGCGCATCGTGACCGGTAATGACGGAGGTGCTGGTGAGCAATATTGATCTTCGATCCTATGTCTTTCTCGATTCGCTGCAACCGCAGTACGCGGCGTTTCTCGGTACCATTGCCCAGGGCTTTCTCCCTCTGGCCAACGACGCCTCGCTGTTCGTGGAGATCTCGCCTGGAATCGAGATCAACCGGCTGACCGACATCGCGCTGAAAGCGACGCACGTCCGTCCGGGAATGCAGATCGTCGAGCGCTACTACGGACTGCTCGAGGTCCACTCGGAGTCGCAGGCCGACACCCGCGCCGCCGGGGAGGCGATCCTCTCCGAGATCGGCCTGAAGGAAGAGGACCGCATCAAGCCGCGCATCCTCTCCAGCCAGGTGATCCGCCATCTCGATGATCACCAGGTCCAGCTCATCAACCGGATGCGCCACGGGCACATGATCATCCCCGGCCAGACGCTCTACGTGATGGAGGTCGAGCCGGCTGCGTACGCCGCACTCGCCGCCAACGAAGCGGAGAAGGCTGCCGACATCAACATCCTCGAGGTGCGCGCTTTCGGCTCGATGGGCCGCGTCTACCTCGGAGGCGAAGAGCGCGACATCGACGTCGGCTGGCGCGCCGCGGTCAGCGCCATCGAAAGCATCACCGGCCGTCCCATGAAATGAGAACGATGCAGATCCAGCCCATGATGTGGGCGGACATTCCGATGTTCGGCCATCGACCCACTTGCGAGGCGGGAAGCGCCTCGGAGGGACGTTCGCCCGCAGCGGAGAATTCGATCCTTCTCGGTTCTGCGACCCATGGCGAAACATCAGAATGTTTGCCCACAGGGCGGTCGGGCCGTGCACCTGCAAATCGAACAGAAACTTTCTCGCAATTCAAACGGGAACATCTGAAAGGAGTGGTCAATGGCTGAAGCTCTGGGAATGATCGAATGTCGTGGATTCGCGGCGGTGGTCGAGGCCGCCGATGCGATGGTGAAAGCAGCGAAAGTGGAGCTCGTCTCCTACGAGAAGACCGGTGGCGGCTACGTGACCGCGATCGTCCGCGGCGACGTCGCGGCGGTCAAGGCCGCGGTGGAAGCCGGCGCCCGCACCGCACAGTCGGTGGGTGAAGTGGTGGCGACGCACGTGATCGCGCGGCCGCACACCAACATCGACGAGGTGTTGCCTCTCGGACGGACCGAGCAGGCGGCCAGCGAGACTCGACCGAAAGGCAAGCGCTGATGTTGATCGGTCGCGTCACCGGCACCCTGGTCGCAAGCCGCAAGGATGCGAACCTCACCGGCCAGAAGTTTCTCGTCGTGCGGGAGCTCTCGATCGACGGGAAGGAAACCGGCGGCCACGTCGTCGCAATGGACGCGGTGGGTGCCGGTGTCGGCGAGGTGGTTCTCTGGGCCTCGGGATCGTCTGCACGACAAACCGAAGCCACCCGCGATCGTCCCTGCGACGCCGTCATCATGGCGATCGTCGACAGTTGGGAAGTCGAGGGCGAGGAGATCTTCCGCAAAACGCCCGCGGATTCCGAGTGGGCAAGCTGACCCGGGGTAGAGGCATGCGGGCGGGCATCCGCCCGTGGGGGTCGGACGTCCCGTCCGATCCCCGGCGCGCCTCCGGCCGCCGAGGGCGCGCGCCACAGGCGAAACCGGTCGAACACACGGAGCACGAATGCAGAGTGACCAGAACAGAGCTCCAGGCACGACTGAGCAGGTCGCACCGCCCATTGGAGTGCGGCGCCTGAGCGTAGCTTTTCGTTCGTCCTGCGCCGCCGACGATTCAGGCGAGACCGGCTCGTATGCGCGGAGCTTCCGGGCGGCCGGAACGGAGGAAAGTCTCTTGTGGTCACCCGTGTCGAATCACGAACGAAAAGCGGCGCTCGGGCGCCGCACTCCAAATCTCCGGAGCAGCCATGACCATTGACCAGAACGAGGTTCAGAGCATCATCGATCGCGTCCGCTCGCGCTTCAAGGAGGACGGTCGCATCATGCCCGCCGCGCCGGTCCCGGCCTCTCAGCCGAAACCCGCCGCGGTCGCCACGGGCGACGGCATTCACGCGACCATCGATGAAGCCATCGAGGCAGCGAGTCGCGCCTTCCAGCAGTCTCGGGCGACCGGACTCCGCCAGCGCTACCGGATCATCGAGGCGATTCGCGAATCGATGCGCGCGCACGCCGAAGAGCTCTCCCGCGAGGCCCACGCGGAGACCGGGCTCGGGCGCGCCGAGGACAAGCTGCTCAAGAACCTCCTGGTCACCAACAAGACGCCCGGCCCCGAGGACCTCGAGCCGGAAGTCTGGAGTGGCGATCAGGGACTGACCATCCGCGAGTACGCGCCGTTCGGCGTGATCGGGGCGATCACCCCGACCACCAACCCGACCGCCACGATCATCAACAACTCCATCGCGGCGCTCTCGGCGGGCAACACGCTCGTGTTCAACTGCCATCCGAACGCGAAGCGGATCTCGGTCAAGGCGATCCGCTGGATCAACGAGGCGATCCGTTCCGCCGGCGGTCCCACCGAGCTGGTCCACACCATTCCGGAGCCGACCATCGAGAGCGCGCAGCAGATGATGAATCACCCGAAGGTGCGCATCCTGCTGGTCACCGGCGGACCGGGCGTGGTGAAAGAAGCGCGGAAGAGCCCGAAGCGGTCGATTCTCGCCGGGCCGGGAAACCCGCCGGTCGTCGTCGACGACACCGCCGACATCGCGCTCGCCGGAAGAGAGATCGTCCGCGGCGCCTCGTTCGACAACAACGTCATCTGCACCGATGAGAAGGAAGCCTTCGTCGTCGCCTCTGTGGCCGACGAGCTGCTCCGGCAGATGGAATCGCATCGCGCGTACGTCCTGAAGGAGTACGAGCTGCGCAAGCTCGAGCGGGTCATCTTCCGCGAGATGGGCGAGCCGTACAAACACGGGAAGATCAATCCGGAGTGGATCGGCAAGAACGCGGGGGTCATCCTGCGCGAGATCGGAGTGCAGGTCGATGGCGATGTCCGGCTGGTGGTTGCCGACGTCCCCGAGGAGCACAGCCTGGTCTGGACCGAACAGATGATGCCGGTCTTCCCGATCGTGCGGGTCAAAGACGTCGACACCGCGATCCGGCTGGCGATCCGCGCCGAACATGGGTTCGGGCACACCGCGGGGATCTACTCCCGCGACGTCGACACCATCACCCGGATGGCGCGGGAGATCAACGTCTCGATCTTCGTCGCGAACAACGCCAACCTCGCCGGTCTCGGCGACGGCGGCGAAGGCTACACCTCGTTCTCGATCGCCAGCCCCACGGGTGAGGGACTCACCCGGCCCCGCAGTTTCTCCCGCGAACGGCGGATGGTCGTCGCCGGCGGATTGAGGATCGTCTAGCGCATGGATCCCGCGATCGCCCTGCTCGAGCTCAGCTCCATCGCCATCGGCATCCGTGCCGGTGACGCGATGGTCAAGCGCGCTCCCGTCGAAGTCACCTTCGCCGGAACGGTTCATCCCGGCAAGTACCTCGTGCTGGTCGGTGGCGACGTCGCCTCTGTGGAGGAGGCCTACGGCGCCGGACTCGATGCGGGGCATGACGCGCTGATCGACCGGATCCTCCTCCCGGCGGTCCATCCGGAGCTCGCCGCCTGTCTGCGCGGAAAGCCGGGGACAATGATCGGAGAGGCGCTCGGTGTGGTGGAGACGCGGACCGCGGCGGCGACGATCGGCGCGGCGGACCGGGGGCTGAAGGGAGCGGATGTCAGCCTCGCGGAGATCCGGCTCGCGGACCAGCTCGGCGGGAAGGCCTACTGCGTCTTTGCCGGGAGCGTGTCCGATGTGGAGGCCGCGGTGGAGATCGCGGTCGCCGGTCTTCCTGGTCCCGACTCGCTGATTGCTCAGGTGGTCATTCCGCAGTTCCACGACGAGATGCGCGCGAACCTGGTGGGCTCGCCCGAGTTCGCGCGGCGGATCGCCGGGGGAGGAGAGTGAGATGCAGCTCGGACGGGTGATCGGAACGGTCGTCGCGACGCATGCCTACGAGGGTCTGGAGGGTGTGCGGATGCTCATCGTGCAGCCGCTGGACAAGAAGCTTCAGCCGAAAGGAAAGCCGGTCGTCGCGGCGGACGGTGTGGCCATGGCGGGTCCCGGCGAGCTGGTCTACTTCGTCGCATCACGGGAGGCGGCAGTCGCTCTCCAGGTGACCTTCGTCCCGGTCGATCACGCGATCGTCGGCATCGTCGACGATGTCCATGGAGGTGACGAATGAAGATCGGCCGTGTCGCCGCCTCGGTGGTCTCCACCATCAAATCTCCTGCGTTCGAGAACCGGCGGGTGCTGCTGGTCGATCTGCTCAATCCCGACTTCTCGGAGACCGGCAAGTACATCATCTGCGTCGACACGGTCGACGCGGGCATCGGCGACCCGGTGCTGGTCCTCGACGAAGGCAACTCCGCCCGCCAGATCCTCGAGTTGAAAAGCGCCCCCATCCGCTCGGTCATCGTCGGCATCATCGACGACGTGAATGAAGAGTAGCGGCGAGAGGTCGCAGCCACCCCTCCTGTGGGGGTCGGGCGTCCCGCCCCCGAGGGCTCGCACCACGAAGCGCTACACTCTGCACCTCGCCTCACCCCGAGGGGGCTTTGAAGTGGGGCGCACCGCACCGCTTTCGCTGTGAAGCGCGACGACGCTCCCTCCTGTGGACAAACCCTCCGATTCCGGTGTTCGGGAAGAAAAGATCAACACTGAGACGCCAGCTGACTCACCAGGCGGAGGTCAATGCGTGCCGGATTCGATTCGGTCGATCCGTGCCCGAAGGTCTGTCACTGTCTCCTCGAGGGCTCTCTGGCCCTTCTCCAGCGTCGCCACACGCCGGGCCAGTTCGGCGTGGGAAAACTTGATCATCGCTTGGGTTTCGTTGGCCGATGTCGTGATTCGCTGGTCGAGATCCGTTCGCGTTCGCCGAATTTCTTCGGTGGCCTGCACCACCCCTTCGGCGATCGCCTCCACCTTCGCCCCCAAGCCTTCGGCGACAACATCGAAATGGCCCCGCATCTCTCCGGCGATCTTCTCGATCCAGCTTCGCAGTTCAGACTCATCCATCAACGCCATTTTACCTCGGACCGGCGTCACGATCGCCCGAAGAGAGCTATGGGGACCAGATGAGCTCCGCTCATTCATGCTTCTGGGCGAGCGAAGATGTGCTGTCAACCACCTCTGGTGTGAGGCCTGTGGGGGTCGGGCGTCCCGCCCCCGAGGCTCGCACCACGAAGCGCCACCCACCAATCTCGCCTCACCCCGAAGGGGTGAAATACGGGTAGCCGGTGGTTGCCGCTGAGCGGCCACCACCGGACGCCGAGTCCCCCATGGATCCCATTGCCTCGGAGATGGGAAGGGCGTTATCGGTCTTGCCGAGCGAGGTTCCACTGAGCGTGAATGCGCGATTGCAGTCGGTCTGGGTGGGGATCGAGGAGTACCACTGATCGCTCACCGCGTAGGTTCCGGGCCAGTCCGTTGATCACCGGGAGCTGGTCCGGTGTGTAGGTCTCCATGATCCGGAGCGCCTCCTGCTTCGACAGTTCGATCCCCTCGCCGTAGTAGTCCATGAGGAACCCCATCATGGCCGGCCAGGTGCCCTCGGGGGGATTCGATTCACTCCCGAACAATTGGCGATTGACGTGGAGGTAGGGCTCGGAGGGATCGGGATGGGGGATGTCGTCGGAGCTCGCTCCCTTCCGGACGAAGTGCTTCGTGTCGTCGCCCCCTCCGAACGCATTGAAGAAGGTGTTTTCGAACAGGCCGTAGTAGACCGGGGGACGGTGCTCGGGGAAGGGTGGGATGTTGATCTTCGGATGGTTGCCTGCGTCGGCCCAGAGCCATCCGAGGAGGTTGTCGAGCGCGCGATTCTCGAGCATGAGGACGACGATATGGCGGATTCCGTCCAGAGACATGGGCCGGCTCCTCTCCTCCGGGTGCGATGCACGGAACCATTCCGGTCTCGCGATCTGGTCTGAAAGAAGGGTGGCCAGCGGAGAGTTTTCCCTACCCCCGCGGGACCGGGCGAGGCCGCCCGACCCGGTGACGTCCTGAGCGTGGCGGGTCACTCCGAGGGAGAAACGCCTCGTCGAACCCGCGGATCCGCGGCAGGCCTCACGATCTCTTACAGTGGGAATCCGTCTCGCCCTGTACGGTGCTGAGCGATCATTTCGATGAATGGATTCACGAGTGCCTCGGGACCCGATCTCCATGTGACGACATCCGAGTTTTGCCGAGGCTCATGGCGTCGGAGTCGTGACCGGAGTAGCGCACGTGCCGTTCGCAAACACACCGATGGTTCCGGTGGTGAAGACACCACTGGCATCCGGGTTGTTCGTCGTGAGCACGGCCGAGGCGGGATCGAACAGATTGGCGCTCCCCATCTCGAGCTGCGCGGTTCCACCGGTGCGGATCATCGCAACGGCGTCGGCGGCAGAGCCTGCTCCGAACGCGTTCGCGCCTCCCGCTACAACCACATTCGACTCGGCAGCGACACAGAGCAAGCCATTCGTGGTCTGAAACGTGAGATTCTCGAAAGCCGTGGCGTCGAGCGGTTGAGTCGTGATGCTGTTGCCATTGAACGTGAGGGCCAGAGCCCCCGAATTGTTCGTGTTGAAGAAGGCGCCGGGCTGATTGTGATTCGAGATCTCGTTGTCGGAAACGAGCATGTGCGCCACCGAGTTGTCGTCTGCGGCCAGCGTCGCTTCGATGCCATACCCGAATTTCGACCCATTGATCGTGTTCCCCGTGATACGACCGTCCACCTGGGTGAAGTCGTTCGCCCCGACCAGGATCGCCGAGTTTGATGAGGAATTCATCGTGTTGCCGTTGATGGTGTATCGAAGCCTGGGCCCATTGCCCAGATTCGTTCCACCAGTCGCGTTGAGCTCGATCGCGTTGTCGCTGCGCATGTTGGGCGCACCGTTGTCGAACCCGGTGAAGGTATTTCCGTCGATCGTCAGATTCAGGATGGCTCCTGAGCTCTCGCTCGTCGTACCCTGGATTCCATCGCTTTCGAGGTTCGAAAAGATCGAGCCCCCTCCAATACTTGCCGTGGTCTGCGCGGTACCGAGGACTTCGATCTGAACACCATCCTCTCCGAACATCAGTGAAGCGGTGTTTGCGGTTCCGGAAAACCGGCTTCCGGAGATCGTCAGAGCCAGTATTCCGCTGGAATTTTGTACGCGCAGACCCATTTCGACGGGCGCATCCACCGTCGTGCTCGTGATCGTGGCCGTACCATCCAGGTTGTTCGATCCGACGCCCTCGAATGAGATTCCGCTGTCTCCATCGCTGTCTCCGGCATTGAAGATCTCACTGTCGCTGATGGAGAAATTCGTGACGTCGGTGCCGTCGATTCCATGATCCTTTGTGCGCGCGATCCGCATGTTCGTCAGAACGACGTCGTCGACGCCGACGAGATCGATCCCGTCGGCTCCGATGTTGTTGGTTGCGTCCTTTGCCTGACCCAGGGTTGCGGTGGAGTCGCCGAGGACCATGTTCCGCAGCGTCACTCCTCCACGAACGTTGTTTGCCGTCACGGCGTCACTCGACGTGTTCCGCACCGTCCCTCCGGAAGCATCGGTGGTTCCGGACCCCGTGACCTCAAAAGTGCCACTACTCCCCGTGTTGTTCAGAACGATTCCGTTCGTCGCCCCGTTCGCCGAGACGCTGCGGAACGTCACGTCGCTCGATCCGATCGTAGTGTTCTGAATCTTGACCGCGGTTCCGGTGGTGGTATTGACGGTGTTGAGAATCGTGGAGTTGTTCTGGGTCGCCTGAACCGTACCGCCGCCCGTGGCGTTGAACCCGGTGTTGGTCGTCGAGTCGATGTCGAGGCCGCCGGTGAAGGTGATCGTCCCTCCTGAATTCGAGTCGAGATTGATCCCGAGGCCGTTGTCGTCGATGGCACCGCTGAAGCTGACCGCTCCGCCGGTGTGACCGGTCACCTCGACCGAACGCCCCGCGGCGGTCGTCGAGATCGTCGTGCCGATCGTCACGTTCCCCGTTCCCCCGAAACGTCCACGCCCCGGTTGCTCGCGTTGACGATCGATCCCCCACTCGCGGTGAACGAGCCCCCACCCGCGTTGGTCAGCAGTATGCCGTTCGCGGCTCCATTGGTCGAGACCGAGCCGAAGGTCATCCCGCTCCCGCCGATCGTCGTGGCATTGACATTGGCCGCCGTGCCCGCCGTCGTGGTCACCGAATTTCCCCGATCCGGTCACCGTCACCGTGCCTCCGCCCGTCGCGGAGAAACCCGCACCCGAGGTGGTGTCGATGTCGAGCCCTCCATTGGAGAAATTGATCGCCGCTCCGGTGTTGCCGGCGAGCGTGACTGCCGCGCTCGTTCCGGTGTTGACGGTCTTCGTTCCTCCGCTGAAGGTGAAGGTCCCCCCGCTGTTGTTCTGAACCAGCATTCCGGTGGAGCCGCTGCCATTGAGGTTCCCGGACAGGACCACCGACCCGCCGGTCAGGTTCTGGATCGCCGCCAGTCGCGCCGCATTCGTCTGGGTCACGCTCCCGGCGAAGGTCACCGCCGGAGCGCCGCCATTCACGTTGATTGCCGGCCCGCTGGGACTGGTGATCGAGCTTCCCGTGGCCGAGAGCGTCATCGTTCCGCTCGACCCGTTCACGATGTCGATCCCGGCATCGCCCCCGTTGAGCGTGACCGTTCCGTTGAACAGGTAGGTTCCGTCGGCATTGTCGAACTGCAGCCCTGTGCCGTTCGTGGCGCCGATCGTCCCGGTATCGAATGTCAGTGTCCCTGTGCCGTGCCCTCCGCTCACCGACACTGCCGGGGCATTGCTCGCCTGACTGATGCTGCCCGAGAAGGTCGCGCTCACCGTTCCCCCCACCACCGCGAAGGCAGCGCCTCCCGCATTGCTGAGGTTCCCGCCGTTGATCGTGATCGTTCCCGCGAGCGAATCGAGAAGGATTCCGCTTCCGGAGCTGCCGCTCGAATTGACCGTTGCGAGGGTCATCCCCACGGTTGCCGGATCGATCCGGATCGCCGTGGCGTTCGTCGCGTCGATCGAGCTTCCCCCGCCGGCGGAAAGTCCGAACCCCGTCCCGGCCGCGGCATTGAGCAGTCCGCTGCCCGTGACGTCCAGACCGCTGGCCCCGGAGGTGAAGATGTCGAGATCGGTGATCGAAAGATCGCCGGAGACGTTCTGGAGCGAGACGCCGGTGCCTCCGAGCCTGGCTCCGGAGCTGCCGACGGTGATCGTCCCGGCGCTCACCGTGTCGCCCGTGAAATCGCTGTCCGCGGGATTCGCGTCGAAGGTCGTGTCGGTCGCCACGATCCCGTTGACCGCCGCGCCGGCCTGGCTCACGGTGATGTTTGCCAGGTGGAATACGGTGATGGTCGACGGGCCGCTTCCGTCGATCGCGAGGGCCGTCGTTCCGCCCGCCGTCGTATTCGGATTCAAATCCAGGAGGCTCAGCCCCACCGAAACGGGATTCCCCGCCTCGGTGATCGAGACCGTGTCATCGGTCGCCGTGTTGCCGAGATCGAGACCGCGGATCTCGACGTTGTCCATCGTTCCCCCCGTCGAATCGACGATCACGCAGGAGGTCGTCGTCCGCACCACCGGCTTGTTCGCCGGATTCCCCGTCACCAGGGTCACCGGCGTCGAGGCCAGCGTCACCACCAGGTCCACGCCCTCTCCGAAGAGTTTCTGACCGTTTTCGAGCGTGATCCCCGCCGCGTAGGGTGTGCTGCCGCTGTCTCCCTTGAAGACGTAGATGGTCTGGTTCGCGGACGAAGCCGTCTCCGCCTGGGTCAGCGTCTGGAACGGATCGGTCGAGGTCCCGTCGAACGGCGCAGTCGTATTCGAGCGGTCGACGTACCAGACGAAGTCGTCGATGTCGATGGTCACCGTGGCGGTGGCGGAGAGGCTTCCGGGATCGGACACGGTGTAGGTGAACGTATCCGAGGTAATCGCCGGATTGGAGGGAGGGGTGTAGACGAAACTCCCGTCGGAGCTCATCACCACGGTTCCGCCGTTGGTCGTGCTGGAGGAAGCGACCGAGTAGGTCAGGCTATCCCCGTCCGGATCCATGTCGTTGCTCGCGATCGACAAGGCCGAAACGACCTTCGCCACCGCCGAGCCGCTCGCCCCTCCAGCCGCGAATTCGGTGTTTCCCGCCGCGGTGTTGCCCGCGCCCGAATAGTCGTCGTCGACGGCCACCGGAGGTTCGTTGACGTTGGTCACCGTCACGGTGATGTCCTGAGCGTCCGTCAAAGGCCCGGAATCGGTCACCGTGATCTGCACCTCGTAGTCATTGTCGCCGTTCGCGTCGCCCGGCGTTTCGTAGTCGGGCGCACTGGCGAACGTCAGCACACCGGTGGTCGCATTGATCGAGAACTTCGCCGCATCCGCACCTCCCGTGATCGACCAGGTCAGGCCCGCCCCCTCGGTCTCCCCGTCCGGGTCGGTCGCCTGCGCATCGGTCACCGCCGTCTGGTTTTCCGCCACGTTGACGCTCGCCGTCGCGCCCCCGCCGTTGCTGGTGATCACCGGCGCTTCGTTGACATCCGTCACCGTCACGGTGATGTCCTGCACGTCCGTGAGCGAGCCGGAGTCGGTCACCGTGATCTGTACCTCGTAGCCGTTGTCGATGTTCGTGTCGGCCGGCGCTTCATAATCGGGCGCACTGGCGAAGGTCAGCACACCGGTGGTCGCATTGATCGAGAACTTCGCCGCATCCGCACCTCCCGTGATCGACCAGGTCAATCCCGACCCCTCGGTGTCTCCTTCGGGATCCGTCGCCTCCGCATCAGTCACGGCGGTCTGATTCTCTGCCGCATTCACCGACGCCGTCGCACCCCCGCCGTCGCTGGTGATCGCCGGCGGGTCATTCACGTTCGTCACCGTCACGGTGACGTCCTGTACATCCGTCAGCGAGGCGGAATCGGTCACCGTGATCTGCACCTGGTAGTCATTGTCGCTGTTCGCGTCGCCCGGGGTCTCGTAGTCGGGTGCACTGGCGAAGGTCAGCACACCGGTGGTCGCATTGATGGAGAACTTCGCCGCATCCGCACCTCCCGTGATCGACCAGGTCAGGCCTGATCCCTCGGTCTCTCCCTCCGGATCCGTCGCCTGGGCGTCGGTCACCGCCGTCTGGTTCTCCGCTGCATCGATGGACGCCGTCGCGCCCCCGCCGTTGCTGGTGATTGTCGGAGCGTCGTTGACACCGTTGATGGTGATGTCGACCGTCGCCGAATCGCTGCCGCCCTTCCCGTCGTCGATCGTATAGGTGAAGCTGTACGCGTCGCTGTCGCCACTCGACAGCGCCTCGTACTGGCCGTTCGGATCCCAGTTGAACGTCCCGTTCGCGTTCATCGTCAGGAGTGCTCCGGACGGGAGGGCGAACGGCGAGCCCGGCGTGAAGCCGGAACCGTTGATCATGGTGACGGTCAGAGTGTCGAGGTCGGCGTCGGCGTCCGCGCCACTGCCGTTGTCGGCCTGGACGTCCCCGTTGACCGCCGTATCCTCATCCGTGGTGAACGCGTCGTCCTGGGCAACCGGAGGCGTATTGAATACCAGCGAAGCGTCGATTCTGAAAAAGACCCCATAGTTGTCGATCTGGCTGAAGAAGGCCCGGATGTCGGGTCCGGTCGCGTTGTCGAAGGGATCCTCGGCGAGCGGCGTCACACCAGTCCAGTCCGACGGGTTGCCGTCGAGCATCACCGCGGCCCAGGCCACCCCCGCGCCGCCCAGAAGGAGGAGTGCCAGGAGCACGGCAATCGCCGATCCACGCTGCTTTCGAAGAACCCACAGACCGGCAGCGGTCAGAAGAAGCGCGGTCAGAATCAGGGCCCATTCTCCCAGGGTCGGAATGGCGGAAGGACTCGCCGGCGCGGTGATCGCGCCCGCGGCGGACTCCAGCAGAGCATCGCCGGTACCGGAGGGCGTGGTTGCGGCGATACCGAGCCGGAACGTCCTCACACCGGGGAAGAAGTCGTTGGGTACGTACAGCTCGATCACGTCCGTGCCGTCGGTGCCGAGGCCCACTCCGACCGGCCAGCCCGAGTCGTCGATCGTCTCGGGAGGGCCGAATGTATTCGTACCCTCGTTACAGGTCCGTCGGGTCACTCCGGTCACCGTGGCCGACGGTCCCGGCACCGTTTCCACGGTGACGTCGACGATCTGTTCGATCCCTCCGAAGGACCCCTCCGCGGTCAGCACAGAGCAGCCGCTCCCCGGCGTCTGGTCGTGATCGAGGAAGATCTGGAAGTCGTTCGTCACCGCCAGGGACGAGACGGCAGACATCGAAAGGACGAACGAGAGAACCACCAGGCGGCGCAGAACGAACATTTCCAGGACTCCTTCCGACGATTCGTGAACCGAGCGGCTCGACAACGCGGACCTCCGCCTCCAGCAGCCGGAGACGCGACGCATTCGTAGTGATGAGGTCGCACAGTATAGCAGCGACAAGACGAGGGCCCGGAATTCCGGGCGGTCGTTTCCGAGAATGCGCTGTTTTCGAGCCTCACCCGGGCAGGATCCAGTTTCTCCAGATCGTCCACGCTGGTCGGTGGCACGCACCCTTCGGTTCGGGCCGTGGGTCTAGCTCGAGCCGAAGAGGGGAAACTGGCCGACGTCGGTCTCCTCGTCGCTCTCCTCGATCCCGGCCGTCGGGCCATCGATGCGGGCCGTGACCTCACGCTCGGCGACGGCGATCCACCGTTTTCTGGCAATGCCGGCGAGGTCGTAGTGGTCGATCTGCCACTCCGCCAGAAGGAGGAGGATCCGGCGGTCGATCGCGGCCTGAAACTCCGGGTCGACGTCACGCACGCCGTCGGTCTGGGCCGGGCCGCGGCCCACCGGGACGCGCAGCAGGAGGTCGTAGCTCTCAATCCAGTCGCGGACCAGACGGGCGGCCGCCGGCTGCTCGCCCGCCGCATGAACCAGGTAGGCGTAGTTGTCGACCACGGCTCGATCGAGAACACGGCGACCGCGGGCGCGGACCAGTTCGTCGGCCCGAGCCCGGGCGGAACCTCACCGGCCGTCACGTCCGTCACGTCCGTTCCTGTACTCGACCCTCTCGCGCTCGCCGCGCTCGCGGCGCTGCTGGCCCTCGCCGGGTTCGCGGCCATAAGGCGCTAGTGTAGTGTCTCGTAAATTCGGTGCATTTTGCCGGTGGTGCAACCACCACCAGCCCGAAGGGTTGCGGCGAAAAGCGGCCGCTCGCTTTGTCGCGACTCCTCAACGATGAACCACATCGCTTCGTCGTCGCTCCGCGCGAATCGACCACTGCTGGTCGCAACAAAATGCACCGAATTTACGAGACACTACACCAGGCCCAATGGCGGTGTGACCCCAACTTTTTCCTCATCAGGGTGTGAACGAGGGTTCCAGTTCACGAGGACGGACTGTCGCATTCGTTCAAGACTGGGCGAGCCTCGAAGGATAGACTCCGGGATGGATGGAACGAGCGAAAGGCATCGCGCTCGCGATGAATACTGAGAGAAACAATCAACGGTGGGCCACCCGCAATTCTTCTGATCGCCTCGAATGCGATGGACGCGGCGGCTACCCCGGACCCAGTCGAATCATCGTACCGGTGAAATGGACGGAGCTTCCTTTTTATTATTAGGCGTCAGGGGAACAGAATGCGTATCCAGGCCGCACTCGCCGGAGTAGCCTTTGCCTTCGCTGCCTGTACCGCCTCGGGTCCGCTTCGCGGCAGCCCCGACACGGTGCTGACTCTTCACCACTACGCGGGTCGACTTCGTTACGTGGAGTCGACATCCCCCACTGCTGCTCGTTTGCTATTCGACACGGCTGGCGGGATTACGCTCCTGTCGCCCGACTCCGCCAGGTCGATGGGCTGTGTCCCCTACACGACGCTCACGGGATTCCGGATGAACGGCGAGCGCTTCGATGCGGAAGGCTGCGGGTCGACCCGGCTTGCCTTCGGGTCCCTCGACCTCTCTCCGGACGTCGCAGTCTTCGACCTGATGTCTCTGCTCCCTTCCGAGCTCCCGGCGCTGGACGGGCTCGCTTCACTCCAGACTTTCAGGGACCATGTCGTTACGCTCGACTTCGCCAACGACACCTTGACGATCGCAGACGAATTGAGTCCGGGCAAAGTGCGCGGGTTGACTCCCATCGGCGTCCGGTTGGCCCGACCGTTCGCTGGTGCCGGACTCGATGCCTTTATTCGCGTTACAGGCACCCAAGGACCCCTTTGGTTCGAGCTCGACTCAGGAAACGTCGACGCCGTTCTGATCTCCCGCCGAGTCATCGACCAACTCGCGCTTCCACCGGGTGTTCTTTCCTCGCTTCGTGCGGGCTCCATCACTCGAGTGCCGATCCCAGTTGAAGGGCTCGGCTCGATCCAGCTTCCGGCCAAAGCCGCCGACATCATCTACGATGGGGTTCTCAATGCTGAGTCGCTCGAGCGGATGGAGATCGTTCTCGATCTCGAGCGCTCTCTCGGCTGGGCTGGCCGCAACAATGAGTGACCTGCCACCTGACCCATAGGACTCAGCAGCTTTCTTTGCGAAACACTTCGAAGGGCGGGGGCCTCTTCCCGTCGAGCGACCCGACCGGTCCTCCACATCCTTAGTCATCGGCAATACGACCAGCGAGGTTCCCCCGGATCTACCTGCGTCTTTGCCCGTGGTCGACTGGGGAGCGAGTTTCAGGCCGGGCGTTTGCGCCAATACGCACCGGACCCATCCATTGACTCTTCCGTTGCACTCCGAGGCGAGGTATGATGAAAGTATGAAACCGAATACCAAATCAAGCATCACTCTGCCGCCGGAAGAGCTTCGACTCGTGCTCGAGCTTCAGAGAAAGCTCCGCGCGAAGAGCAAGGTCGAGGTGGTGCGCCGAGGCCTTCGGCTCTTGCGCGACGTCACGGATCGCGAGGCGCTGCGCGAGGCGTATCGGAAGGCATCGCGGGCGACACGACCGTCGCTCTCAACCGAGCTCGACGAGCTCGATGATCTCTCCGATGAGGGACTTCAGGAGTGGTGAAGGTCAGGCGTGGCATGCTCGTTCTGGCCGACCTCAGTCCTCGGGCGGGGACCGAACCGGGCAAGACGCGTCCGGTGCTCGTCATGCAGACGGACCTGCTCAATGAGGTCGATCATCCATCGACCTGGGTTCTCCCGTGCACGACCAGGGTCACCGGCGAAAACCAGCTCCGGGTCGTCTTGCCTCGCGGCATTGCGGGCAACCGGCAGACCTGTGAGGTCATGATCGACCAGAGCCGTGCGGTCGACAACCGAAGGCTCGTTCGTGTCCTGCGCGCGCTGCCGCCGGCGCTGATGGTCGAGGTCGAAGAGAAACTGCGACGTCTCGGCGAGCTCTGAGGTTGGACCGACTCGGGGTTCACGATCGGACCGAAAGATTCGGGGTCGGCCATTGGTCGCCCCTGCCGGTCTGATGAGACTCATGAACCAGACAGTCGTGTAGCTCGACAGGTCAGGCCTGATCGCGCGTCGATTCGAGAGCCGACCGTATGGCTGCCCGGGCCAGGGAAGGCCCAGGCCACTTGACCGAGTGGGCCGGGCGTTCCCACGCCCGGCCAGGGGCACAGGTGGATCTCGGGAGATCAGGGATCCAGGCGAAGACGACGGAACCGCAGAAATCATCTGCACGGCAAGCGCGAAGCGCGCGGCGTGAACGTGATGCGGATTGATCCGAGGCGGCTCGCGCTTCGCGCTTGCCGGCAGGCGGTTTGGGTGGTGCGCCGGGTCAGGCCTGATCCCGGTCGGTTCGAGAGCCGACCGTCATGGCTGCCCGGGCCAGGGAAGGCCCGGGCCACTTGCCGAGTGGGCCGGGTGTTCCCACGCCCGGCCAGGGGCACAGGTGGATCTCGGGAGGATCAGGGATCCAGGCGAAGACGACGGAACCGCAGAAATCATCTGCACGGCAAGCGCGAAGCGCGCGGCGTGAACGAGATTCGGATTGATCCGAGGCGGCTCGCGCTTCGCGCTTGCCGGCAGGCGGTTTGGGTGGTGCGCCGGGTCAGGCCTGATCCCGGTCGGTTCGAGAGCCGACCGTGCATGGCTGCCCGGGCCAGGGAAGGCCCAGGCCACTTGACCGAGTGGGCCGGGCGTTCCCACGCCCGGCCAGGGGCACAGGTGGATCTCGGGAGATCAGGGATCCAGGCGAAGACGACGGAACCGCAGAAATGGTCTGCACGGCAAGCGCGAAGCGCGCGGCGTGGAACGAGATTCGGATTGATCCGAGGCGGCTGCGCGCTTCGCGCTTGCCGGCAGGCGGTTTGGGTGGCGCGCCGGGTCAGGCCTGATCCCCAGTTGGTTCGAGAGCGACCGTCATGGCTGCCCGGGCCAGGGAAGGCCCAGGCCACTTGCCGAGTGGGCCGGGTGTTCCTACGCCCGGCCTGGGGCGCAGGTGGATCTCGGGGGGACAGGGATCCAGGCGAAGACGACGGAACCGCAGAAATCATCTGCACGGCAAGCGCGAAGCGCGCGGCGTGAACGAGATTCGGATTGATTCGAGGCGGCTCGCGCTTCGCGCTTGCCGGCAGGCGGTTTGGGTGGTGCGCCGGGTCAGGCCTGATCCCGGTCGGTTCGAGAGCCGACCGTCATGGCTGCCCGGGCCAGGGAAGGCCCAGGCCACTTGACCGAGTGGGCCGGGCGTTCCACGCCCGGCCAGGGGCACAGGTGGATCTCGGGAGATCAGGGATCCAGGCGAAGACGACGGAACCGCAGAAATGGTCTGCACGGCAAGCGCGAAGCGCGCGGCGTGACCGGGATGCGGAATGGACGTCGTCGGCGCGCGCTCCGGGCTCGGTTCACACGTTCTAGCTCGATCCGAAGAGGGCGAGCTGGCTTCGTTCCTTCTCCTCGTCGCCCGTCTCCTCGTTTTCGACCGCCTGGCCGCCGATCCGGGCCGTGACGGCGCGTTCCGCGACGGCGATCCACCGGTTTCGAGAGATGCCCTCCAGATCGTAGTGGGCGATCTTCCAGTCGGCCAGAAGACGGAGGATCCGGCGGTCGATCGCGGCCTGGAAGTCCGGGTCGACATCACGCACGCCGTCGGTCTGGGCCGGCCTGCGGCCCACCGGGACGCGCAGCAGGAGGTCGTAGCTCTCGATCCAGTCGCGGACCAGACGGGCGGCCGCCGGCTGCTCGCCCGCCGCATGAACCAGGTAGGCGTAGTTGTCGACCACGGCTCGATCGCAGACCACGACCTGGTGTCGCGCCACCATCTCCACCTCCCGGGCGATCTGGGAGTGGAGGATCCACAGCTGGGCGAGGAGATTGGTCTCCTGGTTGATCGGCAGGGGACATCCACGGGCGACCTCCTTGACGATCTCGCAGTCCACGCTCTTCTTCTTGAGCCGAGCCGCCAGCTCGTAGCAGAGGGTCGTCTTGCCGACGCCGTGGGTTCCGATGAAAGCGATCTTCATGCCCGGCGAGCGTAGCAGACCGGGGCCCGAGGTAGAAGGACGGGATCGACCGCCGGCACGTGGACTGCGGAGGGAGTCCATGGCGACGAAGCTCTTCTCTTGCCGGATGACATGCCGCGCCCGGCGGCGCGCCAGATGGCACCGGGTGAAGCCGGCGACGGGTGTTCAGGGGGAACCGCTATGGATTCGCGAACGGACGATACGTGATGCGGAAGGCGCTGTGAGGCGTCCGTTTCTGATCATTCCGTTCCTCCACCTCGCAAGGGGCCGAGGTCTGCAATCATACGGTCTCATCCGCCGCGAGCGGCAAGCCCCCACTCCGGGGTTCCCTGAGATGCGCCGCGGCCGATGCGGGGGATTGGCCAGCAGCGGCAAAATCAGTGGCCGGTGTCCGTGAGCCATCCTAACGCGTACCGAAGTCTTTGTGGAGCCGAATGCCGGCGAACGCGGCGCGGCTCAGCGAAAGAGCTTCCTGGTCTCTCCAGGGCCAGAGAGATCGAAGCGAAACGTTCATGGCTGGATGCCGGACCATGCCTCAGGGCCGCAACAAGAGCTCGAAGCTCCTGTCGCGTGCTCGCCTCGTCACACAAAGGATCATAGGGTGGGTCTATCCCGGTCAGTTCGAGTCGCGGGCTAACGCTAACCGAACCGGCCTCTCCGGAGTCCAATCAGAACACCAGCCAAAAAGGGAGACCTGTGATGATTCGGATTGCCCACACCATCGTGCTCGCCACACTCCTCATCGGAGCTGCGACGGCACCCCTCGCCGCGCGCGACGCGTTCGTGAATCTGGAGCGGCCCTGCGAGAGCAACATCGAACTGCCCGCCCTGGACGGAAAGTGGCCGGTCGGAACGGTGACATACTTCTGGATCGATGAGACCCGTGCGGAGTTGCTCTCGCCGGACGAAAACGATTTCCGGCAGATTGTTGGCCAGGTCTTTTATCCCGCCGCCTCCACTCGAGGGCGCGCGCCGGCTTCCTACGTACCCGAGCTCGATTCCATGCGTGCAAGCCTCCTGACGGATCGCCGGGAGATGCCGCGCACCATTGCGAACGACCTCGAACACTACGGCTGCGTGCGCACTCGTGCGTACCGGGACGCGGCCCTGGTCGAAGGCACGGACCGCCTTCCCCTGATGCTCCTTTCTCCCGGGGGTAACATGTCGCGGCACTGGCACACCGCATTGGCGGAATCTCTCGCAAGTCATGGCTACGTGGTCGTCGTGCTGAGCCATGCGTTCAGCGGGATGGACGTCTTTCCCTCCGGGGGACTGCTGATGTCCGACGCGCGCTGGCAGCAGAACGGTACCGACGACGCGCTCGCCGACATGCTCGCAAAGGATGCCATCGCCGCTCTCGACCAGATGTCGAAGCTCGCTGCCCACGATCCCCTCGGGCGCTTCGAGGGACGACTCGACCTGACGCGCGTTGCTCTCGCTGGTCACTCGCGAGGAGGGAAGACAGTGAGCCGGGGATGTGCGATGGATTCCCGCTTCGGAGCGTGCATCATCTACGACAACATCGGGCCGGAGCGGGAACGTGCGACGGGACTCGATCAGCCCCAGATGACGATCCGCGGCGTCTGGCCGGGCGAGCGTGCCGAAGCACTCGAGGAGTATCTCTCCCGCAACCGGACCATGGCCTATGAGGTGATCCTTCGCGATGCCACCCACTTCTCGTTCAGTGACCTTCCGATCGTCGATCCCGACCATTATCCGAGCGCCGGCGACCCGCGGCGCCTGTTCATACCCATCCAGGAGGCAACGCTGGAGTTCCTCGGGAAGGTATTCAACCATTCGCCTGCGCCCCTTCTGGATGATCCGGCGACCACGGTGGACGGATTGTCTGTCCGGCGCCTCGACTCCGGGTCGGGCTCGCTCCAGGGCCCGGAATCGCCCGAACCGACTGAACCGTACGCTGCGAGGGAGGGGGATTGAAGCTCACTCCACCGTCGCTCGCGAGAAGGGGGCCGCGGGATCAAGTCTCTCCTTCTGGTGATCGGAGTTCTGTTTCTCTGTTTCTGTGGCAGAGAGGCTGAGCGGCGTCAGGACTCAAGATCGAAGTCCCGGGTGATCCCGCGGATCTGCTCGATGAAGCGCTCGACGGTCCATTCGCCTGCGTTCGAACGGAGACGATCGCGAAGGCGAGTCTGAAGTTCAGGGTCGTCGAGGACCCGGATGATCTTCGCCACGGCGTCTTCGGTTGATTCGTAGAGAAGCTCCTCCTCGCGGACGATCTCGACCTGGCCGCCTCCTCGCGGGGCGAAGACGATGCAGCCAGCCGAGGTGAGCTCCGCCACTGCCATCCCGAAATGTTCCTCCTCGAACCCGTGGATGCCCCACCGATGCGTGGAGAGAAGGGTGATCAGTGAAGCGCGCGAGACCTCTTGTTCGAGGGTGACCCACGAGCGGTCGTCTGCCATCCGGCGAATCTTCCGACCGTAGGAGCGATGACCGAACGTTCCGACGATGTGGAGATGCACATCGTGACCCGCGGTTCTCACCTGGTCGAGGATCTCCATGATGCGGTCGATCCTCTTCTCCGGCGAGATGCGTCCGACGCAGAGAAACCCATTCGAGCGCTGATCCCATGAGACCGGGGGAAATGTTCCGTGGACGGGTGGGTAGACCGTGATCGGCTTGCGGCCGTAACGCGTGAGATATCGCTCGCCGGTCCAGTCCGAATTGACCAGGGTGAGGTTCTGGCGGATGCGGTCCCAGGACACCCTCCCGACCCGGTTGCTGAGGGCGAAGTAGAGAGCCAGCAGTCCTGGAGGGCGATGATACCAGCGGATGTCCGGCTGCGGCCGCGGCCAGAATCCCCAGGGAAAATGGACGTATTGGATCGCAGGACGGCCCGCGTCGATCTCGTTGTTCACGGAGGCGACGACCTGGTAGTCCC
The DNA here is from genome assembly GCA_963741905.1 of uncultured Acidobacteriota bacterium. Lineage (GTDB taxonomy): Bacteria > Acidobacteriota > Thermoanaerobaculia > Gp7-AA8 > CAVUJZ01 > CAVUJZ01. The sequence continues at coordinate 17,164 of CAVUJZ010000012.1, read as the reverse complement.
TGGCCATCTTCTGGACGTTCCTGGTCATCAGCGACCGCTTGAGCAGATCGATGGGAAAGGGAAGGATGCTACGGATGAATCGAGGCAGCCATGGAGCCATGATCACCCGGAAATCGGAGGGTTTCAGTGAGGTTCCGTAGTAGAGGTTGATCGCGTCGAGATCGACCGGCTCCCATGCGAAGACGGTGACCTCGTAGAGATCCTTCAGGGCGGTCAGAAACCAGACGGCGACGGCGTTACCGCCCCCGGGCGGCTGGAGAGATGGCTGAACCAGGAGCAATCGGCGGCGTGGCGACGGGCTGAGACTGGCCCCGGTCGATTCGGTCGGTCGCGCGGTCAACGCCGCATCAGCGGAGCGACGCCTGCCCCGTCGCGGAGCCGGAGCGACCAGTGGAAGCACCCGCCGGGACCAGTTCGTCTCCCAGCGCTCCTCGACGGGCGGGGACGGCCGAAGGGTGGCGGAAGAGGTCTCTTCATTCGACAGACGCACCAGCGCGTCTGCGAGCTCCTCGGCGCTCCGGAAGAATGCGGCCGCGGGCTCGTCGCCGACGGCTTCGCGGAGGACGTCGCCGTAATCGAGCACGAGAAGCGGAAGACCCGCACCCCGCATGTCGGCGATTTTCATCGGCAGATCCACCCCGCTGGCCGAGCGATGAAGCGAGACCCCGACGTCCGCACTCCCCAGCAGCGCAGCGTAGTCTTCCATGCTGAGCCAGAGGAGCCGGACGTCGACGGCACGAAAGTCGACCGCGGCGAAGCGTCGCTGGAACCCGGAGCGGAGCGGGCCGGTGCCGGTCAGGACGACCCGGAGACGCACCGTGTCGCACTCCACCCTCTGTTCGAACCGCCGCAGAGCCTCGAACAGCAGATCGATGTCCTCGTCCGCCGTCCAGCCGGTCGGGGCGACGATCAGCGGGATCGCGGATTCTGCTCCCGCCGTCTCGTGAAGAATGCGGGAGCGCACCTCGTCGCGTTGCGGGGGATCGAGGGGAACAAATATCGGCGCAGGGCGATCCCGGAACACTTCGGCCTGAATCCGGAATCGTGTCCGCAGCGAGCGCGCCATGGCGTCGGAGATGGTGAGATCGAGCGTCGCCGAGACGCGCTGCAAGACGCTCGTGAAGCTTCATCAGCGAAACCGTCAGGTGGCGCTCGCCGAAGCGTAGTGCGAGCATCGAGGCACTGTAGTTGTGCCAGTCGATGACCAGACGCGCACCGAGGAAACGCGCGGCGAGCCATGCGATGGGGACGGCAGGGAACGATGGTGGCGACTGAACCAGAATCGTCCCCGGTTCCGCAATCCCGCGGACGAGAGTGCGGAGGAGTCGACCGGCGACCGCGAGCATTCTGAGCAGCGAACGGACCGCGCCCGAACCCGAGGAATCGGGCGCTGAAATCCGATGCAGCCGGATCCGGGGGTGGGTTCCGACCCTCTCGGGCAGAACCGATCCTTCGTAACCGACCAGTTCGACGTCCAGTCCCGCGTCCGCCAGGGAGAGGGCGTGCCAGAGAATTCGTGGACTCCGGCCCAGATCTCCCAGCACCACGACCGCGACGACACCCCGCGAGCTCACCCGACGATCATAGCCGGTTGACGCCCCGATGTCGGCGGCGATCAGGTCCGTCGATGGGGGGTCGTCTGCACCACGACGCGCGTCCGGCCGCCGAGGGCGCAAACCAGAAGCACCCTCCATCGATCACGGCAGTCAGCTCAGGTTCCATGACAGCGAAGGATCGCGAGACTCCGCAGCCCGGGCGACAACACGGGGCTGCCGCCCGTATTCCGGCTCGCCGAGGTCGGACCGCGATCACCCAGGCCCCGCGCCGCGACTACTCCGAGGTCTTCCCGTCGAAGTGCTCCTCGTGCGCGTCAGCCTCCGCCTTTGTGCGGTGGACGGTTCCGCTCTTGTGCTCCGGCGGTCCGTAAATTGTGTACACCTTGAGCGGCTCGCGACCGGTGTTCGTGACGTTGTGGCGCGCCCCGGCGGGAACGATCAGGGCCATGTCGCTCCGGATGGGCGATCGGTTGCCGTCGATGAGCACCTCGCCCTCCCCTGCTTCGACACGAAAGAACTGATCCCGGTCCTCGTGCACCTCCTCGCCGATCTCCTCTCCCGGCTTCAGCGACATCAGCACCAGTTGCAGGTTCTTCCCCGTGTAAAGCACGCGGCGGAAGTCGCCGTTCGATTCCGTCAGCCGTTCGATGTCATCCAGAAAACCCTTCATGACTTCCTCCTTCTCAAATCGGTCAGCCCGTTTCCAGGTGACGAGCGTGGCCCGAGCCGCCGGGGACAAGTGGCCATGCGTTCCCGCCTGTTCGCGGGTTCCGGACCGACAATGGCTGAGATGCTTGCGAAGTCGGGGCCTGTTCTGTCCGCTTCAGCGGAGAAGGCTGAGATGCGCCCCGACAACGAATGGTGCTTCGAGGGCTGTTCACGTTGCGAGCTTTCGTCCGAAGCGTGGTATACACGAGTCAGCCGCGACTGTTTCGCGGTCACAAAGGACGGTGCAACATGGGCGACTCCTCACCGAAATCCAAGAGCAAGCTGAAGCAACAGCACGACACCAAGAAAAAGAGCGATGCTGCGACTGCCGCGGCGAAGCAGGCCCCGGCCACCCCGCCAGCTCTTCCGCGAAAAGGCGGCAAGTAGATCCCCTAAGCGCCCGCGTCTCGGACGCACTCCGCGGTGCCACCCGATCGCACCACCGGCGTCACGCCGAATCGAACCTCCACGGCGAAAGCACCTCAGGAGGAGAGACACGGCCGCGCGTGAGCTCCCGGTAGCAATCCCGAACACCTCGAGTGAGTGGCCAGCGAGATCGCCGGATACACTGTATCGTCAAGTACTTTGCCTACGGCAGCCGAGACCGGATGAAACGGCGGCCGAGGATGGTGAGACATCGAGTGTTCGAAAGAAGCGATGGCTGATCGTGGTGGCGGTGGTGCTCGCGAGCGCGAGCAAGCGACCGTTCTTCGTACCCGACCAGCCAGCCTCAGGAACAGTGAGAACGAGATGTCCAGAGCCGAACTCGCGCTTCAGCGGCTTCGGTAGACACTCATCGAGGAGTACTCGCATGCCCGAGGAGCAACCCTTTCGCTTCGTCGAGTGCGGCGACCGCCTGCTCGCGAGTCACGGGAGGGAAATCCTCGAGAAACTGGTGGAGCGTGTGGCCTCCCTCGTGGTAGTCCAATCTCAACACCGGGGTCAAGTCTCAACACCGGGGCCACATCTTCGATCTTTGGTGGCCTGGACCGACGACCGAAGATGTGACCCCAAATCCTGAATCTGCTGGCCGTTTTCCCGTTCGGCACGCCTCGCCGTACGTTTCGTCATGCACGGAGGCTATCACTCGACCTCCCCGTGATTTTGGAATCTCGCCTTCCGACCTGATACGATGCTCCGACATATGACTCCAACCACATTTGAAACAGACTGTCCCTCTGCTCGGAGGAGAATCTCATGAGCCGCGGACAGGATCTGGTCGAGCGTCGACAGAAGGTCGTTGCGGCAGGGGTCGGGCAGTTCGCGGGCATCGACGACGAAACACTGAACCGCGGTCTGGATGTCATGGAAACGGCCATCGCCCCGGCTGCCACAAGGGAGCTCTCTGCTTGAAGCCTTTCTCCATCGCGGGTATGCAGCTCGAGTTGTCTGCCCTTCGCGAGAACATCACCACCATGGGAGCGCGTCTCGACGTCCTGATGAGCGTCTATCCATGGGTTCAGATGGTGGTGTTCAGTGAGCTCGCGCCATACGGTCCCCTGCTGTCGAACACCGTAGCGTTCCCCGCCCCCGCAGAAGAAGTCTTCAGATCATGGGCGAAGAAGTACGGGATCTGGCTGCTTCCGGGATCGATGTTCGAGTCCTACGGAGACAAGATCTACAACACCTCGATGGTCATCGACCCCGATGGAAATCTGGTTGGGTACTACCGCAAGATGTTCCCGTTCCGGCCGTACGAGGAAGGGGTCGAGGGCGGCACGGAGTTCATGGTGTTCGACGTGCCTGATGTGGGGCGGTTCGGCGTCTCGATCTGCTACGACCTCTGGTTTCCAGAGACGGCGCGCACGCTCGCTGCGATGGGTGCGGAAGTCATACTCCATCCGACACTGACGGGGACGATCGATCGGGATGTGGAGCTTTCGATCGTCCGCGCAACCGCGGCACAGAATCAGTGCTTCGTCTTCGGGATCAACGGTTTCGGTGATTGCGGGAACGGACGATCGATCATCGTGGGACCGGCCGGCGAAGTCATCTATCAGGGACAGAGCGCTCAGGAGATGATCCCGATCGAAATCGATTTCGATCGTGTCCGGCGAAGCAGAGAAGTCGGTCTTCGTGGCCTCGGGCAACAACTGAAAAGCTTCCGTGATCGGAACATCGAATTCGCCGTCTATGGCCCCGAAGCGCGTTCGTGGCCCTACCTTCAGAGTCTCGGACCTCTCCGGAAGCCGGAACGAGGATCGCAAGCGGGGTTATCGAATCCGAAAGCTCTGGTGAAGTGAACCGACGCGACAGAACGAAAGGACATCACATCGGAACTCAGCGCGACGAGAAGCAAAAACAGGAAGATCGCTCATTTCGGGATCACTACGCTGCATCACAGTTCCGCACCGAAACCTGGAATGACCTGAAGCATCGCACCGAGCGGCTTCACCGCGACGTCAGTCGCGGCGCGGACACGAAGGCCTCGGAGGAAGCGATTCTCGAAACGCTCACTCTGCTCGACAAGATCGAGCACTACTGGACCTTCCCGGGTCGTCGCGCCTGCTCGGAGCTCAGTCGGCTCCTCGAGCGTGGGTGGTACCGCGCGCTGGCACGGCAGACGGCCCGGATCGTTCGACTGCTCGTGAGCGATCGTTACCGCAGCATCGACGTTTCGAAAGTCCTGGACGAGGGGTTCGATCGCGAAGACACAGACTGGGTCGAGGATGAGTCAGCGATCAGTACCCCCACCGGCGAGAATCGGCCCCATTTCGAAGTACTCATCGTCGATGATCTCAGCAAGTCCGACGAGCAGGCACTTCGTCAGAACCTTCTTGAGATGCGACGCGACCAGGACGAGTTCATCTACGACATCGTGATCGTCCCCAGCTTCGACGACGCGGTCATCGCCGTCCTGTTCAACCACAATATTCAGAGCTGCGTTCTCCGATATCGCTTCCCCGTCGAAACGAGAATTCCGATTCCGGAGCTCCGCCACTATCTTCGGATGATCGATTACGAAGAGCTCGCGGAGCGCGCCCAGTCGGAGCCGTGCCATGTCCTGGGAGAAGCGATCAAACAACTTCGTCCCGAGCTCGACCTGTTTCAGGTCACAGACGATTCACTGGGCAGCGTGGCGGCGAGCTCGACACGGCATTTCCGTCGCGTGTTCTTCCGACAGGAGGATTACCTCGAGCTTCACCTCAGTATCCTCAAGGGCGTCCGGGACCGCTTCGACACACCGTTCTTCGATGCGCTCCGAGACTACTCTCACAAACCGACCGGCGTCTTCCACGCGCTGCCGATCTCGAGAGGAAAATCGATCACCAAGTCCCACTGGATTCGCGACATGGGCGAGTTCTACGGCCCGAACATCTTTCTCGCCGAAACCTCGTCGACGACAGGTGGTCTCGACTCCCTGCTGCAGCCGGTCGGGCCGATCAAGCGGGCACAGGAGAAGGTGGCCAGAGCCTTCGGAAGCCGCCAGAGCTTCTTCGTGACCAACGGAACCTCGACGGCAAACAAGATCGTCACCCAGGCACTGGTCCGACCAGGCGACATCGTGCTGCTCTCTCACGACTGTCACAAATCGCACCCATACGCGATGGTGCTCACGGGGGCAATGCCACTCTATCTCGATCCGTATCCGCTCAACGAGTTCACCATGTTCGGAGCCGTTCCACTGCGCGAGATCAAACGCCAGTTGCTCGCGCTCAAACGCGCGGGAAAGCTCGACAAGGTCCGGATGCTGCTCCTGACCAACTGCACCTTCGACGGAATCGCCTCTGATCCCGAGCGCGTCATGCGTGAGGTCCTCGCGATCAAACCCGACATGGTGTTTCTCTGGGATGAGGCGTGGTTTGCGTTCGCCGCGGCGACGCCGACATATCGCCGCCGGACCGCCATGGCTGCCGCGGCCCGCCTTCGCAATGAGTTCCGCGGCGAGAGTTACCGGCGCAGGTACGAATCGTGGCGAGAGAGTTTCGATGCGAAGGATCCCGACGATGACGCCACATGGCTCGACTCGGAGCTTCTTCCGGATCCCGAGGAAGCTCGCCTGCGCGTGTATGCGACCCACTCGACACACAAGACCCTGACGTCTCTCCGGCAGGGGTCGATGATCCACGTGTTCGATCAGGACTTCGAGCAGAAAGCGCGGGAGCCGTTTCACGAAGCGTACATGACGCATACGTCGACCTCCCCGAACTACCAGATCCTCGCCTCGCTCGACGTCGGACGCCGTCAGTTCGAGCTCGAGGGTTACGATTTCGTCCGAAACACCGTCGGCCTGGCGATGATGTTGCGGAAGCAGATCACCGACCATCCGATCCTCCAGAAGTACTTCCGGGTGCTGAAGGCGGGCGATCTGATCCCGGCGGAGTACCGGCCGTCCGGTCTCGAGAAGTTCTACTCGGCCGACTCCGGGTTCTCCAGGATGGAAGACCACTGGCGGCAGGACGAGTTCGCTCTCGACCCGACTCGCGTGACGGTCCACATCGGCGCCACTGGAATGGACGGCGACACGTTCCGGAAATTGCTCATCGACCGATTCGACATCCAGATCAACAAGACCTCCCGCAACACCGTGCTCTTCCTGCTCAACATCGGGTCGACGCGCGGATCGGTGACCTATCTCCTCGATGTCCTGCTCCAGGTTGCGATGGAGATCGAGGACCAGGCGGAAAATCAGAGCGACCTCGATCGCTCGATTGCCAGGCGGCGCGTCGACGCGCTGACCCATGACCTGCCACCGTTGCCTCATTTCAGCCGCTTCCATCCTGCATTCGTGACCGATCCGCGAGGCGATACTCCCGAGGGGGATATCCGCACGGCGTTCTTTCTGACGTACGACGATCAATCGTACGAGCACCTCCCCCTCGACGGCACGGTCGCAGCAATGCTGGAGAACGGCCGCGAGATCGTCAGTGCGGCATTCGTCACCCCTTACCCGCCCGGGTTCCCGATTCTGGTTCCGGGACAGATCGTCAACAGCCAGATTCTCGATTACCTGAACGCTGTCGACGTCAAAGAGATCCATGGATACTCAGCGGCCCACGGCCTGCGGGTATTCAAGCCCGAGGTGCTCGACGGGCTCCGCGGTTCGAGCAATGGCGACAAGAAGAGGGAGCCCCATCGATGAAGAAGCTGAAGAACATCTCCGACATCAGGCGATTTTTCCATCGCAACGACACACCGATCTACTTCGTCAGCGCCACTCCGTTCAATCTTCTCGGTATGGACGAATGGGTCCGGCGATTCACGTTCATCAACTACATCGACTGCTTCGACGGCGCTCATCCCCACGTTTTCATTCCGTCCGAGCAGCCCCACGACCAGTTCGAGAGCATCGAGGACATCACCAATTACCTCCTCGCACACCCCGAGGTCGATCAGTTCATTCGCGACAATGGATACGGGGAGAACGGGGAGCGTGGAAAGGGTGCGTTCCTGTTTTTCGACGAGACGACCGAAGGACTCTGCAACGAGCTCGGACTCGATGTCGTGTTCCCGTCCGCGCAGCTGCGCACGAAGATCGACAACAAGATGATGACGACGCGAATCGGCAACGAGGCGGGCGTCAAGAGCGTTCCGAATGCGATGGCGCCGGTCAAAAGCTACGACGATCTGAAAGCGATCGCCGAAGAGAACGACCTGGGAAAGAAGCTGGTCGTTCAGACTCCGTTCGGCGACTCGGGGCATACGACATTCTTCATCTCGAACGAGCGTGACTACAGGAAGTACGCCGAGGAGATCGAGGCGGAGAAGGAAGTCAAAGTCATGAAACGCGTGAGAGTGCGCGGGTCGGCGCTCGAAGCGTGTGTTACGAAGCACGGAACCATCGTCGGTCCTCTGATGACCGAGCTCGTCGGATTCAGGGAGCTCACACCGTACAAGGGTGGCTGGTGTGGCAACGAAGTGTTTGCCGACGCCTTCCCCCAGAAGATCCGGAACTACGCGAGGGACGCCGCATTCAAGATCGGCGAGGCTCTGAAGACGCACAAATACAGGGGCTACTTCGAGATCGACTTCCTGACCGATCTCGACACCGGTGACGTCTATCTGGGAGAGATCAACCCACGCATCACCGGCGCCAGCTCGATGACGAACCTCGCCTCGTTCGCCCATGCCGACGCCCCGCTCTTCCTGTTTCACCTTCTCGAGTACATGAAGGTCCCTTACGATCTCGACGTCGAAGAGCTCAACGCCAGATGGGCGAGCGCCGAGAACATCGATTCCTGGAGCCAGCTCGTGATCAAGCACACCGAGGCCAGCATTGAGCTCATCAAACAGGCGCCAAAGTCAGGTGTCTGGCAGCTCGAGCCGGACGGCTCGCTCACCTTCATCCGGAGTCAGACGCACCGAAGGACGGTGCAGCGGTCGGATCGCGCCTTCTTTCTGCGGATCGCGAGCGAAGGCGACTACTTCTACGAGGGAGCGGACCTCGGAATCCTCGTGATGCCCGGCAGGCAGATGACCGACGGCTTCAACCTCACGAGCAAGGCGAAGGCGTGGATCCAGGGGATCCGGGACCAGTACAGTGCTCGTCCTGCGCGTGGCCAGGAAAGGGCAGAAGCGGCGGCCATCGCCAGCACCGGAGGATTCAAGATGCTGTGACCACGGAACACCGACACTCGCCGGAAGCGAGATGTCAGCGTTCCCGTGGCCGCCGGATTGCAATTGTGGTGTATGGTGCTTCTCCAACTCGAGCAGCACTCCACCATGATGACACTTCAGTTTCGAACCGTAGCCGAGCTGCGGCCTGGCCCGCGATGGAAGGCCCTGTTCGATCGCAGCTGGCCCGCGTATAAAGCATGGTTTCTCCGTGATGGAGATCTGGCGAGACCCGATCTCGAGAGCTCGCGTCGCGCACTGAACTTCCATATGCCCGAGCTCGTGCCGCTATGGGAAGAGCTCGTGGGGCTCTCGGGACGTGACGAGCAGGCGGCGCGGATGCTGAGCCTCGTCAACCCGACGCCTTTCCTCTCCGGTTGCTCACAGGCCGCCTGGACTCGGAGCGATCCGTTCCTCGTGCGCAACTACGACTATCACCCTCGAATCTGCGAGGGAACCTTCATCATGACGGCCTGGACCGGCACGCGCGTGATCGCTTCGAGCGACTGCCTCTGGGGAGCTCTCGACGGTATGAACGAGTACGGTGTCTGCGTGTCGTTGTCGTTCGGAGGCCGCAAAGTCGTCGGGGAGGGGTTCGGGATTCCGCTGATCCTTCGCTACGCTCTCGAATTCAGTCGCACCACACGCGAGGCGATCGCCCATCTGCGACGGATTCCGTGCAACATGGCCTACAACGTTCTGGTGGTGGACGGATCCGGACAGCATGCCGTCGTCTCACTCGCCCCGGATCACGCTCCCCTCGTCTCGGAGACACAGGTCGCGACGAACCACCAGCAGGCCAGCGAGTGGAGCGATGACCAGCAGTTCAGTCACAGCGAGGAACGCGAAACGTTCCTCGAGCAACTTCTGAACGATCCAGCGACGGGTCCGGACGATCTGGCGGAGGCGTTCCTGCAGCCTCCCCTGTTCAGCCACGAGTACAGCCGCGGTTTCGGCACTCTCTACACCGCCCGATATGATCCCGGGACGGGCCGTGCGACATTTCTATGGCCAGCCCGGAGATGGGTGCGGAGCTTCGAGAACTTCGAAGCGGAGGAGTGCCTCATCGATTACGAACCGTTCAAGCCGGACTCACGCCGGGTCTCATGAGTCTCCCGGCGCAGCCGCCACTACATCTCGAGCACGGTGATCGTGGGGGCGCTCTTCTGCGGATCGGCGATGAAACCGGCGATGCGCACGACCCGCTCGCCCGGTTGGCCAGATCGAGCTCAGAACACTATGGCGCTGTGGGGTCCGGTGTTTGGACGTAAGTCCTCGCCCGACTCGAGCAGATGCGTCGCGAACGCGTGACGCAGCGTTCGGGGGGTAATCCGTCTGGCGAGACGCGCCTTGCGGCAGACCCGCTGGCAGTACTTCTGGACCGCGGCCGGGTCGAGCGGCTGATCGGGGTTACGCCGTGCGGGAAACACCCAGACCTTCGGCTGGCGGAACCGCCACCACGACCGGAGCATCTCGAGCAGCTTCGGTGAGAGGGTGACGTAGCGATCCTTGTGTCCCTTGCCGCGCTCGACGCGGATCAGCATCCGGTGGCTGTCGATGTCGCGCGGCTTGAGCATGCAGGCTTCCGAGGTCCGGAGTCCCGTTGCGTAGATGAGCGAAACGAGCACGCGGTACATCGGATCGCTCAGCCGCTCCAGAAACGCGGCGACTTCGTCCCGGCTGGGCACCACCGGGAGAGGCTTCTCCCTGCGCTGGTAGGGGATGTGGCGAACCTCACGATCGGGTTGATGCATCACGTGGCGGTAGAAGAAGCGCAATCCGCACACGGTCTGGTTGACCAGGCTCCACGAGGCCTTCTTCTCCTCGCGCAAATACACCAGGTACCGGCGAATCTCGTCCGGGCTCAGCTTCTCGGGTGACCGCCCGAAGTATCTGGCACAATGAGCCACGGCACTGACGTAGGCCTCTTCGGTTCGTCGCGAGTCGTTGCGCACCCGAAGTTGCTCGATCATCAACTGGCGTAACGGTGTCGTCATGGGAGTCTCCTTTCTTCATCATCGGGGTTGGGGAAACTTCATGATGTCGAAACTTCAGACTCCCCTTCCACTCCGCGGGCACACCTCCACCCCACGGTGAACTGATCGACTGGTGGTTCAGGGAAGTGACGGTCGCTCGGTCAAGCTACCGCGAAGCGGTTTAGTCCAACGGCTTCGCGATGAGCCGCGAGGCCCGCACTGGAAGACTACACCAGGTTACAGCCACGCCGATGCGGGCTGAGTCGGCTCGATCGCAAAGTTATGCGGGCGTGGCCTCGGCGTCGAGAACCGCCTTTTCCACTGAGGATGGAAGGTGGACGCGCACGAAGAAATCTTCAGGGAAAAGGTAGTCTTCGCCCGACTCATCGATGACGCGAAGCATCCCATCCCGTTCGGCACGGGGGTCGCTGATGACCTGGTAGATCTTCCGCACTTCGAGGGAGCCCTCGTTGCCGGTGTTCCGCACGCAGATGACGAAATCGTGTTTTTTCGGCATGGTCAGTCGAGATAACGCTTGATTTTCAGGTCTTTCTTTCCGATCCCGTGAGCTTCGTACCAGTGTAGCTCCACTCGACGAACGTCGCCACTCGGCACGCGGACGAGCGCGGTACCCTTCAGTTTGCGCCATCGGCCCTTCCCGAACACCTCGATCAGTCGAGGCAACTCGCGAATGCCACGACCCGTCGCGATCGTTTCGATTTCGGAGATCTCACCGATGAGTTCCACGCGCGAAGACTACCATTCCCGGCCCGCATAACGGCTGAGGTTCACCGGCACGGGCACGCCCCGATGACCGCAGCTTCATGAGTAATGGTAGCGCGTGCCCGTGTCCGGTGGAACCGAATGTTGGACGAAGCCGCTGCGCGGCGCGCTGCGCGTCCTCGGACGTTGACTTGCTGAGGCCATTCTATTCTCACGGCTCGCTCCCGTGATCCTCTTGTGGTGGACTGATCGGATCTCAACTGAAAGGAGACCGATCATGGTCACGAGCAGTGCTGTTTCCCTTCGCCAGCGGATGATCCGCGCCCTTCGTATTCGCAACATGTCACCCCGCACCGAGGAGGCGTACGTGCGTGCTGTCGCGGCGTTCGCCCGTTACTTCAGCCGCCCTCCCGATCAGCTCGGACGTGAGGAGGTCGAGCAGTACCTCTACTACCTCCGTGACGAGAAGAAGGTGTCCTGGTGCTGGTTCAACCAGTCCGTCAGTGCGCTACGGTTCTTCTACACCTACGTCCTCGATGACCCGGAGCTGGTCCGCCGCATCCCGTATGGCCGGCGCGAGAAGCACCTCCCGGTCGTGCTCTCGGTCGACGAGCTTGTCTCGCTGCTCGCCTCCGTGAACCGCTAGCGCGACCGCACCATGATCACCCTCCTGTATTCAGCCGGCCTGCGCCTCGCCGAGGTCTGCAACCTCCGCGTCGCAGACATCGACTCCAAGCGCATGCTCATTCACGTCCGCGGTGGAAAGGGAAAGAAGGACCGCTACGTCCCTCTTTCCCCGACTACACTCGAGCTGCTCCGCGCGTGGTGGCGTGAGGCGCGGCCACGGGATCTGCTGTTCACCAACAGCAAGGACCCCTCACAGCCGATCTCCCATTCCACGGTGCAACATGCCGTCGATCGGGCGAGACGGCGCGCCGGCATCGACAAACGCGTCTCCCCCCGGACCCTTCGCCACTCGTTCGCGACGCATCTCATGGAACAGGGCACCTCGACTCGTGTCATTCAGGTGCTTCTCGGCCACGCCAGCGTCCGTACGACCGAGACCTACACCCATGTGACCCCGGCCCACGCCAAGAGCCCGCTCGACGCGATCGTCCCGCCTCCCGTGAGCGGCGACTGACCCTCTCGCCATGGCTGCCGAGGCGTGTCTCGGCGCGATCGCACGGGCCAAGGGGAGCGAGCTGGTCGCATCCTGCTCGCTCAGTCCGGCCCAGTGCAAGGTGCTTCGCGCCGTTGCCGACTGTCGCACGCCCGCCCTCGGCGGGCATCGCGACCAGTGTGACACCTGCGGCTACCAGCACCTGTTCTGGAACTCCTGCCGTGATCGCCACTGTCCCGGATGCGGTGCCGAGGCGCGGGCGGCCTGGCTCGAGGCCCGTCAGGCAGAGCTGCTCGACGTTCCCTACTTCCACGTCGTCCTGACCCTCCCCGAGATCCTCCGCCCGCTCGCCCTCCACGCGCCGGAGATCGTCTATGCCATCCTTGTCCGATCGGCCGGACAGGCCCTGCTCGACCTCGGGCGCTCGCGCCTCGGTGCTCAGCTCGGCATCCTCGCCGTCCTTCACACCTGGACTCAGAAGCTCGAGTTCCATCCTCACGTTCACTGCATCGTTCCAGGCGGCGGCTTCGCGCTCGATGGCCGCCGCTGGATCGCGGTCAAGAAGATGAGCTTCCTGTTCTCGGTCAAGGCGCTTTCACGACGGTTCCGGACGCTGGTGACCCATGCGATCCGCGAGGCGTACCACGAGGGAACGCTCACGCTTCCGCCTTCGATCCCCGACCCCCGGGCGCTCCAGCTCCTTCTCGCGCGTTCATGGAAGACCGACTGGCACGGCTACATCAAACCACCCTTTGCCGGGGCACGGCACGTGCTCGGCTACCTCGCCGCCTACACTCACAGGATCGCCATCTCCAACCACCGGATCCTCGCCTTCGACGGCGACACGGTGAGCTTTGCCTGGCGCGATCGGAGCGACGGCGGTGCGCGCAAGACGATGACGCTCGACGCGGTCGAATTCCTCCGCCGCTTCCTGATGCACGTGGTCCCGCCGCGGTTCGTTCGGATCCGCTACTACGGCTTCATGGCCAACTCTCACCGCCACGCGATGCTCGACAAGGCTCGGGAACTCTTGCGGATGGCTCAGCCGGTGCTGCACGTCGCCACGCCAGCCACGTTGCGCACATGTCCGCAGTGTCACCAGGGGCGGATGGTCGCATGCTCGCCGATCCTTCCCCAGTCTCCCCGTACATGGTTCGACACACCTCATCAGAAGGGCCCATGCACAGCAGTGCCCACGCGGCCATGATCTGCTCAGTGGCACGGTGGAGGTTCGTCCGCTGGTGCGAATGGTTCCATTCTCGGTGAGCTCCACCAGAGTCGGGAACCGCCTGCGCGACGCTCAGTCCTCGATCGTCAGATCGTCACACCATTCACCCGCCCACTGCCCCCCACCCGAAGACGATCCCGGACACCGGCCACCGAACAATCCCCACCAACGCGACTCGGGCTTCGTCCAACCCAACTCTTTACCGCATCCTGATCCTCGCCACCCCACGCTCGCTGCTCTCTCGCCTCGGTGCTCGCCACGCCTGCACCTTCGAACGGATGCGGTAAAGAGTCCTATGAGTTAGGCGGCGGGCGGCGACCATCCTAGCAAGCGCTCGTACTCAGCCTGAACAGATTTCAGCCGAGTTTCGACGCTAGGAAAGAATTCGGCAGGCCACGGCTCGCCGACCGCGATTGGATCGTACGGAAGGCCAGCATCTCGCATCGTCTTGTAGATGGCGACGTGCCGAATGAAGCGAAGTAGTAACTTTGCGAACTCCCCAGTGGGCTGCGCCAGTAAAGCATTCGCCTCGATGAGGCTCACCATCGCTTCGTGATTGGGCAGAAAAAACGATTTGTACAGCTGCATGTCGACTTCGTGTTTTAGCTTGTTGTCGATGGCAATACCTTGAATCAGGTGCTCCCAAATTACATTGTTCTTCTGTAGATGAAGGTACACGGCCAGTAGAACCGAGACAGCTGCTTCTCGAGAAGTTCAATCCGCTTCTGTCGCGCAAAGGCTTCGGCGGTTTCGCGCCTTTTCCAGTAGAATCCAGAGCGACTTGCCGAGAAAGCCGCCAATCGCGGCAACTGCCGTCAGCAGCGCTTGCTCCATTCGTACCTCCACTTGCCGAAGGACATGGTCCGAGCTGCCGGTGTCCTTACTACGATATTACGTCCACCTAACGGTAGTTCCATCCGACGTCCGAGACAGCGGTCGAGGGACCGTCGGTGTGATTCGGATCGTACCGCGAAGAAGAGCCGAGGGTCAGGACGTCGGATGGAACCAGTTCGACGGAACCGCTTTGCGGTAGCGCACCTGGGGTTTCAATGGATGCGGGAGGGCGGACGCAGAGCACCGCGACATCGACCGCGGAGTTGGGCTGTGGATTCCCCGGCGGGTGAAGGAAGACGGTCGAGTGCAGGCCCGAGCACGCGGAGACGTCCGCGAACGGTAGGATCTCGCTGGAGTTGCAAAGCCCCGCCGCGGGATCGCAGATCGCGACCTCGACAACACAGTGCATGGGACAGGTGAGTGTTCATGACGAGTCGAGCTTCACGGGTCTCAACCGCTCGGGCCCGAGCTTTCGGACGAAGCCCAGTCGCGCGAGACCGCAACGAATCCCGCTTGCTCCCAATAAAGAGGGGCAAAGTCAAGACCCGACCCCACTCTTCGAGTCGTGCGGCGCGCCTACCGCGAAGCTGGATGAGGCGAAGGTATTCGCTGTGCTCGCCAATCCAGAACCACATGATGCCATCGGGTGCATCGACACCAACCGCTCGATGGGCGCGGCCGATGCGCACGGACCAGAACCGCCCGATGCGCTTGAAATGAAGGGAGGGATGCTGGGGATTGACCTTCAGTAGTTCGAAATTCTCGCGGGCCACCCGCTGAACGTCTTTCGGGAGCTGCTCGAACAGCCTCCAAAACCGCTGGGATGACCGATGGCTCCAAAGCTCTTTCGACCCGCCGCGAGCGTCTTCGTCGAGAGCTTCGGCTGCGAGATCATCGAGTGCACCCGTCTCGCGACGTCGCGCTCAACTCCTGCCGATCCCATGCACGCCAGTCGTGCTCGAGAAACCAATCCCGGAACTGAGCCAACTCCCCCGGCCAGAGAGTTTCTGCACTTCGTGCTCGATCGATTCCAACCTTGGTCATCACACCTCCGAATGAAGGACGCCAGCTCAATATTCCGCCGCATAACGGTAACGGTTCGATCCGACGTCCGAGGAGAGCGATCTGCGAGGCGTCGGCGTGGTGTGGCAATCGTACCGCGCGAGAGCCCGGAACGTGAGGACGTCGGATGAAACCTCTCGGACGGAACCGCTTTGGGGTAGCGCACCTGGGGTTCCAATGAGGGGAGAAGTAGATGAGGTTGTCAGGCAACCGAGGGGATGGGACAGGCAGTTGCGTCGGCATCGAGGTGACTCGGGCTCGAGGCGGGCCAGGGCGGCTCGCCGGCCACCGGGCGGAAGGTCTCGAAGAGGCCAATCGGGCCTGAGGCGTACACCTTCACCGGCCAGTCGGAAGACCGGAAGCTCGGAGCGACGGCGTGATGGGCTGGGCCGAGGTCATGACGAGTCGATCTCCTCGGGAACCGAGCTCTCCGGGCGGAAGCTTTGGGACGAACGTGAGGCGTGCGTTCCCCAGTTCGGAGAAGCCGGGAGGTTTGGTCGCCGGAGCCTGAGTCGGGGTCGTCCCCTATCAGGGGTGGTGATATCAAGGTACAGCTACAGAGACGAGGGCCACGTCGGCTCGATTCGCGTTTATGCGCCCAGCTTGGCGAGTTGCGCGTTTAGTGCAGGCGCACCCGCAAGGAGACCCATGACAGAGAGATCTTCGTCCAGGTCCGGCCAATGAATTCCAAAACCCGCGCCAGCGATTTCCCAGTGTGCTCGCTGTTCGGGAGTGGCATGGAGAAGCCGCGGGTACCAGGCGAGCGGCACGCTGCTACACTCCGGCCGTCGAGGAGATCTACCACGAGGTGATCCTCTGTGACTTTGACGTCCACGACCTGCGCGCCAGCTTTAGGTTCCGAAGTAGTCATTCCATGCCTGCAGAAGCAGCTCTTCGTGAAGAGTAAGCAATCTTTCGATGGTTCGCAATTCCCGTGCCCCGAACCCGAGGCTGTACGCCAGCCGTGTCGACCGAGTGTAGAATTTCGCGGAACAGCGCTCGCGATCGACATGGACGTGCGGCGGTTCGTCCATGTCGTGACTGGTGATGTACACCCGGTACGGACCGGACCTCAGAATCGTGGGCACGCGAGGAGTCTACCTGGGACGCAGGAATGCAGTATAACGATCCCCCTTCACCGGCGCGTACAAGATACGGAAATCGCCGCAGAACGGCCCGACGAACTTCTCCGTGAACTGCGGGATATATTCGCGGGGCGGCGGCCAGCCGATCGAAAAGGCCGTCGATCGTTTGCCAAAATCCCGAGCCCAGACCTGGCCGCTGCTCCTCGTACCAGTCCTGGGCTTGCTCCAGGTCCTGTTCGGCGAGGCGACGAACAACGATCTGGTGCATCAACGCTCGCGAAGTCTCTATACGTAACTGAACCAAGTAGGCTACACCA
>CAVUJZ010000011.1:0-417739 GCA_963741905.1 uncultured Acidobacteriota bacterium | reverse complement strand
CATAAGGCGGAGCGAATCGTCAGGCGAGAGATCGTGCACCGTCAGCTCGTGGCCGATGATCTTTCGGCCCCGAATGGTGAGGAATCTGCGCCGACCACGCTGAAGAGACCCTTGAACCCCAATCGCCTCGAGCTGTTTCTGGATCTCCTGATCGAATCTCGACTCGTCATGTCCATTCCGTGTCGTGACGAGGTCAGCACGCAGCGTGTCGGAGGTTCGGATCGCGACGACAGTTGGAGCACCGACACGAATGGTCTCGCCACCGAGGCGAAGCTGACGGCCCGCCAGGTTCAAAGCGGCGGGAATGTCGCCGGAGGGAATCCGGAGACCGAAGGAGCCCCGACCTCGCAGGTGCAGCCGGGCCTCCACCGTAGATGCCACGGATCGGAATCAGCGCCGCCTTAGGCAGGAAGCGAAGCCACGGATCACCCGTGACGTTCTGCATGGTCCGATTGATCGCCGCGTAGAGAAGATACCGATGGTCGAATGGGACGTCATCCGCAATCACCGGAAACCTGAGGTCTACGACACCCGTCCCATCCGCATCCTCGCGGTGAGTGGAACCGGCGTCTCTTGTCGACTGAGCCATAAGATCTCCTTACCATGCCCACACTGCGAGGGATGGGGCTGCGACTCTACTACACCCGCCCCGACGCGGCAAAGGCAGAGCGACTCTCTAACTCGAGACGTGTCGTCAGTAACCTGATTCGCAAACGGAGCTGTGCGGAAGCGCAAGCGTCACATGAAGAGCCCCTGAGGGCAGGGATCGAATACGGCGCGGGTGGAGCGAATCGGGATCGCGGGAAGATGGTTGCCCCTCACCCCCGCCCCTCTCCCCGCTTCAAGTTTCTCGCTTCGGATGATCATTGTTCGCGGGGAGAGGGGAGTGGTGCCGCGAAAACTTGCTTCCTTCTCGCCCAACCGGCTCGTCGCGGCTCGCGAAGTTCCGACGGGGAGAGCGAGGGAGTGGCGGGTGGAAACACGGAGCCGCCGGGAGCCGAGCCTCACCGGGGGGAGGCGGTGCCGGCCGGGAGGGTGATCCACCGTTTCCCGGCCGGGCTTCCTACCGATTGAACCGGTCGCGCAGGGTGCGCTTGCGGGGCTGCTTTCTCTGCTTGTCATCCGCCTGGGCGTCGCGCGGCACGAAGAAGATCACCACCCGATCACGCCGCTTTCGATCAGAGAACCGGGGGGAGAGTCATCCATTGGGCGCAGTTGTCAAGCGTGAGCGCAGCTCTTCCTTGCGGCCGGATAGGTCGCCTCGTCTTTTTTGATCTCCAAGGATTCGGTCGCGGCGGCCGGGCCTGTGGTAGCTGTGGGAAACGCCGGGTGGTGGATCGGTGGTGGCGCTTTCCATGGATTCCACAGGCCTTGGTCCCGAGCTCGCCGTCTTCTCGATCATCGTTTCCTGCTCGCGATCCCTGGCGTTTCTCTCGGTCGATGTCGGACTCGTCGGTCCGCATCAGTCATCCATCGGGTTCTAGATCGCCGGGGCGATCCCTAGGTCCAGACGGTATCGACGAACGGCAGCAGGTCCGCTTCAGGGCGGATCTCGGTGTACCCGCCGAGCCGATAGGGAGTCGTCGCCATACCATGAAGTTAGCACAGGGAGGGCCCGCACAGATGGGCCATCCGGTCGGGCTCGATCGAAGCCCCCCGGGAGGCCGCCGGAACCCGCATGGACGTCAAAAGCCCATCTCGATTGCGCATCGGCGATGGATCCGGCGCCGGCCTGCGCGCGAACCCCGGTCAGGTTGATCGCGGCAGCGTTCGAGTGGATCCTGGAAGAGCCGTTGGTGTCATGGCATCAGGCCTGCCCGGAATGTGGCATCCGGGAACCACCCCGTCGCGAGGCTCTGCATGGTGCAGACGAAATCCTCGGTGCCTTGCGTGATCTCGACGCGGCCCGGAAGTTTCACCCCTGCGACGTCGGTCCACTCGGAGAAGATCGTCTCGATCGGCGCACCCGAGTCGTCATGGGCCTCGAGGACGAACCCGATCGGTCTCCCATCCTCGCCGTAGTGGAA
This sequence comes from uncultured Acidobacteriota bacterium, assembly GCA_963741905.1. Lineage (GTDB taxonomy): Bacteria > Acidobacteriota > Thermoanaerobaculia > Gp7-AA8 > CAVUJZ01 > CAVUJZ01. Next base: position 415,712 of record CAVUJZ010000011.1, on the reverse strand, counting down.
GCTGACCTCTCCACCGAGTGGATCGGTCCATCCCACCACGTCGGTTGGAACACCCGCGAGGGACCCCCGGCCGAGCAGCCGCGGAGCTCGGTACCGTGCCTCGGGAGCGATCGCGACGAGCGGCCACTCGTGGCCCGCAACGACGTGCATCAGGCGGCCTTCCAGATTCGCGGTCCGGATCGATCCGTCCGCACCCGTTCCCCAACTCGACTGGAGCGACCGACCGAGCCCGAAATCCGGCCGGTCGGGCCGGATCTGCTCGAACCGAAAGCGACCATCACGCGCCGAAACGACCTCGGTCGTGTAATCGCCATTCGGACCCGTGCAATCCGCGGAGAAGCGCGTCATCGGAACCTCCAGCACCGCCTTGCCTCCCAGATACGCTCGAGACCGTTCGAGAATGGCGAGAAGGGAATCCGCCTCCGGTTCTCCGGCAAGCTCGTCCCCCCGGGTCGAGGTGATCGACTCCATCAGCCATCCCCCCGCGTGCCGGCGCCATCCCTCGGTCCAGGCGAAGGTGGTGGAACTGGCGGGACCGTTCTCGCCAGCCGTGTCGACCCGCTTTCGAACGATCACCTCGGCGCGTGAATCGTCGTCCGACATTCGCACGACCGGGACCTCGAGATCTTCCCAGCCGAGAAAATCGACTGCCTCGAAGTAGGCGGACATGCGCCTGTCGAAGTCTCCGTGCGTCACCACCGAGACGGTGCCACCCTCGACGCTGCGCAGTGGCTCGGCCAGGCTCTCGAGCCAGAGATCGAGATCCTCGGTACGGTGTGCGACGCGATGCGCATCGCGGGTCCGCAACAGTTCCTCGATGTGGCGCTCCCGGTCGAGCGAAGGCAGCACCGTGATCTCCTTGCCGACGTGGATCCGCATCAGGTCACTCCCGAGAACCACGGGGCCATTCCAGTCGCGCTGGATCTCCGGCACGAGTTGGCCCGGGTCGTAGTCGCCCACCAGAACGAGATGGGTGAGCACCGCCAACCGAGGCGATGTCGCCGTCAGAACGCGCGCGAGCTCGGCGGGCCGCGTGTGGTGAAGGACCCGCGGAAGGGACGGACGACGCTCGAGAACGTCGCTCGAGGCACCCACGACCTCGTGGACAACGAGGTCGACGCCCTGGAGCGCGGCGATCAGCGAGGGTGAATATCGCGTATCGCCGGATAGGCCGACGGAGAGCTCGCCCGCGTCGAACCGGAACCCGAGGGCCGGACGAACGGGGCTGTGGTCGACATCGAAGGCGGTCACGACGAGATTTCCCAGATCGAGGCTGAAGCCCGTCTCGATCTCCGTCACGGAGACCGACGCCCCCTTCCGATCGAGGCCTGCTTCCGCGGAACGAATGTCGATGTCGAAAGAGAACGCAGCTTCGAGCTTCTCGAGCATGTCCCTGGTCCCGGGAGGCCCATACACCTGAAGGGGCCGGGTGCGACGCTCGACGACCCATCCCGTCAGAAGAAGATCGGGAAGTCCCACGAGATGATCGGAGTGAAGGTGGGTGATCAGAATGGCGTCGAGCTCGGCCGTCGGGACCCCGATCTGCGAGAGCCGCTGCATCACCCCGCGACCGGCATCGACGAGAATCGTCGCTCCCTCACTCCGGATCAGGGTCGCTGGCCCGAACCGGTCGATGCGTGGAGTCGGGTCCCCCGTACCGAGCAGGGTCACTTCGATCCCGTCGGCGGAGGCAGCGCCAGGAAGGGCGGCGATCATCAAAACCAGAATGAGCTGTACGAATCCGCGCATGACGCAGTCTAACCGACCGGCTCTGGCCTTGAACGGACTTCCTCTCCTATGATCCTATGACCGCGAGCAAGCAGCCGAGTGACCTGCCTCGCCGCTGATCGGCAGGGATGTCAAGGCTCACAACCTACTCACACCCGGAGGACTGAACGATGACGAAGTACCTGATCTCCTTCCCCGGATCGGCGATGGACGTCTCCGACGAGGACATGGCTGCCGTGGGCGAAGCGGCGCACGCGGTCATGCGCGAGGCGAAGGACGCCGGCGTCTACGTGTTCGGCGGCGGGATCAACGAGGAGCGTCGCACCGCTGATGGTCGCCGCCGACGGCACCGTCACCAACCAGACCTACCCGCAGACCAGGGAGCTCGACGGCGGCTTCTGCGTTCTGGACGTTCCATCGCGCGAAGCCGCCGTCCAATGGGCGGCGAAGATCGCCAGCGCCTGCCGCTGCTCCCAGGAGCTTCGCGAGTTCGGAGACGACCCCGAGAGCTGACCGCCAGGCTCGCAGCCCGCTTCGCGAGGCCCGCCTGGAAGGCGGCGTCCCGATTGGCCGCTTCGCGGGCCACAGCTCCTCGAGTTGCGGCGATTGACCCTGGCCTGCACTCCTTTTTTCCGGTGACCGGTCTTTGCCACGAAGACGCTCCGGTCTGGACTCGACTGTGTGCGGTGGGATACTGTCGATCACCCACACAACACGGCGATGGAGATCGGGAGAGTCCCTCCAGGGCTTCAAGGGAGACGACGGATGCTTTCGAAACACGCGGCCCGCAGGGGGACTACCCGTCCCGGAGCGAAAGGGCTGGTTCTGGCTTTGGCGTTATTCGCCGGGATGGCGCAATTCGCGGGCGCGACGATCGTCCCTCCGGAATTCACCTGGACCCAGCAGAGCCCGGCCACCAGCCCCCCTGCGCGCTACTCGGCGACGATGGCGTTCGATCCGGCGTCGGGCAACATGGCCCTCTTCGGCGGCTATGACAGCGGGGGCGTACGCTCCGACACCTGGACCTGGGACGGAACCAACTGGACCCAGCAGAGCCCCGCGGTCAGCCCCCCGGCCCGTTACACAGCGACGATGGCGTTCGATCCGGCGTCGGGCAACATGGTCCTGTTCGGCGGCTTCCACAACAGCGGATTTCTCTCCGACACCTGGACGTGGGACGGAACCAACTGGACCCAGCAGAGCCCGGCCACCAGCCCCCCTGGCCGCCAGTTGGCGGTCATGGCGTTCGATCCGGCAACCGGAAACATCTTCCTCTTCGGCGGCTGGGGAAACAGCGGCTATCTCGCCGACACCTGGACCTGGGACGGAACCAACTGGACCCAGGAGAGCCCGACCTCCACCCCCACTGCCCGCTACGGAGCAACGATGGCGTTCGATCCGGCGTCGGGCAACATGGTTCTCTTCGGCGGCTATGACGCCGGCGGCGTACGCTCCGACACGTGGACCTGGGACGGAACCAACTGGACCCAGGAGAACCCGGCCACCAGCCCCCCTGCCCGGGAGCTGGCAACGATGGCGTTCGATCCGGCAACGGGCAACATGGTCCTCTTCGGTGGCCGCAGAAACAGCGCCACTCTCTCCGACATGTGGACGTGGGACGGAACCAACTGGACCCAGCAGAGCCCCGCGGCCATCCCCACTGCCCGCAGCCGGGCAACGATGGCGTTCGATCCGGCGTCGGGCAACATGGTCCTCTTCGGCGGCTATTCCGGCGGCAGCGATCTCGCCGACACGTGGAGCTGGGGGCCGATGCCTGGCGCGACGGCGATCTGGGATCTGCAGTCTCCGCCCACCAGCCCCGCGGCCCGCTGGGGAGCGGTGATGGCGTACGATCCGGCGACCGGCAACATGGTGCTCTTCGGAGGTGCTGACGTCAGCCTCAACCACTTCTCCGACACGTGGACCTGGGACGGAACCGCCTGGACCCAGCAGAGCCCGGCCACCAGCCCCTCCGCCCGCCAGGAAGCGGTGATGGCGTACGATCCGGCGACGGGGAACACGGTCCTGTGCGGCGGCTTTGGCAGCATCACCCTGATCACCGACACGTGGACGTGGGACGGGACGAACTGGACCCAGCAGACCCCGCCGACCAGCCCGAATGCTCCCAACGCAGCGGCCATGGCGTACGATCCGGCGACGGGGAACATGGTCCTGTTCGGCGGCTTTGGCAGCGGCTATCACGCCGACACGTTGACGTGGGACGGGACGAACTGGACCCAGCAGACCCCGCCGACCAGCCCTCCTGCCCGCTACGGAGCGACCATGGCGTTCGATCCGGGAACAGGGAACATGGTGCTCTTCGGCGGTCATGGCGGCAGCGGCTATCTCTCCGACACCTGGACGTGGGACGGGACCACATGGACGCCGCAGAGCCCGGCGATGAGCCCCCCTGCCCGCGAGTTCGCGGTGATGGCCTACGATCCGGCGACGGGGAACATGGTCCTGTTCGGCGGCCTTGGCAGCGGCAACACCTTCCTCGCCGACACCTGGACGTGGGACGGGACGAACTGGGCCCAGCAGACCCCGCCGACCGGTCCTACTCCCCGCAAGAATGCGATGATGGCGTACGATCCGGCGACGGGGAACATGGTCCTGTTCGGCGGCTTCAGGCAGCGGCCTGTTCTCCGAGACCTGGCTGTGGACATTGACGGCGGTACAGCCCGACGCTCCAACGGGGCTGAACGCGACCTCCGGCAATGCCCAGGTGTCGCTGTCGTGGACCGCACCATCGTCGAATGGCGGCTCCTCGATCACCGGTTACAACATCTACCTGGGAACCGCCACGGGCACGGAATCCGGTACGCCGGTCAACGGCTCGCCGGTCACCGGCACCAGTTACAACGTCACGGGACTCGTCAACGGCATCCCCTACTTCTTCGTCGTGAAGGCGGTCAACGCCGCCGGCGAGTCCGCAGCGTCGAACGAGGCCTCGGCCACGCCGGTCACCGTGCCGGATGCCCCGACGGGCCTGAGCGCCACGTCCGGCAATGCCCAGGCGTCGCTGACGTGGACCGCACCATCCTCCGACGGAGGCTCACCGATCACCGGATACAACATCTACGTCGGGACCACGACGGGCGCGGAATCCGCCACGCCCGCCAACGGCTCGCCGGTCGTCGGCACCAGCTACACCGTCACCGGACTCGCCAACGGGACTCCCTACTTCTTCACCGTGAAGGCGGTCAACGCCGAGGGCGACTCCACCGCGTCGAACGAGGTCTCGACCACGCCGGCCACCGTCCCCGACGCCCCGACCGGACTGAGCGCAGCGTCCGGCAATGCCCAGGCGCCGCTGACGTGGACCGCACCGTCCTCCGACGGAGGCTCACCGATTACCGGTTACAACATCCACGTCGGGACCGCGACGGGCGCGGAATCCGGCACGCCGGTGAACGGCACGCCGGTCATCGGCACCAGCTACACCGTGACGGGACTGATCAACGGAACCCCCTACTTCTTCGTCGTGAAGGCGATCAACGCCGTCGGCGAGTCCGTGGCGTCGAACGAGGCCTCAGCCACGCCGGCCACCGTGCCCGACGCCCCGACCGGACTTTCGGCCGTCGCGGGGTTCGACCAGCTGATCCTCTCCTGGACGGCGCCGGCCGGCGACGGGGGAAGTCCAATCACGAGCTACACGGCGACCTGCACCGACGGGACGAACAACTTCACCGCCTCGACGACCGATGGCGATGCCACCACGGTGACGATCACGCGGCTCACTGCCGGGACGACCTACTCCTGCACGGTGCTGGCGAACAACGCGGTGGGCTTCAGCGAGTCGTCGACGTCCGCTTCGGCGACTGTGCCCCCACCGGTGCCTGCGCTCTCGCCTCTCGCGCTCATGGCACTCGCTCTGCTGCTGGTCGGTCTCGGTTCCTGGCGGATCTGGCGTCCCTGAGGGGAATGCGCCGGAGGTGACGCGTCGCCTCATGGCGTTACCACCGCCGTCGCCACCGGCTGACGGGGGGGAGCTCGATGGCGGCTTCTGCGTTCCGGACGTTCCATCACGCGAAGCCGCCGTCCAATGGGCGGCGAAGATCGCCAGCGCCTGCCGCTGCTCCCAGGAGCTTCGCGAGCTCGGAGACGACCCGAGAGCTGACCGGCAGGCCTGCGGCCTGTTGCGCACGAGCGTGCCGGGGTCAAATCTACGATCCTCGGACTTTCCCAAGACCTGGCCCCCATTTTCGCGGTTCGGCGTGCGCGACGACACGGGCCTGATTCGCGACTTCCGCTGATTCGATCGAGCAGAGGCCCGGGATCGGTCCGGCGCGAAATCGCGGCGCGCGCGGGCGACACCGGCTCCTCCCGGGATGCGATATGATCGAGGGGTTCGCTCAAATTCGATCCATATCGCGTCCGCCGGCCACTCCGGTCGGGGCCGAAACCGAGGAGGACCTATGCTCCGACGCTCGCTGAACGCCTTCGCCGCACTCTGGCTCATCCTGCTCGTCGCGCTGCCGCTGGCTGCGCAATCGCCGAGTGCCGAAGCTCCCGCCGCGCCCCCCATCGTTCTCGAGGCGGCTCACCTCTTCGACGGCGTCTCGGGCAGGATGATCGACCACGGGATGGTGGTCGTCCAGGGCAGCAGGATCGTGGCCGTCGGCCAGAACCTCGCCGTGCCCAACGGTGCACGGGTCGTCGACCTGGGTGACGCGACCCTGCTCCCCGGCTTCATCGACGCTCACGTCCATCTCAGCTTCGAGCTCTCGGACGATTACTACAAGGCGTTCTACCAGAACACCTTCCGCTTTCCGGCCGAGGAGGCGCTCTACGCCGCCGTCTACGCGAGACGCACCCTGGAGGCCGGCTTCACGACCGTGCGCAACGTCGGCGCCTGGGACTACGTCGACGTGGGGCTGCGCAACGCCATCAATGCCGGAGTCGCCGAAGGCCCGCGGATGCTCATCGCCGTCCACGCCATCGGTGCGACCGCCGGCCACGGCGACAACCCTCCCTTCACCCTCAGGATTGTCAAGCCGCTCGGCCCGATCGACGGCGTCTGCGACGGTCCCGACGGATGCCGCGCGGCGGTGCGCTACCAGATCAAGTACGGCGCGGACGTGATCAAATTCATGCCCTCGGGCGGCGTGCTCTCGCTGAATCCGACCCGGTCGACGCGCCCGAGCTGACCCAGGACGGAGATGGACGCCATCGTCTCGGAGGCGCATGACTGGCAGCGCAAGGTCGCGGCGCACTGCCATGGCGACGACGCCGCGAAGATGGCGATCGCCGCCGGCGTCGACTCGATCGAGCACGGCACCTTCCTGAAGGACGACACCCTGGACTGATGAAGCAGAAGGGCGTCTACCTCGTGCCGACCCTCTACGCTGGCGGTGGGTCGGGCAGAAGGCGGATCACTACCCGCCGCCGATCGCCGCAAAGGCACGCACCGCGGCCGCGCAGATGATGATCATGTTCGAGCACGCGGCGAAGATCGGCGTCCCGGTGGCCTTCGGCACCGACGCGGGGGTCGAGCCCCACGGCTCGAACGCCAGGGAGTTCACTCTCATGCATCAGAACGGATTCACCGCGGCGCAGTGCCTGATGGCGGCCACCCACGGCGGGGCCGATCTCCTCGGGGTCGATGACATTACCGGCTCGCTCGAGGCCGGCAAGGCGGCGGACGTCGTCGCGGTTCCGGGCAACCCGCTCGAGGACATTTCGGACCACCGAGCATCCGGTGATGGTGATGAAGGGTGGCGAGCTCATCGTGGGCGGGGAAAACTAGCTAGTGTAGTGAATCAGGTCGTCCTCTTGTCGGTGCGGCAGGCGTGGCATTCGACAGCCGTGGCGTCGATGTGTCCCTTCGCTTCCTCGTAGTACCACTTCTGATCGGCTGCGCGCCAGATCTCCCATGCCCCGCATCGACGGCATGCGAAGGGACGATCGATGTAGTACTCCGGCAGCTCGCCGTACGTATTGATGTGTCGGAGACGGGACGGATCTGCAGGGATGGCGGACGGATGACGTCGTTGTTGCGTCCGCGGAAGGTTGGTCACCCGCTCCGCCTCGGCCAACTCACCTGGTGTCGGATTCCGGCCCGTGTCTCTCGGCGGCTTCATCTGGTTCGGTCAAGCAGTATCGCGCACGGCTCCATGCGGTGCAACGCGGTGGTGCAACGAGCCCGGGCAGCTCCGCTGTCTCCCCTCTCGCCGTCTCACCTCTCCCCTCTCACCGTCTCACCTCTCACCTCTCACCGTCTCGCCTCTCACCTCTCACCGTCTCGCCTCTCACCTCTCACCGTCTCACCTCTCACCGTCTCACCTCTCACCGTCTCACCTCTCACCTCTCACCTCTCGCCTCTCACCTCTCCCCTCTCACCTCTCACCTCTCACCTCTCACCTCTCACCTCTCACCTCTCACCTCTCACCCTTCCCTCTCGCCTCTCACCTCTCACCTCTCACCTCTCACCTCTCACCTCTCACCTCTCACCTCTCACCTCTCACCTCTTCGACATACAATCCCACCATGTCCGTCGACGGAGTTGCCTTCACTCTCAAGCTGGGGCGTGCGCTGCATCTGCACGGCACTCCCGCGCATCGCCTCGAGGAAGCGATGTCGGAGCTGGTCGAGCTGTTCGGCATCGAGGGACATTTCTTCGCCACCCCCACCGCGATCTTCGCCTCGCTCGGTTCCGGCGACGAAAGGTACGTCGAGCTTCTCCGGATCGAAGGAGGTGAGGTCGATCTGGGGCGGATGTCGGATCTCGATGCACTCACCCGCAGGGTGATCCACCGCAGGATCGATCCGGCGTCGGCGTCGGCAGAGGTCGACCGGATCCTGGCGCAGCCGGCGCGCTACGGATGGCTGCTGACCATTCTGAGCTTCGCACTCACCTCAGGTGCCGCATCACGGTTCTTCGGTGCCGGATGGGCCGAGATGGGAATGGCGGTGGTGACCGGCCTGACCGTCGGACTGCTCGCCTGGACGGCGACGCGGGTGGCGGCGGTGGGACGTCTTTTCGAGACGCTTTGCGGTCTCGCGGTCTCGTTCGTTGCGGTGACCGGCGCGGCCCTGGCCGGACCGCTGTCGATTCCGATCGTGACGGTGGCGGGGCTGATCGTGCTGGTTCCCGGCTTCACCCTCACCGTCGCGGTCTCCGAGCTTGCGCAGAAGAGTCTGGTCTCCGGAACGGCACGGCTGAACAATGCGATCGTGGTGTTCCTGATGCTCGGGTTCGGTGTGGCCGTCGGCGGCAAGGCAGCTTCCTTTCTTTTCGGCTCGGTGGCCTCGGCGCATCCGATTGCTCCGCCGGCATGGAGTGAGCCGCTGTCGGTGATCCTCGCGAGCGTGACGCTCTCGATCCTGTTCAAGGCCCACTTCCGCGATTTCGGCTGGATCCTGCTGGCTTGCGGCCTGACCTACCTCGGAGTTCGGCAGGGTTCGCACGGTCTGGGCCCGGAGCTGGGAGTGTTCACCGGTGCACTGGTGCTGGGAGTGGTGAGCAATCTCTACGCGCGTCTGCTGGACCGGCCGGCCGCGGTCACCCGGGTCCCGGCGATGATGCTCCTGGTTCCCGGCGGGTTGGGGTTTCTCAGCATCTCGTCGCTCCTCGAGCAGGAGGTGCTTCAGGGACTGGAGACCGCGTTCCGGGTCGCATTGATGGCCGTGGCACTGGTGACCGGGCTTCTGGTCTCGAACGCGATCGTGCCGACTTCGAAAAAGCTGTGAAGCTGTGACGACCGCAGCGTTCGCGGGGCTTCAGCTCGACAGTCGCTACCGTACAATGGAACGATGGGATCGGGACTGGGGAGACTGACGGCCGGGAGGCCGGGGAGATGAAGCACCATTCGCTCCTCGCGGTGATGGCCATTGTGGCGGCCCTCGGCGCGGGCGCGCATGACGTCTCCAACGAGCATGGCTATCCGCTGATGCGGATCTTCACCGCCGAGGAGCACGGCGGCGGGGTGCAGAACTGGAGCATCACCCAGGGGCCGGCGGGCGTGATCTACGTCGCCAATCTCCATGGCGTGCTCACCTGGGACGGGGCCTGGTGGCAGAAGGTCAACGTCAGCAATGAAAAGGCAGTGTACGCGGTCGCCTCCGGGCCGACCGGAGTGATCGCCGTGGGAGGAATCGACGAGCTGGGAATCCTCTCCTCCGATGCGCATGGTCCCCGGAAGTACATCCCGCTGATGTCACTGCTTCCCCCGTCACAGCGCGAGTTCGGCGACGTCATCGCGATTCTCCCGATCGGAAATCAGTTCTGCTATCTCACGGATCGCCGGGTCATCGTCGGCAATCGTCAATCGATGAAGATCGTCGGCGAGCTCCCGCCGGGTCGCACGAACAAGGCGGCATTCGCCGTCGGAGACCGGATCTTCATCTGGACTCCGGAAGGGCTTCACCTTCTGGGAGAGAGCTCGCTCGAGCTTCTGCCCGGTCCGGAGCGATTCACCGGCCGGAGGGTTCGCGCACTGGTTGCGGGTGACGCCGGCACGATGATCGTCGCGGTCGACGGAGAAGGCCTCTTCCGGTTCGACGGGCGGAGGGCGACGCCATTCGCGGAGGAGGCCTCGGATTGGCTGAAGCAGAGACAGATCTCCGGCGGCACCCGATTGCGCGACGGCCGCTACGCCTTCGGCACGCTCCGCTCCGGCGTCCTGCTGGTCCGGTCCGACGGCTCACTCGACGACCTGATCAACTCGTCGGTCGGGCTGCCCGACGATTCCGTGCAATTCGTCTGGCAGGACCGGGAGGGAGGTCTCTGGCTCGGTCTCAGCTCGACTCTCGCGCGCGTTCAGGCCGCTGCACCGGTCACCGTCATCGACTCCCGCGCGGGATTGAAAGGAAGCCTCAGCGACATTCACCGCCACCAGGACCGGCTGTGGGCCACGACCAGCAACGGCCTGTTCCGCATCGAGCCCGCCTCCGCCTTCGACGGCTCCGAAACTCCCCGCCGCCTCGCCACCGCCATCGAGGGGATTCCCGCGCCGGCATGGTCGCTGCTGTCGGCCGACGACCACCTCATGGTCGGAACCGCCAGCGGCATCTTCCTCGTCGATTCGCAGAACCGGGTCACTCCGATCACCGGGACGGCAGAAATCACCGCCTACCACCTGACCCGCTCTCGTCTGAACCCGAACATCATCTGGGTAGGAATGCGCGATGGTCTCGGCACGCTGGAGCGTGATCCGGACGGGTGGCGGTGGCTCGGCAAGGTCGAGGGGACGCCGGTCTACGTTCGCTCGATCGAGGAGGAGGGAAACGAGCTGTGGCTGGGAACCCTGCTCGAAGGCATCCTCCGGATCCGGCTCGATCACCTTCCGCTCGATCCCGCCACCGCCCCGCACATCGACCGCTATGGTTCCGACGAAATGGAACTGCATCGTCTGCGCGACCGGATCGTCATGACCGAGAATGATCAGATCGTCAGCTACGACCGCGCATCCAACCGGCTGGTTCCCGATCCTCGACTGGGTGAGTTCCGTCTGGAGGTCTTTCACCTGGTGGAGGATGCGCGGCAGAACATCTGGATGAATACCGTGCCACCGACGGTCGCAATGCGGACGAGGGATGGAGATTATGACCCGATGAGCGTGCGGCTCGTCCCCATCCCGGCGAGCGACATTCAGACGATGGAGGCGGAGCCGGACGGCGTGGTGTGGATTGGATCGGAGCGGGGACTGTTCCGTTTCGATCCGGAATCCGAGCCTCTCGATCCGCAGCAGCCGCGGCCCCTGATCCAACGGCTGATGGTCCATGGAGAGAATCTCGGATCGGGACGGACCCAGAAGAGGATCGAGGTTCCCGCCAGCTTCGGCCGGATGCGGCTCGAGTTCGCCCCCGCGAGCTTCAATGGCCCGGTGAAGTTCCAGTACAGACTGGATCCGCTCGATGCCCAGTGGAGCGACTGGAAAGAGGAACCGTTCACCGAGTTCACTGCCCTGCCGGAGGGTGGGTACACCTTCCGTGTACGCGCCCGCGGACTGGACAGGCGGGTCAGCCCTGAGAGTCATATCGGCTTTTCGGTTCTGCCCCCATGGTATCGCACGCCCTTCGCGTGGATCGGATGGGTGGCTCTCGCTCTTCTTGCTCTCCGGCTCTACAGCATGGCGCGTCACCGTCAGTTGCGCGAGCGCGCCGCACAACTGGAAGTCCGGGTCGCAGAACAGACCGCGGAGCTCAGCCATACGGTGGAAAACCTCCGTCTGGCCCGGGAGGAAGTCCTCCGCAAGAACAATCTTCTTCAGCTCGCCAACAGCCGTCTCGAGTCGCTGTCGCTCCACGACGAGCTGACCGGGATCGCCAACCGCCGGTCCTTCCAGCAGGCGTTCTCCGCGGAATGGAACCGCGCCCGCCGCAGCGGGCAGCCGGTTTCGATCATCCTGATCGACATCGACCTGTTCAAGGAGCTCAACGACACCCGAGGACATCGGGAAGGCGACGTCTGTCTGCAGAAAATCGCGGCGATGCTCGACCGCAACCTCCGACGCAGCGGCGAGGTCGTCGCTCGCTACGGCGGTGAGGAATTCGCTCTGCTCCTTCCGGACACCGGAGTCGAGGATGCCGCCGATCTGGCCGAGAGGCTCCGTGCCGGAATCGAAGAGCTCGCGATTCCCCGCGACGCGAAGGGAGCCGACCCGATTACCGCAAGCTTCGGCGTCGCGTCGGTCGTCCCCGCCGATGATCTGTCCCTCGAGAACCTGATCGATTCGGCCGACCGCGCGCTCTATCAGGCGAAGGCCGATGGACGGAATCGGGTGCGGATCAGTCGAGAGTGAAAGGCGAGCCTTTCTCTTCTCCACCGTTCAGAGCAGCGTTCCGCGCAGCAGAATCTGGGCTAGGGTGAAGTAGATAATCAGGCCGGAGACGTCCACCAGCGTCGCGACGAACGGCGCGGAAGCACTGGCGGGGTCGAATCCCATCCTCCGGATCAGAAACGGCAGCATCGAACCGGAGAGCGTTCCCCACAGCACGACCCCCACCAGACTCAGGCAGACCGTCGCCGCCACCAGAGCGTAGTGCACGCCGTAGGTGTGAAACACACCCTGCCAGACGAGAATGCGGATCAGTCCGATGACGGCCAGGATCACCCCCAGACAGAAGCCGGCGATCATCTCGCGGCGGACGATCCGCCACCAGTCACGGAGCTGCACTTCGCCCAGTGCCATCGCACGAATGACGAGCGTAGTCGCCTGCGAGCCGGAGTTCCCTCCGCTGGAGATGATCAGCGGAACGAACAGGGCGAGGACCACCGCGCTGGCGATCTCGGTCTCGTAATGGGACATTGCGCTGGCGGTCAGCATCTCTCCGAGGAACAGAGCGGAGAGCCAGCCGGCACGTTTGCGGATCATCGAGAGCAGATCGGTCTGCAGGTAGGGGCGGTCGAGAGCCTCCATCCCACCGATCTTCTGAATGTCCTCGGTGGCCTCCTCCTGCATGACGTCGACGATGTCGTCGACGGTGACGATGCCGCGCATCCGCCCTTCGTCGTCCACCACGGGAAGAGCCATCAGATCGTGTTGAGCAACGATCCGCGCCACGCTCTCCTGGTCCATCGCTTCGGGAACGGTGACGAGATCGGTGTGCATCACCTCGTGCACTTTCCGTTCGCCCGGCGCGAGAAAGAGCTCCCGGAACGAGGCGACACCCAGCAGGCGCTGCTCCGGATCGAGAACGTAGACGTAATAGATCGTCTCGAGACGGCTCCGCGCCTGACGCCGGAGGTAGCCGATCGCCTCGTCGATGGTCATCTCCGGCCGGACCCGCGCGAATCGCGGGCTCATCAGACCACCGGCATCATCCTCGGCATACGCCAGCAGGGCGGTGACCTCGGAACGGGTCGCTTCATCGAGCAGGGAGAGGAGCTCGGTCCGCTGCTCCGGCTCGACTTCCTGGAGCAGGTCGGCCGCGTCGTCGGGCGAGAGCAACCGCATCCAGACACGACGCTCGCCCTTCTTCAGAGCCAGAACGATGGTCGACTGACCCCGCGGCGAAATACTCAGGAAGAAGTCGTCCTGCTCCGCACGGTCGAGCCGGAGGAATCCCTCGACCCGGTCTTCCGCTCCCAGCGCGGGCCAGCGCTCACGAAGCTCCTCTTCGGCCAGAAACGAGGTGAAGCCGTCGTCGTCGAGGATCGGTTCTTCAGTCACGCGCTGAGTCTAGCGGAAAGGAGGCTGGATGGGGGATCACTTCGCGAGAGGGAGAGATCCGGCTATTGCGTCAGAATCGTTTCGGCGATCCGATCGAGCTGTCCGATCAGCCGATGATCGCCGCCGGAGACCTCGATGAATCGGGATCCGCCCGTCAGCCGCCCCGACTGTTCCCACTGTGTCCACCGCTCACGAACCCGCTCGAACGGGATCGACTCATCGTCCCGCCCCATGAAGATGGTCACCCGGACCAGAGGCGTCTCCCGATCGGGATGCACTCGCGAAATCTCCTCGAAGAACGCTCTGTGGATCGGTGCCTCTCGTTCCATCCCGTAGTGCCAGACCTCGAGAGGATCCCCCTCTTCCGGAAGCCGGGAGGTCCAGAGCTCGCCGACATTGATTGCCGGAGCGATGAGAATCAGGGGGGCGTCGACACCTCGACGCACCACTTCGAGTGCGACGAGACAACCAAGGGAGCTCCCCACGATCGCCTCGGGTGGGTGGTCCCGGGCGGCCTCCATCGCTCGCGCCACCATCGCCTCGAACGACAGCTTCTCGAACGACGGAGCATTGAGATCCGGGGCGTGAAAGGCGATTCCTTCCGCGCCCAGACGGGTCCGGAGATTCTGCGCCTTGATCCCGTCCGGCGACGACGCAAACCCGTGGAGATACAGAACGGAGCGGGCCACGAGCCGGATTAAATCACAGCGCCCCGAGAATCTCGCGGGCAAGCCCCAGTGGCCCGAACTTCAGGACATGGCTTCCTGTGCTCGGAACGCCGTCACCCCGACGCCCGGGCCGCCGACGTCCCAGGCCCCACCGGTCACATCGCCGTGCAGGCTCGGGGGAGCCGGCTGGAAGGCGGCGTTCCGATCGCCCGCTTCGTGGGGATCAGACCCTCAAGTTCGCGCCATTGGGGCAAGGCCGGGTTCCGCGGTCATCGCTCAGCGAGTCCGTCGAACACGAGGCTACAGCAGGTGACGCCGCCCTCCGCTTTTGCCAGCTCCGAGGCATCGACCATCACCAGCTCGATTCCGGCGGCGCGAAGGCGGGCCGCCGTCTCGGGAAACGCGGTCGGGAAGATCACCCGGTCGCCGATGCGCAACGCGTTGGCGCCGAACGGCTCGACGGGATCCACGTCGATGAACATCCGGGATCCCAGCGCCTCCCCGTCCAGCCAGTTGCGATTGACCAGCAGGACTCCCGAGGCGACTTCACACACGGCGGTCTTCAGATGAAGTGCTCCGCGAACCGGCACCTCGTGGACGGCATAGCCCTCCGGGCGGACCAGGTCGCGCAATGCCTCCACCCCGTCACGACTGGTCCGGGAGGAGATGCCGACATAGAGCTCCTGACCCAGCCGCAGGACATCTCCGCCGTCGAGAGTGGCCGGAGCATCGATGCGGACCAGGCGCCGCCATGACTGAGCGCCTTCGCCACCGACTCCACTTCAGGACGACGTGAGGCGGCTCCCGGCCGCGTGAGGATGGCGATCTCGTCCAGAACGATCGCGGCGTCCTCCACGAACACCGAGTCCGGGAGATCGGCCTCGGCATCGAGAGAGATCAACCGGCAGCCGAGATCGATCAGTGCGTCCTCGTACTTCCGGTGCTGGGACACTGCGCGCTGGTAATCGATGGGCTGCCGCTGAAGATGAGTCAGCTCGCATGAACTGATCGAGGGGCTCACCCCACGTGTGATCGCGATCCGCATCCGGAAAGCATAACTGATCAGCCCGTCGGCGGGACGGCGTGCATTCCGGCGAGGCGTCCGCTCGCCCAGGCCCACTGAAAATTGAATCCGCCGATCCGTCCGTCGACGTCCAGGATTTCGCCGCAAAGAAACAGCCCCGGGCAGCGACGCGACTGCATCGTCCCGGAATGGATTTCCTCCAGAGGTACGCCCCCGGCGGTGACCTCGGCATAGTCGAATCCGCGGCTGTCCCGGATTTCGAGCGGAAGTTCGAGCAGTGCGGTGTTCAGGCGTGCTCGATCCGTTTTCGACATCCGGGCGAGCATCGTTGCCGGCTCGACATCCGCCGCTCGCATCAGACCTTCCGCGAGCCTGGTGGGGACAATCTCCGCCATGATTGTGCCGATCGACGCGCGGGGACGCCGGTTCGCTGCCGTGAGCCATCGCAGGTCCATCGACCGGCGGCTCTCCTCCGGACAAAACGAGACTTCCAGGAAAGGATCGGTTCCTTCGGTTCGGGCGGCGATCCAGGAACGGCTGATATCCAGGACGACCGGACCGCTGATCCCGAAGTGCGTGCAGAGCATCGAGCCCCGCCGCCGTTCGACTATCCGGCCCTCGCGGGTGCGCACACGAAGCTCCACCATTGCGCTGACCCCCCGCAATGCCGTCAGCCAGTGGTCTCCCTGAAGGAGCAGTGGGACCAGCGCGGGAAACGGCGAATGGATGGTGTGACCCAGGGACCGGGCGATGTCGTAGCCGACCCCATCGCTCCCGGTCTTCGGGACACTTCGGCCACCGGACGCCAGCACCAGTCGACGGGCTCGAATGTCGCCTCGGCCGCACCGCAGCAGAAACCGGTCGTCTTCGGTCCGGACGACGGACTCGATGCGCCAGCCGCTCCGAAGGTCCACGCCGTTCGCCCCGACCTCGCAAAGCAGCGCATCGAGAACCGTCGCCGCCCGGTCGTCCACCGGAAACAGCTTGCCCGTCTCCTCCCGCTTGAGACTGACGCCGAGGTGCTCGAAGAGCTCGACCGTCTGCCGGACATCGAACGAGCGGAGCACTCGGCGAATCAGGTTGCGGTTTCCATGGAAATCCTCCGCGGCCACCGCGTGGTGGGTAACATTGCAGCGGCCACCGCCGGAGATGAGGATCTTCGCTCCGATCCGGGCGGCACCATCGAGCGCGGCGATGCGGATCGCGGATCCCGATTCGCGCGCCGACCTTCCGGCGAAAATCGCCGCCATCAGCCCCGCCGCACCGGCACCGATGATCGCCAGGTCGAGATCTCCTTCACGCTGCTGCATCGGAAAGGCAGTCTACCCCCTGACCGAATTTCTCACACCGTCCCATCGCGACTCGCGTCGAGCGCGCCAACCGTTCCGCTCTCGTCATCCTGAGCGCCACCAATCGGGTCGAAGCCGTCAACGGTTCCACTCTCGTCATCCTGAGCGCCAGCAACCGGGTCGAAGCCGTCAACCGTCCCGCGAAGGATCTTGCCTCTCGGAACGGTCGAGACGAAATTCATCCACACGAGCGTTCCTTTCGCGACACCTTCGCGTTTCGCGCTCTCGACCCTCACGAAGGCAAGATCCTTCGCGACCCACCGCATCGGCTTCGACACGGGACATCGCGCTCAGGATGACGAGGGGAGTGAACAGCCACCGATCTCGAAATCGCCAACCGTTCCGCTCTGACCCGCCACCGATCTCGAAGCCGCGTACCGTTCCGCTCTCGTCATCCTGAGCGCCCGCAACCGGGTCGAAGCCGTCAACCGTCCCGCGAAGGATCTTGCCTCTCGGAACGGTCGAGACGAAATTCATCCACATGAGCGTTCCTTTCGCGACACCTTCGCGTTTCGCGCTCTCGACCCTCACGAAGGCAAGATCCTTCGCGACCCACCGCATCGGCTTCGACACGGGACATCGCGCTCAGGATGACGAGGGGAGTGAACAGCCACCGATCTCGAAATCGCCAACCGTTCCGCTCTGACCCGCCACCGATCTCGAAGCCGCGTACCGTTCCGCTCTCGTCATCCTGAGCGCCCGCAACCGGGTCGAAGCCGTCAACCGCCCCGCGAAGGATCTTGCCTCTCGGAACGGTCGAGACGAAATTCATCCACATGAGCGTTCCTTTCGCGACGCCTTCGCGTTTCGCGCTCTCGACCCTCACGAAGGCAAGATCCTTCGCGACCCACCGCATCGGCTTCGACACGGGACATCGCGCTCAGGATGACGAGGGGAGTGAACAGCCACCGATCTCGAAATCGCCAACCGTTCCGCTCTGACCCGCCACCGATCTCGAAGCCGCGTACCGTTCCGCTCTCGTCATCCTGAGCGCCCGCAACCGGGTCGAAGCCGTCAACCGTCCCGCGAAGGATCTTGCCTCTCGGAACGGTCGAGACGAAATTCATCCACACGAGCGTTCCTTTCGCGACACCTTCGCGTTTCGCGCTCTCGACCCTCACGAAGGCAAGATCCTTCGCGACCCACCGCATCGGCTTCGACACGGGACATCGCGCTCAGGATGACGAGGGGAGTGAACAGCCACCGATCTCGAATCGCCAACCGTTCCGCTCTGACCCGCCACCGATCTCGAACCGCGACCGTTCCGCTCTCGTCATCCTGAGCGCCCGCAACCGGGTCGAAGCCGTCAACCGTCCCGCGAAGGATCTTGCCTCTCGGAACGGTCGAGACGAAATTCATCCACACGAGCGTTCCTTTCGCGACACCTTCGCGTTTCGCGCTCTCGACCCTCACGAAGGCAAGATCCTTCGCGACCCACCGCATCGGCTTCGACACGGGACATCGCGCTCAGGATGACGAGGGGAGTGAACAGCCACCGATCTCGAAATCGCCAACCGTTCCGCTCTGACCCGCCACCGATCTCGAAGCCGCGTACCGTTCCGCTCGTCATCCTGAGCGCCCGCAACCGGGTCGAAGCCGTCAACCGCCCCGCGAAGGATCTTGCCTCTCGGAACGGTCGAGACGAAATTCATCCACATGAGCGTTCCTTTCGCGACGCCTTCGCGTTTCGCGCTCTCGACCCTCACGAAGGCAAGATCCTTCGCGACCCACCGCATCGGCTTCGACACGGGACAAGGCGCTCAGAGGAGAGTGGGCAGGCAGGTGGTCGAAGTCAAACTGGTCCATGACAACACAACTGGACTACAGTTGGGCTGGTGCAGCACCCGGCACAGACCGATCGGCTTCTCCCCGCGTCGATGCGCGCGTTGCTGCCATCGCGGGTGGAGGCATTCTTCGTCGCGGCGCAACTGATGCTCGGGCTGGTTCTGCTCTCCCCCGTGTTCATCGCTCCCGATGCCGTGGCCACCTATTCCTGGCTTCGCTCCGCGGTGTTCGATCACGATTTCCTCTTCTTCAACGAATGGGCGATGTTCGGGTTGATCCAGAGAGGAGTCACCCTGTTCAAGGTGATGACCGCCCTCGGCACGCTGGCCAATCACTGGGGCATCGGAACCTCGCTCGTCGCGGCGCCGTTCTATCTGGTGATTCGGGTGGCCGCGTGGCTCTACGGGGTGCCGGCCCAGGCCGAGGGGCTGTTCGGCATTTATGGACTGGGGCTCGCCTGGATCACCGTCGCCTTCGGGGCGGTGATTCTGTTGCTCCTCCGCCGGATGATCCAGCGCGAGGGCGGGACATCCACCGAAATCTGGGTGGCGCTGGCCGGGCTCTGGCTGGGGACCCCACTGTTCTACTACCAGTACCGTCTGCCGCTGGGCACCCACCTGTTCGGCGCTCTCTGGATTGCCCTCGTCTGCTGGGTTCTCCAGAGGCACGATGAAGAGAATCCGCGGCTGGCTGCCGCTGGCTTTGCGCTGGGACTGGGGATCGCGACGCGGCTGCAGCACGTCGTCCTGATCCCGGCCATCATCTGGTGGCTCTGGCGCCGGCGGGTGCGTCCACGGGACTGGCTGCGGTTCGCCGCCGCGATGATGCCGGGGCTCGTCTGTCAATGGATCGCGTGGCAGATCGTCTATGGCTCTCCTGCCGGTCCGGTGATCGGAGGAGCAAACCCCGCGGGGCCTACCTGGGCGGCATTCGACCAGCTCGCGTTCGGGCGGGTCCTCTTTTCCAGCTTTCACGGGCTGCTCCCCTGGAGTCCGGTGCTCGCTCTGGCGATCGCCGGCTGGGTCTGGCGGATCCGTCGCGGGTCGCGGCTGGCGGAGATGCTGGCGCTGATGTTCCTCATGGAGCTGATCGCCAACTCGACGTTCGATCGGTACTGGTGGGGAGGGAGCGGGTTCGGAGGCCGACGCTTCGTCGATCTCGCCGTCCCATTCGGCATGGGCATCTTCTGGTTTCTCTCGGCCATCCGGAAGCGCGTCGCGCTTCCGCTGGTCGGCACGTCGGTCCTCTGGTCGGCAGGACTGATGGTCTCGGCCGCCACCGGACGATTGGGACTCGCGAGCGATGTGGCACCCGCGGAGCTGATCCGTGCGGCATTCGAGGGTCTCACATTCCGGGGTGTCACCACACGCACACTCAACGGGCCGCTCTTTCATCCTCAGGCGGTTCCTGCCGCGCTGATCAGCCTCGGGTGTGTGGTTGCAGTGCTCCTGGTGTTGTTCCTCGCGGCGCGGGTCGATCTGGTCCGAATCGGAACGATCTGGCTGACTCTCTGCGGCGTCGGAATGCTGCTGATCGCAGCATCCACCCGATCGAAGGCAGCCGGGGAGATCGCGCGGTTTTCACATTCAGCCGCAGAAGGCGATGCATGCGGGGCGGCTCCTGGACCAGCGGAATCTTCTGAGCGACGAGTTGCGCTACGACCTGCGGACCGGCCGAGTCGCCCATGCGCAGCGACTCGAGCGCGAGCTTCAGGAACTCGATGCAGAGCTCCGGCGGCTCGCAATCGTTGTCGATCGGCCCAGGTGATCACCGCAGTACAATCCCGCCATGCGTGACCATCTTCACCGTTTCGAGGCCCTCGAGCAGATGCGCGTACTGATCCTTCAGGAGATCGATGCCGGGTCGACGGACCAGCGGAACCGGCGACCCGCCCCCGGGACATGGTCTGCACTTCAAGTCCTCGATCACGTCATCTCCTCCGAGGAGATGACGCTGAGTTATATCCGGAAGAAGACGCAGAATCCGTCGGCGGTCACCGGGGCAGGACTGGGCAGCGCAATCCGATCCCTCCTGCTGAAGATCGCGCTGCGCTCGCGGCTGAAATTCAAGGCACCGCCCAGAGCCGCGACCTTTCCGGAAACCCAGGATCTCGAACTCCTCCGCTCTCGCTGGACCGCAGCCCGCGAGCAATGGAGGGCGTTCATCGAGTCGTGTCCGGAGGACCTCGCCCGGATGGCGATCTTCCGTCATCCGATCGCCGGGAGGATCAACCTCGAGCAGACCCTCGCCTTCATGCAGGACCACCTCGGTCATCACCACCGCCAGATCGAATCGCGGTTGGGAATCTGAACGTCGCGCGCTCTTCTGGCGGGTATTCTGCTTGCGAAGTTCACGAACGGAGGTTCACTGATGAAGACAACGGCAGAGATCCAGGTCATCCCCATCGGCGTGGGGGTCTCGGTGCGCGAACAGGTCAAGCGGGCGCACCAGATCCTGATCGACTCGAATCTGCACGTGGAGTTGCACGCCTACGGCACCAATGTGGAAGGGGAGATGGACGACATCCTCGCGGCGGTCAAGCGGATCCACAAGACGCTGCACACCGAAGGCACCCCGAGGATCGCCACCTTCGTGAAGCTCGGCACGCGAACCGACAAGGAGCCGTCACTCGCTGCAAAGCTCTTCGAGACCGACGGGAGGTCGGAAGGCGAGCGGTGAGCGGTGAGGTATTCATAAGCTGAGATGGCGATTGTCGTCCCGAGCGGGCGGGTGGAAGGGGAGGCGAGGGACCTCCCCCGATGCGAAAAGGACCATTTTACTGGAGAACCGGTCCGTACGACGCTTCTGTGCCTGAAGCTTCCTTGTCGCGTCGGACGCGATGTCTCGCCTCCCCGCCGCCCACCGCGCGAGACGACAATTGCCACCGGCTCGTCGAGAGGAAGGTTCCGCGCGAATCGAGGGAGCCTGGCCATTCCCAAGGGAGCGGGTGAGACGGTTCAGATGCGAGAAGGTCGGAGGTGCGAGGTTCTCACCACTCCGTTTCCTTTTCGTTCGCCAGCCGTTCAATCGCTTCACCGGTCATCCGGAAGATGACCCATTCATCGACCGACGTGGCTCCGAGCGATCGGTAGAACCGCATCGCCGGCTCGTTCCAGTCGAGCACAGCCCATTCGAACCGTCCGCAATTCCGCTCTCGCGCAATGCCGGCCAGGTGGCTCAGAAGAGCACGGCCCACCCCCTTGCCCCGCATCTCGGGACGGGACATAAAGATCCTCCAGATAGAGGCCCTTCCGTCCCACGAAGGTGGAAAAGTTGTGAAAGAAAAGGGCAAAGCCGACCGGCTCGCCGTCCTGTCGGGCGATGACCACTTCAGCCGCCGGCGCCGCGCCGAACAGCGATTCACGCAGCGTCTCTTCGGTGGCCACCACCTGGTCCGCCAGCTTTTCGTAATCCGCCAGCTCACGAATGAACCGCAGAATCAGGGGAAGGTCCGATTCAGTCGCCGCCTGGATGGAAACGGGTTCAGCCGCCATAGTCTGAAGGCTCCTCACAGGGTGAGTGATGATCACGTGCGGTACGTCCGGGGGGACTACATCATGTCGAGCCCGGCGGCTGCAAGCCGGACCACACGACCGCTGCGACGCCGCACCAGTTCGTGAATCAACAGCGGGAGCTCTTCCCAGGAGGACTCTCCATCCTCTGCCGACCGGCCCCAGCAGGGATAGGCCTCGTTCTCGCCAGGCATGATCAGCAGGATCGGGATATGGCGGGTGATCCGATCGTGCTGAATCCGGTAGAGCATCTCCAGACCCTGTGATCCGCCACGCAGATCGGCCACCACCGCGCAGGGTGGCTCGGCCAGAGCCATCTCCAGCCCCTTTGCAGGATTGGACGTGATCCGGCAGGAATAGTCGAGCCCGTCGAGCGACGAGGCCAGCGCACTCCGTGTCTCCCCATCGGCGACGACGATCAGGACCGAGTCGCGGCCCGGCTCGGCATCCGCGGCTTCCAGAGCGAGATTCACCGCTTCGGCGAACCTGCGAGGCTGGACCGGTTCGACGAACCAATCGTCCGCACCGATCGCCAGCACCAGCCGGGACTGCCCGTCCAGCAGGCAGATGATCGTCGGTGATCCTGCCGCGTCCTCCCTGCCGCTCATCCGGGCGAAGAAATTCCAGCCTTCCTCTCCCGTGGCCGCCACATCGACCACCATCACGGCAGGATGAATCTCTTTTGCGATCTCGGATGCCTCGCCGCCATTCCGGGCGCGAACCGGAAGAAAACCCTCGACCTCGAGGGCTCCGATGAATCGGGCGAGCGCGCTCGGCTGTCGCTCGATCAGCAGCACCCTGGGATGAATGGTCCCCGCCTGAGTCAACGGTGCGAGCAGTTCCGCGTGACCCTCCTGGCGGCCCTCGGTGGGCAGCATCACCCGGAACGTACTACCCTCACCCGGCACGGATTGCAGGGCGACATCCCCCCCCATCAGAGTCACGAAGCGCCGGACCAGCGCAAGACCGAGACCCGTCCCGCCGGGATGGACCACTCCCGAGCCGACCTGACGGAACTCCTGAAAGATGACCTCCTGATCTTCCTTTCGGATCCCGGGACCCTGATCCGAGACCGACAGCTCCCATGAAGTCACCCCAAGAGGCGATTCCGCGGCGGCGATCGGGCGGACCTGCACGTCGACGACACCACCCGGACTGGAGAACTTCACCGCATTCGAAAGAAGGTTGAGGAGGATCTGCTTGAGCTTCGGAAGGTCCGCGAGTACGACCGGGAGATCCGGTTCGATCCGTGCGTTCACCTCGATGTTTCGATCCCCGGCGTATCCATGCATGACCGAACAGGTACTCTCGACCAGTTCGCCAACGTCGATCGGCTCCAGGCTGAGCTTCATCGACCCGCCTCGATCTTGGAGAGATCGAGAAGATTGTTGATCAGCAGCAGAAGGTAGCGGCCGCTGCTCTGGACGTTTCGGAGGAACCTCAGCTCCCGCCCTTCGATCCGCTGATCGAGCCGGGAGACCAGGACATCGGAAAAGCCGATGATGGAGTTGAGGGGAGTTCGCAGCTCGTGGCTCATGTTCGCGAGAAACTCGCTCTTGACCCGATCGGCCTCGCGAATGCGGATGTTCGCCCGGTCCAGAGCGTGGGAGTGCTCCTCGAGAGCGCGCGCATAGCGACGGAGGTCGTCCGTGCGCTCGGCGACCGCCTCTGCCAGCTCCCGGTTGCGCGTGTTGATCGCATACGTGCGCCAGCGATAGCCGAGAGTCATCGTCATCAGGAGCGTGAGAGCCGCGAGGATCGCGAACCAGAGGGTCTGCCACCAGGCCGGATGAATGATGAAGCTCACTTCGGCCGGAGGTCCCCAGGAGCTTCCACGGGTGCTCGCACGCACCCGGAACCGGTAGGGGCCGGGGTCGAGGTTCGTGTACTCCTTGAAGAACTCGCGTGTCGGCTCCGACCAGTCCGGATCGAATCCAACCAGACTCACCTGATATCGCACGTGGCCTCTCTCGCGGAAGGAGAGGCCGCGGTATTCGATCCGAAGGCTGTTGCGATCGTGCGGCAGTTCGAGTGTGGCGCTGTCCAGCCATTGTTCACCGCGTCCGGAGAGAGAGCTGGGAGGATTGAAGGGAGATTTCCATGCTCCGCCCGCGGGGACGCTGACCTCCTGAATGGTGGTCCGCGGCGGTTGCGGTGGGACCTGCTCGATCCGGGGATCGTAGATGGAGACTCCTCCGACCACCCCCACCCAGAGACGGCCCCGCTGGTCGGTCTCGAATACATTCACCTCGTTCCCGATCAGGCCGCCGCTCTTGTCGAACGCGAGGGACACGGATGGCTCGCCACGCACCGCGGCCGCCGGGTCGAACAGATAGACACCCTTCGTGGTGCCCACCCAGAACCGGTGATCCTCTCTGAGGCTGATCGCCGCCACCGACTCCGGCAGCCCGTACTGCGTTCCCCATGATGTGAATCGGGGCGTCTGATCGATGGATTCAGGAGGAGCAAAACTGACCAGCCCTCCTCCATTCGTCCCCATCCAGATCGTTCCGTCACGAGCCGTCAGCATGGCGAAAATCTCGTTGACCGGGAGTCCATCCGCGGTGGTGTAGGAGCGGATCTGATCCCCCTCGACCCGACTCAAACCCTGATCCGTTCCCAACCAGATCTGGCCCCTCTGGTCCTCGGTCACCGCGTACCCACTGCTGCCAACCAGTCCATCCCGGACGGTATAGTTGCGGACCTGCGGGTGGAGACTTCCGGCCGGGAAATGAAGGACGGAGAGCCCCTCGGTCGAGCTCACCAGAAGATCTCCGTTGCCCGCCAGCCCCAGGGTAATCAGATCGCTACTGCTCAATCCGTCCTTCTCGGTCAGCGTGACCACACAACCGCGGTCCGGCCGGAACAGGCAGAGCCCTCCCTCGGTCGCGACCCACAGCCCCCGTTTCGGATCGTCGACCAGATCCCAGACCTCCTCCCCGGGCAGGACATCGCTCCCCCACTGCTGCAGGTGGACCGTCCTGGTGCCCTCCCAACCGGCGGGCACATGCGCCAGTCCACCGAGCGTTCCCACCCACATCCCTCCGTCGGGTTCGGCCGCCAGCGCATAGGTGGTGTGGTGAGGGAGGCCATCGCGAACCGTGAAGCTGAGCATCCGCTCGGTCACCAGCCGGGTCAGCCCGTTTTCGGTTCCCATCCACAGCGAGTTGTCGCGATCCAGGGCAAGTGCAAGTACCCCGTCGTCGGCCAGTCCGTTGACCATCCCGAACGAATGGCAATTCGACAGGTCCGGCAGGTCGCAGAAACTGATCCCCCGGTTCGTCGAGCCCACCACCAGCTCGCCACGGGCATTGATCAGCAGCGAGTAGATGTCGTCGTCCGCGAAGCCTTTCTCCGCCGCGTGAAAGGTGTGAAAGGCGGTGCCGTCGTACCGGACCAGACCCTGACCGCGCGTTCCGAACCAGAGATTGCCGCCGGCGTCTTCGACCATCGCCCGGATGCTCTCGTCGGGAAGTCCGTCCGCGGCCGTGAAGGTGTGGCAGTCCCGGAGCCCGCGCGCAGCGTCCGGACTGCAGACGGTCAGACCAGGTTCGCGGTAGCTGAACCAGAGCCGACCGGCGCTATCCGAGAACGTCCCGTAGACATACTCGGAGACCAGCCCGTTCTCCTGGCTGAACGGCACGAACCGGTCACCATCCACGAGAACCGCCCCGTTGTACTGAGTCCCGAACCAGAGACGCCCGAGACTGTCGAGCGTGCTGGACCAGATGGTTCCACGGGGAGCGTACTGCTCCTTCTGATGGGTCACGATATGGTGGCCATCGAACGTCGCCAGCCCGTTGTCGGTGCCGAACCAGAGATTGCCGGAAGGGTCTTCCGCGATGGTCCGAACGGTCTTGTTTTTCAGCCCGTCACGTGCGGCAAATGTGGTGAAGCTGACTCCGTCGAATCGATTCACTCCATCCGTGGTCCCGATCCAGAGATATCCCCGGCTGTCCTGAAAGACACACCACACCTGCGGGTGAGCCAGCCCGTCATCGGTCATGTAACTGGTCACCGCCAGTTGTTGGGCAGAGACGGCAGGACCGATGACGGCGCCAAGGGCAAACATCAACAGAAACCGCGACCACGGCATACGCATCGATTTCGAACCTTCGGACATTGACCTGCATCCCGGATTGCCGGGTGAGGGAAGTGTTGCACATTTCCGGGGCCGGACAAATGACTCGAGCCACCCGCCAGCGGCTCCGAAAACAGGCTCCAGACCGCCCTGCGCCGGAGTTTCCCGGCCCGTCAGGGCAATCGTGACGAACATCACATGGCTACGTGCACTGCCTCACTTCCCGGAGTGAGCATCCGGGGTAGATTCCAGAATGGATTGAACCGGGGCTCTGCCCCAAGAGAGGAGAATCACTCAATGCAACGTTCCCGAACCATTTCCCGCTATGCCTCTGTCGTCGCTCTTTCGATGTTCCTGGCCGTTCCGATGTTCGCCGACGGCGCCGCGGTCTACAAGGCCAAGTGCAAGAGCTGTCACGGAGCAGATGGCAGCCCATCCGCGTTCGCCCAGAAGATGGGGGCAATGGACCTCGGAAGTCCGGAGGTTCAGAAGAAGAGTGACGCCGAGCTGACCAAAATCATCACCGACGGCGAAAAGAAGATGCCCGCCTACGCGAGCAAGCTCAGTAGTGACGAGATCAAGAGTGTGGTGGAGTTCATCCGCACGCTCAAGAAGTAACCCCGTCCCGGAGCTCGAAAAAGGAAAGGCCGCGAAACATCGCGGCCTTTCTTCTGCTCGGGTTCATTCCCGTCAGACCGGCGCAACCAGCTCCGCGCCGTTCCGGATTTCCAGGTACTCCGAAAGAATGATCGCGGCCGGGTAGAGGATCTCCTCTTCCAGACGGATGTGCATCATGATCTTTTCGGCAATCAGAGCGGTGTCGGAATCCTTTTCCACTCGGGCCGCCTCGGCCAGCCTTCCCAGGGCACGTGAGATCTCACGGTGTTCCGCATACATCACCGGAAGGGATTTCTTCAAAGCGACGGCATCCTCGATTCCACTGGTGTCCACCTGCTTTCCCAGGGCGACCTGATCGAGGAGGGCCAGAGGTTTCAGGACCATCATCTCCTCACGCTCCATGTGGGGCACGATCATGTCGATGATCACCCGCACCTTCTCCCCCACCAGACTCTCGAGAGCCGCCCGTTGCTGCAGCGACTCCATCATCTCCTCGTGCTCGATGCGCAACGGCTCCGGCAGTTGAATTTCCATCCCGATCTCCTCGAACTGCTGTATTGGAGTCGAATCATCGCGGGTCTGGGGTCCGGATTCGGTGACGGAGACGAGCCGACGGTAGTGAGCTGGATCACCCGGCGGGCACGGCTGCGGCCTCGGATGGGACAGCATCGGCGGCACGATTTCGAGGAGCACCAACGCCGTGTTGTCCGGACCGCCCCTCGGCAATGAACGCCACATGAATCATCCGGGTTACAATCAATGGACCTCGACAACCTGTCAATCGCCAGATCCGGAAAAGGAGCAGATGCGATGAAGACCGTCAATCAGTTGTTGGCGAACAAGGGCCGCCAGGTCTATTCGATCCACCCAGAATCCTCGGTGTTCGAGGCCGTCCAGATGATGGCCGACCGTGAGGTCGGAGCTCTGGTGGTGATGGATGGAGAGCAGCTGGTGGGGATTCTCTCCGAGCGCGACTATGCCCGGAAGGTGATCCTTCAGGGACGCTCCTCTCGCGAGACGCCGGTGCGCGACATCATGTCGTCGCGGGTATTCAGCGCCGCTCCCGACTGGTCCATCGAGCAGTGCATGGCAGTGATGACGGAAAAGAGAATTCGTCACCTTCCGGTCCAGCAGGCCGGAGAAATGGTCGGCATGATCTCCATCGGCGACCTGATCAAGGTCATCATCGACGATCAGGAATTCGTGATCCGACAGCTGGAGAATTACATCACCAGTTGAGGCTTTCACGGCCTGCCCGGGAGGGCCGGCCCGAGCGGTCGTCCGGCTCAGAGAGGATAGCCCGGGCTTCCGGGTGCCTTGCCGTCGACCATCAGAATGGTGAAGCCCTCGCCGGCTCCGCCGGCCTTCTGCAGCGCCGAGAGCGACATCACCGCGATACCCTGGGTGTTCGCGACAGAAAATCGAGCGATTCCGCCCCGGTTTTCACCTGCACCGGAGGACGGGAGACTTCTCCCCTGGAGACTTTCGCCATCCAGCGTCCACGGAGCTTGCTTTGGGATGTCCCCAGAAACTGATAAAAGCGGACATTGGCCACCAGATCCCCCGACGGAGGGAGGATTGGAACGATCGCGCTGTGATCGCCCCAGTAGGGCGTCTGACCGAGGTAGATTCCGATCAGGTCGAGACTACTCACTGCCTTCTCCGGACGGCTGCTGTTGATCAGAACCACCACCGGGTCCTTGTCCGCGGCACGGCCCGGCATCGCGGAAACGAGAATGACTGCGGCCAGAAGAATCAGACCGGCGAGCCTCAGGGGATGTGACATGTCGAGCCTCCGACCAGCCGGGATGAAATACGTCGGGCTGGTGTCGTCGAGAGTTTGCGGGGATTCGTGGCGAGTCGGGGAGTCAGGGAGACACCGGGACACGAACGAAGTGGAACCACCATCCAGAAACGGTTGATGGAGCAGGTGGCATTCCCACCACTGGCGACCCTCCTGAAAACTCCCCGCTGCGGCACTCGGCCAGTGTACGGAAAGAAGTCTGCTCCGGTTGTGACGGCTGTACGCGTCGGCGGCACTCCGGGGAAAAGGAGCGGAGGGAGAATTCCGCCTCGATCGTCGTTCACGCTTCGTGCATCCCCCCTCTGGTAGGATCGTATGAGCATGACGGACGAGCTCGAAGCTCTGATCGACCGGGGATGGACTCTGGTGGAGGAGGGTCGCAGGTCGAGCGCCTGGAACCTGCTTCAACGGCACCGCCAGCACCTCACCGACGTTCCGGAGCTCGCATTTCTATGGGTCGAGCTGTGCGATCAGGCGGACGAGAACTGCAGGGAGGATCTCGAGCAGGTCCTGGTCTCGTTCGCCGCGGATCCGGTCCTGGTCGAGCGGGCCTCCAGACAGCTGATCCTGCTCGCCGAACAGGACCCGATGGATGAACCTCCCCCGGGCGACAGCCCCGCGATGCTCGCGGCCCGCGCCGCCTCGGGCTGCCTCGGCCGTCTCGCTCCGGACCAGAGACTCGATCCCGACCTCGCGGCACCTCTCTATGCCGTGCTGGGGACTGCCCTTCATCTCGCCGGCTCCGAACATGACTCCTCAACACTTGCTGCCCTGGAACGCGCCGTCGATCTCGATCCCGACAACGGATGGTGGTGGTTCAATCTCGGACTCTTCCACAAGTGGCGCGGGAGATGGCGGGAAGGGCTGGATGCCAACCTCAAAGCCCGCGAATTGATCGGAGACGACGATTCTCTGCTCTGGAACCTCGGGATCTGCGCGACCGGTGCCGGTGACGGATTTGTCGCCGCGGAGGCGTGGCTCGCACTCGGTTACAAGAGTCGCCCCGGACCCGACGGGCTTCCCAGGATGGATCTTGCTCCAGCCCAGGTCCGCGTCTCCAGCGTTGCCCAGGGGGTCGACCCACGGCTTCATGCCGCGGGCACTTCCACCAGCCACGAGTTGCTCTGGGTCCAGCCCTGGAGTCCCTGCCACGGACTGGTTCTCACTCCGGCGGTGTACGGCCTCGCCGCCGATTATGGCGATCTGGTGCTGTGGGATGGAGCGCCGGTAGGCTATCACCAGGAGGAGGGTATCCGCTCGCCACAATTTCCCCTTCTCCAGCGGATCAGTCCCGGCGACTTTCATCGATTCTGGTTTCTGGCCAGACAGACCAGGTCCGAAGCCATCCACGAGCTGGGCGAGACCTTCCCCGAGGGCGCTTTCCTCTACGTGCACAACGAGATCGGCGAATCCCCGGACCTGCCGGAGACCAGAGATGAGCAGACGGCGGGCCCGGAACCTCAACTCCTCGCCGGCAAGATCATCGCTCCCGGATCCATGGCCCTCGACACACTCTGCACCGAGCTTCAGGACCGACTCCGGGAGCATCCGGACGTGGACCTCGCGGCGCCCGATCTGATGGAGCATGCTCCGGCGAGCGAAGCGAACCATGACCATGAGCGCCTCTGGGAGGCGCTGAACCGCAGCCGCGGGACTGAACCAGGAATCGCTCCAGATGCGAATGCCCCATCCGATCCGGCGGGCGCGGCGATCCGGGGACTGCTGGGAGGCTCGGCGGCCGGCGCGATTCTCGGCCTGATCGGATCGGTCGCGATCGGCGGCACCAACCCTCTTCTCCTGATCGTGCCTTCGGTATTCCTCGCGCTGCTCTTTGCCGCGATTCCGCTGATCCGAACCCCATGAGCCAGTCGGCCCCATGCCCGCTGTGTGACTCGACCGCGACGGCCCTCTGGTCCTGGATCACGACGACGATGCCGTGGCCCGGCTCAGCGACGAATTCGCAACCCCGGGACATACTGTCGTCATCGCCCGCCGCCACGTCGAGCACTGGTCGGACCTGACCGACGACGAGAGCTTCGGGCTCGTTCGGATGCTGCGGCGGGTCGAGGCGGTCCTGCTCGAGACCGTGCCGGCGGATCGGGTGCTCACGGTCAAGCTCGGGCCAGCCCGAATTTCTCACGCCGTCTCGTCGCGAGGAGGCGGAGAGTGGCCTTGATGCAAGGCGTGCGCAGCTTCGGCGACGTAGGCATAGTGGTGACTATGTTGAGGAGCCGAAGCTGTGCGCAACCCAGCAGACAGGTCACTATCCGCCTCCGCAGCGGAGATGGTGTGAGAAATCCGGGCTCCCGGTTCCGCATCTGCACATCCATCTCTATCCGGTGGCCGGTACCTGCACGCAGCGGGAAGTGATCGAGATTCTGGAGCGACGGGTGCGGCACGAGCCGGGCCAATCAGAGCTTCGAACCCTGGTCAGAGAGCTTCGAACCCGGCTGATGCAAACGACCTAATGGCTCCAAAACTCGTGACTGTCCGAACACAATCATCATGTGGGCCCTGACATGGGATCGGGTGAGTCCCGTCACCCCGCGCCAGCGGGAGGTCTCGATAGCATGGCGTCCATAGAAGATCACGAGTCCTCATCCGCCCGTCCAGGGCGGGTGATCATTTGGTTTTCAAAAGAGATAGGATGGAGGCGATCCAGATGACAACGATGGTCGAGGAACCCAAAACGAAATCCCACGGAGGATCCCCGCAGATGACGAGTTACGTCGAAGATTTCATGGCCGCACTGAAGGCCAAGAATCCTGCTGAACCGGAGTTCCACCAGGCGGTTCAGGAGGTCGTCGAGTCGGTCAGCATCGTTCTCGAGCGCCATCCCGAGTATCGCGCCTCGCGCATTCTCGAGCGGATGGTCGAGCCGGAACGGGTCATCATGTTCCGGGTTCCCTGGGTGGACGACCGCGGCGAGATCCAGGTCAACCGCGGTTTTCGCATCGAGATGAACAGCGCGATCGGGCCCTACAAGGGCGGTCTCCGTTTCCATCCTTCCGTCAACCTGGGCATCCTCAAGTTCCTCGCCTTCGAGCAGGTCTTCAAGAACAGCCTGACCACGCTCCCGATGGGCGGCGGCAAGGGCGGCTCGGATTTCGATCCGAAGGGCAAGAGCAACAACGAGATCATGCACTTCTGCCAGAGCTTCATGGCCGAGCTCCAGCGCCACATCGGACCCGACACCGACGTGCCGGCCGGTGACATCGGCGTCGGCGGTCGTGAGATCGGCTATCTGTTCGGGACCTACAAGAAGCTGCGCAACGAGTTCAGCGGCGTCCTGACCGGCAAGGGAATCAACTGGGGCGGTTCGCTGATCCGTCCCGAGGCCACGGGATACGGCGCGGTTTATTTCGCCCAGGAGATGCTCTCCACCCGCAAGGAGAGCCTGGAAGGAAAGACCTGCCTGGTCTCCGGCAGTGGCAACGTTGCCCAGTACACGGTGGAAAAGATTCTGGACCTGGGCGGAAAGGTGCTCACCCTCTCCGATTCGAACGGCTACATCTACGACGAAGAGGGCATCGACCGGAACAAGCTGGCCTGGGTCATGGACCTGAAGAATGTCCGCCGCGGCCGCATCCGGGAGTACACCGATCAGTTCAAGGGTGCGGTCTACACCGAGTTCAGCGGTGGCGACGATCACAACCCGCTGTGGGACCACAAGGCCCATTGCGCCTTCCCCAGCGCAACCCAGAACGAGATCAACGTTCGCGATGCCGGGAATCTGCTGCGAAATGGCGTCTACGTCGTTTCCGAGGGCGCGAACATGCCGACCACGATCGAAGGGGTCGACCGCTTCCTCGATGCCGGCATTCTCTACGGACCGGGCAAGGCAGCCAACGCCGGGGGCGTGGCCACCTCCGGACTGGAGATGAGCCAGAACAGCATGCGTCTGTCCTGGAGCCGTGAGGAAGTCGACCAGAAGCTCCACCAGATCATGAAGCGGATCCACAGCACCTGCGTGGAGATGTCCGACCGGTTCGGCGCACCGGGCAACTATGTCCACGGCGCGAATATCGGTGGCTTCCTCAAGGTCGCTGATGCGATGATGGATCAGGGCGCAGTCTAGCTCAGCCGAAGCATCCAATCCGGGCCGGGACCGCGTGGATCAGACCGCGCGCCCGGCCCTTTTTTCAGGCATCAGGAATCGGGGTCAGGCCATCACCGGCACCGATCGCTGATGACTGCTGACCGTTGCTCCGGGGGTAAGATGGACGGAATCATGCGCCACGAGCTGTTCGAGCCGGTGTGGACCGAGCACGGCTTCGGCACCCGTCTTCAGGACTTCCAGCAGCTCATGCGGCATCGCATTCGTGACGTGCTGCTGGTCTCCAGCCTGTTCGACCTCTTTCTGTTCGAGGAGGAAGGTCTTCTCTACGAACAGATCCAGAACGAGTATCAGGGTCTGCAGCTCTCGCATGCCCCGGAGTTCACCCGCGTCTCCAGCGGTACCGAAGCCCTGCACATGCTCCGCGAGGGCTCCCATTTCGACATGGTCCTGATGACTCTGCACATCGAGGACATGCCGCCCCTCAAGCTCGCCCGGATGATCCGGGACCGAGGGCTGAAGATTCCCATCGTCCTGCTGGCGTACGACAACCGTGAGCTCAACGACCTGATCACCCACCAGGACACCTCCGTCTTCGACCGCATCTACGTCTGGCAGGGTGATTTCCGGGTGCTGATCGCCAGTATCAAGGACCTCGAGGACCGGATGAACGTGCGGCACGACACCACTCTGTTCGGCGTGCAGTGCATCGTGCTGATCGAAGACAGCGTGCGGTACTACTCCCTGCTTCTTCCGATCCTTTACTCCGAGGTCATCAGCCACTCGCAGCGCCTGATCGCGGAGGGACTCAACTCGGCTCACCGATCCCTGCGAATGCGGGCCCGGCCGAAGATCCTGCTCTGCACGACATGGGAAGAGGCCTGGAGCTTCTTCCAGCAGTATCAGGAGCACATCATCGGGATCATCTCCGACATCGGCTTTCCGCGAAACGGGGAGGTCGACAACCGAGCAGGGATCGAATTCGCAAAGATGGTCCGCTCCCGCTGGTTCGACGTTCCCATTCTTCTCGAATCGACCACCCGGGAGTTCGAACAGGAGGCCGCCGCGATCGGAGCGCTCTTCGTGGCCAAGGACTCTCCCACCCTCAATGACGACGTCCGCCGGATTCTCCGTGATACGTTCAGCTTCGGCGACTTCATCTTCCGCACCCCGGACCAGCGGGAGGTGGGACGGGCCACCGATCTTCTCTCTCTCGAGGAACAGCTTCGCACCGTCCCGGACGAGAGTCTTCTCTACCACGCCGAACGCAACCACATCTCCAACTGGCTGAAAGCCCGCACGGAATTCCGGCTGGCCTTCCGGCTCCGCCCCCGGAAAGTCTCGGATTACCCCTCAGTGCACGAGTTGCGCGAGGACATCATCCGCCAGATTCACGAACACCGGTCCATCCGACAGCGGGGAATGCTCACCGAATTTTCCCCCGACTCGTTCGACCCGGAAAGCTCCTTCGCCCGTCTCGGCGGGGGCTCGCTGGGCGGCAAGGCCCGCGGCCTCGCGTTCGTCAACGCGCTGCTCTCCAGCTACATGGTCCGTACGCGCTTCGAGGATCTGGAGATCGAGGTGCCCGCCGCCATCGTCATCGGCACAGACGTGTTCGATCAGTTCCTCGAAGAGAACGATCTGCGCGGCTTTGCACTCGAATGCGGAGACGACCTCGAGATCATGCGCCGCTTCGTCGCGGCGGAGGCCTTTCCGCTCGAGATCGACGTCGCACTGGAGGAGTTTCTCCAGCTCACCACGGAGCCGCTTGCGGTGCGGTCGTCCAGTCTGCTGGAAGACTCTCAGTTCCATCCCTTCGCGGGCGTCTATCAGACCTACATGATCCCCAACTGCCACGCCGAGCCGGCCGTCCGCAAGCAGGAACTGATCACCGCGATCAAACGGGTCTACGCCGCGACCTTCTACCATGCCGCGCGCGAGTACATCAAAGTCACCTCCCTCCGGGTGGAGGACGAAAAGATGGCGGTGATCATCCAGAAGATGGTCGGGGCCCGTCATGGCGACCACTTCTACCCGGAGGTTTCGGGGGTCGCCCGTTCCTACAACTTCTACCCGGTGGGACCTCAACGGCCTGACGATGGCGTCACTTCGGTGGCCCTTGGACTGGGAAAGACGATTGTCGAGGGCGGTCCGACGGTCCGCTTCTGCCCACGCTATCCCGATCACCTCCAGCAGTTTTTCTCCACCCGCGAGATCCTTCGCAACAGTCAGCATGATTTCTACGCGCTGGACATGACCGACAGACAGTCGGAGCAGCGCGAAGTCGAGGATGAGCAGGTCAGGGCACTTCCTCTGAGCACGGCCGAGCACGATGGAACGCTCCACTTCGTGGCTTCCACGTATTCACCGGAAAACGATGCCCTCTACGAAGGCACCTCCCGCAAGGGGACCCGCATCGTGACCTTTGCGCCGATGCTGCGAAACCGACTGGTCCCTCTCGCCCCGGTGCTGGAGTTTCTCTGCGATCTCGGAAGCTGGGGAATGGGCAATCCGATCGAGATCGAATTCGCGATGAATCTCTCGGTGCCGGAGGAACAGCGATATCAGTTCGGCGTGCTGCAGATGCGGCCGCTGGTGCTGACGCGCGAAACCGAGGAGCTGACCATCGGTGATACCCCCGCAGAGCAGCTTCTCTGTGAGAGCGCTTCCGTTCTCGGACACGGCGTCATCCGCGACGTCTTCGACGTGGTGATGGTCGATCCTGGACGGTTCGACCGCGCCCGGAGCCGCGAAGTCGCCATGGAGGTGGCGCGGTTCAACGATCGGCTGCTCGACCAGGACCGCGGCTATCTGCTGATCGGGCCCGGACGCTGGGGGACCCTCGATCCCTGGCTGGGGATTCCGGTGAAATGGGAACAGATCTGCGGCGCCCGCGCGATCATCGAGGCGGGTCTGCGCGACGTCAGCGTCGACCCGTCCCAGGGCTCCCACTTCTTCCAGAATCTGACCGCGTTTCAAGTCGGCTACTTCACCGTTTCCCATCACAAATCCCAGAGCGTGGTGGACTGGCAATGGCTGAACGCCCGGAAAGCGATCGCCGAAACGGCGTCCGTCCGTCACCTCCGGTTCGAACGCCCTCTGGTGATCAAGATGAACGGCCACGAAAGACGCGGAGTCATCCTCAAGCCCTGAGCGCATCAGCTATCCGTTGGCGAGCTCTCCCGCGCGGATGCTCGCAACCTCCACCGCACGCGAAAGGGTGCTGCGAATGCGCCCATCCTCCAGCGCGAGAATTCCGGCGATGGTGCAGCCGGCCGGCGTGGTCACCTGGTCTTTCAGCGCCGCCGGATGAATCCCCGTCTCGAGCACCATCGATCCGGCACCGAAGGCAATCTGCGCCGCCATCTCGATCGCCACATCGCGCGGGAGCCCGCGGGCGACCGCTCCATCCGCCAGCGCTTCGATGATCACGTAGAAGAACGCCGGCCCCGAGGCCGCCAGGCCGGTCACCGTGTCCATGTGTTTCTCCTCGAGCTCCCGCACCCGGCCCATCGGTGCAAAGATCGCCTCCGCCGTGCGCCGGTGCTCCTCGCTCGCGTTCCGGCCTGGCGAGAGAATGGTCATCCCCCTGCCGATGGCACAGGGGAGATTCGGCATCGCCCGAATGACGGCCGGACCGGTCCCCACCGCGGCTTCGATCGATTCGATCCCTACCCCCGCGGCGATCGAGATCAGCAGGACGTCCTCGCCCATCACGCTGGATTCACGAAGCTCCGCAACCACCTCGACGACCGATCGCGGCTTCACCGCAAGAATGATGACCTCCGCGCCACGCACCGCCGCCGCATTGTCCGTTCCGATTGGAACGTTCAGCATCACCGCGGCCTTTTCCGCCGTCTCTGCATGGCGCGTGGTGCCCCGAACGTCGTGGGCCCCCGCGTCCCTCAGCGCCGCCAGGATCGCACGTCCCATGATTCCCGCACCGATCACCGTGACCGTCTTCGACTCCGTCATGCTCATCTCCTCCGCCGCGTCAACACCGCCATCGCTCCACCGCTTCCTCCTCCCACGGGTCACGCTGATCCACCGGCACCGAACCGCGATAGACTTCTCTCGATCGGAGACGGTGTCCGCATGAACCCACCAGCCACACTTCACTTGATCGATTCCCACACCGCCGGAGAGCCGACCCGCGTGATCATCGAAGGGGGCCCGGATCTCGGAACGGGTTCGCTGAGCGAGCGTCGAGAACGCTTCCGCCGCGAGTTCGACCGGTACCGGTCCGCCACGGTCAACGAGCCCCGCGGATCGGATCCGGTGGTGGGAGCGCTGCTCTGTCCTCCGACCGATTCCAGCTGCGTCACCGGGGTCATCTTCTTCAACAACGTCTCCTACCTCGGGATGTGCGGCCACGGCACGATCGGTCTGGTCGCGACCCTCGCCTGGCTCGGACGGATCGGCCCGGGATCGCACCGGATCGAAACGCCTGTCGGTGTCGTCACCGCTTCGCTGTCCGCCGACGGCGAGGTCGCGGTGGAAAACGTCCCCAGCGACCGCTACCGTCATGACGTCTCCGTCGAGGTGGAGGGATGGGTCGATTCAGCGGCGACGTCGCCTGGGGAGGCAACTGGTTCTTTCTCGTCGGCGACCACGGCGAGGAGCTGGATCTCGCGAACGCCGACCGGTTGACCGAACTGACCTGGGCGATCCGCGGCGCTCTCGCCTCCCAGGGGATTACCGGACGCGACGGTGCCGAGATCGATCACGTCGAGCTCTTCGGTCCTCCCCGTCGCGACGATGCCGACAGCCGCAATTTCGTCCTCTGTCCCGGACGTGCCTGGGACCGCTCCCCCTGCGGAACCGGAACCAGCGCCAAGCTCGCCTGCCTTTACCAGAGCGGCGCGCTCCGGGAGGGCGAGCGCTGGCGGCAGGAGAGCATCGTCGGCAGCCTCTTCGAGGGCTCCGTACGCGTGGCCGGCGACGCGATCATCCCCACCATCCGCGGGCGCGCATTCGTCAATGCCGACTCTCGGCTCATCCTCGATCCGGAGGATCCATTCTGCTGGGGGATTCGACCATGAGCCGTCAGGTGGTGATCATCGGTGGCGGCGTGATCGGCCTTTCGACCGCGCTCCATGCCGCGGAGCGGGGCCTGCGCGTCACGTTGATCGAGCGGGATGCTCCCGCCGCTCTCGGCTGCTCGTTCGGAAACGCAGGCCTGGTGGTTCCCAGCCATTTCGTTCCCCTCGCTGCACCCGGCGCAGTCGGCCTCGCGCTCCGCTGGATGTTCGACTCCGAAAGTCCGTTCTGGTTTCGGCCCCGACTCGACCGCTCCCTTCTCTCCTGGGCATGGAAGTTCGCCCGCGCCGCGACTCCCGCTCGTGCCGCGCGATCGATCCCGGTTCTGCTCGAGCTCAATCTCGCCGGGCTCCGGCTCTACCGTGAGCTCGCCCGGGAACGGGACGACTTCGGACTGACTGAGCGCGGCATGCTGATGCTGTGCAACACCGCCCATGGATTCGAGGAGGAGCAGAAGATCGCCGCGGAGGCACGGCGACTGGGACTTCCGGCCGAGGTGGTGAGTCGGGAGGAAGCACAGAAGCTCGAGCCGGAGGTGGAGCTCGACGTCACCGGCGGGGTCTTCTACCCACGCGACGCACATCTCGATCCGTTTCGCCTGATGGCGACGCTTCGACGCCGGACCGCCGAGCGGGGCGTCACCACCGAGTGGGAAACCGAGGCGATCGGATGGAGGACGGCCTCCGGACGGATCGAGGCGGTCCGGACGAAGCGGGGCGAGATCGAGGGCGACGAGTTCGTGATCTGCGGCGGATCGTGGTCGCCTCGGCTGGTCCGGGATCTCGGAGTGCGGCTTCCGGTGGAGGCAGGCAAAGGCTACAGCCTGACCCTTCCCCATCCGAAACAGCAGCCACAGCGTGCCCTGATTCTTTCCGAGGGGCACGTGGCGGTCACTCCGATGGGAGAGACGTTGAGGTTTGGCGGCACCATGGAGATCGCCGGACTCGATCTGCAGCTTCGACCGGCCCGCATTCGTGGTCTGATCAAGTCCTCGGTCCGCTACATGCCCGGCTATTCGGCGGAGGATTTCGAAGGGATCGAGCCATGGTGCGGGCTGCGACCCTGCTCGCCGGACGGGGTGCCGTTCATCGGACGTTTCGCCCGCTGGAGCAACCTCTCCACCGCAACCGGCCATGCGATGATGGGGGTGAGTCTCGCTCCGATCACCGGTAGGCTGGTTGCCGAGATCCTCGCCGGCGAACCACCATCGGTGGCACTGGCGCCGTTCTCGCCCGACCGTTACGCCTGAAGAAAGGAGTTTCCCGAATGATGCAATGGGAGGGAGTCATCCCCGCGATCACCACACCGTTCGCTTCCGATGGATCGGTGGACCACGAGTTTCTCGCCCGTCATGCCTCCTGGATGATCGACGCCGGCTGCACCGGAATCGTCGCTCCGGGATCGCTGGGCGAAGGCGCCACGCTTTCGTTCGACGAGAAGATTGCGGTGCTGCGGACTCTCGTCGACGCGGTGGGCGCACGCGTTCCGATCGTCGCCGCGGTGTCGGCGCTGAGCACCTCCGAGGCGGTCGCATTCGCCCGCGCGGCAGCAGATGCCGGATGCAGCGGGCTGATGGTGCTTCCTCCGTACGTCTACTCCACCGACTGGAGGGAAATGAAGGCGCACCTCGACGCGGTGATCGAGGCGACGCCGCTTTCCTGCATGCTCTACAACAATCCCGTGGCCTACCGAACCGACTTTCTTCCCGAACAGATCGCCGAGCTCGCCGCCGCGCACGACAATCTCCACGCGGTCAAGGAGTCCAGCACCGACGTCCGAAGGATCGCCGGCATCCGTTCGCTGATCGATTTCCGTCTGGCGATTTTCGTCGGGGTGGACGACGTGATCGTCGAGGGAATC
Organism: uncultured Acidobacteriota bacterium; assembly: GCA_963741905.1. Lineage (GTDB taxonomy): Bacteria > Acidobacteriota > Thermoanaerobaculia > Gp7-AA8 > CAVUJZ01 > CAVUJZ01. Next base: position 376,070 of record CAVUJZ010000011.1, on the reverse strand, counting down.
GACGCCGGAGCGGTGGGATGGATCGCCGGTCTGGTCAACGCGTTTCCCGTCGAGTCGGTGCGGCTGTTCGAGCTCGCGCGCGACGGTGCCCGCGACGAGGCCTTCGCCATCTACCGCTGGTTCCTTCCGCTGTTGCGGCTCGACACGGTGCCGAAATTCGTCCAGCTCATCAAGCTCACTCAGCAGGAGGTGGGGATGGGGAGCGAACGGGTCCGGCCACCGCGGCTGGAGCTCGCCGGCTCCGAGCGCGAAGGCGCTTTGCAGATCATTCGTACCGCAATCGAGACACGCCCGGAGGTGAAGGCATGAATCTCCAGGGACGCTCACTCATCGCCGGCTCTCTGGATGCGACGGGAGGACGCGAGTTCCATGCGGTCAATCCCGCGAACGGAGAGACGCTCGAACCGCTCTTCCACTCAGCGACGGTCGACGGAATCGACCGGGCCGCGCGTCTGGCCTCGAAAGCATTCTCCCGGTACGGCCGGACCAGCGGTGCCGAGCGGGGCGCGTTCCTCCGCGCCATCGCCGAGCGTCTCGAGGCCCATGGGAACGATCTGGTCGCGCGCGCGGGCCTGGAGACCGCGCTGCCTGAGCCGCGACTTCGAGGCGAGCTCGGGAGAACCACCTCGCAACTGCGGATGTTCGCCTCGCTGGCCGAGGAAGGCTCCTGGGTCGACGCCCGCATCGACCATGGCGATCCCGGTCGGAAACCGCTGCCGAAACCCGACGTTCGCTCGATGCTCCGGCCCCTCGGACCGGTCGCGGTGTTCGGCGCGAGCAATTTCCCGCTCGCCTTCTCCGTCGCCGGCGGGGATACCGCCTCCGCTCTGGCGGCGGGATGCCCGGTGATCGTCAAGGCGCATCCATCCCACCCCGGCACCTCGGAGCTCGCAGGAATGGCGATCCTGGAGGCGGTGGAGGCATGCTCGCTCCCGGATGGCGTCGTTTCGCTTCTCTTCGATGCGGGCCACGAAGGGGGCGTCGCGCTGGTGAGGCATCCGGCGATCAGGGCAGTCGGCTTCACCGGCTCACGTCGCGGAGGGACGGCCCTCATGGAAATCGCCGCATCCCGACCCGAGCCGATTCCGATCTATGCGGAGATGGGAAGCATCAATCCGGTCTTCGTTCTGCCCGGCGCGATGCAGGAGCGGGGCGCGGAGATCGCCGCCGGACTTCACGCCTCGGTCACTCTCGGCGTCGGTCAGTTCTGCACCAATCCCGGTCTGGTGCTCGGCACCGCGGGCGCCACGATGGACTCGTTCCTCGCGAGTCTGGAGGAGGGACTGAAGAGGAGCGCACCGGCGGCGATGCTGAACGGTGCGATCTGCGCCTCCTATCGCGGGTCCGTCGACCGGTTCGCATCGGTCGAGGGGGTGGAGCGAAGAGTGAGCGTGCCGGTGGATACCACCGGGGGACATGTCGCCGGCGCGGCATTGTTCGTCGCCAACGATCACACGTTTCTCTCGCACGAGGATCTCTCCGCGGAGATTTTCGGCCCGTCGACCCTGGTGGTGCGCTGCGCGACGAAGGAGCGGCTGCTCGACGTGGCAGCCTCGCTCGAAGGCCAGCTCACCGCGACGGTGCATGCCACGGCGAGCGATCTGGAGGACTACCCCGAACTGGTGGAGATTCTCGAACAGAGAGCCGGCCGGGTTCTGTTCAACGGCTATCCGACCGGCGTGGAAGTCTGCGACGCGATGGTCCATGGGGGCCCCTACCCCGCGACGTCCGACGGCCGAACGACCTCGGTGGGGACGCGAGCGATCGAGCGTTTCGCCCGCCTTGTCGCCTGGCAGAACGCTCCGGAGACGGTACTTCCGGAGGAGTTGCATGAAGGCAATCCCCTCCGGATCCGACGCCGCATCGATGGAGCGCCCGGATGAAGACGTCCCGACGCAAAGCACCGTCTTCGTGAACGACTGTGGCTCACGGACCCTTCGGCTCCGACCCCGCGGGTCGAGACGGAGCTCGTTCAGCCCCGGTCTCACGACTCCGTCGCGGTATCGCGCGCTGAAGATTCCACTCTCTTCGGCAATGGAACGAGCATCCGCACACGGGCGCGGTAGTGCTGGTAGCGTTCCCCGAAGAAGTGGATCAGATCCCGTTCTTCGAGCTGGAGTGCCACCAGAATGGAGCCGGTGGAGGCAGCGGCGAAGAGGAGATGCCCGGCGCTCATCGTGGCCGTGGCCCAGAAGGCGATGATGAATCCGAGCATGATCGGATGCCGCACCATCCGGTAGAGGCCACGTACCTGGAACTCCGGATCGGTCAGCTTCTCTCCCCGAAGGTTCTGGTGCACCTGACGCAGGCCGAACAGGTGGGCATGGCTGATCATCCAGGTCGAGGCGAAGACCGTGGCCCAGCCGGCCCAGAAGAGGATGGTGATTCCGTCCGCCGCGGCGCCGTGAAGCTCCCAGATTCGCCTCCACCCGGCGCGGGTCCGAGCCCGGCGCGGGCGCGGCATCCACCCGGCACTCGAACGACTGAAACCCGACCGGAGACCCGGAGCGCATCCCGAGCGCGGCCCGGACATCCACCCGGCCATGGACTTCGACGTGCAGATCGTCGAAGGTGACTCCGGCGACATCGGCGACCATCCGGATGGTGGAGTGGAGGCAGGCAGCCAGCGCGGCACACAGCAGGTCCCCCGGATTGGGTGCATCCTGGAGACCTCCCACGCAGTGATCGATGCCCCACGAAACCGTTCGGTCGTAGATCCGGCCGGGATCGACGACGGAGAACCCGGCGATTCTCGACCGGGCGCGGAAGGCGTATCGCGCGCGGCTCGCTCGCCCGCGACGCTGAGCTGTCGCATCACCACCGCGGTCACTCGCCCCGCTCCGTGCGCTACCGGATCCTGGTCGCGGCCGTGACTTCCCCTGTCCCTCCCCCATCGGCGGAGGTAGAATCAATCCATCCAGATGAGCAGGGATCCTGATTCGCCGCCGCCGGAAGCTGATTCCAGACTGGCCACGGAACGGCTGGAAAGAGCGCCCTCGCCTCCCGAGAGGCGAGTCGAGTTCTCTCCGGGAACGCTCGTCGCGAACCGCTTTCGGGTGGTCAGCCGCGTCGGCGCCGGCGGGATGGGCGAAGTCTATCGTGCCGAGGACCTTCGACTGCGTCAGGCCGTGGCGCTGAAGTTCATCACACGAAACCGGGAACGGAATCCCAGGATGATGGCCCTCCTCCATGAGGAAGTCCGTCTGGGGCGGCAGATCTCTCATCCCAATGTCGCACGTCTCTACGACATCTTCGACTGGAACGGCCTCCACTTTGTCGCCATGGAGTTCATCGACGGGGAGGATCTCGCCGCTCTCCTCCGCCGGATTCGCCGCCTGCCCCGCGACAAGGCGGTGGAGATCGCCCGTGATCTGGCATCCGGACTCGCCGCGGCTCATGCGCGGGGTTTTCTGCATCGCGATCTCAAGCCGGCCAACATCATGATCGATGGCCGCGGCGACGCGAAGATCACCGACTTCGGCCTCGCCATGATGGAAGGCGAGAAAACAGGATCCGCCGGAACTCCCGCCTACATGGCGCCGGAGCAGCTCCGCGGCGAACCCGCCACGATTCAGTCCGATCTTTACGCGCTCGGACTGGTGTTCTACGAGACGTTCACCGGCCGGCGTTTTCGCGGGCAGGATGCGCAGAGCTCCGGCTCGACCGACACCTCCCGTCCCCCTTCAGCCGAGCCGGAGATGGATCCGGCGACGGAGAGAATCATCCGCCGGTGCCTCGAGGAGGATCCGGTTCATCGTCCCTCCTCGGCGCGCGAAGTGATTCAGGCTCTGCCAGGTGGCGATCCGCTGGCGGCGGCGCTGGCTGCAGGACAGACTCCCTCGCCCGAGCTGGTGGCGGCCGCGGGAACGGAGACATGGACCCCACGCTGGGCTACCCTCAGCCTGGTTGCTCTGATCGCGGTTCTGACCGCTGCGGTGACCATCGTCAAAACGCAATCCTCGCTGCCCGCCCTCGTGCAGTGGACCAAGCCTCCCGCGGTTCTGGAGGAGAAGTCCACGGAGCTCTTGAAACTGGCGGGTCGGGACCCGACGGTTCCGGCATGGTCGGCAGCCACCGACCAGAATCTCCTCCTCTGGATCCGGAGCAGCGACCCTCGCCCGGGCCGATGGGAACGGTCGGCAGACCTTCCTCTCGTTCGCATCAGGCGCATACCCGCGGCTGGCCGGCCCCTGTCCACGAGCGCGTGGAATCCGGCGATCGAAAATCCCGCACCGCCGGACGCGATGGAGTTCGATCCACGGGGAAACCTGCTTCGGATGGTGATCTCCAGCTCTGCAACATCCCCCGCGAACGAGGATACCATCGGCGTTCTGTTTGCGGCCGCCGGCCTGGACCCCGCCCGCTTTCACGCCGTCCAACCTTCCGGTTCACCCCCGATCGACGTCGATCTCCGTCGCGCCTGGGAAGGTACCCGGGGCGAGCGTCCCCGGCTCGTGCTCCACGTCGAGAGCGGCACCAACAACGCGGGCCGACCCGGTTGGTTCGAGGTGTCCGGTCCCTGGACGCACTACTCGAGCGCCGACGAGATCCCGTTTGCCACCCGGGAGCTCAGCATGTTCCTGATCGCGCTGGTTCTCGGGGTGACGTTGATTGCGGCCGTCATGGCCTTTCACAACGCCCGGAACGGACGCGGCGACCGGGCGGGAGCATTTCGTATCGCTTCAGCTCTCGCTCTGATCGGCGCGTTGAGCAGCTATTTCGCGAGTGCCCATCCCCTGACCCTCGACGCCGAGACCGCTCTGTTCGTGTTCGCCACGCAATCCGGCCTGTTCGACGGAGCGATGATCTTCGTGCTCTATCTGGCGCTCGAACCGCTGGTGCGAAAGCTCTGGCCGGAGCTCCTGATTTCCTGGAATCGACTGCTTCGGTGGCGGTGGCGCGATCCCCTCCTCGGTCGCGACATGCTCGGAGGTCTGGCGGCGGGCCTGCTCCATGCCTCGTGCGCGTCCGCAAGCTGGCTGCTTCCCGCCTGGCTCGGTTCATCGCCCGCCGGGAGGCCACTCGCCGGATCCGTCGACCTGCTCCGTTCCTTTCCCCTCGGCGCCACCAGCCTCCTGGGGCTGGTCGGCGCATCCGTAATCCAGGCGCTGATCCTCGGAGTTCTGCTCGGACTCGGGGTTCTCCTCACCCGGCGCCGCTGGGCGGCGATTCTGGGGACGGCTCTGGTCATGAATCTGGGGTACTACTTCGCCAGCGGGACGATCTCGCTCGTCGGCTTTCTGATCTCAGCGCTCCTGATCGGCGTGCTCGTCGTCTTCGGCCTGGTGGGACTGAGCGCGGCGATGTTCTCGTTTCACATCACCTTCGGCTATCCGCTCGTGGCCGATCCCTCGGCCTGGTACTTCCCCACATCCGTACTTCCGCTCGTGATCCTGGCGGCGATCACCTGGATCGCCGCCAGGAATGCTTCGGACTGGACGGGCAGACCGCAAACGGATCCGTCGCGGCGGAGATCCTCGGCAGCTCTTTCGATCTGAGGGATTCCACCGCTCTGGAACCGACTCCCCGGTCCGTTCATCAGGGCTCGAACGGATGCTCCGGCAGCGCCACGGAGAGACGTGTTCCACCCGCCGCCACCGAGCTGGCCTTCAGCCGTGAGCTCAGCGACAACGGGGACGGACAGGAGATGTCGCCCCGGGTCAGAACCGTTCCGTCGCAGGTGACCACGTCCGCGCTCGAGCTCCACGCGGTCAGGCGCGAGCCGAACTCCAGATGAACGTCCTCGGCCGCGCTTCCGGTGATTGCAGTGCCGCTCATCTCGACCGTCGAATCCTCGACCCAGAGCCCGAAATCATTGCCGGTCAGAGAGGATGCCTCAGCCGTGACGTACGAGTTGCCGGCGACGTAGAGTCCCCACTGGGACCCGCTGACGGTCAGCTCGCCGGGGGACTGCCCGAGGGTCGAATGCCCCTCGACCGCGACGCCGTAGATCGTGTTCGACACGTCGATCCAACCGGACCACGAGGCCGATCCATAGAGATCGAGACCGAGGACCTGGTTGTCGTGGGCAGTGACGACGGTCGGGCCGGCAGACTCGAGCTGTGCGACGGCCCCGAGCTGCAGCAGGATGCCGAACCGGTTCGAGTCGCAGTGCAGAGTCGTCCCGGTGCGCTCAACGGAAATCTCCGAATCTCCGCTCGCGAGGATTCCCCCACGACCGTTCGAGCTCGCATTGACGGTCCCCTCGAGAGTCAGCGAGGATCCGCCCCAGATCCCGATTCCATCACTACCGTTGTTCTCGAAGTCGCTGTCCTTGACGTGAGCCGAGGATCCATCGAGCAGCAACAGGCCCCCACGCGCGCTCTGCACGGAGACATTCTCGAGGCGAACCCCGGCGCTGTGCCGTACCTCGATGCCGCTCGCATCCGCGTCGTTCACCACAAACGCGGAGAGAACCACGTTTGCCACGCTCCGGATCACGATCGAAGCCGTCGGCGTCGTCGCTCCCGGCGAGCCGATGATCTGCGCACCGGGCGCTCCGTGAAGGGTCACATTCCCCCGCGGAATCACCACGTCCTCCGCACAGACCCCTGAGAATTCAATGGTCAGCTCGTCGGCCTTGTCCTGAAGCGCCGCGTTGAGACTCTTTTTCGAACAATCGACCGTGATGGTCTTCGCCTGAAGACCGAATGTCGAAACCAGGAGCAAACCGATACAGGTCAACCATGACAGACGCTTCCCGCCAGCCTTGAAATTCATGAGGAGCCCTCCTTTTTGTTGAGATCGTCATTCTACGCCGGTTTGTCTCGAACGCTTCCTGAATTCATTTGGGCTCTGATCCGAGTCGTTTCTCGATCACTCCGGCCAATGGGTAACTTTCGAGACGGCGATCCATCCGAAGCCACGGGAGGCGTCGTGGTGAACCCCTTCCGATCCCTAGCCGGGAACGACTGCTTGAAACCGTTCGCGGAGGCGCCGGACCGTCGCTTCGGGAGCGCGACAGGGTTCTCCATCGAGCCGATGGATGGGAGCAAATCCTGTGAGGCTGCTGGTCATGAATGACCCCGCCCGCAGCATGGAGGGCGTGAGGATCTCCTCACGCACGCTCAGTCCCAGCGACGGCGCCTGCTCCATGACCCACGCCCGCATGATGCCCGGCAGAATGCCCGCCGTGATCGGTGGGGTGATCAGCAGCTCGCCCTCGACGACAAACAGATTGGTCGAGGTGCCTTCCAGAACGCCACCCGCACCGTCGACGAAGAGCCCCTCGTCCGCGTCGCGTCGTTTCGCGCGCTCCAGCCCGACCACGCAGGAGAGCCACGAGGTCGACTTGATCGCCGGGAGCGACCGCCGGAGCTCCGGCTCGAGGAGAACGACGCTTCCCCGTTCGCGACGACGAAGCGTGGCAGCCGGAATGGCCCCTTCCACCGCCGAGAGCACCCAGCTCGCCGCATCGCCAACGTCGCTTCCCTCCGCGAGCCATGAACAGCGAAGCATCCGCTCGCCCCGGACGGCGGGCGCAATCGTCGCCTCGACCGCATCCGTCCACTGCCGTTCGGAGGGGACCGGAACGCCCAGATCACGGGCGGAGATGCGCATCCGCTCGAAGTGACGCCACTCGAGCACCGGCCGGCCGCTCAGAACCAGCATCGTCTCGAACAATCCCAGACCCCAGCGGACCGCCGGCGCATCCACCGAGATCGACTGCGGGCCGCTCATCCGCCACCTCCACCGAAGTAGCGCAGAAAGGCGTCGGCCTTGGCGCGACACTCCTGGTCCTCGAGATCCGGGTCCGACTCCCAGACGATGCCTCCGCCGGCGTGATAACGGGTGGATCGCGACGTCACCACGGCGGTCCGGATGGCGACGCTCAGCTCCGTCCGACCGCGAAAGTCGTGAAAGCCGATCGCGCCGGTGTAGACCCCCCGCGGCACAGGCTCGAGCCGGTCGATCATTCCGACCGCCGCCCGTTTCGGAGCGCCGGTGATCGATCCGGCTGGAAAGAGCGCGCTGAGCAGATCCACCAGAGCGACGTCCTGCAGCCCCTCCGCGCGGATGGTGCTCTCCAGATGATGCACCGCCGCGAGTGTGCGGACGGTCCTCGAAGCCGCAACGGAGACCCCTCCCGGAGGAGCCACCCTGCCCAGATCGTTCCGGACGAGATCGACGATCATCAGATGCTCCGCGGCATCCTTTCCGCTCCCGGTCAGCCACGCGATCTCCCGATCGTCCTCGCCCTCGCGCCGCACCGTTCCCTTGATCGGCCGGGATTCGGCGACTCCGCTCCTCCGATCGAATTGCAGAAACACTTCCGGCGATGCGGAGACGATCGACCAGCCGTCTCCATTCAGCAACGCCGAGCAGCGTGGCGGCTCGGATCCGGTGAGCGCACGATACAGCGCGGCCGGTCGGCAAGGCGCCGTTTCGAGCCGGCGGGTGAGATTCACCTGGTAGACATCGCCCGCGGCGATCGACTCACGCACCGCCTCGACTGCAGTCGTCCAGGCGGTGCCTCTGAGGGAATCGGCCACCATTCCGGATCGAGGGGGACTGTCATCGCCATCGGCGCCTGCGAGCAGAATCTCCAGATCAAGCCGTCGTGACTCGGCCACCTCCGGCGGCGCGAACAACCAGGCCTCCTGATCGGAGATCAGGACGCCCGAACGATGGAGAGCGAACCATGCCGGCGGCTCCGGCGGAACCACTGACGGCATGGCGCCACCCTCGTCGATGGCTCCCGTCTCGTACGCGAGAAACCCGACCCACCCTCCGAGAAACGGCAGCTCCGGAACGATGTCCTCGACCGGTTCGGGGAGCTCGAGCCCGGCGACGAGATCCTTCCATCGACGGTGCTCGCTCCAGGGGACGGCTCGAATCTCTTCGGGCCATGGAAGCAGAACCGTCCAGGATCGTCTGTCGGACCATCCCTGAAGCACGGCACTGCCGGTCGTCCTCACACACCAGACCAGCCGGGCGCGGTCCGGGAACAGAGATGTCTCCAGCCGCCGAAGCGCCGGCACGGACATCGGGTCAGGCATGGCTGCTTATACCAGTTTCGCGGCCAGTTTTCCGAGCGTCGTGACGCTCCTCATGGTGGTCGGCATGGCCAGCGCCCGCTCGATCTGGACGCCGGAAATTCTCGACTCACCCATGCGAATGCGGCTCAGCCAGTAGAGCTCCCGGCCGTGAAGATGAAACCGATGGAGATCGTTCTGCAGCGCGAGCAGCTTCTCTTTCGCTCCCTTTTCGGGAACGGTCTTGAGCATTCCGACGTAGACGCCATGCGCCCCGGCCACGTCGGCGGGTGGAAACGGCTGGTGCGAAACGATCGCATGCAGCTCCGGAATGGAACGGATGAAGGTGGTGACCGGATATCCGAGAGAAGCCTCGAGGTGGTTCTCGATCCTCGATTCCAGCGTCTCGCGCTTTCGCGCGGCAGACTCGAAGATCACGTTGCCGCTCGCGATGAAGGTCTCCACCTGCTCCAAGCCGAGCTCCTCGAACAGCTCGCGCAGCGCGGTCATTCGAATGTTGTGTCCTCCCACATTGATGGCCCGGAGAAATGCGATCGTCGTTGCCAAATTCAGCTCCTCCACCTCGCTCACACCTTCATGTGGTGACGGTCGACATCACGAACGGTGACACGTTCCGGTGAGTTGCGGTTCATTTACGCCTGGAACAACCGCAGCCGCCAGGCCCGCTCCTGATGGTACGCCAGGGGGGTGATGCGAGTCACCGGGATCCGTGTTTCGCACCATCGCTTCGGGCCCATTTCCGATGCAGTGTAGGGCCTGACCCTCGGGCGCCGGCAGGGGTCGTCTCGATTTTCTGTCGGTGTGACCAATCCGAGAACATCAGCAGGAGGATAGGAAGGCCATGAATACCCCAAGAAGTTTCGCATCGAGGACACGTCTCGCCGTGTTCCTCGCGGCCGCCCTGGCTGTCGTCGCCATGGGCGCGTTCGCAGCTACTCCGCCGGTGACCGTCACCCTTGCCCCCAACGGCAACGCGGTGCCCGGCGCGACCGTGACCGCCAAGGCCACGGTGACCATCAACGACGGTTCCACTCTGCAGTCCATCACCTGGACTCAGGTGGGCGGTCCGGATGCCGCTCTGTCCGGCACCAGCACCGATACCGTCACCGCAGTGCTTCCCAGCCGCAAGACATTCAAGGAAGCACTCATCCACGCTCTGCAGGAGCCACCTCTTCCCGGAGTGCCGGAGGAGAGTTACCACGGCGGACTGCAGGACCGGTTCGACGTGGTCGGGATCAATCACCACGCTCTTGGTGAAGCCGACACGGTCTCGCTCAAGGCGACCGTGAAGACCACGTCGGGAACCTACACCGCCACCACCGGCATCGGCGTCTCCATTCCCTGGGGCGCTTCGCCCGGAATCCGCAACGTTGCGATCAACGTCCCGGTCCTTCTTCATGGGAAGACGCAGGCGAGCTACAACTGGACTCTGACTCCGCCGGCCGGCTCGAGCGCAACACTCAGCGACGCGACCAGCCAGAGCCCCGATTTCACCCCGGACGTCCCGGGCGTGTATCAGCTCACCATCACCGATCTGGCCGCCGGCAAGGCGGTCAACATGACCGTCCGCGCGGGAACCTGGAAGGGAATCATCGTCGGTGAAGATGCCAACGGCCGTCCCGTTCCGGATCCGCAGTGCATGACCTGCCACGTGCAGAACACTCCGAACTTCGATCTGTTCACCCCCTGGAAGAACTCCGGCCATGCCGAGATCTTCACCCAGAATGTGGACGAGAACTTCGGCCCCGGCGCGCATTACTCCTCGGCGTGTCTCGACTGCCACACGGTCGGACTCAATGGGGAAGCCGCGAACAACGGTTTCGATGACACCGCCGGGTACCCCGGTCTTCTGGCCTCCGGCCTGATCAGCCCGGGTGGCGGAAACGAGGACGCCTGGAGCCAGATCCTCACGCAGTTCCCGACCACGGCACGTCTCGCCAACATCCAGTGCGAGAACTGCCACGGCCCGCAGGACTCGACCGCTCACATGGCCAAGGACGGCACGCGCAACGCGCTCTCGTCCGAGGTTTGTGGCAGTTGCCACGGTGAGCCGACCCGTCACGGACGCTATCAGCAGTGGCAGCTCTCCGGCCATGCGAACTATGAGACCGCCGTGGCCGAGGGAACCAATCCGAGCTGCGCGAAGTGCCACAGCGCCCAGGGCTTCATCGCCTGGGAGAAGAACAACTTCGGACCCGGCAACGTCGCCGTGACCTGGACCGCGGATGAGGTTCATCCTCAGACCTGCGCCACCTGTCACGAACCGCACTCGGTCGGCACGACATCCGGCGCCGACGATACCAATGCCACCGTCCGCATCAGCGGCAATACCCCTGCGCTCGAGGCCGGCTTCCAGGCGACCAACGTCGGCAAGGGTGCGATCTGCATGACCTGCCACAACGGCCGCCGTGGTCTCCACGACGACGCCCACTTCAGCCTGAGCGATCTGTCCCGCGCGCCGCACGTCGGCCCGCAGGCCGACATCGTGATGGGTCAGAACCTCTTCTTCGCCGAAGTCGGCACTCCCGGCTACCACGCGAAGATCGAGGACTCCTGCGTGAACTGCCACATGGATCAGACCGATCCTCCGGCCGCTCTGTCGAACAACCTGGGTGGAACCAACCACCTGTTCAATGCCAGCACCGACATCTGCGCGAAGTGCCACACCGAGATCACGGCCGAGCAGGTTCAGGGCGCGGTCGAAGCCAAGATGGAGCTCCTGAAGGAAGAAATTCAGAACGCTCTGATGGCTTCGATGAAGTACCAGATCCGCAGCGGTAACGCGATCGACCTCGGTGGTCAGGTCACGGTCAGGGATGCCTCTGATCTCGTCAGCGTCGATCTGGCCGAAAGCCATGGACGCCAGGGTCTCGGCGTCACCCTCAGCGACAGCACCGTACTGGAGCGATCGCACTGAACTCCATCAAAGTCGTCCGTCCGAGTGGAAGCTCGGTCGAAATTCTCGCCGTGACCGACCCGGCCGTCGCCAAGGCGGGCTGGAACTTCTTCATGGTCGAGAGCGATGCCTCCAAGGGCGTCCACAACCCCGGATTCGTCAGCGCAGCCCTCGACGTCTCGATCTTCGCCACCGAGGCCTACACCGCTCGGGTCGCGGCAGATCCCACCGTCGGTGGCGGCACCGGCACCGGCGCGGGCGCCGTCTCCTGCACGACCCCGTTCGTCTATTGGGCCGAGATCGTCGGTCATATGCCGGGCAACGGAACCAGCCAGTGGCGGACCGACCTGGTCGCCCGCAACCTCGCCACCACCGATGCGAGCCTCCGCCTCGTGCTTCACCAGGCGGGCGCGAACCTCGAGGGGAACGGCGTGGTCATCGGCGGTGGCCAGAACGCATTCGAGGACGTCGTCGCCATGCTCGGCGGCACCAACAACCTCGGCTCTCTGGAGATCTGCTCCGACCGTCCGCTGATGGTCATGAGCCGCATCTTCAACCGCGATTCGACCGGCACCTTCGGTCAGTCCTTCGACGGCTTCGTGGCCGACGCCGGTTACGACTCGGGTCAGACCCTCAGCCTCATCGGTCTCCGTCAGAAGACCGATCTGTTCCGCACCAACATCAGCGTCACCAACGGCGGGACCACCGAGGCCGAGGTCGCGATCTCGCTCTACTCCGCCAGCGGCACGCTGGTCGACACCTACAACCTGACCATTCCAGCCGGCCAGGTGGTGATGGATGTCGAGCCCTTCAAGAACCGCGCGAATGCGCCGGACCTCGGATGGGGCTATGCCACGGTCACCGTGATCCGCGGCAACAACATTCACACCTCCGGCTCGGTGGTCGACATGAAGACCAACGACCCGACGACCATTCCTGCCAAGCAGTAATCGTCGAACGGTCCGGATACACCGAGGGCGACAGCAATTGCTGTCGCCCTCACTTTTTCTCCGCTCCGCGTCAGTGGTTCCGGAGCGCGCTGATCAGTTCCTTCTTGTCCATGTTCGAGCGGCCCTCGATTCCGACCTCCTTCGCCTTGTCGTAAAGCTCGCCCTTCGTCCGGTCTTCGTATCGTCCGGCATGACCACCCTTGCGTCCGGTACTGCTGCGGGACCCGGAGTTGGCAATCCGCGCCGACTTTTCCTTGCTGTATCCCTCGTCCCGGAGGGCTTCGTACTGGCGGTCGTCCTTGACACTCGAACCATGATTCTTCGGCATGAGTATCCTCCTTTGATTTCTGGATTTACTGATTGTCATTCAGAGCAATCATGGTGCCGATGTGCGCCGCCGAATCTCGGCCACAACGCGTGTCGAAGCGCATGCCGTGGGTCGCTTGCCGTCATCCTGAGCGCCGTCAACCGTCCTCGAAGCCCATGCCGTGGGTCGCGAAGGATCCTGCCTTCGTGATGGTCGAGATCACCGAACGCGAGACCGTGATTCCAACCCGACGCCCCTGTTGATCACCCAGCCCGCCACACGGACGTCTCGACCGTTCCCAGAAGCAGGATCCTTCGCGGGACGGTTCGCGGCTTCGACACCAGCACTGGCGCTCAGGATGACGGCCCGCCGATCAGCGGCGGGAATCGATCAGGCGGACTGGAGCGGACTGCCTCCTCGCCACCGCCACCCGCCAGGGGGGTGAGAGAGGGATCTCGCTGACCCACCAGTCGCAGTGGTCGGCACGGCAGAGCGTCACGTCGTCTTCGATCGTCTTCAGATCGACATTGACCCGCGACAGCGGGATGGCCATTCCGCGACCGTCGGCCTTGATCGCCGCTTCCTTGATCGTCCAGAGCCGAAAGAAGGCTTCCTGGCGGCGCGTCGAATCATGGCTCTCGATCCACGCCTGCTCGTCCGGATCGAACCAGCGGCCGGCGATCTCGGATCCCGCAACCTTCCGGTCCCATGGCTCGACGTCGATTCCCACCGGATCGGGTGCCACGGCGATCGCAATCACCTCCCCGGAATGAGAGAGGTTGAACTCCAGAGGCCGGCCTTCGACGAAGGGCTTTCCGTGCTCACCGACACCGAACCTGATGTCGGCGGGGGGGTGACCCAGGCATTCGGAAAGAATGTCGCGGAGAAACAGCCTCGCGGCGAGCTGACGCAACCGATCATGTTCGAACCGGTACCGGAGGGCCGCGTCGCGGTCCTCCTGCGGAAGAGCATCGAACCGGCTCCTCTCCGCGTCGCTCACCCGGAAGAGCCAGACTCGTGCGAGTGGCTCCATCTGGTCGTCCCGCTGCACCGCGTCATCATACCCGCGGGCAATGTTGCTTTCTGCCGCGCAGTCTCCTAATCTCGATTCATGCCGTCACACGAACCCGAGCCCGAGGTGGCACCGACCACCACTCGCCCCGACCCCGCCGCGGCAATGCGCACCTGTCCGGTCTGCAGCGCCGAGCTGGAAGAACGGAAATGCAAGCTGATCTGTCCGGATCCCCGCTGCGGCTACTATCTCTCATGCTCGGACTTCTACTGAGCCGCAGCCGGACCGAAGTTTGAATCGGCAGGTCGCTGGATGACCGTTCTCTCAACGTCTCCCCCGATTGCACCACCTCCGCTCCCCGAGCCAGAGCCGCAGCCGCTCGGAACAGACCGGTTCGCGCTCCGGGTGATGCAGATCGGTGCGATCGCGATCGTGCTGGCCTCGTCCACCCTTCGGCCTTTCGATCTCGACCGCTTCTTCATCCCCAAGGAACTTGTTCTTCACCTCACCGCCCTGCTGGCGGGAGCCGCGATGCTCCGGCGATTCACCCGGGTGGCGCTGAGCCGGATCGACCTTCTGCTCGGCGGCTTCCTCGCTCTGGGTGTCGTCTCCGCAATCTTCGCCACCAACCCGTGGCTGGCGTTCCGGGCGCTCGCGATCAGCATCTCGGGAGTGGTGCTCTTCTGGTCCGCACGTTCGCTCCGTCAGGTGGGGCTGGCGCGACCGCTGCTCAATGCGCTCGGATTCGCGGTGGTGCTGACGGCCATCACCGCTCTGCTTCAGGCCTGGGGGCTGGATCTCTCCCTCTTCTCTGCCAATCGTTCGCCCGGCGGAACCCTTGGAAATCGAAACTTCATCGCCCATGTCGCCGCATTCGGATTTCCGCTTCTGATCCTCGGCTGTCTGGGCGCTCGCCGGATCCTCGGGTCGTTCGCCGGCGGGATCGGTGTGGTTCTGGCGATCTGCGCCCTCGTTCTGACTCGATCTCGTGCCGCCTGGATCGCATTCGCGGTTGTGATGCTGATCATTACCGCCGCGATCGTTCTTTTCCCTCTGCTGCGCCGGAGTGGACGCCTCTGGGCACGGCTGATCCTGGTGATGGTGATGGCCGGTGCCGGGGTGGCCGCGGCGCTTCTGGTTCCCAACACCCTGCACTGGCGAAGCGAGAACCCCTATCTCGATACGATGAAACGCGTCGCCGAGTACGATGAGGGAAGCGGTCACGGCCGGCTCATCCAGTACGAACACTCTCTGCGCATGGCACTCAGCCGTCCCGTTCTCGGTGTCGGTCCCGGAAACTGGGCCGTGGTGTACCCGGAGCATGCCGCCAGACACGATCCATCGATGAACCCCTCGGAACCGGGCATGACCTTCAATCCCTGGCCGAGCTCCGACTGGGTCGCCTGGATCTCCGAGCGCGGTCTCCTCGCGGTGATCCTCCTGGGGCTGGCGTTGTTACGGCTCTCCATGGCCGGCCTCGGGAGGTTGCGTCACGCCGAGGATTCCCGCGAGGCACTGGAAGCGACCGCGCTCGTCGCCACCATCGCCGGGGTTGTGCTGGCCGGGGCGTTCGACGCGGTTCTGCTCCTCGCTCTGCCGACCTTTCTGGTCTGGACCACGCTCGGCGCACTGCACGACGTTCCTCGACCCACCGCGGCGCCTCCGCACAGATGGATCCGTGGGCCCGTCCTGGCGCTGCTGCTCCTGGTCTGCCTCGGTGGTGCCGCCCTGAGCACGGCGCAACTCACCGCGATGGGCATCTACGTCAGCCGCTCCGATCAGAAATCGCTGTCCATCGCCTCACGCTTCGATCCCTCCAACTATCGGCTGCAGATGAAGCTGGCGGGGATCGGGCGATGGAAACAGCGATGCGAGCACGCGAAGGCGGCACACCGGCTGTATCCCAGTGCCCGCGCGGCGGAGCGCACGGCCCGCGGCTGCTCCGATTAGCCGCCTTGACCGCCGGGGTACGATTCCGAGGTGAAAGGTTCCACTTCACCTCCGATTCCGCCCACCTCCGCCTCGCCGGCAGTCCTGGAGGTTCTCAATCGCTCGTTCGGCTACAACTCCCTGCGCCCGCTTCAAAGTGAGGCGATCGAGGCGGCGATGGAGGGCCGCGACGCCCTGGTGGTGATGCCGACCGGAGGCGGAAAATCCATCTGCTATCAGATTCCTCCTCTGGTCAGACACGACCTCACGGTGGTGGTCTCGCCTCTGATCGCCCTGATGAAGGACCAGGTCGATTCACTGCGGGCGATGGGCATCGCCGCCCGTCAGCTCGACAGCTCCATCTCCGCGGAGGTGAAACGGGACGTTTCGCAGGAGGCGCTCGGCGGAGAGTTGCGCATCCTCTTCGTGTCGCCCGAACGATTGAACATGCCTCAGTTTCAGACCTTTCTCCGGCGCGCCCGGGTGGCCCGATTCGCCATTGACGAGGCGCACTGCATCAGCCACTGGGGGCACGACTTCCGCCCCGACTATCGGGCCATGTCCGGGCTGAGGGATCTCTTCCCCGACGCGGCGATTCATGCGTTCACCGCGACCGCCACCAATCGCGTTCGCGACGACATCATCGAACAGCTCCGCCTGCGCCAGCCGGAGCGGCTGATCGGAAACTTCGACCGTCCCAACCTCATCTACCGGGTCGTCCCCCGCACCGAACGGCTGCCGCAGATCATCGAGGTCATCCGCCGTCATCCCGGCGATGGCGGCATCGTCTACTGCATCCGGCGGAAGGACGTCGACGCCATTGCCACCGGGCTGAAACGCCGCGGCATCAACGCACGTGCCTACCACGCCGGACTCGAGCCCGCCGAGCGGGCGTCCGCACAGGAGGCCTTCAGCCGCGAGGAGTGTGACGTGGTCGTCGCCACCGTCGCGTTCGGGATGGGAGTCGACCGGTCGAATCTCCGATACGTGATTCACGCCGGCATGCCGAAGTCGATCGAGGCGTATCAGCAGGAGACCGGCCGGGCCGGACGCGATGGACTGGAAGCCGAGTGCGTCCTGCTCCACTCATGGGAGGACGCCCGCACCTGGGAGTGGATCCTCGAGAAATCCTGGGAGGACCAGGAGATCGACGACGCGGTGCGGGAGCACTCGCTCCGGCAGGTCCGGGAGATGAACCGCTTCGCCCGCGGAGGAATCTGCCGTCATCGGGTGCTGGTCCGCTATTTCGATCAACCCTATGAGCGCTCCAACTGCGGCGCCTGCGATCTCTGCCTCGGAAAGAGCGAAACGGTGGAGGAACCGGTCGTCGTTGCGCAGAAGATTCTCTCCGCAGTCGCCCGCACCAGCCAGCGCTTCGGGACCACCTACGTCGCTTCCGTGCTTCACGGAGACCGGACTGCCCAGATCGTTCGCAACGGGCACCAGCAGCAGAGCACCTGGGGACTTCTCTCCGAACATCCGGTCGACGAGATCCGCGACTGGATCTACCAGCTCGTCGATCAGGAGGCGCTCGATCTCACCGCCGGCGAATACCCCACCCTCCGCCTCAACGAAAAGTCCTGGAAGGTGATGAAGGAGGGAGAGGCGGTCACTCTACGCAGGCAGAAGGCGCCACCGGTGCCGAAGATCGAGGACCGGGAACGGCGGCAGGTCGCCCCGGAGTCCCGGAATCTGTTCGATCACCTCCGCGCGGTCCGCAGATCGCTCGCCGATGCCCGCAACGTCCCCGCCTACGTCATCTTCGGAGACATCACCCTGAAGGAAATGGCCGAGCGCGCACCGAGCAGTCTCGAGCAGATGCGTCAGCTCTACGGCGTCGGCGACGCGAAGTTGAAGACGGTCTGCCCGACCTTTCTCGAAGCGATTCGAGAGTGGACGTCCCGTCATGGATGATGGGACGAAAGCAGGGCGGCTTGCCAGGCCACTTGCCGAGATAGGGGTAGGGACGGAGGATCACTCCGCCCCTCCCTCCGAACCGGACGTGCGGATCTCCCGCATCCGGCTCTCCAGTTGGTGAGTTACCCTGCACGGGACCGTCGGACGATCGCATGTTCTGTATGAAGGATGAACAGATTGCGATCGGCAAAGAAGGCGTTCGGCCATCGAAAGTGGTCGTAGCCTCGCCCACAGTTTCGGTGATGTGCCCGGCGGAACTTTCGCTTGCTCAGAATCGCCCGAAGGCGACGCCGAACATACTGGTCGAGTTCCACGAAGGCTCCACGTGAGCTGTGTTTGAAGTATTCGAACCAGCCTCTCAGGACCGAATTGACATCGCGTATGATCGTGTCGAGATCATCCGATCGGTTCCGCTTCGTCCGCTCCTTGATGGCGCGGCGAAGCTTCTTCACGCTCGGTTCCCTCGGATAGCGCTTGTTCCCGAAGAAGATGTATCCCAGGAACTGGAACCCTGGTCTTGCTGTGGCATCGACCAGACCCGTCTTCTCCGGATGCAGTTCGAGTTGCCGCTCCTCGAGGGCCTGCCTCAGTACTCCCAGTGCCTTCTCCGCCTCTTCGCGGGTCCGGCAGAGGATCACCATATCGTCAGCGTAGCGGATCATCTTGAAGTCTGCATCGCGGACGATCACGTCCACAGGATGCAGATAGATGTTCGCCAGCAGAGGACTGATGACCGCTCCCTGCGGAGTTCCCGTCTCCGGCTGCCATTGGTGCATTCCTTCGAGGACTCCCTGACTGAGGAACCCGCGGATCAGCGCCAGCACCCTGCCGTCTGCGACCTCTTCGGCGATCTCGTTGATCAGCTCCTCATGAGGGATCGTGTCGAAGTACGACTTGATGTCGACATCGACCACCCACGTATGGCCTTCCGAGAGCAGGCGGGCGACCTCCCGCAGGGCGTCTTTGCATCCTCGCCCGGGGCGGAACCCATAGCTCTGGTCGGTGAACTTTCTCTCGAAGATCGGTTCGATCACATTTCGCAGGGCCGCCTGCACCACGCGGTCTCCTATCGTCGGGATCCCCAAAGGCCTGCGACCCCGGCCTCCGTCCTTGGGAATGTACTTCCGCAGGACCGGCTGTGGCTCGTAGCTTCCCTCTCGGATCTGGCTCGAGAGTTTCTCCAGCCGTTGACCGAGGTGATGTTCGAACTGGCACAGCGACATCCTGTCGACCCCGCCGCAACCTTTTCGCTTCTTCACCTCCTGCCATGCCAGCAGCAGATTCTCGTCTCGATGCACTTTGTCAATCAGACTGTGCCATTTGCCTCCTTTGACCCCCCTTTCGAGGGCTTCCAGCATGCGCTCGGTCCAGACTCCGGCTTGGACCCACGGCCATCGGCCCCGGATCTCTCCGCCGCGCTCTAGGTCTCCCACTGCTCGCGGTTGGTCTTGCTGTTGTCTTTCCTTCACGCATTCACCTTCCTGCCCCCCTTTGCTCCACGCCCATTGCGGCGCTTCTCAGCTCCTATGAGGGCTCTGACTTCCCATCCACGGTCATCCGCCGGGATGGGGGATCCCCGGTTCACAGCACCTGAACTTCCTACCGTTCTGTCTCCAACCACACCCATGACTCTCTCGGTCGCTTTCTCTTCACGCTCTTTCCCTCAGCGCCGGAGCTCTCCCTTAGGGCCGTTTCCCGTCTGCGCCCACCGGGTCTTCGGGCTTCGACATGCCCAGCAGCCTCGCCAGTCATGAATGCCGAATCGAGTTTCTCTCGTACGGACCGGTAGTTCTCCTCCAGTTGCTCTCCACCCCGCCTCGCGGCGACGCAGTTACCTTTGGTTCTCGACCAGTGAGCGGCTGGTCGGGAGGGACTCTCACCCTCCTCTTCAGGTGCGCTCCCGAGCGCACTGGGCCGGGTGTTCCTACGCCCGGCCCGGCGGACAGGTCGAGCTCGGGAGAACAGGGATCCAGGCGAAGCCGATGCGAACCTGCACAGATCATCTCCACGGCAAGCGCGAAGCGCGCGGCGTGGGGACCATTCCGATTGTTCCGAACCGGCGCGCGCTTCACGCTTGTTCCGGCGGGCGAGTCATTTGGATCGACGGGTCAGGCCTGATTCCTCATTGTTCCCAAAGCGACCGGCATGCCTGCCCGGGCCAGGGAAGGCCCGGGCCACCTGCCGAGTGGGCCGGGTGTTCCTACGCCCGGCCCGGCGGACAGGTCGAGCTCGGGAGAACAGGGATCCAGGCGAAGCCAATGGAACAGCAGAAATCGTCTGCACGGCAAGCGCGAAGCGCGCGGCGTGAGAACCGATTCGGATCGTTCCGAACCGGCGCGCGCTTCGCGCTTGCCGGCGGCGAGTCACTTGGACCGACGGGTCAGGCCTGATTCCTCATTGTTCCGAGAGCGACCGGCATGCCTGCCCGGGCCAGGGAAGGCCCGGGCCACCTGCCGAGTGGGCTCCGACCCTGCAAGTGGATCCCGCCCGCGACCTCGACCCTTCTCGCAAAGGGTGCTCGCGTCACCCCCACGTTGCCGCGGAGTCTGCTAGCATCCTTCGGTTGGAGGTGTCATGCGCAGACGTCTTTCGCTTCTTTTCGCCGCCCTTCTCTCCCTCTCCCTGATCACCTGCATGTCCTCGGCGCCTCCCGCCGAGATCCACGTTCGAACCGCCGCCGATCGAGCGGAGCTGTCCCGGCCCGTGCCCCCGGTCGCGAAGGTCATTCCGAAGCAGCTGGAAGAGCACGGTGATGTCCGCACCGACAACTATTACTGGCTGAAAGAACGGGAAAACCCGGAAGTCATCCACTATCTGGAGCAGGAAAACGCTTACACCGATTCGGTGATGAAACACACCGAGTCGCTGCAGAAAACGATCTTCGACGAGATCGTCTCACGCATCCCGCAGACCGACGAGTCGGTCCCGTTCCGCGAGGACGGCTTCCTCTACTACGCCCGCTTCGAAACGGGAAAGGAGTATCCGGTCTATTGCCGCAAGGCCGGCGAGGCCGACGCTCCCGAACAGATCATTCTGGACGTGAACGAGCTGGCGAAGGGACATGAGTTCTTCAGCACGCGGGGCCTGGAAATCAGCTCCGGAAAGAACATCCTGGCTTTCGCAACCGACGACGTCGGGCGCCGGATCTACACCCTTCGTTTTCGCGATCTCGACGGCGGGGAGATGCTTCCGGACCAGATCCCGAACGTCACCGGCAACCTCGCCTGGGCGAATGACAACCGGACGATCTTCTATACCCGTCAGGACCTGGAGACACTCCGCTGGTATCAGGTCTGGTGCCACCGTCTCGGAGACGATCCCGCGGATGACGCGCTGGTCTACGAGGAAGCCGACCCGACATTCGACGTCTACGTCACGAAGCTCCGATCGAAGAAGTACATCGCGATCGCGTCGACTCAGACCCTGGCGAGCGAGTACCGCATTCTCGAGGCGGATCGTCCGAGCGGGAAGTTCCGGGTGTTCGAGCCGCGGGAGCGGGGCCACGAGTACTCGATCGACCATCTCGGAGACACCTTCTACATCCGTACGAATCTGGATGGAGCGAAGAACTTCAAGGTGATGAAAACGCCGGACACGGCGACCACCAGAGACCACTGGACCGAACTCGTCGCTTCCCGGGACGATGTGCTGATCCGCGGCTTCGAGCTGTTCCGGGACTTCCTGGTCCTCTCCGAACAGCGGGATGGGCTGAACCAGATTCACATCCTTCCCTGGTCCGGAAAAGGGGAGCACACCATCGACTTCGGAGAACCGGCTTACCAGGCCTCTCTCGGCGACAACAAGGACGTCGACACGTCGATCCTCCGCTACGAGTACGAGTCGATGACCACCCCTCCCTCGGTCTACGACTACGACATGAAGAGCCACGACAGGACGCTGTTGAAGCGTCAGCAGATCGATGGGGGATTCGATTCTGCCGCCTACACCACGGAGCGCATCTTCGCCACCGCACGTGACGGTGTCCGGGTTCCGATTTCTCTGGTGTACCGGAAGGGCCTGGAGCACGACGGCACACATCCCCTTCTGCTCTACGGATACGGCTCGTACGGCTACGGCATGAGCGCCGGATTCGATCCGGCACGATTCAGCCTGCTCGACCGGGGATTCGTCTACGCCATCGCGCACATCCGCGGTGGCGACGAGATGGGCCGGGCGTGGTACGAGGATGGGAAACTGCTCCACAAGAAGAACACCTTCACCGACTTCATCGACTGTGCGGAAGCCCTGATCCGTCAGGGCTACGCCGATCCCGACGAGGTCTTCGCCTACGGCGGGAGCGCGGGAGGTCTGCTCATGGGCGCGGTGACGAACATGCGTCCGGATCTCTGGAAGGGGGTGGTCGCCGCCGTTCCCTTCGTGGATGTGGTCACCACCATGCTCGATCCCGACATTCCTCTGACCACCGCCGAATACGACGAGTGGGGGAATCCAAACGACCCCCGGTTCTACGACTACATGAAGTCCTACTCACCCTACGACAACGTGGAAGCGAAGCGCTATCCCAATCTCCTCGTCACCACCGGCCTTCACGATTCGCAGGTCCAGTATTGGGAACCGGCCAAGTGGGTGGCGAAGATGCGGGCGATGAAGACGGACTCGAATCTTCTGATGCTGAAGACGAACATGGATGCCGGCCACGGTGGTGCCTCCGGACGATTCAGGCGCCAGCAGCTCACCGCATTCATCTACGCATTCATGCTCGACCTCGTCGATTCGAAATGAACCCCCGGAATTCAGAGAGAGGAGAAACGATGCCCGAAGACCAGGAGCCCAAACCGACCAGTGGCGTGAACCGGCGGAACTTCATCCGCACCGCCGCCGCCGGTGCCGCCGCCGTCGCGATTGCACCCTCGGTGCATGCCAGCGAAACGTCGCCGGAGACCGCCACCGCACCCTCCGCATCGGCGCCGTTCGAGCTCGAGGAGGCGACCATCGCCGACCTGCGAAAGGGAATGGAGTCGGGCCGTTGGAGCTCGAAGAGCCTCACCGCCGCCTACCTCCGCCGCATCGAGCAGATCGACGGCAAGCCGGGCATCGACGTGCCGGGAAGCCGCCGCGGCCGCGGTCGGATGCTCAATTCCATCATCGAGCTCAATCCCGATGCTCTGGCCATCGCCGAAGAGCGTGACCGGGAGCGCAAGGCCGGAAAGATCCGAGGACCGCTCCACGGGATCCCGGTGGTGGTCAAGGACAACCTCGACAGCGCCGGACCGGATGCTCACCACCGCGGGCTCGCTCGCGCTGATGGGCGATCCCGGCGAAACAGGACTCGACCGTGGCCGCCAGGCTCCGTGAGGCGGGCGCGGTTCTGCTCGGAAAAACGAATCTCTCGGAGTGGGCGAACTTCCGCTCGAACAGCTCGAGCTCGGGCTGGAGCGGCCGTGGTGGCCAGACCCGCAACCCTTACGTCCTGAGCCGCAATCCCTGCGGATCGAGCTCGGGAACAGGCGCGGCCGTCTCCGCGAATCTGCGCCACCGTCGGCATCGGCACCGAGACCGACGGCTCGATCGTCTGTCCCTCCGCAGCATCAACGGACTGGTCGGACGTCAAACCGACGCTCGGGCTGGTCAGCACGGGCCGGCATCATTCCGATCTCTCACAGCCAGGACACCGCCGGTCCGATGGCACGCACGGTGACCGATGCGGCGATCCTGCTCGGGGCGCTCGCTGGCGTTGACCCACGGGACGAAGGCAACCGCGGCGGCGGAGGGACATGCGTTCAGCGACTACACGAGGTTCCTCGATGCGACTCGCTGAGGGAGCGCGAATCGGCGTCGCGCGGAAGCACTTCGGATTGAACCGGGAAGTCGACGCCGCCGATGGAGGAGGCGATCAAGGCGCATGCGCCTCGCTGGGCGCGATCATCGATCGATCCCGCCAACATCCCGACACGCACGACCAGTTCGGCGATGCCGAGTTCGAGGTCCTGCTCTACGAGTTCAAGGACGACCTGAACGCCTATCTCGCCACGATGCCCGATGCGGTCGGCGCCCCGCACGCTCGCCGACCTCATCGCGTTCAACCAGAAGCACGCCGCCGAGGAGATGCCGTACTTCGGGCAGGAGCTGTTCCTCGCGGCGCAGGAGAAGGGTCCGCTGACCGACCCCGAATACCTCGAGGCGCTGGCCAAGAAGGCGCAGCGGCTGCCGGGCGCGAGGGGATCGACGCGGTCATGGCCACGCATCGCCTCGACGCGATGATCGCGCCGACCAGACGGTCCCGCGTGGCCGACCGACCTGGTCAACGGCGACCACTTCGCCGGCGGCACTCCTCGCCGGCGGCGGTGGCAGGCTATCCCCACATCACCGTGCCGGCTCGGCTTCGTCTTCGGTTTGCCGGTCGGCATCTCGCTTCTTCGGCGGGCGCCTGGAGCGAGCCGATGCTGCTCTCTCTGGCGTATGCGTTCGAGCAGGCGACGAAGGCGAGAAGGCCGCCGCGGTTCCTCGATTCGATCGAAGTGTGAGCAGTCGAGCGGCAGGAGCCAGGGATCCGCCGGATCCTGGCTCCTGCCCTCGGCGCTGGGATGGCTCCACGTCCGTCGCCAGTCAGGAAATTGAAAATTGACTACTGGAGGGATCGCAGCCGGCGCTCCGCCTCGAAGTGGTCCGGCTGAAGAGCGAGCGCTCTCCGGTACGCGTCACGGGCCCCGTCCAGGTCGCCCTCGTCTCCCCGAAGCTCCAGCGCCTCACCACGAAGCACCTGCACGTCGGGAGAATCGGCGAACTCCCTCGACAGTCCGTCGATCTTCGCCATGGTCTCCTCCGTCACCATCCGCTTCAGCCGGAGCTGAGCCCGAATCGCGGAGATCTCGTCGGGAACGCACGCCGAACGGTGCATCGATAGAGCGCGGTCGGTCATCTCTTCACTCGCCTCGGGGTTCTTCTCGAGCCACCGGAACGTCCGCCAGCTCGAATCATACCGCTCGAACTTCCCTTCACGATTTGCGCCGGAGCATCATCTCCACCTCCGTTCCTCCGCCCATAAGAAGGGCGATCTGACCATCGCCGCTGGACACGGACCGGTCCGACACCGTATCTATGAAACGCACTCTGCGCCATGCCCCTCTCTCTGCCAGGCTCCCCTCCTGAAGGCCTCCTGCTGACCGGCCACGGCCCGGACGCCGTCTCCGCCTTCTGCGACCCGACCGCCCTCCCCCTCCACCCGCTCAGCCTTCTGGCGCGAGCCATCGCCGGATCGGGGCCCGCCGCGGACCGGACCGTCACCATCCCGGCGGCTCTGTTCGCCGCCCTCTTCCTTTTTCTTCTTCTTCGATTCCGCGGACGCCGCACCGCAACCGTGGCCTCGATTGCGCTCGTCGCAATCCTGCTCCTCGGCGGGAGCCCGCCCCTCGCACTGCTGGGGCTGGGGATCACCTCCTGCTCATTCGCCCTCACCCGCTTCCTACGCCGGACCGGGAGAATCCGGTGGCTCGAGCTCGTCGCGGTCTGGACCCTTTCCCTCCTCGGAGTCCGGCTGCCGGGGGTCGCTCTCCTGCTGGTAGCAGCTCTGGTCGTCCACCTCGCCGTACGCAGGAACGAACACCAGCGGGGAGCCGCTCCTTTGGCGGAGTCGGTGATCGGGATTCTGATCGCCCTGGTCATCACGGCTCCCTGGCTGCTGCCGCTCGCGGTGATCCCGGCTCGCGTCCCTTCGGAGCTCCGCGGGCACCGGAACCGCCATTCCGGCCACCCTCCCCGGCATAGTCCTGGTTCAGCCTGAGGGCGATCATGCCGGACCGCCCCCGGGGACGATCGTGGTCGACCAGGTGCCGGCGAAGATCGAGCGGATGAGCGGCGGCAGGCTCACCAACCGGCCCGGGTCCAATCTCACACTCGCGGGGGTGAGGTCCAGGAGATCGCTCGAGGGACGGATCGGCTGGACCTGAGGATCACCAGCCGCGGGTGGAATCTCGTGGTCAGCCCTGATCGCTGGTGGCCCGGCTGGAGGGTGTACTGGAACGGAACGCGGCTGCCTCCGGTGCGGGTGAACCAGACCTTCGTGGGAAGCTGGATCCCCGAGGGCGAGGGAACGCTTCAGTTCCTTTACCGGCCCGACGAGGTGGATGAGGGACTGCGGATCTCCCTTCTCGGATGGCTGCTCCTGATCGGGATCGTCTCGATTCGGCCGACGTTCCCGCACCGCATTCGCCAGACGCGGGAGGCGTCCGCGCTGATGAGGATCCGGGAAGCTCGTTTCGGCGACCGTCTGGCCCGGGCGGCGTCTCATCGGGTGCTTCTCCTGCGTCTGCTCGCCCTGGCTGCGCTGGCGGGATGGTTCGGTCTGCTGCTCGTTCACCGGGTGGAGATCGCCGGCGGTGCCGACTCGTCGGGGTATCTGACCGAATCGCGGCTCTGGCTTCAGGGCAAGCCGATCCGCACGCTCACTCTGCCCCGGGAGCTCCATCTTCCATCCGGGAGCTTCCGCTGGTTCATCCCGCTCGGCTTCGTTCCCGGACCGAGCGAGGGGACGATGGTCCCGTCCTACCCGCCGGGACTGCCGCTCCAGATGGCGGCGCTGACCCTGATCGGCGGCAGCCGGGCTCCCTTTCTTCTTTCTCCTCTCGCGGCTCTCGCCTCCGTTCTCCTGCTCTTCGTTCTCGCGAGGCAGTTCGGACTGGAGAGGGGCTGGTCCGCCGCGGCCGCGGTGATCCTGGGAGTGTTTCCCACCTTGCTGTTCATCGCGATTCAACCGATGAGTGACGTGGTCGCCACCGCCTGGATTCTGGCGGCGCTCGTCTGCGGCATGCGATCAAGACACCACGTGGGCTGGGGTGTCGCCGCGGGACTCGCGGTCGGCATTGCGGTGCTCGTCCGTCCGACGAACATCCTGATCCTTCCGGCCCTGATGATCGCCGTGGGGCTCCGCCGCCGACACATTCTGGCCCTCGCCGGGGGCGCCACTCCCGCCATGCTGGCCCTGATGGCGATCAATCAGCATCTCTACGGATCCCCGTTCCGGACCGGCTATGGCGATGCGGGCGTTCTCCTGGCGTGGAGCAACATCCCCTCAGGTCTCCAGCACTACGGCGGCTGGTTGATGGTCCTGATGACACCACTGGTCTTTCCCCTGGGCCTGGCCGGACTGGGAGTGAGGGACGTTCCGGGAAGACTGCGTCTACTTCTCGCAACCTGGTTCGGGTCGTTCTTCGTTTTCTACTGTGTGTACCAACCGTACGATGCATGGTGGTTCACCCGATTTCTCCTGCCGGCGTTCCCGGCCGTGATCCTTTCCTTGCTGCTCCTGTTGCGGGTCATCGCGAGGCGTCTGACCGCCGGCCTTCGAGTGATGACCATCGGCACCGTCCTCGCTCTGGTCATCGGAACGGGCATCTGGCACGTCCGACACAAGTCTGTCTTCGAGATCGGCGACGGGGAACAGGTGTACGAACAGGCGACGAGAGGGGTGGAAAAGCATGTTCCGGCGAACGCGATTCTGATCGGGATGCAGATGAGTGGAGCGATCTATCACACGAGCGGCACAACGATGCTGCGGTGGGATGCGCTCAATGCCGACCGCTTCGAGCTGATCCGTGCGCACGCCGCTCTCGATCGACGCCCGCTCTATGCTCTACTGTTCGATTTCGAGAGGCCGGAAGTGTTCACACGCACCGGGCACCACTGGACCGAGGTGGAACGATGGGGACCGGTCGCGTTGTACCGGCCGGAAGCAGTCGACCGCGCGGCGTCAGCTCGGGCGCGATGACCGCAACGCGGAACCGGAGAAAGCTCGGCGACTTCGCGGCGACCAGTTCGGGCACGGGTGGCCCGGGGACAAGCGAGACATCTCCCGCATTGCGAAAACGGACGTTCAAGAGAGAACCGTCGTGCGCGACGCTTCTCCTTCAAGACGACCCTTCACTCCGGCCCACGCACGGCGGATCCGACCCGAGTGCCAATGGGTGATGCATAAATCATAAACCCGATTTATAATTCATGTATGATCCCCCGAGAGCTCACCCCCAGACTGACCGAGGCGGCGCGCCAGCTTCCTGTCGTGACCCTGACCGGTCCACGACAGTCGGGGAAGACCACTCTCTGTCGTGCTGCCTTTCCGGACAAACCGTGGATCAATCTCGAGCCGCTGGATACCCGCGGCTATGCAACCGAGGACCCCCGGGGCTTTCTCGCCGATCTCCCGCACGGCGCGATCCTGGACGAAATCCAGAACACCCCCGACCTTCTGTCCTACATCCAGGCGGACGTGGACACGCACGACGAGCCGGGCCGCTTCATCCTGACGGGATCCCAGCAACTCGGCCTCTCGGCCGCGGTCAGTCAGACCCTTGCCGGCCGCACCGCCGTTCTCAACCTGCTCCCCTTCTCTCTCGGCGAGAGGCGGCAGAGCGAGACGTGGTCCGATGATCTCTGGACCGACGTTTTTCGCGGCGGATATCCCCGCATCTATGACCGGGCCCTGGATGCTGCCTTCTGGTACCGTGACTATTTGACCACCTACGTCGACCGCGACGTTCGGCAACTCAAGGGAATCACCGATCTGAACGCTTTTCAAACGTTTCTGAGCCTTGCCGCGGGCCGCACGGCCCAGGAACTGAACTTCTCATCCCTCGGCTCGGACGCAGGAATCTCGTACAACACCGCCAGAGCCTGGATCGGGATTCTGGAAGCCACGTTCCTGGCCCGGACGGCTCCCGCATGGCATCGAAATCTCCGGAAACAGATCGTCCGTACCTCGAAGCTCCATTTTCTCGACTCCGGGCTTCTCTGCGCACTTCTCGGTATCCGTGATCCTCTCCAGTTGAAGACCCATCCTCTCCGGGGAGCGATTTTCGAGACATGGGTCGCCGGCGAGCTCATCAAACACCGTGTGAACCGCAGGCTTCCCGCCGGGGTGAAGCACTACCGCGAGTCACGAGGGCCCGAGATCAACCTGATCGTCGAGGACGGGCTGCATCTCGACGCCATCGAGTGCAAGTCCGGCGCGACAGTTCATCCTTCTGCCGGAAAGGCGCTCGAACAGTTCGCCGGACGACTGCGGGAGGCCTTCCCTCGCATGTCCGTCCGCTCGGCGGTCGTCTACGGCGGCGAGACAACCTGGCCGGGCCGCAAGCTGCCTCTTTACGCATGGAGAGATGTGGTCAGGCTCGCTGAGCGAACGACAGAAACGGATTAGCCCGGGTTTGACGCCCGCGAAGCGGGCAATCGGAACGCCGCCTTCCAGGCGGCCGGGCCGCCGGCTTCCAGCCGGCTTCCCGGAGCGTGCATGGCGATGTGACCGTGTGGCCTGGGACACCGGCGGCCCGGCCGTCAGGGCGACGGCGTTCCGAAGCACAGGAGAACCATGTACTGAGGTTCGGGATTGGGATTAGGCGGAATTTCTCGCACCGTCTCTGCTGCGGAGGTGACGAGACGGTATGAGAAGTTCGGTCGAGCGCCCCGCGCTCATGCGTCACATCGCTTTCTTGTGACGCGGACGTATGATCTATAAGAGCAGCCGGCCCGGCGACCGGGAATTCGGCGTGAAGCGGGACCCGACTGTCTTTGCATCGTCTGATCTAGTAACGATACTGAGGTTGAACCCGGCCACCGGAGCGGGCACGCGAGCTACGCCAGGTGACCACATCTCGCTTGACCACGAGCTCCCCGAACGGAGATCCATGAAAAGCCCGACTCTTGCATTCCTCGCCGTGTGTCTTGCCGTTTTCCTGACCAGCTCGTCGGTCGGCTTCGCCGGGATCGTGGTCGGACCCGAGCAGTTCGTCGGTACGCCCGACTCGTCGGCCCTTCCGGCGGCGCAAACCACGGCAGCGACGACACCTCTCTGGACCGGTTCGGAGTGGATCTTCACCTGGCTCGATCCACGTGCAGCCGCCGGAACGTACACCCAGAGGCTCGGGGCGAATGGCGAGGTTCTGTTGAGTCCGAATCTCCGGCTCACGATGGACGCGCCCCGGTCGCTGGTG
This sequence comes from uncultured Acidobacteriota bacterium, assembly GCA_963741905.1. Classification (GTDB taxonomy): domain Bacteria; phylum Acidobacteriota; class Thermoanaerobaculia; order Gp7-AA8; family CAVUJZ01; genus CAVUJZ01. Next base: position 346,121 of record CAVUJZ010000011.1, on the reverse strand, counting down.
CCCTTCGGCGCCGGGTACCTTCTCGGTCACGAGCCTTACGGAATCCTCGTTCTGGATCACGAGCTTCGAGTTACCGACGAGTGGGCGGACGCACCGCCGAATCTGGTCTCGAATGGCACCACCGCGCTCGCCTGGTGGAGCGACCTGAGCCGCATCGAACTGATCTCGGCGAGCGGACGCCAGCGGCTCAGCACCTGGGAGGTAACCGGATCGGCTCCGACGGCATGGAACGTCGCCGCGGCCACCGACGGAAATCGCTTTCTGCTGGTCTGGAGCGCACGAGGGGGCGCCACCACGATCTTCTGGAACGTCATCGATGCGGATGGATCCATCCTGTTCGATCAGCCCCGCCAGGTCGACGCCATCTCGTTTCCGGTCGGGCCATCTTCCGCCGCGTGGAACGGGTTGGACTTCGTCATCGGTTGGATCGGCGGACCCGATACAACCCACCGCTACGGCGTTGAACTCTTTACTCTCGATTCCGAGGGAAGCAACGGCGAGCTCCGCAATGTCACTCTGCGCGCCCGTCTGAGCTCTCAACGACTCCAGATCCTCGCGCCGGTGCCCGGCACCACGCTCCTCGCGTGGTGGGAGTGGCCTTCGGAGTCGGCCAGCACGCTCTTCACTCGAGGCATCGTGGTTCCTCCTCCGGACACCACGCCGACGGTGATCGACCTGACGGAGGATCGCTCCATCTTCGGCTCCGACGGTTCAGGTCGTCTCACCGCATTCAGCCTCGACGACTCCGCGATCCGCCGGTCGACCTGGACCGGCAGCGCGTTGGTTCCGGAAGATGGCTGGATCGAGGCACGACAGGGTGTTCGCGATCGTGACCATTTCCTCGCCAGGGCAGGGACCGACATGGTGCTCTGGCAGACGGCGGGCGCCGGGGTTCCCGACGTGGCGACGGGCAGGATGGGACCCGGCGATCGCCTCGTCCTGACCGGCTATCTTGGCCAACCCGCAATGGGCTACGACCTTGCCGCCGGCAGCCAGACGAATCTGCTGGTTTATTCGCAGACGATCCAGATGGAGGGAAACCCGATCGCTACGGTCATCTCCGACCATACCGGCAGGATGATCGCTGCGACCGAAGCAGTTGGTGATGGCATCGACCCGGTCGCAGCGGAACATGGGGATGGGTGGCTGATCGCGTGGAACGATGCCGCTCGCGAACGGCTGTTCTGGCGCCTTCTCGATCCGTCCGGAAAGCCTGCCGGCGAAATCAACTCCTTCCCGGATCCGGTCGTCTCCGGACCGGACATCCGGGACACGCAGATCTGGCCCTCGTTCGTCGAGATCGACGCTCATACAACCCTCCTCCTCTGGCAGGAAGGGGACCTCTACCGGGAGTGTCTCGTGAGTGCGGGCTGCCCTCGGCCTCCCGCGCCCGGCATCATCCGTGGAATGCTCATCCGCGATGGCACGGCCGACAGGGACACGCTTCGAACCTGGCAAGGACCGGACTTCCGGATCCGCCCCTCCGCCGCGCGCAGGGGCTCGCGCATTCTGCTCACCTTTGCGGAGCCGGTGATGGATCAGATGATGCTTCGCGGGTTGTGGCTCGACCTGAACGGAGAACCTCCGGGCGACGCCTTCACCATCGCAGCCCGCGACTTCGAAACGGATCTACCCCCGGCATCGGTCGTTCCCGGCCCTGGCGGATTCGTCGTGATCTGGGATGACGCGCATCGCTCCGGCGGGGTCCTGGAAGAAGCGTCCAGGGCGCGTGGGTACCCGAGGATGGATCGTCCCCCGAGGTGTTTGAACTTGCAGGACCGTCGGCGCAGGCGCAGGAGAGCCTCGCGATTCAGGGTAGTGGCGATTCGGTCGAAGTCTTCTACACCCGTGTGGCGCCGGTGCCTCTCTGGGGAGGAACGTGGCAGGTCGCCCGCCGGGTCATCGCGAGCGGCGCATCGCGACGTCGCGGAGTCGTGTCAGACGGCCCCATCGGCAGTGGACCGGTCACGACCTCGGGCGAGTCCGGGATTGAAGCCTCGCCCATCCGGGATCAGGTCCGGAGGATGCACCGATGAAACACGCTTTCCGGCGCAGGCGACAATCCCGTTTCACCGCGCTCCTGCAGGGACTCACCCTGCCGTTGCTCCTTTTCATCGCCGTGCCAGTGCAGTCGGCCGTGGTGATGGGACCCGAGCGGATCCTCACCTCGCCGGCCTCCGGTCCTCTCCCGGACAACACGATCCTCAGCGGAGCATCTCCGCTGTGGACCGGAACCGACTGGATGCTCGTCTGGTCGGATCCCCGCCTCTCCGGCCGTACCGTGGGACAGCGGCTGGAACCCGCCGGAACCGTCCGTTTCAACCCTTGTCCATTGCTTCCGCCCGGGGCCTCCGGCTCGCTGGTGCCGATGGAGGAAGCTACCTTCTCGCAGGCAGCGGAGGTCTTTTCCTGCTGGATCACGACTTCTCGATCCCCGTGCGGATTTCTTCCACCCTGACGTCGGCCGCCTCCGATGGCTTCGACGCTCTCGCCTGGAACGACGATCTCGACGAGCTCGCTCGGATTCACAACGGCTCCACCATTCACCTCGACCCCGCACGAGTGACCGTCGGCTCATCTGTGCTCCGGCGGCCGGCCGCGGCCGCCGGGAATGGTCTTTTTCTGATCGCGTGGCCGCGGTACGGGACTCCGTACCGACCCGATGAGATCGCCTTCAATCTGGTCGACGCAAGCGGAACGGCGCGACTGGATCAGCCCGGCGTGATCGGTCCTCTGGAAAGCACGGTCGGTCTGGCTTCCATCGCGGTCTCGTTCGACGGGGAACATTTCATCGTCGCCTGGATCTCCGATGACGGAGAGGTGCTCACCGCCCGGATCGACGAGAACGGAAATGTCGGATCCATCCAGACCGCTGACCGATGGGGCAACTCGGGGGCTCTGGGCCTGATTCAACTCGTGACGACGGGACCGGGTGAGTCTCTTCTCACCTGGAGCATCCGGGACGAGAGCTCCATTGGCGATCGGGCCACCATCGGAGTCCGGTTGAATCGCGGGCAGCCGGACGGCGACGCGTTTCGCTTCGCTCCCGGCTCCGTACTCATCGGCTCCGATGGCGCGGGTGGGCTGGCGGCCTTCAGCCTCACCACGGGAAGGGTTCGGCTGGACGAGTGGAATCCGTCATTCGAGCCCGACGGGGAGTGGATCGACGTCCAACGCGGCACACCCGATCGGATGGGACTGGTGCTCCAATCCGACTCCCCTCTCGTCCTCTGGCGGAACTGGCCCTCGGAGGGTGCGACGCTGACAATTGGAAAAGCTGCCGGCACCGGGGGATATCTCGAGCGCGTGGACGATCTGGGTCTGACCGGGTACGGGTACGACCTGGCGGTGGGAAGCTCGTCCATTCTGGCGGTCTGGTCGGGCTTGATCTATGAGCCGCACATTCCGACACGCCTGCCGATTCTGGCTCAGCGATTCGCGCCGGACGGCTCTCGAATCGGAGAAGCAGTGGAGCTCGGGCAGGGAATGAGCCCGAGGGCGATCGCGCTGGCCGACGGCTGGCTGGTGACCTGGATCGACCAGGACACGAACCTCCTCGAGCTGGTGAAGCTGGGACCCGAAGGCCTCCCGGACTGGGACCCCCGACCGGTTGCAGGCGTGGTGGTCGCGGGCGACCGGATCTCCGAACAGCAGGTCCATCCTTCGCTGATTTCCGTTCCCGGCGACCGTGCGCTGCTCGTCTGGCAGGAGGGCGACTTTCAATACACCTGCGTGGTGACCTGTCCGCTTCCCCCGGCGCCGGGAGTCATCCGGACGGCGCTGGTCGACGCCGAGGGCGTCGATGAGGAGAGCATCCGGACCCTCGATGGTCCGCGGGCCCGGGCATTGCCCGTCGCGGCCGCGGGGCCCGACGGAATCCTGCTGACATGGTTCGAGCAGAGGTCGTACGAGCACACACCAGCCGACCTCGAGGGCATTCTGCTCTCGCCCGAGGGCAGTCCTGCAAGCGAGATCTTCCCGATCGCCGCCGTGGATCAGGTCTACACGTACAGTTCGGAACAGGAGATCTCCGCGATCGCTCCAGTCGGGCGGCGATTCCTGATGGCCTGGACGGCGTGGCGATCCGCACCCCAGGAGTTCGTGTTGGAGGGGGCCGTGATCGACACCACGGATCCGGACTCTCCGTCCGCGTCGAAATTCACTCTTGCCGCGCCCGCCCCCTTCTCGTCCAGGATCCGGCTGAGGGCCGAGGATTCCCGGTCGGTACTCCTGTTCGCTGATCGCCCCGTGGACGATCCCGACTGGGGCGGGAGCTGGCAGATCATCAGCCACAGAATCACTCTCGATCCGACCCGCAAACGGGGCGTGCGTCCCGGCCCGTGAGTCTCCCACTGACCTCTCCGGACAGTGACAGGACGCAGCGGTGCAGACCGCCTGGAGTCAGGCTCGATGACTTTCGCGATCGAGCTCCTTCACCGTCCTTCTCGCTCACGCGGACGTCGGGATCACCAGGACGCCGACAACCTTCAGATCAGCGACAGCAGGACGAATGTGACCATCACCACGGTCTCCTGAGGTGGATGTTCGAGCCTTCCCTGTAATGTTGGCACGCTCACTTACGGGGCGAGCGTCACCATCACGATCGTGACGCCTGCACTGGTGCCCGACTCGTCGCAGATCCATAATGAAGCTCATGTCCGATGAATCACATGCTCCACTCGAGTCCAGGAAAGACCGTCGCACGGGCCTGATCGTCTTCGGCATCATTCAGATCGGTCTCGGTCTGCTGGCGCTCGCGGCGTTTGCCATTTCCGTGTTCAGCTTTCTCGTCCTGGCCTCCGGGGCTCCCGGAGCGCCCGGCCGGCCTTCCGTCATGATTCCGGGGGTGTCGCTCTACGCCGTAGCAGGGGCTGTTCTGATCACCCTCGGGATCGGGTCGATACGCTGCCGCCGCTGGGCCCCCCCTCTGACGCTCGTGATGAGCTGGCTCTGGCTCGTGATCGGCGGAGCATCGCTTCTCATCATGGTCGGCATGACCCGAATCATGGCGCGCGCGCTCCCGCAGACCGATCCCATGGTCAACGCGCTGGCACTCGGTTGCACCGTCGTCTTCTTCGCCATCTTCGGCCTGATCATTCCGGGGGCATTCATTCTCTTCTACCGCGGTCCTCATGTCGCTCAGACCTGCCGGGCCCGCGACCCGCGGCCGCGCTGGACCGATGACTTTCCGCTTCCGCTTCTCACCCTGGTCGCCTGGATCGGATTCGGTGGGATCTCCACCCTGCTCTCGATCAGCTATGGCGTTCTGCCCCTCGGGTCGATGATCCTCACCGGCGCCCCGGCGATGGCGGTCTCCGCCCTGATCGGGATCATTCTGGTGGCGACCAGTATCGGGCTCTTCCGCAGGTCGATGGTCGCCTGGTGGACGGCGGTGATCTCATTCGTACTGGGCGGGATCTTCGGCACCTACACGTTCGCGACGGTGGACATGAGCAGGATGCAGGAGCTGATGGGAATCACCGCTCCCCCTCAGGCCCACATGCCGGATCTGATGGCAATGTACGCCAACCCGTGGGTGATCGGCATGGCCGTTCTGCTCTGGGGCGGCATGCTGGCTCTGATCGTCTACGCCCGACGCTACGTCCGGCCTTCCCCCAGCCAGCCTCTCTTCTGAGCTCGAAGCCGGGGAGAGCCAGACGCGGGTCGGCAGCCCACAGCCCGGCTCGTTTAGATTTAGAATTCCCCCGTGTCTGAACCGCTCGACCTTCCCCTGCCGGGGAATCGGAACCTGCAGGTGAAGGTGCTTTCGTCGAATGCGCGGCTGGAGCTCAGTGGCGATGCACTTCTCCCGATGTCCCTGCTGATCGCGATGAAGCACCGTCTTCCGCTCGAGCTGGCCGCGCCGGTCAGCCCCCGCATGCTCGGAAAGATCCCGAAAATCCAGGACATTCTGAAGGCGTGGTCTCATCCGCTGCGAAGGGTCGAGGTCCAGGCAGACGCTGCCGATCCGGACCGTCCCACCTCCCGGGGAGTCGCCACGTTCTTCAGCGGCGGAGTCGACTCCTTCTACACTCTGCTGAAACACCGGGACGAGATCACGGATCTGATCTTCATTCACGGCTACGACATGGAGCTCTCCGACACGACCCTGCGCGAGCGGCTTTCCTCCGCCGTCCGCGAAGTGGGCTCGGTCATGGGCAAACGTGTGATCGAGCTCGAGGCGGATCTCGGAGCCCATTTCCGGGGATGGCTCACCTGGGCCCACGGAGCGGTGCTGGCCTCGATGGCCCACCTTCTCGCGCCGGAGATCCATCGAGTCTACGTCCCCTCATCCTTCGGTTATGCCAGCCTGATTCCCTGGGGGAGTCATCCTCTGCTGGACCCTCTATGGAGCTCCGAGCGCCTGGAGCTCCTTCACGATGGTTGCGAAGCCACCCGCTTCGAAAAGGTCGTCTCGATTGCGCGGGAGGACCTGGCTCTCAACACCCTTCGGGTCTGCATCAAGACCCATCAGGAGCCACAGGCGAACTGCGGACGCTGCGAAAAATGCCTGCGAACGATGATCAGCCTCCGGCTCGTCGGCGCACTTCCCCGCTGTACCACGTTGCCTCGGGTGCTCGACTGCGGCAAGGTCGCCCGATACCCGAAAATCAACCAGGGTACCTTGCCGTTCCTGCTCGAGAACCTCGCCGCCGCAGAGGGGCCCCTGCCCGATCGCGAGGTCGCTCGGGCCCTGCGACGCGCCTTGCGCCGACATCGCATCGCCACCTTCATTCACGCCGTTGAAAGGCGGTTGTTTCGACGATGACCTCGCTTCAGAAGAACGAGGCGATCGAGCTGAACCTCCCGGGACAGAAAGTGCTGACGGTCTCCGTCGCCTCCGGCAATGCCAGAATTCAGCTCAGCGGTGACGCACTTCTGCCGATGTCTCTGCTGATGGCGATGAGACGGGGAAAGGACCTGCAGATCGATCTTCCCGTCAGCCCCCGCCTGCTTTCAGCGGTGCCCACGATTCAGGACATTGTCAGTGCCTGGGTCCGCTCTTTCCGGAGGGTGGAGGTTCAGGCTGTGCCAACGGCCACTCCGCGATCCTCCGGCTCACGGGTCGGTGCATTCTTCAGTGGTGGCGTCGATTCTCAGTACACCCTGTTCAAGAACCAGAACGACATTACCGATCTGATCCTGATTCACGGGATGGATATGAAGCTCGACGACCTCGAGCTCCGAGGGAAGGTGAGTGCGGCCGCGAGCGAGGTCGCCTCGTCCCTGGGGAAAGGACTGATCGAGATCGAGGCCAACCTGCTTTCCGTCTTCCGTGGCTGGTACAGCTGGTCGCACGGCGGGATCCTCGCCTCGATCGCGCATCTTCTCTCGCCCGAGCTCCGTCGGGTCTACATTCCCGCGTCGAGCGACTACGGAACGCTGATCCCGTGGGGATCGCATCCTCTGCTCGACCCGCTCTGGAGCTCGGACTCGCTGGAGCTCATCCATGACGGATGCGAAGCCAACCGAGTGCAGAAAACCGCACTGCTGTCCGGGCAGGACGTCGCCATGAGAACGCTGAGGGTCTGTACCCGGAGCATCCGTGGCTACTACAACTGCGGACACTGTGAAAAGTGTCTCCGCACCATGGTGAACCTGGAGCTCTGCGGCGCTCTCGATTCCTGTACCACCCTGCCTCACCCGCTGGATCTTCGTGAGGTCGCCCGGCGTTCGAACCTCGATGCTTCGAGCGCGATCTACGCCCGCGAGAGCCTGGGGGCCGCGGAACAGCAGCCGGAACATGCCCGGCTGGCCCGGGCTCTGCGGACGGCTCTCCGGCGGTACCAGGTGAGGAGGATCAAAGCGGGGATCGGCCGCAGGCTCCGCGCACTGCTCGGACGCGCGCGCGCAAAAAAACAGGAGAGGCTCGAAAGCCTCTCCCAAAGTCCAACCCGCCGAGGTTGACTACTCCGACGGCGGTGTCATCGTGTCGTCAGTCTTCTCCTGCTCCGCGCGAAGCTCATCCAGTTGATTCCGCTGCTTCGGCGTCAGCACCTCGAGCATCTGCTCTTCCAGGCCCTTCTGCTTTTCCTGGAGGGCCGCGCGCTGGGCGTCCATCGTCGCGGTCAGCTCCTGCTGCCGGGCAGTGTCTCCCGCCCGATCCGCGTCACGAAGCTGTTCGCGGCTCTGGCGGAGCTGATCGTAGAGATCCTTGTTCTCCTGGCGAAACTTCCGCTGGAGCGACCGGATGTCCTGCTTCTGCCCATCGGTGAGATCCAGCTTCGAGTAGACGTCTCCCGATCTCTGCCGGTGCTCGCCTCGCGCTCGATCCCGATGCCCCGTCTCCGCCTTCTGCGGGGGTGCGGCAAACAGCATTGATACACTCAGAACGCCCGCTGCGACTCCGGCGATGATTCCGACTCGTTTCCTGCCCATGCGATTCCTCCGTCCCGAAATGATGCTGCGGCTCGTCCTCTATGAGACGTTCTACCGGGGCCGGGGTTCCGGGGTCATTCGTCACGCAGCGCCTCGATGGGATTGAGTGCCGCAGCCTTGCGGACCGGATAGAAGCCGAAAAGGACTCCCACCGCTCCGGGAGAACCCGATCGAGACCGCCATCACCAGGGGGCGACACCACCGAGCCCCACCCGTAGTCATCGGCGGTAGCCCGGGCCGGGGTGAAATGGTGACCGCAACGGTCTGCTCGATTCCCCCCGCTCCACCCTGAACAAAGCGGAACTTCGGCACGGTCCGGGCCTCCGCCCGGAAATGGAGGGCCAGCCCGCCGGCCACCAGGACGACGAGCACTGCCAGCGTGATCCATCGATTTCGATTTCTTCTGATCATTGGGAATCTCCCTTCGGACACCCCTTCCATTCGACCAGTCGGGAAACAACTTCTCTGTCTTCAACGAGCTGCACTCTCGTGTCACCACGTGCACGAAGGCGTCATGAAGGGTGCGGAACCGAGGACGATCCGGGGCGGCACAGGCTCGAATTCGCATTTCCGGGACCCGGATCCGAGCGACGGGCCGATCGCTTGCATCGGGCCCAGCCATGAACGAGTCGGCATCTGCACCGATGACCAGCGACTCTTCGAGGATCAGCGGGAGGGAGTTCTTCCTGATCTTTCTGTTCTGGACCTCGCTCGCCGTCCTGTCGTCGATCAATCGCATGCTCGACCCTCGTGGATATGGGTTCCGGTTCGAGTCGCCGGTGGGCCCGATCATGATGACGTTCGTCGAAGCCTGGCTCTGGGCAGCGGTCACCCCCCTGGTATTTCTCCTGGCGAGCCGGTTCAGTGCGGGCCAGGCAACCTGGATGACCCGAGTGATCGTTCTCCCCCTGATCGGGCTGCTTCTCGGCTCCTTTCTCTATCTCGTGTTGCATCTGCTCCGGATGGAAATTCTGCCGCTGCCAACTCGCAGACGAGGGACGCTGCTTCCCTTCCGGGACCTGTGGCGGCTTCGTTTCATCAACCACTTCGTGGTCTATTGCGCCGTCCTGACGGCCGGGTTCGCCCGGGAGTATTTCCTCCGGGACCGGTCCCTGCAGCAGGACGCGGTGCGGTTGCAGGCGCAGCTCGCCGAGGCCCGGCTGGAAGCACTGCGAAGTCAGATTCATCCGCACTTCCTGTTCAATACCCTCCACGCGATCTCCGCTCTGGTCGAGCGTGATCCTTCAGGCGTCCGCCGGATGATCGCGCGTCTTAGCGACCTTCTTCGGCATTCCCTGGAGAGTCGCGGTTCCACTGAGATCACTCTTCACGAGGAGCTCCGGCTGGTCGACCAGTACGCGGAGATCATGGAGACGCGGTTTCAGGGCCGGCTGGAGGTGACCAGCTCCGCCACCCCCGAGACACTCGACGCCCGCGTGCCCAACCTGATTCTGCAGCCGATCATCGAGAACGCCTTCGAACATGGGGTGGCGAGGGCGAAGCTGGAAGGCCGGGTGAGCGTCACGGCGAGCCGGGAGGAAGACATGCTGGTGGTCGCGGTGGAGGATAATGGCCCGGGACCGGGCGACTTCCGCGACGGAATCGGTCTGGCGAATACACGGGCGCGGCTGGCTCAGATCTATGGCACGACCGCATCCATCGAGCTCCGGGAACGCGAGGGGGGTGGGACCCGCGCGGAGCTCCGGATTCCGTGGCGGACCGGGGAGATCCCGAGTGAATGAGTCGGCCACCATTCGGGCCCTGATCGTCGATGACGAGCCCCTGGCCCGGCAGCGGATCGAAGACCTCCTCCGGCACCATCAGGAGGTCGAGATCACCGGTACCGCATCGAACGGAGACGAGGCGATCGAGGCCATCCGGACGTTGCATCCGGACCTCGTCTTTCTGGACATGCAGATGCCCGGAAAGAGCGGGATGGAAGTCATCGAGTCGCTCGGGGAGGAGATGCCTGCCGCCATCTTCGTCACCGCATTCGACCAGTACGCATTGAAGGCGTTCGAGCTTGCGGCCGTCGACTATCTGGTCAAGCCGTTCGACGACGAACGGTTCGAACAGGCCTACGATCGCGCACGGCAACGGATCGAGATGGAAGAGGTGCGATCGATGAGCGATCGCCTGCTTTCGATTCTGCAGCGCGGGACCGGGAGCCCACCCGGCCCGTCGCCGCGCGAGCCGCGGCCACGATTCCTGGAGCGAATCGCCGTGGAGGGCCGGGGACAGTCACGCATCGTTCCGGTTCAGCGGATCGACTACATTACCGCGAGCGGCCCCTATGCAGAGATCCATGTCGGGGGCCATGCATGGGCGCTGCGCGAGCGCATGCATCATCTCGAGGAAAACCTCGATCCGCGCCGGTTCTTCCGCGTCCACCGTTCGGCGATCGTTCGACTGGATGCCGTCGAAGCGATGCTGACCCGAGCAGGCGGAGACTATGCGGTGCGGATGAAGGACGGCGCGGAACTGAGCGTCAGCCGCGCCCGCCGCGACGAGCTTTCCGAGCGGCTCGGAGTTTCACGACGCGAGCCGGACTGAGGCGCGGGAGATCAGGGATTCGCGTTCCCGGCCTCCTCGGGATACAGGCGCTGGAACTCCGGATCGTCGAAGAGAATCGCGAGGGTCGGGTCCCGGCGGACCCAGCTCGCGTCGGTGAACCCGGCTTCCCACGATTTCTTCAGCGCGGCCATCCCCTCGGCCTTTCGATCGAGCAGGCAATAGGTGCAGGCGATGTTGTAGAGCACCGTCGCCTCGTTCGGTCGCAGAGCCATCGCCAGGTTCAGCTCGCGCGTCGCATCCTCGGACCGATTCGATTCGGCGTACAGCCCGGCAAGAATCGCACGGGCCCGGGCATCCTCAGGCACCTTCTTCAGGTGACCCTCCAGGGCCTGGACCGTCTGCTGCTGCCAATGCCTCGAAATTTCGCTCTTCCCCATTGCCCCGCACGCGTTGATGATCGGGATGTAGATGTTGTAGTCCTCGCCGGAGGCCGCGACCGCGTCTTCGGCCATATCCACCACTTCCTGATAGCGACCGGCAGCGAACAGGGTTCGGCCGAGCAGGTAATACGCTCCCTCGCAATCCGGTTTCCGGAGAATCGCTTCCCGGACGCGATGGACCGCCTCACCGAATCTCGCATCGGCGTAGAGAATCCATCCCTCGGCGATCAGGACCTCCGGAGCATCGCGTTCCAGCGAGGTCGCCCGATGGCTCGCGTTCATGGCCCGGTCGATCCATTCGCGGGCGCGGTTGTAGTGGTAGTGATTCTGGGCGCAGGCATTGGCGATGGCGGCCCAGGCGAGTGCGAAGTCGGGATCCAGAGCCACCGCGTTCTCGAACATCTGCAGAGCGAATTCGAGGTCCTGACGGGTCAGGCGTCGCGCGTAGCTCTTACCGCGCAGATACTGATCGTAGGCCTGCAGGTTCTCGGTGGGTTTCGCTGCAATCGCTTCCTGCTCCTGCGGAGTGAGAGTCACCCGCAACGCTTCGGCGATCTTGTGTGCAATCTCGTCCTGCAACTCGAACACGTCCTTCATCTCACGATCGTACCGCTCCGACCACAGAGGAAAGTCAGTCTGCGTATCCACCAGTTGGGCGTTGATCCGAAGCCGCATCCCGGCACGACGGATACTTCCGGTCAGGACGTAGGCCGCATTGAGCTGCTGGCCCACCTGGGTAGTGGTCACCGGCCGATCTCGAAATGCAAGGACGGCCGTGCGCGAGAAGATCTTCAGCCCGGTGATCTTCGACAACTCCGTGATGATGTCCTCGGTGACGCCGTCCCGGAGATACTCGTCTTCCTTCACGCCGCTCAGGTTCTCGAAATAGAGTACCGCGATCGACTGCTCCGGCTGACTCACCGCTCCACCCCGGGAATCGCTCAGAGCCGCGGCCCTTCGGCCTCCGGAATCCAGATCGCGCCGGAGCCGCATCAGATCGGTCTTCATCTCGGTCGCCGTCTGGTAACGGAGATTCCGGTCCTTCTCCAGCGCCTTCTCCACCACCGCGGTGAGCCGCGCCGGCAGCGAAGAGTTGACCTCCGACAGCGGGGTCGGATCCCGATTGAGGATCGCGTCGAAGATCACCGCCTGGGTGTCGCCCGGAAAGGGCATCTCTCCGCTCGCCATCTGATAGAACAGCGTTCCGAGCGAAAACAGATCCGAGCGTCCGTCGGTGAGCTGTCCGCGGGCCTGCTCGGGCGACATGTACGACACCGTTCCGAGAGTCGACCCGGCGCGGGTGAGCTCGTCCGTTCGCACCGCGGTCACCATGGCGGAGCCCGGGTCATTGGAGTCACGAACGTTGATCTTCGCGAGGCCGAAGTCGAGGATCTTCGCCTGGCCCCTGCTGTTGAGAAAGACGTTCGCGGGTTTGAGATCACGATGCACAATCCCCTTGGCGTGCGCCGACTCGAGCGCGTCCGTGAGCTGGATCGCGACGGCGGTCAGATCCTCCACCGTAAATGGTCCACGCTGCATCCGCGCCGCCAGTGTCTCGCCCTCCAGCAGCTCCATCACGATGAAGTGATTGGACTCGTGCTGTTCGATGGCGAAGACCGTGCAGATTCCCGGGTGATTGAGCGCCGAGGCTGCTCGCGCCTCCCTTTGGAACCGCTGCAGCATCGTCTCGTCCTTCGCCATCGCCTCCGGAAGAAACTTCAGCGCGACCCGCCGCCCCAGAGTGATGTCTTCCGCTTCGTACACCACCCCCATGCCACCCTGTCCGAGCTGCGACAGGACCTTGTAGTGCGAAATGGTCTCACCGATCATTGTCCTCGTCTCCGCCGATCAACGCTCACTCGGGGAACAGCCTCTCGAACTCCGGATCGCCGCGGAGCGGCTCCAGGTCCGGATCATGGCGCGCCCAGTTGGGATCGCGAAATCCCGCATCCCAGGCCTTCCGGAGTGCGCCCAGTGCTTCGGCGTTCTTGCCCAGCTCACAGTAAATGCAGGCGACGTTGTAGAGGACCATCGCGTCGTCGGGCCTGAGGGTCATCGCCAGGTTCGCCTCGCGGGCGGCATCGTCCATCCGATCGACCACCGCATACCGAAGGGCCAGAAGGGTCCGCGCCCGGGCATCCTCCGGCACCTTCCGGAGGTGCGTCTCGAAGACTTCCGTCTCGCGCAGAGTGAGGTTACGGATCGCGTCGGACTTTCCGAGTGCACCGAGCGCATTCTCGATCGGCACGTAAACGTTGTAGTTGTCCCCGGAGTGCGCGATGGCCTCGTCGGCCATCTCCGCGACCTCCTGATACCGGCCGGAGGCGAACAACGCACGCCCCAGCAGATAGTACGCTCCCTCGCAGTCGGGCTTGGTGGCAATGGCGCTCCGCACCAGATCAACCGCTTCGTCGAAATGGCCCCTGACGTAGGCAACCCACGCTTTCGCCACCCGCACCTCGGGGAGATCCTTGCCGAGAGCGCTGGCGCGTTCGGTTGCCTCGACCGCACGATCCACCCAGCGCTGCGCCCGGTCGAAGTGATAATGGTACTGCGCACAGACATTCGCCATCGCGGCATAGGCCAGAGCGAACTTCGGATCGATGGACACCGAGTTCTCGAACATCTGCAGCGCAAATTCGAGATCCTGCCGTGAGAGCCTCCGCGCGTAGTTTCGTCCGCGGAGATAGAGATCGTAGGCCTGGAGATCATCCGTCGGCTTGTCTGCCAGTGCCTCCTGTTCCTGCGGCGAGAGGGTGATCCGCAGCGCCTCGGCGATCTTCCGCGCGATCTCGTCCTGCACCTCGAACACGTCCGCCATCTCCCGGTCGTAGCGCTCGGACCAGAGAGGGAAATCGGTCTGGGTGTCGACCAGCTGCGCGTTGATCCGCAGGCGATTGCCCGCTCGACGGAGGCTTCCGGTCAATACATACGCCGCACCGAGCTGCTGACCGATCTGTCCCGGTGTGACCGCCTTGTCCCGATACGACAGCACCGTCGCACGCGAATAGATCTTCAGAATCTTGATCTTGGTCAGCTCCGTGATGATGTCCTCGGTGATGCCGTCGCGAAAATACTCGTCTTCCTTCACCCCGGAAAGATTTTCGAAGTAGAGGACCGCGACCGACTGCTCGGCCTGCTTGACGGCTCCGGGGCGGGAGTCCTCGAGGTTCGCGGCCTTCCGGCCTCCGGAATCGAGATCGCGCTTCAGGCGGAGAAAGTCGGTCTTCAGCTCCGCTGCGGTCTGACATCGAAGGTTGCGGTCCTTCTCCAGAAGCTTGCCGATGATCCGCCCCAGCTCGGGCGGCAGGGCGGGATTGGCCTGGGCCAGAGGAGCCGGGTCCCGATTGAGAATCGCCTCGAAGATCACCGCCTGGGTATCTCCCTGAAACGGGAGGATGCCGGTGGCCATCTGATAGAGCACGGTGCCGAGAGAGAAGAGGTCGCTGCGAGGATCGATGAGCTGGCCGCGGGCCTGTTCCGGGGACATGTAGGAGACCGTCCCGAGAGTCGAGCCGGCCTTGGTCAGCTCGTCGGTCCGAACCGCGGTGACCATCGCGGAACCTCCATCTGCGCCGCCGGTTCCGACCTCCATCTTCGCCAGCCCGAAGTCGAGAATCTTCACCTGTCCGCGTGAATTGACGAAGATGTTCGCCGGCTTCAGATCACGATGGACGATGCCTTTGGCGTGGGCGGACTCGAGCGCGTCCGCGATCTCCAGGCCCATCTGCACGAGCGATGAGACTTCGACCGGACCCCGGGCAATGCGATCCGCCAGAGTCTCTCCCTCCAGCAGCTCCATCACGATGAAATAGCTCTGGTCATGCTGCTCGATCGCGTGAATGGTGCAGATTCCGGGGTGGTTCAGAGCGGACGCGGCACGCGCCTCCCGTTGAAACCGCTGCAGCGCAGTCTCGTCGCGAGACAGTTCCACCGGCAGGAACTTCAACGCGACGTTGCGGCCGAGAGAGGTGTCCTCCGCGGCGTAGACCACTCCCATGCCGCCCTTGCCGAGTTGCGAGGTCACGCGATAGTGCGAAATCGTTTCACCGATCAATGGTTCATCTCCTCCCGCGGGATCAGGCGTTTTCCGGATAGAGCTTTTCGAACTCCGGATCGTCGTGCAGGATCTCGAGATCCGGATCTCCCCGGACCCATGCGACGTCGCGATATCCGAGTTGCCAGGCCTTGCCGAGCGATTCGAGCGATTCCTTCTTCTTTCCCAGCCGCGCGTAGGTGCATGCCGCGTTGTACTGGAGCGTCGGATCATTCGGCCGGAGAGCCACCGCGAACTGCATCTCCCGCACGGCGTCTTCGGCGCGGCCGAGCTCCGCGTAGATCACGGCCAGGAGCGATCGTGCCCGCGCATCCTCCGGCACCTTCACGATCTGATTCTCCACTGCCTGCATCATCCGCTGCCGGAAGATGTGAAGCATCTCCTGTTTGCCCAGGGCGCCGATCGAGTTGAGGATGGGGACATAGACGTTGTAATCGTCCCCAGCCGCCTCCACCGCCTTTTCCGCGATCTCCACCAGATCGCGGTGCCTTCCGGCACTGTAGAGCGCTCGTCCGAGAAGGTAGTAGGCTCCCTCACAGTCGGGCTTCGCTTCCACGGCGCGCCGGATCAGAGCGACGGCGTCATCGTTCTTGCCATCCCGGTAACAGATCCAGGCCTCGGCGGTGATCACCTCCGGAAGACCGGGGCCGTGACTGCTGGCGCGCTCGGAAGCCACCGCCGCGCGCTCGATCCACTTCGGGTCGTGCTCGTAATCGAAGTAGTAGAGAACACAGACGTTCGCGATTCCGGCGTGCGCCAGTGCGAAATCGGGATCGGCGGCCACGGCGCGCTCGTACATCTGCAGCGCGAACTCCAGATCCTGCCGGGTTCGCCGTCGCGCGTAACTCTTGCCGCGAAGATAGAAATCGTAGGCCTGCAGGTTTTCGGTAGGACGGGTGGCAATCGCCTTCTGTTCCTGGGGTGACAGGGTGATGCGCAAGGCCTCGGCGATCTTGTGCGCGATTTCGTCCTGGAGATCGAAGACGTCTTCCATCTCCCGGTCGTAGCGCTCGGACCAGAGCGGAAAATCGGTCTCGGTATCGACGAGTTGGGCGTTGATCCGCAGGCGGTTGCCGGCACGCCGGATGCTGCCGGTCAGAACGTACGCCGCTCCGAGCTGCTGTCCGACCTGCGTGGTCGAGACCGCCTTGTCGCGATAGCTGAGGACCGCGGTCCGCGAATACGCCTTGAGGCCCTGGATCTTCGAAAGCTCGGTGATGATGTCCTCGGTCACCCCGTCCCGCAGGTACTCGTCGTCTTTCACACCGCTGAGGTTCTCGAAGTAGAGCACCGCGAGGGAGCGCTCCGCCTGACGCCGCGACACCCCGCTCCGCGAATCGAAGATCGAAGCCGCGTTCCGTCCCCCCGAATCGATGTCGCGGCGCAGCCGCTTGAGGTCGGTCATCAGATCGGTCGCCGTCTGATAACGGAGTGTCCGGTCTTTTTCCAGCGCTTTCGAGACGATTCGCCCGAGCTCCGGGCTGACCGATGGAGTGATCTCGGTCAACGGGGCTGGATCGCGATTGAGAATGGCCTCGAACACCACGGCCGAGGTGTCGCCGCGAAACGGCTGCGTCGCCGTGGCCATCTCGTAGATCACCGTCCCCAGGGAGAACAGATCCGTGCGGGAATCCACCATCTGGCCGCGGGCCTGTTCGGGCGACATGTACGCCGCGGTTCCGACCGTCGAGCCCGCGCGGGTGATGTCCTGCGGCCGAATCGCGGTGGCCACTGCCGAGTTGCCGGCACCCTCCCGGAGCGACAGGCGCTCCATCTTGGCCAGGCCGAAATCGAGGACCTTCACCTGCTTGCGATCATTGATGAAGATGTTCGCCGGCTTCAGATCGCGATGGACGATGCCCTTCGCATGGGCGGTTTCGAGCGCGTCCGCGATCTCGATGGCGGTTTCCAGCAGAGTTGCCATCTCCATCGGCCCGGCGAGGATCCTCGCCGCCAGCGTCTCGCCCTCCAGCAACTCCATGACGATGAAGTGATGGCCACCGTGCTGTTCGATGGCATGAATGGTACAGATGCCTGGGTGGTTCAGCGCGGAGGCCGCGCGGGCCTCCCGCTCGAACCGCTGGAGCAGCCCCTCGTCCCGAGCCAGCTCTTCCGGAAGAAACTTCAGGGCAACGCGCCGGCCGAGCCGGGTGTCGTCTGCCTCGTAGACCACACCCATCCCTCCCTGTCCGAGCTGTGAGAGGACCTTGTAGTGCGAGATGGTCTCGCCGATCATTCGCTCTTCTCCGGGTACAGCCGTTCGAATTCGGGATCGCCGTGAAGGATCTCCAGATCGGGATCGCGACGGACCCAGCTCGGATCCTTGAATCCCGCTTCCCACGACTTGCGAAGCGCGTCCAGCGCTTCGGCTCGCTTTCCAATGGCACAGAAGACACAGGCGACGTTGTAGAGAACGGTGGCCTCGTTGGGCCGGAGCACCATCGCGAGATTGGCCTCCCGGGTCGCATCCTCGACACGATCGAGCACCGCGAAGTCCACCGCGAGAGTGGTGCGGGCGCGCGCGTCCTCGGGAACCTTCTTCAGATGCGACTGGAGAACCTCGACCCTCTGAAGTCTTGCATTCCGCTGCGCGTCGATCTTCCCACACGCTCCGAGCGCATTCACCAGCGGAACGTAAATGTTGTAGTCCTCGCCGGAGACCGCCATCGCTTTCTCCGCCATCTCGATCACCTGCTGGTAACGGCCGGCGGCGAACAGGGTCCGCCCGAGCAGGTAGTAGGCTCCCTCGCAGTCCGGCTTGATCGCGATCGCCGCGCGGACCCTCATGCTCGCCTCGTCGAATTTCTCCTCGGCATAGAGAATCCATCCCTCGGCCACCAGAACCTCCGGGGAATCGGTGGAGATCGCGCTCGCCTTCCTGCTCGCCTCGACCGCACGCTCGATCCATTTCGGATTCCGCTCGTAGTGATAGTGGTACTGGGCGCATGCGTTCGCGATCGCCGCGTGCGCAAGCGCGAAGTTCGGATCGAGCGAAACCGCATTTTCGAACATCTGCAACGCGAACTCGAGGTCCTGCCGAGTCAGCCGCCGCATGTAGCTCTTGCCGCGAAGATAGAGATCGTAGGCCTGGAGATCCTCGGTCGGGCGGGCAGCCAGCGCCTGCTTCTCCTGAGGAGTGAGCGTCACCCGCAGCGCCTCGGCGATCTTATGCGCGATCTCGTCCTGCAGCTCGAATACGTCCTTCATCTCGCGGTCGTATCGCTCGGACCAGAGCGGAAAATCGGTGCGCGTGTCGATGAGCTGCGCGTTGATCCGAAGCCGATTCCCCGCCCGCCGGAGACTCCCCGCGAGAATATAGGCCGCACCGAGCTGCTGGCCGACCTGGGACGGCGTCACCTGCTTGTCGCGATAGATCAGCACCGTCGGCCGTGAGAAGACCTTCAATCCCTTGATCTTCGACAGCTCGGTGATGATGTCCTCGGTCACCCCGTCGCGGAGATACTCGTCTTCCTTGATCCCGCTGAGGTTCTCGAGATAGAGCACGGCCACCGACTTCTCCGTCGGCTGGGCCACCGCCTGCCGTCCCGAATCGCTCTGCTCCGCCGCCCGGCGTCCTCCCGAATCGAGGTCGCGCCGCAACCGGATCAGGTCGGTCTTCAGATCGTTCGCCGTCTGATAGCGCATGTTCCGGTCCTTTTCGAGTGCCTTTCCGACCACTCTCGAAAGCTCGGCGGGAAGAGATGGGTTCAACTGTCCCAGGGGCGGCGGCTCCCGGTTGAGAATGGCGTCGAAGATCACCGCCTGGGTGTCTCCCTGGAACGGCAGGACACCCGAGGCCATCTGGTAGATGACCGTCCCGAGGGAGAACAGATCCGAGCGGACGTCGGTGAGCTGGCCACGCGCCTGCTCCGGCGACATGTAGGACACCGTCCCGAGCGTCGATCCGGCACGGGTCAGTTCATCGCTCCGGATCGCGGTCGCCATCCCGGAGCCACCTTCGGTCGACTCCTTGAGGCTGATCTTGGCCAGACCGAAGTCGAGGATCTTGACCTGATCGCGGGCGTTGATGAAGACATTCGCCGGCTTGAGATCGCGATGGACGATCCCCTTCGCATGGGCCGATTCCAGAGCGTCGGCCAACTGGATCCCGACGGCCACGACACTCTCGACGTCGAAGGCACCGCGGCGAATCCGCTCGGCCAGCGTTTCACCTTCGAGCAGCTCCATCACGATGAAGTGATTGGACTGTGCTGCTCGATCGCGAAGACCGTGCAGATGCCGGGGTGGTTCAGCGCCGACGCCGCACGGGCCTCGCGCTTAAACCGTTGACGCATCGTGTCGTCCTTCGCCAGATCCTCCGGAAGGAATTTCACCGCGACCCGCCGCCCGAGGTTCGTATCCTCGGCCTCGTAGACCATGCCCATCCCTCCCTGGCCCAGTTGCGAAAGAATCCTGTAGTGCGAAATCGTTTCACCAATCATCAGGCGCTGGTCTCCGGATACAACTGTTCGAATTGCGGATCACCGTGGAGCATTTCGAGATCGTTGTCGCGCCGCACCCAGACCGTGTCGCGGTAGCCGAACTCCCAGGCCTTCTTCAGTGCCTCCAGCGCTTCGGACTTCTTTCCCAGACTGCAGTAGGTGCAGGCATGGTTGTAGTGGAGGGTCGGGTCGGTCGGGCGCAGCGTCACCGCGAACTGCATCTCCCTGGCGGCATCCTCGGCGCGTCCGATCTGTGCGTAGTAACTGGCGAGCAGTGATCTCGCCCGGGCATCTTCGGGAACCTTCGAAACCTGGCGCTCCATCGTTTCAATCGCCCGTTGCCGGACGTTCCGCGTCTGATCTTCCTTGCCGAGCGCGATGAGCGCGTTGAGAATCGGTACGAAGACGCTGTAGTCCTCTCCGGAGGCCTCGATCGCGGTGTCGGCGACATCGGCGAGAGCCTGGTAGTCCCCGGAGCTGAACAGAGAACGCCCGAGGAGATACCACGCGCCTTCGCAGTCGGGCTTCACCTGCACAACATGTTTGACGATCTTCTGGGCCTCGGCGTTCCTGCCTTCGGTGTGAAGGACCCAGGCCTGAGCGAGATCGACCTCCGGGAGGTCATGCCCGATTTCTTTCGCTTTGCGAGCCGCCGTCACCGCTTTCTCGGTCCATTTCGCCGACCGCTCGTAGTCGAAGTGATAGAGCGCGCAGACATTCGCGATGCCCGCGTAGGCGAGGGCGAATCTCGGATCGAGTCCGACCGCGTTGTCGTACATCTGCAGAGCGAACTCGAGATCCTGCCGCGTGCGCCGTCGGGCGTAACTCCGGCCCCGGAGGAAGAAGTCGTAGGCCTGAAGATTTTCCGTCGGCCGCGCGGCGATCGCCTCCTCTTCACCTGGCGACAGCGTGATCCGCAACGCCTCCGCGATCTTCCGCGCGATCTCGTCCTGCACCTCGAAGACATCCGCCATCTCGCGGTCGTAGCGCTCGATCCAGAGCGGGAAGTCGGTGTGGGTGTCGACGAGCTGTGCACTGATCCGCAGCCGGTTACCCGCGCGGCGCAGCGTTCCCGCCAGCACGTAGGCTGCCCCGAGCTGCTGGCCGATCTGCGCCGGGGTCGCCGGCCTGTCTCGGTACGCCAGGACCGTCGGACGCGAGAAGACCTTCAGCCCCCTGATCTTCGACAGCTCCGCGATGATGTCCTCGGTGATGCCGTCCCGGAAATATTCGTCCTCCTTCACCCCCGAGAGATTCTCGAAGTAGAGGACCGCGACCGACCGCTCACGCTGCCCCGAAAGTGAGATCTCTCGCGAGTCGCCGGCCTCGACGGCACGACGACCACCCGATTCGAAATCTCTTTTGAGGCGCAGCAGCTCGGTCTTCAGATCGGTCGCACTCTGATACCGCAGTCCGCGGTCCTTCTCCAGAGCTCTCCCGATGACCCGCCCGAGCTCTCCGGGAAGAGCCGGGTTCACCTGGGCGATCGGCAGCGGCTCCCGGTTGAGAATCGCATCGAAAATGACTGCCTGGGTGTCCCCCTGGAACGGCAGAACTCCCGTTGCCATCTGATACAGCACGGTACCCAGCGAAAACAGGTCGGAGCGGGCATCGGTGAGCTGACCCCGGGCCTGTTCCGGGGACATGTACGAAACGGTTCCGAGCGTCGAGCCCGCGCGGGTGAGCTCGTCGGTCCGGATCGCGGTCGCCATTCCGGAAGCCCCGTCGGGCGATTCCTTGATGCTGATCTTCGCCAGTCCGAAATCGAGAATCTTCACCTGATTCCGCGTATTGATGAAGATGTTCGCCGGCTTGAGATCCCGATGAACGATCCCCTTCGCATGGGCCGATTCGAGTGCGTCGGTGAGCTGAATCGCCATCCCCACCAACCCTTCGATCTCGAAGGGGCCGCGGCGGATTCGCTCCGCCAGAGTCTCGCCCTCCAGCAACTCCATCACGATGAAGTGATTCGACTCGTGCTGCTCGATGGCATAGACCGTACAGATGCCAGGATGATTGAGCGCCGAGGCCGCTCGGGCTTCCCGCTGGAAGCGCTGCAGCATCGTCTCGTCTTTTGCCATCGCCTCCGGAAGAAACTTCAGCGCCACGCGGCGGCCCAGCGTCGTGTCCTCCGCCTCGTACACCACTCCCATGCCACCCTGCCCGAGCTGCGCGAGCACGCGGTAGTGCGAAAACGTTTCGCCGATCATCCCTCATCACCTCCGCGAGCGGATCGCCCCGGAGAGACGACCGGGGGTGTCGCCTCTTCGCTGGTTTTCCCACAGTGGATCCCGACACCGGTTCTTCCTCACCCGGCTACGGGCGCTTCTGGACGCCTGACTTGCTGTACGGAACCGGACGATCGTACGCGCGCCCGTGTCCGTCGTCAACGGTCGCTGATGAACAGGATGAAGGGACGGCCTGGACGTGGAGATCCGGAATACTTCTCCGACCCTGCCATTGTTTTCGGAGTGATGCCCCGCACGGTCTTTCTCCTCTCTCCAGCCGACGCCCGCGGTACCCGGGCAAAGCAGATGGCATCACCTCGTGCGACCTTCTCCGTCGCGAGGGCCTTTCGTTCCCCCGACGGTGTCCCGATCGAGGATGCATTCGCGTTCATGAGCGCCCTCTACTTCCGAGGCAAGATCGCCTATGCACGCCGGTTCGCCGACCCGACCGTGCGTCCGGGCGACAGCATCCATGTGATCACGTCGGGATACGGACTGGTCCCGATGGGATGGCGGCTGAACCCCGACCGGATGCGGCGGCTGCGCCGGATCCCGGTCGATCCGAAGCGACCCGCCTATCGCCGCCCATTGCTCGAGTCTGCCGAAGCACTGCTTTCCCGGTTGGATGACGAGGTCCGGATCGTCCTGCTCGGAAGCATCGCAACCGGGAAATATCTGGATCTCCTCGCACCGCTGTTCGGAACCCGATTTCTCTTTCCGCGGGCATTCGCCGGCATCGGTGACATGCAGCGCGGGGCGCTGATGCTCCGAGCGGCGGCGAGCGGAGACGAGCTCGAGTATGCCGGCCTCGAAGAGGTCCGGAGCTTTGCACGTTCGAGGTCCGGAAGTCGACGGCCCTCCTGAGTACAGACGATGCCCGCACCCCTGTGGGCGGACTTTGTCTGCTTCGGCACGCCCCAACCTTCCAACCCACGCCGCCGGCACCCGCCGGAGCAGACAAGTTCGGCAACCCGAAACCTCGGCCATCCCACTCCGCCCACTTTGTCTCCCGCTCCACCAGTGGGCGGACTTTGTCTGCTTCGGCTCGCGCAAACCTTCCAACCCACGCCGCCGGTACCCGCCGGAGCAGACAAGTTCGGCGTCCCGAAACGTCGGCCAATCCCACATCCCCTGGGCATCACTCTCCGGGGCCGAACTTGTCCCGGATGCGCTTCACCTCTTCCCACATCCTCAACCTTCACACCGGCGCATCCGAGACAAAGTCCGCCCACGTCTCCCGCACCCCTGTGGGCGGACTTTGTCTGCTTCGGCTCGCGCAAACCTTCCAACCCCCGCCGCCGGTACCCGCCGGAGCAGACAAGTTCCGCAACCCGAAACCTCGGCCATCTCCCTCTGCCCTCTTTGCCTCCCGCACCCCTGTGGGCGGACTTTGTCTGCTTCGGCTCGCGCAAACCTTCCAACCCACGCCGCCGGTACCCGCCGGAGCAGACAAGTTCGGCAACCCGAAACTCGGCCAATCCCACATCCCCTGGGCATCACTCTCCGGTGCCGAACTTGTCCCGGATGCGCTTCACCTTCTTCCCGCTTCCTCAACTTCACACCGGCGCATCCGAGACAAAGTCCGCCCACTTTGTCTCCCGCACCCCTGTGGGCGGACTTTGTCTGCTTCGGCACGCGCAAACCTTCCAACCCACGCCGCCGGCACCCGCCGGAGCAGACAAGTTCGGCACCCCGAAACGTCGGCCATCCCACATCCCCTGGGCATCACTCTCCGGTGCCGAACTTGTCCCGGATGCGCTTCACCTCTTCCCACATCCTCAACCTTCACACCGGCGCATCCGAGACAAAGTCCGCCCACTTTGTCTCCCGCACCCCTGTGGGCGGACTTTGTCTGCTTCGGCTCGCGCAAACCCTCCAACCTACGCCGCCGGCACCCGCCGGAGCAGACAAGTTCGGCAACCCGAAACCTCGGCCAATCCCACATCCCCTGGCCCCCCTCTCCGGTGCCGACTTGTCCCGGATGCGCTTCACCTCTTCCCGCATCCTCAACCTTCACACCGGCGCATCCGAGACAAGTCCGCCCACTTTGCCTCCCGCACCCCTGTGGGCGGACTTTGTCTGCTTCGGCACGCGCAAACCTTCCAACCCCACGCCGCCGGCACCCGCCGGAGCAGACAAGTTCGGCAACCCGAAACCTCGGCCAATCCCACATCCCCTGGGCATCACTCTCCGGTGCCGAACTTGTCCCGGATGCGCTTCACCTCTTCCCACATCCTCAACCTTCACACCGGCGCATCCGAGACAAAGTCCGCCCACTTTGTCTTCCAGACATGAAAAAAGCCCGGCCGAAGCCGGGCTTTCGATTCAACGAGTGGTGCGCCAGATATTTACTTCGTGACGGTGAAGCTCTTTTCCGCGGTGAAGGTCTTCTTCGCGGTTGCGTCGAAGACAGTTGCCTTCAGGGTGTACTTGCCCGGGGCAAAGGCTCCGGCGGGGAAGGACTGACCGATCATGTAGTGACCGGGCGTGTCCTTGACCGGCTGGGGCTGCACGTCGGCCATCGGTGCAGCCATCTTGACGGGCTTTCCGTCGGCCTTTTCGCCGGTGACCTCGAGCTTCATTCTGATGCTGGGTGCTGCTTCCTCATTCAGGGCGGGGTTGCGCAACTCCAGGAGGTACCAGATCTCGTCTTCCGGCCCGAAGGTGCGGTTGCCGCGAGGCACCACTTTCAGTCCGCCGAATGCGTACGGATCGGTCGGCTTCTGGGCCTCGGTGAGCGGATAGACGTTGCCCGACATGATCAGGTTCGAGATGCCTTCCTGGTCAGCGGTCACCGGCTCGACCTTCAGATCGGTGCTGGCCATCGCGATCGGCTGACCATCCCGAGCCAGACCGAAGACACCGGTGTAGTCGCCGGACTCCGGCGTGAGCGAAATGTTCGCACCAGGCGCCGCCGGTCTTTGCCGCGGTCAGCGTGGCCGGCTGCTCGTAGACCCGGACGATTTTCCCGTCCTTGTCCTGGATCGCGCCAAAGAACGTAACCTCCGTGGAGGGATCGACATTCGCGGATGCAGGGACATAAAGCTGCAGCGGAACGTAGAGCTGTCCTTCCGGGGTGACGAACTCATCCCAGGTCAGATCGAGCGGAGTGGCGCTCTTTCCCCCATCGGCCCTGAAGGCGTCGAGGGCCGCTTTGAGAGCCTGATTCTGGAACTCGGTGGGAACTGGAGCGGGAGTAGGCGCGGGCGCCGGAACCGAGGCCATCGGTTTGGTGAAATCAGGCACCTCGGTCAGATTCGGCTGCGCAATGTAGTACTGCCTGGCCCTCTCCAGGAGGTCGTTGATTCCGATCGTGTCTCCCGCGACGATCATCTTGTATTCGTTCGTGCCGTACTCGTCGATGAACTTCACGGAGAAGTCCAGGTCTTTCTCGAACGGCGGACGGTGGTCCTTCTCGTAGAACCAGATCTCACCGGGTGCCTGTCTTCCCCGTGCGGTCGGAGCCGCGCCCTCGAAGATGCTGCCCACCGCACCCGACTGCTGGGTCGACTGTGGCGCGTTCGAGGTGCGTCCGATGCGATAGGGCGCCCCGAGCAGGAGAAAAACCCGTCCGCGCTCGGTCAGCGATCCGGGCGTGCGCTTGACGGTGAAGTGCTCGTCGGCAGTTTTCGCCCGTTCTTCGAAACCTTGTTTCATCTCGTTCGCAGGGGTGGCCGGGGTGGGATCCCGCCGGGCCCAGAAAAGGTCGATGAAGTGCTGAGCTTCCTGGTCCGTATCGATGGTTTTCCACGTGGCCATTTCCTGATCCGTCATCAGCCACTGAACAGGACCTTCGGCCCAGTTCGAATACTGTTTTGAAAGCCCCGCAAGCATGGGGCTGGCGAGCCCGAGCGCGATGGCTGTGATGCACAGCAGCTTCTTCATTTCAAAGTCCTCCTTGAACGCCGTCGTGGGGCCGGGCGGCGCTTCTAACTATATATCGAGCTTCACCGGTAGTGGGCAGCTCCTGTTTCGTCTCCAATCTGATGGAGCGTTTTTGCAGCGAGTTTCGTGGCCGTCTCGCCCGGATTGGCCGCGACCATTCGTGCCAACCACTCCCGGGCTCCCTCGAGGTCTCCCTGCAGAAAATGAACGACGGCGAGGTTCGAATAGGCGAGGGTGTCGCGTGGGTTGATCTCGATCGCCTTCTGAAACGCGGTCGACGCGTCGTCAAGGCGGTTCATCCGCGCCAGGATGTCACCCTGGACGAAAAGCAATCCTTCCGGGGGATGATCGCCGCGACCGATGGTTCTCGCCGCGGTCGCCTCGACGACCTTCATGGCTTCGGCGAGTTTTCCCTCTCCGATCAAGGCGCGTGCGAGCAGCACATCGGCATCGTTCCTCATCACTCCCTCAGGAACCTCCCGGGCCAGCCGGGCCGCATCGGCGAAGTGTTCCCGACCGAGGGCGACCTGAGTTCGCATCATCATGGCTCGAGCCGGATTCACCGATTCTCCGAGAGAAATGTGGTCTTCGGCTTCCTGATAGCGCTCCATCCAGATCATGATCTGGGCAATGCTCAGGGCCGTCTCTCCCGACGAGGTCGGGGAGATCTTCATCACTCTCTGGTAGGCATCCAGGGCATCGAGCAGGCGGCCCTGCTGGACCAGGAGACGTCCCAGTTCCAGCCAGGCCTCCACCAGCCTCGGGTTGGCGTCCACGATCTGGCGAAAGGCGATAATCGCCTCGGCGCGTTTGCCGCTGGAGGCGAGATTCATTGCGTCAATCAGCTTTCCGAGGTCGCCGATTCGATCCTTGGGGTCAGGGAGCGCCTCCTCATCGGTGGAGGCAGAGGATCCGAGATATCCCAGGGCGGCGAGCTTCGCCGCGTCTTCGGATGAAACTGCCGCGGGCGCCGCGAGCGCGAGCGACCGGTTGTCGAGATGACGGCGGAGAGCGGCGTAGACCCGCCTCTGTTCGGACAGGACATTGTTCTTTTCCGCCGGGTCGGCGATGACATCGTAGAGCTCGGGCCGGGGTGCTTCGATGTACTGATGATCGCCACTGACGATGGATCGGAGCTGACTCCAGCCGAGCTGCAGTCGGGGATAGAACGTTTCGGCGTAGATCGGCCGGTCGGCGGTCAGCGGTCCCAGAGCGGACCGCCCGGTCATCGAAGCGGGGGCATCGAGGTTCAACAGTGACAGGACCGTCGGGGCGACGTCAGTAAGGCCCACCGGTTCTCTTACCGTGTCACCTCTCCGGGTCTCCTTCGGCAGCTTGATCAGCAGGGGAACCTGAATGGCCTCTCGATAGAGGAAGATGCCATGGCCGGGCTCGCCGTGGTCGTCCAGGCCTTCGCCGTGATCGGAGAGGAAGATGATCAGCGCACGATCGTAGATTCCCTCACGGCGAAGCCGGTCGAGGAAACGCCCGACAATCCGGTCCGTGTCCACAATCTCCCCGTCGTAGGGCTGCTGGTACTGGCCGGCGAGATCCGCGGGCGGTTCATAGGGAGTGTGGGGCTCGTAGAGATGCAGCATGAAGAAGAACGGCTGGGACTGGTGTTCCCCGATCCACTTCTCCGCCACGGATGCGGTCTTAGCTCCGGGGCGCTGGACATCGGCGACCGAGAATCCCGTCGCCGCGCCCACCGCATCGTCGTAGAAATCGAACTGCTCGCCGAGACCGGTCTCCCGCCTGAGCACCCAGGCGGACACTGCTGCTCCTGTCGCGTATCCCTGCGAAGCGAGGAGCCGGGGGAGCGACGGAGTGTCGGACGCCAGCCGGTATCCGACGTTACTGCGCACGCCGTGGTGATCCGGAGCCAGGCCGGTCAGGATCGAGCAGTGGGACGGCAGAGTGAGAGGCACCTGCGAATATGCCCGCCGGAAGAGAACCGAATCCTCCCTCAACCGATCCAGGGCCGGCGTGCGGATGGCCGGATAGCCATACATCGGCAGGTGGTCGGAGCGGAGGGTGTCGACGGAGATGAGAATCACCGGTGTCCCGGAATCGAGGTGGACACTGCTCGCCTGCTCCCTGGAGCAGCCGGAGACCATCAGAAGACCCGCGAGGAGCGAGAGAGCGGTCAGAAGACGAACCGGGCCGGGCCGAATCATGGTTCAGGAAAGGAATTTCGGGACGGAAATATTCGAGATTTCGTTCTGAAAAGGAAAAGCCCCGGGGTCGCCCCCGGGGCTCGTCTGTTACGAATCAGACAACGTCTGAAGACTCAGAACCGGAGCCCGGCGGAGAATCTCCACTCGCGTGGTGCCTGATAGGAGAATTTGTTGTCCGGCTTGCCGAAGTCGGGTCCGAGGGTGTAGTTCACACCCAGGACCGGGGTTTCGGTGAACGGATCGAATCCGAGGCAGGCGTTGCCGTTGGCCTGGACGCATTCGGCGTCGTAGGCGGTGTAGACATCCTGATTGACGCTGACCACGGCGTCCTGGTTGAACAGATTGAACACTTCACCCTGGATGAACAGCTCGACCTGCTTGATCGGAAGCGAGTAGTTGATCGCCAGATCGGTGCGGGTCCAGGTATCCAGTCGGTGCGCGCCACGGTCCTCGAAGTAGTAGGTGGCGTTGGTCGCAGGGAACTGGTATCCGGGATTCGCCCGGCAGGTATCACACTCGAGATCGATGGTACCGGCTGCCTCGTACGGAGCTCCACTGAACAGGTTCTCGAGAACACTGAAATTGAAGTTTCCGAAGGGCGTCGGCTGGTCGAAACTGAGCCAGGTATTGAGTTTGTGAGTCCGATCCTCGTTGAGCAGCCCCACCGGATTCCGCTGAGCATACCCGAGCAGTTCCGGCTGGTACTGCGAGCCGGTGACGGTGATCGGGCCGCTACCCGAAGTCTCGCCTTCGATGTTGCCCTTCAAGCGCGACCAGGTGTAGTTCGCGCCGAAGTTCAGGCGGTCGGTAATGCGATAGCCACTCTGCAGAAGAATCGCGTTGTACTCGCGGCTCACGTCGTTCGCGTTGGCGGTGTAGGTGACCTGAAGATCACCGTCATACAGCGGATCGAAGACGTAGGGGTTGTCCACGTTCAACTGATTGACGTAGAAGTCGTTCCACTTCCGGGTCTGGTAATCGACCCGGACGAAGCCCTTCGAGCCGAGCTGGGATCCGACACCGAGGGTGAACTCGTCGACGCCCGGCGACTTCAGGGTACCGAGAATCTGAGAGGCGATCCCGTTGGTGCCGCCGCCGAGGAGCCAGTCACGGTTTTCGATCCCGCCGACGCTCTGGAACCAGTCCCACATCTGCGAGAGCACTTCCTGGCTGCTGCCCGAGAGAGTCGGACCTCCGTACAGCCAGTAGAGGTAGGACGGACTCGCCGCCGCGGAGGTGTTGTCACCGACATTTCCACCGGCGATCTTGGAGACGTACTCGGCGTAGGTTCCGGTCACCCGGACCTTGCCGTTGCCGAAGATGTCGTAAGTTGCCGACAGACGCGGGCTGACCTTCGAATCATTCGCGACCGACTTGCCCGACTGATCTTTTCCGTCGTTCTTGTCGTAACGGACACCGACATTGAAGCTCAGCCTGCTGTTGAAATCCCACTTGTCATTGAGGAACAGCGACTGCGTCCGAAAATCCGAACCCTTACTGGCCTCGAGAATCGGCCACCAGATGATCAGGCCGTTGTTGTGGGGCATCGGGACGACCAGATTGCCGCTTGCGTCATACGATGGCGTTCCGTACGAATAGACCGTGAAGTCCGATCCTGACTGGTAGTTGTTCTCCGTGGTCTGATCGTGGAAGTCGTCATAGCCGAGCACCAGATTGTGCGTGCCGAGACCTGCGGTGGAGAGGTAGTAATTGGTCTTCAGGGTGAGGTTCTTGCTCGCCCGGATCTTGTCGCCACCCTGGTTTCCGAATGTCGGCGCACCGGCGTAGGCGCCCCAGCGAGCCAGATAGAGATTCGTCGCGTGGACGAAGTCACCCAACGGACCACCGGACCCCACGAATCGGAGATCCTTGTCGGCGTAGAGTCCTTCGATCAGCAGGTTGCTGCTCAGAACTCCGTGATAGTTGACGCTCCAGAATTTCTCCGGGACGTTGCGGTCGACTTTGGTGGAAGCCTCGGCCGGTGTTCCAAATGTGTAGTTCTTCTGCGGATTGTCCAGCTTGAAGTAGGTGCCCACCACAGAATGGTTCGGGGTGAGCTGGCCGGTCAGTTTGACCTCGTAGCGCTTCTCCTCGTTGCTGAAGATGAGGAAGTCGTTGCTGTGCGAGTAAAACTCCGGGCTGCTGGTGCTGAAGTAACGGCCGGCGGTGAAGAACCAGAGGCGATCCTTCATGATGTAGCCGCCGAGGGTTCCCTCGTAGACCTCGTTCAGCTCACTGTCCGGCTTGGCGTCTTCGGTGGGGTAGGTTTCGCGCCAGTGCGGGTTGGTGAAGCTGTCGCGGAGGGAGCCTTCGAACTCGTTTCCGCCGCTCTTGGTGATGGTGTTGACCACACCACCGGTGAACCGGCCGTACTCGGCCGAGATGCCACCGGTCATGACCGTGGTCTCCTGGATCGCGTCCTCGATGAACACCGACTGAGGCTGGCCACGGAGATTCTCGTTGACCACCGCACCATCGACGTAATAGACGCTGTCGTAGGACGGAGCCCCCGAGATGACGGTGTTGCCGCCGACACCGGTGCTACTGACGCCGGGCGCAAGCTGCACCGTTGCGGTGATGGTCCGACCCATCGGAAGCGATTCGACCAGGTCCCCTTTGACCGTGGTCTGGATCTCGGTGGTTTCGAGGACCGCCGGCGCCTCCGCCGTGACGGTGATCGCCTCCGACACCGCGCTGAGCTTCAGCGCCGCGTCGGCACGCGAGGTTCCCGAAACGTTGACCGTGACGTTCCGGGTGACGGTCTGCATTCCCTCGAGCTCGAATACGACCGTGTACGGGCCCGGAGGCAGTGCGCCGATCCGGTAATTCCCGTTGACGTCGGAAACCGCCGTGCGGGTTCCCTGAAGTTGGGGTGACGCGACCGTGATCGTCACGCCGGGGAGCGGGGCTCCGTCCGACGTCACGTTGCCGATGAGGATCCCTGTCGTCTGGGCGAACAGGCTTCCCGCAACCAGCAGGATCGCGACTGCAAATAATGCGTGTCGCTTCAAATTCATTCGATTCCTCCCTCTGTTGTGTTGAGGGCCCCCACAGCCCTCGGAAGTTCACCCTTTTGCAACCGAAAGGCCCGGGAACCGGCATCCATCGATTTCGCGGCAAATAGCTCGTTGATCAGAAGGTTACGCCTTTGTGAACTCTCCAGAAACAAGGGGCCGGGTTGCGGGGCTTTTCGGATCCCCGAAGACCTGATCCAGAAAACCGTATGAACGGCCGCGGTTCCCGGTCATCCGGAGGAGTGGCCTGTTCGGGTGGATCGACGCCGGAGAATGACATCCGGGACGTGGAGTGGGCCGTTGGAACTTCAGGGAGGGCTCGCCCGAAAAGAGCGAACGCCCCGGGGCCCCGGGGCGTTCGCTGCTACGGTGATTCTGGCTGAATCAGAAACGAAGACCGGC
The DNA here is from genome assembly GCA_963741905.1 of uncultured Acidobacteriota bacterium. GTDB lineage: Bacteria > Acidobacteriota > Thermoanaerobaculia > Gp7-AA8 > CAVUJZ01 > CAVUJZ01. The sequence goes on along the minus strand of CAVUJZ010000011.1, from coordinate 314,583 downwards.
GGAGAACCGCCATGATCGAGGCACCTGCCAGTCGGTGGTCTTGTCCACCGGCTGGCCGTAGTTCGGTCCTTTCACGTAGTTGACCCCTTCGACCGGAGCCTGAGTGAATGGATCGAACCCGGCCAGGGAGGAATCGTCGTACTCGGTGTAGACGGTGGTGTCGACGTTGATGACTGCATCCTCGTTGAAGACGTTGAACATCTCGCCCTGGAAGAAGAGCTCGACCGGTCCCACCGGCACCGAGTAGTTCAGGGCGAAGTCGGTGCGGGTCCAGGCGTCGAGACGGTGCGCACCCGGATCCTCGAAGTAGTAGGTCCCGGTCTGCGCCGCGAACTGGTATCCCGGATTGGGCCGACAGTCCCCACACTGGAGGTCGATCGTCCCGACCATGCCATAGGGAGCGCCACTGTTGTAGTTCTGCAGAAGGGAGAGATTGAAGTTGCCGAAGCGGGTGGGCTGGTCGTAACTCACCCATGCCGTCAGCTTGTGGGTACGATCCTCGGCGAGAAGTCCGACTGGATTGTTTTCCGGATAGCCGAGCAGTTCGGGCTGATACCGACTTCCGGTTCCGGTCACCGGACCGGAGCCACTCGTCTCACCCGTGTAGTTCCCCGTCAACCGGGACCAGGTGTAATTCGCTCCCAGGTTGAGTCGGTCGGTAAACCGATATCCGCTCTGAAGCAACACAGCGTTGTACTCGCGGCTCAGGTCGTTCGCGTTGGTGGTGTAGGTGACCTGGAGATCGCCGTTGTACAGAGGATCGAACACGTAGGGATTGTCGAGTGTGAGCTCCGACACGTAGAAATCGTTCCACTGCCGGTTCTGATAGTCCACCCGGACGAACCCGCGGGTCCCGATCTGACCTCCGACACCGATGGTGAACTCGTCGACGCCCGGCGACTTCAGGGTCCCCAGAATCTGGGAGGCAATCCCGTTGGTTCCGCCACCAAGGAGCCAGTCGGTATCCTTGACTCCGCCTTCACTCTGGAACCAGTCCCAGACCTGCGCGAGCATCTCGCGGGTGTCGGTGGCCGCGATGTCCGGGCCGCCATAGAGCCAGAACAGATAGGAGGGGCTCGCCGCCGCCGAGGTATTGTCACCGACGTTACCACCGGCGATCTTCGAAACGTATTCGGCGTAGGTGGCGGTGACCCGGAGGCGGCCGTTGCCGAACACATCGTAGGTTCCCGACAGGCGGGGACTGACCTTGGAGTCGTCGGCAACCGATTTCCCGGACTGGTCCTTGCCGTTGTTCTTGTCGTAGCGGGCTCCGAGATTGAAGCTCAGACGGCTGTTGAAGTCCCACTTGTCGTTGAGGAAGAGCGACTGGGTGCGGAAATCAGATCCCTGGCTCGCCTCGAGCACCGGAAACCAGATGATGTAGCCGTACTGATTGAGCATCGGCACCTGAATCTTTCCATTCGCATCGTAGGAAGGCGGCGCGAAGGTCCAGACGGTGAAGTCGCTGCCCGACTGGTAGTTGTTTTCGGTGGTCTGATCGTGAAAGTCGTCGTAGCCGAGTACGACATTGTGCGTTCCCAGACTGGCGGTGGAGAGATAGTAGTTGGACTTGACGGTGAGATTCTTGCTGGCCCGGATCTTATCTCCGCCCTGCGTGCCGAACGTTGGCGCTCCGGCGAACACGGACGAACCCCAGTTCCTCAGGCTCACGTTCGTGGCATTGACGAAATCCCCCTGAGGTCCACCGGAGCCGACGAAGCGGAGATCCTTGTTGGCATAGAGGCCCTCGATCAGGAAATTGCTCGAGAGGATTCCGTGATAGTTCACGCTCCAGAACTTCTGGGGAACGTTCCGGTTCGTCAGGGACGAAGCCTCAGTCGGGGTTCCGAACGCGTAATTGGTCTGGGGATTGTCGAGATCGAAGTAGGTTCCGACCAGCGAATGGTTCGGAGTGAGCTGACCGGTCAGCTTGAGCTCGATCCGCTTCTCCTTGTTCGAGAAGTCGACGGAGTCGTTGCTTCGGGCGAAAAACCGGGGAGTGGTGTTGTCGAAATACCGGCCGGCGGTGAAGAACCAGAGCCGGTCCTTCATGATGTAGCCGCCGAGGGTCGCCTCGTAGACTTCATTGATGCTGCCATCCGGCCCCTCCGTTTCGGTGGGATAGGTCTCGCGCCACGCCGGGTTGGTGAAGCTGTCGCGGAACGAGCCTTCGAACTCGTTCCCCCCACTCTTGGTGATCGTGTTCACGACGCCTCCGGTGAACCGGCCATACTCCGCTGAGATGCCGCCGGTCAGCACCGTGGTCTCCTGGATCGCATCCTCGATGAATACGTTCTGCGGCTGTCCGCGGAGATTCTCGTTCACCACGGCGCCGTCCACGTAGTAGACATTGTCGTAGGAGGGTCCACCGGAGATGATGGTGTTCCCGCCGACGCCGTTGTCGTTGACCCCCGGCGCAAGCTGGACCGTGGCGGCGATGGTTCGTCCCATCGGGAGCGATTCGACGAGGTCTTCCTTGATCGTGGTTTGAATCTCAGTGGTCTCGAGCACCGCCGGCGCTTCCGCCGTGACGGTGATCGCCTCCGAGACCGCGCTGAGCTTCAGCGCCGCATCGGCACGGGACGTCCCTGAGACATTGACGTTCACATTGCGGGTGACCGTCTGCATGCCCTCGAGCTCGAACACGACCGTGTACGGGCCCGGAGGAAGGGCGCCGATCCGATAGTTGCCATTGATGTCGGACACGGCAACGCGGGTTCCCTGAAGCTGGGGAGACGCGACCGTCACCGTCACCCCCGGAAGCGCGGCCCCGTCCGACCTCACGTTCCCGATGAGGGTTCCGGTCGTCTGGGCGGATAGCGCTCCCACCACCAGCAGCACTGCAACTGCGAAGACTGCAAAGGGCTTCAATCTCATACACTCCTCCTCGATTATTCGAGAGCCCCCACAGCCCTGACTGGCTGTTACTGCAATGGCCTAACCGTATCGTCGGATTCGCTCCTGCAAGAAGATACGCCGCATTCTCAACCAGTTACGAACCGGTGCCCCGCGCCGCACACGGCCTCCCGTCCCGATTTTCGAAATGGCGGTTCAGCTGATTGGAAAAACGATGGAGCCACTTCCGCGTCCGCGACGGCGCCACTGTCGCAGGTTTCATGCGGGCCGGCGCGAGATGGCCGCAGACAGAAAAGGCCCCGGGTTGCCCCGGGGCCAGATCCTTCATTCAGACAGGCTACCTGAGATCAGAACCGGAGGCCGGCCGAGAATCTCCAGGAGCGCGGTGCCTGGTAGTCGAACTTGTCGACCGGTTTGCCGTAGTCCGGTCCGAGGATGTAGTTCACACCCAGAACCGGGGTTTCGGTGAACGGATCGAATCCGGCGCAGGGGCTGCCGTTCGACTGCACACACTGTGAATCGTAGGCTGTGTATACCGTCGTGTCGATGTTGAGCACTGCGTCTTCATTGAACAGGTTGAACACTTCACCCTGGAAGAACAGCTCCACGTTGCGAATCGGGAGCGAGTAATTCAGCGCGAGGTCGGTCCGGGTCCAGGAATCCAGCCGGCTCGATCCACGATCGGTGAAGTAGTAGGCCGCGTTGGTCGCCGCGAACTGGTATCCGGGATTCGCCCGGCAGGTGTCGCAGGTCAGGTCGATGGTTCCGACCTGGGCGTAGGGCGCGCCGCTCTGGAAGTTCTCCAGAAGGCTGAAGTTGAAATTCCCGAACGGAGTCGGCTGATCGTAGCTGACCCATGCATTGAGCTTGTGAGTCCGGTCCTCGGCGAGAACGCCGACCGGGTTGCGGCGTGCATAGTTCATCAGCTCCGGCTGGTACTGCGAGCCGTTCACCGTGACCGGGCCGCTGCCGGAGGTTTCGCCTCCGTAGTTCCCCTTGAGCCGCGACCAGGTGTAGTTGGCCCCGAGATTCAGCCGGTCGGTAGCCCGGTAGCCGCTCTGGAGAAGAACTGCGTTGTACTCACGGCTCACGTCGTTGGAGTTGGCCGTGTAGGTGACCTGGAGGTCGCCGTCATACAGCGGATCGAAGACATAAGGGTTGTTCGTGGTCAACTGAGAGACGTAGAAGTCGTTCCACTTCCGGTTCTGATAGTCGACGCGGACGAAGCCCTTGGTTCCGACCTGTGAGCCGACACCGAGAGTGAATTCGTCGACACCCGGGGAGCTCAGAGTGCCGAGAATCTGCGTCGCGATGCCGTTGGTGCCACCGCCGAGCAGCCAGTCCTTGTTATTGACGCCACCGACGCTCTGGAACCAGTCCCACACGTTCGACAGCATGTCGCGGGTATCCATCGGCGCGACGGTCGGTCCACCATAGAGCCAGTAGAGGTAGGACGGGCTCGCCGCCGCGGAGGTGTTGTCACCAACGTTGCCACCGGCGATCTTCGAGACGTACTGCGCGTAGGTACCGGTCACCCGGACTTTGCCGTTCCCGAAGACGTCGTAGGTGGCGGACAGACGCGGGCTGAACTTGGAGTCGTCGGCGACCGACTGACCCGACTGATCCTTGCCGTCGTTCTTGTCGTAACGAAGGCCGATGTTGAAGCTCAGCCTGTTGTTGAAGTCCCACTTGTCGTTGAAGAACAGCGACTGGGTCCGGAAGTCCGATCCCTGGCTCGCCTCGAGCACCGGCCACCAGATGATGTAGCCGCCGTTATGCGGCATCGGAACGAGGACCTTTCCGTTGGCGTCATACTGCGGAGTGCCGTAGGTCCAGATGGTGAAGTCGGAACCGGACTGATAGTTGTTCTCGGTGGTCTGATCATGGAAGTCGTCGTAGCCGACCACCAGATTGTGAGTTCCGAGACCTGCGGTGGACAGATAGTAGTTGGTCTTCAGAGTGAGATTCTTGCTTGCCCGCTCGGCGTCGCCACCCTGGGTCCCGAAGGTCGGCGCACCGGCGTAGGCACCCCACTGCAGAAGGCGAACATTCGAAGCGTGCACGAAGTCTCCCGGAGCGCCGCCGGCGCCCACGAACTTCAGGGACTTGTCGGCGTAGAGACCCTCGATCAGCAGATTGCTGGTGAGGATGCCGTGGTAGTTGACGCTCCAGAACCGCTCCGGCACGTTGCGATCGATGAAGCTCGATGACTCGACCGGGGTGCCGAAGGTGTAGTTCTTCTGGGGATTGTCCAGATCGAAGAAGGTTCCCACCACCGAATGGTTCGGCGTGAGCTGACCGGTCAGCTTGATCTCGTAGCGCTTCTCTTCCTCTTTGAAGGTCAGGAAGTTGTTACTGCGATAGAAGAAGGTGGGATTGTCGGTGCTGAAGTAACGGCCCGCGGTGAAGAACCAGAGCCGATCCTTCATCATGTAGCCACCGAGGGTTCCTTCGTAAACCTCATTCAGTGAGCTGTCCGGCTTCTGGCTTTCCAGGGCAGGATATTTCGCCGCGCCAGGACGGATCGGTGAAGCTGTCGCGGAGCGAGCCTTCGAACTCGTTTCCGCCGCTCTTGGTGATGGTGTTGACCACGCCGCCGGTGAACCGGCCATACTCGGCCGAGATGCCACCGGTCATGACCGTGGTCTCCTGAATGGCGTCCTCGATGAACACCGACTGGGGCTGGCCACGAAGGTTCTCGTTGACCACCGCACCGTCGACGTAATAGACGCTGTCGTAGGACGGGGCGCCCGCGATGACCGTGTTGCCGCCGACGCCGGTGTTATTGACGCCCGGCGCGAGTTGGACGGTCGCGGTGATGGTCCGGCCCATCGGGAGCGATTCGACCAGGTCTTCCTTGACCGTGGTCTGGATCTCGGTGGTCTCGAGGACCGCCGGCGCTTCCGCCGTGACGGTGATTGCCTCGGAAACCGCGCTCAGAACCATTGCCGCATCCGCGCGGGAGGTTCCGGAGACGTTGACCGTGACATTCCGGGTGACGGCCTGCATCCCCTCGAGCTCGAACACAACGGTGTACGGGCCCGGAGGCAGCGCGCCGATCCGGTAATTCCCGTTGACGTCCGAAACCGCCATACGGGTTCCTTGAAGTTGGGGTGACGCGACCGTGATCGTCACACCGGGGAGCGGAGCCCCGTCGGACGTCACATTGCCGATGAGGGTACCTGTCGTCTGCGCAAACAGGCTGCCCGCCATCAGCAGGATCGCGACTGCAAACAATGCGTGTCGCTTCAAATTCATCGAAATTCCTCCTGTGGTTATCTCTCGAGAGCCCCCACAGCTCTCGTGTTGCGTTGAGCCGCCTTCACTGCAACCCGACGGCCCAGGCTTCACCAAAACTCAGCGGTGTGGCAAGTTCTTGATTCGTCAGCGTGTTACCTTCGACTCGGACGTCGCCCGCCCATGCCCGAATGGCTGCTGCTGTTCGGTTTCCCGAAGTTTTCTGTCAAAAAGATGTATTCAAGTCTTAAATATGACGAAGCAGACTATACCACGCGTCTGACGCACGTTCACCATCCGCCGGTTTCCCTCCCCTCCGCCCCGCCGCTGTCGTACACTCGAACCCTCGGAAAGGAGTTCCCCCATGAAGATTCACGCCCTGCTGATGTTCGTCGTTCTGATCGGCGGATTCGCGCTTCCCGCCTCCGCCGGCCCCGCCGAGGACCTCCACGCCCTGTTCAGAGAGGAATGGAATCACCGGCTCCTCGAGTCGCCCCTGCTGGCCACCTCGATCGGCGTCCACGATTACGACGCACAGCTCGACGACGTGAGCGCCGAGGCCGTCCGTCGCGCTGCAGAGCTTCGCCGCCAGTACCTCGACCGGCTGCACACGATCGACCCTCAGACTCTCGACACCCAGGACCGCATCTCCTGGCACATCTTCGAGAATCAGATGGAAGACTTCCTCGCCACCTGGAAGTTCGGCGAGTACCAGATTCCGATCAATACCGACTCGGGATTCCACAGCTCCATGGCGTTCATCCCCCGGGAAATGCCCTTCGATTCCGTCAAGGGCTACGAGAACTACATTTCCCGGCTTCGGCAGTTCCCCAGGTTTTTCCACCAGGAGATCGCGAACATGCGGATGGGCCTGGAGCAGGGGATGACCCAGCCGCGCGAGATTCTCGGCGGCATCGACGAGTCCATCGCCGCTCATGTGGTCGACGATCCCGACCGCCAGTGTCTTCTACGAGCCCTTCACCCACTTTCCCGCCTCGATCTCCGCAGCGGATCAGAAACGTCTGGCCGAGGAAGGAGCGCGCGCCGTCCGCGAAGCAGTGGTTCCGGCCTATGCCGATCTGCTCGAGTTCTGGACCACCGAGTACGTTCCGGGAGCCCGAGCCTCGCTCGGCGCGAGCGAGCTGCCGAACGGCAGGGAGTATTACCAGTACCTGGTTCGGCACTTCACCACGCTGGACACGACCCCGCAGAAAGTCCACCAGATCGGGCTCGATGAAGTGAAGCGGATCCGGAGCGAAATGGATGCGGTGATCCGAAGCACAGGCTTCGAGGGAACCTTCGACGAGTTCGTCCAGTTCCTCAGGACCGATCCCCGGTTCTACGCGAAGACTCCACAGCAACTCCTGGAGCATGCGGCGTGGATCGCAAAGCAGATGGACGGCAAGCTCCCCTCGCTGTTCAAGACCCTTCCCCGGCTTCCCTACACGGTCGAGCCGGTGCCGGACTACATCGCACCGAAATACACGGCGGGCCGGTACGTTCCACCACCCCAGAACTCCACCCAGCCCGGAATCTACTGGGTCAACACCTACGACCTGCCCAGTCGGCCACTCTATGCGCTGGAGGCACTGACCTTCCACGAAGCCGTTCCCGGGCACCACCTCCAGGGTGCCCTGGCCATGGAACTGAACGACCTTCCTCCGTTCCGCCAGTTTTCCTATCTCTCGGCATTCGGGGAAGGATGGGGTCTATATTGCGAGTGGCTCGGCCTGGAAGCCGGCTTCTACCAGGATCCCTACAGCAACTTCGGGCGGCTGACCTACGAGATGTGGCGCGCGTGCAGGCTGGTGGTGGACACCGGCGTCCACTCGATGGGGTGGTCACGACAGCAGGCAATCGACTTCCTCGGCAGTAACACGGCCTTGTCGAAGCACGAGATCTCGACCGAGATCGACCGCTACATTTCGTGGCCCGGTCAGGCACTGGCCTACAAGATGGGCGAGCTCGAGATCAAACGGCTGCGTGCGAAGGCGGAAAAGGAACTGGGACCGAAGTTCAACGTCCGCACGTTTCACGACGCCGTGCTGCTGAATGGCTCGGTCCCGCTGCCGGTGCTCGCGGATCAGATCGATCGCTACATCGCGGAGACGAAGGCGGCCGACTGATCGAGGTCGGCGCTGATTCCCTCGAGTCGGGGTTGCCCCTCACCCCGGCCCTCGCCCCGCTTCACACGCTTCGCTCCGTCCCATCATCCGCGGCGGGGAGAGGGGGCGTGCTCTCGCGCTCCGCGCTCGTGAGGTGTCTTCTCCTTCAGGACTGACACTCACCTCTCCCCTCTCATTGAATCGAAGCACCCCCTCGCGAACCCGTCCCTCCTCGGCCGGCGCGTCGAGCTCACTTTGACGGGACTCAGGCGGCCGTCACTGCCTGCTTCAGAATGCCGAGGGCTTCCTCGAGCTGATCATCGGGAATGTTCAGCGGCATCAGCGTCCGGATGACGTTTCCGCTCGCCGAAATCAGAAGCAGCCCCCGGGTCCTCGCTTCGGTGATGATGGCCGAGGTGCGGGCCGGATCCGGCTCGCCGGTCGCAGGGTCGACGATCTCGAGGGCACACATCGCACCGAGACCCCGCGCCCGGCCGGCATGCGCGTGACTCGCAACCAGCTCGTCGAAAAGCATCATCACTCTCTGCCCGATCCGCTCCGCACGATCTGGGAGCTTCTCCTCTTCCATCACATCGAGCACTGCATTCGCCGCGGCACAGGCGACCGGGTTACCGCCATACGTTCCTCCAATACCGCCGACGTGTGGCGCATCCATGATCTCGGCCCGGCCGGTCAGCGCGCTCAGAGGCATTCCTCCCGCCAGTGACTTGGCCATGGTGATCAGATCCGGCTCCACGCCGTAGCGCTCGCACGCGAACATTGCGCCGCAACGCCCGAATCCGCTCTGCACCTCGTCGGCGATGAGGACGATCCCATGATCCGAGCAGATCCTCCGGAGAGCGCGGAACGCGGCGGGATGGACCGGGTAAAAGCCCCCTTCTCCCAGAACCGGTTCGAGGATCAGTCCGGCGATCTCCTCGGCATCCACGTGGTAGTGGAACAGGTCATCCATCTCGTGACGGACCACCGCTTCGATCTCCGCATCGGCCGCTCCCTCGGGAGGATCGAACAGCGGTTCGAAGGCCAGACGGTAGATCTCCGGCGCGAACGGCCCGAATCCCTTCGCGTACGGTGCGATCTTTCCGGTGAGGGACATCCCCAACAGCGTCCGGCCATGGAATCCCCGCTCGACGGCCACGACCGCCGGCCGCCGGGTGAATCGCCGCGCCGTCTTGATCGCGTTCTCCACCGCCTCGGCTCCGGAATTGAACAGCGCGGTCCGACAGGGACCGGAAATCGGCACGACGTCATTCAGTCGCTCTGCCAGCCGGACGTAGGGCTCGTACATTCCGACATGCCAGCACGAATGCACCAGCCGATCGGTCTGCTCGTGGATCACCTCGACGATCCGGGGATGCGCATGCCCGACGTTCATCACTCCGATTCCGCCTGCGAAGTCGAGGTATCGCTTTCCTTCCACATCCCAGACCTCCGAGCCCTTCGCTCGCTCGATGAAAATCGGTGCAACGTTGAAGGGGCCGGCAGGCACAGCGTTGTTGCGGCGTTCCAGCAGTTCCTGATTCGTGATGGTGGTGGTGCTCATGGCATCTCTCCTCATTCGAATGATCAGATGCTGCGCTCGATCAGGGCAGCCATGCCCTGGCCGCCTCCGATGCAGAGCGAGACCACGCCGCGGCGCAGACCTCGCTGGTTCAGCAGATGGACCATGGTGACCACGAGCTTCATTCCCGTGGCCCCGAGGGGGTGGCCGAGCGCGATCGCTCCGCCGCTGACGTTCAGTTTTCTCGTGGGGATGTTCAATTCCCGATTCACCGCCAGGATCTGGGCGGCGAACGCTTCGTTGATCTCGAAAAGATCGATGTCATCCAGGGTCAGCCCCCCCGACTCGAGCAGCTTCGGAATCGCCAGCGCCGGCCCCATTCCCATCCGTGCGGGCTCGAGCGCCACCAGCGACACTCCGGTCAGCCATCCGTCCGGTTCGGCTTCCGAGGCATCGAGCTTCCGCTTGGACACCGCAATCCCCGCGGCAGCTCCATCACTCAACGGCGATGAGCTCCCCCGCGGTGACCCGCCCATTCTTCCGGAACACGGGCGGAAGCTTCGCCAGGGGCTCCCGGTTCGTCTCCGGACGGATCGTCTCGTCCACGACGAAGTGCTCCGGATCGCCTTTCCGGCTGGGAAGCTCGATCGGCACGATCTCCTCCCGGAAGGCTCCGGCATCGACGGCGGCGGCAGCTCGCCGGTGGCTTTCCTCCGCGAAGGCGTCCATCTCCTCCCGGGTGATCGAATATTCGTCCGCGAGAATCTCCGCGGTTTCTCCCATCGTCGGATCGCCGATCTCCGGGGTCGACAGCCGGATCGTGTAGGGGCGCGGCTCCGCATAGGCGTAGGGTCGTGCGGTCTTCTCCATGAACCAGGGGCAACGGCTGGCACTCTCCACACCGCCGACCAGCACCCGATCGGCCAGACCGGCGTTGATTTTCGCTGCCGCCAGAACCAGCGCCTCGAGCCCTGAGGCACATTGCCGGTCGACCGTCATGGCCGGAACGCCGACGGGGACGCCCCCTTCGAGCGCGGAGACCCTTCCGATGTTGCCCACGGAGTTCCGGACATTCCCGACGATGACGTCCTCGAGCACCGCGGCATCCAGATCGCCGATCACGGCACGGAAAAGGTGCCCGAGGAGCTGATACGGCTCGAATCGGGAGAGGGATCCGGCATGCTTTCCAACCGCCAGCCGTCGAGGTCGAACGATGCCGACCGGTTCGCGCAACATCATCCGCCGATCCTCCTCAGACCACACCAGCGTCCGGTGAAGTCGGCGAGAACTTCGGCCACCCGCTGCATCGAATCGATGCTGACCTTCTCGTCGATTCCGTGGATGTTTTTCGCCACCGGTCCGTAGCAGGTCACCGGGGTGTCGTAGTAGAGATCGAAATGGCGCACGTCACTGGTGCAGGTGGCGCTCAGTTCCTCCGGCTTCGAACCGCGCCACTCCTCGTGAACGGCGCTCAGCAGATTTCCGAACTCGCCATCGATCCCGCACTCGCAACCCTCGGCCTGAAAGCCACCATACTCGACGACCGGGGGAGAGTCGCGCAACCAGGGGTCAGCCTCGGCCACCTCACGAACCCGCGCCTCCACCCGCCTCCGGATCTCCTCGCAATTCTGTTCCGGAAACAGACCGAGGCGGAAATGGGTGACGCACTCGCCCGCCACGGTGCTCGCCCAGTCTCCCCCCTGAATGATCCCGACGTTCAGGTTGATCGGATGGTCGACGCCGCGGTAGCTCGGCGGGATGTTCTCCGGACGATTCAGCTCGTCCTCGAGGTCACGCATCGCACGAATGATCAGCCACGATTTTTCGATCGCATTGACGCCGCGCCCGGCCGCGAGAACGTGCTGGGTCATGCCGGTGATCCGGACCTTGAACCAGATCACCCCGACCTGGCGGCGGAGGATCGTCTCGTTGAACGGCTCGGGGATGATGCAGGCGTCTCCGTTGTGACCGTCGGCCAGAAGGGCCAGGGTTCCGTTGCCCGTCGCTTCCTCTTCCACCGGCGACTGGCAGATGACCTTCGATGCCGGCTCCAGTCCGAGATCCCGCAGCGCGGCGAGGGCCCAGAGGAAGCTGACCGTGCCCCCTTTCATGTCGCCGGTGCCGCGGCCGTACATCCAGGTCTCCCCTTCGTCCTCGTTCTCGACCACGCGCGGCTCGAACGGCGGCGTCGTCCAGAGCGAGACCGGCTCCGGACTGACCACGTCGATGTGGCCATTGAAGACGAGCGAGCGACCCTCCGCGACGCCAGGATCGTGGATGGCCACGAGGTTGGGTTTCCCGTCGAGCTCCCAGTCGACCGGACTGAATCCCGGATGAGGTCTCGATCGTGGCAAGCTTCACCGGCTCGATCTTCGGTTCGTATCCGAGGGCTTCGTAGATCTTCGCGAGCCGGGTCTGACCCGATTCCTCAGCGCCCAGGACCGTGGGCTCCCGAACCAGATCGGCGAGCGTCTCGATCGCCCACTGACGTCGGCCCGCGATCGCCCTCGCCAGCTCCTCTCGTGTCGGCTTCATCTTCACGCTCCCTTCCGCGGCTCGTTCCACGGCTCCAGCTCATCGGCAACTCCGACGGGCGCCGCGACTCCTTCGAGGACACTTTCGACGGTATGGTCGGGGTGAATGCTGCTGACCACCAGGGTCCCCGCACGCCGCCGGAACACCGCCCGTTCGGTGATGACCGTGTCCACACAATGCCGCGCGGTCAGGGGAAGCGAGCAGCGTTCCACGATCTTGGATCGCCCCTTTCGATCCAGATGCCGGCTCACCACCAGAACGCTGTTCGCCTTCTGCGCCAGCTCCATCGCGCCGCCCATGCCCGGAGTGAGCTTTCCCGGAATCTTCCAGTTCGCAAGGTCCCCCTCGATGCTGACCTCGAAGGCGCCGAGCACGGCCAGGTCCAGATTGCCTCCGCGGACGATCCCGAACGACGTCAGCGAATCGAAGAATGCCCCGCCCGGAATGATCCGGCAGGACTGCCCGCCCGCATCGATCACGTCGTCATCCGGCGTGCCGTTCTCGATCCGCTCCCCCATCCCGACGAATCCATTCTCCGAGTGGAAGAGGGGCTCGACGTCGTCCGGCAGGTAGAGAGGGAGCATCGTGGGCAGCCCGATTCCGAGATTCACGACCATTCCGCTGGTGAGCTCGAGAGCGGCACGGCGAACGATCGCCTCTTCCTGCGGGTCGAGTTGCCTCGGTTCGCTCACGCCGTCCCCCCCTGCGGCTGCATGTGGCGGCGCGGCCGCGCCTTCACCACGGCATCGACGAAAACGCTGGGAAGATGAACGTCCTCCGGAGGGATCTCGCCCGGCTCGACGATCTCCTTCGCTTCGACAATCACGCGATTGCAGGCGGAGGCCATCACGATGCACATGTTCCGGTTCGATCCGCGCCACCAGCCGTTCCCCATCCGGTCGACCCGATCGGCGGCCACCAGCGCCACATCTCCTCGAAGTGCCTTTTCCAGAAGGTATTCGGTGCCGTCCAGCTCGATCGTCCGCTTCCCCTGCGCAATCTCCGTCCCGACTCCAATGTCGGTGAGGAAGGCGGGAATGCCCGCACCTCCCGCGCGGATCCGTTCAGCGAAGATTCCCTGCGGAACCAGCTCACACTCCACCTCGCCTCGGTTCATCTGCTCGATGAAATTCGGATTGAGACCGATGTGGGTGGAGATCAGCTTCCGAACGCGCCTCGCGGACAACAGCAGATCGATCCCGAGACCCGGCTCGTTCGCGTCATTCTTGATCAGAGTGAAGTCCCGGAAACGCTCACCCTGATCGGCGAGGTACTCGAGGATGGAAAAGGGGACGCCACCGCGGCCGAATCCTCCGACCATGAGGGTCTGACCGCTCTGGACAAAACGCTCGACCGCTTCCTCGATGGATGTACATCGATCGATCACTTCTCTTTCGAGCCGCCTTCCTGGACCTCCGCCCACATCGGTTCGGTCAGGTCCATCATCTCGGTCACGTTCGCGCCCTCCGCCGGCTCCACCTCGGAGAGATCCGCAATGGCGTAAGGAGGAACGTTCTCCGACTGCTCGTAGCGTTTGAAGGTGGCTTCCGCCTCGGCCTCCGCCTCCTTCGCGATGAAGCCGGCGAGCAGCCGTCCGAGATCGTCCAGAGCCAGGTCCAGCCGTCGGATCAGCTCGTCCACCCCCGCCTCATCGATGATCAGTGGAGGCGCGATCAGAATGTGGTCGCCGGAATGACCGAACAGCGAGCGCCGGGGATACACGAGCAGACCATGATCACGGGCGAAGCCGGTCGCTTCCAGAGCCACGAACCAGTTCGGCGGAAAGACCTTCCGCGCGGCCCGATCCCGGATGAACTCGATCGCGGCAAACAGACCACGGCCACGGATGTCGCCGATCTTCGGATGCTTTTCCTTCAGCTCGTGCAACCGTTCGTGAAGATACGTGCCGACGGTTCGCGAATTTTCCACCAGCTTGTCGTCGATGATGATCCGCACCGCTTCGAGAGCGATCCGCGCCGAAAGCGGATTCCCGGCAAAGGTGTGCCCGTGCATGAAACCACCGTGATCGAGAACCTCCTCGACGATGTCTCCCCGGGCGATGATCGCCCCGATCGGTGTGTAGCCACCTGAAAGCCCCTTGGAGGTCACCACGATGTCGGGATGCACATCCCAGTGCGAGTAGGCGAAAAACGTCCCGGTGCGTCCACATCCGGTCATCACCTCGTCGACGATCAGCAGAATGTCGTACTTCCGGCAGATCTCTTCGATGATCGGGAAGTACTCATCCGGCGGAACCGCCGCTCCAGTGGTCGAGCCACCGATGGGCTCGGCGATGAACGCTGCGATGTTGTCGGCGCCGTAGGACTGGATCGCCCACTCCAGTTCGTGAGCGCAATCGATGTTGCACTCCGGATACTGCTTGTTCAACGGACAGTGATAGCAGTACGGCGCGGACACTTTCGGCCACGTCACGGTCAGCGGCATGAACGGGATGTTGAGGACTGAATAGCCGGTTGCCGCGAGCGCGCCCAGGGTCGCACCATGATAGGAGGGCCGGCGGGAGAGGAAGATCGATTTCCCCTGCTTGCCGACGGACCACCAGTACTGCCGCGCGAGCTTGATCGCGCTTTCCACCGCCTCCGAGCCCGAATTGACGAAGAAGACCCGGTTCAACTCAGGTGAGGAAAGCTGCACCAGCAGCTCGGCCAGCTCGTTGGCCGGCTCGTTCTCGAACTGCAGACGATAGGAGAAGGCGATCTTCGAGAGCTGCTCGGCGGCGGCTTTCGCGATCCGCTCATTTCCGTGACCGAGATTCGCCGCGACGGCACCGCTGCATCCGTCCAGATATTCGTTCCCGTCGACGTCGTAGATGTAGATGCCCTTGCCGTGGCTGACCATCGGCAGAGCCTCGCGCCGCTGGTAGAACAATGGATGCCGGGACGAGCCCGGAATCCCGAGATCAGTCCCTTCCGGCTGACTGCCGGTCTCGGGACCAAGAGAGGGAAACGTGCTGGTGGGATCTGTAGCCATGGTCGTGAGTCGAAGCCTACCTCTTCCTGACGCTGAGGTCACCCCCACCTGACAATCCCGGGGATGCCGGAACAAGCTTCATGCGAATTCGGGACCGGGTCGGCATGGAGGGAGCGAACCTCGACGCCAGCGGGGAGGGCAGCGGTGCCGCGGAAGCCTGCAGAGAGCGTTGCGCGTCTCCGGGGCCTCTCCATGGGCGTATCATCCGGCTCATGAAACTGCGACGTGATCCGACAGTCGTCATCCTCGTCCTGTTCACCGCGTTCGTCGCGGTCGGTCTCCAGGCTCAACCGCTGATGCCAGAGGAAGAGACGATCGTGTCACTCGTGGACAGACAGGTGCCGCGAACCCTCACCCTGCTGCAGGAGTCGGTCGATATCCCGAGCGCGACCCAGGATCTCGAAGGCGTGGCGTCGATGGGCGATTTCTACGCTTCCGAGCTGCAGGATCTGGGCTTCAGCACGCGATGGATTCCGATGCCTGCAGAGCTCGCCCGCGCCGGCCACCTGATTGGCGAGATCGACGGGAACCAGGGAAAACGCATCCTCCTGATCGGGCACCTCGACACGGTGCTGGAAGGGGCGGGCTGGTCCGCGGCCAACGGAACGGGCCACGGGAACGGCGCCGTGGACATGAAGGGCGGCAACGCCATCATCCTCGCCGCACTCCGCGCACTCCATGATGCCGGGGCTCTCGATGACCGGCGGATCATCGTCTTCTTCTCGGGCGACGAAGAGGACCCGGGCGAGCCGATCAGCATCAGCCGCCGGGACATGATCGAGGCCGCGGAACGCTCCGACGCCGCACTGGGGTTCGAGGCGAGCGTCGGCGACACCGCCACGGTCGCCCGCCGGGGCGTCACCACGTGGAAACTCGAGGTCACCGGGGTTCAGGCCCATTCCTCCGACATCTTCCGGCCCGAAAATGGAGCCGGCGCCGTATTCGAGGCAGCGCGTATCCTCGACCGCTTCTATCAGGAGCTGCGGGGGGCGAAGGGGCTCACGTTCAATCCGAGCGTGATCAACGGGGGGACCGACGTCAGTTTCGACGAAGACGCTCACGCCGGCTCCGCCTCCGGCAAGACGAACGTGATTGCGCGTCGCGTCGTGGCGACCGGAGATCTCCGCTTTCTGTCGATCGAGCAGCGAGAAGCCGCGAAGGAACGGATGCGGAAGATCGTCGCGGACCCCCTCCCGCGGACCTCGGCGACCCTCACCTTCACGGACGAGTACCCGGCCATGGCGCCGACCGACGGCAACTACGCGCTTCTCGGAGTTCTGGATCAGGCCAGCCGCGATCTCGGCTTCGGGCCCGTTCCGGCACTCGACCCGGGCGAGCGTGGCGCCGGTGACGTCTCTTTCGTCGCTCCCGGGGTCGATTCTCTGGACGGGATCGGCGCCCGAGGTGAAGGTTCCCATACTCCCGACGAAACCGTCGATCTCGAGTCGCTCCCGATGTTGATCAAACGGACCGCGATTCTGATCTACCGGCTCACCCGCTGAGCGGGAGAGCCGAACAGAAGCCGCCGGGTTTTCGCGGTACCGGCCGAATCGCTGCGATCACCGCGCTCGACGACTCTTCGGCCGGCATGCCCAACCAACGGTCATTGCGGCTCGCCCGCGATGCGCGGCGAGTGGGAGTATGCTTTTCTTCAATTCTCTCGCATGGAGGCGCTATCGATGACCTGCTCAAATCGTCCTGTCTCGGAGTCCGCGCGGTTGCGTCGCATTTCTCTTCTGCTTCCCCTGCTGGCGGTGCTGATCGCCTTTCCGGCGGCGGCCCGGGAATCCGGAGAACCTCAGAACCAGTCCGCCCCTGTGACCTACCCTCAGCTCCCGAGCGAGATCCCGGCGACCTTGACCCCGGTCCGGGACTCCTTCGATTTCGAGCGCCGGGAAGTGATGATCCCGATGCGGGATGGCGTGAAGCTGCACACGGTGATTCTGGTTCCGAAGAAGACGAAGAGCGCACCGATCCTGCTGACCCGTACCCCTTACGACGCCGACAAGCTCACCAGCCACGCCGACAGTCCGCACCTTGGGCCCGTGCTCCAGGGCTACGACAACGCCACCGACATCATCCTCGAGGACGGCTACATCCGGGTCGTCCAGGACGTTCGCGGCAAGTACGGCTCGGAAGGCGACTACGTGATGAACCGGCCGCTGCACGGGCCGCAGAACCCGACGCCGGTCGACCACGCCACCGACACCTGGGACACCATCGACTGGCTGGTGAAGAACGTCCCCGAGTCGAACGGACGGGTCGGAATCATCGGCATTTCCTACGACGGGTTTCTTCCGCTGATGGCTCTGGTTCACCCGCACCCCGCACTCAAGGTTGCCGTGCCGATGAATCCGATGGTGGACGGATGGAGAGGCGACGACTGGTTTCACAACGGCGCATTCCGCCAGACCATGATGCCCTACATCTACCACCAGGAAAGCTCACGGAAGTCTGATGAGGAGTGGTGGAACGGCTACTTCGACGACTACGCGGGCTACCTCGAGGGAGGCTCCGCGGGTGCCATCGCCGAGCGGCACGGACTGGCGCAGACCGGCTTCTGGAGGAAGATCGTCGCCCATCCGGCCTACGACGCATTCTGGAAGGAACAGGCCGTCGATCAGGTGCTCGCGAACGAGCCACTGAAGGTCCCGGTCATGCTGGTCCACAGCCTCTGGGATCAGGAGGATATCTACGGCGCTCCGGCGGTGTACCGCGCGCTCGAGCCGAAGGACGTCCACAACGACATGGTCTATCTCACTCTGGGACCGTGGTCTCACGGACAGGGCATCCGGGATGGGAGCTCCCTCGGCGCGATTCGATTCGACAGCGATACGTCGCGCTGGTTCCGGCAGAACGTTCTCCGGCCGTTTCTCGCGCACTATCTGATGGCTGATGCTCCGCCAATGGACGTCGCTCCGGTCACCGCGTTCGAAACGGGCGTCAACCGCTGGGTGCGGCTCGACTCCTGGCCATCCGGTTGCCCTGGCGACTGCTCTCCACGACCGACTCCGCTCTACCTCCGGACCGGGCTGAAGGCGGCATTCGATCCCCCCGCAACCGGCGATACACCGTACGACGAGTACGTTTCCGATCCTTCTAAACCGGTGCCCTACATTCTCCGGCCGGTCTACGCCGATGAGCGCGCCTGGCGCGCCTGGCTGGTGAGCGATCAGCGTCAGATCGCCACCCGGACCGACGTTCTGAGCTTCGTCTCCGATGTCCTCGATGCGCCCGTGCAGATCAGCGGGGAGCCGACCGCGAATCTGGTGGCCTCGACCAGCGGGACCGACTCCGACTGGGTGGTGAAACTGATCGACCTCTATCCGGACCAGGTCGCGGCCGACCCCGAAATGGGCGGCTACCAGCTGATGGTCTCCGCCGATATTTTCCGCGGTCGTTATCGCCAAAACCTGGAGAGTCCAAAGGCGCTCACTCCAAACGCTCCACTCCTCTACCGCTTCGCCCTTCCCACCGTGAATCACGTCTTCCTGCCAGGGCATCGGATCATGGTCCAGGTACAGTCGAGCTGGTTTCCACTCTACGATCGGAATCCACAAACGTTCGTTCCCAGCATCTTCTTCGCGAAGCCGGACGACTACCGCAAAGCAGTCCAACGGGTCTATCACGCACCGGACGAGGTGAGCTTCGTCGAGCTGCCCCTGGTGACCGCCCCCCGGTAACATCGAGCCCCGGGGTCATCCCATCCAGGCCTGCCGGATGGGATGACCCCTCGTCCGGCGGGAGGCTCTATGCCCTGGAGAACCGGATCCATGAGCGCTCGACCGTGGAGCGGCTACCGGCTCGCAACCTCCCGCATCACCACCCCCAGCTCGGGCGCGTCGTCGAGTTCTTCGGGCAGGATCTCGTGAATGGCGATGGCTCCGGTGGCAGCAATGTCGCGCGACGACGGATGAATCAGGCTGTAGTAGTGCTCGCCCCACCGAATCCGTCCCTCGGCCTGTCGGGACTTCGTACCGCATTCGGACTCCCCCCTTCGAGGACTCGCATCATGCTCTGGGGGATGCGCTTGCGACCGCCGAGCTGTTTCTCGCCCTTCGGGCCCGGCTGGGCGCCAAGACGGTCAGACAACTCCGCACCGGCTCGTCCTGACGAAGGACCTCAGACTTTCGCGATCAGAATCTCTTCCGCATGATCCGGAGGGCGAAGACCGTCTTTTCTGCCGGCAAAGTAGCGTTGGGCGAGAGCTCCCGACGAGACGTGCCGGACCTCCCGGAAACCCGCCTCACGCGCCATGGTCAGCATCTCCTCGGGTGCGAAGAGGCTGAGGAACGGCGTGCCGTTTGCCCGCGCTCCCGCTGCCGCGCGCTCGACGGCCGGCCGGAGCTCGGGATCGGTCATCTCGAGCGGAAGCATGAACGACATCGCGAGGGTGGATCCCGCGGCGAGCGCCGCGACCTGACGCAGCGTCGCCACGATCGCGTCCCGGGTCAGGTACATGCTGACGCCGGTGGACGCCACGACCGCCGGTCGTGCGGAATCGAACCCCGCTTCCGCCAGCCGCTCCCACCAGACGTCCCCGGCCTCGAAGTCGACCGGAACGAGCCGGAGAAACGATGGAATGCCGAATCCGAGCTCGATCAGCCGCTGGCGCTTCCACGCCTGAGGTCCGGGCTGATCGATCTCGAACACGGCCATCCGCGACGCGAGCTCCGGCCGCCGCTGGGCGAAGGTGTCCAGGCCGGCTCCCAGGATGACGTACTGACTCACACCGGCCGCGGCCTCCTCTTCGACGAGATCCTCGATGAAGCGGGCGCGGGCAACGATGGAGGCACGGAACGGACGGGTGAACGGACTCATGTCCGGCCGCCCACGCCATCCGGGTTCCGGGTCCACGAGTTTCAAACCGATTGCGTCTTCGAAGACAGGGGGAGGCGAATCGACTTCGAGATGCAGTGCCCGCCACAAGGCAACTCGAACGGCCGTGTCTTCCGGTTTCATGGCTCCATGATCAGGCATGACGCACTCTCTCACATTCCTGCTGCTTCCGGTCCAACCCGGTGGAAGGCCCCCGAACGGCCCCGAGGAGCATACCCGAGCCGGGCGACCGGTCCGCCATTCTCAACGCCAGCGGGTATTCTGCTCGATCGCCACCACGTTGGCAGGAACGGTAACCCGTGCGAATCACGACGAAGGGTTGAAGAATGAACTGGAGGCTTCAGCGGACTCGAATCGCTGACCTCCACCGTGTCGAGATTTACGGTTCGATGATGCGAGTTCCGTCGGGAACCTTTCCGCTGCAGGCCTGCGAATGCGGAGCGCACCGCATCTCGCTGAGACTGGTCGCGCTCCAGTTCTCCGGTTGCCCCTCACCCTGCCCTCTCCCCGAACAGAAGTCCCGCTTCGAAATCACCTGCCGGACGGGGAGAGGGTTCCGGTCGCGGCTCCGCCGCTCGGCAGGGGCGCAAGTGTGGCCTCGCCCGCAAGGAATGGCCGATCCCTCTTCAACTGACACTCACCGAACGGGGATCGAAAGAATCCCTGCCGCGGCGACTTCTGATCCCGGCAGAGCGCATGGAGCAACTGACGTTGCTTCTGCCACCGGGGGAGTGGGACTGGACGCCCAGCACCGTCCTGCTGCCATTCACACCGGAGCCATCATCGCAGCCATGACGGCCTCACGACAACCCCGAACGATACCGAGTAGGAGTGGCGCAGACCGGGATGGGGTGGTCATCTCCCCGGCACCCGGTTCCGCCTACCGGTGAGACGACCGGGATTGAACCGCCCTCGGGCCCGCGGATTACCAGATTCGGCGCACACCGTATTCCGTGAAGACGGAATCGGCGGAGACGATGGCCAGCTTCTCTTCCAGCGCCTGGGCGACCAGGAGACGGTCGAACGGATCACGATGGTGAAATGGGAGAGCAGCCACTCTCACGACGTGTCGGAGATCCAGGCCGAGAAGACGAAAATCGTTCGCGGCGAGTTGTTCGGACAGGAAGCTCTCGAGAGGGTCCGGAGTTTCCAGCTTCCCGAGGCTCTTCCTGATCGAGATCTCCCAGCAGGATGCGACGCTGACGAAGCATTCGTTCGACGAGTCGGCGATCGCGTTGCGGGGCCGCGTTTTCAACGCGGGATCGGATGCGATCCACCAGAGGAACGCATGCGTGTCGAGCAGGAGTCTCACTCGAGGTACCCAGCGAAATCTGCCGGCGTTTCCTCGAAGTCGGACGCCAGCCGCACGAGTCCACGTGCGGAGCCGGGAACACGCCGCTGCTTCCGGGCCGCCACCGGCTCGAGCCGCACGACAGGCTTGTCGCCGCGCGCGACCACCACTTCCTCACCGGCGAGCGCTCTGTTCACCAGTTCGGAAAACCTCGCCTTCGCTTCACCGAGTTTGTATTGGGCCATCGGGCAGCCTCCATGGTCAGACAACTTGACCAACATCACCCGCGGCCCCGTCATTCCTCGGAGGGCCGCAACTGAAAGGATGGCGGTTCCCGGTCTCCATGTGGCCGAGCATCTTTACGGTTCGATGATGCGAGTTCCGTCGGGAACCTTTCCGCTGCAGGCCTGCGGTCGCGAGAGCGCACCGGATCTCGCAGTGACTGGTCGCGCTCCAGTTCTCCGGTTGCCCCTCACCCTGCCCTCTCCCCGAACAGAAATCCCGCTTCGAAATCACCTGCCGGACGGGGAGAGGGTTCCTGTCGCGGCGCCGCCGCTCGGCAGGGGCGCAAGTGTGGCCTTGCATCTCCGCATCCCGCGCCCCGCATCCCGCGTCCCGCACTTCAGCCACACCGATGGCAGGAACGGTAACCCGTGCGAATCACGACGAAGGGTGGAGGGAAGAATTGGTAGGCTCCAGCGGACCCGAACCGCTGACCTCCGCCGTGTCGAGATGGCGACGCGCCCCGGGACATCCATGGCGACCTGGATCGTGATTCTTCCGTACCTCTTTGACGGGCGCCACGGCGACAAGGCATCATGGAGGCGATCACGATGGCACGGAAGGCGAAAAGCGCTGCCCGGTCGTCGCAAGGGGCGAAGAAGCGCAGGTCGAAACCCGGGCGAGCCGAGAGACCGTTGCGGGTGGATGACGATTCGAGTCCGGACCTTCTCCATGCCGGACCGGATTCGGCTGCTCGCGAATCGAGCGCAGCGAGCCTCCCCGAGACGACGGCAGAGCTCCTCCCCGAGACGACGGCAGATCCGGCGGTTTCCGCGCGGTCCGGTGGTCCATCCTCTGAATCGTCCGACAGCGACGAGACCTGGATCGCCCGGCCCGACGATCACACGCGGCGAATCACTCCGTTCGATCGGGCCCGCCACGGCGCCAGTCTGGTGGTGATCTCCCATCCCGACCGGATGATGCTGGGAAGCTCGTTTTCCATCTCTCCCAACGCCACGATGACGATCGGACGATCCTCGGATGCGGAGGTCGGCTTTCCCGAGGTGATGGAGGTCTCGCGGCGCCATGCGCGGATCCGGCGCGGTGAGGAGGCCACCATCATCGAAGACCTCGGCAGCCGAAACGGAACCTGGATCAATGGGGCCCGCCTGGATGGTCCGCGGCGGCTGATCAGCGGCGACATCATCGAGGTCCAGGTGGTCAAGCTGAAGTTCATCGAGGGCGATGACCTCGAACAGGGATATCACGAGGCGCTCTACCACCTCACCGTGATGGACGACCTGACCGGAATCTTCAACCGGCGTCGCTACGATGCCGAAGTCGAGAGAGATTTCGCCCGCTCCCGCCGCCACCACACACCTCTGTCGCTGATCGTGTTCGACGTCGACGACTTCAAGACGATCAATGACGACCATGGCCACCCCGCCGGCGATGCCGTGCTCCAGCAGATCGCTCGGCTGGTCGAAAGCCATGTGCGCCGCGAAGAGGTCTTCGCCCGCGCGGGAGGCGACGAGTTCCTCATCCTCTGTCCCGACGTTCCCCTCTCGGGAGCCAGTGTGCTTGCGGAAAAGCTGCGGGCCCTGATCGCGCAACATCCCTTCCGCTTCGCCGACCAGACCTTCGCGGTGACCTGCTCGTTCGGCGTCGCATCCCTCACCGCGGAAATGAACGCCTCGGAAGAGCTCTACGTCCATGCCGACCGGCTTCTCTACCGGTCCAAGGATGAGGGACGCAATCGGGTGTCGTCGGCGGACTGATCATTCGGAATCGGGGGCGTCCCCGCCCCCCTGGCTGCCCGGCTGCAGAGGGCTGCCACTCTCCATGATTCACGGGCAATGCTCCCTCGGGGTTCAGCACCGTCCTCCGGAACAGCAGTGTTCCAGCCGGATCGAGGGTGACCGATTCCGGCCGGCTCGTCGTGATCATGCTCAGACCGATGCGCATGTTGCTTCCTGATTACGGACAAACGGATCGGACCGCGGCGAGTTGCAGCCCAAGCCAGGGCCGATGACGGAGATCACTTCGGGGTCAGCCGCATGGCGGGGGCGAGGCCCAGGCTCTGCATCACCACCGTCGCAACCACACAGCAGATCACCGCAATGACCACGCGGGTCCAGACCCGGCGCCGACGCGTTCCACTCGCCATCGCGCCCAGGACCATTCCCGCCAGACCAAGCTCGACCGACTGCCCGATCCACCAGGCGAGAAGCAGTACCGGCCGGGCGGTGGTGATCGAAGCCATCCCGAGCAGGAGCGCCCCCCAGACCACCGCCCCGGCGGTCAATCCGAGTCCACCCACCCTCCCGGCTCCGGAGATGTCGAGCCGGCGCATCAGCCACCATAATGCGACCGTCAGGATCAGGAAGGCGAGATAACCGAGTGGGATCCGTCGGAAGGCGGCCTCCGGCGGGAGAAGAAACGACGACGGCCGTGCGTAGAGCCGGGCGAGCAGTCCGGCGTGGAGAAACAGATCGAAGCCGAGAGAGAGCACCCAGGCTGCCCCGACGGCCGAGAGCCATCGGGCCCCGACAGGGTTCCGGACCGTCGACGATTCACGGGTCATTTCCAGCACCTCCCGATGCGGCTCATTCCTCGATGTTCAGTACGAAATCGGGCGCGATTCGTTTCTCCGGAGCCGACCGGACTGATCCTTCGGGAGAGATCGAGGCACGGGCAGGCCGACCATTCCGGCCGAGCCGGCGCGGTCAATACCCTCCGTCTTCCTCCAGGGTGACCTTGCCGCGGAACGAGCGGTAGACGAAGGTGAAGTACCCGAACGCCAGGGCCATTCCGACCAGCCACCAGATCAATCCGACCCTCATGCTGTAGGCGCCGGTCTTCGCATTGAAGATCGTCAGGCTGTACTCAGGGTTCGTGCTGGAGGTCAGAAGGTTCGGCCAGACCGCGAACGCCGCACCTCCGAGCATGCTGACGATGTAGGTGCAGGATGCCAGGAAGGCGTGCATTTCCTTCCCCTGTCTCTCGTAAACGAGCACCGCGATCAGAGAGAGCGCCACGATCACCGGAATGATCCAGCCCCAGGGATGGGCGTGGAAATTGTCCAGAACCTCCGGCCGGATGGAAAGGGTCGCGATCAGACTCACCACGGTGAGCAGCAGCACCGCAATCCAGGCCAGGCGGGAGACGCCGTGCGCCCGCCGGTTCACCTCGCCCTCGGTCTTCATCGCGACATAGTGCGCCCCGTGGAGGGTGAGGGTGGCGAAGCCCACCAGACCGGTGATCACGGTGTACCAGTCGAGAATGCCTGCCTTCGGTCCGGTCAGAAAATCCGTCCACAGCGGCTCGAAGAAGTACCCGTTCGCATCGAGAGGAACTCCCCGGACGACGTTGCCGATCGCGACGCCGAAAAAGAGCGCCAGCAGTGAGACTCGACAGGGTGAAGAGAAAATCGCAGAACGACCACCAGAGTGGATCCTTGAAATGGGAACGGAGCTTCCAGACCGACTCCCCGGAGCATCAGCAGCCACAGAACCATCATCAGCGACAGGTAAAACCCGCTGAAGCTCGACGCATAGGCGCGTGGAAATGCGAAAAACAACGCACCGCCGGCCGCCAGGAGCCAGACTTCGTTTCCATCCCAGACCGGGCCGATGCTCCGCAGCACCAGGCGGCGCTCGTCATAGGTCTTCGCGATCATTCCGCTGATGATTCCCGCGCCGAGATCGAACCCGTCCAGAACCACGTAGCCCGCGAGCATCACCGCCAGAAGGACAAACCAGAACGTTTCCATCGTCTCGCCTCCTCAGTGTGCAACGCCGTCGGAACCGGCGCCGAGAATCCGCGGACCCTGCTCGATCTGGTGCCACACCAGAAACAGGAACAGCATGCCCATGACCATGTACATCCCCATGAAACCAAGGAGGGTGAACAGCCCGTTTCCAGCGGAGACGGTCGCGGAGAATGCTTCGCTCGTCCGCATCAGCCCGTATACGACCCACGGCTGCCGCCCGACCTCGGCGGTGATCCAGCCTGCCGTGTTCGCAATGAAGGGGAAGGGAAAACTCACCATCAGGATCCACAACATCCAGCGGGTCTCGAACAGCCGTTTTCTCCACAGAAGGAGGGTGGCCACTGCAGCGATCGCGATGAAGATCGTCCCCAGCCCCACCATGATGTGGTAGCAGTAATAGAGCAGCGGAATGTTGTCCGGCCACTGATCCGGCGGAAAGGCATTCAGCCCTTTGACCTCCGCCTCCCAGCGCTGATACGTGAGGAAGCTGAGTGCTCTGGGAACCTCCAGAACATTGTCCAGCCTCTGGTTCTGCATGTCCGGCTGCCCCAGAATCACGATCGGTGCACCCGCCTCGGTTTCGAACAGACCCTCCATGGCAGCCAGGGTGGCCGGCTGGTACTCGGCGACCAGCTTCCCCTGACGGTCGCCGGTGGGGAAGAGCTGGAACAACGAAGCGATGAGCGCACCGATCACTCCGACCCGGAGCAGGAGCCTTCCACCTTCGACATGGCGTTGTGACAGCAGGTAGAACGCCCCCACCGCGGTGATCAGAAACGCGCCAACGAGGACCGCGCCACTCATGTTGTGGAGGTACTGCCAGAGAGCCCAACGGTTGAAGAGAAGAGCGGTGAAACTGTTCAGATGAGCGCTCCCGTCCGGGCCGATCTCGTATCCCACCGGACGCTGCATCCAGGCATCGGTGACGATGATGAAGAATCCCGAAAGCCACGAGCCGATCCAGAGCATCAGCGCGGCGACCCAGTGCATCTTCTGACCGAAGCGCTTCTCTCCGAACAGAAAGATCCCGAGAAACGACGATTCCAGGAAGAACGAGAAGACCCCCTCCATCGCCAGAGAGGTGCCGATCACCCCGCCGGCGTAGGTCGAAAACCGCGCCCAGTTGGTCCCGAACTGGAACTCCATCGGGATTCCGGTCACCACGCCGAAGAGGAAGCTGATGGCGAAGATCTTCGCCAGGAACCGTGCGGCCCGGTTGTAGCGCTCGTCGTGCTTCCGGATCGCGAGCGTCTTGAGCAACACGATGAAGGGGGCGAGCCCCATGGTGATCTGCGGGAAGATGTAATGAAACGTGATGGTGAAGGCGAAATGCAGACGGTGCATCGCCAGTGCGCTGTCCATCCGGAATCCTCCTGGAAGATCGAGGACGCTCCGGTTGAATCGTTCAGCGATCCGCCGGCCGACGTCCGATCCGGCGGCAGCATATCTGATTTGCCGCCGGGGAGCCGGTGATGCTTGTCGGCCTCTCCGGAATCTTTCAGAATGGACCGATGGAAAAGCTGCTGTCGGTTTCCGATACCGCGGTCTGGGTGGCCCAGTACCGGGCCATGGAGTCCCGGCGTCGCGATGCGCTGTTCCGCGATCCGTGGGCCGCGCGGCTGGCCGGAAGCCGGGGTGCCGCGCTGGTCCGCAGCATTCCGAAAGCACGAGCGTCCGCCTGGGCGATGATCGTCCGCACGGTTCTTCTCGACGAGATCATCGCCGGGCAGATCCGCACCCAGAGTGTCGACTGTGTGCTCAACCTCGCGGCCGGACTGGACACCAGGCCGTTCCGGATGGACGTTCCACCCGATCTCCACTGGATCGACGCCGACCTCCCGGGGATCCTGGACTACAAGGCGTCGATCCTTGGAGACGCGCGGGCGAACTGCCGCTACGAGGCGGTCCGGGTCGACCTTCAGAAGGCGGAGGCGCGCCGGGCGCTTTTCGCCCGGGTGGGAGACGACCATTCCCGGGTACTGGTGATGGCCGAGGGTCTGTTGATCTATCTCACCGCGGCCGACGTCCGTGGCCTGGCCGCCGATCTTCACGAGCAGGAGTCGTTCCGCTGGTGGACATTCGATCTCGCATCGCCGGTGCTTCTGCGCTTCATGGAGCGATCGTGGGGGCGCGATATGGAGGAAGCCGGGGCCCGGATGCAGTTCGCACCCGAAGAGGGAACCAGGTTCTTCCTTCCCCTGGGCTGGCGGACGGTCAGCTACCGCTCCACCGTTGAAGAGGGGGCAAGACTCCGGCGCCAGATGCGCCTTGCACCGCTCTGGCGTCTGCTGTCGAAGCTCTCTCCACCCGCCAGACGGGAAGAGATCCGCACGATGGCCGGAGTGGTTCTGACCGAGCGGGCGGATCCGGAGAAGAGGGTGCAGCCGATCTTCTCCTCCCTTTCCTCCACTGCGTTCTCCACGGCGAACTTCCGGGCGGTGGAGTCGGAGCGACCGGATGCCCTGTTCCGTGATCCCTGGGCCAGCCGCCTCGCG
The DNA here is from genome assembly GCA_963741905.1 of uncultured Acidobacteriota bacterium. Taxonomy (GTDB): domain Bacteria; phylum Acidobacteriota; class Thermoanaerobaculia; order Gp7-AA8; family CAVUJZ01; genus CAVUJZ01. The sequence goes on along the minus strand of CAVUJZ010000011.1, from coordinate 286,718 downwards.
GCGCCACAGTCCGCGGAGCTCGACCGGGATGGCCGACGTGCGTTCGGCTGCGCGCCATTGATGGTCGTGCGGACCGCGGTGATCGACGGATTGATCAGACGGATTCTGGATCAGGAAAGGCCGGAAGCCGTGGTCAATCTCGCCGCGGGACTGGATGCACGCCCCTACCGGCTGGATCTGCCCCCCGCTCTTCGCTGGCACGAGCTCGATCTGCCACCGGTTCTGGAGTACAAGCAGTCCGTTCTCGCCGGTGAACCGGCCGGTTGTGTGGTGGAACGAATTCCGGTCGATCTTCTCGAGCCTGACCAGCGCCGGCAGACCTTCGATCGTATTGCGGGCGAATCCGGCTCGAAACTGGTCATCTGCGAAGGCCTGCTGGTCTACCTTGCTCCGGAAGAGGTGGATGCCCTGCTCGCCGATCTTCACGCCCGACCCACGTTCCGATGGCTGGTCACCGACCTGGCTCACCCGCGCACCCTCCGCTGGTTCAATCGCCAGCAACATTTCGGGTGGAAGAGGCATGACCTCGTGATGCGCTTTGCGCCGGAGGAAGGGCTGGCGTTCTTCCAGCAGCGGGGGTGGAACGTGCTCGAGTTTCACCCTCTGGCCCGAGAGGCGCGGAAACACGGCCGGTCAGGGTACGGTCCGGCGCTCTGGAAACTCCTCGACCTGATCGCACTCCGTCCCCACCGGACGCCCTCCGGCGTGGTGTTTCTCGAGCGCAGCGAGTAAGGGGGAGCACCTGCGGCATCTTGCCGAGGCGGAGTCAGTCCACCTTATCGAGCAGCCGGATGAACTTCTCGTACGGCAGGGCCTGCCAGGTCTCGGCCGTAACCGCACCCTCGGACCGGGAGATCAGTGCCACCCGCTGGGCCGCTTCCACATCGTCGGCCTCGTAGATGTCCATGTAGTCGTACGGTCCGAAGATCGCGTAGTGCGAGAGAAACTTCACTCCAGGCACTTTCTTCTTCACCTTTTCCAGCCAGGTGCGCCCCGAGGCTTTGCGCTCCTTCGCATGATGCTCGCTCCCCGGAGCGAGGCGGGTCATCAGGATGAATGTGGCCATGATCTTCTCCTCCTCTCGGAACCGGATGCTGGTTTCCTTCCAATGTGGGGTCGAGGGGGGACCGGCGGGATGATCCGGCTCACGGGCGGATGTGACGGGAGTCTCGGCTCCGCGACGCGAGGTCGTTCGGCTAAAATGACCGGATGAAGAAACAAGCGCTGTCCGTCTCCTTCGCCCTGGTGCTGCTGTCGCTGCCGCTCGTCGCCGCCTCCGCTCCGAAGGTGCCCTACCCCGCCGAAAAGCGGGCGGCGGTCGAGATCATCGATCGGAACGAGACGACCATGACCGCTCTCAGCGATGAGATCTGGCAATACGCCGAGACCGCACTGCGGGAAACGAAGTCGTCAAAAGCGCTCGCCGACTGGGCGGAGACCGAGGGCTTCCGGGTGACTCGGGGAGTCGCGGCGATGCCGACTGCCTTCGTCGCCGAGTACGGCTCCGGGAGCCCGGTGATCGGAATCATGGGTGAGTTCGACGCGCTGCCGGGGATTTCGCAGAAGGCGCAGCCGACGAAGGAAGCGCTCGATCCCGGACGCCCCGGCCATGGCTGCGGACACAACCTGTTCGGGGTGGCCTCACTGGGCGCCGCGGTGGCGATCAAGGACCTCATCGCCGCGGGAAAACTCCATGGAACCATCCGGTTTTTCGGCACCCCGGCCGAGGAAGCGGTCGGCGGCAAGATCTTCATGCTTCGCGATGGTGTGATGGACGGGGTCGACGTCATGCTCGCATGGCATCCAGGCGACGAGACGGAAGCGGACACGCAGAGCAGCCAGGCTCTGGTGGATCTGACCGTCGAGTTTTTCGGAAAGACCGCTCACGCTGCAGCCGACCCGTGGAACGGACGCAGCGCGGCCGATGGAGCCGAGATCTTCACCCACGCGGTCAACATGATGCGCGAGCACATCCCTCCGACCGCCCGGATGCACTACGTCATCCTCAACGCGGGCCAGGTCCCCAACGTGGTCCCGGACTATGCGAAGGTGTGGATCTGGCTTCGAGATCTGGAACGGCCGGGAGTGGAGGAGATGCTCGGACGGGTCCGAAAGATCGCCGACGGAGCCGCGCTCGCGGCGGACGTCCGGTCGAAGCTCAGCATCAACAGCGGCGACTGGAACATGCTGGTCAACATGCCCGGCGAGCGGCTGGCGCAGGCAAATCTCGAATGGCTCGGTCCAATCGGGTTCACCCCTGAGGAGCAGGAGTTCGCGAAGACCATTCAGCGCGAGACCGGCGTTTCCGAAACCGGACTGGTCGCGACGGTCAAGCCGTTCGATGCGAGCCCAGGACCTGCCGAGGGGGGTTCCACCGATGTCGGGGACGTGAGCTGGAGGATCCCCACCATCCATCTGACCGTGACCACCGCGCCGAGACGCGCACCCTGGCACGCCTGGCCGGTCGTCGCATGCGGTGGGATGTCCATCGGCCACAAGGGGATGATGCACGCGTCGAAGGCTCTGGCCACCACCATGATCGATCTGTTCGAGAGTCCGAAGAACGTGGAGGCCGTCAAGGCCGATTTCGCCGAACAGACGAAGGGAATCACCTACGTTCCCTACATCCCGGATGGTCCGCCACGGCTCGCGAACGAAGGAAAGTAAACAGGCCTGCGGTGTGGGGTTGAAGGTGACGGGGGTCGGCTCGACGTCTCCGCCGCCTCCCGTCGAACGTCACGAATCCATCCGGTCAATACTCGACGCCCCGCGACCGCAGAATGGGATACGGGTCGACGGGTGATCCTTTCCACCACTCGCCGGAAGCCGGGGCCTTCTCGATCCCGAAGTGGAGGTGAGGGGTGTTCCTCGGGGCGTTTCCGCTGGTCCCGACGAAGCCGATGATGTCTCCTCGGCGGACTGCCGTTCCCTCGGAAACGCCCATCGCGTAGCCGTTGAGATGCGCATAGTAGTAGATGCGCTCCCCACGCAGGTCGAACAGATAGATCGTGCGGCCACCGGCTCCGCTGGCATAGAGCTTCTCGATGGTCCCGTCGACCGCGGCGACGACAGGTGTCCCCCGAGGGGCGAGGATATCGATTCCGCCGTGGGTGTGACCGCTCCGTGGCGCTCCGAAGTCGTCACGGAGATCTTCGGCACGGACGTCTCTGACCGGAATGGCAATCGCCCCGGCGCCGGCAGTGCTTCGGGCCCGGGCATGCCGGATCAGGAGCGAGCGGTGTGAAGGCGCCGGAGCATCAGCCGGCTGCTCGACGCTCGCGCGCTGAACGTGAGGCCCCGGCACGGCAGCGCGCAGGTAATCGACGACTCCCGGGATCGCGACGAGCACCAGTCCCGCGAGCAGCGCCACCGAGCGCACCGGCACCAGTCCTTTTTTCATAATAACTACAAGCCAGTCAGGGGTCGGGGAATTCCGCGTGAGTACACGCACCGAGGGCTGAGAAGGGGCGGCTTTCCCCCTTCGGGAGTGAGCTTGTCCGCATGCTTCCACACAGCCTCCTCCGCCACGGAGGGTGATCCCGTCAGCCTCTTCCCGCCCGCCGAGCTACCGCGAGATTCCCGGACTCCGATAGACTCTCTGCATGCGAAATCAACTGCTCAACATTGCGCATCAGGCGATGATCGACCGCGGCTTTCTGCCGGAGTTCTCCGAGGCGGTGCGGAGCGAGATCGGAAGGATCGGCTCGGAGGGTCGCACCGACGACGGCCTTTCGGATCTCTCGGACCTTCCCTGGTGCTCGATCGACAACGACGACACCCGGGATATCGACCAGCTCACCGTCGCCGCCCGCGAGGGGGAGGACATCCGGATCCGGGTCGGCATTGCCGACGTGGACGCGCGGGTGCGGATCGGCAGCGCGATCGACGGGCACGCCGAGCACAACACCACGACCGTCTATACGCCACCGAAGAACTTCCTGATGCTGCCCGAGGAGCTCTCGACCGATGTCACTTCGCTGGTCGAGGATGAAGCGCGTGCAGCCCTGGTGATGGAGATGGTGGTGGAGGCCGACGGCTCGATCTCCTCCGAAACGGTCTACCGCGCGAAGATCCGCAACCAGGCAAAGCTCGCCTACGACTCGGTCTCGGCATGGTTGGACGGAGACGACGTCGACATTCCCCGGCTCCGGGAACGGGCCGACATCGCGGAAAATCTGCGGATCCAGGATGAGGCGGCCCGGCGACTGCTTGCGTTCCGCCGGCAACTGGGAGCGCTGGAACTGGAGACGATCGAGACCCACGCGGTGATGCAGGGCGACGATGTCGTCGATCTCCAGGAAACGCGGAAGAATCGCGCCCGGCTCCTGATCGAGAATTTCATGGTCGCCGCCAACGGCGTCACCACTCGCTTTCTCGAAGGAAAGCGCTTTCCCACCTTTCGCCGGGTGGTGCGCACGCCGAAACGATGGGACAGGATCGTCGACCTCGCCAGGGAACATGGAAGCTCCCTTCCCGGCAGCCCGGATTCCGCGGCACTGGACAGTTTTCTGCGCGAGCAGAGGGAGAAGGATGCACTCCGGTTTCCCGACCTCTCGCTCGCGGTCGTCAAGCTTCTCGGCAGTGGAGAGTACGTTGCCGAGAAGCCGGGCCAGGAACCGCTGGGACATTTCGGTCTGGCGGTTCAGGACTACTCTCATTCCACGGCTCCCAACCGCCGGTTTCCCGACGTGATCACCCATCGACTGGTCAAGGCAGCGCTCGCCGGCACCCCGCCGCCCTATTCCAATGACGAGCTCGACCGGTTGGCCAACCATTGCACCCGCAAGGAGGACGATGCGAATAAAGTCGAGCGCCACGTCCAGAAATCGGCTGCGGCACTCCTGCTCCACCGCAGGACCGGCGAGCATTTCGACGGACTGGTCACCGGTGCCTCGGAAAAGGGAACCTGGGTCCGCATCTTCCATCCACCGGTGGAAGGAAGGCTGATGCATGGATGGCAGGGTCTCGACGTCGGTCAGAAGGTCCGGGTCAGGCTGGACGGAGTCGATGTGGAACGTGGCTACATCGATTTCAGCCGATGAGCCAGAGGACGGCCAACAGGGCTGGTGCTACCATGAGCGCCATTCGTTCCGGAGGTGAGACATGCGTCGATTGCTGATCGTGGCGAGTCTGCTGTTGCTGGTGATGGCCTGCAGGTCCTCACGAGAACCGAACTACACGAAGCACATCGAGGCGATCGACGACCACTCGTTCATGGTCGTGCTCGACTCCGCCCGCGGACTCTCCGAGGAGAACTTCCGGATGGCTCTGCTGCGGGAGGCCGCGCGGGACGTGATCGAACGGGGAGGCATCTGGCTGCGGGTCGACACCATGGAGGTCGGACGGCACACCGTTGTCGAGCGGGCTCGCGACACCACCGTCCGGGTCGAAGGATCCAGTCCCGAGCCCGGCGAGCGCTATCCGTATGATCCCGCCGTTCCGAACAGCAGCCAGTACGTCTCGGGCGTCTCAGTTGCCCGCGAGCGCAGCGGCGAGATCTCGGTCACATTCGGTCCCACCGATCTCGCGGGTGCAAACGTGTTCGAAGCCTCGAAGCTGCTCGACCGGTTGAGCCGGAAGGAACTTCCCTCACTGGAGCTTCAGTGAAACCCGACATTCAACCCGTCACTCCCGATCGCTGGAGCGACCTCGAAGAGCTCTTCGGCGAGCGCGGCGCCTGTGCAGGATGCTGGTGCATGTGGTGGAAGCTTCCCCGCAAGACCTTCGACGAAGGGCGGGGCGAGCAGAACCGGCGGAGTCTGCAGCAGGTCGTTCAGGAGGGGCCGCCTCCCGGCCTGATCGCGTACGTGGACGGGGTTCCAGCGGCCTGGTGTGCCATCGAGCCGAGAGACCGCTACAGCCGCCTGTCTCGCTCGAGGATTCTGGCACCCGTCGATGACCGGGAGGTCTGGTCCATCACATGCTTCTTCGTCGATCGCCAGTTTCGCGGGTCCGGCCTGATGCGCCGGATGATCGAGGCGGCGACGGACTGGGCCCGCCAGCACGGAGCCAGCCTCGTCGAAGCATACCCGGTCGACCGCGACTCCGAGGGGAAAGCAGCGGCCGACTCGCTCTACACCGGGGTGGCATCGACCTTCCGCAAGGCCCGCTTCGATGAGGTTGTGCGGCGCTCGCCGATCCGGCCGATCATGCGTCGGAAGGTTCGACCGACGAAACCCTGACTCGGACGGACGAAGACAGAGCCCCCTCCAGCGTAGACGGGCGTCAGTCCCAGTGGAGGGTCCACTCGCAGACATCCCCGCCGACTTTCGAAATACAGCGGGTATGTTCGGTGCGGGGATGTTTCACACTGCTCAACTCTGCGAGGCCCTGGAACCACCCGGTCAGCCGGGAGCAGTGGGCGCGTTCCGATGGAAAGCCGGAAAGCTGCATCTTCGCGCCCTGAGACGACTGTTCCACGACCGTCAATGTCCCCCGGTCGTGCACGGTGCTCCACATCGCCGAGGCGCGACTGAGGAGCCCCTGCGGTGTCATCACCGATAACAGGAACCGGTAGATCTTCAGCGAATCCTTCAGCTCCGCCCGGCCTGCCCGGATCGCGAAGCTGTCGAGATCTTCACCACTTTCCCGGGCCGCTGCCACGGTCAGGCGGTTCAAAGTCGCTTCCGGGATCCGATCCGTGGACAGAACGTTGCCCTTCAGTGTGTGGACATCGTCGGGTGGGAGGCTGTCGAGCACCCGAGCGAACTGCTCATCGCTGAGCTCGGAGCTGACGAAATGGAGCAGGCTTCTGAGGATGGAGCCCTTGGAGCTCGGGATGTCGTTGTTCATGAGGCAGAAACCTCCTGTCCATCTCATGATACGCCACCTGAAACAGCTTCCTGCCGGGTCCCGGGGAGGAGCTGGTGGAAGTTCCTTCCCGGGGGGCACGGGATCGAGTCCCGCCTGTGACGCGGCTGCATCACGCGTGTGACCATCGGCACATCCCAATGGCTCCGAATGCGGTTGGATAGAGTCCCATTTCGGAGGATTCATGAGCCAACCCAAACGTATTACCGTCGATGGAAACGAAGCCGCGGCCTCTGTGGCCTACCGGATCAATGACATCGCCGCGATTTATCCCATCACCCCCTCCTCGCCGATGGGCGAACTTGCCGACGAGTGGTCGGCGGGAGGAAAGACCAACATCTGGGGCCAGACCGTCGACGTGGTCGAGATGCAGTCCGAGGGCGGCGCTGCCGGCGCCGTTCACGGAGCCCTGCAGGCGGGCGCGCTCGCCACCACGTTCACCGCATCTCAGGGTCTGCTCCTGATGATCCCGAACATGTACAAGATCGCCGGCGAGCTGACTGCCTACTGCATGCACGTCGCCGCCCGGACCGTCGCCACCCACGCCCTGTCGATCTTCGGAGATCACTCGGATGTCATGGCCTGCCGCCAGATCGGTTTCGGCCTGATGGCCTCGAACTCGGTTCAGGAGTCCCATGACCTTGCCTGCATCGCACAGGCCGCTTCTCTCCAGAGCCGCATTCCGTTCCTCCATTTTTTCGACGGATTCCGCACCTCCCACGAGGTCTCGAAAATCGATCAGCTCTCCGACGACGATCTCCGCTTCATGATCGACGAGAATCTGGTTCGAGCTCATCGCGAACGGGCGCTCTCCCCCGATCATCCTGCGCTCCGTGGGACCGCCCAGAACCCCGATGCCTTCTTCCAGGCGCGGGAAGCCTGCAACTCCTTCTATGACGCCTGCCCCGCCATTGTCGAGTCGGTAATGAAACGATTCGAGGAACGCACAGGACGGAGCTACCGCCTCTTCGACTACTTCGGCGATCCCGAAGCCGAGCGTGTGATCATCCTGATGGGCTCCGGCGTGGAAACGGCTCGTGAGACCGTCGACTACCTCACGGCTCACGGCGAGAAAGTCGGTGTGATCGCGGTCCGGCTCTACCGGCCCTTCTCGATGGATCATTTCCTCGCGGCACTTCCCGCTTCGGTCCGCTCCATCGCAGTTCTGGACCGGACCAAGGAACCAGGGGCCCCTGCCGAGCCGCTGCATCTCGACGTGGTCACCGCTCTGCGGGACGCCGAGGACGAGGGAAAACTGGGCTTCGCAATGCCGCGTGTGATCGGCGGCCGCTACGGGTTGTCCAGCAAGGAATTCACCCCCGCGATGATCAAGGGCGTCTTCGACGAGCTTTCGAAGGAGAACCCGAAACGGAGGTTCACGGTCGGAATCGTCGATGACGTCACCCATCTCTCGCTTCCCTTCGATCCGGAATTCGACATCGAGCCGGATGACGTGGTGCGGGCGGTCTTCTTCGGTCTCGGGGCGGACGGCACGGTCGGCGCCAACAAGAACTCCATCAAGATCATCGGCGAAGAGACCGACTTCTTCGCTCAGGGCTACTTCGTCTACGACTCCAAGAAGTCGGGAGCGATGACCATCTCGCACCTGCGCTTCGGACCCGCGCCCATCCGCTCCACCTACCTGATCCCGAGGGCCGGCTTCGTCGCCTGCCATCAGTTCCAGTTCCTCGACAAGATCGACGTGCTCGAGTACGCCAAACCCGGCGCGATCTTCCTGCTGAATTCGCCCCTTCGGGCCGGACGAGATCTGGGACCGCATCCCTCTCGATGTCCAGGAATCAGATCATCGAGAAGAAGCTGTAGTTCTACGTGATCGACGCGAACCAGCGTCGCCCGCGATGCCGGCATGGGCGGCCGGATCAACACGATCATGCAGACCTGCTTCTTCGCGCTTTCCGGCGTTCTGCCCGCGGGAAGAGGCGATCGCACAGATCAAGAAGTCGATCGAGAAAACCTACGCCCGCAAGGGCGACGAGGTGGTCAAACGCAACTGCGGCCGCGGTGGACATGACCCTGGCGAATCTTTACGATGAAGGTGCCCGAGGCGACCACCGCGACACGGCGCCGGCCCGCCCTGGTTCCGCCCAGATGCGCCCGACTTGTCCAGAGCGTCACGCCGTCATGATGGAAGGCAAAGGCGACCTGCTGCCGGTCAGCGCCTTCCCGGTCGACGGCACCTGGCCGACCGGCACCACACAGTGGGAGAAACGGAACATCGCGCTGGAGATCCCGATCTGGGATCCGGAGTTCTGCATCCAGTGCAACAAGTGCACGATGGTCTGCCCGCACGCTGCGATCCGCGCGAAGGTCTACGAGCCCTCCGACGCTCGAAGGCGCTCCGGAAACCTTCCAGTGCCAGCCGATTCAAGAGCAACGGAATTCGACGGGATGAGCTACACCATGCAGGTCGCCCCCGAGGACTGCACCGGCTGCAATCTCTGCGTCAACGTCTGCCCGGCCAAGGACAAGAACAACCCGCGCCACAAGGCGATCAACATGGAGCCGCATGCTGCGACCACGTCGAGCCCGAGCGGAGAACTACTCGTTCTTCCTCGATCTTCCGGAGCCCGACCGCACGCCGTCTGTCGCGCTTCGACGTGAAAAGCAGCGCAGCTTCTCCAGCCGCTGTTCGAATACTCCGGTGCCTGCGCCGGCTGCGGAGAGACGCCCTACATCAAGCTGCTCACCCAGCTCTTCGGCGACCGGCTGCTGATCGCCAACGCCACCGGCTGCTCGTCGATCTACGGCGGCAACCTGCCGACCACGCCCTACACGGTCAATCCGGACGGACGCGGGCCGGCCTGGTCGAACTCGCTGTTCGAAGACAACGCCGAGTTCGGTCTCGGCTTCCGGCTGGCCCTCGATGCCCACGTCAGCCAGGCCCGCAACCTGCTGAAGTCGCTTTCCGGCTGAGGTGGGTGACAACCTGGTCGAATCGCTCCTCGGACGCCGACCAGACCGACCGAAGCCGGCATCGCTCAGCAGCGAAGCTGGTCGAGGCCTCTCCGCACGAAGCTCGCGCGGGATCGACCGGCGCGAGGCGCGCCGTCTCGCCCTTCTCGCCGACTATCTGGTGAGAAAGAGTGTCTGGATCATCGGCGGTGACGGCTGGGCCTATCGACATCGGCTTCGGCGGACTGGATCACGTCCTCTCGCTGGACGTACGACATCAACATCCTGGTTCTGGATACCGAGGTCTACTCCAACACCGGCGGCCAGGCCTCCAAGGCCACTCCGCTCGGCGCCGCGGCCAAGTTCGCCGCCGCCGGCAAGGCGCTGGACAAGAAGGATCTCGGCCTGATCGCCATGAACTACGGCCATGTTTATGTCGCCAGTGTCGCCTTCGGGGCCGAGGACGCTCAGACAGTTCGGCCTTCATCGAAGCGGACAACTATCCTGGACCGTCGCTGCATCATCGCCTACAGCCACTGCATCGCCCATGGCTACGACATGGCATTCGGTCTCGACCAGCAGAAGCGGGCCGTCGACAGCGGAATCTGGCCGCGTCTACCGGTTCGATCCACGCCGCGATCGATCAGGGCGAAGCGCCTCTGGTGATCGACCTGCCCGGCGGCAAGATCCCGGTGCAGGAGTACATGCGCAACGAAACCCGCTTCCGAATGGTCGAACGGATCGATCCCGAGCGGTTCCGCAAATTCGCAATCCAGTCCCAGCTCTCCGCGGAGCGCCGGGTCGCCACCTACCAGCACATGGCCCAGATGAAGCTGCCGATTCCCCATGAAGTCGTCGTCGCCGGCAGCGCCACAACGGAAGAAGAAGAATCGTAACGGAGACCACCATGATGGATATTCGGGTTCGCTATCTCGGACTGGAGCTTTCTCACCCCTTCATGGCGGGAGCCTCCCCACTCGCCGATACCCTCGATGGCGTCCGTCGCCTCGAAGATGCCGGAGCCTCGGCCATCGTGTTGCGTTCCCTCTTCGAGGAGCAGATCGAGAACGAGTCGATGGCGACGTGGGAGTCGATGGAATCCCACGCCAACATGTTCGCCGAGGCCACATCCTTCATGGCCGATCCGGTGACCTTCCGGATTGGCCCGGAGCAGTACCTCGAACATCTCCGGAAAGCGAAGGAAGCCGTCAACGTCCCCGTGATCGGGTCGCTCAACGGCACCACCCTCGGTGGCTGGCTCACCTATGCGCGCGCCATGCAGGACGTCGGCGCCGACGCCATCGAGCTGAACGTCTTCGACGTCCCGATGAACGAGCGCGTCTCCGCCGAAGACATCGAGCACGAAACGATCGAGATCGTGCGGGAGCTCAAGGGCCAGCTGCGCATCCCGTTGGCGGTGAAGCTCTCCCCCTTCTACACCTCTCTCGCGCACTTCGCGAAACAGCTCGAAGCTGCGGGAGCCGACGGGCTGGTCCTCTTCAATCGCTTCTTCGAACCGGACATCGATATCGAGAACCTCCGGCTGGTCGGCGACATGAAGCTCTCCAACACCCGGGAGCTCCTGCTGCGCCTCCGCTGGCTGGCCATCCTCTCCGGGCTGCTGGACCACTCCACGCTCGCCGTCACCGGCGGCGTCCACCGCTCCGAAGATGCGGTCAAGGCGGTCATGTCCGGTGCATCGGTGGTCCAGGTGGTCTCTCTGCTGCTCACCCGCGGCGTCGAGGCCCTGACTCTCCTGCAGACCGAGTTCATCCAGTGGATGCTCGATCACGAATACGAGTCGATCTCTCTGATGCGCGGAAGCATGAACCTGCTCCGCTCGCCGAACCCGGAGGAGTACGCCCGCGCAAACTACATGCGGGTGCTTCAGACCTGGGAACCGTCCTGACGGTCGGGTCGGCAAATGTCTCAGATCGAAAAGGGCGGCCATGCGGCCGCCCTTTTCATCGGCGGGATCCAGTCCGCCCGCGTCGTCGCCCTCGCCCCAGCCCCAATGGCCCGAACTTCTTAAGGGTGTCTGATGCCCGCGAAGCGGGCAGGAGCGTGCATGGCGATATGACCGGTGGGGCCTGGTCCTTAAGTTCAGGCCATTGGCCCCAGCCCGGGCTAGTGTGCTCCGATTTCGGACAACAACTCCTTCACGGCACGTTCGAGCTGGCTGTCGCGCCCGGACCAGCTCTCCCCGAGCGCGTTGGCCACCGGCACGTCGACCGGACGGGGATGAAGCTCCATCGGCTCACCGTCGGCGGTGGTGATGGTGATGAACGGAATCCGGAAGATCGATCCGTCGAGCAGTTCGATATTCGTGGTGTAGATGATCCATCCGGCCGTCGGTTCGCCGACAATCTTTCCGAGCTTCATCGCGCGGTAGCCCTCGGCGAAATCCTCCGCGTCGGACAGCGAATGACGGTTGGTCAGGAGAACCGTCGGCCGCTCCAGCGCACGCTGACCCAGAATGGTCCGCGCAGGAGCGGTGGGATAGCCGCGGAACGTCATGTTCAGGTAGTGGCGCCGCGACAGAATGTCGAGCGCGTAGGCGTTGATGAACCCACCGTTGTTGTTCCGGACATCCACGACCACGCCTTCGCGGGTCTGGTTCTGCGCATCGAGGTCGCGGGCCAGCCCCAGGAGGGACCCGTAGCTCATGTCCGGAATATGGACGTAGCCGAGCCGGCCTCCGCTGAGCTCGTCAACACGGGCGCGGTTTGCCGCCACCCATTCGTCGTAGATCAGTTGCTTCGCGGTCCCCAGACTGACCGGCTGGACCGCGACCTCGCGCGGGTGCGTGCCTTCCGCATCCGAGGCCAGCGTCAGGATCACCTCCTTCCCGACCTTGTGGTCGAGGAGCGAAGCGAGATTGGTTCGTCCATTCAGAGAAACGCCATCGATCGCCAGCAGGTAGTCGCCCCCCGGGATCTTCCGGGTCACGGCTGCCGGGGAAAGTGGAACCACCTCGGTGATGTGGAACCGGCCGCTCTGCTCATACTCCACGCGATCGAAGCGCAGTCCGATTCGACCGATGGAACGATCAGGCCGCGCCCCCGAGCGCGATCCGAGGTGAGAGGCGTTGAGCTCTCCCACCATCAGGCTGAACAACCGATGGAGCTCATCGGACGTACGCGCCGCCGCAACCCTCGGCTCGAAATCCCGCCGAACCTGCTCCCAGTCGGCGCCGTTCATCCCCGGATCGTGGAAGAAGTCCCGCATCCAGCTCCACGCCTGCCGGAACGACTGGTCCCGTTCCACGGCAAAGTCCACGGTCATCGATGCAGTCGCCGGGACGGGCTTTGCCGATCCGCCCTCGATCGGGAGGCTGAAGATCTTTCCGTCATTGAGGTAGAACACCTGCTTTCCGTCGGAGGAGAACTGCGCATCGCTGATCCTTCCGGTCGAGGAGGTCAACTGCTTCGGAACGGCGGGATCCTTCGATAGCGGGTCGAGCGGGAACAGGTAGAGATTCTCCTGACCGACCGCCGTTGCGGTGATCAGCAGGTGCTTTCCGTCCGGGCTGATCCTCTCCGCTTCGACATCCAGATCGAGTGGAAGGAGCTCCAGTCGACGGCGGATGCCGTCCGGCACGATCTCCACGCTCGCTGCCGCCTGCCCCCCGGCGCGTTTCGAGACTGCCGGCTCCTCGACCTTCGCCTTGTCCTCGGGAGGAACACTCTTCGGCGTCTCCTCCTGGAACAGATCACGAAATTCCGACTCACGGAACTTCGGCGTCTGGGGCACGAGATCGACACGGGCAACCTGCCCTCGCTCCGTCCTTTGTCCCGTGTCGAACAGCAGATACGTTCCGTCGGAGCTCCAGCTCACCGTCGCGTTGAACACGTTGGACAGGAAGCTCACCGGAATCGCGCTGCCGGCGCCATCCGCCCGGACCACCGAGGCGTTCCGGAACATCCGGTCGCCCGTACTCATGAAGGCGATCCACTTCCCGTCAGGGGACCAGACGAAAGGTCGAGGAGACTGCAGCGGGATGTCGTCATCGATCCTGGCCGAGGCGATCAATCGATCTTTCTTCGATGCCACATCCATGGTGTGAAGCTCGTTCCCTCCGCGGAGATAGGCGATCTGCTCTCCGTCCGGGGAGAAGGTGGGGTGGAGGTCGGAGGCCGCGTCGCGCGTCAGTTGCGTCTCCGGGCCGCCGGGAAATGTGTAGAGGTAAAGATTCCAGTCTCCATCGCGCTCCGACGCGAAGACCAGACTGAGGCTGTCGGGCGCCCATTGAAGGTTTGCCTCGGGAGCTGGAGAGGTCGTCACCCGGACTGCCTCTCCACCATCTTTGGCCGACGCTGCGAACACCTCGCCGTGAGCGATGAAAGCGACTTTCTTCCCGTCCGGTGACACCGCCAGATCACTGAAGTCACCGGTGGACTGACGGTACTCTGAGCCAGCCGAAGCGGCAACTCCATGGAGGTTCACGGGCAGCGCTGTCACCTCTCCCGTCCTGGTATCGACGACGCTGATCCCGAAGTCCCGCTCGATGGCGATGGTGTTTCCATCCGCCGAGATCGAAGGCCAGAGCACACGCCCGCCGGTCAGCTTCGTGAGCTGAACCGGAGACTCGTCCGGAACCGCGGCCCAGACATTTTCGTCACCGCTCCGATCGGAGATGAAAAAGAACCGGGAACCGTCGGCGGACCACATCGGCCAGAGGTCCCGGGCGTTGCCTGGAGAGACCTGGCGGGTCCGACGGGTCGACGGATCGACCAGCCAGATCTCCGACTGGTCGATGTGGGCACTCCCGTGCCGCCACCACTGAGCGGATGCCATCCCGTCTGCCGTGACCAGCAGCGAGGAGCCGTCCGGAGAAGAAGCAGCGAAGTACTCGTTGACATAACGGTCGTTCGAGATCGGCATCGGCGTCCCACCCTCCACCGCAACTCGGAAGATGTCATTCGAGCCCGAGATGTCCTGGATGTAGGAATCGAAGTAGATCCACCGCCCGTCGCGTGACCATCCGTCGAGCTGCTCACTGCCGTCGTCGAATGTCAGCCGCCGGAGATCGCCGCTCGCCAGATCGAGGATGTAGATGTCGCCATTTCCGGTGCGGTCGGAGACGAAGGCGAGCCGCTGCCCGTCGGGGGAGTAGAGCGGACGGGACTCCGTCGCAGGGTCGGAGACCAGCAGGCGGGCCTCGCCACCCCGGGCGGACATGGTCCAGATGTCACCGCCGGAGACGAAGGCGATCTCGCTTCCGTCCGGCGAGATCCCCGGCTCACTGAGGGCCGCCCGGGGAATGACCGGCGCGGCGAATGCCCCAACGCTCATCAGAATGGTGGTCACAGCAGAGAAGAACAGTCTCATCTTTTCCCTCCGGCGAAAAACCATAACCTGCTCACGCTCAAAGAGGAAGGAACGAAAGGGAAACGATCGGCCGAAGAGCCGAAAACGCGCATCACCCTTGCAGTCATAGTTTCCGAAATCAAGGGCCCTCCCTCTGCCTTCAGGCAGGGCGGCCGAGGAGACTCATCATGGAACAGGAAGACCTTACGCAGGAAGCGGAACCATTCAAATCGAAGGATCCACTCGCCGTCACCCGTGACGAAGAACCGCCTCTCGACCCGTGGGGAGGAGACGAGGAAGAAGAGGACCGAAGGCAGGATCCGCTACGGAAGTGGTGACGGCGAGCTCGCACCGGGTCGGGCGTCGCCCTGACCGCCGTGCTGATGAATCATCGGAGCGGGTCATCGAGCGCCAGTTGACGCTCGATCTCCGCCGCCGCACGGCGATAGCTGTCGACGTCCGCCCCGTACGGATCGTCGACATCCAACTCGATCAACCGATCGGACGGAACACCCCACACATCCCGCAGTCGTGCCGCAACCGTGGGTGTCATCGCCACGACCAGGTCGAAGGCGTTCAGGTCGAGATCACGGACTGAGCGTGCACGGTGAGCAGTAAGGTCGAGGTTCCTCTCCCTCATCGCCGTGATCGCTTCGTCACTCGCCTGCCATCCCTCGAGGGCCGAGATCCCGGCGCTCTCCGCCCGGATCGCGGGAAGCCTCGCGCCGATCATCACCTCCGCCATCGGGCTCCGGCAGATGTTGCCGACGCAGACGAACAGAACCCGTGTGGCTGTATTCCAGCGATCATCCACTTGCATCTACCTCCACGAGCCTCCGGATAGTTGAACTGCTGAGAAAATTGAATACACCCACAGGGAACTACCTGAGATCGATTTTCCGTTGAGTCAGGCAATGGAACCGCTCATTCTCGAACGCGTCACCCGTGTTCCGGCGCCGCTCGATCGGGTCTTCGACTTCTTCTCCCGCGCAGAAAATCTGGCGCGAATCACCCCGCCATCCATGGGATTCGAGATCCTCGATGCGCCGGCACGCGCTCTGCGGCAGAACGATCGGATCACCTATCGTATCCGGATTGGCGGGATTCCGCTTCGGTGGGTCACCCGGATCGCCTCCTGGAACCCTCCGGATTCCTTCACCGACGAACAGCTCAGCGGCCCGTACCGGCTCTGGGTCCACACCCATTCGTTCCGGCAGGTGGGAAGCACCGTGGAGATGCGGGACCACGTGGAATACATGCTTCCGCTCAGATGGGTCGGCCGGATCGTGGCGGGGCGTCTGGTCCGCAGAAAGCTCCGAGCCATCTTCGACCACCGGCAGCGGCGAATCGCCCGGATCTTCGGGGAGTGAGCGCCGCGTATTCGACGGCTCGGCCGGGTCGATTGGAGAACCCGGTGCGGGCTCACTGATCCGTCATCCGAATGGCCATGAGCCGCTCCAGGCGTCGAATCACCGGGGTGTCGCCCAGTTCGTTCCGTGCCCGCAGCAGTTCCTGGACCGCCAGGCGGGCGTCACCGCGGATGACCGTCTCCGGCGTCCGCGCATCGGGAACGAGGCTCCGATACTCCATCGATGCGAGCTTCGCCTGTCCCAAGGCGTCCCGTCTCGCGAAGACCATGGCCACATCGTCGAACGCGATCAATGCCCATTGCTGCCGGGGCCAGAAGGCGGTTGAGGCGGGAAGAAGACGGGTCTGATGGCTCGCGGCATCCATCACAGGCACCGGTTCAAAGCGATATTCGTCGACCGCCAGCCTGATGCGGTACTTCCGAAGCAGATCACTCCAGGCGCGGCTGTCCGATCTCGCACGGCGATATTCGGCGATGTAGCCGGGGTACAGCTCGTTCCGTCCATCCGTCAGGACCAGTCGCCGTGGGTAAAAGCGCCAGATCAGATAGCCTCCGAGCTGATCCGGATTGTAGATGTGACCCTCTAGCCCGCTCGCGACCAGCCGGTCGACGGCGTGAACCGGCAACCGTTCCGGATCGATACCCGTCCGGACGGGCCATCCCCTCACCAGCAGAAGGAGCGCGAACGCACCCGCCGCGACCGGCAGAAGCTTCCGTGCACCGGCCCGGAGTGGAGGCAGAGAGGGCGCGAGAAGAAGGGGAAACGCGGCAAAAAAGAACCCGTGGTTTCTGACGTAACGGATGGCCAGAGCGGAGAGAAAAAGGAACAGGAGGAGCCGGGGGAGGTTCTGCTTCGGGACCCGGAGGAACAGCAACAGCAGTCCTCCGGCGACGGCGAGATAGACCAGAGGAAACAGAGTGGGCGGAGTGGGGAGCCATTCCCGGTTGACGACCCCCTCGCGGGCGAGGAACGCCGCGAGGCGGAACGGAGCGAGCACACCCCGGGCAAAGTAGGGGTTCACGAACAAGGCCGCGGCAACCGAAAGCAGCTGCACCAACCGCTGAGCCGCTTCGGGCTGGCGGCCGCGCGAGAACAGCTCTCCCGCCAGGACCAGAGTCATCAGCACGGGTGCGAGCACCGCGGAGGGATGGACGTTCATCCAGAACACCGTGAGCAGGACGAGCAGCACCGTCACGGTGCGGCGCGGTGGCCGCAGAGCGAGAACGATGAACAGGACCAGCAGACCCGTCGCGAGGGTCTCCGGCCTCGGTTGAAACCGCTCAATGGCGCCCGACCAGCCGATCAGCGCAAGCAGGCCGACTGCCGGAGGGGACGCCTCCGGCGCGGCAACAGCCGCGATGGCCGCGAACAAGGCTGCGGCCCAGAAGCCCACGAGAATGGAGATTCCGCCAGCACCGGCGATCTTCCAGAGGACAGCGAGACCAACCTGAAACAGCCATTCACCATCCACCCACGCCCCCTGGCTGGCCAGTGCAAACGGATCGGCTGGTGGGATTGCATGATGGTCGAGGATCCATCGGCCGGTGGCGGCGTGCCAGAAGGAATCGTAGCTGGTGATCGGATGAATGGAGGGAAGCAGAAGCACCACGAACACCGCGAGAGCGAGCAGAAGCCGGCCGGAGCGCCCGGCGGTCGTCGAGGTGTCAGGCATCGTCGTCGGGTTCGCCGTGGTGCGCGAACATCAACGATAGTAATCGATCCGGGTCACGAGTCGCCGGACCGATCGAGCCAGACCGCCGATTCCTTCGCGAAGCCGTTCGTCCCTTGTCGTCCCGAGCGGGAGGGCGGAGGGGCAAGCGAGGGACCTCCCCCGATGCGAGAAGGACCGTTTTGCTGGAGAACCAAGCCCACACAATGCTTCTGCGCCTGGAGTTTCCTTGTCGCATCGGGAGAGATGTCTCGCATGCCCGGCCACCCACCCGCTCGACATGACAATGACCACCGACCGTCGAGCGCGAACAGTCTGGATCCAGCGACATGCTGCGCGGACCGATCGAGCCAGACCGCCGATTCTTTCGCGAAGACGTTCGCCCCATGTCGTCCCGAGCGGGCGGGCGGAGGGCAAGCGAGGGACCTCCCCCGATGCGAAGGCGATGGTTTGCTGGAGGACAAGCAGTGGTCGGCCGGTTCAGCGGGATTCGCCGTCCGCCTGCTCGATCGCCGATTCGCCGAGCGTGACACTGCCGTTGACCGTGGTGACTTCCAGCGGGATCCGGTCTCCGCCCACCCCACCATTCACGATGACCGGCAGACTGGAGTTGAAGGAGCCGTTGACCTGATCGACGTTCGCGGCGATCGAGCTTCCCTTCGGAACCGTGATCCGCACCGACCCGTTGACGGTGCGGAGCCGGGCTCCGCGGAACTGCTCGGTCACATCCAGAGTAATCCGGCCGTTGACGGTGGTCGCGGTCACCTTCGAATCGGGAGTGATCACTTCGATCCGGCCGTTGACCGAACGCAGGCTCTGCTCGCCGCGAACCCCGGTGCTGACCAGCCGTCCGTTCGTGTTGGTGATCTCCAACTCGGTTCCGGCAGGCACGTTCAGCTCGTAACGGACCTTGCCGAGAGCAGCATGGAAGAAGGGAAAGATCCCACGCCGCTGCTCCCAGTTCTCCCGGATGGAAAGCGTTCCACCGCTGAGGTCGAACCGGAGAGGATCGCGGTCGTTCTCGTTCGAGCTCTCGATCTCCGCATGGAGCGAGAGCTGGTCCCCTTCGATCGCCCGGATTTCGATCGTCCCGTTGACGCTCTTCAGGCTCACCGCCGAGACCTCCGCGGCGGGCCAGGCCTTCTGAACCGTCTGGTGCCGGTCGAAGTGCTCCTCGTAGCAGGCACCGCTCAACAGCAGCAGCAGGACGGCTCCGACGATGGCAGTGGACAGCTTCCTCATGGCGACACCTCAGGAGATTAAACGAAAACGCGGGAAAAAGGTTTATCCGGGCGCCCCCGCTGCCCTCGAGCTTCGGCGCCCTCACCCAGCGCCACACGCCCGGAACAGGGCGAGACGTGGCTCCTGAACTCCAGAACTCCCAGCTCACCCCCTCGGGTGGGCCTTCCGGTACACCTCGATCAGCTTCCAGTCGTTCAGGTGGGTGTACTTCTGGGTGGTGGAAAGCGAGACGTGGCCGAGCAGCTCCTGGATCGACCGCAGATCGGCTCCCGCGTTGAGCAGATGGGTGGCGAACGAATGACGAAGGGTGTGCGGCGACACTCCCGCCCGGAGTGCCGCGCGCCGGACGTACACCTCGAAGAGTCGACGGATGCTGCGGGCGGTGATCCGGGTACCTCGGAAATTGACGAACAGCGGCTGCTCCTCCAGGCCGCGGTCCACCAGCTCACGGCGAACGTCCAGGTAGTCGAGGATCGCGTCGGCAGCCTTGGACCCGAAAGGCACGATCCGCTCTTTTGATCCCTTGCCCCGCACTTTCACCAGGCGGGCGCGCAATTCGATGTCGTCCAGATCGATCGCCACCAGCTCGCTGATCCGGAGCCCCGAGCCGTAGAGCAGCTCGAGCCAGGCGCGGTCTCTGCGACCGAGCGGCCGCTCCGGGTCCGGCTGCTCGAGGAGAAGGGATACATCGGCCACCTGAAGCACGGCCGGCAGATGCTTTTCCCGCTTCGGAGTGGCCACCGTCCGGGCGGGATTGATCTCCACCGTTCCCTCCCGGATCAGAAAACGGAAGAAGCTCCGGAGCGCCGAGAGCTGGCGCGCGATCGAGGACCGGCTCAGCTTCCGCCGGGCGAGAAAGGCGAGGTAGGCGCGCACCGCGAGATGATCGATCCGACCCAGGTCGACGTTGTCACGGGAGGTGACCAGATAGTCGTTCGACAGAAAGTGGAAGAAGGACTCGAGATCGTTCCGGTAGGCGGTGACGGTATTGACCGAGACGTTCCGCTCGTAGGTGAGATAGTCCAGAAAATCGCCAATCTCGCTTTTCACTCCACGCCCTCCCGTTCTCCATCTTACCGGAAACAGGACGAGAGGCCGGTAAGCGGCGGTCACACCAGACCGGGGGGTTCATTCCGGGAACCGGGGCCGGACGGGAATTGCAGCCTCCGGCCCACCCGAATCTGTGACCTCTCAGCACTCACCTTCCAGCCCCTTTTGTGTTACGTTACGCGCGCCTCGGGAGGTAATTCATGGCTTCGGAACATGGCAGTGATCAACCCCTCAAGAAAACTCCACTGAACGAGGTCTCGCGCGAGCTCGGAGGAAAGATGGTCGAGTTCGGCGGATGGGACATGCCCGTCCAATTCAGCGGGATCCTCGATGAGCATCAGGCTGTCCGGGAACGGGCGGGACTGTTCGACGTGTCTCACATGGGCGAGATCGAGGTTCGTGGTCCCGAGGCGCAGGCGTTCCTGCAGAAGCTGACCTGCAATGACGTCGCGAAACTGGAGGATGGCCGGATCCACTACACCGGTCTGCTCTACCCCACCGGCGGCTTCGTCGACGACATCCTGATCTACCGGAACGCGGCGGATGACTATCTGGTGGTGGTCAACGCGGCAAACACCGAGAAGGACTTCCAGTGGATGCGGGACAATGCGAGCGAGTTCGACGTGACTGTCGAAAACGCCAGCGGGAACTTCGCCCAGCTTGCGCTCCAGGGTCCGCTGGCACAGCAGACGCTCCAGCCGCTGACCGGGATCGATCTCGACTCCATCCGCTACTACCGCTTCACGCGAGGGACGGTGAATGGCGCAGAGGCGATCGTCTCCAGGACCGGCTATACCGGAGAAGACGGATTCGAGGTCTACCTTGCCCCCCAGGACGCGCCCGGACTGTTTCGCCGAATCCTGGAGCAGGGCGCCGGTGCCGGGGTGGTCCCCTGCGGGCTGGGTTCCCGGGACACCCTGCGGCTGGAGGCGAAGATGGCCCTGTACGGCAACGACATCGACCACTCCACCACTCCCCTGGAGGCGGATCTCGGCTGGATCGTCAAGCTGGACAAAGGCGACTTTCACGGCCGCGACGTGCTCGAGCGGGAGAAACGCGAGGGAGTCCGCCGCAAGCTGGTGGGTTTCGAAATGGTGGACCGGGGGATCGCCCGCCATGGATATCCGGTCGTCGAGGGTGGGGAAGAGATCGGAGTGATCACCAGTGGCACCCACTCGCCAACATTGAAAAATGCGATCGGACTCGCATATCTTCCTCCACAGAAGACCGAGCCGGAAACGATCTTCAACGTCCTCATCCGGGGGAAGGAAGCACGGGCGAAAGTGGTCCCCACCCCCTTCTACAAGCGACAGAAATAGACTCCAGGAAGGAGCAGGCGCATGACACCGAAAAACAACAAATATGCGAAGAGCCACGAGTACGTCAGCATCGAGGACGACGACATCGTCATCATCGGAATCTCCGACTACGCTCAAAAGGAGCTTGGAGACGTGGTGTTCGTCGAGCTGCCGCAGCCGGGAACGGAGCTCGAGCTGGGTGACGAATTCGGGAGCGTCGAGTCGGTCAAGGCCGTCTCCGAGCTTTTCGCTCCGCTCTCCGGCGAGGTCATCGAGATCAACGAGGATCTGGCTGAAAAGCCCGAGCTGGTCAACAGCGACCCGTACGGAGACGGCTGGATGATGAAGGTTCGAATCAGCGATGACAGCGAGCTCGACGAGCTGATGTCCGCCTCCGAGTACGACGAATACGTCGCCAAGGAAGCCGGCGACTGATCTCCCCGAGGGGAACGCCTCGGTATCGTCCCGGAGGTCCGGGATGATTCATTCGAACTTTCCGGTTTTCGGATCTGCCGGAGCGGCCAGTCCCGCCGCCAATCTCCGGTCCTCGATCCAAGCGAAGGAGCCACCGTTGTCCGATTTCTCCATGAGGTTCATTCCGAACTCGGAGGAGGACGTCCATGAGATGCTGGAGACGATCGGCGTTTCGTCGATCGACGAGCTGTTCTCCTCCATCCCCGAATCCGTTCGCCTCGACCACCTGCTGAACCTTCCCGAACCCTGGTCGGAGATCGAGCTCCGCCGCTGGTTCCAGGCCGCCGCCGCGAAGAACGTCTCGCCTCACGAGCGGATCTCGTTCCTCGGAGCCGGGGTCTATACCCACGCCCAGCCAGCCTGCATCGACCAGCTCCTCCTCCGTGCCGAGTTCCTCACCGCGTACACCCCCTATCAGCCGGAGGTGTCCCAGGGAACTCTGCAGGCCATCTTCGAGTATCAGACTCACCAGTGCATGCTGACCGGTCTGGACGTGGCCAACGCCTCTCTCTATGACGGAGCGACCGCCTTCGTCGAGGGCGTTCTGATGGCCGAAAGGGTCAGCGCGAAACGAAATCGTGTGGTCGTCGCTCGATCCATCCATCCTGAATACCGGGAAACGCTTCAGACCTACGTCAACAATCTCGACATCGAGATCGTGGAGGTGGACTGGGCCGGGGACGGACGGGTCGATCCCGATGCGCTCGCGGCGGCCTGCGACGATCGGACCTTCGCCGTTGCCGTCCAGTCGCCGAACGTTCTGGGGGTGGTGGAAGACTACGACCGGATCCTGGCCGTCGTCCCGGATCAGGGAATCCGGAAGATCGCGGTCATCGCCGAAGCCAGTTCGCTCGGCATCCTCGCCCCTCCCGGCGAGCACGGATTCGACATCGCCGTCGGAGAAGGCCAGGCATGGGGAATCCCGCCGCAGTTCGGTGGCCCCTTCGTGGGATTCATGGTCGTTCGGGATGATCTGAAGAGGCACATGCCCGGACGACTGGTCGGTGAAACTCTCGACGTGGATGGCCGGCGCGCCTATGTCCTCACTCTGGCGACCCGGGAACAACACATTCGCCGGGGCAAGGCCACCTCGAACATCTGCACCAATCAGGCACTGGTTGCTCTGGCCGCGAACATCTATCTCTCTCTGATGGGCAAAAACGGACTTCGAGAGCTCGCGGTTCAATGCCTTCAGAAGGCTGCCTTTCTGCGGGAAAAACTCTCCGCCGTACCCGGGGTATCCGTCCCCTTCTCGGGTCCCGTCTACAACGAGATCACCGTCCGCACACCGCGGCCGGCCGCGGACGTACTCGCCGGCCTGGCCTCCCGGGGAATCCTCGGCGGAGTCGCACTGGAACGGTGGTTCCCCGAGCTCCGCAACGATTTCATTACCGCGGTCACGGAGATCAACACGGCGGACGAGATCCGGAAATTCGCAACCGCACTGCGGGAGGTGCTCTGATGTCCGATACCCCCAGCCAGACTTCTCTCGCATCCGTGGCAACCACCCAGGGCGTCAGCCGCGAAGGGCTGATCTTCGAACACTCCCGAAAAGGACGGCGCGGCTACCGTCTTCCCGATCTGGACGTGCCTCGCAGAGATCTCGCGGAGCTCCTGCCCGCGGGACTGGTCCGGGACGAGATCGAAGGCGAGTGTGAGGTGTCGGAAGTGGATGTGATCCGTCACTTCACCCGGCTGTCGAAGCTCAACGTCTCGATCGATGCAGGACTCTATCCCCTCGGATCCTGCACCATGAAGCACAACCCGCGGATCAATGAGGAGATCGCCCGGATTCCGGGGATCGCCATGACTCACCCTCTTCAGGATGAGAGCCAGATTCAGGGGAATCTGGAGATTCTCTGGAGCCTGGAACAGAGTCTGAGGGAGATCTTCGGCATGCCTCGGGTCACCCTCCAGCCCGCAGCAGGGGCACACGGAGAGCTGACCGGGATCCTGATGATCCAGAAGGCGCTGGCACGGACCGGCGACCCGAGAAAATACATCCTGATTCCTGATTCCGCCCACGGGACGAATCCCGCCTCCGCCGCGTTCGCCGGCTACAAGGTCAGGGAGTTGAAATCCAACAGCCGCGGCACCCTCGATCTCGATCTGCTGGAAAAAGAGGTCACCAACGAGGTTGCCGGGCTGATGCTCACGGTCCCCAATACTCTGGGAATCTTCGAGCAGGGGATCGTCCAGATCGCCGACATCCTCCACCGCAAGGGAGCCTACCTCTACTGCGATGGCGCCAACCTCAACGCGTTCGTCGGCATTGCCCGCCCCGGGGACATGGGCATCGACGTGATTCACTCCAATCTGCACAAGACCTTCTCCACCCCTCACGGTGGTGGAGGGCCGGGTGCAGGTCCGGTGGGGGTGTGTGAAAAGCTGGTGCCTCATCTGCCCACCCCAACGGTGGAACGGCGCCAGGACGGAACCTTCTATCTGGAAGAAAATCATCCCGAGTCGATCGGCCGGGTTCGTTCGTTCTACGGCAACTTCAATGTGCTGGTGCGCGCCCTGGCGTACATCCGATCGATGGGAGCACCAGGAGTGAGGCGGATCGCCGAGATCGCCGTGCTCAATGCGAACTACATCCGTGCCCGCCTCAAACAGGCCTACCACCTGCCCTATGAAGCCCCGACGCTTCACGAGGTGATCTTCAGCGACAAGTGGCAGACCAGGAACGAGGTCCACACCCTCGACATCGCCAAGCGTCTGATGGACTTCGGATTCCATCCACCGACGATCTATTTTCCATTGATCGTTTCCGGTGCGCTGATGATCGAGCCGACCGAGAGTGAGCCGAAGGAAGAGCTGGACGCCTTCTGCGAGGCGATGCTGGCCATCGCGCGAGAGTGCGAAGAGACGCCCGAGCTGGTGCGCTCCGCGCCGCACTCGACGCCGGTCCGGCGGCTGGATGAAGCTCGTGCGGCCCGGCAGCCGGTCCTTCGCTGGACACCGTGAGCCGCGGCCGCGGAGGGCCTTTCACCGACGGCTCAAATCTGCGCGTGGCGTGACATCCAGCCTGGAAACAGCGTGGTGAAAACTCCACCCGCCAGGGCGCAGGCGTAGTAGACGAACGCGACGGTCAGTGCGAATGGGATCTGCCAGACAGGCAGATCCACGCGCCGGTGCTGACGCAACGTCACCCGTACGCTGTGCCGGATCCAGAGTTGGAAATGCCACAGCGCCTGCCATGTCCGTCTGGTCCGGCCGCCACGGCGAACCAGGAGGACATTGTCCCGGCCCTGCGCCACGGCTCTCCGGACGAAGTGGCGAAGACCGTTCGGCGCCGGATGGGCCACGCGTGACTCGGGTTGGTAGTGAATCGGAATCTCAGCCGCAAGAATTCGCGAGGCCAGATCGACCGACGCGCCGCGGGAGGTTCCCGCAACCGTCTCGTATCGAAAACGTTCGATTGTGGCCCGTCGGAACGCGACGTTGTTGGCGTAGAACCGATGCCGGGTCTGAACGGGCCCGGCAGCCCGAAGGTCGAAGAACCAGTTCAGCGCCATGGCCCGCGAGTAGAGATCGTCGAAGCCAACGTAGGTGTTGCCCCCCACCACCTCGACCGAAGGGTCCGCCAGGGGACGCAACAGCTCGCGCAGCCACCCTTCCTCCGGGACGACGTCGCTGTCCAGGAAGACAATCAGTTCCCCGGCGGCCTTCTCCACTCCCAGATTTTTCTGATCGAAATATCGCACGCCGCTGGTGATCACGCGCCGCACCTCGAGAAGCGCTCCCCGCTCCGGCGGCCCCTCGAGCAATTCCTCGATCTCCTGCTGGTCGGATCCCGACCGTCCCAGATCGCCCGCGGCGATCAGCACGACCTCGACCGGCCTTTCGATCGACAGTGCAAAGGCGTTGAATCGAAGGGCCTCCGGGACCTGACGAACCTGATCCTCGAGCAGTTCCAGAGAACGGCGGAGGCGCGCCGGGTCCGAAAACATCAGGTTGTCCGATTCGATGACGATGGAGATGTTCACTTGGGTGTCCCCTACTCGCGATAACGGTATCCCACACCGTAGACGGTCTCGATCCTGTCGAATGACGGATCCGCCTGTTCCATCTTCCGGCGGAGTCGTTTGATGTGGCTGTCGATGGTCCGATCGCTGACATAGTTGTCGTAGCGATAGGCTTCCCGGGTGAGCTGCTCCCGGTTTTTGACGTGTCCCGGATGGCGCACCAGCGCGTGGAGCATCATGAATTCGGTCACGGTCAGATCCACCGGAGCGCCTTTCCAGGTCACCCGGTAGCGTTCAAGATCGAGCCGCAGGTCGCCGATGGAGAGTGGAGCATCGTCCTTTTCCGTCACCCTCCCGAGAGCAACCCTCCGGAACAGAACCCGGATCCGGGCGACCAGCTCCCGCATCGAAAACGGCTTGCAGAGATAGTCGTCCGCTCCCAGTTCGAGCCCCAGAACCCGGTCGAGCTCCTCGTCTCTGGAGGTGAGAAAGATGATCGGCAGGCTCTCGGAAAGACCCCGGAGCTTCCGGCACAGCTCCAGACCGTCCATCCGGGGAACGAGGATGTCCAGGATCACCAGGTCGGGGAGCTTTTCCTGGAATCCCTTCCAGGCGTCCAGGCCATCCGCATAGGTGCGGACTGACCATCCTTCCCGCTCGAGTGCATAGGAGATGGTCTCCCGGATGCTCTCTTCGTCGTCGACGAGGGCGACGGTCTCCTGTGCTGCCATGGCTGATCATCCTACCGCAGGTTCGGCGACGGAGGCATCAGCTCCTCACCACCTGGCGATAAAGCTCCAGATACTCGCGAGCTGACCGGTTCCAGGAAAAATCACGGGTCATTCCGTTCGCCCGAAGCCGTCGCCAGAGTGCTCGCTGGCCCCAGACCGAAAGAGCGGCCCTGGAGGCACGCATCAGCTCCTCAGGCTCGGGAGCATGGAAGCCGAACCCGGTCGCCGTGGCGCGATTGGTTCCGTCGTACGGCTCGACCGAATCGATCAGTCCCCCGACTCGCCGTACCAGCGGCAGAGTGCCGTAGCGGAGCGCCTGCATCTGAATCAATCCACACGGCTCATAGCGCGAGGGCACCATCACCAGGTCCGATCCTGCGATGATGCGATGCGCCAGTCCGGGATCGAACCCCAGCCACACCCGCACACTCTCCTCCCGCTCCTGCTCCAGTCTGCGAAAGGTTTCCTCGTAGTAGGACTCTCCGCTTCCCAACACCACCAGCTCGCAACCTGCGTCGAGCAGTGCAGGAACATTCGGCAAGAGAAGATCGAAGCCTTTCTGATCCACCAGCCGGGAAACCACTCCGATGAGGAGCCTCGACGAGCGGCTGCGGAAACCTGCTTCCCTGCGCAGCTCCCTCTTGCAGGTGGCCTTTCCAGTCATCGACTGAAGAGAAAACCGTCCTGCAATCTCCGGATCCGCGGAAGGGTCCCACTCGTCCACGTCGATTCCGTTGAGGATCCCGCGGAGCTTCGGGGAAAGATGACGCATCAACCCATCCAATCCTGCCCCGCCCTCCGGCGTGCGGATCTCCTCGGCGTAGCTCGGCGAGACGGCAGTCACCCGATCCGCATGAACGATTCCCGCCTTGATCATGTTGACATCGCCGTGATACTCGAAGTCCGGCCAGAAGCGGTAATCGAGTCCCAGGTATCCAAACCGATCGCCGGAGTATCGTCCCTGGTAGTGGAGGTTGTGGATGGTGAAAACCGAGGCGGTACGGCGGAACAGCGGATGATCAGCCAGCCGCGCATGCAGATCCACGTTCAGCAGCGCCGCATGCCAGTCGTTGGTGTGGAACAGATCCACCGGCTGAGCAAGCGACTCGCAGATCGCCGTGACTGATCGGCTGAAAAAGGCGAATCGTTCCAGATCGTCATCGAATCCGCCGTAGCCAGCGTACAGAGTCGGCCGATCGAACACCGGATGATCGACGAAATAGACCGGAATCGTGGTTCCGGGGAGGTGGGCGCGCAGGATGTGGATCCGCCCGGTCCAGAGCGACCACGGCACGTCCAGTTCACCAGCCGGCTCCAGAGGCGCTCGATTCCGCTCGAACCACTGTCTCGCCGCCCGGTGAAAAGGAGTGATCACCGCGGGAGAGATCCCCAGCCGGGCGAGTGCCGGCGGAAGCGAGCCCGCGACGTCACCGAGTCCGCCGGTCTTGGCGAACGGCGACACCTCCGCGGATGCAAACACGACCCGCAGTGGCTTCGACTCGGTCATCACTCCTCTTCCTCGGCCTCAGAACGACGGCGAGTAGAGCGCGGCGTTCATGAGCAGCGGCATCGTCCCGCGCCAGAAGAGACGAAAAAACGGCTCCTGGGCGAAGGTGATGACCTTGCCCCGACCATAGCGCTCCGACACCATGAATGCGGATCCCCGCACCCTCTCCAGCGATTCAGGCCAGACGAAACCTGAGACCAGAGGAGCGTCCGGATCGATGGTCACGATGTTGTCCACTGAATGGGAGACCGGCAGCAGCGCCGTGCTTCCGACCAGCAGAACGTACGGTGATCCCGGCAGCCCGAAGGTCAGGTAGGATCGATCATTCATCCGCGTCCGGAATGCCGCACCGGGGATGTCGTAGTCGTTGTAGCGCTTCTCGCCGGAGTCAGCCTTCTCCTCGGTTTCATTCTGTGGGCGGGTCTTGATCCCGGAGATCTCGATGTCCTTCTGACGCAGAAACTCCGCTCCTGCTCCGACCGCGATGATCGTTCCTCCGCCTCGGGTCCACTCCTGGAGTCGCTCGATGCCCCGCTTCCCCAGGGCGTCGGCGTAGGAACCGCCGTCCGGGAAGATCAGCACCCGGTAATGGCCGAGATCGATGGAGTTGAACCGCTCCGTTGGAAGCACCGTGTACGGAACCGAGGTTTCGACGTCGAAGGTATACCAGAGCTCTCCGAACGAGGTGGAGTCCGTGGGCTCGCCACCGAGGATGCCGATCCGAGGGTCGACCACAAAATTGAAGGTCGTGGATCCCAGGGCCGTGCCTCCGCTCCATCCCTCATCCACCGGAAGGATGGCCACGGAGGTCTCCTTCTGGACCGACTGCAGAGTCTGATGCAGATCCTTGCCGTTGTTGTTGCGGAGAATGACCAGGGATCCGCGGGGAAGCTTCGTCGATCCCAGGTCGATGCCCTCACGGGCAACGCTGAACCGCAGGTGGCGCGCGAGCATCCGCCCTACCGCGGGATAGAGATGGGGATCATCTGCCCGGATCAGATATCCGAATCGGCCCACGCTCACCGGTGTCGGAACCGGCAGGACCAGCGGCTCGACCGGCGCATTCACCGGTTGGCTGCTCTGCCAGGTCTCCACATTGTGAGAGACCGGGAGGGACCACCCGGTCAGGTCGTAGAAATCGGCAGGCTCATCGGCCTGCACCTTGGCTCTCTCTGCTCGGACGAACTCCTCGGGAAGAATCGGATTCTGCTCCAGGAGCGTCCGCGCCAGAGCGCCGAGCGGCTGATCGGTGCGAATCACCGCGGTGCCGGCCGGGAGATCCCGAACCTGCGTTGCACCGTCGCCGATCCGAGTTGCTTTGACCCGGAGCGGTTGGCTCAACGCCTTCACTTCGATCTGCTGTCGTTCGAGAATCCGGATGGCGTCATCGAACTCCGGCGATCCCGCAAGCATGAAAAAG
Source organism: uncultured Acidobacteriota bacterium (assembly GCA_963741905.1). Lineage (GTDB taxonomy): Bacteria > Acidobacteriota > Thermoanaerobaculia > Gp7-AA8 > CAVUJZ01 > CAVUJZ01. Next base: position 256,956 of record CAVUJZ010000011.1, on the reverse strand, counting down.
GTGGTGGGAGAGGCCTGGGAGACCTGGCTTCGCAGCGCTCGATAGCTGTGAAGGATCAGATCGTGGCGGTTCGCTGCGGCCGTTTTCAACGTCGCTACGGCCGCGGTGAAATGGTGCCTGGCGCGGTCGCCGAGAGTCAGCACCGTCTCGTCCTGACGCTCCACGGCCAGCCCCGCTCTTCCCCCCCCGGCCATTTCGTAAGTCATCCCCACTGCACCGTGCAGCGACGGCCATGAATCGCCGTATCCGGGATAGAAAAGATCGAAATCCTCCGCCACGAAGAACGGCCATCCCTCGGCGCTGAAGGCCGCCGCATTACCCTTTCCGAAGGTCTCGAGCCAGTGCATGATCTCCGGGTCGACATTGGCGTTGACCGGACTGGCTGACGGGGGAAAGAAATAGGTGTCGTTGTAGCCCATCTCATGGAAGTCGACGAAGACCTGCGGATTCCATCGCTGGTAAGCGCGTACACGAGCTCGGGTCTCCGGTTGGGTCTCCCAGGCCCAGTCGCGGTTGAGATCGACCAGATAATGGTTGTAGCGGCCACCCGGCCATGGCTCGTAGTGTTCCATCGCGTCGCGCGATGGATCGGGGCGGGTTCCCTCCCGCTGTCGATACCACTCCACATAGCGTTCTCTGCCGTCGGGGTTTTCCGTCGGCTCGATGATTACCACCAGGTTCTTCAGCAGATCCTCGGAGTCGGGGGAGCTCAGCAGCCACCAGGCGGTCAGCATCGCCGCTTCGCTCGACGAAGACTCGTTGCCATGAACGCCGAAGGCCAGCCAGACCACTGCAGGAGTCGTCGTTGCCACCGATTCAGCAGCCGCCGGTGCAAGGCTTCGTGGATCCTGAATCGATCCGATCCCGGAGCGGATGGCATCGAGACGGCTCTGATTCTCTTCGCTGGTGATCACGCCGTAGAAGAGCGGACGGTGCTCCCAGGTCTCGCCGAAGCGTTCCACCTTGATGCGCGGCGATGCGGCCGCCAGCGCTTCGAAGTAGTCGAGGATCCGGTGATGGGGGGTGAAACGGGCCCCGACCGGATAACCGAGAAAGCTCTCCGGAGACGGCACTTCGGCGACGGCGGGAGCTGCCGTTCCCAACAGAGCGGCCAACACGAGCACAGCGACGGGCGTGAATCTCACGGATCTCTTCATCAGGTGCAGCATCATAATTCAAAAGGGATCCTGTTCCGGGGTCCAGACCGGTTCGCCTGGTGTCGTGCGTCGCGAATACGGTCCATTTCGTTGGGCGTGAAGGTGCCGATGGCAAGGCGCAGCGACGAGTCGACGGGGTTGATCGGCGAGGAGCTGCAACGCAGCCGGCGGTACTTCACGCCTCAACCCGAAGGGCGAGGCAGAATGGACCGTATTGACGACGCACCAGGCTAGCGTAGTGTCTCGTAAATTCGGTACATTTTGCTGGTGGTGCTTGCGAGTCGAGATCAAGGAGCGAGGAGGAGTCGAGGTGGTTCCTCGGCGACGACAAGCGACGCAGAGATCGGCCGCAACCACCACCAGCCCGAAGGGTTGCGGCGAAAAGCGGCCGCTCGCTTTGTCGCGACTCCTCCACGATGAACCACATCGCTTCGTCGTCGCTCCGCGCGAATCGACCACTTTTGGTCGCAACAAAATGCACCGAATTTACGAGACACTACACTAGTGTGTGGCAAGGCCGACACTGAGCGCGATCACGGCGTTGTAGCTCAGGTGCATGGCGATTGGCGGTCCGAGGGAGCGGGTCAACAGCCGCGCGGTCACCGTACCAATCGCCAGCAGGGAGATCATCAGCGTCGCGGGCGGGAAGTGAATCGTCTCGGTCAGGTGAAGGGCGACGAACATGATGGACACCACGACGCTTGCGACGGGGATCCCCCAGCTCCTCGATATCCCGCTGAACAGCACGCCGCGGAAGAGGAACTCCTCGACCGGCGGCGCCAGCACAAGCGCCACCACCATCCACACGGCCTGCATCCAACCGGAGCTTCCCGCCATTTTCGCAACCGGACCCATGTCCTTCTCAGGAAACGTGAGCGACATCTGTGAAGCGATCAGGAGATAGCCGAGACTCAGGGTGAGGCCCGCGACGCATCCGAGAAGGATCTGCGACGGGCGCCCGGGAGAGAATGCAATGCCGGTGGCGCTGCGGTCGAGGATCAGTTGGCGGGCGAAAACCAGCGTCAGGACGATGGTCACGATCGCTCCGACCAGCATGGCACCGAGAAGCGATGGCGCCAGGATCATCGGCATCCACTGCTCCACCACTTTCGGATCGGAGACGTCGCTGCCACCCACCGCCAGAATCACGACGACGACGATCGCGACACCGAAAGCGGCCACCATCTGCGATGCGAACTGGGCGAAGAAGATCAGGAACGCCTTGCCTGCCCCAAACCGCTTCTCCGGCAGCGGAGCGGCAAGGATCGCCGGAGCCCCGTCCGGAAGCTCGCAGACGGGAAGATCGGGGCTCGTCTCGAGATCAGTCACTCACCCGATCCTACTCCATACCGCCGGATCGATGCAGCAATCGAGGCTTCCGGCTGCCAGAGACAGAACCGGAGCCTCCTTCAGAACATCCGTACTTCTCAGCGGCGTCGAGTCGGTGTGTGGGAAATGCGCGCCTCCCGGACCGTCGGTTTCGTCGCGGTCCAGGCGAGACCCGCGGTCAGGACTGCCGAAATCCCGGCGACCACGGCAATGATCATCCAATCCATGTCGTCACTCCTTTCCCGGCTCCGACGGTGCTGAGAGGAACCGTTTGGCCTTTCTGATTCTGCACGCCGGGTGCCACGGGATCGAGGGGACGCGGAACCAACTCCGGCTGGATCCTTGCTCTTGAATCGTTTCGACGAAAGGAGACCCCGTGATGACAGAACACGATGGACAGGAAATCTGGAAGGGTGCGGTTGCCGGATTGGCCGGAGGGCTTGCCGCGTCCTGGGTGATGAACTATGCGCATCAGGCCTGGGGCAAAGCCGAAGAGCTCATCGAGGCGGAGATCGAGGGCGAAGATGAAGCGGGAAACGACGTCGAGACGGCGAAGGAAGGGGAGGATCCCACCACGGTCAAGGCCGCCTCGGCGATCTCCGAGGGCGTTTTTCATCATCGGCTCTCCGAGAGTGAAAAGCCGATCGCGGGGCAGCTCATGCACTACAGTTTCGGGACCGCAACCGGTGCGGTGTACGGCACGATGGCGGAGCTTGTACCGGCGACAGCCCGTGGTTTCGGTCTGCCGTTCGGCGCGGTGGTGTGGCTCGGTGCGGACGAAGTGGCCGTCCCGCTCGCGGGTCTCAGTGGCGGTCTTGCCGACTCCCCGCCCACGGCGCACGGTCGAGCCCTCTTCGCCCATCTCGTGTACGGACTGACGGCCGAGCTGGTGAGGCGGGCGGTTCGCGCCGCGCTCTGATCCGGTCAGGCAGGACGGCCCCAGAGAAAGCCCTGAGCGAGCCGGACCGGCAGATCGCGAAGGACCTCGAGCTGCTCGTTGGTTTCCACACCCTCGACGATCACTTCCGGGGCCAGTCGGTTGCAGACGTCGAGCAGCCGGCCCAATCGTTCCCGACCCCGCGGATCCCGATCGATGCCTGTGACGCAGCGGCGGTCGATCTTGATCACCTCCGGCTCCAGAAGGAGGAGTGACTCGAGGCATGTCGCCCCGAAGCCGACGTCATCCACGGCCACCCGCATCCCGGATTCGGTCAGTCGATGGACCGGTTCGATCAGGTGCGAGGGCTCGCCCAGAATCTGCTGCTCACTCAGCTCGACGCAGAGATCGCCCGGCTCCGCGAATCCCGAAACCTCCCGGACCAACCGCTCAGCAGTGATCGCCAGCAGAGTCGAGGGAAAGAGATTGATGTGACGACGGATTCCGCGCGGAAGTGTCTTCGCCGCTTCGGCGCAGTTTCGAAAACAGCGGTGATCGACGGGAGTCAGAACGCTCTGCTCGGCACAGAGACGGAAGAAGTGGGTGGGCATCTCAGTGCGGCCGTTGGCGTACCGGCTGAGCATTTCCCATCCCACGATCTCTTCGTTGCCGATATCGAGGATCGGCTGCTTGACCGCGAACAGTCCCTCTCCTCCAACCAGAGCTGCACACAGGTCGGAGGCCCGCGACGAGCCTCGGTCCTGCCCCGGGAGGGATCCATCCACGGTGACCCGGTTCTTTCCCGCCGACTTGCTCTTCTTCAGCAATCGGTGAGTCCGGAGCAGAATGTCGTCCAGAAATGCAGTCTCGGGAGAAAGCATCATGACGGCGAACGAGCCGGTGACCCGGATCGAACGGTCGCCGAGCTGAATGCGGAATGCGCTGATCGCCAGACGGATTCGATCCGCGATACGGGCCCCTTCCTCCGGATCCGCTTTCGGCAGGACGAGCACGAACTCGTCGCCTCCGATCCGGGACACGTAATCCATTCCCCGGACCGCACCGCGAATTCTGTCGGCGACTTCCTTGAGGACCACGTCACCCACCGCCAGACCAAGCTGATCATTGATTCTCTTGAAGTCATCGAGGTCGATCAGCAGCGCCATCGCCGGAATGCCGTCGCGGTTCATCGACTGCAGGACCCGACTCAGCGATTCCTGCAGGCCGCGACGGTTGAGCAGTTCGGTCAGAGGATCGACCAACGCGATCTTCGACAGCCTCGCGTTCGCCTCGCTCAGACGTTCGGCCAGAATCGCAAGATCCCTGCGGCTCCGATTCCGCTCCATCGCATAGCGCAACGCCCGTTGAAAATGCCGCCGGTCCAGATCTCCCTTGACCAGAAAATCCTCCGCCCCCTGATGGACCGCCTGCAGAGCCATTTCATCGTCACCGCGGCCGGTCAGCACGACCACCGGCACGCCGGGAGCAACCGCCTGAATCCGGGACAAGCCTTCCAGATCTCGGGCATCCGGCAGACCCAGATCGAGGATGATCAGATCCGGAGGCCTGGTCGAAATCTGCCGAACTCCGGACTGCAGCGTCGGCCGGTGATCCACGTCGAACCGAAATCCCGGACCAAATCGAAGCATGGCGCGCAGCACCTCGACATCGCCCGGGTCGTCTTCGATCACCATGATGCTCACGGTACGGTGGATCGGCTGGATGGCTTCGCTCACATTCGCCGCTCCTGCAAGGGTTATTCGCATATCGGGGCCAAATCACCGGTTTCGGGACGTTCTGTGATCCAGGTCACCAGATCACCCTCATTTTCCTGCCGAAGTCTCCACTGTTTCCGCATGGGGATGACAAGCGGACGCCAAAAGGGCGACAATGGGCTTTCAGGCGAATCGTTCCCTCTGTTTCCGAACGAGGTGGATTTCAATGGAAGCCAGAGTCAAGGCAACCCCAGTCAACGGTCTGGTCGACTTCGTGTCGAAGGACCTCACTCCTGAACAGTTCCGCCAGGTTCTGGACAACCTTCCCGAGGAAGAGCGGAGGTGGTTCAGCGGCCACGTGCTTGCCCACGAACTGGTTCCCCTCGGACCGGTCAACCGCTTCACGGTTCTCGCGGCGGCGGCAAAGGGCGAGCCGATTCAGCAATTCGCGCATCGCGCCGGCAGGCACGGAGCGGAACAAGGACTCAAGACTGTCTACAAGTTCGTGATGATGGTGCTCTCCCCCCAGGCGGTTCTGAAGAAGGCGCCTCTGATGTGGACCCGGGTCTACGATACAGGCGTGATCGAGGTGGAGTCTGAGAACAACAGCGCCCGGGTCCACCTGCGAGACTTCCCGTCCGAGGAAGCGGGATGCGGCAGGGTCACCGGGTGGTTCGAACTGATGGGCGAACGCTCCGGAGCCAGGAACCTCCGAATCCAGCACGCTCTCTGCATGGCTCGCAGCGACGCCGAGTGCCGATGGGATATCCAGTGGAGTGACTGATCCCTCGAGCCGAAAGTCGGCTGTCGACGGGGAGGATCCAATGAAACTGAGACGTGAGCAGCGCCAACGGCCAGCCGTTCTGAGTCTTCTGTTGCTGGTCCTCTCGGTGTCGATTCCAATGATGGCCGGGCAACCGGCTGAACCGGCGGCCCCCCCTTTCGACGAGGCCCCGAAGCTGATCTCGGGGGAGCTGCCTGAACCCACCCCGGAAGCCCGCGAGGCCCGGCTGGAGGGGGAGGTCGTCTCGCGATCAGCATCAACGAAAAGGGCGAGGTCTTCCAGCTCCGGATCGTCCGGGGACTGCCTTTCGGCCTGAACGAAGTGGCGGTCGAGAGCGTGGCGAAGTGGAGATTCGAGCCGGCGAAGACCGAAGGACAGCCGATCCGCTGCACGATCGAGGTCCGGGTGCCGTTTCATGCGGCCAACACGCAGAAGCTCGACGCAGACGGGTAAGACCTCAAAGCCGCAGCGGTGACCCGTGCGGTCGCAGAGGACGTGAATGAAGATTTCCGGCAATACGATTCTGATCACCGGTGGCGCCACCGGCATCGGCCTCGCCCTTGCCCGGGCCCTCCGGGAGCGCGACAACGAAGTGATCATCTGCGGCCGGAGAGCGGAGCGGCTGGATCAGGCGAAATTAATGGTCCCGGGGCTTCACGTGCGAACCGCCGACGTCTCATCCTCCGACTCGCGCGAGGATCTGGCCAGGTGGATCGCCTCCGAATTTCCCCGGACCAACATTCTGGTCAACAACGCCGGCGTGCAGCACCGGGTCGATCTGACGGATCCTGACGAGCTCGGGCGGGCTCGTCAGGAAGTGGAGATCAATTTCCTCGCGCCGATGTTTCTCACTGCACTGATGCTGCCTCAACTGACCCGGCAGGAGACGGCCGCAGTCGTGAACGTCTCTTCCGGGCTGGCCTTCGCCCCGCTGGCCCACATGCCGGTCTACTGTGCCACCAAGGCGGCGCTTCATTCGATGACCCTGTCGCTCCGCCACCAGTTGCGAAAGTCCAGCGTGCGGGTCTTCGAAGTGGCACCCCCTCTGGTCCGGAGCGAGCTCGGAGCGGCCCATCGTCCGGCCGAGCTCAATCGGCAGGGGATGCCCGCCGGAACGGCCGCCGAGGAGATCGTCCGGGCACTCGAGAGCGACCAGCACGAGCTGGCGATCGGTGATGCGGCCAACTCGAGGGCGAAGCGGGAGGCTCTTTTCCCGTTGATGAATCCGGGCTGATCCCTCTCCTCCGATCGGGGGCCGCCGTGACCCCTCAGGCACGGCTCCGGGACGGAATCAGGGGGGTGCGGAATTCGCCGGGCTCCCCCCCGGTTGCGTGATTTGCATATCAGTGGTTTGCCAGCCCGAGAGGATGAACGCAGTTTCGAATCTCCCAAGGCAACACAGAAAGGAGATTCAGAGATGAGAACATCCGGTACCGTCAAGTGGTTCAACGACGCGAAGGGCTTCGGCTTCATCACCAGTGAAAACGGTGATGACGTTTTCGTTCACTTCTCCGCCATTCAGGGCGACGGTTTTCGTTCGCTTCCTGAGGGGGCGAATGTCGAATTCGACGTCGTTCAGGGTCCCAAGGGCCTGCAGGCGGCGAATGTGGTGACGGCGTAAGCATCTTCGCCACAGGCGAGTTCGAAGGACAGGAGCAATCCTGTCCTTTTTTTGCTCAGTTTCGATTTGGAGGTGCAGATGGGAAGACCGCAGGTTTCCGTAGTGAAACGTCAGAGAGAACAGGCGCGCCGGGAGCGTAAGCAGCGGAAGGCAGAAAAGCGCGAACAGCGGAAGATCGACAAAGAACAGGACGACAATTACGGTCCGCCCGTTGCCGAGACGGTCCTGACCGAAGAGGAGATTCCGGACGAGGAGATGCCGGACATCCCCGTCTAGCCAGCGTTTTCGGCGACGGCTCGGTCTGCTCGATCCGTCCCGGGACTCGCGGCGCCGATGCACCCAACTTCCGGCGCCGCGTCGCATCCTCTCAGCTTGCACTGAGCAGGAGCCTGCTCCCCACACCAGCGTCCAGACCTCGCCTCCCTCGTCCGGCCGCGCCTACCTCGAACACGGCCTTACCCCTCCATCAGCGATCCCGGAAAGATCCTTTCGCCAGCATCCGCCCGGTGGGCTTCAGCCCCTATGGCACGGTGACGATCGTGTTCCCGAAGAAGTGAATCGAGCACTGATAGTCGTAGTTGGTCGCATCCAGGGGCACCTGGAAGACGATCGTCCCCTGCGAGATGTTGTTGTTGCTGAGGCTCCCAGAAGGAGCCCCGAGAATCTCGAATGGGTGGATTGTCGAGGTGTTGATGTTGAAGGTGTAGGTCACTCCCCGCTTCAGCGTCACAACCGGATTCTGCCCCTCGAAGCCGCTGATCAGATAGAAGAACCCGGGTGAAGTGACCGTGAACGTGGTCTGCAACGGCGCTTCCTCCACCGTGATCGTCACCGTCGCGGAGGCGCTGCCGCCCGCGTTCTGCAACTGATACACGAACGTGTCGGATCCCGAAAATCCCGACGCGGGCGAATAGTCGAAGCTTCCATCCGGATGCAGGGTGACCGAGCCTCCCATGGTCGTCTCCACGGCCTCCCCGATCCGCGTCTGCTCCAGACCGGTCGCGGGACCATAGCCGGTGATCGATCCGCCGTTCGGAGTGTCGTTGACCAGCACCCCCGGAGCCGCAATCGTAAGCTCGGTATCCTGCGCTACCGAATACGCGTCCGCCCCGGCCTCGGAGATCGGTGGACGGTGTGCTGCCCGATGCCGGTGGGGAGAGGCGGTCCCGCCTCCCGTGGACCGCATCTCCAGCGAGGAGCCTCCGGCGCCGGACAGAAAACAGGCTCCCAGCAGGGATCCCGAGATCAGAGCGGCGGCGCAGCAGACGGAAAGAGAGATCACGCGACGTGACATCAGGGCCTCCTTCAGGCGAGCCCCTCGACGAGATGCAGGACCGGTTCGAAGGCAGCAGGAGCTCCGGTTCAAATAGATGATTGATCAACTAAAGTGCCAGATTTCCTTCTGCCCGTCAAGGGTACCGTCAAAGCGAGCAACGAAGAAACCTCCTCGAGTCGGAGGTCAGGAGGCGAGCGAGCGTACGCTACCGCAGCCGGTATCGAATCAGAAGCCGGGCATTGAGCAGCGGATCGTTTTCAACGCCGGACTGGAATCTCCGCACGCTCAGGGGCGCATAAAACACGTTGAGACCGAGATCCATCCGCGAACCGAGCGGCCATGTCGCACCGGTACCCACCGTCCACGTGGTGCCACTGGCGAACAGGTGCCTCCGGTCGATGAACCCGCGGGTCAGCGCGTTCACCTGAAAGTCCATGTCCAGGTAGTTGACCGCCCCGGAGAGCGTCAGTGCGGCCCCCCGAGCGCTCGGATCCTGTGCGATCCGGTCAGCTCCATTCCGCCGTAGCGAAGCGTGGTGGTGTCGCTGGACGGACGCTCGCATCCATAGTTGCCTTCCGGATCGAACTTCTCCAGATCCTCGGGGCAGGTGAACGATCCCTTCACCGTTCCCGTCTGTGCGTAGAGCATGGCTCCGAGGCTCCAGCGGTCCAGCTCCAGGAGCGTTTTCCCCAGCCCGAGGGAGACGAGATTTGCCCGGACGCCATTCAGCCCCACCGGCGGAACCCATGCGGCAGTGACCGAGAAATCCCGAGGCAGGGCGATCGAGACGCGGGGACGGACCAGCACCGGCAGCTTGTTCAGATCCTCCTGCTTGGTGCCGTGAAATCCGACGGTTCGCTGATCCTGTGAAAGCCAGGGAATCGAGGTCAGCTCCACAGAAGCATCGACCGAACCTGCGGGCCGGTCCACCGGCGCGGCGAGGGTCGAGAGGAGCGTGACAGAGGCGAAGTATTTCATCGCCCAGGCCTCGGGACGATCGAATTCGAGATCCTCCTCGATGTAGCGGACGGTTTGCGCGGAAGCCGCGGACGCGAAGCTCAGCAGCCCAACGACAACGACGAGAATGACGGACAGACGACGCATGCGGACCCTCCCCGACGAACTGGTTTGCGGCAATTCATGCTGATCTCGAACGAGCTTCCGGGCACTCCGGCGATCTCAGAGGCTGTGCAGTCCCGTTTTCATCCATCTCTTGTTCGGGCGACTCTTCCCCGGCGTCCGCCGAAGCGAGGGCGTCGGTGCGATAGCCCAGCTTCCGGAGAAGCGGATCGAACCGGTCCAGCCGCGACACATTCTTCGACCAGGGAGTGAGCATCGTGTAGAAACGGGTCCCGGTCACCGCGGGGTCTCCGAAATCCTTGTCCGTCCCGATCATCGGGTCGAGGATGAGCAGACCGACGGTCAAACCTTCGATTCGGCTCCATGCTCCACGCACGTGCCCCTTCCGGAAGCCACTGGTGTAGAAGAAAGAGCCTTCCGCCCCCGGCTTCCCGTCGATCGGAAGATGATGAAGATCGTCCATCGGCCGGAGCTCGAGCGGCTGCGTGGGGCCTTCAGGGATCCCGGCGCTGCTGGTCATGCTGTGAACCCGATGGGTGCCGGAGTCCATCGCCACGACCAGATGCCGTTCGAGCGGCGTCGGGTGAGGCACGATTGACAGAATCGGTTTGCCCCACACCTTCACCGTGTCTTCAGGGTAAGCCGCCGGAAGGACCTTCTTCGGGAGGAGGTCGGTCGGAAGCAGGGCGCGGTAGCAGCCGCAGGTGTAGACCGTGGTGACGAAGAGCGGCTCCAGCGTTTCGACATCCAGTGTGACGAGGGTCAGAACGCCGGCGTTGCGGTGAGCGAGGAAAAAGTGCTTCGCCGTCCAGGGAATCCGGGTGAAGTGAATCCGGTAGATCAGGTGCACCACATCGCGGGATCCAACGTGATCCTTCAGCGTGCCGACGAACACAGAGGGCCGTTCCGGATCGACGCCCACCCGTTCCCGTCCACCCACCAGACGAATCTCCGGAGTTCCGATGCGGTTGAACTCCTGATCCCCATCGTCGACGGTGTAGACCGGCACGTAGCAGGGCAGAAGCTGTTCGGGATCATCACTGGCCGCCTGCTCCGGCGTGCAGTCAGCCGCCCGATAGACCGATGGATCCGCCCTCAGCGATGGACCCATCATTGCCGTCAGAGCGAACAGGAGTGCGGAGATCGTCGTCTTCATGCTTCCCCCGAATCGATGCATTCGACGAACTCGCCCGGATTTAAGGGTCTGACGCCCGCGAAGCGGGCAATCGGAACGCCGCCTTCCAGGCGGCCGGGCCGCCGGCTTCCAGCCGGCTTCCCGGAGCGTGCATGGCGATGTGACCGGTGGAGCCTGGGACGCCGGTGGCCCGGCCGTCAGGGTGACGGCGTTCCGAAGCCATGCCCTGAAGTTCCGGCCATTGAGGCTACCGACGCGAGTCATTGAGGCTCCAGTCGTAGTCGTCGAAGCGGATGGTTACCTTGTCACCTTTCTTCAGCAGAGTGCGCTTCGAGTCCGGCAGGTAGGGCTGCAGAAATTCGACGATGCCCCCGGCCCACTGGTCGAAGTCGTCGCCGTACCAGTCCATGATCCTGGTGGTGTGAAGCGTGACGCGACTGCCGTTGCGCTCGATCCTCACTCCCGGCCCTTCCGCGAATTTCCGCACCTGGTCGTCGAGCTGCTCGTCGAGACGAGCTCCGACATAGGCCTCGTGGCGGACCGGCGGGCAACTGGCCGCACCACAGTTGACCGCGAAGTGAATCCGAGGATCGTGGAAGCGGGGCCGGATCCGTTCGTGCTCGATGAAATCGAAAGAGACCTTGCCGTTCCCGAACGGCACGTTGGGCTTCTTGAAGACGTTCAGGCGGACGAACAGATCGGTGGAGAGGTCGCGGATCGAATCGAGGGGATAGTGATCAACGATCAGCGCAACGATGTTGACATTGTAGAGATTGATCCAGTAGGCGAGCTGCTGATTCCGATCGAGGGCATCCACATCGACCCGCGCAAGCTCCTGCTGGAGCCGGAGCAGCGCGGGCCGCTCATGCTGTCTGATGGCGGCATAGTCGAAGCCGTCAGGCGACTGGTACTGCGAGAGAATGCGATTCCACTCACTGTAATCCGGCTCGTGTCCGGACAGCTCCGCCGCCTGTGCATGCACCGAGAGAGAGACCAGCATCGCGAGGACGAGGACCATCGATTTCCGGAGCATGCGGGAAAGAACATGACTAGTCAAGGATTCATTGCATCAGCCGCTCACGCTGCAGGCGCCTCATCATTCACGTGTCGCGCAATCCCGCTGATGAACGCCGCCAGTTCCGCGTGCCTCTCCGGATCGAATCCCTCAAGCATCTCCGCCAGGTTCTCCCGCCGCGCTGCAAAAAGGCGCTCGCGTACCCGGGTTCCTTCCGGCGTGAGCTGGCGACCCTCGGCTCCCTCCACCACAAGGCTTCGCTCGGTGAGAGTCGTGAGCGCCTCTTCGAGCGTTTCCCGCCGGATGCCGTAGTCCCGCGCGAGATCGCCCGGATCCACCCGCGGATCATTCGCAATCCGCCCCAGCAGCCAGCACGCCGCCGCGCTGAGGTCCAGCCCCGCCCGTTTCGCGATCCGCTCGATCAGCTTTTTCTGGGTCTCCCGCGTCGACAGGAGGAAGATCGCTCGCTCGATCTCCAGGTGCGGATCGTCCGGCATCGGCGGTGCGAATGCTTCGCTCACACCGGTCGCCGCCACCGTCTCCCGCAGCGTCTTCTCTTCCAGCAGCCAGGAGAGGACGAACCCGGCCAGTGCAATCCCGGCCGCCACCAGGAAAATGAACCCGATCGAACCGCTGATCGCCTCCGCGTAGGCCGCCCGCTGAGCCACCGTCATCGATTCCATCCGGCCCAGACCGGCTCCCGAACCCGGGCCGGCCAGGCGCGTCAGGCGGGCGGCAAACAGGGCGCCGAGAACCGCCGTTCCCAGCGATCCTCCCACCGAGCGAAACAAGGTCGCGGCCGCCGTGGCCACGCCGAGATCCTCATACTCCACGGCGTTCTGCACCACGAGAATCAATACCTGCATCACCATGCCCAGACCGATGCCCGCGATCCCGACGTACACCGAGATCAACACGGGCGAGGTGGAACTGTCGAGCCGTGACAACAACACCAGTCCCGCGGTCAGCACCAGCGTTCCGGCAATCGGAAAGAAGCGGTACTTCCCCGTCCGGCTGATCACCTGTCCGGCAATGATCGAGGTCACCAGCATCCCCCCCATCATCGGGAGCAGCTGCAGACCGGACGCGGTCGGACTCTGTCCCACCACGATCTGGAGGAACACCGGGAGGTAAGTGATCGCCCCGAACATCGAGAATCCAACGATCAGCCCGACCGCACTGCTCACGCTGAATATGCGGTTGCGGAACAGATGCAGCGGGAGGACCGGCTCCGCCGCCCGCCCTTCGACGAAGACGAATGCAGCCAGCCCGACAACGGCCACGGCCAGGGTCCCGAGAATCAGCGGGGACCCCCAGGGGTACGTCACCCCACCGAGGTCGGTCGCGAGGATCAGCGACGCGAGTCCGATCGCCAGAAGGAGGGTTCCCAGGTAGTCGACGACGTGACGCACGCGGTCCAGCCGCGACGGCAGGGCCACGGCGATCACTCCGATCGCCACCGCGCCGAGTGGAAGATTGATGTAGAAGATCCATCGCCAGGACAGGTGGGTGGTGAAGAACCCCCCGATCAGAGGCCCTGCAATGCTCGCCAGCCCGAAGACCGCTCCGAAAATCCCCTGATACCGTCCTCGCTCCCGCGGCGGGATCACGTCCCCGACCACCGCCTGACTGGTGACCATCAGTCCTCCACCACCGATTCCCTGGATCGCCCGAAACAGGATGAGCTGGATCATCGACCGGCTCGCACCGCACAGTGCAGAGCCGGCGAGGAAGATCACCACCGCAACCTGGAGCACCCGCTTCCGGCCATAGAGGTCCCCCAGTTTTCCGTAGAGCGGAGTGACGATGGTCTGCGCGAGAAGATAGGCGGTGACCACCCACGAGATCCGCTCCAGTCCGCCGAGATCGGCCACGATGGTGGGCAGTGCGGTGGAGACGATGGTCTGGTCGAGCGCGGCGAGAAGCATCACCAGGAGCAGCCCGGCGAAGATCACCCGCCGGCTCTGCGGCGGCACAGCGGGAATCGCCTGGGCGGTCGCGGTCATCGGAGATCCCCTTCCGCAAAAGCCGCGCCGAGGGTCGGAGACGGCTTCACGAAGCAGCGTCCAACGGTCCTTACGGAAAGCCCGGCGCTCGCGGCTCGACAAGGAGTCGACGGCGATCGAGAGTCCTCGCCCTCGGATCTCACCCCCACCGCCTCTCGGGTACCTCCGGGCCGACGCTGGCGCTCACAAAAAGCCGACCGCTCCGGATCCCTTATCGTAGAATGGCGGCGTTCGGCTGCACCAGCCGGTCAGCCGACCGCACGGCTCCCCGCACGGCGATCTCCATCCGCTCCGGCTCGAGAGGAGAACAGTGATGAGCCGTCGTAAGAATCTTCTTCTGGTTGCGGTGATGTTTCTCGGCGCTTTTCCCACCCTGGCTCAATCGAAGGACGCTGCCGGATGCAAGGACGATCCCCTCTTCCCCACTCGGATCCCGAACTACCGGATCGAGCGCTGCGAGACCAAGGCGTTCGAGCGTTATGAACTCTTCACGCTCAAGCCCCCGAAACGGGCCGTCGAGGGAGAATTGACGTTCATTCAGTATGCCGTCGACAAGAGAGAAGATGATCGCTCCGGACTGGAAGTGGTGCGGAACTATGAGAATGCACTGAAGAAGATCGGCGCCAGAATCCAGGCTTCCGACCCGCAGCGCTGGGTCAACGGCTCGGTGGTGATCGACGGACATGAAGTCTGGGTGCAGGCGGAGAAGGGAAACGGAAAGATCTGGCTGCGCATCGTCCGAACCCGGGCGATGGACCAGATGATCGTCGCGGACGCGGCGTCATTCGCCAATGACCTCAATCTCACCGGTCACGCCTCGATCTATGGAATCTATTTCGACACTGGAAAATCGGAGATCAAAGCGGAGTCGGCCGGCGCGATCGCGGAGATCACGAAGCTTCTTCAGGCGGACCCGGGATTGAAGCTCTTCGTGGTCGGCCACACCGACGGAGTGGGGAGCGTCCAGACGAATCTGAAGCTGTCCCAGGATCGGGCGAATGCGGTGATCCAGGCGCTGATCCGCGCCGGAATCCATGCGTCGCGACTGCAGGCATTCGGCAACGGGCCCTTTTCTCCCGTGGCGTCCAATGCAAATGAGGACGGACGGGCGAAGAACCGCCGCGTCGAACTGGTCAGGCAGTGACCAGCGCAAACCGCAGATCCCCGGAAGGAGTGGCGGGAGAACTCAGCGAACGGAGAAGGGTCTGGTCGTGTCAGGGATCTTTCGGGCTGCCGGAACGGACCGGGCCGTCAGCCCGTGCCTCCCGCGCGAACAGCACGACGACGGAGCGTCCCATCAGCCGGCCGGTGGTTCCACCCTCGATGACCGCGACGCCCGCCTGATCGAAATCGCGCGAGAGAATGTTGTCGCGATGCCCCGGCGATTCCATCCAGGAGGCGACCAGCAGATCCACCGTCTCGAATCCGGCGGCGAGATTCTCCCCGGCAGATTCGTAGTCGTAGCCCTCACTCGAGAGCCAGCGGAAGGGTGAGCTCCCGTCGGGAGGCTTGTGTCCCCAGTAGCGGTTCTGCTCCATCTCGTGCATCCGGTCTTCGGCGGCACGCTGGAGCCTGTCGTCCTGACGCAGCGGCGCGAGTCCGGCCTCGGTGCGGTAGCGATTCATTTCCCCGATGACTGAAGCCGGGGTGATCCTCTCGGCCTCGGAGGCCGTCACCGGGAACGGAAGAAGAGACAGAACCAGAAGGAGGGGAATCAGGAGTCGGGTCGAACGCGGAGGAAGAATGTACATGCTTTGCCCGTCTTCGATTCTACCCAGATTGAGCCTCCATGCGCGGTTGCAAACTGGCGACAACGTGCCAGTCCGCGGCCGGTGCGGTGCGAGGACTTCGGATTCCAGACAAAGTCCTTGGCGAAAATCTGCTCGCGCAGCTCTGGAGGAACCACCGGTCCGGTATCCATCACGAAGAACAGCAGCAGAGGGCTGCCCTTGTGCTCCATTCGTCTCAGACCGATGACGATCTGACCGCCGGTGGGGACGTAGCGGAGAGAGTTCTCGATCAGGATTCCGAGCACATCCTCCAGATCGCTCAGATCCCGGAAGGGAACACTGGCGTCGGGAAAGTCCATCTGGAGCTGGATCTGACGATCGTGCACCAGTGGCCTGAAACGTTCACTCAGGCTCTGAACGACGGCTGCGACCGAGGGCCGCACCGGAAGACCATCACGAAGCTCGGACTCTTCGATCTCCGGAGCCAGCTCCAGCGACGAGAGCACCTGGTCGATCGTCGATGCCGAATCCCGGAGCAGCGGATCGGCGCCGCGATTTCGGGCGGCGGCAAGCAGGGCCTCACGCAGTCCGAGCAGCGGGGTGAGAATCGTCTCTCGGACGAAGTTCATGTAGGACGATGGAACCGAACCGACCTTCGGACGGAGAATGACCGCCGTTCCCGAGGCCCCTCCCGAAAGAGGGATCGCGGAGAACACCACCGGTTTTCCGCCGATCTCGATGACCTGGGTCTGCGGCTCGGTATCTTTCGGCAGGCGCATTCCGATCCGCGCCTCGATCATTACCGAGGTCAAAGGAGCGGATTCATTCTCGAACCCGAGAAGGGTCCGCGCGTCCGACGAAATGAACCGGACTTTCCCGTCGGTGCCGAGCAGTAGCGATGGCACTCGGGCAGCGGTGAGAATTTCCCGGATGGTGGTGATCGCCGGGGACGTCGACTCGACCGGGAACTGCACGACCGGAGCTTCGGGGAACGGATCGAGGGCCGGCGCAGCCTGACTGTTCTTCGACCCGGAGGCGGCGGTTCGGGAACTGCCGCTCTTGCGCGGTCGGTCGCAATTCGGACAGAGGATCGCCCCGCTCGTCGGTTTGCCGCACATGATGCATTCGGATGTCATCGTCGAACCCCGGACCGAAAATCTTACTCCTCCCGAGGTCAACCCTGCAAATCCGTGCGGCACCCATCTTCGAGGGGTGCACCGGAACCGGCAGCCGCTGCTATGCTGGCACCTGTTGAAGGGGAGACTGCATGGCGATGCGGAGAACGAACCGGTGGACGACGACGGCAGCTCTGATCCTGGCGATCCTGCCGGTGGCCGGCTGCGGCACGGCGAAACCTCAGCACCGGGACGTCCTCGACTGCCCGCGCAAGCTCACCGATGAGTGGGCGGTTCCGCGCACGGCACTGGTCGAGCCGGTGACCCGGGACGAGGCGCGCGCGGGATTGCTCAATCGGACGGTTCTCCCGGACAACAGCGCCGAAGGCCGGCTCCAGCTCGAGGAGTGGTTCGATCGCGTCTGGCCCGGCTTCGAAGCGCAGGCGGAACCCGGCGACGAGATCTGGTTCTATCGCCATCTCGATCCGATGATCGGCTGGCGGGAGGGATTCGTTCTCATCCGCGACTGCACCATCGTGGCCGAGATGACCACCCGGAACGACAGCGCGCCGATCGCCTCTCGACCCTGAGCCGTGGCAAGCCGGTTTGTTGACCGGCCCGCCGATCCGCTTCATTCCCGGATGATCCGGGTCCCGGCGTCGCCGGCGAGCGCCTCGCGGAGGTGATCGATGTCGGTGATCAACACCTCACGGCCGCTGCGCTCCACGAAATCGACGGCCGCCTGGATTTTGGGGCCCATCGAGCCGGCCGGAAACTGACCTTCCTCCAGATAGGCCCGCGCTTCTTCGAGGGTCATCTGAGACAGCCATCGAACATTCGGCTTCCCGAAATCGACCGCCACCTGATGAATGCCGGTGAGCATGATGTAGAGCTGGGCGTCCAGGTGCGCCGCGAGCAGCGCAGAAGCATAGTCCTTGTCGATCACCGCCTCCACGCCACGCCACTGGTTGTCTCGTCCCCGGAACACCGGAATGCCGCCCCCTCCGGCGGCGATGACCACGCTCGCCTGCTCGAGCAGGGTCCCCACCAGCTCCCAGTTGAGGATTCTGGCGGGCCGGGGTGAAGGGACGACTTTCCGCCAGCCGCGACCGGCATCCTCCCTCATGACCCATCCGAAATCGCGGGAGAGGGTCTCGGCGCGGTAACGGGTGAAGAACGGCCCTACCGGCTTGGTCGGGTTGCGGAAGGCGTTGTCCTGCGGGTCGACTTCGACTTCGGTCAGAAGTGTGGCGACCGTGGAAGGAAGCTCGAGCATCTCCAGACGGCTGCGCATGGCCTGCTGGAGAAGCATCCCGATGGATCCCTCCGTCTGAGCCACCGCAACGTCCAGGCTCTGTGGCGGGACCTTGGTGGAGGCCTCCTCGGCCTGGATCAGGATGTTTCCCACCTGAGGGCCATTGCCGTGGACGATCACCAGCCGGTAGCCGAAGCGAACGATCTCTGCCAGCCAGCGGGAGGCCTGGCGCGCACGGGCGACCTGCTCTTCCTGGGTCCCGTGGTCCCCCGGCATCAGCAGGGCATTTCCACCGAATGCCACCACGGCGGTTCCGCGGGAACCGTATTCGGATTTCTCGAGAATCATGGAAACCTCAGATGTCTTCGCGCTCCAGCGGCATGGTCATGCAGCGTGGCCCACCGCGCGCACGGGCGAGCTCGTGACCCTGGATCTGAATGGCGTACTTCTTGTCCGTCCAGGTTTCCAGCTCGGTCCGTCCGAGGAGAAGATCATCCTCGTAGACGATGTGGTAGTCGTTGCGGGCGAGCTCGTCGGCCGTCCGCATGTTTCGTTCATAAAGAAGGATCACACCGGGCGCGAGCGTAAACGCGTTCGCCCCATCCGTCCACTGCTCCCGTTCCTGATCGATCGGCTGCGAGCCTCCGCAACGGATCGGACGGAGGTCCAGCCCTTTTTTCTTCAGGGTTCCGAGAAGCGATTTGCGCTCGGTGTAGCTCACCTGACGTTTGGTCAGATCGATCTCGTAGACCTTCGCCTCTTCTTCTCCTCCGGGCAGAATCACCGGGGGATAGACCAGACATTCGTCACGATTGATGATGGTGAACACCGTGTCGAGATGCATGAAGGAGCGCCGCTTCGGGATCTCCACCACCAGGATGCTGCGGACTTCGGAACCCGAGCGCTTCAGCGATCGGGCCAGTTGTTCGATCCCGGTGCGGTTGGTCCGTTCGGAGAGCCCCACCAGGAGGATGTCCTCGCGGGGAACCAGAACGTCGCCCCCCTCGATCGTGCCACGCCGGCGACGCGGCGCGTCGGGAGAGGGAGCCTTCTCGAATTCGTCGGCGAGGATCACCTGTTGCGACCGGAATCCCGGATGGTAGCGGAAGACATAATGAGAGAGCAGCGACTCCCGGGATCGCGCCTCGGTGGCCATCGATGAGATCGACACGCCGTTGCCGATGACCACCTGCGGATCCCGGCTGAAAAAGAGATTCGGAACCGGAGGCAGTTCGAATCGGGGGGTTCCCGATTTCCGGTCCATCACGATCCCGCCGATGAGGTGTTCGGCGATCACCGCGGAGCTCTGTTCACGAAGCCACGAAACGGTCTTGCGCCGGAGACGGTGGCGGCGGCCGAAATCGCGGAGGATGAGCTGACGCCCTTCCTCGTCGTCCAGCGCCTCTTCGAGGAAGTCCTGCACGTCCAGCACCTCGTCGGCAACGAACCAGATGATCTGCTGGAAACGGCGATGCTCCTCGCGGGCGAGCTGACCGTAGAGAATGTCGTCGAAGAGGAGCTCTTCCATCATCGACGGCACCATCATGTCGATCTCCCGACCGGGAAGGTGCACCATCACCTTCTTCAGTCGGCCGATTTCGCTCTTGACATTCAGGTTCATGCGGGCGCGATTCTACACGCGAACGTGGCTGACGCCAGCATCGTGGATCGCCGCGAGTGCGCCACGGGTTCCACCGATAGAGATTCGGTCCTCAATCGTGACGGAACCGTCCGTAGACGCCGATCAGACGCTCGGCAGTGGAACGATAGTCGAACCGCGAGGCCAACGCCACTGCTTCACTCCTGAAGGAGCGGTCGCGGTCGTCCAGAACTTCGGCGGCCAGCGCTCCCAGCGCCTCGGGAGAAGAGTGCTCGGTCATCAGGGATCCGCTCAGTGGGCCGAGCACGTGGTCCATCCCGAAGATCGGAAACGAGGCAACCGGAGTCCCGCAGGCCAGGGCCTCGATCACCGCACGGTGGCCCTCGTCCGATCCCGGTGCGGTGAACAGCATCAGGTCCACCGCACGATAATGCTCGGCCAGATCCTCCTCGTGATAGCCGGCCCAGACGATCGCGTCGGCAACCCCCAGCCGAGCCGCCAGAGCCTCCAGATTCCGGCGGTACTCTCCGCGGCCGATGATCAGCATGCGGGCGGAAGAGATCCGATCCCGGATCACCCGAAACGTCTCGATGGCCTCGTCGAAGCCGCGGCGAGCCGCGATCTTCCCGATGTATCCGACCAGCGGAATCTCCGGAGCGATCCCGTAGAGCGCGCGGGCGTCCGGGCCGTCGGGAGCATAGGTTCGTCGATCGACAGGAGGGGGCGTCAGCAGCGGCCGGGTATGCGCGAGCTCCGGAGCCCCGAGAAATGTGGAATTGACCACGCAGATGGCGTCGGTGCGCCCGATCAGTGAACGGGTGAACGGATCGGTGCGCAACGCCCGCCGGGCATGAAAGGTCCGCACCAGCCGGACATGGTCCAGTCCACGGCGGGCAGCGAAGGCAAGCCAGTGATCATGGCTCAGGTGCGCATGAATGATTCGGACCTGATGTTCGAGCAGGAACCGCCGAAGACGGCGGACGGTGAGGAGAATGGAGAAGGGATCCTGGCTTCGCCTGAGCAGCGGTGCGGTGTAGGGACGATCCCCCACCCGTTCCTCGAGACTGAATCCGCCGGCAAAGGCATAGCCCGCGTCGAGCCCCGCCTGGCGGAGTGCTTCGACCTCTTCGAAGGCCGGTGCAGCCGCGCCGGTCCAACGGTTGTAGGAAGCCAGATGGAGGATATCCATGATTCGGATCCGTGGGGATCGAACCGGGAGTGTATCGAACAGATCGGGCCGACGGGAAGAGCCGGCCGATCCGAGGCCGTTCGCGACTCCTCTGGATCTCTCCGGCCCCGCTTCTGCTACACTACGCGCCATGGCCGTCGATGACGCTCTTCTGGAGATTCTCGCATGTCCCGTCGACAAGGAAGAGGTCGAGCTGATCCCCCTTCCGGATTCGCGACGAGACGAGATCCGTGACCGGTATCGGGAGAAGTTCCGGGATGAGGAGCCGGTGGTCGAAGAAGGTCTCCGGTGCAAAAAGTGCGGGCGGATCTATCCGATCGTGAGCGACATTCCGGTGATGTTGGTGGACGAGGCCATCGAGCAGTCCTGAGTGGTTCCCCCCTCGTGCGCATCGCCAGCAGGCTGGGGCTGCCCTCCACGCTTTCCCGTCCGCTCCAACTCGCGGTCCTCTTCTACCTGGCCCATCTTCTCTGTGAGCCCTGGATCGGGAGCTCACAGATCTTTCTGGGTCTCTCGATCATCGCGGCAGGCATTGCCGTGGCCCGTCACGATCTGACCGTTCCCTTCCATCGCCTCTACCTTCCTCTCGGTCTCTATCTCGCAGCGAGCACCACCGCCGCGCTGGTGTCGGACCATCCGATGAAATCGGTGGGAGATGTGGGCGAGTGGATGAACTTTCTGGTTCTGCCCCTCGGTCTGGCGCTCTATCAGCGGGTTCCGGAGAGCCGCCGGATCGCTCTCCGGGTCTTCGTGTTTCTCGGTTCGATGATGGCGGTCTGGGGGCTGGTTCAGTTCTTCGTGCTCGGCGACCGCGACCTCGAACACCGGATTCACGGTCCCGCGGCGCATGTGATGACCTACTCCGGGATCATTCTGCTCCTCTCGCTGTTCGCGCTCGGTCTGGTGCGTCGTCGGGGGACGGCCGGGCTGCTGATGATGGGATCGCTGACCGCATTTGCCCTGGTGCTGACCTTCACCCGAAGCGCATGGCTGGGATGGGCGGTCGGATTCTTCGCCCTGGTGTTCATGCGCCGGCCCCGGTGGCTGATCCTGGCGGTTCCCCTGCTGATCCTGGCGGTCACCTTCAGTCCCCTGGAAATCTTCGGCAGGATGGTCTCCAGCTTCGACGTGCAGCAGTCGTCGAACCTCGACCGGATCCGAATGGCCCAGGCGGGGGTGGAGATGGTCCGGGATCATCCGTTGTTCGGGGTGGGTCCCGGCAATGTCAAGGAGATGTATCCGTTCTATCGCGCCGCCGACGCACCGCGATTCCGGATTCCCCACCTTCACGACAACCTGATCCAGATCTGGGCGGAGAGCGGAATCCTGGCGCTGGCGGGCTACCTGCTGTTTCTGGGGATGTTCCTCGATCTCTGTCTGCGGGGCAGGAAAGGGCCGCCCATCAGCCGCGGGTTCGCCGGCGCGGGCCTGGCGGCGCTCGTGGGAATCACCATCGCGGGACTGTTCGAGTTCAATTTCGGCGACAGTGAAGTGGCCATGACCATGCTGGACCTCTTCGCTTTGGCGCTGACCTGGATGGCCTCGTCCGAGGCGGTGGCCGAGCGGGTGGACGACGGTCAGGCCGTTGCGGCGAATTGATCCGGTGCCCGCCGTGTTTGCCTGATCGAACGGGCTGCCCATGACCCGACGCCCCCGGCCCGGGGGCCGTAACCTTTCACTGATGACCACGTCGAAACAGAGTGAAGCGCCCGACATGAAACACCTGAGCGATCAGGAGCTGATGAAGCTCGTTCAGGCGGGCGATGTGAACCCGGCGGCGGAGATTTTCGAGCGCTACAGTCGACGCATCTACAACTTCGCGTACCGCTTTCTCAGGAATGCCGAGGCGGCAGAGGATGCGACTCAGGAAGTCTTCGTCAAGATGATTCGGAATGCACGACAGTTTCAGGGAGACGCCAAGTTGTCCACCTGGCTTTTTTCGATCACGGCGAACCATTGCCGGGATCATCTGAGAAAGGCCGACAACAAGCCGAAGGAGTCGGACGACGTGCTCAATGTCATTCCCGACTCCGGTGCGTCCGCCGAGGACGAGCTGGCGGCGCGGGAAGATGAACAGCGGGTTCAGGCCGCCCTGGCGGAACTGACACCCGAGCAGCGGGAGGCGATCCTGCTATCGCGGTATCAGGGCCTGTCCTACGCCGAGATCGCCCAGATCGCGGGCTGCTCGGAAGGGGCGGTCAAGACCCGGGTCTTCCGGGCGATGGAAACACTCAAGAAGGTGCTCGCCGGCGAGGCGAGCGGAGGCAGAACATGGATCAATGCAGCGCGGTGAGATCGAGAGTTCCCGACCTGCTGGTCGAGGCGCTCGACCCGGTCGAGAGGGAATCGGTCTATCAGCACATCGAGTCCTGTCCGGAATGCCGGCAGGAGTGGGAAGAGACTCGCAGAGCCTGGGGAATCCTCGGAGAGGTCCCCGAGCTCCCGGTTCCGGAGAGCCTGAGCCGCCGGTTCGAGTCGTTTCTCCGGGAAGAAGTGGATCACCAGAGCAGCGGTGGTGAAGTGGTGCCGTTCCGCCGGCGTTCCTGGCTGGAATGGGCCGGTCGTGCCGCGGCCGTCGCCGTGCTGGTTGGCGGATCATTCTTCGCCGGCCGCACCGTCTCGAACCCCGGCGCTCCGCGGCCCTCGGACATCGCCCCGACCGTGGCCGCCATGACCATGCCGATCGGTGACAATGTCGTCCTGCCGGCGTCCTTCGTCAGCCCGCAGATCAAAGGCCGTCCCGACATCCGGAACGTCAACGTGACTCCCGAAGGGAGCAGTGGTCAGATCGCCGTCTCCTTCGATCTGAGCTCCACCATGACGATCAAGGGCCGTCCCGATGACCCCAGCCTCGTGCAGATCCTTTCCTATGTGCTCCAGAACCAGAGCAATCCCACTCACGCACGTTCACGCGTGATGCAGTGGGTCAAGGACACCTACTCCGACGGACAGACCGCGCCGGCCGACCCGGAGATCATCCGGGCTCTGGCGAACGTCCTCAGAAACGACACTCATGAAGGGGTGAGAATCAAGGCGGTCGACACCCTGCGGAGCCTGCCCCTCAACGACAGTCCCGAGGCCCGGGAAGCGCTGATCTTCGCGCTCAGGAACGATCCCAATCCTGCGGTCCGGATGAAGTCGGTGGATGCGCTTTCGAATCTCGCAATCACCGGCGGTGGGGCCGATGCCCAGATGCTCGACACCCTTCGGGAGAAGGCGTCGCAGGATGGCGAGAACGTCTACGTCCGCGTCAAGGCGGCCGAGGCGCTCAAGCAGATCGATCTGTGAGGCTGACCGCTTGACCATGGCTCCCCGAACTTCGCTCGTCGCCCTCATCCTGGCCTTCGCGGCTCTGGCCGCCTCGGCCCAGACCGACTTTCCGAAGGTTCAGCGGAAAGCGGTGAGTGGCCATCGCCCCTTCGCCGAGGGCGCCACTCTGGTGGTGGACAATCCGGTGGGAGACGTGCGGGTGTATGGCGCCGCGATCGACGAGCTTCGTTTCGAAGCGGTTCTCACCGTCCGTGCCGCCGACGACGCGGCGGTGGCCGAGGCCCTCCGTGCGATGAGTTTCGAGGTCGCAGGGACGGCCGATCGAAGAATCATCCGGTCCCATGGAACCTACTCCGGTCACACTCCGCGGTGGTCCGGAGCGATCTCCTACAGCATCTATGTGCCCCGCTCCACGCGGGTCCGCATCGCCACCATCAACAGTGACTCGATCGAGGTGCGGAACATCTCCGGATCCGTCTCGATCAAGAATTTCTTTCAGGCGAAGATCGGGATCATTTCGCCCGGCACTCACCTCGATGTACAGACCGTCAACGGGAACATCGGCGTGATCTACACGAGCAAACCTACCGCCGCGGCCACTCTCTCGTCGGTCAACGGGAATGTGGACGTTCTGGTTCCGCGGTACTCCAGCCTCAAGTGGCATGCCGAAACGGTGAAGGGCAACGTGTTCGCCACCCCGTCGATCCAGGGAACCAGTCAGGACCGCAACGGGACCCGCATGTTCGAGGCGAAAGTCGGCAAGGAGGACGGTCCGGCTCTGCTGACTTCGACCATGACCGGAACGCTCACCCTGATCGAGAGCGGTTCGCGCTCGTCGATCCGGCCGGTGGTCCCGGTGATCGAAGCCGGTCCGCCGTCGCCTCCGACCGAGGATCTCGGAAGCTATCTCGCCACGGTCTCCAAGCTCCTGCTGCATCCGCCCGTGGCCGGGGAGTTCGTGTTTCAGCGGAAACGCCTGCTGGGAAATCTGGAGTTCTCAACCCAACTGGGCAACATCTTCGTCGGCGACGTGCAGGGGAACGCCCGGCTTTCGACCAGGGCCGGAGAGATCGTGGTGGGCCGGGTCTTCGGCGACCTCAGCGCCCGATCCCTCGGAGGACCGCTGAACCTCGGCGAAATCCGGGGAGAGCTGGATGCCCGAACCAGCGCCGGAGACATCTCCATCGCCACCGCCCTGCAGCGCGGCACCGTCTATACCGGCGGGGGAAACATCCTGGTGCGCCGCTCGACCGGGCCCCTCACCCTGGAATCGGCAGGGGGAGACGTCACGGTACGGGAAGCGCTCAACAGCATCATCGCCACCACCAACTCCGGTGACATCGCGATTACCGTCGCGACCGGCAGCGAGGCTTCCCGGCTCGAGGCGCATACCGTCGGGGGCAATGTCCTGCTCAGCATCCCGGCCGATTTCGGGGCGGACATCGACGCCACCATCCTCACTTCCGACGATGAGGGATACGCGATCGAAAGCGAGCTCGCCGGGCTGACCATCGTTCGCGAACGGCAGGGAGACCGCACCCGGATCCAGGCCCGCGGATCCATCAATGGAGGCGGACGTCCGGTGGTGGTTCGGGTGGAGAATGGCAATATCCAGTTGCGAAAGCGATAGGCGCGCGCCCCTCGATTGCCTCTGCCCCCCGCCACGTTCGATCTCTGCATCACGCGACGCGACCCCACTGCACTAAAATGCCCACGGAGGCGAGCTGGTGCTCGCCTCCTGAACCCCCCGCCGAAAGGAGAAGAGAGAGATGAAAACCCGTCTGATGATTGCACTGGCGGTTCTGCTCGTGCTGGTGATCGGCTGTGCGAAGACCGCGGAGACGCCGGTTGCCGCAGCCGAGGAGCCTGGCACGGTTGCCGAATCGAATGGAACGGCCGTTGACGCGGTCGCCGCGGAGAACGACGGAACTGCGACCGAAACCAAGGAGGAGCCGATGGAAGATTACGACAACAAAGTTGCCGAGCTGAAGACCGATGCAGGGACGATCGTGATGCGCTTTTTTCCCGAGAAGGCACCGAATCACGTGAAGAACTTCATCGAGCTCAGCCGCTCCGGCTTCTACAACGGAACGAAGTTTCATCGAATCATTCCGGGATTCATGATTCAGGGTGGAGATCCGAATACCAAAAACGGCGATCCCTCGACCTGGGGCACCGGTGGCTCGGGCACCCGACTGAAGGCTGAATTCAACGACATCTCACACAAGCGGGGCATCGTCTCGATGGCTCGATCCAACGACCCCGACAGCGCCTCCTCGCAGTTCTTCATCGTCACCTCGGACTCCACCTTCCTCGACAACAACTACACCGTGTTCGGCGAGGTGATCAAAGGAATGGATGTGGCGGACAAGATCGTCAATGCTCCCAAGGGGCCACAGGATCGCCCGAACAATCCGGTGGCGATTCAAAGCGTGACCATCCGGGACGCGCAGCCGGGAGAGATCAGCGCAGGGAAGTGACCGACAGTGATGATTCGACGGCCCTGCCGTCCGAAGCGGAAATGCTTCTCCGGGAGTGGCTCGGCGACCAGTGGTCCGCGGAGCCACTCACCGGCGACGCCTCGGCCCGGCGCTATTTCCGGCTGACCGGTCCCGGCGGCGAACAGACGATCCTCGCCTGGTACCCCCCCTCTCTCGAAGGCCAGGCCGACCTGTTCGTCAGAGCCTGGAACTCGATCCGGGAGTATGCTCCCGTGCCCCGGATCCACCGCGCCTCCAGCCGTGCAGTTCTGCAGCAGGACATCGGAAACATCACACTGACCGAAACGGCGGCCGCCGACCCGGCGCGCGGTGCCCGGCTCTATGGCCGGGCAGTGGATCTGCTGATCGATCTGCAGAAGGCTCCGGCCGAGGCCGCCACGATTCATCCTCCGTTCGACCGGAGCAAGTTTCGAGACGAACTGCAGATGACCGTTGATTTCTACGTCGATCAGTTGCTGGGGAGAATCGGAACGGGCAGAGAGGAATTGAACCGGCTGTTCGATGCTCTGGCGGAGCGGCTGACGACGCATCCGTACGTGTTATGCCATCGTGATTATCATGGCGAAAATATCCATGTATTTAATGATTCGCTTTTTGTGATTGATTTTCAAGACATGAGAATGGGTCCGGACACGTATGATCTCGCTTCGCTGATCCGTGATCGCGGAATGGTCGGGGTTCTGGGCCTGGATCTCGAGCGCGAGCTGCTGGAGCGATATGCTTCTGCCGTCGGCGCCGGTGCGGAGATCTGGACGCGCTATCGGGAGACTCTGCTGCAGAGGTCGATCAAGACGGTGGGAACATTTGCGCGCCAGGCCATCGTTCGAGGGCGTCGGCACTACCTGGACTACATTCCCCCGGCGCTGGAAAGCGTCCGCTTCGCGCTCGAGGGGCTGACGGAGTTCGAGGAGCTCGGCGAGGTCTTTCCACTCTCCGGCTCCCCCGCTTGAAAAAAGGAGAAGACCTTGAAGTACAAGATCACATTGTTGCCTGGAGACGGAATCGGTCCGGAAGTGACCGGAGCGGTGGTGGCCATTCTCGAGTGTTCCGGGGTGGAGATCGAATGGGAGCAGCACATCGTCGGGGCGGATGCACTCGCCGCGACAGGCGAACCGCTGCCGGAGGACGTGCTGGAGTCGGTCCGGCGCAACCGGGTCGCCCTGAAGGGTCCGGTCACCACCCCCGTGGGCAAAGGCTTCCAGTCGGTGAACGTCCGGCTGCGCAAGGCACTGGATCTGTACGCCAATCTTCGTCCCGCGCGCTCGCTGCCGAATGTCGCGTCGCGGTATGGTGACCTCGACCTGATCGTCGTGAGGGAGAACACCGAGAGCCTCTACAGCGGTCTGGAACACGAGGTGATCCCCGGAGTGGTCGAATCGCTGAAGATCATCACCGCCAGAGCCTCGACCCGGATTGCACGGTTCGCCTTCGAATATGCACGGATTCATGGACGGAAGCGGGTGACCGCGGTGCACAAGGCGAACATCATGAAGATGTCCGACGGTCTGTTTCTCCGCTGCTTCCGGGAGGTGGCCGAGGAGTATCCGGAGATCACCGCGGACGATCGGATCGTGGACAACACCTGCATGCAACTGGTGCTCAACCCTCAGCAGTTCGACATCCTGTTGCTGGAGAATTTCTACGGCGACATCGTCTCGGATCTGACCGCCGGACTGGTAGGCGGCCTGGGTGTGGTTGCCGGAGCGAATCTCGGGGAGCACGGGGCGGTTTTCGAAGCGGTCCATGGGAGTGCGCCGGACATCGCGGGCAAGAATGTGGCAAACCCGACGGCAGTTCTCCGTTCGGCCATTCTGATGCTCGAGCACCTCGGTGAGATGGAGGCAGCCAAACGGGTGCAGACGGCCCTGTTCAATGTGCTCAAGGCCGGTGAGATCCGGACCCGGGATCTTGGCGGGACCGCGACCACCACCGCATTCGCCAGCGCGATCTGCCGGGAGCTGGAACGGCTGTGAGTGGACAGCGGGACCGTTACCGGACCCGCTTTCTGCAGGGTGTGGCCCACTTCGACGCCGGACGCTACTGGGAGGCGCATGAGTCGTGGGAGGAGCTCTGGCTGGAGGCGGCTCCCCGGATGCATCGCTTTCTTCAGGGGCTGATCCAGTTGGCCGCGGCGATGCATCACGTGCAGCGAGGAACTCTCCGCGGCAGCGTCCGGCTGATCGATGCCGCGATGGAAAAGCTCCGGGCGTTTCCCGAGGATTACGCAGGCGTTCGACGCGGCCCGATGACGGCGCGTGCGCTTCGAATCCGCGCCCGGGTCAGCGCTCTGCTCGAGGCCGGAGAGGACCATCGAGCCGGACTCGAGCCGGACGAAGTCCCGCGGATCGAGCTCGTCCCACGCTGGGAGGAAGCCATCCCGGAGCAGTGGAAGGCCTGAGCAGACCCGTTTCGCCACATGGGCATGAAAGTTTCTTTGCCCCCTCTCGAACATCACGATACAATTCCGGCACTCTCTTCTGATGAGTAGCCGGGGTTCCGGGGGGCGACATGCAAGAGCTCGATCAGCGCGACCGTGACATTCTCCACATCCTCCAGACCGAACTCCCCATCGCCTCGACCCCATTTGCGATCGTCGGCCAGATGATCGACATGTCGGAGAAGGAAGTGATCAAGCGCGTCGCGCGCCTCAAGTCCCGGGGAGTGATCCGCTCGATCGCCGGCTTCTTCGACAGCCGGAGCCTCGGATTCGAAACCTGCCTGGTCGCGGCAACCGTGGACGAGGATGATCTGGAGCATGCTGCAACCAGCATCAACCAGCATCCCGGCGTCTCGCAGAACTACCAGCGAAACCACGAGTTCAATCTCTGGTTCACGATCGCGGTTCCTCCGGATTCCCGACTCGGCCTGGAACGGACGATCGATATCCTGGGAGAGGAGGCCGGTTGCTCCACCATCCGGATGCTCCCGACCCTCAGACAGTTCCGGAGCAGCGTGTCGGACGAGGATGTGATTGCCGGGGATTCCGATCAGGCGGAGTTTGCGCCCGGCGCGCTCACCGCTGAGGACAGGCAGTTCATCCGGCTTCTGCAGGAAGACCTCCCGCTTCAGCCCCGGCCTTTCGATGCCCTCGCCCGGATCACCAACCTCGGGGCCGATGAGCTGCTCGAGGCGGCGCAGAAGTTTCACCAGGCCCACCAGCTCCGCCGGATCGCGGCGACGGTCGTGGCGTCCAAGCCCAGCTTTTCTGCCACCGCCATGGGAGTCTGGATCGTTCCAGAGGAGCGCTCCGACGAAGTCGGGCGGCAGATGGCTGCCTTCCGAGGCGTGTCGCAGTGCTACCTCCGGCCGACGTATCAGAACTGGCCATACAACCTGTTCACCATCGTCCATGGTCGAACCGTGGACGAGTGCGAGTCGGTTCTGGAGCAGCTCGCCGCCGAGACCGGCCTGTCGGAACGCCAGGCCCTCTTCCCGGTGAGAGAGTTCAAGCGGGAGCACGTCACGCTCTTCTCCCCCGGATTCGAGGAGTGGGAAGCCGAGCGCGCTCCTCGCATTTCTTCGACTGCAGCATCCTGACACCCTTCCCCGGGACCTTCAGGGTGGAACGCGGCGCTCTCCGGGGCGCCGCGTTCTGTTTTCGCCTTTCGTGGTCACCGCCCCGGCGTCTTCTGGCATGCTTTTCGTTCTGATATTGTTCGACACCTCGGAGGGCTGCTGATGATTGATGCGATTGTGGATCCGCAACTGAAACCGATTGCCGAAAAGGTTCTGGCCGACGAGCGGCTGGACTTCGACGATGGACGAACCCTGTTCCAGACCCAGGATCATCTCTCGGTCGGCCGGATGGCGAATCACGTCCGGGAGCGGATCAACGGCTCGAACACCTACTACACCGTCAACCGCTACATCAATCACACCAATGTCTGCGTGGTCTCCTGCAAGCTGTGCGCATTCGCCGTGCGTCCGAAGCAGGAAGGCGGCTGGACCTACTCGCCCGAAGAGATCGTCGAACAGGTGAGGCCGTCGATCGCTCACGGAGTTCGCGAGCTTCACATCGTCGGCGGACTTCATCCCTGGCTCAAGTTCGACTACTACACCGGACTCCTCTCCACGCTCAAGGCCGAATTTCCCGACGTCCATCTGAAGGCACTGACCATGGTGGAGATCGATTTTCTGGCGAAGATCTCGAAACAGACGATCGAGCAGACCATTCAGGCGCTGCGGGAAGCAGGGCTCGACTCCTGCCCGGGAGGTGGCGCGGAGATCTTCCATGAGGAGATCCGGGATGAGATCTGTGACCACAAGATGACGGCTGACCAGTGGCTGGATGTCGCGCGGAAGTGCCACCAGGCCGGCCTGCGCACCAACTGCACGATGCTCTACGGCCACATCGAGACGATCGAGCATCGGGTGGATCACATCCTGCGCCTGCGCGATCTGCAGGATGAGACCGCCGGATTCAACTGCTTCGTGCCGCTCCACTTTCACAAGGCCAACACGGTCTATGAGGATCAGATTCAGGAGGCATCCTCTCTGGACGATCTTCGGACCATTGCGGTTTCCCGCCTTCTGTTCGACAACATCGACCACATCAAGGCCTATTGGATCGGCCTGGGCGAAAAGGTCGGACAGGTCGCGCTCTCGTTCGGCGCGGATGATCTCGGAGGAACCATTTCGGACGAGCGGATCTTCAAGATGGCAGGATCCGAGACCGATGCCTCGACCATGACCCGGCAGCGGCTGGAACGACTGATCCGTGACGCCGGACGGATCCCTGTGGAGACCGACCCGCTGTACCGGCCCGTCGAGCGGGCCGCCTGAGTTTCGACGCACATGCGAAAACCGGAGTATCCGACGATCCCCTACCGTCGGGAACGTTTGAGCTCCGACGCAGCGCGAGCGGCGCTCTCCGAGTTTCTCGAGACCCTGAGACTCCGGCGCTCGATCCGGGCATTCTCTCCCGATCCGGTCCCGGATGATCTGCTGGACATCGCCATCGAAGCTGCCGGAGCCGCCCCCTCGGGCGCCAACCAGCAGCCCTGGACCTTCGTGGTGGTGCGCGATCCCGAGGTGAAACACCGGATCCGCGTCGCCGCCGAAAAGGAAGAGAGGGAGAACTACAACGGCCGGATGCCTGCCGCCTGGCTCCGCGCTCTCGCTCCCCTGCAGACGGACTGGCAGAAGCGGTTCCTCGAGACCGCTCCGGCGCTGATCGTCGTCTTCAAACAGGACTGGAGGGAAGAGCACGGAGAGGTCGTTCATCACTACTACGTCAACGAGTCGGTCGGCATTGCCTGCGGCTTCCTGCTGGCGGCACTCAACGCCGCCGGGCTCTCGACCCTGACCCATACGCCCAGCCCGATGGGATTCCTCCGGGAGATTCTCGACCGGCCGCGCTGGGAAAAGCCCTACCTTCTGATCCCGGTCGGATTCGCGGCGACCGACTGTCGGGTCCCGGACATCCGCCGGAAGAACCTCGACACGATCCGGATCCACTTCCCGAACTGGACCGACGACAAGAAATTTTGACGAGCCGAATCGGACCGCGAATCGCTGAAGTGATTCGCGGTCAGCGGGATAGAGGTTTTTCGATCACCGGCCCCGGCATTGAATTCGACCTCTCTCCGAAAGGAGAGATGAATGGATCAGTTCTGTGATTTCATCATTGAGCGGTGCGAGGAGGAGAGCCCCGGATCGAGAACTTTTCCCGGATGGTCTGTGGTGCGATTCGATCTCGAGGATGCCGAGGGTGAGGAAGGCGGAATGGATCGGTGCAGCGAGGAGGGAGAGTGATCGAGCTCAGTTGACCAGTTCGTGCCACTGGTGCGACATCGACTCCTCCACCGGCCAGCGCTCCTGAATGATCTGCTCGAGCTGAGGAAGCACAACCCGATCGAACTCGTCATGAAAGGTGGGAGAGAGATCGATGATCGACCTGCGGGCACAGTCGACCAGACATCGCGCTTCTCGATGAGACAGCTCCGGATTGCGCTGGAGCAGACTGCGCGTCAGATCGACGATCATCCTGAACCGGCGCAGTCGCCGCCGGGTTTCGAAGGCGGAGAAAACTCCGATCGCATCCGTGGGAAGTGTTCTTGGCATTCGTCGCTTCAAACGCGTTCGGCAGAACTTGAATTCCGATCCGGCACGGTGAATCGGCTCCCTTCGAAGAGGCACGTATCCGTTCACTGGAATCGGCCGATGGAGGTCTCCAACGGCCTCTTCCGATCGCGTTGAAGAGAGCTCAGCTCTTGTTTTCGGATCCGCCCGACGAACCGCTGGACGAGGATCCGCTGGAGCTGTCGGTCGCCTTCGGAGCGCTGGAGTCGGACTTCTGGCCGGAACGGGCGTAATCGGTGATGTAGAAGCCGGAACCCTTGAACTGAATTGCCGGAGACGAGATCAGCTTCTTGAGATCTCCGCTGCACTGCGGGCAGCGGGTGTAAGGGGGATCAGAGAATTTCTGAATCGCCTCGAGCTTCTCGCCGCATTTCTGACACTGGTATTCATAGAGGGGCATGATCGCGTCCTTTCGAGCGATTCGAGGAACAACCGAAAACGGCGGCAAATTGCACCGAACTCGAGAGCCGGAAGGAAGAAGAAGGGCTCCGCGTCGAGGCACCGGACGCTGCTCACGAGCCCGGCCGCGGTGATTCGAACCATTGCCGATGCGGCTGCTGTGCCGGCATCCACCCCCGCGCTATTCGAACTCGGCTGCAATCATCCGATCATCGGAAAAATGCACCGCGGCCAGACCGCCGTCGGACTTTCGGTAGTACCAGGAGACGAGCTGATGACCGCCCTTTTGTGAGGAGCGGGTCCATGCCGGGTTGGGGTGGCCGAGGAGGTTGGAGACGTCGTCCCGGCTCATGCCCAGTTGCAGTTGGTCGAAGCTGTCACGGCCCACCCGATCGCGCGCCACGATCGCATCCATCTCCTGCCGCGCCACGGAGTCCTCGGGGTTGCGCTCGAGGATGCTCCGGTAGTGGAGCAAAGCCTCATCGTCGTGGCCGGTATCGCGCAGTTCCCGGGCGAATTCCAGCTCGACCTGGTTGTAAACGGCGGTTGCGCGCTGATGATCAGGATGGCTTCGGACGAAACCGGCAAGAGCGTCGACCCATTTCTGGCGCGCCAATTCGGCATGGGCGGCATCCGTCTTCTGGAAATCGCTCTTGAGTCTGAGAATCCGGAGCCATTCCGCGCGGGTGGGATCCTGGACGGGAGGTGCCTGACAGGCGAGGGCGAGGAGGAACAGGACGAGTGCCAGGCGGGTCGGGTGCACGGCAGAAAGGTACCACAACCGTGCGTTGCCGCGATCCTTGCGATATCATGACTGGAATCATCGGCCCCCGGGTACGAAAAAGAGTGGGGCCATCTCGGGTAAAAGCAATCGCGGAGGGTGCCATGGCCGTGAAGGGTGAAGAAATCGCCGCGAAAATTGAAACTGAAGTTCGTGAGGCGATACAGCGAATCGTCAGTGATATCCGTTCCTCGATCGAGGACGTTCGCGAGGCGGTTGATTCTCAGCTGGAGGCAGCACTCCAGAGTGTCCAGGCGGATGCCAACGCCCTGTCTTTGCAGGGCACGGTCGCCCCGCTGCTGAACGAGCTCGGGGAGGTCTTTCCCCAGGCCCCGGCGCCGGCCCCCCCGCCAGGACCGGACGGTGCAACGCTGCGCCGCGCCGTCCGTACGGTGGAGCAGGGAAAAACCCAGGTCGACGTTCTCAATGCGCTTCTCGATCAGGCGATGCATTTCGCCTCTCGCGCCGCCCTGCTGATCCTCAAGGGCGACGGGTTTTCCGGGTGGAAAGGGAAGGGGTTCTCCAGCCACGGCGGCAACGATGAAGCGATCAAGCGTCTGACCCTTCCCGCCGGGGCCGTGGCCGAGCTGGATCGACTCCGGACCGCGGAAACATCCGTCCGGTGGAACGGTGCGAGCCTTGCCTCCCGCGCCGGTGTGAACCCTCCGGCTGAAGCGATTCTGATTCCCATGGTGATCAAGGACAAGGTCGCCGCTGCAATGTATCTCGACCGGCTCGATGGTGAGGAGGTGGCATTCGATCCCCCTTCGGCCGAGCTCCTGGTCTTCATGACCGGGTTGCTCATCGACACGATGGCAATCCGGAAAAAGAGCCCGTCGCCGACCCTGAGCGCGGACCAGGAGGAAGGCCCTGCGGACCCGGCTCCCCGGGTACCTGCGGCACCGCGGATGGCCCCATCACCCCAAACCACTCCTGCGCCGGAGCCGCCTGCCTCCTACGGCGGGGACTCGACCGTGGCGATCACCCCGGAGATGCTCGAGCAGGTCCGAGCCGGAGAGGCCGGAGGTCAGCCGCCCACGGCAACACCACCTCCGGCGCCGCCGGTTCACCCGCAGCCGCCCGCGGCCGCACCGCCGCAACCGCCTCCCGCACCGCCTCAAGCGCCTCCTCAGAGGCCACCTCAGGAGCCGGCACCGAAGCCCGCGGCTCCCGCACCGGCCGAAGGCCTCGCGGAGCGACCCTCCACGCAGTACGTTCCTCCCCCGGGCGTCGGCCGTGGTGGCCCCGGCGCGGGCATGTCGGCCGAGGCCAAAAAGCACGACGACGCACGACGCTTCGCCCGGCTGCTGGTTTCGGAGATCAAACTCTACAACGAAGCCAAGGTCGATCAGGGGCGCAAGAACCGCGATCTTTACGAGCGACTGAAGGAAGACATCGATCGCAGCCGCCAGATGTATGACGAGAGAGTTCCGGAAGAGGTCCGGAAAGTCTCGAACTACTTCTACGACGAGCTGGTACGGATTCTGTCGGACGGGAACCCGGATCTGCTCGGGCTTTAGGAGCGGCAGAAAGCTGCAACGCGGCTCGCAGGCTCCTGACCCATATCCGGAGGGGGCAGCCTACACCCCGCGTTGCAGGGACCGCGGATGGAGACGCGAGCGGCCCCCGCGGGCAGAGGCTCAATGCTTCGCGAGGGAGGCTTCGACTTCCCGGCGAACGCGGAGGGCGAGCTCGAGGGCAGCCAGACCATCCTCTCCGGACACCAGCGGCTCCTGACGGCTCCTGACGCAGGAAACGAACGCCTCCAGCTCCGCACGCAGCGGCTCCTTTTTCTCCACTGCCACCTCGAGAGTCTCGATGCGGCGATCGCCGCTGGTCTGAACCAGTCGATACCCCTTCACCTCCTGGTCCTTCGTATCCACGGAGACATAGGAGCTCCGATCGAAGATCCGGAACTTCCGCATGCGCTCGCTGGCGACCCGGCTGGCGATGAGGTTGGCGACGCTGCCGTTCTCCATTTCCAGTCGAACGTTCGCCATATCGATCTTGTCGGTGAGCACAGGGACCCCGATGGCCCGGATTTCGACGATCGGCTGGCGAAGCAGAGAAATGACCAGTTGAAGATCGTGAATCATCAGATCGAGCAGGACGTCGATGTCCAGCGAACGGTTCGAGAAGACGCCGATTCTCTGCGCCTCGACGTATCGCGGCGCCTGGAGGAGAGGGGCCACAGCGACAATGGCCGGGTTGTAGCGCTCCACGTGCCCGACCTGGACGATCCGCCCGTTTTCTGCGGCCTTCCCGATCAGCCTCCGCGCATCCGCGGCGTCGCTGGTGATCGGCTTTTCGATCATCACGTCGCAGCCCTGCTCGATCAGCTCCAAGGCGACCGCGGCGTGATGGATCGTCGGAGTCGCCACGACCGCACACTCGATCTGTCCCGCCAGAGATTCGATCGACGGGAAACGGCGCAGACCCAGATTCGCTTCGACCTCTTCTGCGGCGGAGTCCTTCGGCTCGACGAAGCCGACCACCTCCACCTCGGGCATCTCGGTCAGCACACGGGCGTGCAGCCTCCCGAGGTAACCGGTCCCCACCACCCCGATCCTGGTTCGTTCTTCGCTCATGATCCGGCCTTTCGACTCATCGGATGAATCCCCGGCTGCTGGCGGAGCGGACGAATTTCGTCAGCCTCTCCACCTCGGTAATTCCGGCCAGTTCGGCCTCGATCCGCTCGAGCGCTGGTTCCAGCCGCAGTTTGGATCGCACCAGGAGCCGATACGCCCGCTGCAGTCCTTCGATCGTTTCCTTCGTAAACCCTTTCCGCTCGAGTCCGAGGGTATTCACCCCGTAGGTCTTCGCCGGACGGGAGCCGACCGTCTTGATGAACGGAAGCACGTCCTGGGTGGCGATTGTGGCGCCACCGATGAAGGCGTGCTCCCCGACACGGCAGAATTGATGGATCGCGGAGAATGCTCCGATGGTGGAGTAGCTGCCCACCTGGACGTGACCAGCAAGAGTCCCGTTGTTGGCGAAGATGACGTGCGAGCCGACATGACAGTCGTGGGCGATGTGGGAGTAGGCCATCAGCAGACAGTGATCGCCGACCGAGCTGCGGCCTCCTCCTCCGGGAGTGCCCCGGTTGATGGTCACGAACTCGCGGATCATGTTGTCGCTTCCGATGATCAGCTCCGTCCGTTCGCCATGAAACTTCAGATCCTGAGGGTCCGTGCCGATCGAGCACTGCCCGACGATGCGGTTGTTCCGCCCGATCCGGGTGATGCCCTGGATGCGGGTATGGGGGCCGATCACCGTGCCGGCGTCGATGCTCACATCGGCGCCGATCACCGACCAGGGACCAACCACGACGTCATCGGCGAGCATGGCGCCCGGATCGACGATGGCTGTGGAATGAATTTCAGGCATCGTTATTCCGGCCTCTCCGCCATGACGGTCAGCAACTCCCCTTCCGCCACAACTGTTCCATCGACGCGGGACACCGCGCGGATCTTTGCCGTGCTCGCCCGCCTCTGCAGCACTTCCAGCTCGTGGATCAGCTGGTCGCCCGGCACCACCGGACGGCGAAATCGTGCCTTGTCGATCCCGCCGAAGTAAAACAGCTTGTTCTTCCGCTCTGCCTCCGGCAGATCCCGGAGAAACAGGACTGCACCACATTGGGCCATCGATTCGACGATGAGCACGCCCGGCATGACCGGAGCGCCCGGAAAGTGGCCCTGAAAGAAAGCCTCGTTGGCCGTCACGTTCTTCAGGCCGACGATCCGTTTCCCGTCCTCGATCTCGAGAATTCTGTCGATCAGCAGCATCGGATACCGATGCGGCAGCAGCTTGAGGATGTCCTGTATGGTCATCAAGGGTTCTTCTGCCATCAACCGCCCTCCTCCTCCGGTGGCGGGCTCGACGGCCCTTCACCGAGTCTGGACTCCAGTGTTCGGATTCTTTCGAGCAACTCCGGCAGGCGACGGAGCTGAGCCTCGATTCTCAATTGTTCGCGCAGCGGACGCGCCGGACTGCCGGCAAGGGTGACCGGTCCCTCCCAGCTCTTCATCACCGCGGCCTGCGCGGCCACCTGAACCCCGGATCCGATCTTCAGATGTCCCGCCGCGCCGGATTGCCCGCCGAACACGACATCATCGCCCAGCTCCGTCGAGCCGGCAATCCCCGCCTGCGCCACAATCAGACAGCGTTTCCCCACCTTCACGTTGTGGGCGATCATCACCAGATTGTCGATCTTCGTCCCCGCGCCGATCCGGGTCTCTCCCAGAGCGGCCCGATCGATCGTCGTCCCCGCACCGATCTCCACGTCATCCTCGATCCGGACGACTCCGATCTGAGGGATCTTGTGGTGCTCGCCTCCGGACGTGGCGAAACCGTAGCCATCCCCGCCGATGACCACGGCCGAATGGACGATGCAGCGCCGGCCGATCCGGCATTGATGGTAGACCGTGACGTTGGGGTGAATCAGCGTTCCCCGGCCGACGACGCAGTCGTCTCCGATGAAGGACCCGGCGTGAACCGTCACCCCATCTTCCAGCACCGCCCCGGCTCCCACCGAAACGAACGGACCGATGGAAACGTCGTGGCCGAGCGAGGCAGTCGGGTGGATCTCCGCGCGGGGGGAGACTCCCTCGGGGCGGGGAATGGCCGCAAACCAGGTCTGCAGAACGCGGGAGAGCGCGACGTAGGGATCTTCCACACGGATCCAGCGTTCCGAGTCCCCATCCAGATTCGCGGGGACCAGGATCAATCCCGCCGCGGACTTCTCAGCCTCCTCCAGGGATCGAGGATGGGCCAGAAACGACAGATCCTCCGGCCCGGCCTCGGCGAGGGAGCGGACGTTCCGGATGGTGCGGTCGGCGGAGCCGGTCCAGCCACCTCCAACGCACTCGGCGATCTGCTGCACGGTCAGGCGCGGCATGGCCGCGCATTGTAACAACTCGGAGGGATGGAATGGCTCCGGAAACACGAAAAGCCTCCGTTTCCGGAGGCTTTCGCGTGGATGGCCGGAGCCGGAGCGCTACTTCGCGCCGGGCTTGGCGGGGGCGGGAGCGGCCGGGGCCTTCTCATTGAACCGCTTCACCACGATATCGGTGATGTCGATCGCATCCGAAGCGTAGACCAGACCGGATTCGAACTTGTTGAGGATGATCGCGAATCCCATCTCCTTGCCGATCGTGGTGATCACCGGCATGATCTGGTTTTCGAGCTGCTGGAGCGACTGGTCACGAGCGTCGGTGAGCTCACGCTCGGCGTCCTGGGCGTAGCGCTGAGCCGCAATCTTCTTCTCGTTGTAGGTCTTCTGCAGATCCGCCAGCTTGTCCTCGCTGAGCGACATCTGCTTCTGACTGATGTCGGCCTGCATCTGGGCCAGGTCGTCGTTGAGCTTCTTCAGTTTTGCGGCCCGCTCTTCCTGGAGGGTCTTGAGCTTCTGGAAGGCGGCCTTCCCCGCGGTCGAATCGGCCAGAACCTTCTGGACGTTGATGACGGCGATTCGGGACGGCACGGTCTGGGCCATCATCGGCACCGCCATCAGGATTGCGAACAGACTGATGACTGCTTTCTTCATGAATTCTCCTTCGTGAGACTCGACGGCGGCCGGGACCGCACGCGGTGATTTGTTCAACACGTCACGATCCTAGAACGTATTCCCGATCGAAAACTGGAAGGTATCGAACAGGTCATTCGGCTGAGGATCGATATTTTTCGCATAGATGAAACGGAGCGGGAACTGGAACACCGGAAGGAAGATCCGGAGCTCCGCGCCCGCGGAATAGCGCATCTTCGACAGATCCCAGTCTTCCTTGTAACCATAGGCCTGACCGGCATCGGCGAACAGAACGAAACGAAGCGGATCGTTGATCTTGTAGACGTACTCGGTGTTGAGGGTGGCGTACTTGTAGCCTCCCACCAGGGTTCCGTTCCCGGTTCCGTAGATGTCTTCGCGCGGTCCCAGGGAGTAGGAGTGGAACCCGCGGACGGAATATTCACCGCCCACGAAGAAGCGTTCTGAACGGGGCACGCAGAGGATGTTGTCGTACTTGCTGAGGTCGGTGAAGCGGTTGGCGCAGTCGCTGGTCTGCGGAAAGATCTGTCCCGCTTCGATATTGAAGCTGACCGTGCTCTTCCGGGTCAGCGGGTGGAACAGGGCATAGCTGGCGGTCGGCTTGATCAGACTGATCGTCCCGCCGAGCGGGCCTCCGGAGTAGGACACTGCGACGCTGGCTTTGGCACCCCGGAACGTGTCGTAAGGGTTGTCCCGCGAATCGAACCGGTAGGAAGGAACGACGGCGGAAGTGGAGTACTCGGTATCTCGGATCAGAGGGGGCGGAATGTTCCCTTCCCGGTCCGGAGTCGGCTGATACTGCTCGTGCTCCTTGGTCCGCTGATAGCCATAGACGAACGAGAGGTTCTCGAATCGTCCAAGGCGGAAGCCCCAGGCCAGACTGCCGCCCCGGCCGCGGCTGGAGATGCCCACGCTCGAAGGAAGATCGGTCTGGCGGTCGTAGATCGAGACGCCGAACGAGTACGGCTTGTCGAGGAACCAGGGATCGGAGTACGAGAGGCTGAAGAAGTTCTGCCGCGCCCCCCGCTGGAAGGAGACGCCGAGCGACTCCCCCTCTCCGAGGAAGTTCCGTGTGGAGAACTGGAACTGGGCGAAGAACCCGTAGGCTTCGGAGTACCCGCCGCCGAACTGGATGTCGTTCTTTCCTTCTTCCTTTCCCTTGACGGTCACATCGACCGTCTTCTCCTCGGGATTGACCTTGAAGTCGGGATTGTCGGTGAGCTTGAAGTAGCCGAGCTGGCCGAGCTTGTAGAGGCTCGCCTTGAACGCCTCCATGTCCATCACGTCACCTTCGGCCACATAGATCTCGCGGCGGAGAACCTTGTCCTTGGTGACGTCGTTGCCCTCGAACTCGAGCCGGCCGAGACGGAACTGATCCCCCTCGTAGACCTTCAGGTGGACATCGTCGACATTGTCGCCGACCGACTCGTATTCCGGATCGATGAAAGCGTAAATGTACCCCCGGCGGCGATAGAGCTCCTCGAACAGATCGATCCGATCCCGGATCGGCTTGCGGCTGAGGATGTCGCCGTTCTCCAGCGGCCACTGACCAATGATCTGATCATCGGTGAAAACGGTGTTCCCTTCGACCGAGACGTTGCGGAATCGATGGACCTCGCCTTCCCGGACCGGGATGGTGATCCTGACCCGCTTCTTTCTTCCCACCGTGCTGATCTGCGGGTCGCCGATCGCGACGTCCTTGTAGCCGTAGTCCTGGTAGAGGTTCTTGACCCGCTCGAGATCCTCTTCGAGCTTCGACGGGGTGTAGATGTCTTTTTTCCGGATCCAGGTGATCAGATTGTGCTTCTTGACTTCCTTCATCGACCGGCGAAGGCGGCGATCGGAAAAGCGCTCGTTTCCGGTGAACTCCACCCGGGCCACCTTTGCCTTGGCGCCCTCGTCGATCGTGAAGACCACTTTCTTTTCGGCCGGATTGGGAAGGTCTTCGAGGGTGGTGGCGATGTTGACCCCGGGGTGGCCGCCCTCTTCGTAGGCCTTCTGAATGGCCTCGGCAGCTTTCCGCAGCACCAGTTGCTCGAGGGTGCTCCCGACGTGAATCTCCACCTTGGCTCGCTGGAGAGCCTCGTTGATCTTGGTATTGGTCAGATCCTTGTTGCCGCGATACTCCACCGCTCCGATCCGAGGGCGCTCGGAAACGGTGACCTTCACGATCACCCCGGTCTCACCCTTTTCGGCTTCCACCCGGATGTCGTCGAACAGACCGGTCTGCCAGAGATTGTGGAAGTTGGTCCGGATCAGGTCGGGATTGTAGGCATCGCCCTGATTGAGACCGAGATAGACCCGGATGGTATCGGTGGCGACCGACTGGTTTCCGGTCACCTCCACCCGTTCGATCGGCAGCCCTGCCAGGGAAGCATCGGGGTTGGTGACCGGAGCTTCCTGCGCGCGCAGAGGCATCGCCAGAAAAAGCAGAATCGACAGAGTGTAGAGGAGGTAGCGTTTCATCAGGAACGTTGGGAAAGAAGCCTTTCTGTGTTGAGACGATTACCGGACTCGAACGTTACGGTGGGCAAGAACACCGGGAAACCGGCCTGCATTCTAGCGCACCCGGCCCTCCGGCCAAACCCGGCTGAGCCCGCGACCCCTCCGAAATCCGGATCGCCGTGGGACCCGCCACCGTCCGCTCGCGGGTTCGTGCTACATTCTTTTTCCCGTTGCGCTGGTCGAGGCGGCGGAAATGGACGTTCTGCAGATCCTGGAGGTCATCCCGCTCCATGTCCCAGCTCGTGATACTCCGTACGGCGGCCTTTCTCGTCGACACGCTCCTGTTCGCACTGATCCTGATTCTGCCCGCCACCCTGGCGAGCTGGATCGTGGTGGTGACGTCGACGTCCTCGACCGCGGTCACCCTCGTCTGGTATGGCGCGTTGCTGGTGTTCATGCTCGCAGTCCTGTTCCGGGACGGGCTCCGCGGACGTTCCCTGGGAAAGCTGATTCTCGGTCTCGAGCTGAACACCCGAAGTGGCCGCCGCTGTGGCCCGCTCCGATCCGCGGCTCGAAATCTTCCACTGCTGATCCCGGGCTGGAACCTGATCGAGCTCTACCTGGTGCTGTTCGGTTCCTCCGGGCTTCGGACCGGAGACCGGATGTCCGGGACCCGCGTGGTCGAGGAATGACTCGGGTGCGCAACATTGCTCCGGGGGTCGCCGAGCTTCACCTTCATCTGGAAGGCTCACTCACTCCGGAAAGTGCCGTCGAGCTCGCCCGGCGCTCCGGCCATCCGTGGGGCGAGCTGACCGCTGCAGAGTTGCGCGCGACGTTCCGCTACGACTCGTTCGCCGATTTTCTCGATCGGATCCGGGAGATGTGCCGGGTCCTGAACTCGCTTCCGGCCCTGGAGCGTGCCGCGTTCGAGCTGTCCCGCTTCGAGGCGCGGCACGGGATCGAGTACGCCGAGGTCTACGTTTCGCCATGGATCTACGCGCGGTGGGGATTGGATTACGACGATGTGATGAATGCGGTCGTGGCGGGATTCGATCGTGGGAAAGCGTGCGGAGGAGCCGACTGCCGCATCCTGCTCGACACCGTCCGCCAGTGGGGACCGGAGGCGGCACATTCGATCCTCGATCATCATCAGAAGTCGCCGCGGCGGCAGGTGGTGGGGTTCGGAATCGGTGGCGAAGAGAGCGTCCCTCTGCAGCAGTTCGTGGAGGTGTTCGAAAAGGCGCGGTCCCTGGGCCTTCGAACCGTTGCTCATGCGGGCGAGACGGGGCCGGCAAGCGACGTCCGAACGGCCATCGAGGATCTCCATGCGGACCGGATCGCCCACGGGATTCGTGCTCTCGACCAGCCGGAGCTGGTGACCACCATTGTACGCAAGGGAATCCCGCTCGATCTTGCGATCACCAGCAACTATCGTACGAAGGCCGTCCGGCGGATGCCTCACCCGGTCCGGCAGTTGCTCGATCGGGGGGTGATGGTGACTCTGAGCACCGATGATCCGTCGTTGTTCCGGACCGACCCGGTCCGGGAGAGCGAGAGAGCCCGGCGATTCGGATCTCTGAGCCCCGAAGAGCTGACCGGCCTGGCACGCAATGCAATCCGCGCATCATTCGCCCCGGAGGAGGTCCGCCGGCAGCTCGACCGGATCCTGGATTCGCGGTTGCAGTCGACCGGCCACGGAAAGGTGCATTGTTCATGATGATGCAGATCGTATCGATCATCGGCGCGCTGATGATTCTCGCCGCCTTTGCCCTTCTGCAGATGCAGATTCTTCGGAGCGAGATGATCAGCTATCAGGTTCTCAATGCGGCCGGGGGAGCGTTGTTGTGTGTCGTGGCCGTCACAGCCAGCCAATGGGGATTTGTTCTTCTCGAAGGGACCTGGGCGGCGATGAGCCTCTGGGGGTTGTTGAGGGTCACCCGGAACCTCCGCCGCTGAAGGCGGGGACCGACTGATCATTCTCCCGATCCGGGCTCGGTCGTCTCCAGCCGCTTCTCGCGGAGCTCCGTCCGGACACGCTCGAACAGCGAAAGACGCACGTCGAGATCGAACAGGTTCCTCTCTCCATACTGTTCTCCCGCCAGAATGATGTCGGGAGGGCTGATCATCCGGTAGAGAACGTTGAGGGATTCGAACGGCACC
This sequence comes from uncultured Acidobacteriota bacterium, assembly GCA_963741905.1. Taxonomy (GTDB): domain Bacteria; phylum Acidobacteriota; class Thermoanaerobaculia; order Gp7-AA8; family CAVUJZ01; genus CAVUJZ01. The sequence continues at coordinate 212,893 of CAVUJZ010000011.1, read as the reverse complement.
ACCACCCGGACCCGCCGATACAGAATTTTTTCAACGGCGGGAGCTTCCGCCAGAGCTGCTTTCGCGGCATCCCGATAGGCTCGCGCCAGACCTCCCGTCCCCAGTTTCACTCCGCCGTAGTAGCGCACCACGACAACCCCCGAATCCACCAGACTCTCCCCTTCGAGGACGTTCAGAATCGGCCGGCCCGCCGTCCCGGCCGGCTCTCCGGCGTCCGCGCACCGGGCGAGTACTCCTCCCGCATCCCGGAGCCGGAAGGCCCAGCAGTGATGGGTGGCGTCATGAAACTCCTTCTCGAGACGGCTTCGGTGTTCGGCGAATTCATCTTCACTGCGGATTCCCAGAGAGATGCCGATGAACTCGGACCTCTGCACCTTGATCCTCTGCCGATGCTCTCCATCCAGACAGCGGTAGGTATCGCTTTCGGCCGCGCCCATGGGAGGCATCATACCCGGGGGGCAGGGGACGGTCGCTGTCCGGATCCGGAAAGAATTCCCCCTCGCGGGGGGTTCTGGTCGCTCGTGAAGCGGCTTGTTTTCCTGTTCATCCTGATCGGTGCATCGTCTCTCCATGCCGCTCCCGGCGCGGGGGGATCGGTGTCGCCGCTGGTCCGGACGGGCATGGAGCGGTTCGATCTGGAGCCGGGGGGGCGGCTGCGTGATGCCTGGAACCTGGATCTCGATCTGGGATCGGAGCCGGTCGCTGCGGCAAAGGAAGCGGCGAGCCGGGTCGCCCCGCTGGTGGGGGCCGAGGCGGACGACCTCCGGGCCGACCCGCCGGTCGAATCGCTCAGTGGCTCACACGTTCGATTTCATCAGTACATTGAGGGTCTCCCGGTGGTGGGTGGAGAGCTGGTGATCTCCATGGATCGCCGGAGCCACGTGGTGGAGATTCACAACCGCCTCGGGGCGGCGTGGAGACGTTCCACTTCGGTCCCGGGTCCGCCTGCCCCGCTCAGCCGGGTCGCCCCCGAAACGAGTGGCTTTCCGGTGCTGAGCCGGGAGCCGGTGTACCTGCAGGTCGGCGGAGTGGCCTGGCCAGCGGAAAGGCTGGTGGTCGGCTACAGCCATCTCGAGCACGAGGCCTACTACGTCGATCCCCAGACGGGTCGGCTGCTGCTGCACGAGCCGCTCTACTATGGAGTTTCGCGCATCTTCGAATCGAATCCGGTGACGCGCCTCAATGATCCGAATCTCCGCGACCAGAACGATTCCGCCAGCGCGGTTCCGGAGGCGGCCTATTCGGAGGTCGAGTTGCCGGACCTTTTCGGGAGCGGACCCCTGAGCGGACCGAATGTCCGGATCGTCGACCTCGAAGCCCCCACGACCAATCGTGCGGACCTCTCGAAGGGTCTGACCTTCGACCGAAGCCAGGACGAGTTCGAGGAGGTCAACGCCTACTACCACCTGGACCGGGCCCAGCGGTATCTGCAATCGCTCGGATACACCGGCGCTCGCCGAATCATCAACCATCCACTGTCGGTCGATGCCCACGGCGCAAACGGTGCGGACAACTCCTATTACGTCGTGCTGGCGGGAGAAGGAAAGCTCTTCTTCGGAGACGGAGGCGTGGACGACGCGGAGGATCCGGACATTCTCCTGCACGAGTATGGCCACGCGATCCACGATGCGATCGCGCCCGGGGCATTCAGCGGCCGGACCGGGGGCGAGGCTCGAGCGATGAGTGAGGGTTTCGGCGACTACTGGGCGTTCAGCGAGGGGTACGCCGCGAGCCGGGAGAGCGGTCGCGATCCGTTCTGCATCGGGGACTGGGATGCACGCTGCGGTGGGTCATCGGTCAATCAGTGCGGCTACGGGAGCCACGATGACTGTCTTCGCCGGGTCGACGGCATCAAGACCATGAGCGACTACATCGACCGCGACCAGTCGGGAATCGAGCACGTGAACGGAGAGATCTGGTCCTCCGCTCTGCGGGAGATCTTCATGACCGTCGTTCAGGCAGAGGGAGAGGAACGAGGAAAGAGAACCATCGACACGATCGTGCTCGAGTCGATGTTCGGCGTGGCCGCGTGGCCCTCGTTCAGCGACGTCGCCCATCGGATGATCGAGGCGGATCGCACCCTCTACGGCGGAGCTCATGTCGACTCGATCTGCACGGCGATGAAGGCACGGGGGATTTTCGAGCCCTCGGAATGCGCGACGGTTCCGCGGGGCGACTGGTTTCTGTTTCCCGGCGATCTCAGCGGCGTGACCATCCCCGACGGCAGACTCCGACGGAATCGTGGTGCATCGTGTGATCAACGATCCACGTGCCATCTCGCGGATCGATGTGCGGGTGGATATTCGCCATCCGCATCCGGCGGATCTGCAGATCACCCTGATCTCCCCGGAGGGGCAGCGGATCCTTCTGCGAAGGAAGGACACGCCGGGTGGACCGGACCTCCAGGCGACCTTCGGGCTCGATACCATTCCCGCCGAACCTCTGGATGTGCTCGAAGGCCAGTCTGCTGCCGGCGACTGGTCTCTGCAGATCGTCGACCTCGTTCCGGGAGGCGATCCCGGCTCGCTCTCCACCTGGAGTCTGGTCCTCGGATTCGCGGGCGCAGAGCCCCTCGCCGATCGTCCCACCTCAGGCACCGACAGCATCTTTTTTCCGGTCGTCGGCCATGTCACCGGGGCTCGCAATACCCGTTTCGCAACCGATGTCCATCTGTTCAACCGGACCTCGATCCGGCGGGATGTCATCCTCATTTTCACCCCGACCGGAGCATCCGATCCGACCGATTTCCGGGCCGTCTCGATCTCGATCGATCCCGGAAGAACCGTCGAGCTGAACGATCTGGTGCGGCGGGATCTTCTCTACTCGGGAATCGGAACCCTCGAGCTTCTCTCCGCAAAGGACGCCGTGATTGCCACGGGGCGAACCTACGACGACCATGCAGGGGCGACCTCCGGACAGAACGTTCCTGCCGTTTCGATAGCCGGAACCGTCGGTGCGGAGTCCGGCCCGATGGTGATTACGCAGCTCCGGAACACCGACTCCTTCCGGTCGAACCTGGGCTTCGCCGAGCTCGGAGGGGCGGGCGGCGGAATCGTCGAGGTCCGTCTTTACGATGGAGCCGGCAATCTCCTCGACAGCCGGCAGATCCCGATCTCCGCGCATTCCCACGTCCAGATCCCTGTGCTGGGTGGAATTGGCGGCTCAGTCGCCGATCGGGTTCGCGCCGAAATCCGGGTGATCTCCGGCGAGGCGCGAATCTTCGCCTACGGTTCCACCATCGACAACGCATCGGGGGATCCGGTGTTCATCCCCGGGGTCCGAACCGATCAGGTGACTGCCGAGTCGCGGATTCCGGTGGCCGCGCGGACGGACGGTCTGCGATCGACCCGGTGGAAAACCGATCTCTGGCTGGCCAATCCCGGCGCCGATGTCGCACCTGTGGTGCTGAACTGGATTCCCGGAGAGGGAGGCGCGCTCCGTACCGCAACGGTCGATGTTCCCCCTCGGGGAACCGTCCTGGTGAACGACGCGCTCGCCAGCCTGTTCGACCTGACCGAAGGGGCCGGTCAGATCTCCGTCGAGGGAGCGGTGATCGCCACCTCGAGAACCTGGACACCCGGATCGAGCGGGACCCTCGGACAGTTCATTCCCGCCCGCGGTCCCAACGAAGCCACCATCGGCGATCAGGTCATCACGGCAATCGGAGCTGAAGTCTCCAATCACTACCGGACCAACATCGGGCTTTCCGAGACCACCGGTCAACCGGTGACCGTGCGGGTCCGGGTGCTGAACTCGGCGAACGAGATCGTCTCGAGCCGCGTCGTCTCGGTCAAGCCGAACCGTTTCGTCCAGCTCGGACTCGAGCAGCTCGGTGCCGGGCTGCTGGGCAACGGACGGGTGACCGCACAGGTGATCGAGGGGACCGGTCGCATTTTCGGCTACATCTCGATCATCGACAATCAGTCGGGGGATCCGACCTGGATTCCCATGCAGTGAGCGCCGCAGATGAAAATCCACGTCACGAATCGATGTGAAGACCTTCCTCTTCCCGAGCGCGCCAGTGAGCATGCTTCGGGATTCGATCTGAGAGCCGCGCTGGACGAGCCGCTGGTGCTCGAGCCGGGACAGCGGAGCCTGGTCCCCACCGGCATCTCCATCGCCATTCCCCCCGGCTATGAAGGCCAGGTGCGGGCCCGCAGCGGCCTGGCAGTCCGCAACGGAATCGCGCTGGTCAACGCGCCCGGAACAATCGATGCGGATTACCGGGGCGAGCTTCGGGTGATTCTGATCAATCTCGGGGAGGAAATGTTCACCATTCAGCGAGGCGAGCGCATCGCTCAACTGGTGATCACTCCGGTCCTCCGGGTGGAACTGGAGAGGGTGGACCGGCTGGAGGAAACCCCGCGCGGCGCCGGCGGGTTCGGGAGCTCGGGAATGGCCTGAGCTCTCCGTTGGTATACTCAGCGCGATGAGCGAAGAAACCCGGCCCGATCCACAGACGCTTGCGGAGCTCTCCCCTCCGATCCTGGAGGAAGTGATCCGCCAGTTCCGGAGCGCCCGCAATGATGTGCTCCGTTATGGCGTCTGGAACGTGCGGAATGTCTCGGACGAGGAGTTCAACCATCTCGACGACGGCCGCCTGTTCAACTACTTCAGGCAGGACCTGCTGGAAACCCGCTTCGTCGATCGGGGCCGCCGGGTGGACCTTCTCCAGGTCTGGAAGTGGTTCGACGACCAGCTCAGCGGGGTCGAGCCTCTCCTGCTCAATGGTCGCGAAGTGATTCTCAACATCCAGGACAAGGATGTGGACAAACTGCGAATCCGCACCACGGAGCTCGCCACCTTCCTTCCGATGCTGCGCAGTGGAGACATCGACGCCTTCAAGAGGGTGAAGTACAAGCTCCGGCGAACGCTGCTTCGGTTGACCTACGACATCCACCACCTCAACAAGAGGCTGGAAAAGTACCGGAAGAGCACCGGAGCACGGCCACCGCGCGGTCCCTCGATCGACGTCGAACACAGCGAATCCGAAAACGATTCGGCACACTGATCGACGCGGACGTTTCGCGGTCAGGAGTTTCCACCCGTCGAATTCTGCTACAGCGAGACTTCGGTGGTGCCTGCCTCACGGATCTCCACCTGCCGGGACACGGCAACTCCTCCCTGATCACCCAGAACCTGCAGCGTGTAGATCCCGGGCCGGATCGAGCTCATCGTGCTGGTACCCGGCTGAATGGCGAACTCTCCGGAAGGATCCCACCGTCCAAACGTGTAGATCTCGCCGGTGGATGAGATCAGCCTTCCGCGCAGGGGCGTCGATGCACCGGAGCGAATCAGCAACGTCCCTCCCGGTGTGAGTGGGACCCGAACTTCGGGCCCTGGCGCGGTAAGGTTCAGAAGCGTCGGGGCATAGCCGGAGGCCTGCACCCGCGCGCGGTAGGTGCCACTGCTGACCGGGACCCGGATACTCCCATCTGCACGAGGCGACGGCCATCCCTGATACACCGTCCGCCCCTGTCCGTCTTCGAGCTGAATCCCGGCGCCCAGCGATCGGCCATCCCGCCCGTCCACGACCCGAAGGATCACCCCGTCGCTCCGCAGCAGCGAAAGATCCACCGACCGGGTTCCCCCATCCGGAACGGTGACGTCCGAGATCTCCGCCCCGTAGTCTTTCATTTCCGCCCGGACCCGATACGAGCCGGCGGGAAGGGACTCGATGACGAACTGACCGGAAGGATCGGTGGTGGTTCGCCGGGTATCGAAGCGGCGTCCGCCGGCTTCATCGCCGATCCGTTCCACCGTGACCACCGCACCGTCGATCTCCTCGGTGGTCTCGGCATCGGCGATCCGTCCTTCGAGCCTCCCACCCCGGAGATCGATGTCGTACGTGTCCGATCCGGTGACTTCGTACGTGTCACTGTAGGAAATGAAATTCGCGAGATCCACCACCGAGACCCCGTAGGTTCCCTTGTCCAGCCCGGTGACCTCGTATCGGCCGGAGCTGTCGGTGTGCGCACTTCCCGAGGTGCGGATGCGGGGATCCCGCGAACGGAATTCGATCATCGCGCTTCCCATCGGCTCACCATCCCGGGTCAGGGTCCCGCGGATGACGATGTCGTTTCTGAACTCCAGCTCGACATGGGCCTCCGATCCGGCGGTGACCTCGACCGTCTTCACTTCGCTGGTGCGACGGTTGAACAATTCGCCGGTGATCGCGCTGACCTGAACCGATCCCTCCGGCAGCCCCTCCAGCCTGAACTCACCATTGGGATCGACCGCCGCGGAGGCACCTCCGCCGTCACCCCGCGCCATCACACTCGTATGCGCGTACGCGCCCTCGTCCAGTCCGATCACCCGGCCGGTGACCACCCCGCCCCCTTTCAGTGTGAGCCGGATCGAGGGCGTGCTGTCGATGTCAACGTCGGTCAATTCGTCCTGTACGTAGCCCTCGTGGACGGCGACGATTCGATAGCGCCCGGAGGCGAGTCCGCTGAGCGTGAACGCACCATTCCCGTCGGTCCGGGCCTCGTGTCGAGTGGCATCCTGGAGCGCCGACGTCGCCAGGACCCGGGCGTCCGGCACCGGTTGGCCCATCTCGTCGACCACCACCCCCTGCAGATCCTTGCCGGCGGAGAGCCGGGCATCGAGGGTCATCCCGGTTCCCTTCAAATCCGCCGTCTTCCGCTCCGGGAGGTATCCCTCGGCGGTGAACGTGACGGTGGTTTCACCGGGCTCGAGCGCCTCGATGTGATATTCACCTGCCGCATCGGTCACTGCCCGTCCGCCGATCCCTCCCATTCGATTCGGCCCCTCCGACGAAGGGGAGACCGCCGCGCCACTGAGCGGGGCGCCATCCGGCCCGGTCACGGTTCCGGAGAGCGCCACGCCTCGAGCCAGCGCGATCTCCACACCCTTGACTGCACGCCCTTCCTCCACCTCGATCCCGGGAAGCGATTTCCGGATATATCCCGGAGCGGTGGCGACGAGCTCGGTTCGTCCAACCCGGACGTTCTCCAGAACGAAGCTTCCATCCTCGGAGTGAAACGACTTCAGCGTTCCGCCAATCATCATTCGGAAGCCACTTCCGCCTCTCTCCCCAGTCGGCCCGACTTCGAAATCGGTCAGAGGACTGCCGGACGATTTGTCGATGACCCGGCCCTCGATGGTTCCCGTCGGCGGCAGCTCGATCCGCAGATCCTTCGACGGGGCCCTGACCGAACGCATTTCCTGGACCCCCTCGTCCGGTTTGATCGCCGCCAGCATGTATTCGCCGGGCGCGAGATTGGAGATGGTGAAACTGCCATCGCCGAGCGTCTCGACCCGCTCTCCCCGGGCGGGGTTGTTCATCAGGCTGATGGAAACACCTCCCACTCCGGATCCGTCGCTGTGAACGATCTTTCCGCTGATCTCCACTCCCGGTTCCAGGGTTACCTCCAGCGGCTCGAGACCTGGCTTGACCCGCACGGCATTGACACCCTTCGGGGCGTAGCCGTCGAGCGAGAAGGTGAAGTTCCAGCTCCCCTCGGTGAGCTGAAGCCGGAAGTGCCCCTTCGCATCTGTGGTCACACCGTCGCTGTCGTCGGGATCCGCTGCCATGCGGATCATCATTCTGCCCCGGTCCCCCTCCTCCATCGTTCGAACCGAGACTCCGGCGAGTGGTTGTCCGTCCCGATCGGTGACCGTTCCGCTGACGCCGATCCCGGTCGGGATGGTGATGGTGACGTCCTTGCGGACCTGATTCCCGGCGAGCCGGAACGGACCGGCTTCGCCATCGGGAGAGCCCTTTCGGCTGGCTTGAAGCTCGATTTCCTGATCCGGCGGGATCTGGTGCAGCACGAACCGTCCGTCGGGAGCGCTCCACCCGGATGAGTGCTCCGGAGCCATTCTGACGAATCGAGGCCCGCGCCGACCGGCCTGCCCCATGACCACTCGTGCGGCAGCGACCGGCTCTTCGCGCTCGGTCTGCACGGTGCCGGTGATCGTCGCCGTGGGAAGGGCATGGAGATCCCGATCCACGGTGTCTCCCGCGGGAAGAGACACCGTGGTGGGGTCGAGCAGGTAGAAGGGGTGTCGGAGGGCGATGAACCAGGATCCGGGCGCCAGAGACTCGAGGGAGAAGGCTCCTTTTGCGTCGGTGATGGCTTCGACCGGGATGTCTTCGCCGAGCCGGAACATCCCCCGCCCGTTGCGGAGGCTCACGATGGCGGAGGGGACCGGATCGCCGCTCGCGCCGTCGACAAGCCGGCCGCGCAGAGTGGCCGCGGGCTGAAGGCGAAGCGCCACTCCGTCCCTGACCGGCACGGTCGTCTCGGCGCGCCAGCCCGGCGCCGTCGCCACGAGGCGATCGGCGCTCACCGGGGCGTGGGCGATCACGAAGCTTCCCTCCTCGCCGGTCGTGGTCACGGCCAGCGGGCCCGCCTCGACGCGAACACCGGCCGCGGGCGTCCGGCCGTCCGCTCTCAACACTCGGCCGCGAATGGTCCGACCGCCATCGATCTGAACGTCGAGCGACCGGATCCTCATCTCGGTCTTTCGGTACGGCGCGAAATCCGGATGAAGAACGATGATCATGTCCGCCCAGACCTTCGGGTCCGGTGCGAGGTAGATCCCGTGATCATCCGTCGTGGTGAGGAATTCGCTTCCATCCCGGCCACGCCAGACCACCGTCGCATCGGCGACCGGCTTTCCCTCCGCGGTGATGGTTCCACTCGTTCGCGGCGCTTTCCTCAGGGCGATCGCTCCCGCGTCATCCTCTCCGCGAAGCGTGATTTCCCGCGGCTCGTAGCCGTCCGCGGCGATCAGAAGATTCACCACGGGAAACTTTTTCGTCGCGATGGCGAACTCCCCCGACTTCCCGCTGCTCGTCGACTCGAGACTCTCCCGCGCAACGGTGTCGGCATGGTATCGCTCGACCGCCCCCGAAACCGTCTCCACGTTCACCAGGGAGATGCTCGCTCCCGCAATCGGCTCCCCGTCGACCGTCATCACGACGCCTCGCACATCGGCCCGGGCAAGCGTCGAGAGCAACAGAAAGATCAGCGAGAGGACCGCGTGCGATGTTCTCATCGATTCATCTCCAGTGACTGGAACGGGTGACGGTCTTATGATGACAGATCGGGTTCTTCTTTTAGAACGCTCCGCGGGATCCAAAGTTCCGGAGGAGCACCATTTGCAGGGAAGAAGAATCGACGCGAAAGCGAGGAGGATGCGATGAAATGGATGCTGATCGGAACCATGCTGTCCGGCCTGATCTTCTCCGGTTGTGCGATGGCTCCGGAGTCGGAGCCGGTGGCTCAGGAGCCGCAGAATGCCATCGCAGATGATGCCGGCGGCTCAGGGACCGCCGGGGGCGTGAGCATGAACATCCTCCGAACGGGCACACTCGGCCGTCTCGCGAGCGGTGAGTCCGACGGCGGCCGGCGGGCACCCTGGGTCGAAGTCGCCACGACACCGGAACAGTACCGGAACCTCTGGAGTCAGTACGTGAGCGACCAGCCCGCACCGGAGGTGAATCTTTCCGGTTCCGCGGTGATCTTCCTTCTGCTCGGACCTCAATCGACCGGGGGCTACGCGATCGAGCCGCACGGGGTGAGCCGGGAGGGATCGACGCTGCAGGTCGATGCGACTCTCCATCAGCCCGGCCAGGGAAGTATCGTCACCCAGGCCTTCACCGCCCCCTTCGCCGTCCTTTCGGTCTCCACCAACGATTTCTCCACCGTGGACTGGATGAATCAGGGACGCCTGCTCGCCCGCAAATCGATGCGCTGAGGCGGCCGACGCGGTTCTCGCAGGACTCGATAATGCATATCGTAAATGATCTGTGTATGATATGTATAATTTAATATATTCTATTTCTGCGCGTCTTAGATCACGATAAGTATGTCTGAAAATATCGCATATAATGCGCACGCGAAAATGTCGAGCGGGACGCACCTGCACGTTCCGAAAAGGCCTCGACCGTTTTTCTGCTACTCTCATGCTTCATCGTTTGCACAGAACTTGATCGAAGCTCGGGAGGGCCATCCATGAGTTCCGTCGACTCCACGATTCCACGACTCCGTCTGCCGCTCGTTCTCCTCCTCGTTCTCCTTCCCGCGGTCGGCACGATGCAGGCTCAGGAGTGGAACTGGCCCGAGCATGCAAAGAACCTGAAGGTCCTGCCGAAAGACACCGGAGCGCAGCAACTCCGCTCCGTCATGGTGGGCTTCACCCGTTCTCTGGGCGTGCGATGCGTCCACTGTCACGTCGGAAAGGAGGGGGAACCCTTCAGCAGCTGGGACTTCGCCTCCGACACCAATCCGAACAAGGACCGCGCCCGGCAGATGTTGCGGATGTTGAAAGACATCAACGATGATCTGGCGAAGATCCAGCCGAGCGGCGATCAGCGGGTGAACATGTGGTGCCATACCTGCCATCAGGGCCGCCCTCGACCGATGACGCTCGAGGAGGCGCTTGGAGAAGCCTACCGTTCCGGCGGAATCGCCGCGGCGACCAGCCGCTATCACGATCTGAAGGAACGCTACTACGGACGCGGTGGATATGACTTCGGAGTCGGATCCCTCAACTCGTTCGGCTATGAACTGCTCCAGAAGGGCAACAGCGACGACGCGATTGCAATCTTCCGCCTCAACGCCTCGGAGCACCCGGAGGATGGCAACGTCTGGGACAGTCTTGCCGAGGCATATCGGCAGGCCGGCCGACCGGAGCTGGCGAAGATTTACTATCGAAAGTCGCTGGAGATCGATCCGGAGAACCGGAACGCGTTGAAGATGCTCGGCGAGCTCGAATCCCCCGCCTCCGAGCGAGAGTAGCCGGGACATGAACGCGGCTGTGAGGAACCAGCGATGAACGGAGGATTGTCGGTCGAGGAGCTTCTGGTGCTCCTGGTCACGGCGATTCTGGTGGTGTGGCCGATGGGCCGCATCTGCCGGCGGGCGGGCTTTCAGCCGTGGCTGGGCGTGCTCATTCTGCTTCCGGGACTCAACATCGTCCTGCTCTACTTCCTCGCGCTCGCTCCCTGGCGGCGCCAGGAAGCGCAGGAGGAGGTCCGCTGATCGTGGCAGATCCGGACGCGCGGATCATCGCGTCCGTCGTGGCGACTTCATCAGGATCGGCTCACGTGGCAGTGACCACGACGGCCCGGCAGGGCTCATCTTCGAGGCCGCAGTAGCTGTGACTGGTATCGCCTTCGAAGTAGATGGAATCTCCCGCCTCGAGCTCGTGGATCCCTTCGCCGATCACGATTCTCAGTCTGCCCGAGATCAGGTAGAGAAATTCGGAGCCCTCGTGCTGATGGCGCTCGGACTGAACCCCGGTAAAAGTAGCCAGCCAGGCGTTGGTGTTGCGGTCCGTCGCGGGATAGTCGAGGCTCTCGTATCTCCAGCTCGGGTGCTCGGCTTTCGGCGGTTCCGGGAGGTGCTCCCGCTCGTTGCTGCGGACCAGAGCCGCCGTCGTTCGCTCTTCGGTGAAGAAGTAGTCGAGCCCGACGCCGAAGACCATGGCGATGCGGAGCAGGGTGGGCAGGGTCGGATGGATCTGGCCGCGCTCGACCTTGGAGAGGAGTGCGGCAGAAAGCCCGGTATGGCGGCCGAGCTCGACCAGACCCATCTTCCGTCTCAGGCGGAGAGCGCGGGCCTTCGGTCCGATCCGGTAGGTACGCAGACCCTCGTCGGTGGTTGTGGAGTGTCGTCTGACCATCGGTTCCATCTCCCGTCCCGGGCGGGGATTCCGGAACTCGAACTGGCTGCAGCGTAAAACGAGTTTGAGTGACAGTAAATCAGTGGCGTCTTCTGCGCAAGAGTCAATTGCGGGCGTTCGCCGCATTCGCTGGGGTTCACACCTCCACGATCAGCGGGCGATCGATCTGACGTCGCTCGCCCTTCTCGCTCCAGGTGAAGCGGACCTCGAAACGGAGGAAGCGGGTGCCGATGTTCGGCCGGAGCCCGGTCCGCCCGAGACTGATCGTCGCGCGGGTGTTCGATTCGAAGACTGCCTCGGCCTCCTCGGCGCCAGGGAGCCGGACATGGGCTCGCGCCTCGGGCAGAGGATTGCCATGCTGGTCGGACGCAACCAGCCGGATCCGGATTCGCCGACGCCGATCGATGGCGTCATCGCCATCCGCGGAGGCCCACACGTGGGGCTCACGCGATCCACCGGTCAGGAGCGATCCGATCAGTGAACGAGCGGGGGGGGAGTTCCAGAGCTGGCTGTGCTTCTGAGTGACCACCTGATCGCCGAACCAGCCGATCGGGATGTGCAGCGTATCCACCATGGACGGCTGACTGAGCCACGCGGCGGAGCGTCGTGGAACGGTCCCGTCGCCGTCATCGCTGAGGTCGAACCAGGGAGCGCGGCGGGTCCCCTTTCGAGCGACCAGCTCACAATGGGTCTCCATGGTCACGCCCCACCCGACCACATTCGTGACCGCGAGACTGTCTTCGATCTCGAACCATCGCGACCGCCGGCCGAACTTCCGGAGGGAGGCAATGGCACGCCGTTGAAGATCCTCGTCGTTGGGCATCCAGCTCCGCTCGACCAGAGGAGAGGTCGGCTCTCCACGCGCGGTGAACAGGTCGATCGGCCCCTCATCGTCGACCAGAACCTCCGGCCGTGGAGGCATCAGATCCCAGGCCGCGTGGGTTCGGCTCACCAGACGCCGCGATTCCTTCCGGCTGACGAAGGTGATCGGACCGAGCCGGAGCTCCTCTCCGATGGAGGTGACCGTGAAACTCTTGATCGTCCCCACCCACGGGACCCCGAGAGCAATCACTCGCTCGATCAGCCGGACCATTTCGGGGCGGCTCTCCAGAAGCGCGCGCAGGACCAGACCTCCGGTGGAGTGAACCAGGATGGTGATTTTCTGATTGTGGAACCGCTGCAGTTCGCGGATCGCCTCTTCCACGGCATTGAGCGTCGGAGGATGATCGACCGGCAATCGCCAGTCCCATCCCACCGGAATGAAGTGGCTGCCCTTTTCCGTGTCGTATCCGAGATCCTCGAGCAGATCGTAGAGCGATTGCGCTTCCTTGCCGAGATCGAACAGCGGAATCTGAAAGGAATAGCGAATCGGGGAGCGCACTCTCACTCCGTCGTCCGTCTCGGGGTCGTCCGGCGGCTCCAGACGCTCGAAGATCTCCTTCTTCCGATTCAGAAGATCGTCCATCGACGGCGGAAAAATCTTCCGGCCACCGGGAAGCTCGAGGGAAGAACCGGGAAAGCCGGGGAGAAAGACGACCGGTCTGAGCTTGCTCATCCGGTTCATTGTAAGCCCGCGGACGAAGGGTTTCGAGCTGTCCGGGCGCGGTCAGACCGGGATGGTGAAAAGGAACGTCGTTCCTTCGCCTTCGCGACTCTCGGCGTGAATGGTTCCGCCATGCGCCTCGACGATCCCGCGGGAGATGGTCAGCCCCAGCCCGGCCCCGAGCCTGGCGGTCCGGCGTGCCTGCCAGAAGGGCTCGAAGACATGGTCGACATCGTGAGCGGGAATGCCGGGCCCCGAGTCGGCCACCGAGAATTCGATCCTGCCGTTCGCCCCCCGTGCCCCCAGGGTGATCCGATCACCCGAACCGGTGAATTTCATGGCATTCCCGATCAGGTTCGAGAAGACCTGGAGAATGCGATCCCGATCCGCTTCGATCTCCACCGGGGTCTCCGGCAACGAAAGATCCAGCCGTTTCGATTCCGCGCTCGCTCGGGATCGGAACATTTCGCAGGCTTCGCGGAGCAGCGATGCGACCTCGATCCGCTCCAACTGAATGGACACGGGCCGGCCTCGTTCCATGGTGGAGACATCGAGCAGATCCTGGATCAGGCGGTTCATCCGCCGCGCCGTGGTGCGGATCAGCTCGAGATCTTCCCGGAACTCCTCGGGTCCATCCTCGAGCAGCAGCGACGAGGTCATCTGAATGGTGGTGAGCGGATTGCGCAGATCGTGAGAGACCACCGCGAGGATCTCCTCCCGCGCTCGCACCGCCTGCTGAGACTCGAGATAGAGATTGGCGTTGTCGACGGCGAGGCCGGCTCGGGCCGCGACCCGCATGGCCAGTTCGAGATCCTCTCCGTCATAGCTCCGTCGATTGAGGGTGCGGCCGAGCGTGATCGCACCCAGGGTTTTTTCCCGGGAACGAAGCGGGACGACCATCAGAGAGCGGAGCCCCACGGCGACGGCCGCCGAGCGGCTGGGCTCGTGCGGAATCAGCCCTGGAAGCTCGTCACTCCGGAAGTGAGGAATCATCTGCGGATTCCCGCTGGTGAGAGCCTCACCCAGAACCGAGCCCTCAGGCGCTCCTTCCAGCAGGCCAGTCCGTCGAATGTCGTCTTCGCGTCCGGGATCGGCAGCCACGGTAGCCAGACGCGATACGGACCCGTCATCGAGCAGATCGATCAGGCAGATTTCTCCCAGGGTGGGAACCAGCAGGCGCGCCAGCCCCGAGAGCATCGACTGGAGATCGAGCGAAGCGGAGAGCTCCCGTCCGACTTCCGAGAGAAACGCCGTGCGGCGCTCTCCGGCCTCTGCTTCGGCGCGAGCCACCTCGGCCCGCTCGGCCTGCCGTTCTGCCGCGAGACGCTCCTGCTCGGCGGCTTCGGCGAGCAGGCGGGTCTGACGCCCCAGCCAGATCACCATCCCCGCCGCGGCGAGCGCCAGAAGGGTCAGCGCGAGCGTCAGATTCATTCCGGTGCGGTCGATCTCCGCCAGCCGGTTGGTCTGGTAATCGATGTCCGCACGGATGATGTTCTTCAGGTTTTCGGCCGTCGACTGACACTGCTCGTAGACCGGCTGACGGTCGAACAGGCGCTGGAGAAACAGCGGGGGAGGCAGATCGCGGCTGATCAGTTCGGCCTGCTCGATGCTGGTCTGCCATCGTTCGGTACACGACTGGAGCTTGCGGAACTCACCCGTTGCGCCGGGACTGATCCGCCGCACCAGCGGCGCCAGATCCCGGAACGCCTCTCCCCGGGCGGCGATCACCTGCCGGATCGCATCCCGGTAGTGAACCTGCTCGGTCGCCTGAAAGGCGACGATCAGCGCCTGCTCCCGGAGCAGGGCTACCTGGATCCGGTTGGACAGGCCCCGCGCCGGCTCGGCCACCTCGCTAATTTCCCGGCGAATCGAGCTGGCATGCTGGTTGGTGAACAACGGGAGAAGGCCCAACGCGATCAGTGACCCCACCACGAAACCGACCGGAAGGCCACGTTTCCACCCGGGCAATCGGCCGGTGACGGCGAGGCTGACGTCATCAGATGACATGGAGGTCGGGTCCGTGCCGGTCGGTGCGTCGTCGCTTGTTCCTCCGGCTCATTCGTGCTGAAATGCCTTCCGCCGGCATGGCGGATCATTCCCGGCAAGTGCAATGGCTGTACCGCGACTCCCCATCTCGATGCTCCCCGCCGGGAGGATCCTGCTCTCCACCACGGGAGCAGGCGAGGGGGATGTTCAGAAGATGCTTCTGACCGTGGTGATCGGAGGCACGCTAGCCTTCGGGATTTCGGCACTGATCCTCTACGCCTTCTGGAGGAGCCTGATGCAGGAATCGACCGATGGGGACCTGGTCTTCACCCGGAGGAGTGCGATCTGGCTCGTGGCCCTCGTCCTGGTCCTTCTCGCGTTCGCGGTGGTGATTTTCAGGACCGCCTATTTCTGAGCAGGACCCGGCACCGGTGGTGTCGGTCGCGGCGGCGAATGGCGCCGGTCGGGATTGAAATCGCCCGCTGGTCGCGTTTACCCTCGGGAATCGCCCAGGACAATCAACCGACATGAATGTTTCCAGCCGCCTCAGCCCGAACGCCCGATTTCTCCTCCTGTTTTTCGTCACCCTGGTGGTCTGTTTCGTGGTGATCGCTCTCAACCCGGTCAATGACCACGTGATCGTTCCGTTCACCCACGCGGTCACCGAGGCCTCGGGAGCCGCGTTGAACCTGATTGGCCAGAAGGTCAGCATCACCGGAACGATCATCTCGTCGAGTGCCTTCGCGGTGGACATCAAGAACGGCTGTAACGGGCTGGAGGCGATGCTCCTGCTGGTCGCCGCGATCTTCGCCTTTCCGGCCACCTGGGGGTCTCGCGTTTCCGGGATCCTGGCGGGCTCGCTCGCGGTTCAGGCGCTGAACGTGGTCCGGATCGTCAGCCTCTTTCTTCTCGGGCGCTATTACCCGCAGGTCTTCCAACTGTTCCACACCGGCGTCTGGCAGATCCTGATCATTCTGGTCGGGGTCGGAATCTTTCTTCTGTGGAGCTTCAAGTTTGCCCAGCCCCGTCGCATGGAAGCCAGTCGCTAAGGCGGCGGTCGGATTCCTTCTCGGAATCCTTCTCTGGTACAGCCTCAGCCCGGCCTACGACCGTCTGGTCGCCGGCGCGGCCGAGCCTCTGCTGCATCTGCTCGAGGAGCCGAACGTCACCCGTCTGGTTCCGGCGGAGAAGACGCGCGATGTGATGGTCGACCGGATCGATTTCCCGCCGAAGTCGAAGCGGCCCGGGGTCCCCCTGCCGGACCTGACGTTCAACGTGATTCTGCTGTTTGCGCTGTTCGCCTCCTCCCGTCAGACTTTTTCCACTCGCAACGTCACCGGGCTGGCTCTCTCGCTCGGCATTCTGCTGATCGTCCACATTCTCATCCTGGTGGTCGCGGTCGAATCGATCTACGCCGTCAAGCTCGGCCCCTGGAGCGTTGCCAACTATGGCCCGTTCGCCCGGAACTTCTGGACCGGAACCGAGCATTTTTACCGGGTGGTCGGAATGTACGGGATTGCCTTCGCCCTCTGGTGGCTGTTCCGGCCGCAGGGCCTGCAGGCGGGAGGGCGGAAATCCTCCGGCTCGTCCCGTCGGCGACGGCGCACCGCCTGAACCCTCTTCGCGGCCGCTTCGGGTCCTGTCGATCGCTTCCGCGGTCCGGCTCCGACCGAGAGTGCGTCATAATGGCCAACGGAGGTCCACATGCCGCGTCTGGTTCGTTCCGCGATCATCTTCCTGACGCTTTCCATTTGGGGGATCCTGCCCTGCAGCGCGTCGGTTCTGCGGATCGTGGTGGACGACATGATCCACCCGATCTCGGCCGAGTTCATCGGGCGGGCCATCGATCAGGCCGCGACCGAGCATGACGAGGCCCTTCTCCTGGTGCTCCGCACCCCGGGCGGACTGGAGACCTCCACCCGTGAGATCGTCAATCGGATTCTCGACTCCCCCGTCCCGGTGATCATCTACGTGGCTCCCAGCGGCAGCCGAGCCGCCTCCGCCGGATTTTTCATCCTCGAATCGGCAGACGTCGCAGCGATGGCGCCAGGAACCAATACCGGTGCCGCGCATCCGGTGGTTCTGGGTCAGAAGGTCGACGACGTGATGATGACCAAGATGGAGAATGATTCCGCGGCGCTGATGCGCACGATCGCCTCCCGCCGGAATCGCAATGTCGCCGTCGCCGAGAGTGCCGTGCGTGAGTCGAAATCGTTCACCGATCAGGAAGCGCTCGATGCCGGGCTGATCGATGTCATCGCCCGCGATCAGAAGGACCTGTTCCGCCAGATCGAGGGTCGGACCATCACCCGGTTCGGCGGAGAAAAGGCGGTTCTTCATCTTCGCGATCAGCCGGTACGAACCATGGAGATGTCGGTTCGCCAGAAGCTGCTGTCCTTCCTGATGGATCCCAATGTCGCGTTCCTGCTTTTTTCTCTCGGGGTTCTCGCTCTCTGGGCGGAGTTCAATCATCCCGGTGCGATCGTCCCCGGGGTGGTGGGTGGGCTCTCGATTCTGCTCGCTCTGTTTGCGCTGAACCTCCTGCCGACCCGGTTCGCGTCGCTCGCCCTGATTCTTCTCGCATTTGTGCTGTTTGCTCTCGAGGCCAAGTTCACCAGCCATGGGGTGCTCGGAGCAGGAGGGGTACTGGCCATGTTTCTCGGTGGATTGCTTCTGGTGGACGGACCGATTCCGGAGATGAGAGTGAGTTTTCTCACCGCCCTGGCGGTGAGCATTCCCTTCGGCATCATTGCGGTGTTCCTGATGAGTCTCGCGTTGCGGGCGAGACGAGGGAAGGTGACCACCGGAGAACAGGGGATGATCGGGGAGATCGGGGTGGCCCAGACCCCGCTCGACCCGGAGGGAAGAATCTTCGTTCACGGCGAGCTCTGGACCGCCACGGCCACCGGCCCGGTCCCCACGGGCCAGCGGGTCATCGTGCGCGGGATCAGCGGATTGAAACTCGAGGTCGAGCCGCTGGAGCAGAGCGTTTCAACCGGAGGTGCGCCGCCAGCGGCCGGCCCGACACCCGAACAGCCGAGGTGACCGGTGCCACCGTGCCCTGCAGCGCCGGCTGATACAATCCCCCGGAAATCGTCCGTTCTGTCCGATCGTGATTACACAAGGAGCTCGCCATGGGTGGATTCGGCCTGCTGGTCGTCATCGTCATTCTCGGGATTTATCTACTCAGCTCGATCAAGATCCTCGCGGAGTATGAGCGGGGAGTCATCTTCCGGCTCGGCCGCCTGCTCCCGGCGGCAAAAGGCCCCGGCCTGATCTTCGTCTTCGCTCCCCTGGACCGGATGGTGAGGATCACTCTGCGCCAGGTCGCGCTCGACGTCCCGCCGCAGGACGTCATCACCAAGGACAATGTCACGGTCAAGGTCAACGCGGTCGTCTTCCTCCGGGTGGTCGATCCCCGGCGGGCAGTGGTCGAAGTCGAGGACTACATCTACCAGACCTTCCAGTTCGCCCAGACCACGCTGCGCAGCGTGCTCGGTGAAGTCGAGCTCGACGACCTCCTGATGGAGCGGGAGAAGATGAACCTGCGCATCCAGGAGATTCTCGACAAGCACACCGATCCCTGGGGGGTCAAGGTGGTCAATGTCGAGGTCAAGCAGGTGGACATCCCCGAGCAGATGACCCGCGCGATCGCCCGGCAGGCGGAAGCGGAGCGGGAAAAGCGCTCGAAGATCATCCACGCGGAAGGCGAGCTGCAGGCTGCGACCAAGCTGGTCGAGGCGGCGCGGATGATGTCGGCCCAGCCGATCGCCATCCAGCTCCGCTACCTCCAGACCCTCACCGAGATCGGCGCGGAGAACAACACCACGGTGGTCTTCCCGCTCCCGGTGGATATGCTCGCCGGCCTGACCGAGATGCTCAACCGGAAATGAGGTGAGGTTGGCGAGACTGCGCGCCGGTCAGGGGTCGTAGGATTGGCGCAGGGCCTCGAGGTCGCGGAGGGTCTTGCGCAGGATGCCCACCACCTTGTGGACCTCGCTCCCGTAGATGCGGAGCTCCGCGTCGCATTCACCCATGCCGTAGACGGCCTCGTCCCGCTCCAGGCGGTCCCGCTCGAAGCGGATCCGCTCGCACAGCTCGTCGATCTCGCTGAGCAGGATGAAGTGGACATCCTTCTCGCCGAGATAGCGCTTGCACTGGGGGCAGTGGATCGAGCGATCCCCCTCCGGATCGACCAGATCGAAGACGAACTGTCGTTCACATTGCGGGCATTCGAAGACCTCGGGCAGCACCATTCAACCTCGTTTAAAGAGTGCGCCATCGAGCCCGTCCAGTCAATGGAATTCGGCCCCCCCCGGGGCTGTTAATCTGCGTTCGAGTCGACTGCTGGGAGATCGTCTAATGGTAAGACAGCCGGCTCTGGACCGGCCAATCGGGGTTCGACTCCCTGTCTCCCAGCCAATTTCTTCGCCCTCCCGGATCGAATCGATTCCCTTTCGCCGGAACCCTCACTCGCGCCACGGCACGGAATGTCCGCCACAGCTCGTCCCGAGCGGGTGGGGGGCCGGGCAAGCGAGGGACCTCCCCCGATGCGAGAAGGAACGTTTTGCTGGAGAACCGTCCGGCACGCACCGCGCCTGGAGTTTCCTGATCGCATCGGATGAGATGTCTCGCATGCCCGGCCCCCCACCCGCTCGACATGACACTGGCCGCCGGCCGGGTCGGGCAAATCGAGACGTGCCGGGCGGATCAATCGAAGCGAGATCGCTGATTCCTCGCGGAACCGTCTCACGGAGTCGCACTCGGCGCAAGCTCGTTATACTGAGGGTATGAAAACCGCCGTCTCCATTCCCCGCGATGTGTTCGAGCTCGCGGAACGTCTGGCCCGTCGCGAGAAACGGACCCAAAGTGATGTGTTCAGCGCGGCGCTTCGAGAATACGTCGCACGCCACACTCCCGACGAGATCACGGAAGCAATGAACGCGGTATGTGACAACCTGGGTCAGGAGAATGACGCCTTCGCGCAGCAGGCCGCACGCCGCCTTCTCGAGCAGGTCGAATGGTGATCTCACGGGGGGAGGTCTGGTAGGCCGACCTGCCACCATCCACCGGCTCCGGCCCTGGATTCCGCCGTCCCGTGGTGGTCATGCAGGACTGACGAACATTCCGGTTCGTGGTATATCGCTGGTTCATGGCGGAACCGCGGAACCTCCCCCTGCACGGCATTCTCGTCGCCGACTTCTCCCGCATCCTCGCCGGACCGCTGGCGACGATGCTGATGGCCGATGCGGGGGCACGGGTGATCAAGGTCGAGGAGCCTCGGGCGGGCGATGAGACGCGGCGCTGGGGGCCGCCTTTCGTCGAGGGAGAAAGTGCCTACTACCTCTCGGTCAACCGGGGAAAGGAATCGATCGGCGTCGATCTGAAGAGCGACGCCGGCCAGGAGATCGCCCGCAGGTTGATCGCGCGTGCGGACGTCGTCATCCACAACTTCCTTTCGGCGCAGGAATCGCGGTTGGGATTGAGCTTCGAGGCCGTGCATACGATCAATCCGCGAGCGGTCTGGTGCGCGATCCGCGGATTCGATCCCGAGAGTCCGGAGGCGGGGCTGCCCGGATTCGATCTGCTCGCGCAGGCCGCGGGGGGGCTGATGGCGATCACCGGCACCGAGGAGGGTGGTCCGACGAAGGTCGGGGTTGCACTGTCCGACGTCCTGACCGCGCACTACGCCCACGGCGCGATCCTCGCGGCTCTCTTCGCGCGGGAGCGGAGCGGCGAGGGCTCCGCGGTCGAGGTCTCGCTGGTGGGCTCGACCATCGCCTCGCTGATCAACGTATCCCAGGCGTATCTGGTGACCGGCAACGAGCCTCGGCGCCACGGCAATGCCCATCCGGCGATCGTTCCCTACGAAGCGTTCCGTGGCGGGGACGGAGCCGACTTCGTGGTGGCGGCAGCGAACGACCGGCACTGGTCCATTCTCTGCCGGCAGGTGCTCGACGGGGTGTCCTGGCGGACGACCCGCGTTACGCCACCAACGCTCTGCGGGTGGAGCATCGCGAGCCACTCGTGGAGATGCTCCGGTCGCGATTCGCTTCCCGGCCCGCGGCGGAGTGGATCGAGCGATGTCGCGAAGCCGGCATCCCGGCGGCGCGGGTCGCCTCGATCGGGGACATCTTCTCCGGTCCCGACGCACCGACCGTCAGGGTGAATCATCCGACCATCGGCGAGCTCGAGCTGACCCGCAGCCCGGTGCTGCGCGACGGCAGGCGCGGACAGACTGCGAGCGCTCCACCGCTGCTTGGGGCGGACACCGATCGAATCCTCTCGGAGCTGGGCTATGACCCGTCCGAGATCGGGATGCTTCGAACGGAGCAGGTCATCTCCTGACCACGGGCGGCACGGTTCGCGGCTTCGACACCTGCACAGCCTCTGAGGATGACGAGATGCTGACCGTTCCCGCCTTGCGGTCATCCTGAGCGCCCGAAAGTGCGCCGAAGCCCATGCCGTGGGTCGCGAAGGATCTTGCCTTCGTCACGGTCGAGATCACAAAGCGCACCAGGGACCACCCCGCACAACAGAGTGAACTATCTCCGGCAAGCTCGTCCCATGGTGGGCGCGGAATCCGCGAGCGCGAGCCCGTATCGCAAGTGGAGCGGACCCTCGGGGGCGAGGACGCCCCCCGCCTCTGCCAAGGCTACGGCGCGGCGAGCGGGTATCGGACGGGACGTTCGACCCCCGGCCTGCGGGGCGCTCACCTACGGGATGTACTCGGGTTCTTCGACCCAGTTGAGGAACTTGGTGATGTCGTTCCGGAAGACGAGCTTGAAGTCGCCGATCGGGCCGTTGCGCTGCTTCGCGATGATGATCTCGGCAACCCCTTTGTCCTCGGTTTCCTTGTCGTAGACCTCGTCGCGATAGATGAACGCGACGACGTCGGCGTCCTGCTCGATCGATCCCGATTCACGCAGGTCGGCGAGCTGCGGCCGATGGTCCCCGGTACGCTGTTCCGGCCGCCGCGAAAGCTGCGAGAGCGAGATCAGCGGAACGTCGAGCTCCTTGGCGATCCCCTTCAGCCCGCGGGAGATCTGGGAGATCTCCTGGTTCCGCGACTCGACCTTCCCCTTGCTGTGCATCAGCTGGAGGTAGTCGACCATCACCACGTCGAGGCTGTGCTCCATCTTCAGCCGCCGGGCCTTGGCGCGCATCTCCATCACGTCGACCATCGCCGAGTCGTCGACCCAGATCGGCGCACGGGCCAGCCGCGCCGAGGCTTCCGCCAGATCGTGCCAGTTCTTCTCCGAGAGAATCCCGGAGCGCATCAACTGGCTGGAGACACCGGCCTCGGAGGAGAGGAGCCTCAGGCCGATCTGCTCCTTCGACATTTCGAGCGAGAAGATGCCGACCGAGTGAAGCTTTTCCTTCCGCCCCGCCTTGTCCGGCACGGCCATGGCCTCGGCCATGTTGAGCATCAGCGAGGTCTTCCCCATCGACGGGCGGGCGGCGAGAATGATCAGATCCTGGCGCTGGAATCCGGAGGTCATCTCGTTGAACCGGTCGTACCCGGTGGTCACCCCGGTCAGCCCCTGCTTGTGATGCGAGAGCGCATCGATCGCTGTCATGTTCGTCCGGGTGATCCGATCGATCTGGACGAACCCGGTGTCGAGATTGGACTCGGCGATCTCGTAGATCGACTTTTCGGCGTGGCTGAGCACCTCGCCCGGCTCGCTGGGGGTATCGAACGCCTTCCGGACGACCGTGTTTCCGAGGAGGATCAGGCGTCGGAGCGTCGACTTCTCCTTGATGATCCGGGCGTATCGGTCGACGTTGGCGATGTCCGGAATGCCGTCGACCAGGGAGGTGATGTAGGCAGCGCCGCCAGCCTTCTCGAGGAGCCCCTTTTTCGCCAGGGCTTCCTTCACGGTGAGCATGTCGATCGCCTGGCTGCGCTCCGCCAGGAGGGTCATCGCATCGAAGATCAGCCGGTGGGCGTCCTTGTAGAAATCGGCGGAGTCGACCGATTCCACCACCCGGTAGTACGCCTGGTTCTCGAGCAGGATCGCCCCCAGAACCGAGCGCTCCGCCTCGGGGTTCTGGGGCATCGGCTTGTCGAGCTGGATCTCTACCGGTGCGATGGACATCTTCGTGATTCCGATTGTACGGCCATCTTCGGACGGCGGTGGTCAACATCGAGTCTTCGACAGGAAATCCACAGGATCTCCGGTCCGGAATGGGCGATGTACAGAGCCTCCCCGGATGAAATCCGCAGAAATGCCCGAAGTGCTGGTGGGGGGCTTGACAGGGAATTCCGCCGCCAGGGGGATGCGGAATCTCCCCGCAGAACCTCCTGTTGCCGACCCCGTCTGACATACGGAGGAAGATTCATGAAACGGGTTTTCGCAGGAATGATCATGGTGCTGTTCGCAGGAGGGCTGATGGCGGCCGACGGGGGCTCGAAGGTGGTGGCGAAGGTCAACGGCGAAGTTCTGACCTCGGCCGACCTGAATGAGCTGTGGAACGGGCTGCCCGACCGGATGCGCACCTCGTACGAGAGCAACGGCGGAAAGGCGAAGTTCCTCGACACCTACGTCCGAAAGCTGGTCGTGGTGCAGCAGGCGGCGAAGGAAGGGGTCGGAAAACGGGATCTGACCGCTCCGATCAAGGTTCGTGCTGCCGAGGATTCGAAGATCTTCAACCAGTACGTGACCGGCACCCTGGCGAAGGACATGGTGAGCGAGGCGGAAATGCGCCAGTTCTACGACGCGAACAAGGACAAGATCCGCGAGCCGGACATGATCCGGGTACGCCACATCATCCTCACCCCGGACGACAAACCGGTGAGCAATTCCACCGGAAGCAACGCGAAGACGGGCGAAGAGGCCTACACCATGATCAAGACCTTCGAGAGCCAGCTCAAGGACCATCCGGAGCTGTTTCCACAGCTCGCGAAGCAGTATTCCGAGGACGGCTCGGCGAAGGATGGCGGAGATCTCGGCTGGTTTCCGCGCGGAAAGATGGTGAAGAAATTCGAGGATGCGGCGTTCGCTCTGAAAACTCCAGGGCAGATCAGTCCGGTGATCCAGACCGAGTTCGGGTATCACCTGATCCAGCTCGAGGAGCGGCGGCCGGCCCACCAGCTCACCTTCGAGGAAGCGAAGGATGGGATCCGGGCACGACTGCTGGCGGAGAAGACTCCTCAGATCATGACGAAGATCGAGTCGCTGTCGGACAAGCTGGAGAGCGAGGGAAGCGTGAAGACCTTCCCGGAAAACATCTGAGCCGATGGGCGGCGTACTGAGCGCCGGGCCATCGCATCTATAATCAAGTCATGGCGCTTCTGGAGGTGCGGGGGCTTTCGAAGAGTTACCGGGATGCGGCGGTCCCGGTCGCCGTGTTCGAGGCTCTCGACCTGGAGGTCGAAAGCGGCGAGATGGTTGCCGTGGTGGGCCCGTCCGGCATCGGAAAGTCCACCCTTCTCCACCTTCTGGGCGGGCTCGACCGTCCCGACTCCGGCACGATTTCGATCGATGGACGGAGCATCACCACGATGTCGAGCGACCAGCTTTCCCGCTTTCGCAACCGGAATGTCGGGTTCGTCTTCCAGTTCCACCATCTGCTGCCGGAGTTCACCGCGGCGGAGAACGTGGCGATGCCCGGCTGGATCGGAAGAGTTCCCCGGAAGGCAGCGTTGGACTCGGCAGCGGGCCTGCTTGGAGAGCTCGGTCTGAGCCAGCGGAGCCAGCATTATCCGAGTCAGCTTTCGGGCGGTGAGCAGCAGCGAGTTGCGATTGCCAGAGCCTTGCTGGCGAGCCCTCTCCTCCTTCTCGCCGACGAGCCGACGGGCAATCTGGACGCCGAAACGAGCGACCTGGTATTCGATTTGATGAGAGAATGCCATCAGAAGCGAAAGCTGACTTCGGTCATCGTCACGCACAACCGCGAGCTGGCTTCTCGCTGTGACCGGATCTACGAGATGAGACCCAGATGAGGCACCCAGGCCATGTTCGAAAAATACAACGAGAAAGCCCGCCGCGCGCTCTTCTTCGCGCGCTATGAAGCCTCCAAACTCGGCTCGCGCGTCATCGAGTCCGAGCACATCCTGCTCGGAGTCCTGCGCGAGGGCGAGGAGATCATCAAGGAGATCTTTTCCCGCTTCAATGTGAAGCCGGAGCAGATCCGCCGCGAGGTCGAGGGCGACCGTCTCTTCGTCGACCGGATCTCCTCCTCCGCCGAATTGCCCCTTTCCGAGGAGTCGAAGAAGATTCTGGCCTACGCTTCCCACGAAGCGGAGTCGATGCTCCACCAGTATGTCGGAACCGAGCACCTGCTCATCGGCATCCTGCGGGTGGAATCCTGCACCGCCGCCCGGATCCTCACCGCCAAGGGCCTCAACGTCTACGGAATCCGGGAAGAGACGATCTCGATTCTCAAGGAGCGGGAAGCGGACAAGCAGAAGAAGGAGCTGCCGTTCCTCGCCGAGTATGCCCGCGATCTCACGGTGATGGCTCAGCAGGGTCAGTTCGACCCGCTGATCGGCCGCGAAAAGGAAGTGGATCGGATCATTCAGATCCTCTCCCGGCGGACCAAGAACAACCCCATCCTCCTCGGCGAGCCGGGCGTGGGCAAGACCGCGATCGTCGAGGGGCTGGCCCAGCGCATCGTCGACGGTGACGTCCCCCTGTTCATTGCGAACAAGCGGATCCTTTCCCTCGATCTGTCGCTCATCGTGGCCGGAACCAAGTATCGCGGTCAGTTCGAGGAGCGCCTGAAGGGCATCATCAAGGAGCTCCGGGAAAACGACGACATCATCGTCTTCATCGACGAGATCCATTCCCTGATCGGAGCGGGATCGGCCGAGGGCTCGCTCGACGCGGCGAACATTCTCAAGCCGGCGCTCTCGCGCGGGGAGATCTCCTGCATCGGTGCCACCACCATCCGCGAATACCGCCGCTACATCGAAAAGGACCGCTCCCTGCTTCGTCGTTTCCAGGCGATCAACGTGGTTCCCCCCACCGAGATGGAAACCCTCCAGATTCTCGACGGAGTGAAGGAGCGCTACGAATCCTTCCACAAGGTGAAGTACTCCGAGGACGCGATCCGTTCCGCGGTGTTCCAGTCGAACCGCTACATCACCGATCGATTCTTCCCGGACAAGGCGATCGACATCCTCGATGAGGCTGGCGCGAAGGTGAAGCTGCGCAGGGTGGCCGACACCCAGAACCTCCGGCGCCTGGAGACCGAGACCCGCTCGATCGTCAAGGAGATGAAGAAGGCCATCTCGGACAAGGATTTCGAGAAGGCGGTTTTCCTCCGCGAGCGGGAGATCGAGCTCAAGGACGAGACGGAGCGGCTGAAGCAGGAGCGCCAGGAATCGGGCGAGGAGACCATGGAAGTGACCCAGCGGGACGTGGAAGAGATCATCTCTTCCTGGACCGACATCCCGGTCACCTCGATCGAGACCGACGAGGCGGCGAAGCTGATCAAGATGGAGGACACCCTCAAGCGGAGGATCGTCGGCCAGGACAAGGCCATCGAAGCCATTTCCCGCGCCATCCGCCGCTCCCGGCTCGGCGTCGCCTCGCCGAATCGGCCGATGGGCTCGTTCATCTTCCTCGGATCTTCAGGCGTCGGAAAGACCGAGGTCGCCCGTCGCCTCGCGGAGTTTCTGTTCGGGTCCATGAAGCATCTGATCCGCTTCGACATGTCCGAATACATGGAGAAGCACGCCGTCTCGAAGCTGATCGGGTCGCCCCCCGGCTATGTGGGGCATGAAGAGGGTGGTCAACTGACCGAGCGCATCCGCCGCAATCCCTATTCGGTGCTCCTCCTCGACGAGATCGAGAAGGCCCATCCGGACATCGCCAATCTGCTGCTGCAGATTCTCGAGGACGGGATGCTCACCGACTCGCTGGGCAATCAGGTCGACTTCCGCAACACGCTGATCATCATGACCTCGAATCTCGGGACCCGGCATCTGGCCACCAAGGGGACGCTGGGATTCCGGGAGCAGACCGAGGCGGCCGCGCAGCGCAGCGTCGAACTGACCATCCAGACCGAGCTGAAGCGCGAGTTTTCGCCCGAGTTCATCAACCGGATCGATGATGTGATCATCTTCAACCCGCTGGAGCAGAAGCAGCTCCGCGAGATCTGCCGCCTGCTGATCGAGGACGTGAACAGCGCGATCGTGCAGAAGGGCATCCGGGTGACGGTGGACGACAGCGTGGTCGACTGGCTGCTGGCGCGTGCCGCCGAGGAGTCCAACTCCGGAGCGCGTCCGCTCCGCAGGGCGATCCAGCGGCACATCGAGGACGAGCTCTCCGAATATCTCATCCGGGCCAGCGAGCCGCTCCCCGACGAGGTGGAGTTCACGCTCGAGGACGGCGAGGTCACCCTGCTCGCGCCTGGATACGAGACGGTGGACAGCGAGCCCTGAGCCCTCGAACCAACCGACGATAAGCACGAGGGCGGCTCGCGAGGGCCGCCCTCGTTGCATCCGCGCTTCCCGGATCCGGAGCCGGGGACGCCTCAGCGAGTCCCACTGGCCCGAACTCAACTCAAGGACATGGTTCTCCTGTGGCAATCGGAACGCCGCCTTCCAGGCGGCTTCCCGGAGCGTGCATGACGATATGACCGGTGGGGCCTGGTCCTTAGGTTCGGGCCATTGGGGTTAGTCCGCCTTCATGATGACCAGAAGGCCGCCGACCTTTCTCCATGCCAGATGTCTGCCTGCCAGGACCTGGTCAAGGGCCTGATCCCAGGGGATGTCTTCGAGGGTAACGCTGACTTTCTGGGAATCGACCTCGCGAGGGGCAATCACGTCGACCCCGAGAACCGAAGCGAACGTGTTCAGGACGTCAGAAAGCGCCGCGTCCTTCAGCTTCAGATCGATATGCGCCGAAGGCGTGGCGGCAGCCTTGACCAAAACGTCGTACTGGTGATGAAAGGTACCGTCGTCCGGATCATTCACGTCGAGAGTCGCGACCATCCTCGTGGGGCTCGAGCCCGGACTGAGCAGGACCTGGACCCGTCGGGTCGGCTGATCGGGCCCATCGACCGTGCTGGTGGATTTCATCGGCGAACCTGCCGGGCCCAGGAATCGTGGCATGGAGAGGATCTCTCCGGTGCCGACGTCGAGAACAAGGAAATCCGCCTCGATCGTGCCGTCGGATCGTCGGATGACCTCGTTCTCGAAGCGATAGGGCGCCTCGCTGGCCGGTTCCGCTCGGTTCGCCGTCGAATCCGATCCGATCATTGCGCGCAGCGTGACGCTGCCTCCGAGACTGAGCAGAACCAGGGCGATCAGGGCGAAGCGAATTGCAGCGTTGGACCAGCGGGGGATGGGATGCTTCATGATTTCGATCCTTCCTTTCAGATCTTCTCCGGCAAACGCCGGCTCGAGCTCTCCCTCCG
The DNA here is from genome assembly GCA_963741905.1 of uncultured Acidobacteriota bacterium. Classification (GTDB taxonomy): domain Bacteria; phylum Acidobacteriota; class Thermoanaerobaculia; order Gp7-AA8; family CAVUJZ01; genus CAVUJZ01. The sequence continues at coordinate 184,338 of CAVUJZ010000011.1, read as the reverse complement.
GCGATTGCGTCATCCGGTGCAGTGACCGGAGGTAGGTCTGCAGCGGAATCCCCGAGGCGAGAACCTCGGAGTCACAGGCGATCTCACAGGACCCGCGAAAGCGGAGCACCGACCACCAGGTCAACGGATGAAACCAGAAAAGACTGGTGGTGATCGCCCCCGCCATTCTCCAGAGGTTGTCCCGCTGCCTGACATGGGCGGCCTCGTGCAGGAGCACCGCTTTGAGTTCCTCCGGGGGGAGGGATTGCATCAGGGCCCCGGGAAGTACGATGACGGAACGAAAGCAGCCCGCGACGCAGGGACCAGCAGCATTCGAACTGATGCGGATTGGAGGTTCATCGGTGAGATCGAGTCGCTCCCGAATCGCGGCGTCGAGCGGTTCACCCGATGCGGCCCCGGCGATCAGGCGAAGGAGCAGGCGCACGAGCAGAAGGGAGGTCATGCCGAACCAGATGGCTGCCAGCGTACAGGTGAGATCGAAGGTAAGACCGCGTGCTTCAACCAGGCCAGCACCGCCGAGCGCGAGCGATGGGGACGGCAGTCCCGGGAGCAGGAGAACCGATGCGCGGTGAGCGATCAGCTCCGGCGTGGGCGCGAGGAAGACCAGAAAGGACATCAGCAGGATGCCTCGGCGGGCCCTGGGGTCGCGGACGAAAGCTGCAATGCCCAGAAGCAGCATGCAGAGAATCGTGGCGATGATCAGATGAGCGACCAGCGGCTGGATCCGGGCGGTCAGGAACTGATGGATCAGCAGATGGGCCTGCTGTAAGGCAGTCATCGCGACTCCCTCTCCGCCAGTTCCTGCTCCAGAGCGCGCAGATCGTCGAGCGTCAGCTCGCCGCTTTCGACCAGGTGAGACACCAGGTTCTGCGCGGATCCCACGACGCTGACCAACTCGCGGATCAGCCGGCGGTGGGCGCGCGGCCGTGAGACCACCGGCTGAAAGAGATGCGCGTTCCCCTCTTTCCCCACCCGTCGCAGAGCCTTCTTCGTCTCCAGACGATTGATGACGGTCTGCACCGTAGTGTAGGCGGGGCGCTTCGCCGGGGGGATCGCTTCCAGCACCTGCCGGACGGTTCCACCACCGAGCGCCCAGAGAATGTCCATCACTTCCAGTTCATGCCGCGTCAGTTTCATTCCAGCCTCCTACATTCGTAGTAGCAAGTTACTACAATCGTAGTAGACCGTCAAGGGCCGTCCGCAGGAAGAACATCGGTCGCGACGTTTCCGTAACGTTCCGTGACTTCGAGCGGCGGCTGGAGTATGATGGAGTTGCACGAGGAATCCTCTTCGAGCTTTCGGAACGCCCGGACTAAGTCGGTTTTCCGGAGTGAGCCCACCTTAGTTTCCTCGCGATCGTTCGGCCAGGTCACCGTTCCGGTACGTTCCGGGCGCTCCTGCGTCACCTCGGCGCGAGAAGGGAAAATCATGGCCAAGGGAAAAATCATGACCAAGGGAAAAGAAGTGACCGGACCTCGTATCCCCGTGTCGGATGGAAATCTGAAGAAGGCAGCGATGCGGCTGTTGAATCAGGGTCTGGTCTCGACCGAGATGCAGTACGTCAAACACGTCCTCGGAGCGAGCGCTCCCCAGGCGAAGATCGACGAAACGATCCTGACGGTCCGAAAGATGCCCTGGGGCAGTATCGTCGTCCCCGACTGAACTTCGGAAGCGGCCCGAGAGCCGCGACGACAGGGCCACGCGGGTGAACTGCCCTGCCAGGGGCAGCACCACTTTGTCTTCCTCACCCATGTGGGCGGACTTTGTCTGCTTCGGCGCGCGCCAATCGCCCAACCCACGCCGCCGGCACCCGCCGGAGCAGACAGGTTCGGCAACCCGAACCGTCGGCCATCTCACTCCTCCTGAGCCACCCTCTCCGGTGCCGAACTTGTCCCGGATCCGCTCCACCTCTTCACTCATCCTCAACCCTCACCCCGGCGCATCCGAGACAAAGTCCGCCCACTTTGTCTCCGCACCCATGTGGGCGGACTTTGTCTGCTTCGGCGCGCCCCAACCGCCCAACTCACGCCGCCGGTACCCGCCGGAGCAGACAAGTTCGGCAACCCGAAATGTCGGCCATCTGACTCCCTCTGAGCCACCTCTCCGGTGCCGAACTTGTCCCGGATCCGCTTCACCTCTTCTCTCATCCGCAACCCTCACTGCGGCGCATCCGAGACAAAGTCCGCCCACTTTGTCTCCGCACCCATGTGGGCGGACTTTGTCTGCTTCGGCGCGCCCCAATCGTCCAACTCACGCCACCGGTACCCGCCGAAGCAGACAAGTTCGGCAACCCGAGATGTCGGCCATCCCACACTCCCTGAGCCGCCCTCTCCGGTGCCGAACTTGTCCCGGATGCGCTTCACCTCTTCCCTCATTCGCAGCCCTCACTGCGGCGCATCCGAGACAAAGTCCGCCCACTTTGTCTCCGCACCCATGTGGGCGGACTTTGTCTGCTTCGGCGCGCCCCAACCGCCCAACTCACGCCGCCGGTACCCGCCGGAGCAGACAAGTTCGGCAACCCGAAATGTCGGCCATCTGACTCCCTCTGAGCCACCCTCTCCGGTGCCGAACTTGTCCCGGATGCGCTTCACCTCTTCCCTCATCCGCAACCCTCACTGCGGCGCATCCGAGACAAAGTCCGCCCACTTTGTCTCCGCACCCGTGTGGGCGGACTTTGTCTGCTTCGGCGCGCCCCAACCGCCCAACTCACGCCGCCGGTACCCGCCGGAGCAGACAAGTTCGGCAACCCGAAATGTCGGCCATCTGACTCCCTCTGAGCCACCTCTCCGGTGCCGAACTTGTCCCGGATGCGCTTCACCTCTTCACTCATCCTCAACCCTCACCCCGGCGCATCCGAGACAAAGTCCGCCCACTCTGTCTCCCTCACCTCGGGAATGATTCCGCCGGCAATGCCTCCGACAAAGGGCGCGCGCTGATTCGACTGCTCGAGGACGACGGCATCATCGCCCGGCAATGAGGAGCGACAACCGAAGCGGCGACCCTGGAGCCGCAGAAGCGGTGACGGAAGCTGGTGGGGGGTAACTGTCGAAGAGCACAGACGTGTCGTTTTTCTCGAGTGAGAGTGGCCGGACGTTGCACGTCCGGGTGGCGCATCCGATGGCCTCAACAGAATGAGGAGACGGAGCGCGCCGGCGAAACCACCAGGTCCGCGGCACGCTACCACTGATCTCGAGAGCCCATCCTCGCCTCCTCTCGGTACCGCCCAATCCACAGATCCAGCGTCTGCCGACTCACTGCCGACATCTCGCTCAGCTCGATCTTTGTGCACCCCTACATCCGGGCTACCGTCGTGTAAAGGAAGCTCCCGGTTTCGATGTAAAGAAGGTACCCGGTTTGTGCCCGCTGGTCTCCCCTCACCCCGGCCCTCTCCCCGCTCGACCCGGTTCGCTCCGTGTCACCCTTCGTCGCGGGGAGAGGGGGGCGGTTCTCGCGCTCCGCTCGTGGCGTCCTGGTTGAAGTTTTCGCGAGCCTGGAACTGCGGTGCTCAGGGGCCGGCGTATCGCACAGAGGTCCAACCCGACAGGCTCGGATCGCTCGATCAGCGCCGGCTCAGAGGTTGGTCGTGGCGGCGCGGGCGGCTTCGGCGATCTTCGGCTGGCGCGGCGCAATCGTCAGCGAACGGTTCCAGTAATCCAGCGCCCGAGCGTAGTCTTTCTTCTTCGCGTAGATGATTCCGAGGTTGTTGAGCACCGAGGTCGAGAGCGGCTGCAGGGCGAGCGCCCGGTCGAGCTCCTGCAGGCCCTCGGTGTATCGGCCCGCCTCGGCCAGACTCGCTCCCAGCTCCGAGGCGATGAGGTAGGACTCCGGATACTGTTCCTTCCCCTTTCCCAGAACCCGGATCGCCCAGGAGATCATGTCGTGCGCCCGAAACCAGGCAGCCATGTCCACCAGAAGCTGGTCGGGATTGGAAGGATTCTTCTCCAGAGCCTGGAACATCAGGGTTTCGGCGCTGACGTAGCGCTGGCTCTGGAGGGCGATCATCGCCAGATTGAGCAGAGGCGTGGCCCGCTCCGGGTTCAACGCCGCCGCCTTTTCGAACTGATCGATCGCCTCGGTTTTCTGCCCCTTCGCCGCCAGTTCCGCGCCGCGATTGTTGGTCACCGCGTAGACCCGCCACTGTTCTCCGGTGAGCCGCTGGTGCTCCGCCGGGGTTTCCGGCTCGCGGGTCATCCGCGGCTGAGCGGCTTCCCCTCCGAGGTGGCCTGAAGCCTCGAGGACAGCGTGATAGACCGACGGATCCACCTTGCCCCCCACCATGGTGGGATAGAGCCGGATCAGATCGCTGTAGCTCGAGACCCTCACAGTCTCCACCGGCCGCAGGTTCTCGAACACCGACGTGGCGACGGATCCTTTCATCTCGTCGGACGGCGGCAGGCCGAGCAGCGCGAGAATCGAGGGGGCGATGTCGTAGACCGAGATCGAGTGCATCGGCCGCGATGCCGGCACCCGGTTTCCGTAGGCGATCAGAAGACCCTGATCGTCATGGAGTGCCAGCCCTTCTCCCGCTCCTGAAGGAGTCTTCGGACGGTTCTTTCCCCAGCGGGTTCCATAGGAGGAGACCAGCATCACGGTGGTGTCCTCCGGCAGGACCTTCAGCCACTCGCCGAGCATCCGGTCGATCTCCGCGTAATAGTTCCCGACGGCGGGCCAGAAGCGGCGGTAGTCTTCCCAGGACACATCTTCCCGGTAGGGCGGGTGATAGGCGCCGAAGAGATGATCGACGATATCCGCTCCCTCAAAGCCGAGCATCATCAACTGCGGCTTCTCCTTCCGGTAGATCTCCAGCGCGAGCCGGTCATCGCTCCACGTCTTCGCCAGCACCGATCGGAAGCGGACAATCGGATCCTGCGGGTTGCCGGTGCCGACCGCCTTCTGAAATTCGTTCTGGTTGATGTTGAGGAAACGGTGCATCTGCTCCCAGCCGACGGTGGCCTCGGGGATCTGTGCTTTGGCGGCGAGCGGCTCGAGCCCTGCCGGAAAAACATCCTCCGGATCCTCCGGTCCCAGTGGGGTGGAAGCGACCATCGCGCTGTCGGTCAGAGGCGGCCAGTCGGTCCACCAGTTGACCACCAGGGAGGGGCGCTGAAATCCGGCGGCAATCTCCCAGACGGCCGGGGCCTGGCGGGCGAGTGAGGTCACCGGGAGGTTGCGATTCTGGCGGTCGAAAAAGTCGAGCACGCCATGCCGGTAGGGAGGGACGCCGGTCGCCATGGTGGTCCACGTCAGCGGCGCAATCGTGGGGTGAACGCTTTGGACCAGCGCCGTGGAGCCGCCGTCGATCAGTGCGGCAATGTTGGGAATGCGGCCATCATCGACCAGCTCGTCGACGAGGTTCCAGTCCATCCCGTCGATGGCGAAGACGGCGACCCGCCCCCACTTGCCCCGCTCCTCCCGGCGGAGCTCTGCGAGCTTCGCCTTCAACAGAGCATCGCGGTCCACTTCGATGCCTTCGATCTCGAATCCGGTGACGTCGAGCCCACTGCGGGAGAGGTGGCGGGTGACGGTTTCACGCACCAGTTTGCGCCGCGGGCCAAAGGCCGCCGTGGGCGAGATGAAGTCATCGATCGGAGTTCGCTCGGTGACCGCGCGGATGGCTTCGCTGACACGATCGGCGACCCAGGCATCCCATCCCTTGTCTACGATGGTGTCGACGGCCGGAAGAGGGCGCCCGGAGATCTTGAAGTGAACCCGGTAGCTGATCCGCACCGGAACTCCTTCACGAGAGCGGATCCGCACCACCCCCTGGCTCAGGGCAGCACCGTCCCTCATGGCGAAGGCCATTCGACGAAACTCGTGGGGGGGAAGGAACGTCACTCCGTTCCGGGCCAGCCGAATGCTGCCGTTGCTGCGATTGATCCCGAAGATCAGCCGGTTGGGCGAGGCGATGAACAGGCTCATTACGACGTAGAGAATCACGCCGAGACCGAGCAGGAGCAGCACCGCCTGTAGAGTTCGGGATCTCATCGATCGAAAGGTCCGCCCGGAGGGTGCCGGGTGCGGATCATCGCCGGATTATGCAGCATTGCCGCCAGCTCCCGACATTTTGGGGGCGAAGGTGATCGGGTCGCGCTCTCGATTGTCGCGCTCTCGATCTTTGCGAAGGCAAGATCCTTCGCGACCCACCGTATGGGCTTCGAAATGGGTAAGGGCGCTCAGGATGACAGGCGGGCGATGCTCGACGCGATTGGGGGCGCTGTGGTTGACAGTGGCGATGCTCGGCATGATTGAGGGCGGGACTCGAGGTGGAGGTCGGCGCGGCTCGAGTCGCCATGGTCATCCTGAGAGGCTGTGCCTCTGAGCGCCGGTGAGCGTTTCGAAGTCGCGAAGGTCCCGCGAAGGATCCTGCCTCTGCGGGCGGTCGAGACGTACGAGGGTTGCGTTCCCGCCACGCGTCCCGACCGGATCACTTCTTTCGTTTGACCAGTTGCTTGAGCTCGTCATTGCCGAGGTCGCTGTGTGCGGAGACGATCACTGCAGCGGTTCCTTCCTCGAACTCGGGAACGGTGGCACGGATCACGGAGGTTCCGGAATCATCGGTCAGCCCGCGGAAGATGACCTGAGGGGGTGCCGTGGTGGAGATGATCCGGATCTCCACCCTGGCCCCGGGAATGGGCTGCTGGGAAAGGCTCTTGGTCGCGGTGACACGAAGCTCGAAGGGGTTTCCGCTGATGAAATCCACCTGGTTGAGCAGGGTCAGCTCGAGGTGCTCACTCTCCGCTTCGGATGCGAGATAGTCGAGGATGACCTGGTCGAGAGTTTTCTCGTCCGGAGGAGTGACCGGCCCGCCGGAGATGATCGTGGCGCGACTGGAGATCACCGCCTTGTTCTGCGTCTCGGAGAGTTTGTCGAACCGGCCGCGCTTGATCGCGGCGATCATGGTGCGATGCTGCTGCTCCATCATCGTGCTGATCGATTTTTCGTCGAGCTCCTCCGCGCGATCCGCGTAGGAGGTCTTTTTCGACGCGAGAATCTCGCCTCCGACGTAGACCAGAGATTCGATATAGGGATTCTGCTTCCCCTTGTCCTCGGTCTGGACGTGGTAGACCTTCTCGTTGTGCTTGATGTCGGTATTGAAGCCGGTGATCAAGCGGCTCTCCCTCTTCGAACGCCCGTGGATTCGAGCCTTCGAGTGTATCAGAAATCAGCAGTTCATCGAGCGGGCGGACGGCCTCTCAGGAAGCCTCTCCACCCTGGAATCTCATCACCGCATCCCGCATCTCCCGCGAGATCGGGACCGGCCGGTTGCTCTCCCACGAGAACAGCACCATCACCACTTTTCCCACCGCGGCAAGCTCCCCGGTCGCCCGCACCCGGACCTCGGAGAGGAAATCGAACGACGAGTTGCGCATCTCGCCCACCCGGACCCGGATGTCGATCGCATCACAGAGACTGAGCTGCCGCCGGTAGTCGCACTCGGCCCGGACCACGATGAAGTCGAGATTCCGGCGATCGGCCGGCGAGGAGGCCTCCCGCAGCTCCAGCCAGTACTTCGTCCGGGCCCATTCGAAGTAGGTGAAATAGACCGCGTTGTTGACGTGCTCCATCCCGTCGAGGTCACGCCACGTCACCTCCCAGGGAACCACGTACCAGCCGTCGTCCCATCCGGCCCGCGCGGGCTGGGGTCCCTTCACCATCGTCTCCTCACTGCACTTCCACCCTGGTTCCGTACTGGAACTCGCCACCACAGGCCTGGATGTACTTTCCCGGCAGAGGATGGTCGAGCCACGGCGCGATCACCCCGGCGGCTTCCACCAGCCGGTCCAGATCGACCCCGGTCTCGATGCCGACGCTCTCGAACAGGTAGATCAGATCCTCGGTGGCAACGTTGCCGGACGCTCCCGGAGCATAGGGACAGCCACCGAGACCACCCGCGGAAGAGTCGAAGATCGAGATTCCCAGCTCCAGGGCAGCCATCGTGTTCGCCACCGCCATGCCGCGAGTGTCATGAAAGTGCATTGCCAGCCGGGAAGAGGGAATCACCTCCAGCAGCAGACCGACCAGACCCTGCACCTGAAGAGGTGTGCCGATGCCGATCGTGTCGCCAATCGAGACCTCATAGCAGCCGAGGTCGAGTAACCTCGCCGCCACCTCGAGCACCCGCTCGGGGGCCACACTGCCTTCATAGGGACAGCCGCACGCACAGGAGACGTATCCGCGGATCCGGAGTCCCTCGGCGCGTGCCCGCGCGGCAACGGGAGCGTAGTTCTCGAACGATTCCTCGATCCCCATGTTGATGTTGCGCCGGTTGAACGTGTCGGAGGCAGCGGTGAAGATCGAGATCGACTGCACACCGGCTTCGATCGCCCGCTCCAGCCCCTTCATGTTCGGCACAAGCACCGGGTAGTCGATTCCGTCATCCTTCGGCAGCGCGGCGAACACCTCCGCGGTCCCGGCCATCTGCGGCACCCACTTCGGATGGACGAAGGCACCCGCTTCAATGGTCCGGAGTCCCGCCCGAACCAGTGCCGCGATGAACTCCACCCGCGGCTCGACCGGGATGATCACCTGCTCGTTCTGCAGCCCGTCCCGAGGTCCGACCTCCACGATCTTCACCCGTTCGACCTCGAACTTCATTCCTCGCTCTCCTCCGGCTCGATCGAGATCAGGTCGACTCCGGGCTGGACCATCTCCCCCTCGGAACAGTGGATCTTCTCCACCCGCCCGTCATACGGCGCGGTGATCTGGTGCTCCATCTTCATCGCCTCGAGGATCAGCAACGCCTCGCCTTTCCGCACCGCCTGGTTCGTCTCCACGAAGAGCTTCAGCACCACGCCGGGCATCGGCGCGCTCATGGAATGTTCCTGATGGCGGCGGCGCGGACGGTCGGTCGCACTCATCACAGACGCGCGGTGGTATTCACCTCCGTAGAGAAAATCAATGTCCCCTCCACGGGACAGGAAAGGCACCACAACCCGCCGCTCTCCGATCCGCAACACGGCCTCACCCTCACGGGACTCGAGCAGCTCGATCCGGTGAACCTCACCGTCTCGGGTGATCTCCCAGACGTCTCCTTCCCGGCTGACGGTGAGATTCAGTTCGTCTCCATCCAGATGGACAATGGTTTCGCTCATGGTTTTTCCGAGAAGCGGCTTCCGGGTGCATCCAGCGGCGCTCCGGCGGCGCACAACGGACACTCCTCCGGAGCCCAGGTGTTGATGGCCAGAGACATCAGCGACCGATGAGGAAGCTGAAACGGGTTGTCTTTACCACTGCGGTCGAGAATCGAGCCAATCGCCACGATCTCCGCTCCCGCGGCCTCCGCCGCCGCAGTTGCCTCGCGGGTTGATTTTCCTGTCGTCACCACATCTTCGACGATCACCGCGCGCCGTTCATTCCCGATCCGGAACCCACGACGAATCTGCATCGCTCCGTCTTTTCGCTCCGTGAAGATCATCGGAACCCCCAGCGCCTCCGCCACGGCGTAACCGATGATCAGTCCACCCATGGCGGGAGCGATCACCCGGTCAGGCTGAAATGGCCGGAGCTCCGCGGCCAGCGCCTCGCCCACGGCGCGAGCATTCCGGGGATGTTCCAGCAGCCGGGCACACTGGACGTATTTCGGACTGTGCAGTCCGGAGGACAGCCGGAAGTGGCCTTCGATCACGGCCTCGGTTTCGCGCAGCAGCGCCGGAAGATCGATCGTATTCATGGAGTCCTCTCGAGAATGCATTTCCCCGTGCGGGGTGGGCAGAGTCTATCTCAATGCAATTGCACGACCGGAGAGAGAGTTGTGATCATCCGGAAGATTGAGATCGAGAAGGGAGCTCGAGATGGGTGCACTGACGGACCGGATCCGGAAGGAGCTGACCGAGGCGATGAAGGCCCGGGACGCGCTGCGGACATCGACCCTGCGAATGCTGCAGGCAGCGATCAAGAATGAACAGATCGAACGCGGACACGAGCTTGCGGATGACGAGGCACAGGCGGTCATTCTGCGTGCCGCGAAACAGCGGAACGATTCGATCGAGCAGTACGAGAAAGGCGGCCGCACCGAACTGGCCGACAAGGAACGGGAAGAGCTGAAGATCCTGGAGACCTATCTCCCGCGCCAACTCGATGATGCACAGACCGAGCAACTGGTCCGGGAGGCGATCACCGCGACGGGCGCCACCTCGAAAAAGGACGCCGGAATGGTGATGAAAGAGATCATGGCGAACCACCGCGGCGAAGTGGACGGAAAGAAGGTCCAGCAGATCGTCCAACGGCTCCTGGCGTAGTCGCCTCGATGTGACGAAGAGCGGAGTCTTCGTCCACAGGGAGCCTGTGGATGGACATTCCGATGTTCATCTCGCTGCCACGGGCGATGAGCCTTGCGTTGAGGCTCGCGTGTTCCGGGGCGAGCAGCCTCAACGTACTTTCCTCATGGTTGGCCAGATCGAACTTCTCGTTTCTGCCATCCCGACGAAGAGCGGAGTCTTCGTCCACAGGGAGCCGGAGGCCCACCCCCCTGAGGTGATCCGATCGTCTCTCGCCTCTCGCCTCTCGCCTCTCGCCTCTCAGTCGCCGTAGATCTCCGCGTACTGCTCGTAGCTGTGCAGGACCTTGCGGACGTAGTTCTTGGTTTCGCTGAAATTGACCGAGGCGTAGAAGAAGTCGTCTCCTTCGCCCGGAGCGAGGCGGGACCAGAGCTCGGCCTGCGGTGCCCCTGCGTTGTAGGCGGCCGCGACCTTGAAGGGATCGTTGTGGAACTCCGTCCTGAGCTTGCCGATGTATTTCGCTCCGAGTCGGATGACCACGTCCGGCTCGTAGAGCTGCTCGGAGGAGAGGGAGTCGAGACCGAGCTCGAGGGCGATGTCGCGCGCGGTGGTGATGACGAACTGGAGCAGCCCGCGCGCGGCGGCGGCAGATTTCGCATGCGGATTGAACCGCGACTCTTCGCGCATGATGGAGAGCACCAGAAGGGGATCGGCATCGTGGGCCTCGGACTGCTCCTGAATCGTGGCGTAGAAGTAACGGGGGTAGAGGAGCATCTGCGCCTCGCGCGGAAGGAGCCGTTCGACGAACTGATCCGGAAGTGAGCGTTCGAGGATCTCGGCGGTTCGGATCGAGTCACGGAGGGCACCTCCCTCGCGCAGGGCGAGCGACTCGGTGAGCTGTGCCGCCGGATCGCCGGAGGGATAAAGATCGGAGATGTCCGGGATCGCCTCGTCGAACAGACCCATGGCCATCAACAGACGAGGTCGCTCGATCGGCTCCTCCGCAGCGTCGGAGGTGCCCTCAGCGGGACCGCCCCGTCCCTCCGGAGAATTTCCGCCGGTCTGACCGAGAGGGAAGGCGGGAAACGGTTCGGGCTCGAGACTGACGAACCTTCCGAACCGATCGATCTGGAGATAGATCCCGCGGAGTCGCTGGAGCTCGGAGACGTCGCCTCCGGTCATCAGCAGGATCTCGGTCTGGAGGGCTCGCGCCTTGTCGAGCTCGTCATGATTGAGCGCCTCTTCGATCTCGGGCCGGCGCCGTGCGACGGCCGCCTCGACCTGTTTCTGCATGGCCGGCTGTTTGAGGCGTTCGCGGACGAACTGAGGGTAGAGGGTGTCGCGGTCGGTGGTGAGAACGTCCAGGTAGGAATCGAGAGCCGAGAGCGGATCCTCCTTCTCCAGAGCGCGTCCCTTCCAGTAGGCGATCTCCGCGCGGTCGAGGGCATCGGTACTCGAGTCGGGAATCTGCGGGATGATCCGCAACGCTTCATCGTACTTTTCTTCGCCGACCATTCCGACCACGTAGGCGATTCCCGCATCGACCACCGCGGCGCTGCGCGGGAAGAGGCGGAACATCAGTTTGAGGTCGTGGAGTGCTTCGGCGTTCCGGTGGTCGCGAAGGCGGGTGCGCATCCGCTGGGTCAATGCCGCTGCCGTGGCGGAGAAGCGTCCCGGGACTGCGATCGCCCGGGTCATCAGCTTCTCGGCATGGGCATCGTCGCCGCGGAGCTGCGCCGAGCGGGCGGCGTGAAACAGAAGCGACGCCTTGCGCTCACGGCTCCTGGTTCTGGATGCGGCGGCGAGGTAGACCTTCTCCGCCTGGTCCCAGTCATGACTCCAGAAATACGCCCGTCCGATGAGGAAATCGATCTCTTCGTCGTGTCCGCGCAGTCGCTCGCGGGCTCGTTCGAGCAACTCGATCGCCCGTTCGAAATGCCGGTGGGCATGCGCCGTGCGGCCGAGCAGAAGGAGCTCGTCTCCGGTCAGACGGGAGATGTTCTCCTGATCGTCGACCACGGTGAATGCGCGCTCGGCCGCGTCGTCGGTAATGCGTTCCTTCAGCAGGCGGATGGCCAGGGCGAACGCGGCGCCGCTCTGGTTGTCGGCGTAGAGCGCCTCCACCTTCGTCGCCTGGAGGTCCCGCCGCTGGGACTCATCGACCGTGGACGCGAGGCGGTCCACGAAACGGATGGTCTTCTGCGGCTGGTCCGCGATCGCTTCCAGATGCTGCTCCAGAGCCTGATCCCAGTAGACGGAGTCGGGAAAGCCGAAGATCAGACGCTCACGGAGGAGGGCGGCGTCGTCGGGCTTCTGCTCCTGTTCCATGGCCGTCGCCGCGTGATAGAGCGCGAGGTCCCGGAACGGATCGGTGGGGATGAGAAACGGGGTGAGCAGCGTGCCCGGCGGATTGCCACTGGTCGAGGGCCAGCTTGACCCGGGCGCGCAGGTAGTTCAGCCGGTCCTTGCGGAAGAGCGAAGGGTCGGACTGCTCGAGCTCGTCCAGCTCGTGGTCCAGCGCCTCCCACGCCTGGTGGTCGAGGAGCTTCCGGATCCGCGGAGTCCATTGCGCCGGAGGAATCTTCGGCAGGGGTGGCCCGGAGGTCACCTCGGCAATTTCCTTTTCGCGCCGGGTGCGCTCGGTACGAAATTCGCGCACCACGATCAGGGTGCTCAGGAGCACCACGACGGCGATCAGGACCAGTGGAAATATCAGGCTTCGTTTCACGGACGGTCATCCCGAGTCAACGTCCCCGAGATCACGGCGTGCGGCGTTCGTCGCAGAATCTCCCGGCGGGCGATTCCGTATCCGGTGATCGCATCGACCAGGACCCGTCTCCCGTCTTCGGAGAGCAGGACCAGAATCTTCCGCCGCACCTCTCGAACCTCGACCACTTCGTCCCACCGGATCCACCGGCTCCGCGTCACGATCGACAACAGCCGATTGTGATAGAGCAGGCCATCAGGCGAAACGTAGATCCGGTCGCCGTACTGAAGCAGAGCGGCCAGGATCGTGCCGACGAACAGAGTGAGCAGCCCGACGAACGGGAGCACGCGTATGTTCCCGGGGCCTCGAGCCAGGTACTGAAACAGGAGCGCTGCTGACGCGAACACCGCGGCACATGAGATCAGCCGTGCCACCGGGGTCCGATCGAACACCAGCGTCGTGTTCGAAAGCTCGAGGCTGTTCACAGGCTCACCCTCTTTCAAGATTCAAACCCCTTTTCTTCCCCCCGACGGAACACAACACTGCACCAGAGAGTTGAGTCGGTCTAGAATGCCGCGTTTCGCGGAGTCGATCTGAACCAGGACGGAGAACCATGCGCTGGAGCCAATACTTCATCAATACACTGCGGGAAGAGCCGGCTGACGCCGATGTGATCAGCCAGAAACTGATGATGCGGGCCGGAATGATCCGCAAGGTCGCGGCGGGGATCTACAGCTACCTGCCGATCGGCCTCCGCTCCATCCGGAAGCTCGAGACCATCGTCCGGGAGGAAATGGGCCGGGCCGGCGCCATCGAGCTGACCATGCCTGCCATCCAGCCCGCGGAGCTCTGGATGGAATCCGGCCGCTGGCAGCAGTACGGCAAGGAGCTGCTGCGCATCCGGGACCGTCACGAGCGGGACTTCGTCTTCGGACCCACCCATGAGGAGGTGGTCACCGACATCGTCCGTGACGCCATCTCGTCCTGGCGCCAGCTCCCGACGAACCTCTACCAGATTCAGACCAAATTCCGCGACGAGGTCCGCCCGCGCTTCGGCCTGATGCGGGGCCGCGAGTTCATCATGAAGGACGCCTACTCCTTCCATTCGTCCTGGGAATCTCTCAACGAGACCTACGAGAAGATGCGGGATGCCTACACCCGCATCTTCGAGCGTTGCGGCCTCGAGCACGTGATGGTCGAGGCCGACACCGGCAACATCGGCGGCTCCGCATCGCACGAATTCATGGTGCTGGCCCAGTCGGGCGAGGATGCGGTGGTGCGTTGCCCCGCCTGTGGCTACGGAGCGAACATCGAAAAGGCCGAGATGGCCCCGCCGGAAGAGCCCTCCGCGGCCGATCTCCCGGGCATGGAACCCCTCCAGGAGGTCTCCACCCCGGGTACGAAGACCATCGAGGCGGTGGCCGGCCTGCTGGGCGTTCCGGAGTCTCAGGTGCTCAAGAGCCTGCTGATCCAGACCGACCGGGAGGTGGTGATGATCCTTCTGCCGGGCAACCGCTCCGCGAACGAGATCAAGATCCGCAACTTCCTCGAGGCGGAGTGGATTGCCATGGCCGATCCCGCCGTCATCGAAAAGGTCACCGGTGGACCCGAGGGATTCAGCGGTCCGCTCGGGGTGGAGAACATCCGGATCTTCGCCGACGTGAACGTTCAGACGATGCGGAACGTCGTCGCCGGCGCCAACCGTGCGGATACCCATCTGAAGAACGTCAACGTCGGCCGCGATTTCACCCCGGTCGCCTATGGGGACTTCACCGTCGTCGGCGATGGCGATTTCTGCCCCCGCTGCCGGGCCGCCCTGGAGATGTACCGCGGCATCGAGGTGGGTCACATCTTCAAACTCGGAACGAAATACTCCTCGTCGATGCACTGCGAGTTTCTCGACGAGAAGGGGGAGCGGCAACCGATGATCATGGGCTGCTACGGCCTGGGGATCGGCCGGACGGTGGCCTCCGCGATCGAGCAGAGCCACGACGAGCAGGGCGTGATCTGGCCTGTGCCGCTCGCGCCGTTCGAGGTGGTGATCACCCAGGTCGGCAATGACGACGCGGTGAGGGAGAAGGCGGAAGAGCTCTATCAGAAGCTGCTCGCCGAGGGGATCGACGTGATTTTGGACGACCGGGACGAGCGCCCGGGAGTGAAGTTCAAGGACGCCGATCTGATCGGCTTCCCCTACCGGATCACGGTCGGAGCGAAGAGTCTGGCACAGGGAAATGTGGAGTGGAGCACCCGGAGAGAGCGTGAAAAGCAGCTCGCCCCGCCGGACGAGGCCGTCGCGAAGGTGACCGAGGGCGTGCAGAATAATCGTCGATAATCAACGAGCGTTTCTGCATGCAATTACCGCTACTCGATACCGATGGCTATATATACCGTCATACCGAGGATCTATTTCAGTCTATATATACAGTCTCATAAATGCCACCTGATTAACACCGCGGCCGGAGAGTCGACGTCAGCGCAAGGCGGGTCGCCATCGTCATCCTGAGCGCCTGAAAGCGTTTCGAAGCCGCGAACCGTCCCGCGAAGGATCTTGCCTCTGCGAGAGGTCGAGACGTGCAAGGGTTGCCATTGGCGCAACGGGCCTGGCTCGGATCACCCTCTCGCGTTTCGCCATCTCGGCCCTGACGAAGGCAAGATCCTTCGCGACCCACTGCATGGGCTTCGACACGGGTTCGGGCGCTCAGGATGACGGTGACGACGTTTGGGGGCTTTGAATGGGGGGCTCACGCCGCTGTCCTCAGTGCCCTCCTGCGCCTCGCCTTGACTTTCCCCCGGATGGACCTACACTTGGCGCCAGGTCCCTTTTCAGAAAGATACGATGCCGGCTTGTACGCCGGTGGATGGAGGCGTGATGCGATTCTCGAAGGTGATCCTGGCTGTCATCGCCGTCGCTCTTGGGACGGTTCCGTTGTTTGCGCAGAATACCGAGCTCGAAGCTCTCGCTGGAATTCAGATCGACTTCCGCAACCCGGGAGCCCGGTCGATGGGGATGGGCGGCGCGTTCCTCGGACTCGCCGATGATGCCTCGGCGGCCGAAGCCAATCCCGCCGGGCTGACCATCCTCCGGAAAACGGAGGTGTCGCTCGAGTTGCGGCATGCCGAGCTGGTTCAGGATCTTCCGGTCACCGGCGTCTACCCCAATCTCCAGACCATGGAGTTCAACAACTGGACGCGGGCGGCCGAGGTCCAGTTCGGCAGCGTCGTGATTCCGCGTGGTAACTGGGCCTTCGCCGTCTACTACCACCACCCGGTGAACTACCAGAACTCCGGCGCCGTGCTGCCACAATTCAACAGCGCCGGCCAGAGAAGCCAGGAAGTTCCCCAGTTTTTCTTCAACCGAGATCCCTTCGGCGAGAACCCTCCGGTTTCGGAGGACCAATGCCTGCAGGATCCGAATAACCCGTGCCTCACCGGTACGGTTTTCCCATTCATCACTGCAGTTCAGGTCGACCTCAAGACTCTCGGTGGTGCGTTCGCCTGGAAGATGGGCAGACTTTCGCTCGGCGTCGCCGGTCGGTATCAGCGTTTCAGCGAGTCGGCATTCACCTACCGGGTGGCCTCCGACACGCTGCAGCCGGCCTCGATTCTCGCCCAGGCGACCCTCGATGATCAGGGCAACACCAAATGGGAGACGGACTTCACAGTCTCCGGCGGATTCAAGTACGAGTTTTCGCCGTCATTCAGCATTGGCGGCGTCTACAAACAGGGGCCGGAGTTCCCGGCTCCGGTCTACCTTCAGAACGTTCTGGCCGGTGACACCGATCTGAACAAGGTCGAGGACGTCAGTTTTCATGCGCCCGACACAGCCGGCCTGGGCATCTCCTATCGGCCGGTCCCGGTCCTGACGATCAACGCGGACGCGGTCAAGGTCACCTATTCCAACCTCACCGACAAAATGACCACCAATACGTACGGGGTGAATCCGGGTGATCTGGTGACCAACGACATCACCGAGTATCACGTTGGCGCCGAGTACTTCCTGACCACCCGGATTCCGATCGCGATCCGCGCCGGTTGGTGGCGGGAGCCAGGTCATGCAATGCATTTCGTCGGGCCTCTGACCTGCGATCACATTGCAGGGATTGAGGGCGAGCCCCGAATCCAGTGCGAAGCGAACCGGATCACCGAAGCGATCTTTTTTCCGAAGCAGAAGGACCAGAATCACTACTCGGTCGGCGTGGGCCTGGCGTGGCCGAGCTTCCAGATCGACGCGGCATACGACACCTCCGATCTGTTCAAGGTCGGGTCTCTTTCTGCGGTCTACCGCTTCTGACCCAGTCACACGGGTCCATCACGGAAAGCCGGGGCGCTGCCCCGGCTTTTTTTGCGCCTGAAACGACACCGGGCGAGGGAACAAATGCAGTAGGCTTCCGGATTGGGGACAGCGATGCTCGAGGCGATCGTTCATCACGGGACCATCACCGACACGGTCGAATACTTCGCAACCGTGATCGGTCCCGATCTGGACCACAAGTTCTTCTTCGAGCAGAGCGAGAACGGTTCCCAGCGACGCGTGCGCTACTTCGGAGGCGGATCGGAGGTGATCCTCACCCCGGAGGGTCTCCGATTCGACGGGAACGGCGGCATCTTCAGCGAGTACATGTTCGGCGGGCACTTTCCTCTCCGGGACCTGCTGAACGAGGAGGTCCGCAACCGGCTGGTCCTGTTCGGCGGCATCTACGAGCCGGGATCTCACGAGCTGACCTTCACCGCGAACACCAGCGGAGCGGAGGCCTGGGAGACGCTGTTCTTCGACGGCAACGCGGTGTCCAACTACATCTTTTTCATCGACGAGCGGCGTCAGAGGCGGAACGTGGTCGGCCGCCAGGAGCGGACGCTCAAGGCGATCGGAAAGCTTCTGAAGCGGTCCGCCCTGGTGGGTCGGGGCAACTTCCTGATGCTCGCCCGCGAAATGCACCACCAGCTCGACGAGCCGGACTCTTCGCTGGTCCTTCTCCGGATGATCCATCGTCCGCACCAGGACTTCTACGACGCCTGCCGCGAGGGCTACGACCAGCATCGCTCGCTCGAAGATCTTTCCCGTGCGGTTCAGGAGTCGGCCGGATTCTCCATCGATCCCTATCAGCGCGAGCGGATCCAGATCGACGTGATCTATCACAACGCGCTCAATCGCGAGCTGATCGACGAGTACAAACGGGTTCTCGCCTCCTGCACTGAGGGCGAGATCGGAGCCTCCGAGCGAGCGCGGCTGATGCGCCTCCGCACCCTCTCGATGCGCAACAACATCCCTCTGTCGATTTTCGACACCCTGGAGGAGATCGTGCTCCACCGGGGGGTCTCGGCCGAGCCGGGAACCGGAGTCACCGAACCGGTCTACATCCAGTCGACCCGGGCCATCCTGGAGGGATTCCTGCTCGGTCGGAGGATCGAGAAGCGGCTGTCGTCCACCGACATGGTGCATCTGCTCGAAAACAAGCAGAAGGCGGTGGCCGACCGCGATCCCCGGTTCGAAGAGATCCTGCTCGAGACCGGGAGGATGATCGACGAGAGCGCCCGTGAGGAAGAGGACTTCGAGCGAATGGAATCGTTCAGCGAGCTCGTCACCTTCTTCGACCGGTTCGATCACACCTCGGGGCTGATCAGCCGTCTGGCATTCATGGACGACGTCGAGCTCACTGCCGAGCAGGTCCGCTCGATCCTCGGCAACATGCATATCTTCGAGGACCTTCGGCGAGGGCTGTTCCGGGCTCTTTTCATCGACCCGATCATGGAAAACGCCTACACGCTGTCGTTCGGGCGACGCAAGCTCTACGCGCTGATGATCGGCCTGATGTCGGTCGACGACAATCAGGCCACCCTGGCCGACGTCGCCGACGAGATCCGGACGATCAACCGTCACGAGAAGGCCTACTACCGGCTCTACGAGCTCGCCCGCAGGCGGATGTCGGCGTTCTACCTCGAGCTGAACACCGCGGAAGGACGCGCCACCTTCCGCAAGGAGATCGTCGCCGAGAGTGACCGGGATCCGGAGCTCGCCGAGGTGCTCGACTACATCGACGACAAGCTGATCGAAGAAGTGATCCGGAAAATCCGGCTGGAGGCGTTCTACATCAATCAACTTCTTCCCCGCGATCGTCGAGGACCTCGACGCGCGTCTCCGGAAGGACTTCCTCACCAATTCCGGCCTGGATCAGTTCCAGATCGAAGAGCTCGAGAGCGAGTACTTCGAGATGCGCAACTTCCCGCCGCAGATGCTCGAGGCGATCCGTGCGGAGGATTGAGCAGCGCCTGCGCTGGCCGCTCTCAGAAGAAGAGCTCGCCCCCCCGCTGATTCCCTCGCGAACCTTCCCCCCTTTGGCGTCCCGAGCGGGCGGGCGGAAGGGCAGGCGAGGGACCTCCCCCGATGCGAGAAGAATTGCTTTGCTGGACGACCGCCCCACACGCACGTTTCTGCGCCCGGAGGTTCCTTGTCGCATCGGATGAGATGTCTCGCATGCCCGACCACCCACCCGCTCGACATGACAATGACCGCCGACCCGTCGAGCGCGAACAGCTTGGATCCCGGGACGTGCTGCGCGGACCGATCGAGCCAGACCGCCGATTCTTTCGCGAAGCCGTTCGCCGGCCCGAAACCCTTGCCGGACAGGCGATTCAGCTGCATTCGGGTAGACTCCTTGCTAGGTCTCTCTCCGAAGGAGGTCGCCATTTGCCAACGACGAACACCAACCGGCTGATCCACGAGACGTCGCCCTATCTTCTGCAGCACGCGCACAACCCGGTGGACTGGTATCCATGGGGAGAGGAAGCGTTGTCGCGGGCGAAGTCGGAGAACCGGCCGATCTTTCTCTCGATCGGCTATTCGGCCTGCCACTGGTGCCATGTGATGGAGCGGGAGTCGTTCGAGAACGAGGAGATCGCCGCTCTTCTCAACGAGAAGTTCGTGGCGATCAAGGTGGACCGCGAAGAGCGGCCGGACATCGATTCGATCTACATGCAGGCGGTCCAGATGATGACCGGGCACGGCGGCTGGCCGATGTCGATGTTCCTCACCCCGGAAGGAGTTCCTTTCTACGGCGGAACCTATTTCCCTCCGGATGACTCCCGCGGCATGCCCGGTTTCCGGCGCGTCCTGAAGCATGTCTCCGATGCGTGGCGCCATCAGAAGGATCAGGTGGATGCGGCGGGAAGGGAGATCCGGGCGGCGCTCGCGCGATCGGTCCTTCCCCCTTCCGACGGTCAGCCACTCTCTCGCGAGGAGCTCGACCGGATGTCTCTGGCGATCGCCTCCGGGTATGACGCCGCCCACGGCGGCTTCGGTGGTGCTCCCAAGTTCCCCCCTTCGATGATGCTGGAGTTTCTGCTCGAGGTCGTCTCCAGGGGAGGTCCGGAACAGCTTGCTCCGATGATCGAGGAGACTCTCCGGAAGATGGCCCGGGGCGGAATCTACGACCAGATCGGCGGAGGGTTCCACCGCTATTCGGTCGATGAGCGATGGCTGGTTCCGCACTTCGAAAAGATGCTCTACGACAACGCCCTGCTGGCGCGGATCTATCTTCACGCGTGGCAGTGGTCGGGGGACGATCTCTTCCGGAGGATCGCGAGGGAAACGCTCGATTTCGTGGAGCGCGAAATGACCTCCGAGGAGGGTGGATTCTTCTCGACTCTCGACGCCGATTCCGAGGGAGAGGAAGGACGGTTCTACGTCTGGTCGAGAGATGAGGTGATGGAGGCCCTCGGTGAAGAGGAGGGGCTGATCTTCTGCACCCTCTACGACGCCACGGAACGGGGAAACTGGGAGGGAGCGAACATCCTGAACATCCCGCGTGACCCTCAGGTCGTCGCCGACGACTTCGGGATCTCCATGGAACGTCTCTCGGAGATTGCAGCGCACGGCAAATGCCGGCTCTACGGCAAGCGGTCGGAGCGGGTGCGGCCCGGACGGGACGAGAAGATCCTCGCTGGATGGAACGGGTGGATGCTCGGTGCTTTCGCCGAGGCCGCCCTGGCGTTCAACGAGCCTCGCTACCGACAGATCGCCTCCCGCAGTGCCGCCTTTCTCGTCGAGCGGATGCAGGTGGACCGGAAGCTGCGACGAAGCTACAAGGACGGAGCCGCCCGCATCCCCGGACTCCTCGAAGACCATGCCGGCGTCGCCTGGGGGCTGATCCGGGCGTTTGAGGCCACCCAGGAGATGCGGTGGCTGGTCCACGCGCGATCACTCGCCGAAGACATCATCGATCGCTTTCCCGACCGAACCGACGGCGGGTTCTTCGACACCCCCGACGATCACGAAAGGCTGATCACCCGCCCCAAGGATCCGTTCGACAACGCCACCCCCGCGGGCAATTCGGTCGCGATCGACGTCCTTCAGAAGCTCGCTCTCTACTTCGCCGAACCAAGCTTCGAGCGCGCCGCGCGGGAAGGTCTGCGCGCACTCTTTCCTCTGGCCAGGCGCTATCCCTCCGGATTCGGGTTTCTCCTCTGCGACGCCGAATGGGATGTGTCCCGGCCGCTGGAGATCGCTCTGACCGGCGAACCCGAATCCGCCGCGTTCCAGGAGCTTCTGACCGCGATCGGAGAAGCGTGGATCCCCCATCGCATCCTGGTGTGGAAACCGGCGGAGCTTCCCGTGATGGAGGGACGGGACGCCGATCGCACTGCCGTCTGGATCTGCGAGCAGTACACCTGCCGGGAGCCAATCACCGATGTGAAGGCACTCCGAGAGGCGCTCCGGAGCCGGTGAGACTGGCGTGGGTTGTCGGACTGGTCGGACTTGTCCGACTTGTCGGAAACAACTACCGAGAATAGAAGTCGATAATCCTCTCGATTGCACGACTGCACACCCGGCAGAATCCGACATCGTCGCGGGTGAACATGATGCAATCGATCTCCGGCCGGTACATCCCCTTCGCCTGATAGTTCGCCCCCTCGAACGCTCCGACCTTGCCGGAGTCCTTCTGGTTTGCGAGGAAGGGAGTCGACCACGCCTTGACCCGGTTGAAGTAGGCGTCCATCACCTCCTCGGACACGCCCTTCGCCCGCAGCTGTCGCCGTTCCTGCTGGAACTTCTGCTCCATCGCCTCGAACTCCTCCTTCTTCCATGGCGTGGGGATCGGGGTGGACGACTCCACGAGGCTCTTCCACTTCAGGGTCTCCGGGTCGTGGAGCGCGGTGACGTTCGGCTGCCAGGGCTCGGGAAACCAAGTCGCGCCGTTCTGATAGGAGACGTCCGAGGTGTAGTACTCGTCGGCGAGGTCGGCGAAGTGATGGCCGAACTCGTGGATGAACAGGTAGTTGGCGAATCCGGCACCCACCGACGCCGTCGCCATGTCGTTGTAGATGCCGCCACCGCCGTACTGGGCTTCGTTGAGCAGAATCTCGACGTATTCGTAGGGAGCGCCCGCGGCGATGTTCCGGAAGCTCTTGTTGTCGAGAGTCAGGGCGTATCGCTCGGAGTCGAAGATGTTGTAGGTGGTCCCGATGGGGGTGCGACGGAACTGCTTCGCCCGCGGACGGCTCACTCCGCTCTCCGCGGAAGGGGTGTCGATTGCGCGGACGTTGAAGTCGGCCTTCCGGCTGCGATAGGGCTCGGTCTCGAAGAGCACACCGACCAGACGTTTCGCATCCGCATGAAACTTGTCCATCTCCGCCGCGGTATATCCATCGCCGAGAATCAGCAGATCGACTTTGGTGTGGGAATCGCCGTTGTCGAGGATGGTCCAGACCTTTCCGCGTGGAGCGGGTGGCGCCGGGTTGACGAACCTGGAATTCGGATCGACGGTCGTCGACCAGACCGGCTCGAAGACATTGTCCGCATCCCGGGAAAGGACCGTCACCCGTACGGGATTCTTCGGCCAGGGAAAGCGGAGCGACTCGCTGAATGTGCGGTGCATCTTCGCCGCCTCCGCCGTGGTCGTCCACTCTCCGTAGATCGACGAATAGCCCCGGGAGTAGATCATCCGGTTGGTCCCGAGATCGAACACCTGAAACAGGTACTCGCCGAGGTTCAGGTCGTCGATCAGATGTGTCCGGCTCCCGGCCCATGGACCATCCGAAACGACCTCATCGAGCGCAAAGATCTCGTCCGAGGTGCTCCCGGTGTGGAAGTAGTCGAGACGCATGGTCGTGTCGCGGAACCAGTGATCGAACTCGAGGCTTTGTGCAGCGAGAGGAAGAGAGAGGAAAAGAGCGGCGATGGCGATGGCGATTCGTTTCATGCAGGTGATTATCTCAAAAGCGGGGAGATTGATCCTGGGAGAGTGGTCCACTGATGGCCGGCGCCTTCGAGCGCACGACGAGCCGCCTCCCGCTGATCATGTCTGATCAGGAGGTAGTCGGTCCGGAACGTGGAGATGACGAAGATCGGAACACCCGCTTCCGCGAGCGGGACGGCCAGCGAGGCGAGAACTCCGGTCAGAGCGAAGTCGAGATCTCCCGCGACACGGATCGCGATCCACCCGCGCTCGGTGGGGACTCCCGGAGGTACGGCGGATTCAGGACAGACGATCGAGAGCTCGTCCGCGGTGCGGGTGATCGAGAGAAACGATCCGGGATCGAGATCAGGCGGAACCGGATCCGACGGGCCGAGCCGGCAGACGGCGAAGCGGCCTTCGATCTCGGCGAGCTTCAACCCTTCGCTCTCCGCAACCCCTCTTCGACGGGGTTCACCCCTCCGTGCCTGATGAGATCGGCGATCCAGGTCGCCTCGTTCTCACGAGCCCGGCACTCGTCCCGGGCCATCGCCGGCGCGGCATCGCTGTTTCCGATGGTTCGGTTCCATCGCTCTGCGCGGCCGCGACAGACTTCCGCCCAGTGACTTCGATCCCGCTCGATCTCGATCTCGATCTGCGCGACCAGACGGGCGAACAGCTCATCGGCATCACGTGCGGGCAACTCCTGCACAAGATCATCGAGCGCCGCTCGCGCATCCTGCTCGATTCTTCGCATCTCCTCGTTCGACAACATTCAAAGGCCCTCCAGCCACCACTCCGGCGACTTGCGCTTCTTACCAGCAAACGGACCGGCTGTCACCCCTGTGCGCCACGGGCCTCCTGCATGTTCTCCTCTGGCCTGTGCGTACGACAAGGGAGCCGACCACGAGCGAAGAGAGTCGGGACAACCCGTTCCGCGTCAGCGGAGGCTCTGGCGAACCCGTTCGGCCACGTGGAAGCCGTTCTCCAGAAGCAGTGGAAGCCCGATGCCCCGGACATAGTTGCCGGCCAGGTAGACATCGTCGGGAGCTGGCAATCCCTGCTTGAGCAGTCTCTCGAGATGGAGGTCGTAGTGGGGAAGCCCGATTGGCCATCGCTGAGGGTAGCGGGCCAGCGGATCGGTCTCGCGGCCATGGAGCTTTGACCGGTCGCGATCGACCACCTCGAAGAGGGCGGCATCATCCAGGTCGAGAATCTTCGGGATCATTCGCGCCGCCGTAGATCCAGCTCTCCGAGTGACCCTCGCCCCGACCCGGAAAGATGTTGGTGTTGAACAGCACACCCAGGGCACGAATCCCCTGCTTTCGCGGAAAGAGGATGCCGAATCCGGGAATGGTGTTCTCGCTCGCCGGATAGAAGGCGGTCACCCGCAGGAGCGGGAGCATCTCGATCGAGTCGAGGATCTTCGCCGTTTCGGGAGCGCGTCGTGTGAGCAGCTTCGCCGCATCACGCGCGGAGGTGCAGACCACCAGGGGTCCCTCCACGTCGGGGTCGGCCTCGGTTCCGGTGCGGATCTCCACGCCCAGCGATTCGAGCTTTGCCTGAAGGGCTTCGATCAACTCGATCAGTCCGATCGGCGGCGCCACCAGGCCTTTCAGCTCTCCCTTTTCCGGCTTCTCCTTCTTCCCCATGATCAGACTGGCACTGAGCCGGTCAGGATCCCCGGCGTAGATCCCCTGCAGGGCTGCCGCGAGGATATTCTGCGTGGCCGCTTTTCCGACCAGTCGCGACCCCCACTCCCGAACCGTCTCCCCTTGCCGCGGACGAAATCTTCCAATCGCCAGTTGACTGGCGAGGTGGCCTGCCATTCCGAGCGATTCGCCGATCGAGAGCGGCCACTGCCGTGGGCCGCCCCGGTAGAGATACCGCCGCTTGCTCTCCTTCTTCGCGGTCACCAGCGGGACGCCGAGCTCTGCAGCGAGCGATTCGAGCCGCGCGGAGCTCCGGATTCCGCTGGCAGCCGTCTCCACCGGGCCCCAGGGGGTCCTGAGGGTATCGATCAGCCCTCCCAGCCGCTCCTGCTTTTCGATCAGGGTAACCGGCGTCCCCTCCCGCGCGAGGTAGTACGCCGTGGCCAGCCCGGAGAATCCGCCGCCGATGATGGTGACCTGTTTCATAACGCCTGAGAAAAAATCCGCGTGTGCGGCTCGTTGCTGCGAAGGCGGCGATCGAAAAAGACCGCGGCATTGCGGAGGAACGGACGGCCTTTCTCGGTGAGCACCAGCTCGCGCCCTTCGATGCGCACCAGATCATCCTCGAGCATCTGAGCGAGAAAGCGACGCGCATCCTCCCGTTGATCGTCATCCAGCTCCACGCGCAGAAGCGTCATGAACCGGGTGATCTGCTTTCTCAGACGGCGATCCTCTTCGCTCAGCAGGTGCCCGCGGTGAGTGGGAATCTCGCCCTGATCGATCCGCGACTCATACTCCGGAACGGTTTTGGCGTTCTGGTGGAAACAGGTCGGGCATTCGCCGATGGCGCTGGTGCCGAGACCGAGCATGACGTCCGTATGAAACTCGGTGTAGCCCATGAAGTTCCGGTGGAGCTCTCCACTCTGCTGGGCAAGCGAGAGAGGGTCGTGGGCGAGGGCGAAATGATCCATGCCGATCTCCACGTAGCCGGATTTCAGGAAAACCTCGCGCGCAATCTCGTACAGTTCACGCTTCTCCGCTCCTTCCGGGAGATCCTCGTCCTTGAACAGCCGCTGTGCCGGCTTGATCCAGGGCACCTTTGCGAAGCTGTAGAAAGCGATCCGGTCAGGGCGAAGTTCGGCCGTCAGTTCCGCGGTGCGGCGGATCGATTCGGCGGTCTGAGTGGGCAGACCGTAGATCAGGTCGTAGTTGACCGAGGTGTATCCCATCTCCCGCGCGTTGCGGGTCAGCTCCTCGGTGATCTCGTAGGGCTGGATCCGGTTGACCAGATACTGGACGTGCTCGTTGAAGTCCTGCACCCCCATCGAGACGCGGGTGAATCCGACGTCGCGAAGCGCCTGAAGATGCTCCGCACTGGTCACGCGCGGATTGACCTCCGCGGAGGCGTCGAACTGGTCGCTCTTGACCTGAAGCTGTGCCCGGATCGGCTCGAGCAGTTGCCGGAGACTCTCCGGCGAGAGGAAGGTCGGCGTCCCTCCGCCCAGATGGAGCTGGCGCAGACGCCGCTCACGAAGATCGGGAACCGCCTCGAGGTACATCGACAGCTCGCGGAGTACGCGGTTCACGTAGGGAACCTCCCGCCCGTGATTCTGGGTGATGATCTGGGTGCAGCCGCAGAACGTGCAGAGGGACTCGCAGAACGGCACATGGACATAGATCGCCCAGGTGCAGTCGGGGTTCTTCGCCGCCTTGCGAATCTCCTCGAGCCACTGCTCGGTGGTGGGAGAATCGGTCCAGTAGGGAACCGTCGGATAGCTCGTGTACCGGGGAACCGGCACGTCGTAGCGCTCGAACAAATCGGATTGTGTGGTCATGACGTTGGCCCTGTGGTGGTTGAAAACAGATCCCTCACCGTCCTGATGAACGTGCGGACATTCTCCTCGGGAGTCTTCGGAAGAACGCCGTGACCGAGCCCGCAGACCCAGCCCCGCCGCTCCTCGGGAGTCAGCGCCAGCATCGGATCGAGGAAATGGCGGAGCTCCCGTTCGAACTCCTCTGGCGGAAGAAACAACAGGGTCTGATCAAAATTGCCCTGCACGAATCCGCGGGGGCCGAAACGCTCCAGTGCTTCGGGAAGGCTCCAGCGCCAGTCGACTCCCACTCCCGCGAGGGTCAACTTCGCGAAATCGGGCCCCGAGATGTGGGCCGGCTGGATGCCCCGGGCGTAGTAGCCGACCCGGCCGGGGAATGCTTCGGTCATCCGGGCCAGATCCGGCAGTGCCTCCCGGCGGAACCACTCGGGAGAGACCTCTCCGGCGGCGGTGTCGAAGATCATCACCACCTCGGCTCCTCCATCCAGTTGCAGCCGGATGTTCTCGATCATCAGCGGGACCAGGTGCTCTGCAAAACGCCGATAGAGCGAAGGATCCGATTTGGAGCGGATCAGATTGCCCTGATGACTCCCCTCGACGGCGTAGACATAGAGCGTCCAGGGGCCCCCCACGAAACCGATCACGCTCTTGTCCTCGGGGATGACCTCGCGGGTCTTTCGTACCGCGTCCCGCTGAAACTCGAGATGGGGAAGAGCGTCTTCGACGGAGCGCAGGCCCTTCAGGGTGTTCTGTTCGAGCCGCGGCTCGAGATGGGGGCCCGAATCTCCGTAGGTGAGAGACAGGCCGAGAGCCTCGAGAGGAAACAGCAGGTCGCTGAACAGGATGGCAAGATCGAAATCGAAATCGGCAACCGGACCGCGGGCCACCTCTGCGGCCAGGTCGGGGATGCGGCACATTTCCACGAACGAGTGGTCCTTCCGCAGGTTCTGATAGTGGCTGTGGTAGCGCCCTGCCTGGCGCATGAACCAGACCGGCGGTACCGGCTGGGCAATCCCCTGCAGAGCATTCTGGAAACGTTGCGACGCCATGTTCACTCCTCTTCGGCTCGGGCTCGTGCGCGATCGATCGGTGCAGCGGATTTGTCGAAAGGAACCCGGTTCGACTTCCCTGAGGGAAGGAGCCGGATCGGCCCGGATCAGTCGTCCCCGTAAACAGGATTTGCCTCCTTCGCATTGCGTTGGACGCCGGGGGGACTGGTTTCGGGATTATTTCGCTCCCGGAACCGATTTCGGAAGCCCGAAATGGCCCGTAAAATCGGCATTCTTCTGGCTCAGCTCGGAACTCCCGATGCGCCCACCACCGCTGCTGTTCGGACCTATCTGCGGCAGTTTCTCAGCGATCGGAGGGTGGTGGATCTCAACCCGGCACTCTGGTGGCTGATCCTCAACGGCGCCATCCTCCCTCGACGTCCGGCGCAGTCCGCCGCGCTCTACCGGAAGGTGTGGACCGCCGAGGGCTCGCCGCTGTTGCTGATCTCGCGTGCGCAAGCCAGAGGGCTGGCGGATCGACTGGGCTCCTCCACCGAGGGAGTCGAGTTCCGTGCGGAGGTGGCGATGCGCTACGGAAATCCCTCCACCGGCTCCGCGATCGAAGCTCTCTGCGAATGGGGGGCGGACCGGATTCTTCTGTTTCCGATGTATCCGCAATATGCGGCGCCGACCACCGGCTCGACCTATGACGAGGTGTTCCGTGAGCTGCCTCGCCGGCGGTTCGTCCCCGCCCTCCGGGTCGTCCCTCCCTACTACGAAGATCCCGGATATGTCGGTGCGCTGGCCGCCTCGGTCCGGGAACGTGTGGCGTCTCTTTCCCAGCCTCCGGAGAAAATCATCCTCTCGTTCCACGGCATTCCGCAGCGTTACGCCGATCTTGGAGATCCGTACCCGGCCCAGTGCCGTGCGACCGCCACGGCTCTGGCCAGGGAGATGGGCTGGACCGAGGATCAGTACGTGATGTCGTTCCAGTCGCGATTCGGGCGGGAGCCGTGGCTTCAGCCGTACACCGACCAGACGTTCGCCCGGCTGGGCCACGAAGGGGTCGATCGGATTCTGGTGATCTGCCCCGGCTTCACCACGGATTGCCTCGAGACGATCGACGAGATGGGAAATCTGGGACGCGAACAGTTCACCGAGGCCGGTGGAGAATCGCTGGAACTGGTCCCCTGCCTCAATGACAGCCCCCGCTGGATCGAAGCGATGACCGCCATCGCCACCCGGGAGCTTCAGGGCTGGATCTGATCCGGCACAGACCTCCGCGTCACCCGGTGACCATCAGGGCTGCGAAGCAGGCGATGCCAGCGGGCACGGTTGAAGTACCAGACGAGCGCGACGAAGATCGGGACCAGCGAGAACACCAGCAGCAGGCCTGCCATCTCCTGAATTGTCGTTGGGATCCCGAGGTGGATGTGGAGATCCAGTGCGATCGACTCCAGGTCGTTCATCAGCATTCCGCCCTTTCCCTGGCGATACCAGGCGAGAAAGCTGGAGTCGTTCCTCAGGCGAAGCGCGAAAGCCATGGCGTGGATCTGAACGAAGAAGGCGACGAACGCCCCCAGCGGGCGCTCGAGCTCAGGCGATCGCCATCCCACCCCCGCCAGAGCCTGGTAGAAAAAGATCCCGGCGAGAATGAGCTCGAACAGATGCCCCGCCGAGGCCATGATCATTTCGCGACGCCATTCCGCGCTCACCAGGACCAGCCAGATCGCGAAGAGGGCGACGAGCAGAGCGAGCGTCTTTCGATTCCTCCGAAACGTCCAGCCGGCCCACCCGAAGCCGACCGCAATCGCGAGCGCGATGGAGAGGTGAAAGCGGCCATAGGACGTGAGCCCGCCGCCATAGACGAAATCGAATGCGGGAAGGGCTGGATAGCCGAAGATCCAGGCGACGACCGCATGTCCCAACTCGTGAAACAGGGTGACGAGGGCGGAGAAGACGAACCTGGTGAAGGGAATGGCGTAGACGACGATTGCGAGAGCGAGGCCGATTCCGAGGACCTGGAGTTCTGCCGAGCGACCGATCTGCCCGTCGACGACCTCCGTCATCGATCGCCGGCGCGGCGGCGGCGGAGTTGGATCCGGAGAGGGCGGAAGCTCATGCCCGTCCTGCCATTTGCTGAACACGATTCCACAGCGGAGGCAATCGACGCCGCCATCAGCCTGCTCGAACGCACACCTGGGACATTCCATCGACCTGAAACGAGTGTAACGCAGCCGCCAGTCCAGGTGTCGGTTGGTGCGTGCCGAAGCAGACAAAGTCCGCCCACATGGGTGAGGAGACAAAGTGGGCGGACTTTGTCTCGGATGCGCCGGGGCGAGATGAGGGAAGAGGTGAAGCGCATCCGGGACAAGTTCGGCACCGGAGAGGGTGGCCCAGGGGATGTGGGATGGCCGAGGTTTCGGGTCGCCGAACTTGTCTGCTCCGGCGGGTTCCGGCGGCGTGAGTTGGACGGTTGGTGCGTGCCGAAGCAGACAAAGTCCGCCCACATGGGTGAGGAGACAAAGTGGGCGGACTTTGTCTCGGATGCGCCGGGGTGAAGGTGATGGGAAGAGGTGAAGCGCAGGGACAAGTTCGGCACCGGAGAGGGTGGTCAGAGGAGTCAGATGGCCGAGGTTTCGGGTCGCCGAACTTGTCTGCTCCGGCGGGTTCCGGCGGCGTGAGTTGGACGGTTGGTGCGTGCCGAAGCAGACAAAGTCCGCCCACATGGGTGCGGAGACAAAGTGGGCGGACTTTGTCTCGGATGCGCCGGGGCGAGGGTTGAGGATGAGGGAAGAGGTGAAGCGCATCCGGGACAAGTTCGGCACCGGAGAGGGTGGCTCAGAGGATGTCGGATGGCCGAGGTTTCGGGTCGCCGAACTTGTCTGCTCCGGCGGGTTCCGGCGGCGTGGTCTGGATGGTTGGTGCGTGCCGAAGCAGACAAAGTCCGCCCACATGGGTGCGGAGACAAAGTGGGCGGACTTTGTCTCGGATGCGCCGCAGTGAGGGTTGCGGATGAGGGAAGAGGTGAAGCGCATCCGGGACAAGTTCGGCACCGGAGAGGGTGGCTCAGGAGGAGTCAGATGGCCGACATTTCGGGTCGCCGAACTTGTCTGCTCCGGCGGGTTCCGGCGGCGTGAGTTGGACGGTTGGTGCGTGCCGAAGCAGACAAAGTCCGCCCACATGGGTGCGGAGACAAAGTGGGCGGACTTTGTCTCGGATGCGCCGCAGTGAAGGTTGCGGATGAGGGAAGAGGTGAAGCGCATCCGGGACAAGTTCGGCACCGGAGAGGGTGAATCAGAGAGAGTCAGATGGCCGAGGTTTCGGGTCGCCGAACTTGTCTGCTCCGGCGGGTTCCGGCGGCGTGAGTTGGACGGTTGGTGCGTGCCGAAGCAGACAAAGTCCGCCCACATGGGTGCGGAGACAAAGTGGGCGGACTTTGTCTCGGATGCGCCGCAGTGAGGGTTGCGGGACAAGTTCGGCACCGGAGAGGTGGCTCAGAGGGAGTCAGATGGCCGACATTTCGGGTCGCCGAACTTGTCTGCTCCGGCGGGTTCCGGCGGCGTGAGTTGGACGGTTGGTGCGTGCCGAAGCAGACAAAGTCCGCCCACATGGGTGCGGAGACAAAGTGGGCGGACTTTGTCTCGGATGCGCCGGGGTGAAGGTTGCGGATGAGGGAAGAGGTGAAGCGCATCCGGGACAAGTTCGGCACCGGAGAGGGTGAATCAGAGGGAGTCAGATGGCCGACATTTCGGGTCGCCGAACTGTCTGCTCCGGCGGGTAGCGCTAGCGGGCTACCGAGCCACCCTCACCGGTTCGCTCGTGAGAAAGCGGCCCGTAATGCTGCGCTCGTTCTTTGCGACCACGGCCGGTGGCCCTACCGCGATCACCTCACCACCCCCGTCGCCCCCCTCCGGGCCGAGGTCGATGATCCAGTCGGCGGCGCGGATCAGCTCCAGATTGTGCTCGATCACCAGCACCGAATGGCCGCGCTCGATCAGATCGCGGAACGTCGCGAGCAGTTGTTTCACGTCACTCGCGTGGAGGCCCGTGGTCGGCTCGTCGAAGAGAAAAAGCCTGCGTGCACCGTCGCGGCCCCGATTCATCAGGAAAGACGCGAGCTTGAGGCGCTGAGCCTCGCCTCCGGAGAGTGACGCGGTCGACTGGCCGAGCTTGAGGTAGCCGAGCCCAACCGCTCGAAGCGGCTGCAGCCGACGCAGAATGCCCCGCCTGTCGACGAAGAAACGCATCGCCTCCTCGACGGTCAGATTCAGAATTCCATCGACGTCGAGCCCCTGGTAGCGCACCTTCATCACGGTCTCGTTGAAACGGCGCCCGCCGCATTGCTCGCAGATGATCTCCACGTCGGCGAGAAACTGCATGTCGATGGTGACCGTTCCACTCCCCTGGCAGGTCTCGCACCGTCCACCGGTGGTATTGAACGAGAACATGCCGGGCGTCACACCATGGACCTTCGCCGCCGTGGTGGAGGCGAGCAGCTTCCGGATCTCGTCCCATGCCTTCACGTAGGTGGCGGGATTGGACCGGGTCGAGCGGCCGATCGGGGACTGGTCGACCAGTTCGATCTCATCGATCTGGTCGAGCCCCTCGAGACGGGAGAACGCCCCGACGTCGACATCCGCCACACCTCGAAACCGCCGCAGAAATCCGTTGTAGAGGCAGTCGCGGATCAGTGTCGACTTGCCCGACCCGGACACGCCGGTGACGGCGACGAGCTTTCCGAGAGGGATTTCGACGTCGATTCCCTTGAGGTTGTGCTCGCGTCGCTCCGACGATCCGGATCACATCACGCGGCCCGCCGTCCGGTTGCGAGGCAGGCTCATCGACCGGGCCCGGCTGAAGAGCTTCGATCCGCCGCTGCGCCTCTGGTTCGGAGACGTCGCCCGCGAACTGAACTTCCCCCCCGAATTCTCCGGCGCCGGGACCGAGCTCGATGAGGTGGTCCGCCCCGGCGATGATGGTCGGATCGTGCTCCACGACCACGACCGTATTTCCGGCCGTGCGCAATCGGTGGAGGACTGCAAGCAGTCGTTCACTGTCGCGCGCATGCAGGCCGACGGTCGGCTCATCGATCACGTAGAGGGTCTCCGTGAGCTGGCTTCCGAGTGCCGCGGCGAGATTGATCCGCTGCGACTCTCCACCCGACAACGTACGGGTCTGGCGGTCGAGCGTCAGATACGACAGGCCCACCTCGTCGAGGTAGATCAGCCGATTGAGAACCTCCCGCCGAAGGTGACCCGCCTTCTCCTCTTCCTGACGGGTCAGGGGAAGGTACTCCCAGAACTTCCGGGCCTCAGCAACATTCATCCCGAAAAGATCCGCGACGGTCTTTGCACGAAACCGAACCTGCAGCGCCTCCCGGCGCAGGCGCGAGCCGGCGCAGCCTGGGCACCTGTCGTAGGAGCGATACTTCGCCAGCTTGACCCGGACGTGCACCTTGTATTTCTTGCTCTCCAGCCAGTCGAAGAAACCGCGGATGCCGTACCACTTTCCACGTCCCTCGTAGAGCAGGCTTCCACTGCTTGTCGGTGAGCTCGGCGATCGGGACGTCCATCGGAATCGCGTACTTTCCGGAGGCGTCCTCGAGGTCGTCGTAGCTGTCCTCGTATCCCGGCGAGTTCCAGGGATCGATGGGGCGTTCTCGAAGAGTCCGTGATCGATCGGGAATGACCTTGCCGAGATCGACTCCGATCACCCTCCCGTAGCCCTGACATTCGCTGCAGGCACCGAGTGGGGAATTGAACGAGAAGAGCTGGGGAACCGGCTCCATTGCTTCGCGGCCGCAGCGGTTGCAGGCGAGCCGGGATGAATAGTGATGGCGGATCCAGCCGTCCTCGGTCTTCTCGATCAGCGTGACCAGGCCTCGGGAGAGACTGAATGCCTGCTCCAGTGCTTCGGTCAGTCGGCTGCGGCCTTCCTCGCCGACGACGAAGCGATCCACGAGGATCTCGAAGCGGGCGAGATCGCCCAGGTCGATCTCGTTGAGATCGCCGACCTCGTCGTTCATCCAGATCCGGTAGTAGCCGCTCTTGAGGAGCTGGCGGACGACATCCTTCCGATGCTCCGGCTCGAACTCGAGTGGGGCCACCACGACCACCCGTGGAGCCGGCGAGATCGGCCAGAACCGATTCGGTCACTGATTGCGGATTCTCCCGGCGGACCGGAACCTCGCAGTCCGGACAGTACGTCTCCCCGCACCAGGTCATGAACAGCCGCATGTAGTCGGCCAGCTCCGTCGCCGTCGCGACGGTGGAACGAGCGTTCTTCACCGAGTTTTTCTGCTCGATGGCCAGAGCCGGGAGAATCCCCTCGATCCGATCGACGTCGGGTCGCTCCATCCTCTCCAGAAACTGCCGCACGTAGGTCGACATCGACTCGACGAAGCGACGTTGTCCCTCGGCATAGAGGGTATCGAAGGCAAGGGAGGACTTGCCGGAGCCGGAGGGACCGGTGATGACGCTCAGCTGGCGCTGGGGAAACTCCACCGAGATGTTCTTCAGGTTGTGAGTTCTGGCGCCCTGGACGGAGATGGTTCGCGACGGCATGGCAGGCGGGCGGAAAAACGCTCCGGTGCGGCCGAATGTTCCGCTCCGCGGGCTCGGGGATCGGAAGAGAATCCGATTCCACGTCGTCGGTTCACCGCGCGTCCCGAATCCCGCGCCCCGCGTCGCGCGATCGCCGCAAAAAAGCCGGGAGGCCTTTCGGCCTCCCGGTGGGTGTTGCGAATCCTGAAACCGCGATCAGAAGTTGATGCGGAGTCCGAGGCGCATCTGCCACCGCGAACGGAGATTCGAGGTGGTGTACTGCGAGCCCGGGTTGAGTGCGCTGCTGAACGCTTTGCTGTAGGTCACCTTTCCGGTGGAGCTGCTGTAGCTGTAACGGAGAGGTGTGTAGGTGCCGAACGACACGTACTGTGAAGTGCCGGCATCCTTGTCGAACAGGTTGAGGAAGTTCAGCACGTCGACGGTGATGTTGGAGTCGACCGTCCCGAAGGTCGGCAGGCCGAGCTCGTAGTGGAAGTCCATCTGGCGGGTCCACGGCTGGGTTCCCGCGTTCCGCTTGAGGATCTCGCCCGGCTTGTAGACACCGGCGGACTTGAGGAAGGCCACCAGGTCGTTGTAGTCGGAGTCGCTCATGTTGACCTCGGAAGCCGAGTTCGGAACGTAGAGCGTATCGTTCGACGTATAGCCGTCGCCGTTCGGGTCGCCGCTGATCAGGATCGAGTAGGGCTCACCGGACTGGACGTTGTAGTAGACGCCGACGGTATGGTTCACCGGACCGGTCTCGAAGCGGTACGTGGCGGCGATGTTGAAGCGATGCTCGACCTCGAAATTGGACCGTGCCAGTTCAGGCGTGAAGATGTCTCCGCTGGTGGGCATGTACTGCCAGTTGGAAATCGCCCGGCTGGAGGTCGCATCGAACGCCGATTTCGAACTCTCGTGGGCGTAGGAGGCCGACACGGTGAAGCCCTTGTAGAAGGGCTTCACGAACTGGAGGGTCTGCATGAAGTCGTGACCCTTGGTGGTGTTGGTCAGGTACGGAGCATCGAACACCGTGTTCGAGATCTTGCTGTAGGTCGGCCGTCCGTCCAGGGGGTTGGTGCCGGTCTGGACACGGTTGGCGTTGGTGTAGAAGACGTCCTGCAGAGTCTCGGTGTAGAGCAGCTCGGCGGTGCCGCGGATCCCCCAGGGGAGCTCACGGTCGTAACCGAGGGTCGCGCGCATCACGCGGGGGAGCTGGAAGTCCGGATCGATCAGGTCGACCGAGAAGCCGGAAGACGCGCTGCCCGCGTGCGGCTGGTTGGCCGGATCGGGGTTGAACATCGGCGGCGTGCAGCCCTGCGAGGCCAGACAGCTCAGTGCGGTCTGTTCCACGCCGGTGTTGCCGTAGACGTTGGAGACCCAGACGTAAGGCGTCCGGCCGGCGAAGACGCCGATGCCGCCACGGACCTGCTGGCGGACCGAGGTGCCGGGATTCCAGTTGAAGCCGATCCGAGGAGCCCAGACGAGATCCTCACTCGGGGTCACGTCGGTCCGGTACCCCGGAAGCTCGATCGGAACCTGCGAGTTCGCGGACGGCGTGTCGACGAAGCTCGGCATGTCGGCGCGCAGGCCCAGCGTCAAAGTCAACTGCTCGTTGACGCGCCAGTCGTCACTGACGTAGAGACCGTACTGGTTGACCTGGAAGCTGGTGGGCCGCCGCGGATCGCTGCCGTTGGCGAAAGTGATCCGGTATTCGCTCGCCTGGCCGGCCTTGAAGTCGTCCAGGGTGTTGAAGTAGTAGTAACCATTCGCCTCGGACATGAACAGGTTCTTGAACTTGAAGAACTCGTTGTGCGTTCCGATCGTGATGGTGTGGCTGCCCCGGAGCAGGGTGTAGTTGTCGGTCAGCTCGAGGATGTCCTGATTCAGCGAGTTGGCCGCCGAGAAGCGCTCGGTGCCGACGATGAGAGCTCCACGACGAGCACCGGTTCCGCCGATCTCGACGCTCGGGAAGTCGACCGGAACTGAACGCTCGTCACGGATCGTCTGCAGACCGATGCGTGCCTCGTTGAACGACGATGCACCGAACACACTGTTGAGCTGGGCCACCGTCGAATTGGTGTCGTCGGTGATGGTGTAGTTGGCGGTCGGGAAGTTGAAAAACGTGGTTCCGCGGGTGATCACGTCCTTGCTGGAACTGACGTAGTTGTGACGCAGGGTCAGATTGTGGGAATCGTTGACGTTCCAGTCCAGACGACCGAAGACCAGGTCGCTGTCGGTCTTTCCGGAGACGTCGCCGAGGCTGCCCGGATCGTATCCGTACTCGTCGATCAGGTACTGCTTGAGATCGGCGGCATCCTCACCATAGATGAACTGGGTCGGCGCGGAACCGTCCGCGGCGATGCCGGTGGGCTGCTTGCGGCGGTTGAGCTCGCCGCTGAAAAAGTAGAAGAGCTGGTCCTGGAGGATCGGTCCGCCGATCCGGCCGCCGTACTGATCCTGACTGAAGTCGGAGATCGGCGAATCATAGGGACCGTCGCCGACGAAGCTCTGGTCCCGCTTGGTGCCGAAGACCGAGCCCTCGATCTGGTTGCTTCCGGAGCGGGTCACGGCGTTGATGCCACCACCGGTGAACCCACCCTGACGGACGTCATAGGGGGAGACGACCATCTGGAGCTGCTCGACCGCGTCGAGTGAGATCGGCTGGGTGTCGGTCTGCCCGCCCGGCGTACCGGTGTCGGCGAGCCCGAACAGGTCGTTGTTGACCGCGCCGTCGATCTGAATGGTGTTGTAGCGATTGTTTCGTCCGGCCACGGTCAGCCGGGTGGAGCTCTCATCGAAGGCTTCGGTCCGGAAGTAGGGGTTGGTCCGGGCGAAGTCCTGGATGCTGCGGTTCACCGTGGGGAGAGACTCGATCTGCTCGGTGGAAACGGCAGAGACCGACCCGGAACGGTCCGGACTGATGATCTGATCCCTCTGCGCGGTGACCTCGATCGATTCGGTCATCGCCTCGAGCTGCATGCCCAGGGGAATGTCGGTCGCAACTCCCAGCCGGACCTCGACGTTGGTCACTTCGGCTGGACGGAATCCTTCCAGCGAGCCGGTGATGCGGTAGGGGCCACCGATTCTCACGTTGGGAATGGTGTAGCGGCCGTTGGGCCCGCTGATTCCCATGTAGTGGGTTCCGGTGGGAACGTGGACTGCTTCGATGGTGACGCCCGGGAGCGCCGATCCGTCAGCCGAGGCGGTGACGGTCCCGGTGAGGGTGCCCGTCGTCACCTGGGCCTGAGCCATCGGGACGAGTGCAATGATGAGAAGTAACAGACTGATGAAAATGGGTCGTGAGAGCCGAGTCGCCGGCTGACCGGAGCCTGACATAATTCCTCCTGAGGTTGCTGGTTGGGGGATGGGGTCTCCTCCCGCTTCGCGGGTATTCTTGCAGAGAGTGCTTCAAACCGATAGTAAAGTTTCTGTACAGGACGATTCTGTTCGATCCGATTTGTCATTCTTTCCCCTTTTTGTCAAGGAAAAAGGCCTCGTTCAGAGCGTGGCACGGAACCTGTCGAGGGCGAACGGAGCCCCCATTGTCGTTCCCTCCCCGAAGCTGTCCTATACTCTGAACAGGAGGACATCCGGAATGTTCAGGATTGCCGTCGGCGTCATCACCGGCTACCTCGTCACTGCGATCTTCGTGATCGTGACTTTCAGTCTGGCCTGGGTCATTCTCGGCTCGTCATTCGTCTTCGTGCCGGGCACCACCAGCGTGACCGCCGGCTGGCTTGCGCTGACCTTCGCTCTGAGCTTCGCCGGAGCGGTCCTGGGTGGATTCGTCGCATCCACCCTTGGACGCCACCCTCGGAACCGTTCGGTCCACGTACTCGCCGGGATTCTGCTGGTTGTCGGGCTGGCGACCGCGGTCCTCCACCTCGCGTCACCTCCGCCCCGCCTGATCAAGCCGCCAGCGGGGCTGACCGCATTCGAAGCCGCCGGCTACGCCACCCAGCCACCCTGGTTCGATTTCGTGATCCCGATCGTGGGAGCGCTCGGAGTGATCCTGGGGGGAAGTCTGTTCCGCCGGTCCGGAGCGGCCACCGTTCAGCGCTCGAACCCGAGCTGATTCTCGACCGGTGGACTGAGATCCAGGCGCGACCGGTCGTCGAGAAACCGTTCCAGACTCTCGAGATCCAGCGCCGCACTGAACAGGTGTCCCTGAATCCGGTCACAACCTTCGGCGCGAAGAACGCCGAGCTGTCTTTCGGTCTCGACCCCTTCAGCGGTCACCCTCAGTCCGAGACTGTGAGCCATGGCGATGACCGCGGTGGCGATCGCAGCGTCGCCCGAATCGTCGCCGAGATCCCGCACGAAGGACTGATCGAGCTTGAGCGTGTCGATCGGGAACCGTTTCAGATAATCGAGGCTGGAGTATCCCGTTCCGAAATCGTCGACCGAAAGGCTCACCCCGATTTTCTTCAGATCGCGGAGGGTTTCCGCTGTCGCTTCGGCGTTCTGCATTGCGTTGGTTTCGGTGATCTCAATCTCCAGGCTGGCCGGTCGGATCCCGGCGCTCTCGATTGCGCGCCGGACCCGTGACGCCACATTCGGCTGCTGAAACTGCCGCGCCGAGAGGTTGACCGAAACCAGAAAATCCGGCCCGAGGTTCTCCTGGAGCCTTCGGAGGTCACGGCAGGCCTGCTGCAGCACCCAGTCGCCGATCGGCACGATCAGTCCCGACAGCTCGGCGATCGAAATGAATTCGCTCGGCAACAGCAGCCCACGGTAGGGATGCCGCCAGCGAAGAAGAGCCTCCACCCCGAACACCTGCTCGCTTTCCAGGTCGACCAGCGGCTGGTAATGCAGGACCAACTCGTCGTTGGCGAGCGCTTTGTGCAGGAGATTTTCGAGAGCGAGCTTCTCCAGAGCGCGGTCGTTCATGTCCGCGGCGTAGATGCGCGGACAGTCGCCGCCGCACTGTTTGGCGCGAATCATGGCAGTATTCGCGTTCCTCACCAGAAGCTCCGCTCGGGTCCCGTCGGAGGGAAAGAAACTGATGCCCACGCTGGCGGTCAGGAACAACTCCTGGCCGGCGACGGTGATCGGAGCCCGCAGAACCTCGAGGATCTTCTGGGCCAATCTGGCGGCATCCTCCACCTCTCGGAGATGCTGGATGAGGAAGCCGAATTCGTCGGCGCCGAATCGGCCGAATGTATCCTGAGTCCGGACGAAGCGAGCGACCCGATCGGCGACCGCGCGAATCACCTGATCACCGCTGGCATGACCGAGCGACTCGTTGATCTCCTTGAATCGGTCGAGATCGATCAGAAACACGGCGACTTTCTGCTGGCTGCGCGCGGCCTGGGCCAGAGCGACGATCAGACGGTCCATGAACAGCGCCCGGTTCGGCAGACCCGTCAGCGGATCGTGGTAGGCGAGATGCTCGATCTCGTCCATGGCCAGACCGGCTGCCTCGCGCTCGTCCTCGAGCAGGGTCGTAACCATACCCACGCCCATCAACATCAGGAACAGAAAGTCACCGAATCCCAGATAGATCCCATACCGGAAGACTCCGCCCGAACGCCAGGCCACGAGGGTCAGAACGAAGTAGTGAACCTGTTCCAGGCCGAACAGCAGAAACGCCGAAGAGATGAGCTTCAGTCCGAAGCCGGGCGTCATGCCACGCGAACGCCAGACCATCACCGCCGCCAGGATGAAGGCCGCGCCGGCAATCAGGCCATAGATCCCCACCCGCGCAAAGACCCGCAGACCTGGAGGATCTGCCGGTTGCAGAAACAGAAAGGCCGGCACCACCCCCAGGACCGCGAGCAGAAGCGTCGTCCACTGCACCAGCCGAAGCCGGGCGTGACGCCTTGTCAGCAGCTCCCAGCAGCCGACCAACAGAAAGCCGACCTGAAGATAGCCGGCACTCCCGGCCACAGCGGACGCGACAAGATGCCATGGATGTGCGGGCCCGAACGAGGCGGAAAGCGCGAACGCGCTTCCGGACGCGAGATAGAACAGGGCCAGACTCAGCCAGCTCCAACTCCAGTGGCGCAGGTATGACTTGCGATACCGGAGGTGAAAATTGAACAACAGCAGAGTCAGGATCACCGCACCGGCGGCTCGCGCCAGGTAGGTAACATAAACTGTCAGCACGGACTCGGACATCACAACCCACTGCCCAGAACGCCATCTTACGGGGAATTCCCTCCACTTTCCACGATCCCGGCACCGGACCGCTCGTGGATGGAACGCTCGATCACGATTTGTGATCCGCTCACCCGGCCCTCGATCCGGACTTCTGCACCCCGGGGTTCCACACCCGTCGATCTCCCCACGCCGGTGATCTCGAAGTGGTTTCCCGCCAACCGGTGATAGGTCCCTTCAGCCTCGCCATCGGACAGAACCCTGCTCGCCGATCCCGAGGAGGCGCCCACCATTCCGCGGGCCGCCAGCTCTGCACCGTTCTCCGCCATCACATCGGCAACGATGCGTGACCGGTACCGTTGGGCACTCTGCATCGCCGCGGATGATTCCGTCAGCACCAGCTCGATCAGAAGCAGGTAGAGCAGAGCGAGGACCAGCACGCTCACCAGCACGAAACCGCTTTGACGCTCAGTTCGCGCGCGGTTGTTCGATCCGGTCAACGACGAGCCTCCCTTCAATGTGAGCCTGAATTCGGACCGCCGTCGAACCGCCAGGCATCTCGTACGAATCGATCCGGTAGTCCGGGACGCCCCGCGCCTGCCACTCGGAGACCCGCGACTCGGCCCGGTACTCGTACCGGCGCGCAATCTCGGGACTGCCGAAATCCCACACCACCGTCCGGGGTGCGCCGGCGGATCCCGAAAGGGTCAGGATCAGCGACGTCTCCGACTGCTCCCAGCCCAGAAATGATGCCGGATAGCCCCGGGAATCGAGAATATCGGAACGCATCCGCGCAACCACCGCCACCTTGTCGGGATGGACGAACCAGGAAATCCGGCTGGATCGTTCGAACCGCACCAGTTCGCTGCCCAGCACGGTCATCACCAGCAGCAGAATTCCGAAGACGGCCATCGCCACCACCACTTCGATGAGCGAGAACCCCCGGAGGCGCCGTGTCCTCACCATAGGTTTCCCCCACCGGTGTCGGTTCGCACCACCTCGAGACCCTGCTTTCTGAGGCCATCCCGCCAGCGAATCCGCAGGTGCAGAATCCTGACGCCCGGAGCCTTCTGTTCGATCTCGACGGTCGCTTCCGCGTCTCCCAGCGGGTCGAGCAGGCTCAGGTCGGAGACGAAGGGGGTGGTTTGCCCCGGAACGAGCTGCGACCAGGGAACGAACCGGCGTACCTCCGCCTCATTGGCCAGAGACTGCCAGACCAGGACCGTCTCCTCGGCGTACTGCAGTCGCCGCTCGCGCTCGAAGAAGACGAGAAGCGAGGTGGTGATCACAAAGCTCAGGATCAGCAGGCCGACCAGGACCTCGACCAGAGTGAACCCTGCGGACCGGGCGCGCATCACGGCATTCTATCGGGTCGAGGGAAGTTGCGGACTGGCGGAGCTCACCGCGATGCATTCCGTTCACGCCGCACCTCGGCCAGCAGTTGCCGCGCGTGAGACTGCACCCGTTCCCGCCGGAGCGTCTCCGCCTTCTGCAGAATGGAGGGATCATCGATCGGACCGAAGGCTCGTGGGATCGGTGCCGCATACCGAAGCAGTCCGACGAAAGTTTGCCAGCCAGGTTCCGTCCCGATCCACGGTCCTGCCGCTTTCGTACTCCACGGCCGGCAGGTCGTCCACATGGGGAGGGATCCCGCGAGTGATCGCTCGCACGGCCAGCGGGTCGAGCAGCAGACAGCTCGCCAGACGCGCCGGATCGTCCAGCCCGATCTCCGCGAGATCCTGTCTGACCGGACCGGTCATGCCCGACGTGATTCGATCGAATGGAATCGGCCCCTCCTCGGTGCGACCGATCACGATCGTGAACGCGTTCAGCTCGTTGGGCACGTACCAGATCGTGGTGTTGGGGAACACATCCTGGAATGCCCGCAGAATCATCAAATAATTCCGTGGCGTGAGCGAATACATCGGCAGCCACATCGAGACCACACCACCGGGGCGGAGCGCCTTGCGGCACAACTGAAAGTAGTCGAGGGTATAGAGCGAGCCGTTGCCTGCGTACCGGGGATGGATCGAGTCGGAGAGAATGACGTCGAACTTCTCCGGGGTCGCCATGACGAAGTTACGGCCGTCGTTGAGCACCACCCTGACCCGCGGATCCTGCAGCACTCCGTGGTTGACGGACCGGAGATGCTGTCCGGAGACGTCGAGGACCTCGGGGGAGATCTCCGCAATCGTGATCTGGTCCACGGGGTGCCTTGACACTGACCAGGCGGTCCCTCCGCTTCCGAATCCGATGTGCAGAATCTTCCTCGCATCAGGATGAAGCAGAAGCGGAA
Source organism: uncultured Acidobacteriota bacterium (assembly GCA_963741905.1). Taxonomy (GTDB): domain Bacteria; phylum Acidobacteriota; class Thermoanaerobaculia; order Gp7-AA8; family CAVUJZ01; genus CAVUJZ01. The sequence continues at coordinate 141,832 of CAVUJZ010000011.1, read as the reverse complement.
GGTGAGCCTGGAGCTTCTGCGTTCCGAGCAACGAGCGGCTGGTCCCCGGCGACATTGACCCCGTTGAGCTCCAGCGAGAGCCCCCTGGGGACCTGACGGAGCGCAACCGTCGCACTGACACCCTCGCGGAAAAGCAGCATTTTCTGATCCGGACCCTGGAACACTCCCGCGGAAAGAATCACCCCGTTGGGCCGGGCGAGAACCATGGTGGCACCGAACACCAGCATCAGCATCACCGCGGTAAGCCAGCTCCCGCCGGCGCAACCCACCTCGGACAGAGCCCGCATCGGGGGCGGCGCGCAGGAACCCGATCCCGATGATCAGATTGATCGCCGCCATGGCGAACAGCCCGCGCTGTGATCCGAGCCACGGAATGAGCAGAAAACCGGCGATCAACGAACCGGCAATACTTCCGATGGTGTTCACGAAATAGATGCTTCCCACCGCTCGCGTTTCGCTCTCCCGGGAGGCGTCCTCGAACAGTCTGACGGTCAACGGAAAGGTTGCTCCCATGATGGCTGTCGGGATGAACACCGCACTGAATACCGCCGTGGTCAGGACCACCAGCGTTGCCGAGTAGGTCTGAGGCTGAAGGATCATGGCCAGAGCCCCGAGAACATCGGAAAACGCGGTGAAATAGAGAATCTGCAGACCGAGAGAGACAGCCAGCGCGAGCTCCAGCCAGCCCAGAGCACGCGAAGGGCGGGTCCTGGCGAGGAACGGTCGGATCAGTGCGCTGCCCGCGCCGATACCGGTGAGAAACGAAAAGAGCATGACGCTGTAGGCATACACGCTGCTGCCCAGGTGCAACACCAGAATCCGGGTCCAGAACACCTCGTCCGCAATGGACGTGAACCCCATCAGGCAGCTCGCAGCGAGAATCGGCATCACGGTGACGCGCCGGCATCACCAGGGCGGCCGGTTCGGAGGGCATCCCGGTTCCGCCGCCGCGGTAGCGCCACGCGAGCATTGCTCCCACCGCCGCCAGACCAAAATTGGCAGCCACTGCCACGAAGATCGTGTTCAACAGCCCGAACTGCGGAATGAAGTAGAAGCCGGAGGCGGCGACCCCTGCCGTCGCACCCAGCGTGTTGACGGCATAGAGTGCCGAGACGGCTCTGCCGGTCCCCCGTTCCGAGCCCTTCCACCAGCGGACCAGGACCGGAAGCGTGCCTCCCATCAGAATCGTCGGGGGGAGCAGAAACAATGCGGCGCCTAATCCACGGACCAGTGCGATCTCCGCAGACGACCCGCCGAACGAGCGGAAGGCGTGAACATAGAGCGAATCGAGGAGACTGAAGCCGTTGGGCGAGAACGATCCGAACAGACCGGTGAGCGCCTCGAGCAGAGCATAGACAATCAAGGGATGAAGGGACCGGGGGCGGCGTCCGAAGAGCCAGGCACCGATTCCGAGCCCCGCGAGGAAGATGGCGATCAGCGTCGCGGCCGCCTCCACCGTATTGCCGAAGACCAGACCGAGATACTTCAGCCAGGTAATCTGGTAAAGGAGAGCCGCCGCACCCGAGACGAAAAAGACCGCGAGGACGACGACAAACGAGATTTTCCCTGATCGGCTCATTCCGAATCTGTCCAGCTCTCCAGTGTAGTGCTTTCGGCCGCGGGCGTGACGCCTCCAGCAGAACGAGATCGTGGCCTCACGGATTTCTTGACCGCTCCGCTGAGCGCCACTACCATCGCTGCTCCATGAATCCGATGAAATTACGCTTTGCGCCATCCCCCACCGGCTACCTCCATGTGGGAGGAGCTCGGACCGCAATCTTCAACCTGTTGCACGCCCGTCGACACGGCGGATCTCTGGTGCTTCGAATCGAGGACACCGACGTGGAGCGATCGCGGCAGCATCACGCGGAACAGATCATGAGCTCGCTGCGGTGGCTGGGCGTGGAGTGGGATGAAGGACCGGTCTACCAGAGCGATCGCCTCGATCGCTATCGCCAGAGGGTGGATCAGCTGCTGGAGAAAGGAGCGGCTTACCGCTGTTTCTGCACGGTCGAGGAGCTCGATGCTGCGCGAACCGAAGCCGAGCGTGAAGGCCGTCAGTTCCGCTACTCCGGCAAGTGCCGGGATCTGCCCGCCCCCCCTCCCGGACAACCGTTCGTGGTCCGCTTCCGGGTGGAAGAAGGCGCGGTCGAATTTCACGACCTGATCCGGGGAGACGTCCGCTTCGGCTCCGAGGTCCTCGACGATTTCGTTCTCCTGCGCTCCGATGGCAATCCGACCTACCACCTCTCGGTCGTGGTCGATGACATCGACATGGGAATCACCCTCGTCGCCCGCGGCGACGACCACCTTTCCAACACGCCGAAGCACGTCCTGCTCTTCCGGGCTTTCGATGCTCCGATTCCCGAATTCGCGCACCTTCCTCTGATCCTGGGCCGGGACCGCAAACGCCTGAGCAAACGGACCGGCTCGACCTCGGTGGAGGAGTTTCAGGATCGGGGTTTCCTTCCCGAGGCCCTGTTCAACTTTCTGACGCTCCTCGGATTTGCTCCCGGCGAAGATCGGGAGATCCTGACCCGGGAAGAAGCCACGGCACTGTTCGATCTGTCCGAGGTGAACAAGGCGGCAGCCGTGTTCGATGAGGAGAAGCTGTTGTGGCTCAACGGGCACTATCTCCGCGCAATGACCCCGGGCGAGATCCGCCCCTACCTCGAGCCCTTCCTCGAATTCGAGGTCCAGGAGCCGGACCGCCTCGACGAGGCCATCCGCCTGCATCAGCCTCGCGCCCGGACTCTGCGGGAGATGGCCGAACAGATGGCTCCCTACTTTCAGCCGGACGAGCTTCTGGTGTACGAACCGGAAGCAGTCCGGAAACACCTCCGCGGCGAAGACCTCGCCGAGCGGCTCGAATCGCTCCGGGATCTGTTCTCCCGGCTCGATCCCTTCACCATAGAATCGACGGAAGAGGCCCTCCGGGAACTGGCCGAAGGCTCCGGACGCTCCGCCGGGAAATACATCCATCCACTCCGCATCGCTCTGACCGGGCGAGGGGCCTCGCCGGGGATTTTCGAGATTGTGGTGCTCGTCGGAAGGGAGCGGGTCGTGGGGAGACTTCGGCGCCTCATCGAGGCGCTGCCGAACCTGGTCGATCCCCCTGCCGACTGATTCTGAAAGCCGCGACTGATGCTCGTTGCAACACTGATCTGGTCCTACGCCTTCGCGCTTTCCCTCGTGATGGGTGATGCTCTGGTGGCGGTTTTCAGCGGGCGGGACGAGTGGATCGATGAGCGCACGTCGCTGATCCTTCTCTACGGCTTCACCGCCGTCTCGGCACTGGTGGCGGTTTTCTCGCTGTTTCATGCAGTCGACGGATGGATTCATCTCGGAGTACTCGCCGTCGCTTTTGCACTGGTACTGCGTCGAAAGACGAGTCTTCGAGCGCGTCTCCGGCATGTGTGGACTCGCATTCACTCGATGAACCCGGTCCTCCTTGCTCTTCTGCTCGTCATCGTTCTTTTCTGCCTGGACCGATCGACCGGACTTGCCTCGAATCACGATACCGGCCTCTACCATGCGCAGGGAGTTCTCTGGGCGACCGAATACCCTCCCGTTCCCGGGCTGGCCAACCTTCACCTGCGGCTGGGATTCAGTCCCTCCTGGTTCGTGACCGAGGCGTTTTTTGGATTCGGGTGGCTGGCCAGAGAACCGTTCCACCTGATCAACGGTGGTCTGTTTCTGTTGTTTGCCCTGTTTGCGGTGAGTGCACTCCAGCGCCTGGTCGAAGGCAGCCGGAGAATCAGCGACCTGCTCCCGTTCTGCTTTCTTTTCGTTCTCGTCCCTCTCACCGATCAGTGGTTCGGAACACCGACGCCGGATGTCTCGGTGACCCTGCTGATGTTTCTGGTGCTGGCTTTGATCGCAGAGCGGGTCGACCGAAACCCCGTGGCGAGCTCCGTTCCCGGAGTCATCTGGATCTCCTGTTTCGGCGCCTCACTCAAGCCCTCGGCCATGGCGCTTCTGCTGGTTCCGGTGATCCTCCTCGCATGGACGGGATTCCGGCGCCGCGACGTAGGGGGCGCTCTCCTTGCGGGGTCGATTCTTCTCATCCCGTCCGCGATCCGTAACGTGATCACCACCGGCTGGCTTCTGTACCCATTCCCGGCGCTGGACCTGTTCACATTCGACTGGAAGGTGTCACACGATCTGGTGGTTCGGGCCTCGGAGGGGATCCGTTCGGCCGCACGAGATCCGATCCGGGCGAGCCGCCACGTGCTATCTCAACCGATCACCCAGTGGCTCCCACGCTGGTTCCGCAGCTTCCACTGGTCGGAGCGGCTTTCGTTGCTGCTCGATCTCGCTTCGGTTCTGCCGTTGGTGGCAGGCCTGGCGTCCGGGAGAGTCCGGCGCTGGCTGGGAGGGGAATGGCTTCTGCTCCTCGCTCTCTGCGAAGCGGGCCTGGCATTCTGGTTTCTCAGCGCACCGTCCCCTCGGTTCGGCTGGGGATTCATCTTCGGAACGGCGATCCTCGTTCTGCTGCTCCTGGGGCGGCCACTGCTCCGTTACGTCCCGCCGAGAACTCTGGCGGTTCTGTTCATCCTCGTCCTGGGCGTCAAGAGCTTTCGTGTCCATCGCTGGGAGCGGGTTCCCGGCACCTCGTCGCGCCCGACGGTCGAATCACATCTGCTCGTGCCGCAGCCCTATCCCGACGTGGTGGTCCGGACGGTGCCGCTGGATGAGCAGAGCATCAGGATTCCCGAAGGGTCCCCTCTCTGCTGGTCGGTCCCGGTCCCCTGCACACCACACATCGAGAGGAACCTGGAGTTGCGGGGAGAGACGCTGGCCCAGGGGTTCCGGATCGGGGAGCCTCAAAGCACCGATCGATAGAAATCCATGTAGCGGGCGATCGCCGTATCGACGTTGAATTCGCTGGATCGCCCGCTCTCGACCGGCCCGTCCCATCTGGTGGCGAAGATCGTCGTTCTGAAGGAGATGAATCGCCCGATCCGCGAGCGCGGCGACGTCTCCGACAGGAACCAGATAGCCGCACTCTCCATCGATCACCAGTTCGGGGAGTCCTCCGGTGCGAGTGGCGATGACCGGCACTTCCGACGCGAGCGCTTCCAGCGCCGCCATTCCGAACGACTCGCTTTCCGACGGGAGCATGAACAGATCGCAGGATCCGACGATCTCCTCGACGTCGGGAACGTTCCCGAGAAAGACGGTCCGGTTTGCCAGCCGGTGCTCGCGCGCGAAGATCTCCGCGCGGGACCGCTCCGGTCCATCGCCGATCATGATCAGCCGGCTGGAAACTTTCTCCGCGATCGTTTCGAACGCCTGCATGATGTCCAGAACCCGTTTGACCGGGCGGAAGTTGGAGACGTGGCAGATCAGCTTTTCACCACTTCCGCTCCAGCCGCGGGTCACCGGACAGCCGTTCTTCTGAAAGCGGGACGGGTCCACGAAGTTGGGAATGACTTCGATGGGGCGTTTGACTCCGAACGCGTGAACCGTCTCGTCCTTCAGCCACTGAGACACGGCGGTCACTCCGTCCGAGGCTTCGATGCCGAATCGCGTGATCGGCAGGTAGCTCGGATCCCGTCCCACCAGGGTGATGTCTGTGCCGTGAAGAGTGGTCACCACCTTGAGCTTGTGGGATTCGAGAATCTGATTCGCGAGGAAGGCGCTGATCGCGTGGGGAATGGCGTAGTGCACGTGGAGCAGGTCGAGGTCCTCGAATTCCGCCACTTCGGCCATTTTCGTGGCCAGAGCGAGGGTGTACGGCGGGTAGTTGTCGAAAAGCGGGTAAGGAGTGACGGTGACCTCGTGAAACCGAAGCCGCTCGTGCAGCGCGCTGAGCCTCGACGGCCACGCGTAGCTGATGAAATGGACTTCCACGTCCCGTTTGGCCAGAGCGATTCCCAGCTCGGTTGCGACCACGCCGGAACCTCCGAAGGTCGGATAGCAGGTAATTCCGATTTTCATGAAACCTCTCGACCCCGATACGCCTGGACCAGATCATCGATCTGCGGTGGTTGTTTCGACACGAATGCCTCTCCGAATTCCACGCCGGCCAGAGCGCCGAAATGCCTGGCTCGTGCCTCGATCAGCTTCAGGAACGAGGGCTTCGCAATGAACGTCATCGGCTCGTCCGAATCAGGATTGTGGAACTGCGACTGATAGGCACGCATTGCTTCGACGCGGCGGTCCCAGACTGCGGTGACGTCGACTACCAGGCTGGGATGCTGCACGTAGTTCTGGATGTAGTAGAGGACCGCATCAGGCCGGTGCGGCGGCAGCTCCGTCTCGATGCGGACCAGCCCTGCATAGAACCAGGCATCCGTCACCAGCCGGCCGGTTCGCGTGTGGTCGGGGTGACGATCGTCGGGCCAGGGTGCAATCAGGACGTTCGGCCGGTAGCGCCGGATCAGCTCGATCAGAGCAAGCTCCTGGTCCCGTCCCGCCGCCAGATTACCGTCGCCGAAATCCAGCTGCTCCCGCACGCTGATCCCGAGCAGTTCCGCGGCCGCGAGGCGTTCCTCGGCCCGGGTCTCGACCGTCCCGCGGGTGCCCATCTCTCCGCGGGTGAGATCGACGATGCCGACCTGTCGGCCATCGTCCACCGCGCGGATCAGGGTCCCGCCACATCCGATCTCGACGTCGTCCGGATGAGCACCAAAGGCCAGAATGTCCAGGGTTGAAGACGGGGTCACGTTGCAGCATTCTCCTTTCAGATTCCGACGATCCGGAACCGGTCACTGTCCGGCTCGATCTGTCGGACCATCAGGTTCATCAGCTCCGCGCCTCGGATCGCCCAGTATCCGATCCAGGAGATGACGCGGTCCTGAACCACTCCCTCCGGCATCAACGTCTGGTGGAGCCTGGTGAATGCCCGGAATCGTTCCTGGTCGCGACGGGCAAGGGCACGCCGACCGCGCTCACCGAGTTTTTCGAAGTGATAGCCGACTCGTCTCGCCGTTCGGTCGATCGATCGTCCCAGCGATGCGTCCGCCTCCACCACCATCTCCCGCAGTTCCCCGAGAGAGAGGCCAAAATCTTCCTGCATCCGGCGTACCCGGCGGTTCACCTGTTCGACGCCATCGGTTTCGCGCCGGAGGATCACCTCCTCGACCGGATCGAAAATCTCCGCCGGCTGGAGGCCACGACCGAGCGCGGAAGCAAGAAATCTCTCCGGCGACATCAGCAGATGCCCGCGGAGGGCGACATGAGGCTGGTCGACCTCGAGCCAGCGATAGAGGCTTCCCAACTGTGCATAGTACGAAACTTCGGCCGGTCCTCCGACAAACATCGCGGGACGGAAAACGAAGTCCTGGAGGAGGGGACGGATCAGCGCTCCCGTGGAGATCCGCTCGGGACGGGTGTCGATCAGAGAACGGACTTCGTCGCCGGATCGCACCGGGTGCCGAACGCCATTCTCGTCCAGCGTGAACAGCAGCGAGTAGTGACCATCGTCAGCCGGAGTGACCTGCGGCGAGTAACCCGCATCGCTCAGCTCACGGCTCCGGGATTCGACCAGCCGCTCGGCCTGATCCAGATCCGAGCCGACCCGGGCGAGCAGGTCACGGCCCGTTCTGCGGAGAGACGGCAGAAGTGCGTCTACCAGGATGACCGGATGTTCCGCGGTGACCGAGGCAATCAGGCGGGCGAACGAATCGCGGAAGGTAATTCCTGGCTCGAGCCATCCCTCTGGCGGAAGGCCGAGACGTGTCGCGAGACCCTCCCGAAGTGGATCCGGAACCTTTCGCGACCCGACCACCCGGCGGTCCTGAGCACCCGAGGGGGCTTCGAGGTGAATCACCTCGTTCCGCCCGGGGAGGTCCAGACGGCTCACCTCGTCGAAATCGTGGTCCTCGGTGGCCATCCAGAAAAAGAGGGTGCTCCGGAGGCCCCGTTCTTTCAGCCGGCGTCCCAGAGCCATCAGCGAGGCGAGTTTCGCCAGGGTGTAGATCGGACCGCCGCCGAAGCCGACCTGCTGACCGGCGATGAGCGCAACGGTTCCACCGGAGGCCCACTGCGCGAGCTCCGAGGTCACGTCGTTTCCCCAGCTCAGATTGCTCTCGGTCAACTCTCGGACCAGATCGGCGTGCGCACTTCCCGATTCGGAAGGACGGATCGCGGCAGGATCGATGCGGTGGACGAATCGGCGCGGCGCAGCTTCGCCCCGAACCAGATCGAGAGCAAACGGATTGAGAGCCGGGTAGTCCTCCAGCGGTCGCGTCAGGACGGTCGTGCCGGAGACCTCGGAGCTGGTCATCGCCTCCTCGTGCCGATCATGATCAGCCGTGGACTGGAGGATTCGAAACGACCGCCATCGAAATCTCCGAAGACGTCCCGGATGGCGAACCCGGCCGCCGCGAACAGGGTCGAGATCTCGTCCAGATCGTATCCCCGGACGCGTTCGAGAAAGTGGCGGTCGCCGATGGTGATCCGTTTGTTGAACGTCCGGGCGGCTCGGTCGAACCATCGCTCGATCACCGCCTCCCGACCGTCGATGGGGCGGACCTCGCTCTCGACCAGATGATTCAGTTCCCGGTCGACATTGAGGTAATCGAACAGAAACAGCCCTCCTTTGCGCACGACCCGGGCCATCTCCTCGACCACCAGCGCGTTGTCTTCTTCGGATTCGAAATACCCGAAGCTGGTGAAGAAACTGGTCACCCCTGCAAAGGCGCCGTTCTCGAACGGTAGCCGTCGCATGTCGGCGCGGATGACCCGGTCGATCCCCGGCCGTTTCTTTGCACCACGAAGCAGTGTCACGGAGAGATCCACTCCGGTGACCCGGTAACCGCTGGCATTCATCTCCTCGATATGCCGACCGCTTCCACAGGCGAGGTCGAGAACCCGATCCTCCACGATACCCCACTGCTTTCGGAGGAACTGGATGTGACGCCGGGCTTCCTTCTCATCACGGTAGGAGTACAGGTCGAGATACTCCTCCCCGAACCATTGCTGATACCAGGTCAATGTGCGCCACCCTCCGTGCCGAAGCCTATCACGGCGAATCAGCCGTGCAATCGGCGCGCAAGCTGCTCTTCCTGGGCTCGAGCGATCTCCAGAGCATCCTCCAGAGTCCGGATCAGTTCCTGCGCTCTGAGGTGCATCGCCTGGAGGTCAGCGGCCTCGTCATTGGACCCGTCGACGGCGACCACCTCACCGGCAAAGGGTGAAGGTTCGGGCGATGCCTCGACGACCGCCCCGACCGCGGCCACCTCCACCGCCGCATCCCCGAACGGTGACGCATCGGCCGCGAAAGGATTGATGTCGTCGGTGAAGGAGGGAGCCGCAAAGGGCTCCTCGTCGTCTGCGCTCGGTTCCGCCGGGGCAGCGGCCATCGAGACAGGCTCCGGCTCGGCCGAAGCCAACTCCGGCGGCTCCGCGGCCTCGGGCGCGTCGCCTGAAGGCTCCGAGACCTCTCGCAGCCCATAATCCACACGCTTCTTCAGATTTTCCAGAATCTGCCCCACCGCCGCCCGCAATGTCGCCGAAACGCCAACCGCGTTGATCGCCGCAGCCTCCACCACCGGATGATCCCCCGGATGGAGGTAGGCGGTCATCTCCTCCACCGAGGAGATGTTGGGGAGATCTCTCTTGTTGTACTGGAACACCAGCGCAATCCTGTCCGGATCGAGGTGGTTGAGACGGAGGTTGGTCCGAAGGTTTTCCAGACTCTGAATGTTCGATTCCTGCATCGATGTCTGCGAGTCGGCCACGAACACCACTCCGTCGGCTCCCCGCAACACCAGCTTCCGGGTGGCGTCGTAGAAAACCTGACCGGGGACGGTATAGAGCTGAACCCGGATCTTCTGGCCGGCGATGGTTCCGAGCTCCATCGGCATGAAATCGAAGAACAGCGTCCGATCCGTCTCGGTCGCCATCGAGATCATCTTGCCCTTGTTCTCCAGCTTCGGATTGGAGTAGACCTTCTCCAGGTTCGTGGTTTTGCCACACAGCCCCGGACCGTAGTAGACCAGCTTGACCGTCACCTCGTTGGTGGCTCGGTTGACCAGTACCATGACGCCTCCTGAAATGGACAGGCAAAGCTTACCAGATATCCGGGTGAGCGAATCAGCACCCCTCCTGTCCGCGATCCGGGTGATCCCGGATGAGGTGCGCCACCGGTGAAATTCCAGTTCCAGAGACGCTGTGAACCCCGGTTTCTGCTACTCTGAGTTCATGAGCAGCAGAGACGAAATTTTCGAGCTGATCCGCACGGAAGTGATCATTGGAGTCGTCCGGGAGGAAGATCGCGAAGACGCCGAAGCTCTGGCCAGGGCGTACGTCGACAACGGGCTGAAGCTGGTGGAGATCACCCTCACCACGCCCGGGGCACTGGAGCTGATCGAGAGCCTCTCTTCACTTTACCGCCCGATCGGGGTTCGAATTGCGGCGGGAACGGTTCGAAGCGCTGAAATGGCAGCTGAAGCGGTCAACGCCGGCGCCGAGATTCTGGTCTCACCGCACACCGATCAGGGAGTGATCAGCTACGGTCTCAATCACGACATCCTCTGTGTGGCCGGAGCGGCTACCCCCACCGAGATCATTCACGCCTGGGACGCCGGGGCGTCGATCATCAAGATTTACCCCGCGAGGCTGCTCGGCGGTCCGGCCTACATCAGGACGATTCGACAGCCGATCCGGGGCATCACCATGCTCGCCGGCGGTCCGGTGGAGACGACCGAGATCGTTCCGTATCTCGACGCGGGGGCCATCGCAGTGAATATGGGCTCCGCCTTCACCGCTCCCGATCTGGTTCTGACGGCCAACTGGGAAGAGGTCGGCCGGCGGATCGCGGAGGCGCGGCGGGTGGTCGACTCACGAGATCGAGGAAGTTTCGAAGTCTGATGCACGTCTGGTTGACCCTACTGCTGTTTGCCGCCCAGGCTGGAGGATTTCCATCCGCGTCCGCGGTCTCGTGGATGGAACCCGCCGCCTTCCACCTCCGGATCGGCATGAGCCGGCAGGAGGCGGTACGAATCATCGAGCGGGGCGGGTGGGAGACGGAAGCGGCGAAGAACTCCAATAACCTGGTGCTGGTCTATGACTCCGGAAAGACGGCGACCCTCTCCTTCCGGGACGATCAGCTCGTCTCGATCCGTTTCGAGCTGGTCGACTTCATCGGTGGCGTGCGCAACGCTTTCAGCGAGCTCGCCGCACGGATGCGGAAGGAGCACGGCAAACCGTCGGCGGCGCGGGACCAGATCCTGATCTACGACCAGACGCAGCCCCGCATCTACATCGTGCTCTCCACCGACCCCACGACCTCGTTCGGAGTCCAGGGGCTCGGCTTCCTGGCGGTGCGCTACTTCGTACCCGGCGACGCCGAGGGCGAAGCCACCTCGGCCGCGACAGACACCCGCTCCGGCTCCTGATAGATGAAGATCCCCGATCCACTCGTCCCCACGAACAGCCGACCGGGATCGAACGGGTCACGCACCACCGAATCGATCTCCCGCGCATCGAGTGAGAGACCGGTCGGCCGGAACTGACTTTCCTCGCTCCCCGAGATCAACAGGTGGCGGTCTCCGTTGGAGAGGAAGAAAAGCAGTTGCTCCGGCTGCGCGCCGGTGGTTCGGAACACCGCATGAGCCGGAAAGTCGAGCTTGACGTCATGCCAGACCCAGTGTGAGTCGATCCGGCCGGAACGGATCCCCCTGGAACCGTCGACCAGGACCAGGTTGTCGCTACCCCGGCTGCGAACGACGATGCGTCCTCCGGTCGGAGCTCCTTCGACCCGATGCCACCCCTTCGAGTCATAGATCGCCATCTCCGACTGCCGGAGGGCATAGAGCGCCGGAGCGCCGTTCGAGGGTGCAACCTCCAGATCCTCGGTTCGCTCCCACGAGTCACCGAGGCGATACCAGTTCAACCCGCCGTCGCGGGAGGTGAAGACGCCTTCACCTGTGCTGGCAAACAGCCGTGATCGGTTGTAGGAAACGATCTCGTCCACCCGGACCGGCTGCACGGAAGGCTCTCCGCGTGTCCAGTCGACTCCGTCACGACTCCAGTAGAAGCCCCGCTCGGTCCCTGCGATCAGGATGCGCCCATCGTCGTTCTGGTGAAGCGTGAGGCAGAGGATCTCCGGCAGCGGGGTCCGGCTCAGCCGGGCCCAGGTTCTGGCACCGTCACGCGACTCGTAAATCCCCGATGAGGCGCCACCGAACAGAACTGCCGCATAGAGGTGGCCACGAGTTGCCGGATCCGCAACCAGCCCCGCCAGCTTCACGTTGTAGAGCCCTGTCGAGGAGCGCTCGAAGGTCTTGCCCCGGTCATGCGACACGTAGACGCCATCGCCTTCGGTCCCGAGAATGATCCGATCCGGGCGATCCGGATGCAGCGCCACGGAGTTGATCACGAAGCGATCATCGGAGATCCGCTGCCACGATTTCCCGTTGTCGAGCGTCCGGTACAGACCGGCGACCGAACCGGCATACAGACAGGACGGATTGACCGCGTCCCGCTCGATGACGTGAACCCTGCGATTATCGAATCCATCGCGGTGCCGGGTCCAGTTATCGCCTCGATCCTCGGAGTGATAGACCCACCCACAGGTCGAAAGCCAGACATCGTCCGGGTTCTTTTGATCGATGTTGATCTCGAACACGTCGGTGTCCAGCACCATCCCCTGGGCGATGTGCTTCCAGCTCTTCCCGCCGTCGTCGGTCCGCCAGGCCTGCCGCCAGGTTCCGACGTAGATCGTGTCCGAGGAGCGGGGATCGATCGCCAGCGACTCGACGTGCTCCTGATCGGAGATCTTCTCCCAGCTCGAGCCGCCGTCGCGGCTGCTCCAGATTCCGGTCAGTCCCCCCACCACCAGGTGATCGTCATTCTTCGGATCGATGGCCAGAGCCCGGATCGAAACGTCCCGAACTCCCTGATCACGGCGCTCCCAGTTTCGGCCGCCATCCGCGGAGACGGCCAGAAGGCCGCCGTCCCACAATCCCCAGCCCGCGGCCCAGAGCCGCCCATGAGAATCGATCAGCAGGTTATCGATGACGTAACCCGGAAACTGTACGGTGCCCCGCGGATTCGACCAGCTCTTCGCGCCGTCGGTCGAGGCGTAGATCTCTCCGTTGCTGGTGCCGAGGAACAGCCGGTCCGGCGAAGCGGGATCGACGATCAGGTCCCGGACGTCGGCCCCGTACAGCCCACCCCGGGCCCAGTCGGCCGAGAGAGGAACAGCGATCAGGAGAAGAACGAAAAAGACGGTTCGTCGCATGCACACCCTTGCCATAAGTGATGTTCTCAACAGATCCGCACCCTCAGCAATATTCCTGCCCTCTCCGGTCGCGTCCATCCGGCTGATTTACAATGCGTCGAATGCCATCCGACCGCTACGCCTGCATCTCGCTTCTCTCCAGTGACGACTATGCGATCGGAGCCGAGGTTCTGGGTTGGACGCTGCGGCAATCGGGCTGGCCCTGGGAGACGGTCCTGATGGTGACTGCCCCGGTGTCGCCTGCCACCCGGCAGACTGTGGCGCGCCAGTGGCAGAAGGTCGTCGAGGTCGAACCACTGCAAGCTGCTCGTGGCGCCGTCACTCCCTGGTCTCCCGCGATCATCAGCAACACCAAGCTCCGCGCCTGGAGTTTCGAGGAGTACAGGAGGGTCATCTTCATCGACGCCGACACGATCGTGACCGGGCCTCTGACCGAGTTGATCGAGCGCCCTTCATTCGCTGCCGCACCCTGCCTCTGGCCTCCGGACCGGTTCAACTCCGGGGTGATGGTGATCGAGCCATCCCGCGCCGAGCTCGACCGGATGCTCGAGAAGACCGAATCCCTCTCCTCTTACGATGGCAGCGATCAGGGATTTCTCAATTCCTATTTTTCCGACTGGTTCTCCGGGCCGGCGGAGCATCGGCTGCCGGCGAAATTTAATGCATCGCAGTTCCTCTACCTCTATGCCCCTGCGTGGTACGACGTGGAGCGGGACCTGCGGATCATCCACTTCACCGGTCCTCGCAAGCCTTGGAAGTCGGGAGGAGCGGTGAGCCGGGGTTTCTGGCGCTGGCTGATCCGGCGGTGGATGGAGGTTCCGAAGGATCGGCCGATGCCCAGCGATCTCTGGTGGGACGCCCACGATGCGATGAAGAAAGCCGCCACGTAGGCGGGAGTGAGCTGAAGACGACCGCCGAATGGAGAAGAGAGCCCGTCGAGAGAAACAGTGCTAGAAAGGGTGTACGCCGCGACACGCCTGAAGGAGGCTGCGCCCCCCGACGGGTCCCTCTCCATGGCACCATCCAGTCTGCCGCACGGTCCGTGAACTCAACGTGAACGTGTTGACCCCGCGACACTCATCGCCGAGACTCGCCGGATGACCCCCATCCAGATTTTCGCCATTCTGGTCACCCTCGCCGCGGTGTTCAGCTGGATCAATCACCGGTTCATCCGCCTTCCGGTGACCATCGGGGTGATGCTGATCGCGCTGGTGATGTCGCTCGCTCTGGTTCTTCTCTCGAACTTCGGTCTCGACCTCCGCGATCCGGCGGAGGCGATGCTCCACAGCGTGCGGTTCGATCAGACTCTCCTTCAGGGAATGCTGAGTTTTCTGCTCTTCGCGGGCGCACTGCACATCGATCTGTCGGATCTGTCGAAGCAGAAGACGACCATCGCCGTACTCGCCAGCCTCGGCCTGCTGATCTCGACCGCGCTGGTCGGGTTTCTCACCTGGGCTGCTCTCAGCCTCGTGGGGATCCCGATCCCTCTCCCATGGGCGTTTCTCTTCGGAGCATTGATCTCCCCCACGGACCCGATCGCTGTCCTGGGCATTCTCAAACAGACCAATGCACCCAAGAGTCTGGAGACGAAGATCGCCGGTGAATCACTCTTCAACGACGGAGTCGCGGTGGTGGTCTTTCTGGTGCTTCTGGAGATCGCTCACGGGGGCGCGTCCATCGATGCCGCGCACGTGGGAAGGCTGTTTCTCCAGGAGGCGGTCGGGGGCGCCGTGTTCGGCTTCATCGCCGGACGGATCGCCTATCGGATGTTGAAGTCTGTCGACAACTATCAGGTCGAGGTTCTGATCACTCTGGCACTCGTCGCCGGAGGGTACTCTCTCGCCTCGGCACTCCATCTGTCGGGACCGATCGCGATCGTCGTTGCAGGCCTGCTCATCGGCAATCAGGGGCGTCTCTACGCCATGTCCCAGCAGACCCGGGAGCATCTCGACACCTTCTGGGAGTTGGTCGATGAGATCCTCAACGCGATCCTGTTCGTGCTGATCGGGCTGGAGGTGCTGGTTCTCCGCTTCACCCTTTCCTATATCCTCGCGATCGCGATCATCATCCCGGCGGTCCTGCTGGCGCGATTCATTTCCGTCGGACTGCCGGTCTCGGTGATGCACTGGTTCGGCGACCGGACCCCCGGGGTCGTCCGCATTCTCACCTGGGGCGGACTTCGAGGGGGCATCTCGGTGGCGCTCGCACTATCGATTCCGATCGCACCGGAGCGAGAGACCATTCTCGCCGTCACCTACGGGGTCGTCGTCTTCTCGATTCTGGTTCAGGGACTGACGATCCGGCCGCTGATCCGCCGGCAGACGAGTGCTCTTCAGATCGAAGGCGACTGAAGCGCAAAGGTGCGCATCGAGAGAGTTCCCATGGTCGTGCCTCGATGAATCGGCACGATCCGGTCTTCCGGAAACATCGAACCGAGCACGAAAAACAGGGGATCGAAATGTTCGCTCGTCGGAACCGCGAGGGACGCCGAGGGCGCATTGGCCCAGGCCGTGAGCAGCGTGTCGGTCTCCCGGCGCTCGATCCGGTTCCAGACCCACTGCTCGAAGTCCTCCACCCAGCCTTCCGATTCATCTTCCGTCGCGTTGAACCGGACCTGGCTGAGATTGTGGACCATTCCCCCGCTTCCCATCAGGAGAGCTCCCTCCCGTCTGAGCGGCGCCAGAACGCGTCCGGCCTCGAGCAGAAGCTCCGCACCCCGATGCGCGGGAACCGAGACCTCTACGACCGGAATCGCTGCAGCCGGGAAGAGAATCCGAAGCGGAATCCAGACGCCGTGGTCCAGCCCCCGCTCCTGTCCCGCGGCACGAATCCCCCGCTCCGTCAGGAGCCGGATCACCCGATCTGCCAGGGCCGGATCCCCGGCTACCGGATAGGACAGCCGGTACAGCGCATCGGGGAACCCGCCGAAGTCGTAGATGATCTCGTGCTGTGCCGCCGGGTTGACGAGGATGGCGGGATCGGAGCCTCGGTGAAGCCAGTGCGCGGAGACGACGATGATCGCCCGGGGCGGCGGAATCGATTCCGCCCACCGCTGAAGATCGTGGGCGTAACGCCCCTCCTCGAGAGCCACCGTCGGTGCGCCGTGGGAAACGAAGAGTGCAGGAGCCGGCAGGGATGTCATCAGGCCCTCGAGAATGAATATCGCCACTCTACGCGCGAAAGGCCGCCGTGTCGAAACGGCAGCCTTTCACGGTTTCACAGACGCGGGACGGAGCGGGTGATCATCTCCATTCCGGAAGGACCAGCGTTGGATCGCCGAAGAGAATCCAGGAGTGCCGGATGTCCGCATCGAACGCCGCCTTCTTCCCCCGCCGGGCCGCCTCACCCAGGGTGGCGCCCTCATGCACCAGGGCATCGAAGAACTCCTCACTGGCCGGAACCTGGGATTCCAGATTCGTCGAACCGGATGAGGCCCATACCGCAACCGCGCCTCCGTGGGGATTCCTCAACAATGCCTCCGCAAGGCTGGTCACTCCCGGGGAGGGATTGAAAAACCATCCCGACAGACAGGTCATCGCTTCGACTACCGGAAGCCGGCCCTCGTTGGTCAGGCGGGCGGCATCACTCGCGGTGAAGAGGTTCGTCCCGAGGCCCCAGCCTGAAGCGTAGCCGTGGCCGTAGTAGGCGACGACTCCCGAGCCGTCCGACCAGCGCGACAGCAGATCCGCTCGCGCTTTGGCGGCACCGTCCTGGTCGACGTAACTCTTCTTCAGATCGAACCCGACCGGAATGTGGGTGGCCAGATGGTCTCCCGCGTCGACGAAGTCGTTGATGCCCGGAGCATCACGCGGGCCGGCCATGATGTCGACCTTCCGGTTCCAGGTCCCGGCGGGCTCGGATTCGTACTGCAGGGTCTTGTCCACCAGGATCGCCGCTTCATCCGGCGTTCCGGCGGGGAGGCGGCCGATCGCCATTTCCCCCACGCCATCGCCGTCGAAGTCGACGAACCACTCGTCCGAAGCGGCCTGCGCATACGCCGTCATCACCATGTGGGTGGGAACCAGGTCGCGATCCGGATAGCCGAGATAGCCACGGGGGTCGACGCTTGCATCACCCAGCAGCAGAACGTATCCCGGTCCCGGGCGCCAGTCGTTGCCGGCCTGCTCCAGAAAGTTTCGAATGGCCCAGGGACTCTTCACGCCGAAGTTGTACTCGTCGTACAGATCCTGGACATCGATCGTCGCGACCTCCCAGCCCTCTTCCCGACGGCGGGAAGCCAGCCGCTCGGCCTGGTCCATCAGCGCGCGGCTGGTGAGGAT
This sequence comes from uncultured Acidobacteriota bacterium, assembly GCA_963741905.1. Classification (GTDB taxonomy): domain Bacteria; phylum Acidobacteriota; class Thermoanaerobaculia; order Gp7-AA8; family CAVUJZ01; genus CAVUJZ01. The sequence goes on along the minus strand of CAVUJZ010000011.1, from coordinate 124,357 downwards.
CACCAGCTCGGCCCCGTTCTTTCGATCACTCCAGGCGGAGGGCTGATTCGCCACGATTGCCGCCGGCGTGAGGGCAGCATCCGAGGACGTCACCACCACCAGGCGTGCTCCGCCGTCGGGGGTCACCAGATCCACGTCCCAACCGGCTCCGTCCCGGCGGACCGAAGGGGCCAGTGCAACCGGATTGGCGGGGTCGGTCACATCGATCGCGGTCACATCGGAAGATTCAAATCCCCCCACGGTCACCGAGGAGCCACCTGGTGCGGAGAGGGAGAGCCAGCCGTCATCGGCGTCGAAGGTATGGGGATAGGTGAGCGTGACCCGATCCACCAGACTGTCGACATACCAGTTCACCGTGTCCCGGACCGGTTGAAGAGCGGTGAGCCGCACGACGTTGGTTCCCTCGTGCAAAAGCCCCGCGGGGAACTCGAACGACCGGGCTACATTTTGCCGGCCCCCGAAACTCATCTCCCCGACGGAGATCCCGTTGAGCTCCACGCCGACGCGGTGGTCGTCCTGGGTGCTGAGACTGTCGCTGACGCCCTGCAGCCGGACCGTCAGCGATGCGGTCGTGCCGTCGCTGTCCAGATGGCGAACGTCAAGATTCTGGGTGGCCGGACCGTAGACGGTCGAGATCATCGGGCCGAAGAAACTGTCGCTGTCCTCGCCGCCGAGGGCGGCGAAAAAGAGAACCCGGTCCTTCCGTTCGACCGTGAACGGAAAACTGGATGCGCTCAGGGGGGTGGCCTTTCGCGTGGACAAATCCGAAATTCGCGCACCCGGTTTCGAGCCGTCGATCAGCCAGTACACCTGACCATCCGTCCAGGGGGTGTCGATCGCCAGGCCGTAGAACTCGAGCGTGTCGGCGGCGTCCATACGGCCGTCTCCACCGTCATCGACCTTCACCGGCACTTCCTCACCACCCGCGATCAGCCGGAGACCGCGCGTGCGGGTTCCGGATGGGAGGCCGGCGGCGATCAGCGACGAACCGGGTATGCGATACCACCCGTCCTCTCGCACGATCAGTTTCAGCGCGTTCATCGAGGCGAGATCCGCCGATCGGAATCCATGGCCCGATCCGGCCCTGGCCGCACTGATGACGGAGGGAAGGCGTGCGCCGATCATCCGTTCCGCGGGCAGGGCAGCCGACGACGCGCCGGTGACCCGGGACAGGTCGTCGAGGGTCGCGGAGCGACGTCTCGGAATCACGTCGTTCGACTCCGGATGGGGCTGAAACGGCCCGAACATCCTGGTCGACCCATCCAGGTCGAGCGCCTGAATCCAGTACGACGGATGTGCATCGAGCGGAACGTCCCGATCGACCCAGACGTAGCCCCCAGGGCTGGAGGGAACACCCGGACCTGCGAGGAAGGCGCTCCCGGCTACCGGAGCCACGGTGATTCTGGTCTTCTGACCGTTGACCTCGCGCCAGATGTGGAAGCCGAGATTGTGCGCTTCCTGAGCCGTATCCCAGCGGAGCGAAACCCGCGAGCCGTGGCGAATCGCGTCCGCCCCCCCGAGATCGACCCGGGTCGGGCTCGGCGAAACCGTGAGCGTCAGGGTATTGGGATTGCTGTTGAAGTTGCTGTTGTAGTGGAAGCTCGAGCCGGAGTAGTCGTAGATCGTCCCGTTGAGGGTGATGCTGCTGCCCCCGGATGGCAGATCGATGATCTTTGCGTAGTAATGCTGGGTCAGGACTCCACCGGCTTTTCCGGTCCCCGAACAGCTGTTGTAGTTCGGGCTCGTCGGATCGGGATCCCAGCCGCAGGCATCCTCATAGACGCTGTCCGAGGGACCGCCGACGGAATAGGTCGTGTCCGAGGAGATCACCTGAAAGACCGTGTTCGGAAACACGATATGCATGTCGATCTGCTCGTAGCCGTTGGTGGCGGTCTCTCCGGTCATGGTGAATTCGAAGATCCCACCGACCCAGACGCTGCTCGGACCGGTGATCTGAATGTTCCTGTTGCGGTTCTGCGAAACGAGCTTCTCGACGTAAATTTCCCTGGGCGTGGGAGTCGAGACGGAGCTCGCGTTCGAAGCGCTGGCGGTGATGTGGAACCGCCGTGAGGTGAAGTGGGCGCTCGGGGTTCTCTGGATCTGAACATTGAAGTAGAAATCGAACGAATCGCCCGGGTCGAGCACGGATTGCGCAACATCCGCGGGAACGGTCGGATCAAGGACTCCGTAGTTTCGCTGAACCAGAAGTGGATTGGAGGAGGACAGCGTCGGATTCTGGAGCTCGATGTACGGATTGGAAGAATCCCAGGCGAGAGTGGCGACGACGCCGGTGGCCTGCTCGGATCCCGTGTTGGTCACCCGGGCTCCGACGAGGAACAGGTTCGGCCCGTCATTCACTTTGTTGCTGTCGAGTCCGACGACACCCCAGGTGATCGGTGTGATGGAGAGAGTGGTGGCCGCCTGGGAAGGAAGCGCGCTCAGCAGGAGCGCACCCACCATTCCCAGAAGAACGCGAAGCCACTCCCCCCGCAGTCGCGAGAGAGTTCCCATAGATTCTCTCCTGTCGCAGTCCAGCCAGAGCAGACCCGTCCCCACGATGGGCTCTGCCTGTATGCCTTACAACAGAACGTCCCCTCCTTCGGAATTCCACCGCCCCCTCGGTCGGAATTCCCCGAACCGGGTTGCGGAACGTCAGTCCCCCTTGATCGGGCGACCGGTGTGCTGGACCGGTCGCTCGTTGAGAAACAGCTCAATGGAGGGAAAGACGATGTCGGGCTGGTCGATCCAACTGTAATGTCCGGCCTGCTGAATCGGGACGATCCGCCCCCGGGGAAAGGAGACTGCCCACTCGCGCGCGGAGCTGAGCGACACCAGTTCGTCAGCCTTCCCGTGAAGGACCAGCAGTGGAACCGAAAGCTCGCGGAAGGTGGTATATCCGAGATGGAGAGCCCGAAGGGATTGCAGCCAGATCGCGTCATGGCGGGCCAGATGTGCCGGCCATTCGTTGTGCAGATAGCAGTCGCTCTCCCCCAGCTGATCCACATGGGCGGGATCGGCGACGAGGCGCTCCCGGGTCAGGATCCAGCGCTGCTCGCAGTACTCGCGCGGGTGAGCGTCGGCATAGCCGGAGGCCCGGAGACTGCGCAGACGGGACCGGGCCGCGGGAGTGACCGGCTGGGGTAGAACACCGTCGTCCCCGGGCCCGAGATCCCGAGGATGCATGGGGATCGGATCGAGCAACACGACCCGCTCCACCCGGCCCGGGTATTCGCGGGCGTAAAGCGCAGCGATGGGAGCTGCGGAAGAGACTGCCAGCAGCGAGATTCGATCGGCTCCGAAATGCTGACGGACGATCTCCAGATCGTCCACGTCGTGCCGAACCGAAATCATCGAATCGTCACGCAAAGTATCCGATCGGCCGCGATCCCGGGGATCATAAAAAATGACCGTTCGGCGGCTGTTGGCCAGGTGCTGAAAGTCATCGAACAGGCGCCAGCCCATCGGTACAACCACCGTCTGGCGTCCCGATCCGACCTTCTGGTAGTAGAGCCTGGCACCGTCTCGTGCACTGACGTATCCAGCCTGAATTTTCAAAGGCGTCCGATCCTGGTCGGGCCGGCCGATTCCAGTCGTTTCACGTCGTTCCAGCGTGCACATAGTCGTCGACGCCGCCAGCAGGAGGAGAAGAAGCAGTCCGGGACGACGATGGCTCATGATCATGAAAAGCCGCAGCAATGCGGGCAGACTTCCAGTTATAGCCCCTCTTCCAAGCCTGCGGTGAAACGGCTCGGCAACAAGCTCCTCCGGTCCGGTTACGGGGAATTGGACTCCTCCGGTGTAACGGGATGGATCCAGACGATTGGGCCGGATTCGATTTCCTGCATCCGATCGGGGATTTTCTCCGTATAGAGGTATCGAGATGGCAACCACGGTATCCGAACTGCGGGGATTCGATGCTGCGCGAACGCTGAGCCGGGCCGTCCGGGGAGACGAGGCGGCGTTCGATAAACTGATCACCCGCCATCAGTCGATGGTCTACAGCATCGCCTGGCATGCACTGGGCGACGTCGGACTGGCCGAAGAAGTGGCCCAGGAGGTCTTTCTTCAGCTTTACCGGAACCTCGATTCGATCGAGTCTCCAGACCATCTGGTGCACTGGCTTCGCCGGGTGACCACCCATCGTGTCATCGACGAGTCCCGGCGGCGACGGGTGGTGCCAGTCAGCCTCGAAGATGCTCCCGAGCCTGTCGAAGAGCATTCGGAGGGGGATCCGCTCCTCGGTCGGCGGCTTCGGGAGATGATCGGCTCTCTTCCGGTCCGACAGCGCCTGATTCTCACTCTTCGTTATCAGGAGGATCTGGAGCCGCGCGAGATCGCGCGCGCACTCGAGATGCCGGTCAACACCGTCAAGAGCTACCTGCGCAGAGCGCTCTCCGTCCTGCGCTCACGCCTCGAACATTCAGGAGAACGATGATGAACCTCGACCGTGAGCTTCGCCACGCCATGGCTCGGAAGCAGGTCCCGGAGGGCTTCAGCCGCCGAGTGCTCGGGCGACTGGATCAGGGGGAGGCTCCCCGACGTCGGGGACTTCGATGGCAGGCCGTCGCGGCGACCATTGCGGTGCTCCTGCTCTCGACTCTGCTGGTGCTCCGATACGTCGACGTTCGGCGTCAGCAGCGGCTCGGCGAAGAAGCCAGAGAACAGGTGCTGCTCGCCCTCGAGATCGCCAGTGAAAAGGTCAATCGTGCACGCGATGGCATTCGCAGCACCGTCCATCACGAAACCCCGTCATCCACATCGTCATCCACGTCCGAAGGAGAACTCAAGCCATGAAGCCACATCTGCACTCCGTTCTGCCACGATTGCTCACTCTGCTGATCATCCTGGCTGCAGGAAGCAGCACCCTGTCCGCTCAGACGGCCCGGATCAACCTCAATCTTCCCGAGTTCGAACAGATGAGCGCCCAGGCGGAGGAATCGGTTGAGGTCACCCTCGATGGCGAAATGCTCCGGCTGGCCTCGAGGTTCCTCAACGAAGACAAGGAGGACCGGGAGGTGGCCCTCATGATCAGCCGCCTCAGCGGAATCTACGTCCGAAGCTTCACCTTCAGCAAGGAGGGGATGTACCAGGCGGATCTCGCGAGCCGGATCCGGAAGCAGGTTGGACCCTCCTGGAAAAAGATCGTCAACGTTCGGTCCCGGACCGAAGAGAACGTCGAGATCTACGCACAGCCGGACGGCGAGAATCTCACCGGCCTGCTGATCATTTCCGCAGAACCCACCGAGTTCACCGTCGTCAATATCGTCGGGCCGGTCGATCTCGCTCAACTCAGTCATCTCGAAGGAAGCTTCGGCATCCCCCGGCTGGACCATCCAGCGGATCCGAAGAGTGAAAAGGCCGGCCACTGATGGGCCGCCGCACCGCTCTGCTGGTCGTGTTCCTGGTTCTGGCAGGTGCGACTCCGGCGCTCGCCGGCTTCGACGCCATGGCTCGAAAGCTCTCCCGTCTCGATCGTCTCGAACGGACTGGGATCCCGTTTTTCGGGCTCGGTCGATTCATCATTCGAATCGCACATCCACACGGCGTGACCGACCTCAAGCTCGCCGTGTTCGAACAGAAGGACCTGAGCCGGTCGATCGACTACCGCCGCTATCTCGCCGGTGATGTGGGAGGGGAGTGGAATCCCGTCGTGGTGGCGCACAGCCACGGCGAAGAGACCTTCATCTACGCCCGCCCCTCCGGGAAGGACCGCATCCGGATGCTGATCCTCGCTCAGGACGACGACGAGGTGACCCTGCTGGAGATCGAGATGCTCCCGGAGCGGTTCCTCGAAGCCATGAACGAGCCTTCCGCCGTGATGGCCGGAAGCCGTTGAATTCCTGCATGGTCTGCAGAGACCGGTGCCCGATCCGGTCTCTGCAGAGGCCCGGCGCTACGCCTCCGCCCGGCTGACCCATTCTCGCCTCTCGATCTTCCGGCGTGTTCGCCTGTATGATGACCGGATCCCTTTGACTGAAGGAGGATCTCATGCGGCGATTCGTCGTCTATGTGCTGGTCATTGCCGGCTGCGCAGCAGTCGGGCCTTCCCCTCGTGCTCAGGCGCCGGACACCCTCCCGCCTCCGGAGACCAACGCTCAGTACGCACAGGAGCTCCATGACTGGCTCGGGGCGAGAGCCGACCAGCCAGCCGCGAAAGTGTTCGAAAACATCGAGGTCATGAAGGATCTGCCCGCGGGAAGGCTCATCGCGATCATGGAAAATGGTTTTGCTCCCGGACTCGGAGTCGGCTGCGACTTCTGTCACGATGTCAATGACTGGGCCAGCGACACGAAGACGCCGAAACGCACTGCCCGCGCGATGTGGAGGATGAACGGCGGGATTCGCGATCAGCTCCGGGAGATTGCCGGTCCGGAGGCTTCAATCACCTGCTACACCTGTCACCGCGGCCGGAAAAAGCCGGCGACCGAGCCCGCCGAAGGCAGTCATGCCAGCAGCGCCACTCCCGAACGCGAATAATGTTCATCTTTAACCGTGATTGTAATTCGGCAGAGTTAGTATTCGTATCAAAAATGGTCGTTCGGGTATCGGAGGGGTCTTCCGCTGAACGATGCGGGCTCATCTTTTCGAGGAGAGCGCCGAAGCGGAACGGCTGAGCTGGTGGGGCTTCCCGGCGGAGACCGGCACCACCAGCTCGCGGTGCCGGTCGATCCATGCAGCCCAGGCGACCAGAAGCCACTGGGCCAGTGCGACCCATGCGATCGGCTCGACCGATGGCGGAGGTGGACCGACGAGGTTGCCCACGAAGACCAGCAACAGAAAACCGATGAACGCGCCGAATGCGATCGTTCCCAGACGGTCCACAGGTCGAGTCACCCGCTGATAGATCACGGCACCGCCGAGGAACAACCCCACCTCGAGGGTCACCGCTGCGATCGGGTGGTTCCACAATCCCAGACCCACTCTGAGCGGCGACCCGGGAATCAGAGGAAGGTCGGGCCGGTGGGTGAGAAAGTCGAGAACCCAGTGACTGATCACCGCCACGCCGAGCACGGCCGCGCCACGGCCGTTGCGACGGATTGCGAAGTAGACGATCCCGATCAGCAGTGCCCACCCGATCGCTGCCACCAGGCTGTGCGAGAGGGGATAGGAGACGAAGTCGAGCGGAGTCAGTGCGGTGTTTCCGGGATCGATTCGAACCTTCTCCAGCCCTGCCAGCAGGAGCACCGGCCACAGCAGATCGAGCCACTGCGCGGCAAAGACGAGCGTCCCGAGGGAAGTCTTTGGAGCAGCCTTTCTGGCCGCGAGACCGACGGCAAAATGGCCGATGAACATCGTTTGATGATGCCGTGATACGGAGGCTGGAGTCAAACCAGCTTAGCCCGAAAACCGGTACAATGACCCGCCGTAAAGCGCATCCACCCGTACGGGATGGTGATCTCCGAACCGATGGTCTCTTCTCCCGGTTCTGCTCACCGCGGTTCCTGGGTGCCATGGAGATGCATTGAGACCGCAAGAAGGCGCACCAGGATTTCTGGCACTCGGAGATTCCTACACCGTGGGGGAGTCGGTCGGGCATGCCTGCTCCTGGCCGGTGCAACTACACAACCTGCTACTCGACGACGACGTCCCGGTCGCCGCACCGGTGATCATCGCGAAAACCGGATGGACCACCGATGAGCTTGCCGCGGCGATCGATCAGGCGTCACCTCCAGGGCCCTTCGGGCTGGTGACCCTGCAGATCGGGGTGAACAATCAGTATCGCGGCCGCGCGATCGAAGAATATCGTCAGCAGTTCGGGACTCTGCTCACCCGGGCAACCGGTCTGGCTGGCGGACGCGCAGACCACGTGGTGGCCCTCTCGATCCCCGATTGGGGCGTCACCCCTTTTGCTGCCCGGGAGGGAAGAGACGCCGCTCTGGTCGGAAGGCAGATCGACGAGTTCAATGAAGCCAATCGCGAGCTCACCCGGCGGGCTGGAGCCCGCTATGTGGACATCACTCCCTTTTCCCGGCAGGCTGGGCTCCGCGAGGAAATGCTCACCACCGATGGCCTGCATCCGAGCGGAACGATGTATGCGGAATGGGCGCGGCGGACCGCTCCGGCCGCCAGAGCGGCCCTCCAGGACACGAGGTCACCATGAAGTATCTCTACGTGTTTCCTCACCCCGACGATGAATCTTTCGGTCCCGCGCTGGCTATGTCGGCCCAGAAAAGAGAAGGCCACGAGGTTCACCTGCTCACGCTCACCCGGGGCGGCGCGACCCGTCAGCGCGAAAAGTACGGGTACACCATCGAGCGGATGGGCGAGATCCGTCTGAAGGAGATGGAGAGGGTCCGCGATGTGCTCCAGCTCGACAGCCTGGAGGTTCTCGACTGGCCGGATGGCGGTCTGGATGACGTGAACCCCCTCAAACTCGAGCGGGACATCACCGACCGGGTGGCCGAGATCACGCCCGACATTCTGGTGACCTATGCCTTTCACGGCATCAGCGGCCATCCAGATCACCTGGTGACCCACGCTTCGGTCAAACGGGTCTATTGCACGCTTCGGACCTCTGGAATGGACAATTTCCTCCGAAGACTGGCGTTCTTCACTCTCCTTCCATCGGAGGATTCCGGTCTCTCCGCATCGAGCCCCGAGCAGGTGGACTGCATCGTCCCGGTGGATGAGCAGGATGTCGAAACCGCACGTCGCTGCCTCGAATGCTACGAAACCTATCAGGACGTCATTGAGGAGCACGATCCTCTTCGCCGGATCGGCTCGGCGGTTCCTTTCGAGATCTTCCGTGAGAGGTTCGATCCGCCGCTCTCCTCGCTGACCGGCGGACTTCGGACCTCCGGCTGAGAGTCAGGGGGCGTTCCGTTCCTCTCCGGGCCGGATCCAGCGCAGCGCAGCAAGACTGCTGAGCGCGGCGAGGCCGGCCGCAATCAGAACCGCCGTTCTGAAGCCTTTCACGAACGCCTCATCCACGGCTCGCTCCAGCTCCGTACGTCGCTCTCCGGCAACTCCCGAGGGAATGGTCACCTCGCCCAGATTCTGGTGCTGCGCGAGGATCTGGCGACGAACCTGCGGCGAGACCGGAAGATCCGCCAATGTTGATTCGAGAGTGCTGCCGAAGACAGCGATCACGATGACTCCGACAACAGCAACCGCAATCGCTCCGGCGGTCCTGGATGCGGCATTGTTGATTCCGCTCGCCGCACCGGCGTGCTCGTCACTCACTGCTCCCATCACCGTCGCCGAGAGCGGAGCGACCGAAAGCGACATCCCCAGACCCAGCACCGCCATCGGGGGAAAGAAGGTCGTCCAGTATGTCCCTCCCACGCGAGGCAGAGCGAACAGGGCCATCCCGGCCGCGGCGAGAAGTGGACCGCCGATCAGGAGTCGACGCGCTCCGAACGTTTCCGTCTTCGCGCCGATCCATCGTGAGAGCCCCGCCAGTAGAAGCGTGAACGGGAGAAAGGCGGCGCCCGTCTCCAGGGGTGAGTAATGCTGCACCTGGATCAGATTCAGCGGCACCAGGAAGAAGATACCGGAGAGTGCGAAGTAGAGCAGCAGCGTCAGCACATTGGCGCCCCGGAAAGTCGCCGACCGGAACAGAGTGAGGGGCATCATCGGATCCCGCGCATTTCGCTCCCGGACGACAAAGAGGGCGAGCAGGAGGGCTCCGCCTGCGAGCGCGCCCCACGTGGAGGGCGCATCCCAACCGCGGTTCGAGGAGTCGATCACACCGAAGAGAACGGCTCCCAGCGCGGTGGTCCCGACAAGGGCGCCGAACCAGTCGATGCTGCGCTCTCGATCTCCGCGGCTGGCCGGCACGTGACGCATCGTAATCAGCCAGGCAACGACGGCCACGGGAACATTGAGAAAGAAGATCGGCCTCCAGGAAAACGTCTCGACAATCCACCCTCCGAGCAGAGGCCCGAGCGCCGTGGTCATGGCAGAAGCACCCGCCCAGGTTCCGATCGCCTTCGGCCGATCCGCTTCCCGATGGGTGGCGGTGATGATGGCGAGGCTTCCCGGCACGAGCAGGGCACCCGCGACCCCCTGCAGCGAGCGGCCGAGCACCAGTTGCGGCAGGCTCGCCGCAACGCCGCACCACAGCGAGGCGCCTCCGAACATCACGATTCCGAGAGAAAAAATGCGGCGACGCCCGAACCGATCACCCGCCGCGCCACCGGCGAGGATCAGCGCACCGAGAAAGAGCATGTAGGCATTGACGATCCACTGCAGGCTCGAGACCGGGACGCGGAGATCGGCCTGGATTGCAGGCAGAGAGACGTTGACGATGGACTGATCGATGTAGGCCATCGATGAGGCGAGAATCGTCGCCGCGAGAATCCAGCCACTCGACCGCTTCCGGCCCGTCATGCTCCGGACCCTTGCGAGAGTTCTTCCACTGGCCTCAGGTGAGACGCAACGCCGTCGCCACGGTCATCACGATGCCAATCACCACCACGGTGCGCCGGACCACCTTCCGACCCACGCGATGGGCAAGCCTCGCACCGATCCATCCTCCGCTCATCGCACCCACCGCCATCACCAGAGCATCGGTCCAGATCACCGCGCCGGACACCGCGAAATAGACTGCCGCGATCCCGTTGATGAACAGCGCCAGCAGGTTCTTCAACCCGTTCATCTGGTGCAGGTCGGCCAGCCCCATCAACCCGAGAGCGGCGAGCATCAGAATGCCGATCCCTGCACCGAAATATCCGCCATAGATCCCGACCAGAAACTGAAATCCGAAGGCGAACGCGATCCAGCTTCGCGAGGTCTGGTGGTCTCCATGGGGAAGAGCCAGCTTGCGGGTGATCGGCTCCTGGAGAGCGAGCAGCAGGGTGGCCCCGAGGATCAGAAACGGGATCAATCGTTCGAACGTGCTGGTGGGCGTCCGGAGAAGGAGAAACGCTCCGATGCATCCACCCAGCAACGATGGGATGGAGAGCAGAAGCAGCCAGCGGCGGGCGGTGGCGAGATCCCGCCGGAACCCGAGCATGGCAGCGAAGGATCCCGGCCAGAGGGCAACCGTACTGGTTGCGTTGGCCATGATTGGCGGACGGCCGAGCCACAGAAGGGTCGGAAACGAAATGAGCGTTCCCCCTCCCGCAATGGAGTTGACCATCCCGGCGAGGAGAGCCGCAACCGCAATGATCAGCTCATTCCCGACCTGCACGGCGCCGGATTATGACAGAGAACGACCCGGTTCCGAATCGCTCCTACGACGTCGGCACCAGCACCGGATCGCTCTTCTGAATCTCGCTCTCATTGCCGGTTCGGTCCACACTGGTCACTGCATAAATGAACTCGACGCCGGTCGGAGGAGCGGCATCGACGTAGAGCGGCTGATCCAGCAGCTCCGGCGTGAGCAGCTCCCGATGATCCCCGGTAATGCGGTAAACGCGATAGCCCGCAAGATCGGCGGCCTCCACCGGATCCCACACCAGCCTCACGCTCTTCTCCTCGGTCAGCGCCTCGAGGCTTTCGGGAACCGGCGGTGGCATTCGATCCTCGAACTGCGCCATCACCAGCAGCGGAAATTCGCTCTCCGCACGAGGAGGCCCTTCCGTCGTCACCGCCGTCACGGCGTAACGATGAACACCGTACGGAGGGGTATCGGACCAGGTGGTGCCCTGGATCGGAGCTCCGTTGACCGGCTGCAGAGGCTCCACCAGAGTCTCGTCAGGCGAGAGGCGGTACACGTTGTAGCCCTGGATCTGCGGCTGGTCGCCTCCGGTGACCGTCTGTGCGGGAGCCTGCCACTGCAGCACCACGGCCGGTGGGGTGATCTCGGCACGCACGTTCTTCGGCGCGCGGGCAACATCGAGCGGTACGACCGAGACCAGATTCGACAGTGCACTGGTCCCGGCCCGGCCCACGGTGGTGACGGCGTAGGTATATCGAACCGGCCGGCCCTGCTCGGTCTGCAGAGGTGGACGGTCCTCGAATCGCAGCTTCGCTCCGACCGAGATTTCGCCGAGATGTGATGCATCGAATTCGGCGACTCGCGTCTTCACCCGAAGAAACTGATCCGGAGTGGGGACGGGGACCCCACTGAACAGCACTTCCGGTTTCGGCTCGGACGCCGGTGCCGCGGCCGTCGCCTCCGCCTTCTGCCCCTCCGCAGAGAGTGAAGTTGGAAGGGTTTCGCGGGAACGCCAGACCACCAGCTTCCGGATTTCCCCGAGGGTGGATCCGGCCGTAGTCAGCGAGGGATACGTCCAGGAAAGGATTATTCTTGGCCCTCTCTGTGCTACAAAGAGGTCCGTCGTCTCTTTCGGAATCACCGGCACCGGCGGCACCGGGTCTCCCCGTTTGCCGCACGCCGCCGAAACGAGAATCAGGAAAAGGAAAATCGTCAGTTTTCGAATCATGATCGCTGGCTGAGCCAGCGCGCATTCTAACGCGGATCCCTCGAGCGCGGACCTCCAGAGGAGTCCCGGGGCGAAAGGTCGACTGAATTTATGTGCGGAATCATCGGATACGTGGGGGAGCGCAAGGTTGTTCCCGTTCTTCTCGAAGGACTCAGGAAACTGGAGTACCGGGGGTATGACAGCGCAGGAATCGCGGTTGTGGACGGGGAGGGGGTCAGCGTGGTGCGCGCCGAGGGAAAACTCGCGAACCTCGAAGAGAAGCTCCGGAACAACGGGTTCGAGGGAACCTTCGGAATGGGCCATACCCGCTGGGCAACACACGGAAGGCCGAACGAGAACAACGCACACCCTCACCGGGACTGCTCCGGACGAATCGTGGTGATCCACAACGGAATCATCGAGAACTTCATCGCTCTCAAGCAGCGGCTCGGAAAGGAAGGCCACCAGTTCAAGACCGAGACCGACACGGAAGTGGTTGCACACCTGATCGAGTCGAATCGGCAGAACACCGGCTCGTTCGTGGAAGCGGTGAGAAAGTCCCTCGCCGAGCTCAGCGGACATTTCGCCCTGGTCATGGTCTCGGCCGACGAACCCGGTGTGATCGTGGCCGCCCGCCAGGGTCCACCCCTGGTCGTCGGCGTGGGCGAGGGCGAGAATCTCGTTGCTTCCGACGTCACTCCCCTGCTCCCGTACACCCGCAACATCCTTTACCTCGAGGATGGCGAGCATGCGGTCGTCACCCGGGATGCGGTCAAGCTCTACGACCACGACATGAAGCCGGTCGAGCGGGAGCCGAAGCGGATCACCTGGGACGCGGTGATGGCCGAGAAGGAAGGCTTCAAGCACTACATGCTGAAGGAGATCCACGAGCAGCCACGCGCGGTCAAGGACACCTTCACCGGTCGGATGTTCCAGGAATCCGGCGAGGTTTTCTTCAACGAGCTCCAGTTCACCCCGGAGGCATGGAAGAGGTTCCGGAAGATTCATGTGGTGGCGTGCGGCACTTCATGGCATGCGGGCCTGGTCGGAAAGTTCATTCTGGAGAAGGCCTCCGGTCTTCCGGTGGAGGTGGATTACGGCTCGGAGTACCGGTATCGGGATCCGCGGGTCGACGAGACGACGCTGGTCATCGGCGTGACCCAGTCCGGCGAGACCGCGGACACCATCGCGGCAATGCAGGAAGCGAAGAAGAGAGGCGCCCGACTGATCACCATCTGCAACGTGATCGGATCCGCGGCGACGCGTCTTTCCGAGGGGGTGATCTACACCCATGCGGGCCCGGAGATCGGGGTCGCTTCGACCAAAGCCTTCACTACCCAGCTCACCGCCTTTTACCTGCTCTCTCTCTACATCCGCCAGCTGCTCGGAGCCGACCGGAAGGACCTCCAGTACGACATGCACGAGCTGTCGGTGATCCCGCAGAAGATCGAGGCGATTCTCCGCCGCGATCAGGAGATCGAGGCGATTGCGCACAAATACTACAAGGCGCGGGACTTTCTGTTTCTGGGACGTGGCGTCCACTATCCCATCGCCCTGGAAGGAGCCCTCAAGCTCAAGGAGATCTCCTACATTCATGCCGAGGGCTATCCGGCCGGAGAGATGAAACACGGGCCGATCGCGCTGATCGACGAGAACCTGCCAGTCGTGGGGATCGCCTCACACACTCCGGTCTACGACAAGATCGTCTCGAATCTGCAGGAGGTTCGAGCGCGCGACGGAAAACTGATCGTCATCTGCGACGAGAACGACCAGGAGATGAAGGAGATGGCCGACGACGTGATCGAGATCCCCTGGTCCGTCGAGCCGCTCCAGCCGATCCTCGCCGTGGTCCCGATGCAACTGCTGGCCTATTACATCGCTCTGAGACTCGGCTGCGACGTGGACCAGCCGCGGAATCTCGCGAAGAGCGTCACCGTCGAATAGACCGACCTGCCGGCTGGTGCCGCTGAGGGTCTCTGACACCGGGCCGGATCGCAGCCGGCTTCGGAAGCGGATTACTGACTGCCGATTCCCGATTCGCGGGTGATCCAACCGCCCCCGAGGCAGACGTCGTCCTGATAGAACACCACCGCCTGCCCGGGCGCGACGGCTCGAACGGTTCCGTTGAAGGTGACCCGGCAGTGTCCGTCGGGCAGAGGTTCGACCGTCGCCGCAATCTCGGCCTGACGGGACCGTACCCGCGCAGCGACGCGGATCGGCGCCTTCGGCGGAATGCCGGAGATCCAGTGGGTCCGCTCGGCAGCCAGCTCCGTCCGATCCAGCGCCTCCACCGGACCGATGATCACCTGCCGGGTGAAAGGATTGACGTCGATGACGTAGGTTCTGGATGGAAACCCACCCACCTGAAGGCCACGGCGCTGGCCCACGGTGAAATGGTAGTACCCGTCATGATGGCCGACCACGTTTCCTTCCAGATCGACGATGTCGCCCCCGGCGTCGGAATCCGCCACGGACCGTGCGAGCGGATCGTTGCTGCCGGCCGCAACGAGCTCGGCCGCTTCATCCTCGATGATTCGGCTGTAGCCATCTCTCTGAGGTACGAAACAGATCTCGTACGACTCCCGTTTCGCCGCAACGGAGAGTCCCGCTCGCGAAGCCAGTTCGCGAACTTCAGGCTTGGTCAGCTCCCCGAGAGGGAACAACGCATGCGCGAGCTGCTCCTGGCTCAGCTCGAACAGGTAGTAGCTCTGATCCTTGGCCAGATCGCGAGCCTTCCTCAGCTCGAACGAGCCGTCGCTGCCCACGGTCACGCGTGCATAGTGACCTGTCGCCACCTTCTCGGCGCCGGCGGCCAGCGCCTTCCGGTGGAGCAGCTCGAACTTCACATGCGTATTGCAGAGCACGCATGGGCTGGGCGTCGACCCCTGGAGATAGCTGCTGACGAAAGGGGCGATGACCTTCTGGTGGAACCCCTCCTCCATATTCAGGACGAAGTGGGGAATCTCGAGCTTCCAGGCGACCCGGCGCGCGTCGGCGAGATCATCGAGGGTGCAGCACCCTCCATACTCGGTGGTCGCGCGGGACAGCTGGTCGTACATCTGCATGGAGAGGCCGAGTACGTCGTGACCCTGATTTCTGAGGAGCCAGGCGACCGTCGAGGAATCGACGCCACCCGACATGGCGACCGCGATCTTCATTTTTCGTATCCGAGGGGAACAGAGAGACCGTGGTTTAAATTCGATTTGCAACGGGCTTTCCCGGCTGGGAGAAGCGCCACGCGCACCCTCTGCGAGACAGACTGAGGTACAAAGCGCGGCACTGAATGTGCATAATGACGAGCGATCTGTCCATCATGTCCCGAGACCGAATTCTGATCGTCGATGACGATCCTCACATCCGCAAGATGATGGTCGCGACTCTCCGCCGCGATGGCTACGAGCTCGAAGAGGCTTCGCACGGAGGCTTCGCGCTCGATGCGATGCGCGACGGCCGGGCCGATCTCGTCGTGCTGGACCTGATGATGCCCGGCGTGTCCGGATGGGATGTGCTCCGGGAACGCGCTTCGGATCCGGACCTGCGGGCCATTCCGGTCATCGTGGTCAGCGCCAATCGGGAGCCGGCACTGGCGGAGGCGGTCCACAGCGGGGTTTCCGCGTTTCTCCCCAAGCCGTTCGACCTCCAGGCACTGCATGCGCTGGTGCGGGCCTGCCTGCATCCCGAGGGGAACGCGCAGGGCTCCACCCCCGGGAGTTCGGGAGTGGAGCCACAGGTCAGCTAACCGGCAGCAGACCGTTCCTTCCGCAAAAGCGCGTCAGCTCTTCACTTTTCGGTCGATATCCTGAGCATCGAGCACGGCGATCGCAGCCATGTTCACGATGTCCGAGACATCGACGCCGCGCTGAAGCACATGGACCGGTTTGGCAACTCCCTGGAGAATCGGACCGATCACTTCCGCGCTGCCCAGCCGCCAGAGCAGTTTGTAGGCGATGTTCGCCGACGTCAGATCGGGAAAAATCAGGACATTGGCGTCGCCCTGAATCACGCTCCACGGGTAGTCGGAACCGGCGATCTCGGGAAACACCGCGACGTCCGCCTGCATCTCGCCTTCCACCGGGAGATCGGGATGGCTCGCCTTGAGCAGTTCGACCGCCCTGCGCACCTTCTGCTGCAGGGGGTGGGGAGTCGATCCGAAATTCGAAAAAGACAGCATTCCGATCCGCGGCTCGAAGCCGAACCGCCGGGCGGTTTCCGCGGTGAGAACCGCCGTCTCGGCGAGATCCTCCGCGGTCGGCTCGATATTGACGGTGGTGTCGGCGAGAAGCAGCTCACGCTCTTCGAACATGAGCAGATAAGCACCGCTCGCTCGGCGCACCCCGGGCCGGGTCTTGAGGATCTCCAGCGCCGGACGAATCGTCGCCGGGTAGTACGAGTTCAGTCCGGAAATGACTCCGTCCGCGTCGCCGGCCTCCAGCATGATCATGCCGAAGTAGTTCGGATCGGTGATCAACTGACTGGCATCGCTCATGGTGATGCCGTTGCGGCGGCGGATCTCGTGAAGCCTCCCGGCGTAGCGCTGCGCTTCGCCCGCCTCCTCGACATCGATGATCCGCAGCCTCGAGGCGTCGAGCTCGATTGCCGCGAGCTTCTGCTCGATGACATTTCGGCGGCCGAGAAGAATGGGATCCCCGATTTCTTCCTCGATCAGGATTTTCGCCGCGCGAATGATCTTGTCACTCTCGCCTTCAGGAAACACGATCCGCTTTCCGCTTCGTTTGGTGCGGTCGAAGACCGTGTGCATCAGCCGGCGGGAGCGGCCGAGGAAACGCTCCAGCTCGCGGGTGTACTGCTCGAAATCCTCGATCGGTGCCTGGGCCACTCCGGTTTCCGCCGCGGCCCGGGCAACCGCCACCGGGACCCAGAGCAGGACGCGGTAATCGAATGGTTTCGGGATCAGGTACTCCCGACCGAAACTCATCTGATCCACCGAGTAGGCGCGAAGCACCGAGTCCGGAACGTCTTCCTTGGCGAGGGCGGCAAGTGCCTTCGAGGCCGCGAGTTTCATCTCGGTGTTGATCGCAGTGGCCCGGCAGTCGAGCGCACCGCGGAAGATGAACGGGAACCCGAGAACGTTGTTCACCTGGTTGGGATAGTCGGATCGGCCGGTCGCGATGATCACATCCGGACGGGCCGCGGTGGCGTCGTCATAGGTGATCTCCGGGTCTGGATTCGCGAGCGCGAACACGATCGGATTATCGGCCATCACCCGGATCATGTCCTGGGTCACAATGCCACCGACGGAGAGTCCGAGGAACACGTCCGCGCCCTTCATCGCGTCAGCCAGGGTGCGTGCATCCGTCTCCGCGGCGTACTCCCGCTTGAGATCGGTCATGTGATCTTCGCGGCCCTTGTAGATCACCCCGGTCGTATCGCACAGGATGATGTTTTCCTTCTTCAGTCCAAGCTCGAGATAGAGCCAGATACAGCCGAATGCGGCTGCGCCCGCCCCCGAGATCACCAGCCGGACGTCCTCGATCTTCTTTCCCGCAACTTCGAGGGCGTTGATCAGCGCGGCCGCCGAGATGATCGCGGTTCCGTGCTGATCGTCATGGAACACCGGAATGTTCATCATGGACTGAAGTCGTCGCTCGATCTCGAAACATTCGGGCGCCTTGATGTCCTCGAGATTGATACCTCCGAAGGTCGGCTCCATCAGGCTGACTGCCTTGATCAGATCCTCCGTGTCCCGGGTTTCGAGCTCGAGATCGAAGACATCGATGCCGGCGAACCGCTTGAACAGAACGCCCTTTCCTTCCATCACCGGCTTTCCGGCCGCGGCGCCGATCGCGCCCAGTCCGAGGACCGCGGTCCCATTGCTGATCACGGCAACGAGATTGCCCTTGTTGGTGTAGCGGTAGACGTCCGAGGGGTTCTGCTTGATCTCCAGGCAGGGTTCCGCCACTCCGGGGGTGTAGGCGAGAGAGAGGTCTCTCTGAGTGAGGGTCGGTTTGGTGGGAATGACTTCGGTTTTTCCGGGGCGCGGAAGAGAATGATATTCCAGCGCGTCCTCGCGTCGGATCCTGGGCATTGAAAGCCTCCGTTCTTGACAGATCAGGCGCTCTGCCGTGGCAGGCGCACTCGGGGCCGGAGTCTAACACGCGGCCGGGATGCAAACATCGACGCCCGTACATCACCCGCGTGTCGCCCGTCACAGATCGATGTGCACGAAAAAGGGCGCGGGAAACCCGCGCCCTCCAATCCTTCGATGATTTCAGACTCAGCGGCTCGAAGCACTCTGGGCGCGCCGGCCTGCATAGGTCCGCTTGTCCTTCGAGATGTACTTCTCCCACCAGAGAGCGACCGCCGGAGCAACCACGATGCTGGAGTAGGTTCCCACCAGAATGCCCATGAACATCAGCCATGCGAACCCGGCGAGCACTTCGCCACCCCAGATGATCAGACAGATCAGCGCCAGCAGGGTGAAGCCGCTGGTCAGGATCGTCCGGGACAGGGTCTGGTTGATGGAGAGGTTGAGGATGTCCTTCAGCTCCGTCTTGGTCCGTTGTTTCCGGAGATTCTCACGAACCCGGTCGTAGACGACGACGGTGTCGTTGATGGAGTAACCGACGAGGGTCAGATAGGCCGCGACGGCGACGATGCTGAACTCGATGCCGGTGATCAACTGGAACGAGAGGGTCACCATCACGTCATGGAGCAGGCAGATGATTGCGGCGACCCCGAACTTCAGATCGAATCGAACCGCAACGTAGATTCCCATCGCGATCGTCGACAGCAGGATCGCCCAGAATGCCTTCCGCTGGAGCTCCCTTCCGACCTGCGGTCCGACCGTTTCCTGGTTCCTGACGTTGAATTTTCCGAGGAAGGTCTTTTCCTGGAGCACGTTCGCGACCGCCGGAGTGACTTTCGGCGCCGCGCGAACCTGGTCGAAGGACTTGTACAGACCGAGCTCGGAGCGATGCCCGATCACCGATCCCACCACGTCGTCGTAGTAGGCAGTCGCCTCCGGGCCGGATCCCTTGTGATCGGGATCGGCGTCGGCGAGAACGTTGGTGATGACCTCGGTTCCCTGGTAGTTCAGATCGATCTTCTGGCCGGCGTCGGGGTTGAACGTCTGGTGGAGCTTCTCGACGAGCTGACCGGCATAGTCACCCTCGGTCTCCTGCTTGGGGAGCCGGATCAGAACGGAGTTCTGCTCGGCCGGACCATAGCGCTGGATGGTCGCATCCTTGACCACTCCGCGGAGCTGATCCAGCGGGGGCTGCTCCTGGAACTGAACGATGACGCTGGCTCCTCCGGCGAAGTCGATTCCGAGGTTGATCCCGTTCACGAACCAGGCGACGCCGCCGGCGATGATGATCGCCAGAGACAGCGTCAGCCAGTGATAGCGCCATTTGATGGCATCGTAGTTGGCATTGGCAAAAAATTGCATCCTGGCTCTCCTCGGCCTAGATACTGATCCGCTCGGGCCGCGAGCCCGCTCGGTTGTAGACGATGTCGAACATCACTTTGGAGACGAAGAAGGCGGTGAACACCGAGGCCGAAAGACCGATCAGAAGTGTCACTGCGAATCCGCGCACCGGACCCGAACCGAACTGGAACAGGAACAGCGCTGCGATCATCGTCGTCAGGTTGGTATCGATGACCGTTCCGAATGCCATCGAGAAACCCTGATCGATGGCTGCCCGGATCGATTTCCCGTGCCGGAGCTCCTCCCGGATGCGCTCGAACACCAGAACGTTCGAGTCGATGGCCATGGCCAGGGTCAGGATCACACCGGCGATTCCGGGCAGAGTCAGCGTGGCATGGATGAACGCCATTGCGCCGAGCAGAAGAACCAGGTTCATCAGCAGGGCCACGGTGGCGTTGATGCCCGCGCCCTTGTAATAGATGATCGAGCCGACGATCACCAGAAGGAATCCCAGCAGCGAGGCGGTCACGCCCTGGCGAATCGAATCGAGGCCGAGCGACGGTCCCACGGTCCGCTCTTCGAGCGTGGTCAGCGAGGCCGGGAGGGATCCGCTGCGGAGAATCAGCGCGAGGTCACTCGCCTCCTGGGGTGTGAAGTTCCCCTGGATGATTCCCTCATTGTCGATCCGGCTGTTGATCACCGGAGCGGACCGCACCCGGTTGTCGAGAACGATGGCGAGCTGGCGGTTGACGTTGTCGCCGGTCAGCTGGCCGAACTTGCGTCCACCCTCGGGGCTCAGCGAAAAGCCGATGATCGGCTCGCCCAGACGGCCCTTCTGAACCCGCGCCGTCTTCAGGTCCTGCCCGGTGACGGGGATGCTCTTCTGAACCGCGTAGTACTGCTGGCCGCTGACCCGGTGAAACTGATCGAAGGCATCTCCGGGGAGGACCTCGACCGCCGTTTTGTCCGTCCCAGCCGGCAGACCCTGCATCACCTGCTCGGGAGTGGAGGCCGTATTTCCGACCACCAGACGAAACTGAAGCTGCGCGGTGGTGCGGATCAGCTCCTTGACCCGGGCGGGATCATCCACGCCGGGAAGCTGAATCACGATACGCTCGGCACCCTGGCGCGCGATGAGCTGCTCGGCCACACCGAAGGCATCGATCCGGTTGCGGATGGTCTCCACCGCCTGAGCCACCGTCTGATCTTCCAGAGCGGCGCGGGCGGTCGGCTTCATCCTGACGTCGATCGAGCTCTGGTGAGCGTTCATCTCGAAGCTCGTGAGCCAGTCGCTGACGATCTTTTCGTATTCGGTGGTGGGGACACCCGCGGGTGGTGTCAAGGTAAATGAGTCTTCCCCCGAACGGGCCAGTTGCGGGCTCGGCAGATCTTCGCGCTTTCCAACCTCTGCCTTGATCCGCTCCATGGCCTGGTCCACTTCCGCGCGAACGGCGTCGATGGTGTTGACCTTCATCACCAGGTGGGTCCCACCTTTGAGGTCCAGCCCGAGCTTGATCGGCGCGGGATCGCTGGAGGTCGGAACAATCGCCCAGATGAAAATGCCGAGAACGGCGACGATCACCACCACTTTCCAGATTTGACTTTTGTTCAAGAGACGCCTCCGCTCAGTCCGACGTCGTGTCACCGGCGGGCCCGGCGATGGCCGAGCGCTGGATCCGGATCTTCACGCTGTCGCTGATTTTCAGAAACACGGTATCGTTGTCGAAACCCTGGATCGTGCCGTAGATTCCACCGCTCGTAATGACACGGTCACCTTTCTTCAGGTTCCCCAGCATTTCCTGAGTCTTCTTCCGCTGCTTGTTGGCAGGCGCGATCACCAGAAAGTAGAAAATGGCGATGATCGCGATGATCGGAAGAAACTGGACGATCAAGGCCTCGATCCCGGGACTTTGAGCTGCAGCAATGATCTTCATGATTCGGATGTGGTCGCGAGGAAGGTTCTGCGGTACTCCTCGAATGAATTGGACGCGATAGAGTGCCGAATTCCCTTCATCAAGTCAAGGTAGAAGGACAGGTTGTGAATGGTGTTGTAAACCGCCGCTGCAATCTCTCCGCTGGCGAACAGATGCCTCAGGTATCCCCGGGAGACCCGGCGACACGTCAGGCAGCGGCAATCCGGGTCCACGGGCCCCTCGTCGCCCCGATAACGTGCGTTCTTGATGGATATCTTCCCGCGGCTGGTGAACAGGGTTCCGTTGCGGGCGTTGCGGGTCGGCAGCACACAGTCGAACATGTCCACTCCCGCCGCCACACCCTCCAGCAGATCCTCCGGCGTTCCGACTCCCATCAGGTAGCGCGGACGGTCCGCAGGAAGCAGCGGTGCGGTCGTCCTCAGGGTCTCCAGCATCATCTCCTTCGGCTCGCCTACCGAAAGCCCCCCGATGGCCGTCCCGTCGAACTCCATCCCTCCGATCACCTCGGCGCTCTCCCGCCTCAGCTCCGGATCGACGCCCCCCTGGACGATTCCGAACAGGGCGCTGGTTCCACGGCGCGCCTCGAGGCAACGGCGCGCCCAGCGGTGCGTCAGCTCCATCGACTTCCGGACTTCGTCCCGCGACAGCCCCGGAGCCGGGCACTCGTCGAACGCCATGGCGATGTCCACACCCATCCGCTCCTGGATCTCCACCGAACCTTCCGGAGTCAGCAGATGAAGCGAGCCATCGAGATGGCTGCGGAACTCCACCCCCTCCTCCCGGACCTTCCGGATTCCCGCGAGTGAGAACACCTGATATCCGCCCGAGTCGGTCAGCACCGCGCCATTCCAGCCGACGAACCGATGGATCCCTCCCAATTGCTCGAGAATCTCGATTCCCGGGCGCAGCATCAAATGATAGGTGTTGCAGAGGATGATGCCGGGATCGAGGTCTTCGATGTGATCCACGGTCAGGGATTTGACCGAGCCCAGGGTGCCGACCGGCATGAAAAACGGCGTCTCCAGAACACCATGAGAGGTCACCAGCCGACCACGTCGTGCAGCACCGTCGCACCCGAGGACCGTGAAGGAAACTGCACTCATCGAGATCAGCGATTCAGGTCCATCTTCTCGATCCTGACTCCGGGGGGAAGATCGAGCTGGAACCGGCCATCCTCGACCGGCTCATTGACCCGGATGTTGCTGAATTCGTAGTGGGTGGTGTCGCCATTCCCCTCGACGTACTCCACTCCGGTGGTGAGATAGCTGGTCTTGTCGATCCAGATCTTGATCCGCTGAACCCGGCGAGCGAGCATTTTCGTCTTCGGCTCCAGCTCCAGGGTGTAGGTCGGCGACGCCTTCGCATCCACAAAGCGGAAATCGAAGTAACTGGAGAGATCGTCAATGGCTCCCGCGGCGGCTCCCATGTAGCGGAAGATCCGATCCTGAACTCCCCGCACCTCGAGCTTTTCGGCCTTCTTCAGCGAGGGGTAGTAGGTCGTCATCCAGCCGTCCGCGATCAGCATCGTTACCGGCCTGGGCTGCTGATAGTTC
Organism: uncultured Acidobacteriota bacterium; assembly: GCA_963741905.1. Lineage (GTDB taxonomy): Bacteria > Acidobacteriota > Thermoanaerobaculia > Gp7-AA8 > CAVUJZ01 > CAVUJZ01. The sequence goes on along the minus strand of CAVUJZ010000011.1, from coordinate 101,172 downwards.
CATCGGACCTTGTTGGGACGCGCGAACACGAACGTCCCGCTGGAGATCTCGGGCTCAGCCAGCATGGAGAGCGACTTCTCCTGCCGGAAGTCGGCCTGAATCGTGGTGATCTTCGCCTGCCGTTTGCTGATCTCCCTGACCACGGTCTCGATCTGAGTTCCCTTGATCGAGCTGTCGGCGAAGATCGAACCGGCGGAGAGGCAGAGGAGAATGAGAATGATTCCGGTTTTCCGCATCGCCGTCGCCAACAAGCGATGCGAGGCAAAATTCCGCGGAACGAGCGCTGTCACAGCTTCGTCTGAAAGGCAGCCCGTCCGGACCCATGCCGTGCGGCGAATGCACTGTTATACTTGAGAAAAGGAGTGGCGGTCATGAAACGAATCTCGATTCTGGTGGCACTGGTCGTCCTGCTGTTCTCAATTCCCTGCTCGGCCGGGATCGAATACGAGTTTCAGCAGGTGACCCGATTCGATTCATCTCTCGAGCCTCCTTCCCGAACCCTCGGACGGGCGGTGATGGATGGGGATCAGAGTCGGGTGGACTATCTGAAAGGCTCCACCACCGGTGCAGGGCAATACGTGATCACCCGGTCTGGCTCCGCGGTCCTCTACATCGTCAATCCGGAGCACAAGACCTATCTCGTTCGGGACCCCAGCGCACTGACCGCCGGCACCGTCCAGCGGCTCGGGCTGAAGATCTCCAATCTCGACACGAAAGTCGACGACCTCGGCCCGGGTCCTTCCATCGCCGGGCAGCCTACCCACCACTATCGATTCACCGCCAGTTACGACCTGACCATCGAGGTCGGCACCATTCCATTGACCAAACGGGTCGAGACCACCGTCGAGAAATGGACCACCTCCGCGTTCCCCGAAATTCAGAGTGCCCCGATCCCCGGCTCGCTCCAGAGCACGGGAAACGCCGAGGTGGACCGATTGATCTCGGACGAAACCTCCAGGATCCCCGGATTCCCTCTTCAGCAGATCATCAGTGTGGTGACGCGGATGGATCCGAAGAAGGTGGATGCCTCTTCCATTTTGAAAGTCAAGCCGTCCAGGACTCAGCGTTCCGAGATGGTGGTGACCCGGATTCAGCGGACCACCGTTCCGCCGGCGACCTTCGAAGTCCCGGCCGGATACACCCGTACAGACCAGCCGATGGGAAGCGAGGACGAACAGAAGATTCACATTCTCTCGATGGAAGACCCACAGTAGGACGATCTCCTGCCGAGCTCTCCGGCAGTGCTAAGATGGGTACGACGTCCTTGAACCGAAAGAGGGAAGCGAGCGGATGAGACGACTGCTGGAACGCGGTCAGAAGGTGGGGGGGGTACTTTGGGCGACGCGAGGGTACCTCGTGATCGTGCCGATGACGATTCCGCTCCTTTTCCTGCTTCTGACCCAGAAGCATCAGGCCCCGGAGAATCCCTTCGCCAGTGCGCCCCGGATCGATTACGCATTGCTGGCTTCAGGACCGAAACCGCTCCCGCCTCACCCGGTGGTTCTTCCCGTCGACTCGGGTGACACGCTCGAGTCGATCCTGCTGGCCGGAGGCCTGAGCAGCCGGGACGCATTCGCGGTTGCTCGTGCGTTCGCGGGTGAGGTCGACCCCCGCCGGCTCCGGCCGGGCCAGCTTCTCCGCTTCTATCGTGGCAGCGAAGAGACGATCGATCGGGTCGATCTGAAAATCACCGGCTGGGGCAGGCTGACCGCGACCCGGAGCCCGGAGGGCTTCGAGGTCCGGTCCATGGAGTTTCCTCAGAAGACCGAGTCGGTCACCGCATCGGGATCGATCGAAACCAGCCTCTATGACTCGATCTGTGCGTCCGGGGAATCCCCTCTGCTCGTGCAGCCTCTGGTCGACGTGTTCCAGTGGGACGTGGATTTTTTCCGCCTGCAGAAAGGCGACTCCTTCACCGTGGTTGCCGACCGGCAGTACTCCGGGAGGGATTTCGTCGGATACGGACCGATCCTCGCGGCTCGATTCGTTCATCAGGGCGAGGTCTATGAAGCTTTCCGATTCGACCATCCCGACGGCACCTCCGGGTACTACGACCGTGCGGGCGCTCCTCTGAAGAAACAGTTCCTCAAGGCTCCTCTCAAATTTACCCGCATCACCTCCGGTTACACGCACCGCCGATTCCATCCCGTTCTCGGAGTCTTCCGGCCTCACCTGGCGATCGACTACGGCGCCCCGGTCGGGACTCCGGTGATGTCGACGGCGGATGGCGTGGTCACGTTCGCCGGCCACGGGCGCGGCGAAGGAAACTACATCCGGATCCGGCACAGCTCGCGGATGGAAACCTGCTACATGCACCTTTCCCGGTTCGCCAGGGGGCTCAAGCGGGGCCGCAAGGTCGAGCAGGGAGAGATCATCGGATATGTCGGCCAGACCGGCCTGGCCACCGGCCCGCACCTCGATTATCGCGTCCGGAAGGATGGGGAGTACATCAATCCCCTGACGCTGAAATCCGTCGCTCCCGATCCGCTCCGGGGCCGCGAGCTCGAGCAGTTCCGGACTCAGGTCAGCGCCGCTCTTCCCCGGCTCAATGGATCTCCGCAGCAGGTTGCGGCCGTGGAGCAGGGGAATCCCCCGGTCGGTCCGTAGGTTCGAGGGTCCGATGAAAAAGGTCCAGGTCCGGGTCCCGATGCGGGCCGATTTTGCCGGCGGAACTCTCGACCTCTGGCCGCTGTACCTGTTTCAGCCGGAGGCCTGCACCATCAACCTCGCTCTCTCGCTTCATGCACTCGTCGAGATCAGCGAAACCGACGAGTCGGGGATCGAGCTGATTTCCCAGGATCAGGAACACCACCGGTTCGACTCCATCGCGGATCTGGTCCGCTCCGGGAAACTCCCGTTGATCTCCACCGCGGTGGAACACTTCGGCATCTCCTCGCTCAGGATCAACACCCGCTCGGAAGCGCCGCGCGGATCCGGCCTCGGAGGTTCCTCCGCCGTCGCGATTGCCCTCGTGCGTGGTCTGTCCGAGATCGCCGGCGAGCCGATCGATGGAGACGATCTGATTCACCTGGTCAGAGATCTCGAGACCCGGGTGCTCGGCGTCCCCGCCGGAATTCAGGACTATTACCCGCCGGTCTACGGTGGGCTGTCCGTCCTTCAGCTCGCCCCCGGACGCGTCACCCGCCGGCACTCCCGATTTCCACTCGCGCAACTCGCGGGTTCCGTGGTGATCTACTCGACCGGGGTCGCTCACTTCTCAGGCGAAAACAACTGGCAGATCTACAGGAAAGCCGTGGACGGCGACCGCGGAGTGAGGAAGCATCTCGCCGGCATCGCCACCGCCGCTGCGAAGATGGACCGGGCTCTCGAGTCCGGCGACCTCCCGGGTGCCGGGACAGCCATGGCTGAGGAATGGGCACATCGGAAGCAGCTGATCCGGGGGGTGAGCACCCCGGAGGTCGACGAGGTGATCACGGCCGCAATGACGAATGGCGCGTGGGGTGGCAAAGTCTGTGGCGCCGGTGGGGGAGGATGTGTCGTTCTCCTGATCGACCCGGAAAGCCGGGACCGCGTGCTGGAGGCTCTCTCGTCGCTGCCCGGGGAGGTCCTCGCTGCCGCCCCCGTCGGCTACGGAATGAGCGTCGAGACCGGCGGAACCAGCCGCACCCGGGCGACGTCGCGCAAGAACCATGGCGAGGAAGTCGCCGATCTCGAACAGCTCTTTCTCCTCACCCGCTCGACGAACGGCGCCTCTCCATTCCTCCTTCTGGAAGGAGCGGTCACGTTCGATGACGCACGTGAGGGAATTCACCACATCGTGGAGCGGACTCTGGCAGTCCCTCTTCATCCTTCCGCCGAGATCGCCGACTGGCAGAAGGCGGTTTTCGTGGAGGATCCTCCTTCCCTTCCTCTCTCCAGGGAAACCGATTCCGAGCCCCCGCGGATCGATTCCATCATGCTCATCGTCAAGCAGTCGGAGGAACCGTTCCGCGCTTTCCTGCAGGAGGCGGTACGTCTCCCGCTTTTTCATAACCAGGATCTCGGCATCTTCTCCAAGCCCCGCGAGAGCCGGGACGAGTTCGAGCAACGCTGCCTCGAGTTGGCGCGACAGGAATCCGAGACGCAGTCCGACGCCCTGGAGTCGACCTTCCGCCGCCGCATCGATCAGGTCCGGGAACGGTTCGAGCGTGAGGTGCGCGAAGCCCAGGAATCGCTGCCGGAATCGAAATCCGATGGAGACGACTCCGGGATTTCCTGGGGGCAGATGCTCCATGACCTCCTCAGCGGACGCACCGTTCGCAATCCCGAGCCACGCAGTCCCCAACAGGCGGACTTCATGGAGAAAATCGTCCAGCTTCAACGTTCCTGGGATCGGGACCGTCTCGAGCTGGAGGAGAGTCTGGTCTCCCGCGCCGCGGCCATCGAGGAGGTCTCGCTGGCTCCGAATCCACGCGGAATCGAGCTCCGGCGGCGGTGCCTGGTGTGGGCTCCCTCCATCGATGCCTTCCGTTCCGGTTCCTGAACACCTCCCGGCTTGCGAAGTGTGCTGATTCCGGACACTGTTCGAATTTCGAACGGCGCAACCCATCGCAACATTCGATGTAACTCTCATGAATCCAGTGCTTTGAGTCCTAACGGCCGATTGGCAGAATCCTTGAGTTGGTTCTGTGCGGCGAAAGGAAATGGACATGCGAAGAGTACTCGTTGTTGACGATGAAGAGGCAATCACGGACGGTCTGACCGCGCTTTTCGAGCTCGAGCAGATTGAGGCCGCCGGCGCATATGATCGGGAGACGGCGGAGGAAATGATCCGTTCGGAGTACTACCCGGTCATCCTCGCGGACCTGAGGCTCAAGACTCAGGAAGACGGACTCCATCTGCTGGAATCGATCCGGAAACTGAGCCCGCATTCGCGAGTCGCCAGCCTCACCGCATTCGCGACCCCCGAGGTGGAGGAGCAGCTTCGGGCGAGGGGCTCGGAACTGGTTCTCCGCAAGCCGATGGATTTCGACGAGATCGTCGAGATCGTGCTGCAAATGCTCGACGTCATCGAGCAGGAGGCGGAGAGTCGGCAGGCGGAATCGAGCCAGCCTCTCGATCTGGACGTCCTCTACCAGGATGTCCGAAAGATCCTCTACGCCATTCCACAGCGCCGCTACGGCCTGACCGCAGAGGAGACTGACGAACTGGTTCAGGAGGCCTGGTGCCTGTTTCTCGAGCGCCAGGCGGGGGTCAACCACGCCAGATCATGGCTGGCGGGAACGGTGGTGAATCTCTGCCGGCAGCAGATCCATCGGAAAGTGCGTGCGCGTGACGTCGAACAGGAGCTGGTCTCCGAGCCGGAGATGGGATCGGCCGCGATCGATGATCCCGCCGGTCGGGAGCGGCAGATGATGCTGCGGCAGGCGCTGGAGCGTCTCGACGATCGCTCACGGCAACTCTGCGTGCTGATCGGAATCGAAGGCTGGTCCTACGAGGAAGTCAGCGAAGAGCTGGGCATGCCGATCGGTTCGGTTGGACCGCTCTACATCCGGGCGAAGAAGAAGCTCCGCACCGCGTTTGAAGTCTCCCACTGAAAACGATCGTTCCAGCCTCAGCGAGCTCACCGTCGCAACCGGGCGTAGAGAGTCGAAGGGCTGATCCGGAGCTTTCGGGCGGCCGCGCGGACGTTTCCGCCGGTCGCCTCCACCGCTTTCCGGATATACGCGTTCATCGCCTCCTCGAGGGCGACGATTGGTTCCTCGCCGGTCGTGCGAGCTCCGGCATCGGCCGCTCCCGGGTCGTCCAGCTGCAGGTCTTCAACCCGGATCTCCGAGGAGGGCGTGATGAGAACCGCCCGTTCCAGGACGTTGCGCAGTTCCCGGACGTTGCCCGGCCAGGGGTAGGCCACCAGCCGTTCCATCGCTCTCGCGGAGAGGGTTCGGGTCCCACGACCGAGCTCGCGGCTCAACTCCTCCAGAAAACGCGCCGCCAGCAGCGGGATGTCCTCGCTCCTTTCCCGCAGCGGCGGGATCCACAGTCGCACGACGTTCAGGCGGTACAGCAGATCCTGACGAAAGCGGCCCTGGCTCACCTCGAGGGCCAGATCCCGGTTGCTCGCCGCGATGAGCCTGAAGTTCGATTCGATGTCCCGGACTCCGCCGACCCGCCGAAAACGCTTGTCCTCCAGAACCTTCAACAGGCGGGCCTGCACTGAAGGATCCATCTCGCCGATCTCGTCGAGAAAGACCGTGCCTCCTTCGGCGATCTCCAGCAGACCCGGCTTGGTTGATGTGGCATCAGTGAACGCGCCACGTTCATGGCCGAACAACTCCGACTCGAGAAGATCTCTCGACAGCCCGGCGCAGTTGAGATCGACGAATGGCCGGCGGCTCCGGTTCGAACGCCGGTGGATGATGCGGGCGACGAAGCCCTTCCCGGATCCCGACTCTCCCTGGAGAAGGATTGGAGTGGTCGCGTCGGCGACGCGCTCGATCAGAGCACTCAGCTCCCGAGCGGGCTCCGAGCTCCCGGGAAAATCACCGTCCGACCTCGGGACCGAACGCTTCAGCGCCTCCAGTTCCCTGCGTGTCGCGATCATTCGCGAAGCCTGTTCCAGAACCAGATCGAGAGTGTCTCCGTCGCACGGCTTGGACAGAAAGGTCTCCGCTCCCAGACGCATCGCCTCCACGGCCGTCGTGATCGTCCCCACTCCCGACATCATGACCACGGGCGTCGATTCGGAATACCGCTTGAGGTGATCCAGGACCTCGAGACCGGACAGGTCGGGGAGGTTCACATCCAGAAGAACGACGTCAGGGTCGAAGGCGGAGAACACCTGCAGCGCTTTGCGGCCCGAATCGGCCGTCTCGACTCTCCAACCGGACGCGTCCAGCAGGGCGCTGAGTCCGGCGAGTACCTCGGGGTCGTCATCGACGAGCAGAAGACGCTTATCCATTTCCTCGGTTCCGTTGAACTTCCTCGGGAGGATCCATCCTTACCACGTTTCCCACTCAATCCGAACTCCGGCCGCGAGCCCGCGAGGCGACCTCACTGATCCTGCAGCAGTCCCCGGAGTTGCTGAATCAGCTCGTCCATCTCGAAGGGTTTCTGCCGGGACGTGGTGCGGCCGTCGACCAGAAGCGGATCGATCCTCTCGCGGTTCCCGTAACCGGTGACGATGGCGATCGGAACCCGCTCGTCCCTGCGCCGGATCTCGCGATGAATCACGTCTCCGCCCATCTCCGGAAGCCCCAGATCGAGAATCACCAGATCCGGGTGGTAGCCGCTGTCGAAGAGATCCAGGGCGTCCTGGCCCCGGTTGCGAACCGTGACCTCGGCGCCTTCGAGCTGCAGAATCATGCTGATTCCCTCCGCCACCTCCGGCTCGTCGTCCACCACAAGAATCGCTCGTCCTCGGAACACTGCCTTGTCAGCGCCCGTCAGCGGGGGCAATTCGGGCGGCTCACTCTCGGCTCGGGGCAGGATCAGGAACACGGTCGTCCCTTCTCCCACCACCGACTCGATGTGTACCGCCCCACCGTGCTGTTCCATCATCCGATGGACGACCGCGAGACCCAGGCCGGCCCCTTTTCCGACATCCTTGGTCGTGAAAAAGGGATCGAAGACCTGATCCATGGTCTCCGGGCTCATTCCGGTTCCCGTGTCGGAGATCGACATGACCAGTCCCTCGAGTTCGGCCAGAGCCCAGCTCCGACGGTCGCGCTCGTCGAGCTGACGGATGGAGATTCGAAGAATCCCGCCGTCGGGCATCGCGTCTCGGGAGTTGAGCACCAGGTTCAGAAAGACCTGAGCCATCTGTGCCGGGTCGGCGTTGATCTCACAGGGGTAGTCCGGCACAGAGAGCTCGATCTCGATTGCAGGGGGAAGTGCCGGGCGGGCGATCTTGAGCTGCTGCTCCACGAGGTGGCGGAGATCGAGCCGGCGGATCTCCGGTTTGCGCGGCTGTGCGAAATCGAGGAGTTGGCGGGTCACTTCCCGGGCCCGGTGCACCGCTTTCCGGACGTGATCCGCGGCCTTCTGAATCGTCTCGTCCTGCGGATATTTTCTCCGCAGCAGGTCCGCCCAGGGGAGCGCCGCCATCAGGGTATTGTTGAAATCATGGGCGATCCCCGAGGCCATCTGCCCCAGCGAGTGCATCTTCTGAGCGTGCGCCAGGCTCCGCTCGAGCTGCTGTTCGTGGATCTCGTGACGCCGATCCCGGATCCAGAGGCTCCGATGGCGGTTCTCGTCCTCGGAAACCCGCGCCTGGATCACGCCCACCGGAATGGGGCGGTCCTCTTTCGGCCTCAGCGTCAGTGAGACCTCGGCGTGAAAAGCGGCCTCCAGCTTCTCCGCCAGATCCCCACCATCCTCCGTGGCCAGAAGCTGATCGACGGTCAGCCCGACGAGCTCCTCCCCCCCGTAACCCGACAACCGGCGCATGGCAGGGTTCGAATCGGTGATTCGATCATTGCCGGTCCGTAAGATCAGGATTGGTTCACTATGGATGAAGATCTGTTCATACCGCTCCTCGGCCGCACGCTCCGCCGACTGATCCCGGATGAACTCCACCCAGACATCCGCGCCCTCGAGAGCGAAGCATCCGCCTCGCACCCGGCAGGCGAGAGCGGGACCCTCACGCTGGCGCAGCCGGAACTCATAATCGGTCGCGTGGCCGGACTTCGCTTCCGCCAGGAGTGCCCGCAGATCGGGACCTCCCTGCCTGATCTCTTCTCCGGTCATCTCCAGCAGCTCCTCCCGGGTCCAGCCGGTCAGACGCTCCAGCGCATGATTGCAGTCACGGATCCCGCCGGTGCGGCGATCGAGGATCAGAATCGGCTCGATGGAAGCTTCGAACAGCTGGCGATAGCGCGCTTCGTCCTCGATGGCTTCGCCCAGGTCGCGGCCGACGACCAGAACCATCATTCCATCGAGAACCTGAAATGCACTCAGACGGTACCCGAACGAGAAGAACGAGCCATCGGTCCGCACCGCTTCGGTCCGTCCCGCGCTCGGCGATCCGGGCTCACAGCGCGCGATCCTTCTCTTCAGCACCTCCCGGTCGTCCGGAGCAATGTGCTGAAGAAATCCGGTCCCGACGAGACTTTCCGGAGCCGACCCGAACAGCCGCGCACCGGTGGGGTTGACCTCCACGATTTCCCCTCGCTCGGCATCGATCAGGATCATGGCAGTCGCGGCGCCTTCGAAAAGAGCGCGCGCCCGCGCAGAGCCTTCCTCCGCCACCGGCCGGACGACGCCGTTCTGCCGCCGTTCGACCGCTCGGGAGACGATCTCGCCGATCCGTGAAACGGTTTCAGGCGATTTGAGCTGGAACGAGTCCACCCGGTAAGGCATCAGAGCCGTGGCCGTGGCCAGATCATGATGGCCGGAGATCACAATCGTGGTGATCTGCCGGCCCGCCTCCTCGAGACTGCGCAGCAGGTCGCCCCCGATCGTCCCGTCCCCCAGCTCGAAATCGAGCAGCAGCAGATCGACCGTTTCGCGCGACAGCACCTGTAGAGCCTCCACGACGGTCGAGACGTGGGCGGTTCGCGCACCCAGCTTCTGGAGTCGCACGCGGTAGAGCTCCGCCATCGGAAGGTCGTCTTCGACGATCAGAATGCTGAGCTCGTCCAGTTTCATAGTCACCGGGAGTATTCGCCGGGAATCCGATGTTTGCAGGAATTCCGCTGGTCCCTCCTTCGGGAGTCCCCAGGGCAGCGATTTTGATACATTACTGTTTTCGGTGACGCAGGTCGAGGGGGATGCTGGTGAAATCGGCACCCTCCATGATAGGATCCGCCTCCCACCTCTGGTGTCGGGCAGTAGCGCAGCCTGGTAGCGTACCTGAATGGGGTTCAGGTGGTCGGGGGTTCAAATCCCCCCTGCCCGACCAATCTTCTGATCCTTCCGGATCCACTGGAGGCGAGAATGAGCCAGAAACCTCAACCCGGAGTCCCTCAGATCGTCATCGATGAACGGACCGCGCAGGGCGAGTACATCAACTCTGCGAACATCATCCACTCGCCCTCGGAGTTCGTCATCGACCTTGGCCGGATCGTTCCGGGCCGGACCGAATTTCGGGTCTACAGCCGAGTCATCATGAGTCCGCTCCATGCCAAGCAGATGCTTCAGGCACTGGCTCACAACCTCTCTCTGTACGAACAGAAATTCGGAGAGATCCGGATGGACCATCAGAACCCCCAGCCCTTTTCCGGTCCCGGCGAAGGCGAGCCGTCGAACTGAATCCATCGTGAAATTTCGGATCATCGGAGGAGGCCTCGCCGGCACGGAAGCGGCCTGGGGTCTGGCCCGTCGGGGCCACACGGTCGAGCTCTGGGAGATGCGGCCGGAGCGCACCACGCCCGCACACAAGACCGATCGCCTCGCAGAGCTGGTCTGCTCCAACTCGTTTCGCTCCGCAAACCCCACCAACGCTGTCGGGCTGTTGAAGCGGGAGATGGAACTGCTCGGCTCGCTGACCATCCGGTGTGCGAATGCGGTCCGAGTTCCGGCGGGTGACGCCTTCGCCGTGGATCGCGATCGCTTTGCCGACGCCGTCACCGCGGCGATCCAGGCCGAAGAACGGATCACCCTCCATCGGGGTGAAGTCACCTCCCTGGATCACGATCCGGACGAGCTGCTCATCGTCGCAACCGGTCCTCTGACCAGCTCCCCCCTGCACCAGGCGATCGCCGCCTTTCTGGAAGGCCAGGGTCTCTACTTCTACGACGCCATCGCCCCGATCGTGGCCGCCGATTCGCTCGACATGTCCACCCTCTACTGGAAGTCGCGGTACGACAAGGGGGGTAGCAGCGACTATCTGAACGCAGCGATGGACCGGGAGCAGTATGAGCGCTTTCTCCAGGCCGTCCTCTCGGCGGAGCTCCATCAGATTCACGATTTCGACAAGGCCGTGCACTTCGAGGGTTGCCTTCCCATCGAGGAGATCGCCTCACGGGGCCCGGACACGCTCCGTTTCGGTCCGATGAAACCGGTCGGACTGGAACACCCCGAGACGGGTGTGCGTCCCTGGGCGGTCGTCCAGCTTCGGCGTGAAGATCTGTCCGACGACTACTTCAACATCGTCGGCTTTCAGACCAAAATGAAGATTCCGGCGCAGAAGGAAGTTCTTCGCCTGATTCCGGGCCTGGAAAACGCGGTGGTGGCCCGCTGGGGATCGATGCACCGGAATACCTTCGTCAACGGGCCGCTCCACCTCCGAGCCACGTTCCAGTCCCGCAAGGACCCGCAGATCTTCTTCGCCGGTCAGATCAGCGGCGTGGAAGGGTACGTGGAGTCCGCAGCGAGCGGTCTGCTGGTCTCGCGATACGCCGCCGAGCTCGCCGCCGGACGGCAGCCGTCTCCAATGCCATTCCACACGGCCATCGGCGCTCTCGGACGGCACGTCTCCGAATCGAGCGCCGAGCATTATCAGCCGTCGAACGTCACCTGGGGACTGATCGAGAACAAGGTCACGGAACGGCGGAAGAAGGAGCGGAGAGACGCGCAGGTGGACCTGGCGATTCAGACTGTCGAGGAGTTCGTCGCGCTCGACCCGCTTTGCGGCTGAGATGTCGTCCCCCCGTTGAGCGGCAGAGTGAAAAAGAAGGTCGCTCCCTCCCCCTGCTGACTCTCCACCCAGATCGACCCGCCGTGTCGTTCGACGATCTGGCGGGAGATGTAGAGCCCCAGGCCGAGACCACCATAGTTGGTCGAAGAGACCTGACGGCCACGGTGAAACCGCTCGAAGACCTGGCCCAGCTCGTCACCAGGGATTCCGATCCCCTGATCGGTGATGGCAGTCTGAATCCGATCCCCGTCCCGGCGGACCTCCACCGCGACCGAGGTGCCCTCGGGTGAGTACTTGATCGCGTTCTCGAGGAGATTCCCCAGAACCTGCTCCAGGCGATCGCGATCGCCCTCGACGTCGCACAGATCCTCCGGCAGCTTCAGGGTGAATCCCCGTTGATGACCGGCGTAACGATACCGCTCCACCACCCTCCGAACGAATTCGACCCACTCGATCGGTTCGTGCTTGATCTCGAGGCGGCCCGTCTCGATCCGTGAGACGTCCAGGAGCTCCAGAATCAGGCGGGACATCCGGTCGATCTGGTCCAGAGCGACGTTGAGATACTCGATCGAGGTGTGCAGGTCGTTTTCCTGGATCAGGGATTTCGCAAGCTGCGTATAGCCCTTGATCGAGGTCACCGGCGTTCGCAGTTCATGCGATGCGATGGAGAGAAATTCGTCCTTCAATCGCGACAGGTCCTCGACCTTCTGCCGCGCCTCGACCTGTTCGATGTAGAGCCGTGCATTTTCAATCGCCAGCGCGGCGCGTTCGGCGAGCACCTGAGCAAGCGGAAGCTTCTGTTCGGTCATCTGGCGCTCGGGATCGTTTGCGGCAATCACGATCGCCCCGATGATCTCCCGGCGCGTGGTCAGGGGGAGCACGAGAAGCGACGCGATCTTCATCCCCGCCGTGTGATAGGCAGCGTTCGTATCGCTGGTCTCGATCCCTTCCAGGTTCGTGACCAGGGAGGGATACCCGCTCGAGATCACCTGCCCGAACAGGCCTTCTCCCATCACCAGGGGCTGCCGGTAGACGAAGGCCCAGGCCAGACCGAGCGACGCCATGTCGCGATGGTAAATCGAAGCGACCCGCAGATCGTTCGATTCGGGCGCACGCAGAATCACCGCGGCCCAGTCTCCCAGCACTTCGGCCGTGCGCTCGGCGATCGCCTGGTTCACCCAGTCGGGGTCGATGTTGCTGGCGAAAAAGGCCCCCGCATCTGCGAGGATCTGCGCCCGCTCCGCCTGCAACTGCATCTCTTCCTCCAGTTGCCGACGCCCGGTGACGTCCCGGAAGCTGACGATGACCCCGCCGACCCGCCCATCCTCCTCGCGAATCGGGACCGCGTTCATCGAGACCGTGAGGGTCCCCCCTTTTCCATGATCGATCAGCACCGTGGCATCCCGAACTTCCGTCGCCGAGCTCAGCGACTGTGCCGCGGGGATCTGGCTGGTATCGAGCAGATGCCCGTCCAGCCCGTGGAACCCATAGGTGACTGCCTGCTCCTCGATCGGAACGCCCACGGTCGAGGCGCCCAGCAGCTTCACCCCGGCGGGGTTGATGAAGGTCACCTTCCCTTCCGCCTCGACCAGCATCACCCCATCCGCCATTCCGGCGATCATCGCTTCGGTGCGACGGATCTGACGGGCAACCGACGCATCGAGGTTCCGCTCGATCCGCACCACCAGAAACCCTGCAAGAAAGAGTATCGCCACGCTGACGATGATCAGCAGGAGAGTCTGGGCGAGGCGGAGGCTGTCGAGCTGCTGCTGGAGAACCGTACGGTTGACTCGCTCCTTGCCTGTGTAGGCTCCGGCGAAATCGTAGGCCGATCGGCGCTCCCGCGCGGCTTCCAGCATGGTGTCCACGGCACGAGCCGCCTGGCCTTCCTCGGTGTAGCGGATCTGCTGGTCGGAGAGACGCTGGAGCTGCTGAAAATGATCCCGCATCCCTTCGACCAGTTCCCGGTCGCGGTGCTGTGTGGCCAGTTCCACCGCTGCCGCCGCCGTTTTGTCGAAGGTGCGGATCGCTTCATCGTACTGGGCGAGAAACTCGGTCCTCTGGGTGATGGTATAACCCCGGGCCGCCGCCAGCATCGAGTTGATCGAGCTGTCCATCGACATCAGTGACTCCAGAAGCGGCTCGTAGACCTGGCCGACCCGCGACTGCTGGCGCTTCTCGTTCTGGAGCACCATGATGTTCATCGTGGCCGCGAGGGTCACGAACAGGAACAGCGCGCCGAACGCCGTCCAGAGGATTTTTCGAATTGATGGATCCATCGATGGGTTCCCGTCGCCCTGCGCCGCTCTTGCAATTTCGGAGCCTTGCCGAGCCCGCTGGAATGCTGGATGCACGACCGCCTCCGAATGGCGCTCTGAGACCGCCCGCAGGCTCTGCGACCCCACCGGTTCAGAGGGGAGGATGGATGGCCGAAAAACTCACCAGATATCGCAAAATGAGAGACTTCGGGGCCACGCCCGAGCCCCGCGGAAAGAGCGGTCGAAACCGCAACCCGTCCCTGACCTTCGTCGTCCAGAAGCATCAGGCTTCCCACCTCCACTACGACTTCAGACTGGAGATGGAGGGAGTTCTGAAATCATGGGCCGTGCCCAAAGGGCCCTCCTACGATCCCTCGGAAAAGCGGCTGGCGATGATGACCGAGGACCACCCCTATGAGTACGGGGGATTCGAGGGCGTGATCCCGGAAGGCAACTATGGGGCGGGAAACGTGATCATCTGGGACCAGGGAACCTGGGAGTTCATCGAACCCGGCGATGATCCGGTCAAGGCGCTCGGCCAGGGGAAACTGACCTTCCGGCTGATGGGAAAGAAGCTGTTCGGAGAATGGGCTCTGGTGCAGATGAAGACCGGGTCGAAGCGGGGAAACGAATGGCTGCTGATCAAGCACCGGGACGAGTGGGCGAACGCAGAGGTCGACGTCACCGTGGTTGCCCCCCTCTCGGTCGTGTCGAATCTCGACGTCAGTGAGATCGCCCCGGAACGGATCTGGGAAAGTGACCGGCCCGCCAGGCGCGGGGGAGTGAGAAGCGTGGCGGAAGCGAATCGCGACCGCGAAACGGGGGCCGGAAAGAGGAAGCAGACGGCCTCGAGGAAGAAACGGAGCGCCGGGGGGCGCGACAGGAAGACGAAGAAGTCGCCGGGGAAAGAAACGGGAGGAAAGGCCTGAGAGAGAGGCCTCATTCGGCGGGATGAAATCGCATCCGTTCCGGATCCGCCAGATTCTGCCAGATCTGACGGGCCTGCTCGAGGACCTTTCGTTCCGACTGGAAGCTGGACCGGCTGATCGCCTCTTCGAGAGCGAACCACTGCACGTCATCCACCTCGCTCAGTTGCGGCCGGAGCTGTCCTCCCACATACCGCATCAGAAAAAAATCGACGTTCTTGTGGACCAGCCCTGCACCCGCGCGGAAGTAATATTCGATGCTCCTGAGAGGAATCAACACCTCGGCCCGCAGGCCGGTCTCCTCGAGGACCTCCCGGACGGCGGTCTGCTCGGGCTGTTCTCCCTCGTCGACCGTTCCCTTCGGCAGACCCCAGCGGCTCTTTCGCTTCGTCGCAATCAGGGCCGCGTACGGTTCACCTTCGCGGACCATGAGAACGACGCCACCCGCCGAGTGGTGCCTCCGCGCTGCAGCCCTTCCACCGCTCATACCCGGCCATTGTACCCGTTCCTCTCCGGAGCGGAACCCGCCCGGAAGCGGAAACCCGGAGGCCTGAAAAGAGGTATAGTAAGGGAGACATTCAATCTCAGACCGACCGGAGGTGCACATGTCGCAGGGAGTTCTCGCCGTCACGATCGTCGGAATCGTCGTCGTCGTCTTTCTCGTCTGGTTTCTCACACGATCGCTCTCGCACGACAGGATCCAGTCTCTTCTGGACAAGCGAAAAGGAGAGGCGGTGGTGGCCAATGCTGCGGAGTACATCGAAGGTCCCGAGAAGGTCGATGTCGCACTGGTCCTCACCCGGGACACCCTGTACTACGAAAATCCCGATCTCCAGGCCCGCATCGAGCTGAAACGGATCGACGAGGTTGAGTACGACGACGATCTGGTCACCGGGGGTCGCGGCTCCCGTCCGGATGGAAAAGTCCTGAGACTCCGCTGCCACGGTCAGACCTTCGAGTTCGTGGTGGACACGAAAAACGTCGGGAAGTGGCAGGAGCATCTTCCCGCCCACCACGTCGGGGAGCCCGGTGTGGTTCATGCTGAGTGATCGGTCCGGAATGGCCGCCCTCGTGGCGGTGTTGAGGGGTCGCGAGTCGGGGTGTGGCGCAGTCTGGTAGCGCACCTGCTTTGGGAGCAGGGGGTCGGAGGTTCGAATCCTCTCGCCCCGACCAGGCATCTCGCCTGATCGCTCGACTCCGGGAGTCGGTTTCCTCCCGGGTTCTCGGGACCCCAGGGCCCCGCTGGTGCATCGCGAAATCGATATTCGTGGTGGGTATAGTTCAGTCGGTTAGAACGTCGGATTGTGGCTCCGAAGGTCGTGGGTTCGAATCCCACTACCCACCCCAGTCGAGTGTGAGTCCGGAAATGTCGAAGCTTCCACCGATGCGCCCCGCGAACATTCCTCCGGCCGCAACCGGCCTTCCAGCCCTCTCTGCCCGTAGCTCAGTCGGATAGAGCAACGGCCTTCTAAGCCGTGGGTCGCAGGTTCGAATCCTGCCGGGCAGACCAATTCCGCAGCAAATCCACGCCTCGCTTCGCCTCATTCGACGCCGACCTGTTCACCAGGCCGGGCGAACGACGGTGACCGGTTGCCTCTTTCGCCACGAACGCATTTCCGTCCACTGCTCGGACCGGCCCCGAGACTGCTCGTTCACCGCAGGCGATCACAGGAAGGGCCGGGTTCGGAAGAGGGGAAACATTCACAGCCCCACGGTTGGCCGGGGAAGGGTGGGTAGGCAGGGCCAACCGTGAAGGCTGTGAAATCAATATCTCAAGTGTACCGCAACCAGCGGATCAATTCGGGAAGAGTCGGCTTTTTGCCGTACATCAGAATTCCCACTCTGTAGATCTTCGACACGAGCCATGTCAGGAGAAGAATTGTCCCGATCATTATACCGATCGACAGGGCGATCTGCCAGGCCGGAGGCATCTGAACTCCGATTCTCAGAAACATCAGAATCGGCGTGAAGAACGGAAACAACGACAGGCCCAGCGCGAGCGGCCCTCCAGGGTTCTTCATCACCGGCATCATCGCAAACATCGGAATGACCAGCATCATCGTGGCCACCGAAACCATCTGCTGGGCATCCTCCTCGGAATTGAACATCGAGCCGATTCCGGCGTAGATCGTGGCGTAGAGAAAGAATCCCAGCACGAAATAGATCGGAAAGAAGATCAACTGAACCCCGCCCAGCGACGGGACCTGATCCTTCGAAAGCGACAGCGCCATGGTGACCTGCGGCATCGAGATCACCGCGGCAAAGACCACCCACATCGTCACCTGGGTGATTCCCACCGCACCGATGCCGAGGATCTTGCCCAGCATCAGCTCGAACGGTTTGACCGTGGAGACGATCACCTCCACGATCCGGTTGGATTTTTCCTCCAGGACGCCTCGGAGGACGTGAACTCCGTAGAAGATCAGGGAAAAGTAGATGAACATCACCAGGCCGAAGCTGGTGAGAAAGGCGCTCACACCCGACTCTTCCTTCTTTTTCGGGTCGTTCGTCGCTTTCTTGATCTCGAACTCCACCGAGCCGATGGCATGGTCGATCTGGTCGCCGCTGAAACCGAGCTTCATCAGCCGGAACCTGCGCACCGCCTTCGCCATGATGCTGTTGATGTTTGCGCCCGCGACGGCACTGCTGGAAGGATTGCGGGCATAGAAGGTCAGCTCCCCCGTAGCCAGACTTTCCGGATCGATCACAAAGTAGCCCTGGATCCCCCCCTGCTCCGCCTCCTCGTTGAGGCGGTGTGTCAGCGCCTCGAGCGAGGTCCCCTGCTCCAGATGCTCGACCCGGATTTCCGGCACGTCCCGGAGATCTTCCGGCGAGGCACCCTCGCGGGTCTCCATCAGCAGCGGGTAGAACTGGCCGGTGACATCGACGATGGTGATCGGCTCGTTGCTCGATTTCGCCTTCGAGGTCAGCAGCGGAATGATCGACATGATGATCACGAACAGGGGAAGCAGGGCCGTCGAGATCCAGAACCCCTTCGTGGTGATTCGGGTGACGTACTCGCGCCTGAAGATGGGCCAGAAGTTCGATCTCATGCAACCACCTCCGCCGGTTGCTCAAAGGTTGCCAACGGCGCTCCGACGACCTTGATGAAGATCTCGTCCAGAGAGGCTTCGTGAGGAATGGCGCTCTCCACCCTCCACAGTGAGGTCGCCTCCCGGAGAAAATCAGCAGGGGAGGTGGATGGCTCCAGGGCAACCTCGGCCCCACCATCTGAGACGACCACATCCCGGACTCCGGCGATCGCCCGAAGAGCGTCGGGCGGTCCCTCTCCCCGCAGGATCAGCCGATTTCCGGAGTACTGCTTCTTGACCTCGCCCATCGTCCCATGAAGAACCAGACGGGCGCGATTGATCAGAGCAATCTCATCGCAGAGCTTCTCGGCCTGTTCCATCACATGGGTCGAGAACACCACGGTCCGGCCTCGCTCGCGGAACTCCACGAACAGATCCTTCAGCGCCCGGGTGTTGACCGGGTCCAGACCGGAGAACGGCTCGTCCAGGATCAGAATCTCCGGATCGTGAATGACACATCCGACGAACTGGATCTTCTGCTGCATGCCCTTGGACAGATCCTCGACTTTCTTCTTTCCCCAGGACTGCAGCTCCAGACGCTCGAGCCATTCTCCCGCCCGCTTTTTCGCCTCGCGACGGTCCAGCCCGCGGATTTCACCGAGGAAGATCAGATGGTCGAGGACCTTCATCTTCCGATACAGGCCTCGCTCCTCGGGCAGATAACCGATCTGCCGGGACGCTCCCTCGCTTGCCGGACGCCCGAGGATCTCCACCACGCCGGAGTCGGGCATGATGATGTTCATGATCATCCGGATGGTGGTGGTCTTTCCGGCTCCATTGGGTCCGAGCAGACCGAACATCACTCCGCGGCCGACCGAAAAGGAGACATCATCGACGGCCAGATGATCCCCGAATCTCTTCACGACGTTCCGGACCCTGATGGGCTCGGGATGTTCCATGACACCTCCAGGAAAACGGTCGCCGCCGTGAGATCGCGGCGGCGACAGGGGGAGTGTACAGAATGGGAGACGCTTTGTCTCAGGGATCAGATCGGGTTGAACACCAGTCCGAAGATCTGGCCTCCTCGACCGGGATCCGAGAACGCCCTGACGGAGACATCGTGGTCGCGCGCATCGTTCTGCCAGGTCAGAGTCAGTCTCACCCGCCCTTCCCGGCCACTCCGCGCTTCGGCGATCGCCTGAACGAGCTGCTTGGACTGCACGTTCGTCATGCCGCTCTCGAAGA
Source organism: uncultured Acidobacteriota bacterium (assembly GCA_963741905.1). Classification (GTDB taxonomy): domain Bacteria; phylum Acidobacteriota; class Thermoanaerobaculia; order Gp7-AA8; family CAVUJZ01; genus CAVUJZ01. Next base: position 82,196 of record CAVUJZ010000011.1, on the reverse strand, counting down.
TCGAGTTCCCGATGACCGCCCGGTTGAGCTCAGCGACCTGCGAGAGCTTCGTCCCGCGGGAAAGCACCCGGAAATCGCCATCGACGAAGCACCACGGAACGTCCGCTGTATCGAGAAGATCGGGCATCAGCGGATCGAATTCGGATCGGGTGTCTCCGCCTCGTTCGCCGGTCTTCTTTCCCCCTGCGGAGGCCGACTGAATGACGGATTCGGCCTCAGCCGCAAGGGCATTGAGCTCCGGGAAGTTCGCACTCCGGGGAATGGTGTCGATGAACCCGTTCGCGTATGCCGACATCTTGCTCTGGATGTTCGCGAGCTGCTGACGCATCAGCGTGTTCACCGGCTTGAGAGTGAAATGAAGAACAATCAGAGCGATCACCCCGGCGAGGAAGATCATCAGCAGAATGTTGCCCAGCGCCGATTCGCTGTCGACCGCCGGTTGAGCCATGACGAATCCGAGCAGGTCGCCTCCGGACCGGATCGGATAGCTTCGCACTTCCACCGGCGGCTGGCCCTTGGCAGGACGGACGTCGATCCTCTTCAGTCCATACTTCGCCGTCTCGTAGACCTTTCCGGTCTTCGCGTCCACCAGGGGAGAGGCTGGAAGCTCTCCACTCTCGTCCGCCGTCCGGGCGGGATAGAGAACCTGTCCATCCTTGTTCAGAATCATGATCGGTTCGGCAATGGACTCGTCGTGAAACGGCGGGGGAACCGCAGCATTCTGGTTCGCAGCGAGCTGGTGGACATATTGAGCCGCGAGCGCCTGAAAGCGGTGCATGATTCGAAGCTCGCTCCCGGCCTGTTCGGAGTAGAGCTGGACGAAGATCAGAATGAGCATCAGCATCAGGATGGCAATCGCACCTGCCAGCCAGTATCGGACTGCCCAGGGAATGCGCGACTTCGCCTCGGCGACCCGGGCCTTCTGTGCCTCGATTCGCGCAGTCGGAGCGACGCCGGCGGACTTCTCCTTCACTTCTCTGACCACTTCGATGTTCAGAGGAACGGCACCGAGGCGGATGCTGTCGCCGGGCTTGATCTCCTTCGCCGCCCGGATCCGTTCGTCGTTGACGAAGGTTCCGTTGCTGCTCCCGAGATCCCGGAGCACACATTGGGTACCCTGGATCTGGAGTTCCGCGTGATGGCTGGAGACGGTCGAATCGGGGATGACCACATCGCCCTTCGGATCCCGTCCCATCTGATAGGCGCCATCCTTGAGCTCGATCGCCATCTTCCGGTTCTGGTGCAGCACGATCAGTCTGATTGCCATACGATTCGATCTCCGAGTTCAATGTCGTGGGATCGGAGGAATCCCGCGGGCAGCTCGATCACCGAGTCCGCCGGGCGCCGGGCGATGCGCACGCGCCACGGACCCAGGCTCTCGTGTTGGCCGACCACGTTTCCCTCCGAGTCCAGAAAGGCGATGTCGATCGGTCCTCGCATGAAGCAGGTATGGATCGACCGGCAGCCGGGAATCCAGAGAAAGCAACGGCTGAGATCCCGTTTTCCCATCAGCCCCAGAAGACGGTCGCGAAATCCGGTCGCTGCCCGAACCTCCGGGATCCGATGGATCGCACTCACATGCCTCCCTTCCCATAGACGTAGGAGACGATCAGGGGACCGATCACCACCAGCATGACTGCCGGTGCGATGAAAATGACCATCGGGAAGAGCATCTTCTGCGAGGCCTCGGCACCCTTCTTCTCCGCGTCCTGGAAGCGCTCGGCATTCATGATCTCCGACTGGGTCCGCAGCGCGCCGGAAATGCTCGCACCCATCTCGGCCGCCTGGATCAGCGACGTCACCATTGAGCTGATCTGCGCGATCTGCAGCCGTTCGGCCATCGCCCGCAGAGCTTCACGCCGGCTCATCCCCAGCTGCATCTGCCGGAGAAATACCGTGAGCTCTTCCCGCAGTGGAGAGGGCTGCATCCGCGCAACGATCTTGTTGATGGCCGCAGTAAATTCCATGCCCGCCTCCACCGAGAGCGTGAGCATGTCCAGCACGAACGGGAGCTCGGAACGGATCTTCTTCTTGCGCTGTGCGATCTTGTCCTTCAGCCAGATGTCGATGTAAACCCAGCCGAAGCCGATCAACAGAAGACTGAAAAATACCGGGAGCATCGAGATCAGCAGAACGGCATAGATCGTCATCACGAACAGAATCGTGAACTTCAGCGCCAGTAACTGGTCCACCGTGACCACCTGCTCCAGCCCGAGACTCTGGAGATCATTGGCATACTGCAGACGCTTTTTCTGCATCTTCAGACTGGCGGCGAAGTCGCTGAGCATCAGGATGGGCAGACGGAAGATCTTGAACAGAGCGGGCGGCTCCCGTCCCGCACCCAGCTGATCCGAAAACTTCTGCGACAGGTTCAGTTTCTGGAAGTCGGGCAGCACGTTGTAGATGAACAGAACGCCCGCCGAAGCCAGAAGAAGAAAAACGATGAAGAGCAGCACATCACACCTCGATCGTGATCAGTTTCTTGATGATCAGCCATCCCGTGCTCACCAGGACGACCACCAGACTGAGAATGACCCACCCGAGCACGGTGGAAAACAGCGGGCTGATGTACTCCCGGTTGAGAAAATAGAGGATCAGCGCCATCGCGAACGGCATCACGCAGAGAATAATCGCCTGAATCCGCCCCTGCGCGGTGAGGGTCTTGATCTTTCCTTCGATCTTCTTCCGGTTCTTCAATGTCTCCGCAAGATTCTCGAACGTCTCCACCATGTTTCCGCCGCTCTGTCGGAGAATCTCGATGGAGTTGACCATGATCTCGAGATCCTTGTTCGGCATCCGTTCCTCGAGATGATGCAGTGCATCCTCGATCGAGGCACCGATCTGAACCTCCTTCAGCGCCTTTTCGAACTCACTCGACGCCGGATTGGGGAACTCTCCCACCACCAGTTGCATGGCCTGCTGCAGGCTCATACCCGCCTTCAGGGAGTTCTTGAAGGCATAGGCGATATCCACCATCTGATCGTCGAACTTCTCGACCTCCTTCAGATCGAGGAGCTTGGCCATGTAGTTGATTCCGAAAAATGCGAATCCTGCACACCAGAGGCCGAAGATCGGATTGAGCACCATCAGCGTTCCCGCCGCGAAGAAACCGATCTCGATCCAGAGGAGAGTCCTTCGGATCGGGGCAGGCTCTTCTTTTCCCCGCGTCGGGAAGTGATGGGCGAGCCGTCTGGAGTGCTCCTGGTTGAAATTCCGGATCCACCGGATCGCCGGTTCCAGAAACAGAATCACCACGACGAACGCGGTCAGAAACCAGAAGAGAATCGTCAGCAGGTAGAGCGTCATCGTCAAACCCTCTGTTGCACGAAAATCTCGCGGTTGATTCCGATCCCTTTCGGGGCCAGCTCGTCCAGAAACGTCGGCACGTTCCCCGTGGGAGTGAAAAATCCTGTGACTTTGCCCTTCGAGTCCACTCCACGTTGCTGGTAGACGAAGATGTCCTGCGTGGTGACCACATCTTCCTGCATGCCGACCACCTCCGTGATGGCGATGACCTTGCGGCTGCCGTCCTGAAGCCGGCTCTGCTGCACGATCAGATCGACTGCCGAGCCCACCTGCTCCCGGATCGCACGCACCGGAAGCTCCATCCCCGACATCATGCACATCGTCTCCAGACGCGACAGACAGTCCCGGGGCGTGTTCGCGTGCGCCGTGGTGAGAGATCCGTCGTGGCCGGTGTTCATCGCCTGGAGCATGTCCAGCGCTTCGCCACCACGACACTCCCCGATCACGATCCGATCCGGGCGCATGCGGAGCGAGTTCTTCACCAGATCGCGAATGGTGATCTCTCCCTTGCCCTCGATGTTCGGCGGCCGCGTCTCGAGACGAACGACGTGGACCTGCGGAAGCTGGAGCTCCGCCGAGTCCTCGATGGTCACGATCCGCTCATCCTCCGGAATGTAGGACGAGAGAATATTGAGCAGCGTCGTCTTTCCGGATCCGGTGCCGCCGGAGATGACGATGTTCTTCCGGCCGAGGATGGCGGCCTGGAGAAACTGCGCCATCTGCCGATTCACCGTGCCGAACCCGATGAGGTCATCGACTCCCAGTTTCTTCTTGCTGAATTTCCGGATCGTGAGCTTCGATCCATCCAGAGCGATCGGGGGAATCACCGCGTTCACCCGGGATCCATCGGATAGCCGCGCATCGACCAGCGGGGATTGTTCGTCGATTCTGCGCCCGACCTGGACGACGATCCGTTCGATGATCCTTCGAAGCTGGTCTTCCGAGGTGAAACGTTCGGCGGCCAGAACGAGCCGCCCCTCCCGTTCGACGAAGATCTTGTCCGCCCCGCTGACCATGATCTCGGAGACTTTCGAATCTGCCAGGAACTTCTCCAGCGGACCGAGACCGAGAGCCTCGTCGATGATCTCCCGCGAAACCTTCCGCTTCGCTTCGATCGAGCGGACGACGTCGCCTCCCTCCTCATCGAGGATCTTCGAGACGACCGCCTCGGTCATCATCTGCATCTCCAGCAGTTCCTTGCCGGAGAGCACCTTGTTGGTCACCTGGAAGCTCTGTGTGCTCATCTCCCGGACCAGCCGCTGGTGCACCTTGATCTTCAGGTCGAGAATCGCCTGCCCGGCATCCGCGGGTGCAGCTTCTTCTTCGCTTTCCGCGGTCTCGCCAGCAAGGAAATCGCTGGAGATCCCATGGGACTTGTCGGTCGACAGGCGATCGAGGTAGTAGAGCACCCGCTCGGCCAGCTCCTCGAGTGCGACCGAGACCGGGAGCTTCTTGTTCCGGATGATCGGCTGGCCCGTCAGGAGAGCTTCTTCCACCGCCGCCTCGTCGCTCGGAATGATCGCCAGTGGCGGCTTCGGAAGGTTCGACCGCAGGATTTCCTCGGTGATGCGGGAGCCCTCGGCGAAGCGGTTCCCGGCGAAGTGAACGCGATCCTGGGGGTAGTGGATCGCCCGCAGGTAATCCGCCAGCTTGCGGGTCTGGTTGATGGCCAGCAGGTCCTGGTTGACCACCAGCAGCGACACCGTGTTCCGGTCCAGAACCGCGAGAGTCAGATCGGTGATCTCCGGGCTGTGATCGACCACGATGTAGGGAAACTGCTGCTGAACCACGTCCAGGAACTTGCGCACGACGTCCGCCGTGACCAGGCGGGACAGCTCGACCTTGATGCACGCCGGCAGCACGCTGATTCCACTGCCGTGCTGGCTGAGGTGCCCCTCGATTGCGGCCGGCGTGAGGAACTCGATCCGGGGCGCGTAGTCGGTCATCGCGCTGGCCGAGGCGAGACCCAGCTGCATCAGGCAGTCACCGGAGTACGGCAGGTTCAGGTCGATCAGCAGCACCGGACGATTCGACATCTTCCGGATCGCCATCGCGGTGTTCACCGCGAGAAAGGACCGGCCGGTTCCTCCCTTTCGCGACAGAATGCTGACGATCGATCCCGCTCTCACGGTCTCATTCCCCTTCCTCCCCGGCGAAGTGCGCCGGGGGCTGCGTCAGCAGGGACTCGAAGAGAGGATTCCCGGTGGTGGCATCCAGAGCGAACGCGGCGCGCGCGAGAGCGACCGGGGCGCTTTCCCGATTGAACTCCGGATTGACCTTCAGAGCCTGTTCATACAGCTCCACCAGGGGCCCGCTCCCGTCGCCATCGAGGGTCTCGGCCGGTCGCTGTGCCAGGTAATAGAGCCGGAAGCTATCCTGGAGCAAAGCCACCCACCAGCGAACCAGCCGCTCCGGGCTTTCGGCGGCACCGGCGCCCTGCATCTGCTCCGCGGTGACCGGGACCAGAAGACCACCGCGAGTTCCCTGATCGAACTTCCATTGCATCCGGATCTCCCAGGAAGAACCCGTCTTTCGACTCTGAAACGTGCCCGGGAAATACACCTTCCGCCGCGCCCCGTCCCTGCTCCACTCGGCGATCGCATCATTCATCTGACCGCAGTAGCTGACAGCCCGGCTGATCAGGTCGGCTCGGTCTCCCGATTCCAGGGCAATCACCGGAACGTCTCCGAGGAACAGTCGCAGCGTCCAGCGGGACTCGCTCTCCATCCCGCGGGTGTCGCCGCCGGAAAGACTCTGCCAGCTCTCCCGGAGGCTCGCCGCAGGACGTGCCGTCCAGCCTCGATCCGGATGGATCACCGGAGCAGCGTGGCTCAGATGCGCCGCGCAAGCGACTCGCGTCCCTTTGGAGGGGAGACTTCCGGCCGTCTTCAGGCACCGCTCCTCGTCCGCCGTGCCCCACGTGTTTCCGGTGATCAGCACCTCCCGGCCGGCCACCATCACATCCTCTTCGTTCAACCCTTCGATTCCGCTGATCTCCGCCACCACGTTGCGGTAGCGGTCCCAGGTTTTTCGGTCGGTCACCACGACATGGAGAACTTCACCAATGGTCGAATCGGTCTTCTCCAGAAGGAGCTTCGTGTAGCCCTCCCGATTCCCCTTGAGGACCACATTCTGACCGTACTGATCGAAGTGGACCGACAGAAGCCTGGCGGTCTCCGCTTTGAGCGACGGAGGTGATTGAATGGTGATCAGGGGAGCCGCGGCGACATAGCTGAGCACCTGCCCCTTGTACATCACCACCTGCTTTCTCAGCGGCTCCTGGGCAGGCGCGGCCAGCACGCCTCCCAGAGTGAGCAGCAGAATCCACAGTCCGGTTCGTCGGATCATTTCAGCGCCTCAACGCTCCACTGCGTACCAGCTCTTCGAGAGAGGACGTCTGGTCCGCTTCCCACAACCGGTACGGCGACTGGAGAAGACGGTCGTTGTTCCAGGCTTCGTAGTTGTACTGCGTGGTGTCGCCGGTCGCCCGGAGCAGGAACCACACTTTGCCGAGCTGCTGAGCGAGGATCACTTCCTGGGCCTGGGCCGGAGAAAGCGAGAGGGTCACGGTCTTGAGCTGATCCTCGCCCGGCTGGGGCAGACTGGTGTCCTCGATGGTCGTGTTCCAGGCCGTCTTGGTGGTCTTGTTCACCGCCAGAACCTCGATGTTCTGAAGAAGCGGCCGGACCTCCGTGAACTTCTCACCATCGTTCTTCTTGAACTGGAACGAAGCGAGGACATCCACCCGGTCACCGGGGGTGATCAGACCATTGATGGCGTTGGGGAGACCGGAAATATTCACCCCCACCGCGAGATGATCCTTCGTCTTCTTCATGTCCTCCGACAAGGGAGGCGTACGCCCCGCCCACAGCTTTCGTGCGGACGATCTGTTCTCCCTCCCGGATCGGCACCATGGTGATACCCTGAACCTTTGCTTTGTCCGGGATGTCAGAGTAGGTGATGCTCGCCGGCTGGAGATAGAGACGGGGAACATCCCGGAGTGCCAGAGCGTCCGGAACCAGGGTGGCGTTCGCGGGAATGTCCTGCGAGGCAACCCAGACCCGTACCATTTCCGTACTGCCGATGAGCTCGCGCTTCTGTTCGTTGAGATAGAGCATCCCGAACAGAGCCGCGAGGAAACCGAGAACTATCGAAAGCGCAATCTTCGCCCCTTTGGACATCGCCTCTCGTTCCTTTCACCAGATTGTTTGGACCGGACCGTACCTTACCTTAATCGCTCCCCTGGTGCGAGCGATCGATTCGATTCACATCCTCAGAAGCTCAGCAGACTGTCGAGAGAGCCGACGGCTCCCAGAGCGCTGGCAATCTCTCCGGCAGTCTCTTCATAGTGATCCGCGGCCAGCACCGGCACCACAATTCCTTCGATGCCGGGAAGGGTGGCCACCGTCCACTCCTTGGTTCCCCGTTTTCCCCGCAGCTTGCGGGGACCGAATTTCAGATTGCCGATCTCGCCGGTGGGCTGGAACAGCACGGTGTAAGGCACCAGTTCGCTGAGCTTCTTTCCTTCCAGCGACTCATCGATATCCTCGAGAGACTTCGTGTTCTGGGACTGGTGTGCCTTGTGAAAGAAGTCGTACCGTGTCTGATTGCTCTTGTTGAAGACGTCGAGCTCGAAATGCAGCGCCTGAAAGAGCAGGGAGACCAGCGCGATCAGGAAGAGCAGGCCGAACAGAAACTCGACGGCTGCCTGGCCCTGCTGGACCTGGCTGCGTCTGTTCGAAACGCGTTGCGGGTTTCGGCTCATCATGGTTTCCATCAGTGGACGAAGGTCAGCCAGCGCTGGTCGAAGCCCCCTCCGACGCGAACCGCGACCTCGGCCATCGCCGTCTTGGTTACCGGAACCAGTTTGGCCTTGTACTCGGGTTTGATCTCCTTGTCGCCCTGATGGGTCCAGCGCAGCATCGCCGGGATCATCGGCGTTTCCAACTGTTCGAATTTGTCACCGAGGTAGCCGTCATAGGGCTTCGCTGCAGCGACTACCGTGATCGGAGGAATGTCGTTGAAAAACGACTTCCCGAAAAAGACCGGAGTGTTCCTGATCTGCAGGTAGGTGGTGATGCGGACATCGTCCCCACTGGAGTTGTCGTAGAACCTTCCGAGCTTCATCTTGATCGGGCTCGCCCAAGGCTTGATCTGGCCATAGTAGAGGTCGGTTCCCACGTAGACTGCGGCCATGTCCGCCTTGAGAGCACAGCAGGGCCAGTCGCTGGGCGAAATGATGCAGGCGCAGGTGACCAGCCAGCTTTCGACGTACGGCACGTAGTTGTACCCGCCGAGCTTGTACTCCTCCGGGTCGGTGAGCTTGACCAGGTTCTGAGGGTGGAGGCTGTCACCGATGAAAACCGATCCGTACTTGAGGGGCTGTTCCCCGGCGAAGAGCCGGTCCGAGCCGTTGCTCCCGCCGAAGTTGGACTCGATGACGTCGTTCGCCACTTTGGGGGGACCGGTCGCGATGTTGAGGGGCGAGTAGTATTTGTTGACCAGGTTGATGGCCACATCGATGATGTCGAAGATGTTCTGATAATCCTCGATCGCATCGCCCGCCCAGTCAGGACTGTAAATCCCCTGGCTGAGCGTCCGCGCCCACGTCGTTCCATCCTTGTCCATGTAGGGAACCTCCATCGAAACGTGGATTTCCTGAAGGATGGTGAGCGAGCGCTCATTGAGTTTGGCGATGGTGTTCATCCCCTCGGCCTGCTTCGACGCTCCGGCGAACGCGGCGGCATCGACGACCATCTGGGCATGCATCCGGCGGATCAGCGACTGCCCGAAAGCGATCGAGACGACCGCCGTGAGAATGAGGGTGACCAGGATCAACAGCAGAAGGGTCAGCGTCTGCCCCCGCTGATGACGGCGACAGCGGCCGAGCAGGGTCGGGGCCGAGGGTCCGGGCCCGGGGGATCGGCTGGTCTGGACGGACCATGATTTCGGCATCTTCATCGTCCGTTCCCCGAGCACTTGCCGGTCAGCAGGTTGTAGGAGGAGCAGTCATTGTCGGTCTTGTCCGTGCTCTCGTCCGGCTCCGCTTCCATCGGGATGGAGGTCTCGAAGGTGATCATCCCCAGCAGATTCTCGCCGATGTCGGCGTTGACTCCGCCGCTGTGGATCGCGGAGCGCTTGAACAGCGGGAATGGCGGCGCATAGCCGGTGTACTTGTTGACCTCGGGAGTTCCGCTGGAGTGGGAACTGGCATACATCAACCTCACGAACGATGATGTGGCGAGATCGGGGTGATGGACCAGGGCCGCAGCCTGAACCGCGGCGAGCCGGCTCTCCGGACTGGAGTCGGGACGCACCGACCAGGTCCGCGCCGCGTAGGCTGCAAAGAAGTTGAACTGCCACTTCTGGACCCCGATCCAGGTCATCGCGAACAGCAGAAACAGCGAGAACGTGAGGATGATCAGGAACAGAACGAACTCCACCGTTCCCTGTCCTCGCTGACGATCGAGCCGCTGTTTCAGATCAACATCCATCCGCGCCACTCCGCAAGCAGTGCCAGGCCGGACCCGATTGCAATGATGAGAGCGAACGGGATCTTCCGCCCCCCCTCGGGGACCACATCCCCGGCCGGCAAGAGACGCCAGACCACCAGCTGGTAGCCGGCCTTGAGCAGACGACGGAAAAAGGGGAACAGATCGCGGTTTGCGGCGAGAATTGCGGCCGAGACGACGAAGCTGACGCAGGCGGTCCAGAGCATCGCCTGGACGACGAAGGCCGGACCTCGAAGTGCTCGCGATTGCCGCGACGAATTTGGCATCTCCCCCACCGATCACTCCGAACTTGAACAGTCCGAATCCAATCACCATCACCAGGACGACGACGCCCAGCCGGACCAGCGACTCGGTCAGGCTGGTCCAGACACCCAGAACCAGACCGGCCGCGATCGCCGGGATGGTCAGCACATTGGGAACCTTCCTCTGGCGCAGGTCGAATGCCGACCCGGCGACCAGCAGTACCAGCAGGAGCGCGTTCTCAACGACCCCGATCAGGGCTCAACCCCGCGTGAAGGACTTGATCAGAGCCGAGATGAACTCCCTGAGCAGCACCTCGAAGAGCTTCTTGAAGGCGACGTAGATCGGGATCGAGATCATCGCGATGATCAGGATGTACTCGGTCGTCGACTGCCCCGAATCGTCGAGGAGATATCTGCCGATGTCCTTCATCGTCGACCCGCCGGGACGAAAGAACGAGCCGTTGCACCCGCGAACGGCTCGCCCATCGGCTCCCGTGTGTGACCCTACTCCGCGGCCTCGATCTTGTCTCCCTCTCCGGAGATCCATTCGATGACCTTGTCGATCAGGTCCTTGATCTGGTTCCGGAACAGAGCCAGAGCGACCATGATCGCGATGACGATCATCGCGATGATCAGGATGTACTCGACCGTTCCCTGCCCGGATTCGTCGCTGAGAAACTCCTGGATGGCTTCCATCAACTGTTTCATGTGTCACCTCGCTGTTGTCAGACTCCGGGTCCCTGAACCAGAACGAACAGGGCCTGGAGAAGGTCTGCCAATACGTCTCGAAGCTTGTTGAACGCCACCGCGATCGGAATCACGAGCATGGCGACGATCAGAATGTACTCGGTCGTCGCCTGGCCCCGCTGCCCGGCTGGAACCGGGAGGCGATGCCGGCCTCGAACGAGGCTTCTGAATCGATTCGGTTGCATCTGCCAGCTCCTGAGAAGACCGATAACGATGTACGGGTTCCGGAAAGTTACTCGTAGCTTAAACCTGTTCCCGGGTATAATCAACTGCTGATTCCGCGGACAGTTTCTCGCTCGTTTCGCGGAAGGGGAGGAACCTGTGGAGTTGAAAATTCAGCACGTCAGCGGCTCGCGCGAAGGCCAGGAAGCGGTCTACGAACAGAAGCTCGATTCTGTTCGGGCGCAACCCTTCCAACACTGTTACGTTCGATCCCCACAAGGACATTCTCGTCTCAGGCCGGCACGCTGAAATCGTCGAAGAAGGGGATGGTTTCGCCATCCAGGATCTGGGCAGCACCAATGGAACCTGGGTGGACAGCGAAAGGGTGGCGGGGCGCCGCAGCCTTCATCCCGGAGATGTGATCGAGCTCGGCCGCGGCGGCCCGCGCTTCCGGGTCGAATGGGGCTCGGCAACCGTCGTCGCCCCGATGCCGGCCCCCTCTTCAGGAGCCGTCGAAGGCCGCACCGTGATGATGTCGCTTCAGGACGCTTCCGAAGGGGCAGTCCCCGACTCCGGCGGAATGGTCATGCCTCCGACTGGACGGGTCGCGTCCCGTCCTCCGAAGAAAGGAAAGTCCCGGGTCCTCCTGGTCGCTCTTCTGGCGTTCTTCGTGATCGTCGCCGGGCTGGTTGCGGCCGCCTTGCTGATGCGTCAGGCGAATCTGAAGAAGAAGGAAAAGGCCTCCGTCGCGTCCGCAGTCACACCGCCTGTCGCGGCTCCTCAGGCGGTGGTCGACGAGAGCGCGCGGATCCGTCAGCAGATCGCTGAGCAGGCAGCGACTCTCGATCGGCTTCAGCAAACTTCCGCTGAAGGTGGCGCCGATCAGGCCACCGATCTTCAGCGTCAGCTGCGCGAGTCCCAGCAGATGATCGAGGAGCTGACCCATCAGCTTCAGCAGAAGAACGATCAGTTGGCCAATGCCCGCACACCTGTGCGCCGGCCCGCCCCACGTGCCGCCGCACCCAAGCCCGCCGAACCGGTGGCCGTTCAGCCAGCCGCCGAACCGGTGCCGAGCCTCCCGACGCTGATCAACGTCAAATTCCTCCGGAAACCGGTGGCGGTCAAAGCCCTCGATCCGGAGATCCAGAGCTCTCAGATGCCCTCAGGCGTCTCCCGGGACCTCGCAACCTCCCTCAATACGGCGCTGCTGACCACCGGCAAGTACATCCCCACCAGCAAGAACGGGGTCGCCTCGGTGACCATCGCCATCACCAACTACAAGTCCGAACAGCACACCGGAATCGACACCAAGAAAGTCACGCGAACCGCGGATGCGGTCGGAAGCCTCTTCGGGGCAGACGTGAAGAGCAGCCCGGTCAACGTGAAGTCTTCCAGTTGGGATGCCGCCATGGTGGCTCGGGTCAACCTCTACGATGCGGGCGGCAGGCCTCTCGAAGAATTCCAGCCCGCGGCCGAGTCGAGCTCCCGCAAAACCACCACCAAGGTCTCCAGCCTTTCCTTCGGAGAGGTGTTCCGGAGTGATACGCCGGCCGGGGACGTCGCCCGGGAAGTGGTGGCCGAGGCGCTGGCCTCGATGATGCCCGCCATCGATCGGCTCGAGTGGCTGGGCAACGTCACCGCTCAATCGAAGGACAGGGTCGTGATCGACTGCGGCAGGGTCTGCCAGGTCGAGGATGGCGACTACTTCGACGTCCTGGATGGCGCGACCGTGGTCGGCCGGATCAAGGTCACCAAGGTCGAAGAAAAGAGCTCGGAGGCGGAGGTGGTTGCCGGCAGCACGAAATTCACCGGCCACAACATCCGCTACGCCGGGCGGGAAAGCCGCAGCACGCTCTACGGTCCGGCACCCAGGCCCAAGCAGCTGGTGATGCGGCGCAAGGCCGCCGTCTACGATGGCCCGGGCAACTCCTTCAACAAACTCGCCGAACTTCGGGGCGGAACCCGTCTGACCTATCTCTATTCGGTCGGCTTCTGGGCACTGGGGACCAACGGAAAACAGGACTACTGGGTCCCGATCGTCCACGCGGAGATCAGGGACTGAGCGCACCTCCGGCCGCGACCGGCCGCGCTTGACGGCCGGTCGCGCTACATCGAAGCGAGTCGCGTCCGGGCAGCCTCGACCCCGGGGCTGTTCTCCGGACCGTACTTCACCGCCTGTTCGAAGTACGCCTTCGCCTTCTCCGGCTCACGGGCCGCGAGGTGTGCCATTCCCAGCTCGAATGCGGTCCGGGCGAGCCGGCCGCGGACGTCATCACCCGCCCCCTTCTCGATCGCCGCAGCCCAGGAGCTGAGCGCCCCGTCGACATCGAGCTGCAGGACCTTCGCGTTGCCCTGCTCCGCGAGCTCGGTCGCGGTCAACTCGACCGGCTTCGGAGGTTCGGGCGTCGGTGCGACGGTCGTGGTGGCTGGCGCGACGGCTTCCGCTTTCTTCTCGCTCTTTCCTCCCGCCAGCACCAGGCCGATCACCACCAGGAGGATCAGGAACATGCCGATCGCGCCGAGCAGGAGAAACAGCCGGCGGCGGGAGGATGGGGCGGTCGCGGCGGACTGCGACGCCGGCACCGAGGGAACCTGGAGCCCCGAAACCTGGTCCGAGACCACGGTGCGAAATTCGCGGCCTCCGGCCGTACGGGGTCCTTCCGCAGCCGCGGGGCGCGGCGCGGCTCCTCGAATCTCGTCCAGATTCGCGGCGTATTCGGTCCTGGGCATCTCCGTCGACGGCATTTCTCCAGCCCACATGGTTTTCGGAAACGAGCCGTCATCGACCTGCTGCGCCACCGTTCGGGGAGGAAGATCGCCGCCCTCGGCTCCCGGCGGAGGGGGGGGGGAGGAGCGGCTCGTACCCCCTCGACCTCTTCCGCGACCAGCTCGAAGGCCCCGATACTGTAGGTCTCCCCTGGTGCCACCGGCTCGTCCTCGATGCGGCTTCCCTCTCGGCTGACGCCTTCCAACGCCGTCCCGGAGTCGATGATCCTCCAGGTTCCGTCCCGGAAGACGAAATCCGCAACGTGAGCTCCCAGATAGGGATCATCCAGCTGGATGTCGCAATCGTCACCGTTGCCGATCGAAGCTTCCTGACCACTCACCCCAACGGTTCGCAACACGATGCCATGACGCCTGAGCGAAATCTTCATGGTTCGACCTTTCTCATTCCGCGGTCACCCGGATCACTTCGTCGACCGTCGAACGTCCCGCGGCGCAGACCGCCAGTGCCCGCTCCCGAAGGCTCTGCATCCCGTGACGCACCGCGATGGTGCGAATCTCTCCCAGAGGAGCCCGCCGATTGATCGCATCGGCCATCTCGTCTCCTCCCTGCAGGATCTCGAAGATTCCTGTCCGCCCTTTGTACCCGGTTCCCCGGCACGTTTCACATCCGTCTCCGCGGTTGAACAACGTCCCCTCGCCGGGAACATCCAGCGAGTTGTAGGTTTCCAGCAGAGCTTCGCGGCTGGTCGGTTTCCGGCAGTCGGGGCAGAGCACCCGCATCAGTCGCTGAGCCAGAACCAGCCGGAGGGAGGACGCCACCACAAACGGGTCGAGATCGAGGTTCAGCAACCGCATCACTGCCGTGGGCGCGTCGTTGGTGTGCAGGGTGGAAAGGACCATATGACCGGTCAGGGCCGCCTTGAGCGCGATGTCCGCGGTCTCAGCGTCGCGGATCTCGCCGACCATGATCACGTCCGGATCCTGACGGAGAAACGACTTCATTGCCGAGGCGAAGGTCATCTGCTTGCCGCAGTGCACCTGAACCACCCCGGGGACCTCCGATTCCACCGGATCCTCGGCAGTCACGATGCAGCGCTCATCGTCGTTGAGGAGGGCGAGGATGGAGTAGAGCGTCGAGGTCTTGCCGGAGCCGGTGGGCCCGGTCACCAGCACCAGCCCGTTCGGTGCCTCGATGTTCCGCCTGACCACGACCAGGTCCTCGGGGGTCAGGCCGATCCGGTCCAGCCCGACTGCCTGGTTCTCCTTCTCGAGGAGACGGAGCACCATCTTGTTTCCGTTGATCGTCGGGAGGACCGAGACTCGGAACTCCACCCGGCGGCCGTAGACCGGCGAGTAGTTGATCTGTCCGTCGAGCGGAATCGGTGACTCCTCCAGCGGCATCGAGGACATCAGCTTGAGCCGCATCGACACCACCTCTCCACACTTTCTGGGGTATTCGTGAATGGTGGAGAGCACTCCGTTGATCCGGCTCCGTACGCGATAGGTATTGGTCGCCGGCTCGAGATGAATGTCGCTGCAGTTCCGCAGAATCAGATCCATCATCAGCCGCTGAACGAAGCTGACCACCACCGGATGAATGACGAAATGCGCCAGCTTGTCCTCATCCTCCCGCGCCCGTTCATACTCGCGGTTGACCAGGCTGAGGAACTTCTCGTATGCCGCGTCGAGCCCCGCCCGCTTCTTTTCCTCGTGAACGGTCTCGAGAACGTTCTCCCCGTTCCGATCCCTCAGCTCCCGCAATACGTCCCGCAGCTTCGGGCCGTAATTTTCCTCGATGGCCTGCTGCACGCCGCGATAGGTCGTCACCACCGGGCGGACGTGAAGCGACGTGGTCGACTCGAGCTCGGTGATCAGATTCAGGTCCGAGGGATTCGGCATCGCCAGGGTGAGCTGGTTGCTGCGCAGAGAGATCGGAAAGACCTTCAGCGCCACGATCACCCCAAGGGGAAGCACCTCCAGAATGGAGTCGATGAATTCGGCATCCACCGCAATCTGGGATGGATCGAACGCGGTGCATCCGGAGACCTCCTCCAGGATTCGCTTGTACGCCCCGAGGTCGATCTGCGATGCCTGGTGGAGAGCGTGCTCGTAGCTCATCCCCTTGCCCTGCATGAGCAGACGGATCTCCTTCTGCTCATCCTCAGTGATCAGCCGGTACGCATGGAGAGAGTGGTCGACCTTCTCGAAAAACTCCTGATCATTCATGGCTGGACCTTTAGGGCTCATCATACTCCGGCTGGTCAGGGAGAAAAAGAGAGGGTGCCCGGGTCGATCCCGCCGGAGAATCGGCTTCGGGAAACGACGCGAACGAGCGGGACCAGCGCAGGAATGCGGCGTTGCAGCCAGAAGCTCCCGAGAGTAGAATCCGCCCCGCGCGAAGGACGGAATTCGGATCCCCGCTGCGCGGTTTGTGGTATTCCGTCTGAGGAGCACCCTTAGCTTAATTGGATAGAGCACCTGACTACGGATCAGGAGGTTGGAGGTTCGAGTCCTCCAGGGTGCACCAGTTTCCCTCTGCGGACGCGATTCGTATGTCGCGTGGAGACATCCGGAAGCGCTCATTGAGAATCCTTTGATTTCCGAATCGAGCCCCCCCACCATCTCCGGCCCCGAAAGCCGCTGGATGGAAGCCGCTCTCGCACTGGCCGTACAGGCGGGCGAGGCGGGAGAGGTGCCGATCGGGGCCGTGGTCGTCGGACCGGATGGTGAAATCATCGGCCGGGGGAGAAACCGGAGGGAACAGGGCGATCCTCTCGGCCATGCCGAGATCCTCGCGATCGCGGAGGCCGCTCGAAGCCTGGAGGACTGGCGCCTGGAAGGAACCACCCTGGTGGTCACTCTCGAGCCGTGCGCGATGTGCGCCGGGGCGGTGGTCAACGCGCGGATTCCCCGGCTGATCTTCGGAGCGTATGATCCGAAGGCCGGTTTCTGCGGCTCACTCGGAAACCTGGTGCAGGATGAACGACTGAATCACCGGGTGGAGCTGACGGGAGGGTTCATGGAAGAGCTTTCCAGGGAGCTGCTCCAGGCGTTTTTCCGGAATCTGCGAGCTCGGAAGGAGCCCGGGGATTGAGCTGTTTCGATCATTGAGACGTGGGGTTGTGGAGAGATGGCAGAGTGGTTGAATGCGGCGGTCTCGAAAACCGTTGTGCGGGTGAACCCCGCACCGAGGGTTCGAATCCCTCTCTCCCCGCCAGATTCCACCGTTGCGGAGCTGCAGACCGAAGTGGTCTCCAGGTTCGGAACCGTGGAAATTCTTTGACAAGGAGAGATGTCCGAGTGGCTTAAGGAGCACGCTTGGAAAGCGTGTGTGCGGTGACCCCGTACCGTGGGTTCGAATCCCACTCTCTCCGCCAATCATTCCGGGGGTGGACCGTAGGGTTCGCCGGGATGAGCCCGGGTCCTGTGCAGCAGGAGCTACCGAACCTCGTCAGGTCCGGAAGGAAGCAGCGATAAGGTGGATCGCCTGCGTGCCGCAGAAACACCTGGGCTCTTTCGAGCGAACCACGGTCCGGCTCTGCCGGGGAATCGATGACCTATCAGGCCCTAGCCCGAAAGTACCGCCCGCAGACCTTCGCCGACATCCTGGGTCAGGATTCGATCGTCCGGACCCTCGAAAACTCGATCGAGCAGAACCGGATCCACCAGGCTTATCTCTTTTCCGGGGTGCGAGGCGTTGGGAAAACCAGCGCTGCCCGCATTTTCGCCAAAGCCCTCAACTGCCTTCATGGTCCGGCGAAGGTCCCCTGCAACGAATGCTCGATGTGCCGGGAGATCACCGAAGGCATCGATCTGGACGTCCGGGAGATCGACGCGGCCACCTACACCCAGGTCGACAACATCCGCGAGCTCCGGGAGGTGACCCAGTTCCAGCCCGCCCGCGACCGGAACCGGATCTTCATCATCGATGAAGCCCACATGCTCTCCTCCGGAGCATGGAACGCCCTGCTGAAACTGATCGAGGAGCCCCCTCCGCATGTCGTCTTCATGATGGCGACCACCGAGATGCACAAGGTTCCCCAGACCATTCTCTCCCGGGTCCAGCAGTTCGTCTTCCGGCGGGTGACCGTCGACGAAGTGGCCGAGCGAATGGCCCAGATCTGCGAGTCCGAGGGGATCGAAGCGTCGCGTGACGCACTGGAGACCATTGCGCGCCACGGTGACGGAAGCGTCCGGGATTCGATCTCGCTGCTGGACCAGGCGGTCGCATTCTGCGGAAAGAGCATCCGGACGGCCGATGTCGCAACGATTCTCGGATTGTCCGACAACCATTTCTTCGCCGAGCTCGTTGCGGATCTCCGAGAGGGACGACACGCCAGGATTCTCGAGACGCTGGAGGACGCGGCGGAGAGCGGCCGGGACTTCAAACTGCTCTACCGGGATCTGCTGGCGTATCTCCGGAATCTCCTTCTGATCCGGGCCGGAGCGAATGAACGCCTTTTGCAGCTGGAACCCTCGGCGGTCGAGCAACTGCGCGAAGTGGCCGGAGGGTTCGAGTACAGCGAGCTGGTCCGGATGATCAACCTTCTGATTCGGGACGAGGAGCTGATCTATCGATCCGAGCAGCAGCGGCTGGGAGTGGAGATCGCACTGCTGAAAGCAGCGACGCTTCCCCGACTTAGGGCGGTCGAACAGGTTCTGTCCGGAGGCTCCGGCCTGCCGGCCGCTCCGGGCCCCGCCGCCCGCGAGATCCCACCGGCCGCGAACAGAGGCCCGGAGACGCGGCGATCCGCCCCGCCGTCGGGGGAGCCGGAACGGCAGAGCCAGCCGGAGATCTCGAGCGACGATCAGGAGCCGATCGGCCGGAAAATCGCGCGGGAGGTTTCGAAGCAGCGGCGCATCGCAGGCAGCTATCTGGAGCTGGCGAAGAAAGTCACCAGCACCGATGATGGCATCGTCTTCCATTACGATCCGTCGCAGTCTTTCGTGGTCGATCAACTGAACGAGAAGGACGTTGCAGACGCGATCGCCTCGGCAGCATCCAGCCTGCTCGGACGAACCGTCGCGGTCGGCTTCGAACTGGAAAGCGAAGGGAAACGTCCTCCTCGGGATCCGGGGGTGAAGGCTCTCGACGAAGATCCCGTGGTGCAGGCATTCGCCCGGCACCTCGGAGGTGAAGTGGTCCGAAAGTCCCGCTGAGAAGCTCAGAGGAGAGGAATCGATGAACATCAAACAGATGATGAAGCAGGCGCAACGGATGCAGGAGGAGCTCCAGCAGAAGATGAGCGCCATGGAAGTGGAAGGGTCGGCCGGCGGAGGTATGGTTCGAGCGACCCTTTCCGGCAATCGGGATCTGCTTTCGATTGCCATTGAAAAGGAAGCCGTCGACCCGGAAGACGTCGAGATGCTTCAGGATCTGATTGTGGCCGCGGTCAACGATGCCGCACGCAAGGTGGAAGAGGCACTGCAGTCCGAGCTTGGCGGGATGGCTGGCGGTATGGGCCTTCCGCCGGGACTGCTGTGATTCCCCGCGCCCATGACCGCTCCCCCGCTGCTCAACCTGATCAACGAGCTGAGTAAGCTCCCGGGTGTCGGGGCGAAAACCGCAACCCGGCTGGCCTACCACATCCTGAAGCGGCCGGCGGTCGAGGCCGAGGGTCTGGCTCAGGCGCTTCTGGACGTGAAGACGAAGATCTTCCGCTGTTCGATCTGCAACAACATGACCGATGTGGAGCCGTGCGGGATCTGCAGCGATCCGCGCCGGGACGCCTCGACCCTCTGCGTCGTCGAGGAAGCGTTCAACATCGCCACGATCGAAGGGACACGCGACTTCCGAGGGCCTGTATCATGTGCTGCTCGGTGCACTTTCTCCGCTCCGCGGAGTGGGGCCGGACGAGATCGACATCGAAGGCCTCGTCGGCCGGGTACGACAGGGAGGAATCCGGGAGGTGATCATCGCGACCAATCCGAATGTCGAGGGCGAAGCGACGGCCCATTACATCGCACAGCAACTCCGACCGATGGAAGTCCGGATGACCCGGCTGGCGTTCGGTCTGCCGGTCGGCGGCGACCTCGAGTACGCCGATCAGGTGACCATGTCGAAGGCGCTCGAAGGCCGCCGCGAGATGTAGCGGGGACCCCTCGATGCAACAGACTCTGATCATGCAGATTGCTCCTCAAAAGAGCGATGTGCTATACATGGCGGCTGTAAATGCCGTAGAACGGTGCACACTCAATGGCTTCTCCTGATCTCGTCATGTACGAGGAGGAGTATCAGCAGATCAAGGACATTCTGTCCCGTCTGCAGAACGACTCCAACTCGAAATTCGTTTTCCTGGTCGACAAGAACGGGCAGCAGATCGCCTCTCACGGCGATATGCACGGGGTCGATGCGACCTCGCTCGCCTCGCTGACGGCCGGAAATGTCGCCGCGACCGACGGCCTGGCAAAACTGATCGGAGAGAAGGAGTTCTCGATCCTCTTCCACGAGGGAGAGAAGGACAACATCCACATCTCTCTGGTGGCCCAGAGGGTGATCCTGGTGGTCATCTTCGACGAACGCTCGTCTCTGGGTCTGGTCCGGCTGCGGGTGAAAAAGGCCTCCCAGGAGCTCGAGCGAACCTTCGAGATCATCGTTCAGAAGGCGGAGTCGGACAAAGGTGCCGCGGCGAAGTTCGAATCGCCGTTCGCCGAGATCACCGACGAAGACATCGACAGCCTGTTCAGCGAGTGACGGGAACGGCGACAGGGAACTGAACCGACGTGACCTTCATCAACTACGCGGCGCGGGAGATCAACTGCAAGATCGTGTACTACGGTCCCGGTCTGTGCGGAAAGACCACCAACCTGCAGTGGATCTACGACAAGACCAATCCGCAGGCGAAAGGCAAACTGATCTCGCTCGCCACCGAAACGGATCGGACCCTGTTCTTCGACTTTCTTCCGCTGGATCTCGGGACGGTCCGAGGATTCAAGACCCGCTTCCACCTCTACACCGTTCCCGGTCAGGTCTTCTACGACGCTTCACGGAAGCTCATTCTCAAAGGGGTCGATGGCGTCATCTTCGTGGCCGATTCTCAGGAAGCACGGATGGACGCCAACGTCGAGTCGCTCCAGAACCTGGAAAAGAATCTCCAGGAACAGGGCTATGAGCTTCGCAACCTTCCCTACGCTCTTCAGTTGAACAAGCGGGACCTCCCCACCGCCGTGGCAGTCGATCAGATGTACCAGGCTCTGAACTTCAAGAGCGAGCCCACCTTCGAGGCCATCGCCACGAACGGGACCGGGGTCTTCGATACGCTCAAGGCCGTCGCCAAGCTGGTGCTGACCGAACTGAAGAAAAAGTGACCGCACGCCCGGCAGCCGGGGCCCTGGGGCCACTCTCCTGCCGTCGCGTTCCATACGGGTTCGATCGTACTCATGTCCGGGATCAATCTCGTCGCCATCGGTGGAGGCACCGGCCTTTCAACTCTTCTTCGGGGCCTCAAGCGCTACGTCCATCTGGACCAAGGCCCCTGGTCTCTCGCTGACCTCAGCGCCATCGTCACGGTCACCGATGAGGGCGGCAGCTCCGGTGTCCTGCGGCGCGAGCTGAGCATGCTTCCTCCGGGTGACATCCGCAACTGCATCGTCGCCCTGGCCGAGGAAGAGCAACTCCTTTCTCAGCTCTTCAACTATCGCTTCGAGTCCGACTCGACTCTCAAAGGACACTCTCTCGGAAACCTCCTGCTCGCGGCACTGACCGAGATTCGCGGAGGCTTCGATGCGGCGATCCTTGCCGCCTCGGAGGTCCTTGCGATCCGAGGATCGATCTATCCTTCCACCCTCGAGCACGTCCGGCTTCGGGCAACCTGCCGGGACGGGACGGTTCTGGTCGGGGAGACTGCGATCAGTGGAGAGCCGCACGAGCCTCGCGCCGCGGCCGCGCCTCACGAACGGGTGGAACGGCTCGAGCTCGATCCGGCAGACGCGGATCCGGTCCCGGAAGCTCTGGACGCAATCGACAGGGCCGACCTCATCGTCATCGGCCCCGGTTCGCTCTATACGTCGATCCTCCCGAACCTCGTGATCCGTCGGCTGGCCGAGGCGCTGAGAAATGCCCGCGCACTGCGGGTCTACATCTGCAACGTGATGACCCAGCCGGGGGAGACCGATGGGTACTCCGCTGAAGAGCATCTCCAGTCGATCATCGACCACGCCGGACTGGTCGCCGATGTGATCGTGATCAACGGCAGAAGGCCCTCCGCCACCCTGCTCGAAGCGTACGCCGCCCAGAAGCAGTTTCCGGTGGCATTCGACCTGGCCACCATCCGTCAGCTGGGAGTGACGCCGTTTTTTGGTGACATCATTGCAGAGGGAAACTACCTCCGGCATGATGCCGCTGCGCTGGCGGAGACTGTCTTCCGGCTCTATGATCGCTATGGCCGAAGGCTGCAGAGGCTGCGTCGAGGTGAGCACGACTGACCATCCGGCGCGACTCCCGTCTCCGGCTGACGACTGGATCTGATCAATCCGGGGCCCGTGCGATCCAAGGATCCGGGCTCCGTCTCAAGGAGAGTCACTGATGCCCCGACTCGATGTGGCCATTCTCGCGGCTGGTCTCGGTACGCGGATGAAGTCCTCGAAAATCAAAGTCCTTCACCCGGCGGGCGGCAGACCGCTGATCGATTACGTCCTCGACCTGGCGGAGGCTGTCAGCTCCACCACCCCGGTGCTGGTGGTCGGTCATCAACGAGAGCTTCTCGAACAGCACTGTGCCGGCCGCGCCGAGTCGGCATTCCAGCAGGAGCAACTCGGCACCGGACACGCCGTACTCCAGACGGAGAACCTTCTGCGGAAGCGCGGGCTTGACTCGGCGACCCTGCTGGTCCTCTCCGGAGACGTTCCGCTCACTCGATCAGAGACTCTTCGAAACCTCGTCGAGCAGCATCGCTCCGAAGGCAATGCCATCACCGTTCTCACCATGAAGCTCGAAGATCCGGCGCAGTACGGAAGAATCATCCGTGATGCGGAAGGTGGCCTCAGCAGCATCGTCGAAGCCAGGGACGCCACCGAGGCTCAGCGAGAGGTCAGTGAGGTCAACGCGGGCATCTATCTGTTCGACGAGACCTTCCTGTTCGATGCCCTTCACCGGATCGAGCCGAAGAATGTACAGGGCGAGTACTATCTCACCGACGTGATCGGGCTTGCCCGGGAAGCGGGGCTTCGAGTGGGTGCGGTGGTCGCGCCGGACCCGATGGAGGCGGCCGGAGTCAACTCCCGAGCCGATCTCGCCAGGGTCCATCGTGAGCTGGTCCGCAGAAGGGTCGAAGCACTAATGCAGGAGGGTGTCACCTTTCTCGATCCGGATCAGGTTTCCATCGACAGCCAGGTGTCCATCGGTCCGGACACGGTCGTCTATCCGTTCGTCACGATCGAGGGAGCATCGAAGATCGGGCGGAACTGCGTCATCGAGCCGGGCGTCCACCTCCGCACGGTCATGGCCGGTGACCACGTCACGTTCAAGACCGGGAGTGTCGCACACGAATCCACGGTGGAGAATGAGGCCAGCGTCGGACCGTATGCTCATCTGCGTCCGGGAACCATTCTTGGTCAGTCGGTCAAGGTCGGAAATTTCGTGGAGACGAAGAAGGCGGTCTTCGGCCGGGGAGCGAAGGCCTCCCACCTCTCCTACATCGGAGATGCCGAGGTTGGATCGGACGTCAACATCGGAGCGGGAACCATCACCTGCAACTACGATGGGGTCCACAAGCACAAGACCGTCATCGAGGACGGAGTGTTCATCGGTTCGGACAGTCAGCTGGTCGCTCCGGTCACCATCGGACGGGGAGCCTACGTCGGCGCGGGCTCGACGATCACCAAAGACGTCCCGGCGGACGCTCTCGCTCTCTCGCGTGTACCCCAGAAGGTGCATCCCGAATGGGCGGCGATCCGGCGCGGGTCGAAGAAGAAGGGAGACTAGAGATGGAGGAGAAGAGCGCGAAATTCTCGGTCGGACAGCTCGTGCACCATCGACTCTTCGATTACCGCGGCATCGTCTTCGACGTCGATCCGGAGTTTCAGGGAACCGAGGAGTGGTATCGCAACGTCGCCCGGAGCCATCCGCCGAAAGACCGCCCCTGGTACCACGTTCTTCCGGACGGGGAAAGTCATACCACCTATGTCGCGGAACGGAACCTCGAAGAAGATCGATCGGGAGACGACATTCACCATCCGCTCCTCGGCGAGCTCTTCGAGCGCACCGATGAAGGATCATGGATCAGCCGCACCTCGGTGAACTGAACCCCGGGCCCATCGATCCGACCTCCGTGAATCCTCCCGATCAAACTCAGGGAATGAACCCGCGAATGGTCCGAACCTTCGCATTCGGGAGGTTCACCTTCACCTCGACTGTCCGGTACTCGTGGTCTTTCCCAGAGCTTTCGGTGTAGTAGCCGATCAGGTATTGCGTCCGGAGCTCCCTGTCGATCTGAGCGTACGTTTCCTTCAGTCCGTCGACACGTTTGACGAAGTAGGCGACGCCCCCGGTTTCGGCTGCAAGGGTCTTGAGCTTCGAGCTCGCGGTGAAGTCGAGCATGGAGATGCCGATTCCGACGAAATAGATCGGGACCCGGGATGCCCTCACGTACTCCAGCATCTCGTCGTACGGAATCCTCGAAACGGTGTCGTCACCATCGGTCACGATCACCAGCGCTTTACGGCCGCTCACGGACCGGAAACGGTAGAGCGCGGTCACGATCGCGTCATAGAGTGCGGTGCCGCCTTCGGGCGCCGGCATCTGGTCGACCTGGGAAGCGAGGCTGGAGAGATCGGAGACGAACGGCGAGAGTGAGGTGGTTTCCCAGGAAAAACCGCCGAAGAACGCACGGTCCTCGGGCCGGAGAATCTGACCGAAGAAATCGAGGGCCGCCTGGCGTGCCTGATCGATCCGTTCCGTCATGCTGCCCGAGTGGTCCACCAGCACCCCGACGGAGAGTGGAAGATCTGCCGAGAACGAGAAACTCGAGATGGATTTCGGCTGCCCTTCCTCCAACACCTGAAACTGTTCCTTTTTGAGATCGACCTGCGGAGCGCCTCGGTCATCGGTGACACTGACCGGCAGCTCGACCAGATTGACGTCGATCCGTTCGGTATATCGCTCCCCGTCCAGGTAGACCAGATCCGAAGCCTCATATCCATCCGATCCCACCGCGGTCGCGCGGACGAAATCGATCCCCTGAAGCTGAGCTCCCGGCACGGCCAGCGCGTAGGGTGGCATGCTCCATTCGTGGAGTTTCCGATCGCCCGCGAAAAGTGCGACGCTCTGGAGCTTCGCTCCTTTCGGATTCTGGACGGTGAGCTTGAAGTGGTTCATCCCGTCATCCGTGACGGTGCGCGCGATCGCGATCTCGAGCGGTGTCTCCCGCTCGTTCACGATCCACGAGTCGGCATCGACATATCGCCCCGAGCGATCGTAGCCGACCACCTTCACCTCGATACGTCGGGGAAGATTCCCGAGATCGAGCTCCGCCCGGTAGGGGGGACGGTTGCGGGTCATGATCTTTTTCCCCTCGACCCAGAACTCCAGCCGCTCGGCCGGCGGCTTCACCTCGACGTCCACGATGAAGAGATTCGGAGCCACATCCCGGCGCGGAGGCTGAATGGTCACCGCCCCGGCCGACTCCTCCGGGACCCCTTCGGCGAGAATCTCCTCCGCTCCGGCATCGTCCCCCGCGGTAAACGGAGTGCCGACCGGACCGACTCGAAACTCTCGGATGACCTTGCTGATCAGGAGGGGAACGCCCGAATCCTGTTCCGCCAGCAGCCGCGTCTCCACCTGAATCTTCCCGGGGGGAACCGTTTCGGTGATCGAAAGATCGCGTGCCTCGTCTGGATGGATCTGGCGGCGAAAATTGCGCAGAACCGTGGAGTTGGAGAGAATCGAGCCCTGAACGAACGCTCCGGCACGGAGCACGTCCGGTGGGAGACTGTAGTGAAGATCGATTCGGACGACGACGCCGGCACCGGCATCCCCCAGAGTGACCAGGTCGACCTGCAGTTCCGGGTCCGCGTCGGCAGCCTTCAGGGAGGACGCTGACAACAGGAGCAGGACCGGGATGAGCCAGCAACGGAGGATCTTCATATGAGGTGGGAACCGCGCCGGGGAATGAGGGATTTCGCGGGAGCTCGGTCGTGATCGATCCGCAACCTCCACGGTGGCCAGTGGCGTTGATCGGATTCTCCGGTTCGGGAAAGACCTGGGTTCTGTCGCGTCTGATCGAGCGGTTCGCCGCTTCCGGTGAGGTGGTCGGTGCCATCAAGCACACGCATCATCCTGTCCCGCAGCCTCCAGGCGGGGACACCGGACGCTTTCTGGCGGCCGGCGCCGCGCGCGTCATCCTCGCCGGGAGCGGAACCGCCATGTTGATGGAAGGTGCGGATTCCGGTCATGCCCCGAGCCTCTTTGCATGGGCTGAACCGACGGAACTGGTGAATCGGCTGGGGACCTCGCTGACACTCATCGAAGGATTCAAGGCATGTCACCTCTGGCCGCGCATTCTGGTCCGGAGAGGAGACGGACCCACCTTACCACCCGACGCCGATCTCGCGGCCGTGGTCACCGATCGACCCTGGAACAGCGGAACGCCATCGTTCGACTTCGCGGATATCGAGGCTCTTGCGGAGTTTGTCGATAGAATCTCACGACGTGAGCACACTCCGATATGAGGGAATCATTTTCGATCTCGACGGGACGCTGGTCGACTCCTACGATGCATTGCTCCATGCGGTCAACATCATGCTGGGCGAAGAAGGGGCCGCGGCCGTGGATCGCGAGACGCTCCGCACGTACGTGGGCGAAGGGGTAGAGCGTCTTCTCGAGCGTTGCTTCGCGGGTTCGATCCCACCCTCCGCGCCTGCGCGGTTCGAAGCGGAGTACGAGAAGGTCTGCCGAAGCAAGAGCTTCCTCCTCGATGAGGTGGAACAAACCCTCCGGATCCTCGGCTCCCTCGGTGTCTCGATGGGGGTCTGCACCAACAAGCCGACCGGCTTTTCCGTCGCCATTCTCGACGCTCTCGGAGTGGCCTCTTATTTCGAGGCGGTGGTCGGTCCCGATACCGCCGGTGTCAGGAAGCCGGATGGACGGCACGTGGAGTACGTCCTTCGCGCGATCGGAACGCCTCGCGACCGGACGCTCTTCGTGGGGGACATGCCGATCGACGTTGCCGCGGCCAGGAACGCGGCGGTCGACGTCGCCACCATCGCGACCGGGTCGTCGGCACGTCAGGCCTTGCTCGACAGCGACCCCGACTACCACCTGAAGAATTTCTCCGAGCTGCTGAGCATCGTGAAGGGGGATCTGTGAGATGAGCCTCCGTTACTCGCTGGTGTTTTTCGATGTCGACTCCACACTCGTCACCATCGAAGGAATCGATGTGCTTGCGGGGAACGACCCGGAAGTCACCGCTCTGACCGAGGCGGCGATGGCCGGGCGTATTCCGCTCAACGAGGTGTACGGCCGGAGGTTGGATCGGATCCGTCCGAACCGCCGGGCGGTGGAGATTCTGGCCAGCACCTATCTTCGTTCGCTCACCCCCGGTGCAGAGGAAACCATTGCACGGCTTCGGTCGGAGAGGGTCGACGTCCACCTGGTCACCGGGGGGATTGCGCAGGCCGTTGCGCCGCTTGCGGAGCATCTGGGCATTCCGGCGCGTGCCGTGCACTCTGTTTCACTGGATTTCGACCAGACGGATGAATATGCCGGGTTCGACCGGAGATCCCCGCTGACCCGGCCGGGAGGGAAGGAGACTGTGGTGATCGATGTCCGATCGAGAATGAAAGGAAAGGCCGCCTTCGTCGGCGACGGTATGACCGATCTGGATGCGGCGGGGGTGGTCGACCTGTTCATCGGTTTTGGGGGGGTGACCGTGCGGGATGCGGTTCGGGAGCGGTCGGGGATCTATATTCTGGAGCTCGACCTCCGTGCGGTGCTGCCCCATCTGCTGGAGGACCAGCCATGAATCACGAGCCCTGTCGGTACTTCGTTCCCGGACCGGTATGGGTCCGTCCGGAGCTCCTCGCCGAGATGACCCATCCGATGATCGGCCACCGGAGCGGCGAGTTCAGAGAGGTCGTCGCGCGCATCCTCGAAAATCTGAAGCGGCTGTTCGGAACCTCTCAACATACGTTCATCGCGACGTCTTCAGGCACCGGTCTGATGGAGGGAGCGATCCTCAACACCGTTCCACGCTGCGTGCTGACCACCACCTGCGGTGCGTTTTCAGAGCGCTGGACCCAAATCGCTGAACACATCGGGGTGGAGTGTGATCGGATTGAGCACGACTGGGGAGAGTCGGTCGATCCGACCCGACTGGGAAACTACTTCGCGGGTCGGCGACACCATTACGACGCGGTCACTCTGACGCAGAACGAGACCTCCACAGGGGTGACCAACGACATCGCCACCCTTTCCGCCGTCATTCATGATCAGTCGCCCGATACTCTCGTTCTCGTGGACGCCGTCTCGTCTCTCGGCGCAATGCCTCTCCGGTTCGACGAATGGGGGCTGGACGTCTGTTTCGCCAGCACCCAGAAGGGACTGGGACTACCGCCGGGCCTGACCGTCTTTGCCGTCTCCGAGCGAGCGATGCAGTGCGCCAGAAGCCAGCAGTATCGCGGGACCTACTTCGACTTTCTCGAATTCGAGAGGCACGCGAAGGATGGAGGCACTCCCTTCACGCCTTCGATTCCTCACATCTTTGCCCTCGACCGGCAGCTTCGGTCCATCCTCGACGAGGAAGGTCTCGAGCATCGTTTCGAGCGTCACCGAGCGATGCAACTGTTGACCCGGGAGCAGACGGCAGCCGTCGCCGAGCCGATGGTCACCGGACCCTCTGCTTCCGCCAGCGTCACGACGCTCCGCCCGCTCGCGGGCACTCCAGCCGATCTGTTGAATGGGATGAAAAGCCGAGGCTACACTCTGGGCGGCGGCTACGGCCAGTGGAAAGGCACCACGTTCCGGATCGGCCACATGGGCGATCTCGCGATCGAGGATCTGGCGTCGATGCTCGAGGTCCTGAACGAGGTTGGAGCTTCCCGATGATCGATCGAGTTCTGGTCACCGACACCATCGCCGATTCCGGTCTCGAGATCCTGCGCGGCTCGGATCGCGTCGAGCTCGACTACCGACCCGGACTCAAGGGTGATGCGCTTTTTTCCGCCGTGTCGAAAGCTGATGCGCTGATCACCCGCAGTGGGACCAGCGTCACCCGGGAACTGCTCGAGGCCGGGTCCAGGCTTCGGGTCGTCGCCCGTGCCGGCGTTGGCTTCGACAATGTGGACGTCGAGGAGGCCACGCGGCGCGGCGTTCTGGTGATCAACGCTCCGACCGCGAACATTCTCTCCGCCACCGAGCACACCATGGCGATGATGCTCTCACTCTGCCGGAATGTTCCCGCGGCCGATGCCTCCATCCGGAGAGGCGAATGGAAGCGGGCGAAGTTCATGGGAATCGAGCTGAACGGGAAGACGCTCGGCATCATCGGACTGGGGCGGATTGGAACCCGGGTCGCCGCCCGGGTGAAGCCGTTCAACGTGAAGGTCCTCGCCTGTGATCCCTACATCCATGCGTCCGCGGCCGAACGGGTCGGAGCCGAGCTGGTGTCTCTTGATCGGGTCCTGACCGAGTCCGATCTGATCACGGTTCACACGCCGCTGACCGATGAAACCCGCAGAATGATCGGGCGCGAACAGATTGCGAACATGAAGGACGGGGTGCTGCTGATCAACTGCGCTCGAGGTGGCATCTATCAGGAAGATGCTCTGGCGGCAGCCCTCCGGGAGGGAAAGGTCGCCGGAGCGGCGATCGACGTTTTCGAGGAGGAGCCGCCGGGACCGGATCACCCTCTGCTGACTGCTCCCAATCTCGTGCTGACGCCGCACATCGGCGCGAACACTCAGGAAGCCCAGGACCGGGTGGCCATTCAGACCGCCGAAATGGTCCTCGAGGCGCTGTCCGGATCGATTTTCGTCTCCGCCGTCAACCTTCCCTTCGAAGGAGGGGCGGACGAAAACATGGTTGCGATGGTGCGTCTGACCGAGAAACTGGGCCTCTTCGCTTCGCAGATCCTTCGCGGTCCGGTGATCCGGGCGCGCATCGATCTCTGGGGAATCGAAGAGCGCTCCATCCGAATCCTCCGGGTGGCTGGATTGAAGGGTCTGCTCACCCCTCATCTGAGTGAAGCAGTGAATTTCGTGAACGCCGATTCGATCGCCGAGACGCGCGGAATCGACTGGAGCTCCACCATTCATCAGACTCCGGTGGACTACACCAACCTGATCAGCCTGACCGCGGTATCCGATCAGATGGAGGTCTGTGTTTCCGGTACGCTGTTCAGCGAGACGAACCCGAGAATCGTCGGAGTCAACCAGTTCCGGGTCGAGTTCCGGCCCGAGCGATACCTGATCTACATGCTCAATCACGACGTCCCCGGGGTGGTCGGCAAGGTCGGAACCATCCTGGGGGATCGTGAAATCAATATCGGCGAGTACAATCTTGCCCGGAGCACCGAAGGCGGCGCCGCAATGGCCATCATTTCGGTGGACTCACCGGTCGACCGGGAGACGCTCGACTTTCTGCGTTCCTTCAAGGAAGTGATGGAAGTCCGCCTGGTCGCCTTGTAGGCAGGATATGAATTATCGAGAGCTGGGAAACACTGGAATCAGAGTCAGCGAGATCGGATTCGGCGGCTGGGCCATCGGCGGCTCGATGGAAGTCGCCGGGGTTCCCCTCGGGTGGAGCCGAACCAGCGACGACGAATCCCTCGCCACCATCCGCCGCGCACGGGATCTCGGGGTCAATTTCTTCGACACCTCCGACATCTACGGGTACGGCCGGAGCGAGTCTCTCCTGGGGATCGTCCTTTCCCGCCGGCGCAATGAGGTCGTGCTGACCACGAAGGTCGGAAAGGTGCGGACCAGTTCCGGCGCCTTGAAGAACGACTTCAGCAGGAAGCACATCTTCTACGCCATCGACGGCTCGCTCAAACGCTTGCGAACCGACTACGTCGATCTGTACCAGGTCCACAATCCCACCCTCGAGGATCTGCGGCGCGAGGAAATCCAGGAAGCCATGGAGGAGCTTCAGGAGCGAGGGAAGATCCGCTTCTGGGGCGTCTCCGTCAACACTCCCGAGGAGGGGCTGGAAGTGGTGCGAAACGGCTGG
Source organism: uncultured Acidobacteriota bacterium (assembly GCA_963741905.1). Classification (GTDB taxonomy): domain Bacteria; phylum Acidobacteriota; class Thermoanaerobaculia; order Gp7-AA8; family CAVUJZ01; genus CAVUJZ01. Next base: position 51,339 of record CAVUJZ010000011.1, on the reverse strand, counting down.
GGCTATGCCATCCAGGTGCTCTACAACGTTCTGAACCAGGCACCGAAGGATGAGCTGTTCCCTCTGGCACAGGAGAAGGGAGTCGGCGTGATCGCGCGCGTACCACTCGCCTCGGGGCTTCTGACCGGGAAATACCACCGGGACTCGACTTTTCCTCCCGATGACGTTCGCCAGAACTTCCTCAACGCGAAACGACTGGAAGAAGCCCTGGCCCGGGTGGACGAGGTGAAGAGTCTGGTCGGTCCGGTCAGCCGCTCTCTGGTCGAAGCATCGCTGAGCTTTGTGCTCGCCCATCCGGCGGTATCGACGACCATTCCCGGAGCGCGGACGCCCCACCAGGCGGAAGCGAACGCCCAGGCCTCAGGACAGCAACTTCCCTCGGAGGTCGTCGAACGGCTCTACCAGAAGCTCGGCGACTTCAACTTCTATCAGCGGCACAACATCCCTGTTTAGATTTAGAAGCCGGATCGCGCTTCCGGCCTTTCCTTCAGCAGGCCATCAGATCCTCCGCCGGATCGGGTAACGCTTCAATTCGATTCCGAGGTCGGTCGGGGAAAAGACGGCGCGGGCCTGTTCGAGCAGCGCTCCCGGATCGACATAGCGCGGTGAAAAGTGGGTGAGGAGGAGCTGACGAGCGCCGGCGCGCGCCGCCGTTCGCGCAGCTTCCGCCGCGGTGGAATGTCCACGGCTGCGCGCCTCCTCCGCATGTTCCTCACCGTACGTCGCTTCGTGGACCAGCAGGCTGGCACCGCGAGCGAGCAGAACCGCGTTTTCGCACGGGCGGGTATCGAGACAGTAGCCGAACACCCGTCCCGCGCGCGGAGGTCCGAGCACCTGAGCCGAGTGGACCACCACTCCATCGTCAAGCGCGACGTCCTCTCCACGTTTCAGCCGACCCAGGAGAGGACCATCCGGGACGCCGAGTTCCCGCGCTCGATCGATGTTCAGCCCTCCCGGCTGGTCATCCTCGACCAGTCGGTATCCGAACGTCTCCACGGAGTGCTCGAGTTTCCGAGCGTGGACCGACCACCCCGGCTCCCGCGCGATCTCTCCCTCTTCGATCTCGATGATGCTGAGGGGAAAGGTGAGATGGAGCCGGGTGGTCTCGATCACCGATTCGAGGTAGCGGCGGATCGGTGCGGGACCGTAAACGACCAGCGGCTGTTCGTGGGCGTGCAGGGTCAGCGACCCGAACAGGCCCGGAAGCCCGTAGCAGTGATCGCCATGCAGATGACTGATGAAGATCGCTTCGATCCGGCCCCAGCGGAACGGCGCGCGCATCAACTGGTACTGCGTCCCCTCGCCGCAGTCGAACAGGACGACCCGGCCGTCCATCACCACGGCCATCGAGGAGACGTGACGGGTGGGGGTGGGAGAGCCGGCACTGATTCCGAGAGGAACGGCGGCGATCTGATCCATGCTCATCCGGACTTCAGGGTTTGTGCCGCAATCCCGGTGCGTGGGTGACGTGCCGGATTCTGCATGCGTTCGCAGGCTCGGGATGTCAGACGGAAGCGTCCGGATCAGGACCGACGTCTCCCGGCGGAAACCCGAAGCTCAACCGGATGGTGGCGTACTCCGGATGCACACGTCCTCGTTGATCACGTATGACCAGCGGAGGCTCCAGCCATGGCTTCCCCGGAGTGCCCGGCGCAAACGATCGCGGAAGATCGGCTCTTCGGGATGCAGCGAACAGGGAGATCACCGACGGCTCGCCCTCCTTGAAGACTACCGTGCGATGACGCAGCAGAATCAGCTCCGCTCTGGCCAGTGCCTCCTCCACGCGCTCGATCTGCGCGGTTGGAAAGACGAAGGCGAACAGACCACCCGCTCTGAGAAGCCGCGCGGCCGCCGCTGCGTAGTCGTGAATGCTTCCCCGGGTCTCGATCCTGGCCGGGACAGCCTGCTCGTGACGCGCCGGCGAGGCAGTCCCGGGAGGGAAATAGGGCGGCGACCCGGTGATCAGGTCGAATCCCTCTTCATCGCTCAGAGCTCGTTCGTTCCGAAGATCTCCCTGATGCAGGTGGAAGCGGTTCGAAAGGCCGTTGTACCGCACACTTTTTCGCGCGAGACGAATCGAAATCTCCTGCGCCTCGATGGTGTGCATCTCGACGCCAGGGAGTCGCCAGGCGACAATCATTGCGACCGAGCCGATGCCCGATCCGATGTCGGCAGCACGCTCGACCCGGGCCGCCCATTGTGTGCCGTACCACGCGGTGAGAACGTCATCGGTGGAGTATCGATGGCCCCGCTCGTATTGAAAAATGCGGAAATGTCCGCAGAGAAAATCCAGGGTCTCTCCTTTCTCCGGCTCGATCCCCCCGGGAGGAATCGGCCCGGGGCGCACCCACCCACGGTATTCGGCTTGACCTTCCATCCCGCGATTATCGCCGATCCCTGGTCCCGCTCCATGACCGTCCGGGCGACATGACCGCGGCACAGATGGTGCACATCGGATGAGTCCGGACCTGTGCCAGAAGGGGTCCGGAGGACGGGACATTCGATGCAGACAGAGCAACCAGGGGCCGCGCCCGCCCGCGTGTCATCCGGAGCCGCGAACTTCTATCCCAGCGTGCTGCTTGCACTGAACCGAGCCGGAGTGCGGTTTCTCGTCGGCGGCGGTGTCGCCTTCAACGAGTACACCGGTCTCGATCGCCCGGTGAAGGATTTCGATCTGTTTCTGCTCGAATCCGAATGTGCCCGCGCGATGGACGTTCTGGCCGCAGACGGCTGTCAGACCGACCTGAAGTTTCCTCACTGGCTCGGGAAGGCCTGGAAGGGCGACGACTTCGTCGACCTGATCTTCAACTCCGGCAACGGCGTGGCCGGCGTCGACGAGGTCTGGTTCGAGCATGCCGTCCCGGGGACGATATTCGGTGCGGAGGTCCTTCTCGCACCGGTCGAGGAGATGATCTGGTCGAAGTCATTCATCATGGAGCGTGAGCGATACGACGGCGCGGATGTCGCCCACATGCTGCATTCTCAGGGGGAGAAACTCGACTGGCCGCGCATGCTTGCCCGGTTCGGCCCGTACTGGCGGGTTCTGCTGAGCCACCTGGTCCTGTTCAATTTCATCTATCCCTTCGATCGCACCAAGCTTCCGGAGGCGGTGACCCAGTTCCTCCTCAGGCGACTCCGCAAGGAGATGACCTCTCCGACGCCGGAGGATCGGGTCTGTAACGGCACGCTTCTCTCTCGCGGTCAGTACCTGGTGGATGTGGAGGAATGGGGGTATCGGGACGGCCGCCTGGATTCGCCTTCGAGAATGACCCCGTCCGACATCATGCACTGGACCCAGGCGATGAGAGAGGAGGGAATCATCTGATGGAAGCTCGGACCTTCCGAATCGCGGCGGTCGGGGACGTCCACTGCGGAACGGATTGCGCCGGTGAGCTCCAGCCGGTCTTCGCCAGTGCCGCCGAGAAGGCAGACGTTCTTCTGCTGCTGGGGGATCTGACCCGGTACGGGCGGCGCGAGGAAGCCGAAGCGCTTGTTTCAGAATTGTCGGCGGCAGCGAAGATCCCCAGAATCGCGGTGCTCGGCAACCACGACTTCGAATCCGGAACCCAGGACGAAGTGGTTGCGGTACTGCGGGACGCCGGGGTCACGCTGCTCGACGGCACGTCGACCGAGGTGGAGGGAATCGCATTCGTCGGAGCGAAGGGCTTCTGCGGGGGATTCGGACGACGCGCTCTTGCACCCTGGGGCGAGGTCGCGATCAAAGACTTCGTCCGGGAGAGCGTGCAGGAGGCGCTGAAGCTGGAGTCGGCCCTTGCTGCTCTGCGCAACGAGCACAAGGTCGTCCTTCTCCACTACGCTCCGGTTCACGAGACGATCGTCGGCGAGCCCGAGCAGATCGCCCCCTTCCTCGGCTCGACGCGGCTGGAGGAACCGGTCGACCGCTACCGTGCCTCGGTGGTCTTCCACGGGCATGCCCACCATGGCAGTCCGGAGGGAAAGACCAAGAGCGGGATCCCCGTCTACAACGTCGCCATGCCTCTTCTCCGTGAGCATTATCCCGACCGGCCGGCATACCTGCTGTACGAACTGGAGCTGGCCGGCGATGGTGACGGCGAGAGTCACCCGAACGACGAGCCGGTCACGGTGCGTCAGGGCCGGTGAAGCCTGCTCAGCTCACCCTCGAGCTGCGGCGGCCGCGAGAAGAGATCGCACTTCCTCATCCGAGGTCTGACTGAAGTCCTCGTAGAACTGCCCGACCGCCTGGAAATCCGTCGGGGTGTGAATGCAGACGATTCCGTCCGTCTCGGGAGAGAGATCCCGGCAGGTATCGGGTGAGGCCACGGGAACGGCGACGATCACGGCTGCCGGCTGGTGATCGCGGACCGCCGAGACGGCCGCGCGCATCGTCGCACCCGTGGCCAGTCCATCGTCGACGAGAATGATGGTCCTGTCGCGAATCGGCACAGCCTGGCGGTCTCCACGATAAGCACTCTCCCGTCGCTGGAGCTCTTTCTGCTCCCGGAGAGTGACCTCGTCGATGGTTGCCTGTGGGATGTCGAAGGTCTGAACCACATGATAGTTCAGTACCCGCGTCCCACCGCTGGCGATCGCGCCCATGGCGAGCTCCTCGTGACCAGGCATTCCAAGCTTGCGCACCAGGAAGACGTCGAGTGGCGCATGCAGCGCGATGGCAACCTCGGCGGCCACCGGCACTCCGCCGCGTGGCAGAGCCAGAACCACGACTTCCGGATTGTCCGCCCAACTCGACAGACGCCCGGCCAGCTCTCGTCCGGCTTCGCTTCGATCTTGAAATTTCATGCTTCCCCCGCTTCGCTGCCTGATGAATTCTATCCCAAGCGTACGAGCTCTGCGGTTGATCTGCTCCCGAGGCTCGGCGGCGCTGGCGCGACCCATGCTTTCCTCCTGCCGGCGATGGCAGACCCGCAGGCAGCCCCTGTGCCCGAAAATCCGACCCTCCCACGTTTGCGTGAGGCGGCAGAGCGATGTAGAGCATGTGACCTGTGGGAACGGGCAACCCGAACCGTGTTCGGTGCCGGTCGCCGCGCAGCGGGAATGATGCTCATCGGTGAACAGCCGGGCAACGAGGAAGACCTCAGCGGAGAGCCCTTCGTCGGTCCGGCTGGCCGTCTGCTCGACCGTTGCCTGCTGGAGGCCGGCATCGACCGGAACCAAGCCTATGTGACCAACGTGGTGAAGCATTTCAATTGGGAGCCCCGGGGGAAGCGGCGCATCCACAAGAAGCCCAATGCGGTCGAGATCGCCGCCTGTGCTCCATGGCTGCAGGCCGAGATCCGAGTGGTCCGTCCGCAGGTGGTCGTCTGCCTCGGTGCGACCGCGGCGAAGGCTCTTCTCGGGTCCTCCTTCCGGGTCACCAGGGATCGCGGAACGTTCGTCGAATCCGAACTGGCTGCGAAGGTCCTCGCCACCGTTCACCCGTCGTCGATCCTCAGGACACCGGATGAGGATAGGCGGCACCGCGAGATCGAGCGGTTTACCGACGACCTGCGGACGGCCGCATCGGCTCTCTGAAGAGCGCGAAAGTCTACAATCCGTAGACCGCCTCAGCGCAAACCCGCCTCTGCAGGCCGTTTTGCGAGTCCGCCTTGACGGCCTGCATCCCCTTTCCTACACTCGGATCACCACACGGGGTCTCGATGCGAAGCCTGTAATCAGCCGGCCCGAGAGAAGTTTCCGGGCTGAATCGTCTGTTCAGAGACAACAGTGATTTCAATTGTCATCCCTGAGGAGTGAAACGACCCATGGCAACCATCCCATCTGAAAAGCTCAAAGCAGCCGAGACCGCCCTCTCCCAGATCGAGCGGCAGTTCGGCAAAGGCTCCATCATGCGGCTCGGCCAGCGTGAGGTGCTCGGAATTCCTTCCATCTCGACCGGCTCGATTGGCCGTCGACGCCGCACTCGGCGTAGGCGGCGTTCCGCGCGGCCGGATCGTCGAGATCTACGGGCCGGAATCCTCCGGCAAGACGACCCTGTCGCTCCAGGTCATCGCCCAGGCCCAGAAGACCGGGCGGTCTCGCCGCCTTCATCGATGCCGAGCATGCGCTCGATCCGGAGTACGCCAAAAAGCTCGGCGTGGACATCGACAATCTTCTGGTCTCGCAGCCCGACAACGGCGAGCAGGCTCTGGAGATCGCCGAAATGCTGGTGCGCTCCGGAGCGATCGACGTCATCGTGATCGACTCGGTCGCCGCGCTCGTCCCCAAGGCCGAACTCGAAGGCGAAATGGGCGACAGCCACATGGGCCTGCAGGCCCGCCTGATGTCGCCAGGCTCTGCGCAAGCTCACCGCGATCGTCTCCAAGTGCCAGCACCTGTCTGATCTTCATCAACCAGATCCGCGAGAAGATCGGCGTGATGTTCGGCAACCCGGAAACCACCACCGGCGGCCGGGCGCTCAAGTTCTACTCGTCGGTCCGACTCGATATCCGTCGCATCGGTCAGATCAAGGAAGGGGACCAGATCATCGGCTCCCGTGGAAGGTGAAGGTGGTGAAGAACAAATGGCGTCTCCCTTCAGCAGGCCGAGTTCGACATCATCTACGGAGAAGGCATCTCCCGTGAAGGCGAGCTCATCGATCTCGGCCTCGAGCACCGCATTGTGGAGAAGTCGGGATCCTGGTTCTCCTATGGAGACGTGCGCCTGGGACAGGGACGGGAGAACTCGAAGACTTTCATTCGCGAGAACGAGGACCTTGCCACCGAAATGGAAGGCAGGATCCGCAAAGCGATGGGCATCGGGGCCCCGGAGCTGACAGTGATCGAAGGCGGAGACCTCAAGGGCGACGGCAAAGAGAAAGCCGCCACCGCCAAATAGACCTCGGAACCGGAGCCGGAGTTCAGCCGCAAACGCGCAGAGCTCCGGCTCCTTTTCTCCTCTCTCTTCCGTGATCGGCGTCGCCCGTCCTCCACCGGCCGCCGTCCCCCAAATCTCTCCGTGGAGGCCTCCGATCCACCCCGGCCTGACTCTCGCATGACCGGGTGATAGGATTCGCCCTCATGGATTCCATTCATGCCACGACAGTTCTGTGTGTCCGCCGTGATGAGCAGGTCGCCATGGCCGGTGACGGTCAGGTGACCGTCGGAAATACGGTGATGAAACATGGCGCGAGCAAGGTTCGTCGACTCTACGAGGGCCGGGTGATTGCCGGCTTTGCGGGATCTGCCGCGGATGCCTTTGCACTCTTTTCCCGGTTCGAGGGCAAGCTCGAGGAGTACCAGGGCAACATCGACCGGGCGGTGGTCGAGCTCGCCAAGGACTGGCGGCTGGACAAGTATCTGCGTCAGTTGCAGGCCTACCTGATCGTCGCCAACGCGGAGCGGTCGTTCCTGGTCAGCGGTACCGGGGATCTGATTCAGCCCGACGACGGTCTGCTGGCGATCGGCAGCGGCGGTCCATACGCCCTCGCCGCGGCTCGTGCGCTCTTCAATCACACCTCTCTGTCCGCGGCGGAAATCGCCGGCGAGGCCTTGCGGATCGCAGCATCGATCTGCATCTACACCAACGACAACATTACGGTAGAGACACTCTGAGATGGTGACGATTCTTCCCGGAAGCACGATGAAAACCACCCATGGCGAAACCCTCACCCCCCGGCAGATCGTCAGCGAACTGGACCGCTTCATTGTCGGACAGCCTGCCGCGAAGCGGGCGGTGGCCATCGCCCTGCGCAACCGCTGGCGCCGTCAGCAGCTGGCTCCGGAGCTGCGCGAGGAGGTTGCGCCGAAGAACATCATCATGATCGGCCCCACCGGGGTGGGCAAGACCGAGATCGCCCGGCGGCTCGCCCGTCTGGCCCATTCGCCGTTTCTCAAGATCGAGGCGTCGAAATTCACCGAGGTCGGTTATGTCGGACGCGATGTCGAATCGATCGTCCGGGACCTCACCGAGCTCGGCGTGAAGATGATCCGGGAAGAAAAGGAGCAGCAGGTCCGACCCATTGCGGAGCGGGCGGCGCGGGAGCGTCTTCTCGATCTGCTCCTGCCTCCCAGCCGCAGCCGGCCCGCGTTTATCGGTGCGGCCGCCCCGGAGGAGGAGCGACCCCACGACACCCGCGACAAATTCGCGAAGCTGCTGGACGAGGGCAAGCTCGAGGATCGGGAGGTCGAAATCGAGGTCAAGGACCAGGCCTTCCCTTCGTTCGAGATCTTCAGCAATCAGGGCGTCGAGGAGATGGGGGTCAACATCAAAGACATGCTTCCCGGCATGTTCGGAGGACGCACCAAGCGGCAGAAGATGAAGGTGACGGATGCCCGCGAAGTGCTGATCGCGGAGGAAGCCGCCAAGCTGGTCGACCAGGCGTCGGTGGCTCGCGAGGCGATCGATCGCGTCGAACAGAACGGGATTGTCTTTCTCGACGAGATCGACAAGGTCGCCGGCCGGGAAGGGGGTGGCCAGGGACCCGACGTCTCGCGTGAGGGTGTTCAGCGCGACCTGCTGCCGATTGTCGAGGGAACCACCGTGAACACCCGCTACGGCATGGTTCGCACCGATCACATTCTATTCATCGCCGCGGGAGCGTTCCACGTCTCCAAGCCGTCGGATCTCATCCCCGAGCTTCAGGGAAGATTCCCGATCCGCGTGGAGCTGGATGCTCTCGGCGAAGACGACTTCGTGCGGATCCTTCAGGAGCCGCAGAATGCTCTGACCCTCCAGTACAGGGAGCTTCTGAAAACCGAGGGTGTGGAGCTGGAGTTCACCGAAGATGCCGTTCACTCCATCGCTGGATTCGCCGCAAAGGTGAACCAGACAACCGAGAACATCGGTGCCCGCAGGCTCCAGACAATCCTCGAACGGGTGCTCGACGAGCTCTCCTTCAACGCCAGCGAGATGGAGGGCCAGAAGATCATCATTGATGCGGAGTACGTGCGCCGCAACGTCGAAGACATCATCAAGGACGAGGATCTGAGCCGCTACATTCTCTGATCCCAACGCTCTGCCGCGCGTGGGCCGCCCCGCGGGGTTCTCATGCGACGGCTGACGGAGGTTTGACCATGCCGATCGCAACCGTGAATCCCGCCACCGGCGAGACTGTCCGCACTTTCGACCCCCATTCCGCTGAGGAGGTTCAACGGCGGGTGGCCCTGGCCAGTGAGACATTCCGCCGTCACTCCCGCACCTCCTTCGAGCAGAGAACCTCCCGGATGGCCCGGGTCGCCGTTCTGCTCGAGGAGCGCGCCGAGGCCTATGGAAAGCTGATCACGCTCGAGATGGGAAAGCCGATCGGCGCAGCGATCGCCGAGGTGAAAAAGTGCGCGCTGGTCTGCCGGCACTATGCCGAACATGGCGAGGCGTTTCTTCAGCCACGTGTCGTCGAGACCGAAGCGAAGAAGAGCTGGGTCGCCTATCAGCCACTGGGTGTGATCCTCGCCGTGATGCCCTGGAACTTTCCGTTCTGGCAGGTTTTTCGGTTCATCGCGCCAGGAATCACCGCTGGAAATGTCGGGCTGCTGAAGCACGCCTCCAATGTTCCGCAATGTGCGCTCGCGATCGAGGAAGTGATGCGGGATGCGGGGTTCGAGGACGGCGTCTTCCAGACCCTGCTGATCGGGGCGAAGGAAGTTCGCGGCCTGATCGACGATGCACGGGTCGCCGCGGTGACACTCACCGGAAGCGAACCGGCGGGTCGGGACGTCGCAAGCCACGCCGCCGATCTGGTCAAGAAGAGCGTGCTCGAGCTCGGCGGAAGCGATCCTTTCGTGGTGATGCCCAGTGCGGATCTGGACAAGGCGGTGGCAACCGCGGTGAAGGCCCGCATGGTCAACAACGGCCAGTCCTGCATCGCGGCGAAGCGGTTCATCGTGCACCAGGAGATCGCCGATGAATTCGAACGCCGGTTCGTCGAGGCCGTGGCGGCGCTGAAGATCGGTGATCCCTTCGATCCGTCGAGCGACATCGGCCCGCTGGCGAACGAGCAGATCCTGGAGGATCTCGCCGCGCAGGTCGAGGCGACGGTCAAAGCCGGGGGCAGGATCGGCACAGGCGGGAAGCGGGTCGAAGGCAAGGGCTTCTACTTTCAGCCGACGGTGCTGCTCAACGTCCCCAGAGAGTCGCCCGGCGCGTGCGAGGAGACGTTCGGTCCGGTGGCCGCCGTGATCCGGGTCGACAGCCTCGACGAGGCGGTCGAGGTCGCGAACGACACGCCGTTCGGTCTCGGCGCGAGCGCGTGGACCAACGACGCAGCAGAGCGCCAGCGATTCATCGACGACATTCAGGCCGGGATGGTGTTCATCAATGCCATGGTTGCATCCCATCCGAAGCTACCGTTCGGTGGCGTCAAGCGATCCGGTTTCGGTCGGGAGCTCGGCATCCACGGAATCCACGAGTTCGTCAACATCAAGACCGTCTGGGTGGACTGAGCTCCGCCGAAAATGGAGCGGCCCCACCTTCGCAAGTGGGGCCGCATGAATGGCTCCGGCACCCGGACTCGAACCGGGGACACGCGGATTAACAGTCCGCTGCTCTAACCAACTGAGCTATGCCGGAAAAACGGCTCGGCGGCGGGGAAAGATAGCAGGGGCGAGCCCACCCGTCAACCGACGTCGGGGGCTGGTAACGCGGCGGCAACGGATTTTATTCATCCCCCGCAGACTTCTCCGGGAGCCCCGCGATTCGCTTCACCAGATCCTCCAGCATCGCACCGACATCCTCGTCCGAGTACTCGATCAACTCGATCGCCCCGTCCCCCGCGACCATCGCCGAACACCGGCGGGTGTGCCCGGGACGGTAGAGGCAGATGACCGGCAGCGCTCTCCGATAACGGGCCGTGGCCACCTCGTAACCAACCCCGATCGACGGATGGGAAACCTCGGCCACCAGGAGGCCGCCTTCCCGCGCAACCTCGTCGATCCAGCCCATGTCCCGGCTGAAGATCTCGTCGGCAGCAAGAGTTTCGCCACCGTCTCCGATCTCCAGACTGGTCACCTCGCCCGCGATCACTCGATGCCCCGCCTCGCGAAGCCTTTCCACGATTCTCCGGTACAGAGGCACATCTCTGCGACCTCCGCTGATCGCGCCGGAAAAGTAGATCGTCCTGCCCATCGCGCCGGGCATTGTAGCGCAGCACCCCCGCACAGGCTCGGTATACAATCCCGGTCCATGTCGTGTGAAATCGTGATCAACGCGGGACGACACGAGTCCCGGATCGCCGTGATCGACGAAGGTCAGGTGGTCGAGCTCTGGATCGAGCGGAAGCGCCACAAGACCGTGGTCGGAAATATCTACAAGGGCCGGGTGACGAAGGTCCTTCCCGGAATGCAGTCGGCGTTCGTCGACATCGGCATCGAGCGGGACGCCTTTCTCTATGTCTCCGATGTGCGGGACGAGTTCGAGGAGTACGACAATCAGACCGATGAGGATCTGGCCCTGGAGGAAGTGGCCCCGGTTCGCACCGAGGCTTCGATCGCCGACCTTCTTCGCGAGGGACAGGAGATTGTGGTGCAGGTGATCAAGGACACCATTGCGGGCAAGGGAGCCCGCATCACCACCCACGTCACTCTGCCCGGACGATTCCTCGTCTACATGCCCACGGTGAACCACATCGGCGTTTCGCGCAGAATCGAGGGAGAGGAGGAGCGGGCCCGGCTGAAGCACCTTCTCGAGGAGATCCGCCGCGCTCCCGGCGGTCTGATCGCCCGCACTGCCGGCGAATATCGCGAGGAGAGCGAGTTCGTCGCGGACATGGAGTACCTCGGAACGCTCTGGGATCAGATCCGGCGGCGAGCCGAGAAATCCTCGGCGCCGAGCGTCCTTCATCAGGACCTCGATCTCGTTCTCCGGACCATCCGGGACGTCCTCTCGCCCGACTTCAAGACCGTATGGGTGGACTCGGTCGACGAGTACCAGCGGATCGTCGAGTTTCTGGATCAGATTCAACCCAATCTGGTTTCCAGGGTTCGTCTCTACCGTCGGGAGGAGCCGATCTTCGACGAATTCGGAATCGAGCCCGAGATTGAGAAGGCGCTGAAGACGAAGGTCTGGCTCAAGTCGGGTGGTTACATCGTGATCAACCAGACCGAAGCCCTCGTGGCGATCGACGTCAATACCGGGAAATTCGTCGGCAAGAAAAACCTCGAGGAAACCGTCTTCCGGACCAATCTCGAGGCGGTTAAGGAGATCGTCCGCCAGATCCGCCTCCGCGACCTCGGCGGCATCATCGTCGTCGATTTCATCGACATGGAAGACGAGGAGAACCGGAGTCAGCTCTTCGAGGCTCTCGAGCGAGAGATTCACAAGGACCGCTCGAAGACGAAGATTCTTCAGATCTCCGAATTCGGGCTGATCGAAATGACCCGGAAGCGCGTCCGGCAGAGCCTGGAACGCTCGCTGACCCAACCCTGTCCCTACTGTGGTGGCAGTGGGAGGATTCAGTCCAACACCACCATTCTGCTGGAGATCTGGCGCCAGATGATGAAGATGACCGATCTGCAGGACGGTCAGGAGATCATCGTCCGGGTGAATCCGGAGATCTACGGCTCGTTCAAGACGGATGAGGACCGGATTTTCGAGGAAGTCGAGCAGACTCTCGGGGTGCACCTGGTGTTCAAACCGGACGATACGCTGCACCACGAGCAGTTCGACGTGATGCGCGTCTGAGAGCCGAAGGCCTTCAGTCCTCGCGTCTCGTAAGATCATATTCATGAGCAGGTTAGAGCAGCATCCTGCTGCTGTATGCCCGGTTCTGCGTGGCATGTGCTGTGCAATCTGAAGCCAGAAGTCAGGAGTTCAGGATGTCACTTCAGGATGCTTTTCAGTCACTCAGCGAATTTCTCAACGGCCTCGATCAGGAGGGAGAGCAGAATTTCGAGCTGTCCCATTCGCTGGTCATCATCTGTCCGGATTGCGGAAAGAATGTCGCCTTCCGGAACCGCTGCCCGAAGTGTGGTGGGAACAGCTGGATCCCGGCGGGACATGCCGGCGGCGTGTTCGAGCGGATGAAGGCGCATCGCTGGCGCGAGATGGTCGAGGAGGTCGACGAGGAAGAGAGCTTCGTGGGGCGCAACGATCCCCAGCGCGGCCGAACCGAAGAGATGGCGGCAGGCGAAGCTTCGCAGAAGGAGGATGAACAGCGTCCGAGCTGATCCCGATCAGGGTCGGGATCCATCAGAGCGATTCGAAGACGTGCTTTTCGTACTCCTCTTCGAGCAACTGCTGAAAAAGGAGCTCCCATTCGGGTGATCCGTGAGGCGGGGCCCCGCAGGCTTCCTGCATTCGCCTTCGCACCTCCACTTCGCGCTCCTCGCTCTGGCGGAGCTCTTCGGTCAGAACGTGGAATACCGACTGACGAACGATCTCCCGGTCCTTGAGGAGACGAACGGCTCCGCTTCGGTCGAGTTGTTCGACCAGCTGCCGCGCAAGGTGCGATACCCGGTCACGCGAGACTCGGATCATGCTGTGAGGCTGGACTGTCTCAGTGGACGGTTTCCGAACCCGGCTCTTCGCCGCTCAGGGGTTCGCCAGCCACTTCCTCCTGATCATCGCCGTTTTCGTCCTTCTCCATCAGCTTCACCGCTCCGACCAGACGATCGCTGTCGTCCAGATTGATCACCCGGACTCCCTGGCTGGCCCGACCCACGGACCGGATGCTCGATGCGGCGAGACGAATGATCTTCCCGTTCTGTGAGATCAGGAGGATTTCGTCTCCTTCCTGAACCTGCAGAATACCAGCAACCCGCCCGTTCTTGTCGGTCGTTTTCACGTTGATGATCCCGCTGCCGCCGCGGGTCTGAAGTCGGTAGGCTCCCACCTCGGTCCGTTTGCCGAAACCGCGTTCGGTCACGGTGAGGATTTCTCCCGGCTCTTCGGCCGAGACGATGCCCATCGCGACGACGTAGTCATCGTTGCGGAGCTGGATCCCTTTCACTCCTGCCGCGGTCCGTCCCATCGGCCTGACGTCATCCTCACGGAACCGGATCGCCTTTCCTTCGAAGGTTCCGAGGAAGACCTGGGAGGCGCCGTCGCTCAACTGGACGTCGTGCAGATCATCATCCTCGTTGATGTCGATCGCGATGATTCCCGTGGCGCGGGGATTGGAGTAGGCCGCGAGCTCGGTCTTCTTGATCCTTCCGCGCCGCGTGACCATGATCACGTACTTCCCGTCCTCGTCGAAGTTCCGCACCGCCAGCAGCGCGCGGACATTCTCGTCCTTCTCGACCTGCAGCAGATTGACGATCGCCTTGCCGCGCGCGGTGGGTCCCACCTCGGGCAACTGATGAACCTTGAGCCAGTAAACCCGGCCCCGATCGGTGAAGACCAGAATGTAGGCATGGGTCGAGGCAACGAACAGATGCTCGACGATGTCTTCCTCTTTCGGGGTCATCCCGGTCCGCCCCTTTCCGCCCCGGTGCTGAGCGCGGTAAAGGGAGAGAGGTGAGCGCTTGATGTAGCCACCCCGGGAGACAGTGATCACCATGTCCTCTTCGGCGATCATGTCTTCAATGGTGATCTCGGTGGATTGGGCGACGATCTCCGTGCGACGGTCGTCGCCATACTGGGAGCGGAGCGCGCGCAGCTCGTCCGCGATGATCTCGAGGACCAGCTGCTCGGAACCGAGGATGGATCGAAGGCGTTCGATCGTCGCCAGAATCTCCTGGTACTCCTGAACGATTTTGTCCCGTTCCAGTCCGGTCAGCCGTTGCAGGCGCATGTCGAGAATCGCCTGCGCCTGGATGGTCGAGAAGGCGAACTGCTCGACCAGACCCGTCCGGGCCTCTTCCGGGCCCGCACTCGAGCGGATCAGCCGGATGACCTCGTCGAGATGGTCGAGTGCCTTGGTCAGTCCCTCGAGAATGTGCGCTCGATCCTCCGCCTTGCGCAACTCGAACCGGGTGCGTCTCACCACAACGTCTTTGCGATGGTCGATGAAGTGGTTGAGCAGCGAACGGAGGTCCAGCACCTGCGGCTGGTTGTCGACGATCGCCAGCATGTTGATGCCGAACGTCGTCTGCATCGCGGTGGTCTTGTAGAGGTGGTTGAGAATGACTTCCGGAACCTCGTTCCGTTTCACCTCGATGACGATGCGGATGCCGTGACGATCGGATTCGTCCCGGAGATCAGCGATTCCTTCGATCTTCTTTTCTCGAACCAGCTCGGCGATCTTTTCGATCAACCGCGCCTTGTTGGTCATGTAGGGAATCTCGGTGATGACGATCGCCGTGCGCTCGCCCTCTTTGGCGGGGTGTTCGATCTCCGCCCGCGCCCGGAGCTGGATGATTCCTCGACCGGTATGGTAGGCCTGCCAGATTCCTTCCCGCCCGTGAATGAATCCCGCGGTGGGAAAATCGGGTCCGGGCAGCGCCGTCATCAGCTCCGCGATCGTGGTCGACGGATTCTCGATCAGCATCAGACAGGCTTCGACCACCTCGGAGAGGTTGTGCGGCGGAACGTTGGTGGCCATACCGACCGCGATTCCGGACGATCCATTCACCAGGAGGTTCGGATACTTGGCCGGGAGAACGACCGGCTCGACGAGTGAACCGTCGTAGTTCGGCGTCCAGTCGACCGTCTCCTTGTCGATGTCATCGCGAAGGAGCTCCTCGGCCAGCCGGGTCAGCCGGACTTCGGTGTAACGCATCGCGGCGGCGTTGTCCCCGTCGAGCGATCCAAAGTTACCCTGCCCGTCGATCAGGGTGTAACGCATGGCGAAGTTCTGGGCCATGCGGACCACCGTGTCGTAGATCGCGCTGTCGCCGTGGGGATGGAACTTTCCCATCACATCACCCACGATACGAGCGGATTTCTTGTACGGCTTGCTGGCGGTGTTGCCCTGCTCGTACATTCCGTAGAGGATGCGGCGGTGCACCGGCTTGAGGCCGTCGCGGACGTCCGGCAGGGCACGCCCGATGATGACGGACATCGCGTAGTCGAGATACGACGTACGCATCTCGTCTTCGATGTTGACGGGGATCAGCTGTTCCTGGGTCGGTTCAGTCTCGGCCATATCAGATATCGAGGTTCTTCACGCTCAGTGCGTTGTCCTGAATGAAATTGCGCCGCGGCTCCACCTGGTCGCCCATCAGAACCGTGAACAGTTCCTCGGCTCCCTCCGCGTTTTCAATCCTGACCTGGAGCAGCCGGCGGGATTCGGGATTCATGGTCGTTTCCCAGAGCTGTTCGGGATTCATCTCGCCAAGGCCCTTGTAGCGCGAGATGGAAAGGCCCTTCTTTGCCCGCTCGTAGATCTCTTCCACCAGGGTGTCGACGGAATCCACCGAAACGGTGCTTTCGCCCTGCCGGATCTCGTAGGGAGCGGACCCGAAGGCGGTGATCGCCTCCCATGCCCGGGCCATCTGGCGGAACTCGTACTGACCGAGAAGATCGGCATCAAGCGTCACTCCCCGCGCGGCCCCGTTGCGCCTGCTGACCAGCGTGATCCGATCACTCTCGTGGGCTTCGTCCCGCTCGACCTGAACCTGAGTGAATCCCGCCTTCTCGAGGTCCGCGGCGAGGGTTCGCACCTTGTCCTGATCGCGAAAATCAGCGACGCGGGTCATGTGCGTCCGCATCATCAGGTCGACCGGTTCCCGGGGAAATCCCCGCGACTCCAGACGACGCCCCTGCTGGCGGTAGTCTTCCATCCGTTCGACGACCTGAATCAGAAAATCGCCGGTCACCTGACTCTCTCCAGCGGCCGGACGAACCGAGACATTCTCCGCAAGTCGGCTCAACAGGTATCGGGAAAGTTCTTTCTCGTCCTTGATGTAGTGATCCTTCTTTCCGTGAGTCACCTTGAACAGCGGCGGCTGCGCAATGTAGAGGTACCCTCGACGGATCACCTCATGCATGTAACGGAAGAAAAACGTCAGGATCAGCGTGCGGATGTGGGATCCGTCGACGTCCGCATCGGTCATGATGATGATCTTGTGGTAGCGGAGCTTCTCGATGTTGAAGTCGTCGGCTCCGATTCCGGTTCCGAGCGCGGTGATCATCAGGCGGATCTCTTCGGACGAGAGCATCTTGTCGAGGCGCGCCTTTTCGACGTTGAGAATCTTTCCCTTCAGGGGAAGGATCGCCTGGAACTTCCGGTCCCGACCCTGTTTGGCCGATCCTCCCGCGGAATCTCCCTCGACCAGGTAGAGCTCCGCTCCGGCCGGATCGCGCTCCTGACAGTCCGCCAGCTTCCCAGGGAGATTGCCTCCGTCCAGAGCTCCCTTTCGCCGGGTCAGATCGCGGGCCCGGCGCGCGGCTTCACGTGCCCTCGCCGCATCGACAACCTTTTCGATGATCTTCTTCGCTTCCTTCGGATTCTCCTCGAGATAGTCACCGAGCCGCTCGGTCACCACCTGCTCGACCCAGGTTTTCACATGCGCCGAGACCAGCTTGTCCTTCGTCTGGGATGAGAACCGGGGCTCCCGGATCCGTACCGAGACCACAGCGGTGAGACCCTCGCGGACATCATCGCCCTCCAGGGTCGACTTGAGCTGCTTCACGTTCTCGGCCGCATATTTGTTCATGATCCTGGTGAGCGCGGCCTTGAATCCAGACAGGTGAGTTCCACCATCCCCGTTCTTAATGGTGTTGGTGAAGGCGTAAATGTTTTCGGCGTAACCGTCGTTCCACTGCAGGGAGATCTCGACCTGCTCCCCGTCGCGGTCATCCTGAATATGAATCGGCTGCGCATGGATCGGCGTCTTGTTCCGGTTGAGATGCTCCACAAACGAGACGATTCCGCCGTCGTAGAGAAACTCGTTGGTCTTTTCCGTCTGCTCCTCGAAGATCCCGATGCGGATGCCGGAGTTGAGAAACGACAGTTCCCGCAGCCGCTGCGAGAGCATGTCGAAATTCATTTCGGTCACGGAGAAGATCTGGCTGTCGGGCTTGAATCGCACCTTCGTTCCGGTGCGCTCGGTCGGCTCCATCTGCACGATCGGAGCAGTGGGAACGCCCTGGCGGTAGGTCTGCTGCCAGACGTACCCATCCCGATGAATCTCCAGGTCCAGCCATTCGGAGAGGAAATTCACCACCGACACCCCGACGCCGTGGAGGCCACCCGAAACCTTGTAGGAGTTGTTGTCGAATTTCCCGCCGGCGTGAAGCTCCGTCATGATGACTTCGGCGGCAGAACGCCCCTCTGCCTTGTGCAGATCCACCGGAATGCCGCGGCCGTTGTCTTCCACCGTGACGTCACCCTCGGGATGAAGGGTCACCAGAACCCGGTCGGCGTAGCCGGCCATCGCCTCGTCGATCGCGTTATCCACCACCTCGTAGACCATGTGATGGAGACCGGCGATGTCGTCGGTGTCCCCGATGTACATCCCCGGCCGCTTGCGTACCGCCTCGAGGCCTTTGAGGACCTTGATGTCTTCTGCTGTGTACTTCTTTTCCATGCCCGCTCGCGCCTCACACGCGGAGCGGGTCGAGACCGTGGCGGCCGACGGCTCCAGCGTGTTCTGATGTGGTTGATAGGGGAGAGAAACGCGTGTTCAATCCGTTCACTCCGAGAGAAGATGAACCTGTGCTTTCAGGCGCTTCCTTCCCATGTGGCTCTCAACGTCCGGAGGTCGGAGAAAATTCTTGAAAGGGGTGGATTTAAAGCGGATCACGACCCCTCGTTTTCGAACCGCCGGCAGGTTCCATGATCGATGTAAAAACGGCGATAAGAAGGAAGCTTCAACGCCTCCAGAATGGTCCCTTTGGCCGAGGTCGTGAACAACTGAAGCCGCTCCGGCAGACAGGCCAGAAGTTTCTCGATGATCTTCAGGTCGAGCTCCGCGTCGATGTCGTCGAGAAGGAAAACCGGGGGAAGGTCGAACCGCTCGACCTGGAGCTCCATTTTTGCGAATTTCAGAAACAGAACCACCATCTTGACTTCTCCTCCCGAGAGAACTTCGGTCGCCGGATGACCGTCGATGGTGATCTCCAGGTCATCCCTCTGGGGTCCGATCAGTGTGAATCCAGCCGCCAGCTCTCTCCGGCGGATGCGATGGAGTGCTTCCTCGCCCCCACCCCCCTCCGGTGTCAGCCCGGAAGGGCGGTACAGGATCGTCAGGCCCTCCAGAGAGTACGAATGGCGGTGAACGATCTCCCGGAATCGTTGTTCGAGCGCTGCGGTGTAGTGCGACCGGGCCCGGACCACCGGCACCGCCGACTCCAGCCATTCGCGATCCCAGGCGTCGAGAGCCCTCTGGCTCGCCTCGCCGGCACCGATCTTCTGGACCAGAGAGTTCCGCTGCTTCAGTACCCGTTGATACCGGGAGAGGTCTTCCAGATAGCCCGGATGGAGCATCGCGATGCCGCGATCGAGAAAGCGGCGGCGCTCATCCGGTCCCCCCCGAAGGATTTCCAGCCTGGACGCGGAATAGGCCACCAGGGGAAGCTGCCTGACGTAGGGGTGGAGAGCCGTCTTCTGGCCGTTGACCAGGAGCTCGCGGCGCCGACCTGCGGAGTATTCCAGGCCCACCGAGAGGGTCCGCTCCAGGGTCCCGTCCGAACAGATGCCCTGGACAAATAGATCGTTCTGTTCAAACTGAAGAAGGCTCTGGAGATGTGCGGTCCGGAATGAACGGGTGGTGGCGAGGAAGTAGATCGCCTCGAGCAGATTGGTCTTCCCTTCGCCATTATCGCCGACGAACAGGTTCACCCGGGGGTGAAACTGGTAATGCTGTTCCGTCAGATTCCGGAAGTGGCGTGTGACCAGAGCCTGGAGAATCACCGCGAAAGGCTCCCGAAGGAGCGCTCAGGCGATCCGCATGGGCATGACCACGTAGAGGTAGTCATACGGCAGATCGTCGTCATCACCCATGGGCCGGCCGATGCACTGGCTGTTCTCGTCGCGCAGATCGAGTGTCACTTTGTTCGTGTCCACCGCGCTGAGAAAGTCGGTCACGTAGCCGGCATTGAGACCGATGTGGAATGACTCTCCCGAGTAGTCGATGGGAACGGTCTCGCGGGCGTCTCCGAGCTCCGCGTTGGTCGAGGACACCGTCAGCTTTCCGGGCTCGAAATCGAACCGGACTGCCCGGGTCCGTTCATTCGCGACGATGGAGACCCTGCGGATCGTGCCGAGCAGGCGTTCCCGATCAACCACCACGCGGCGATTGTTGTCGCGGGCGATGACTTCGAGGTAGTTCGGGAAGTTCACGTCGATCATCCGCGCCATCAGACGGCGTTCGCCGGTCTCGAAAAACAGGTGGTTCTCGGAGAGGCCGAACCGGACCGTCGAATCCTCTCCCGGTTCGAGGCGAAGGAGTTCGTGGAGGGCCTTGCGAGGGATCAGCATGGTCAGCTCCTGCTTTTTGCCTTCGGTGGTCTCAGGCATGGTGACCAGGGCCATCCGGTGCCCATCCGTCGCCACCATCTCCATCTTTTCCTCGAAGAGTTTGAGCAGTGCGCCGTTGAGCTGGAATCGGGTTTCCTCGTGGGTGATGGCGAAAATGACTTTCTCCACCATCGTTTTCAGATCACTCAGCTCGATGCTCCGGGCCTCGCCGACCTCGATCCTGGGAAGGGTGGGATAGTCCTCCGCCGGAAGACCGAGCAGACGAAACTTCGCGCTTCCCGACTCGATCTGGAGCGACTGGTTTTCCTGAAGGGTCAGCTTCACCTCATCGTCCGGCAGGGATCGGACTACATCGAACAGACGCTTGGCTTCGACGGTGAGACTGCCTTCATCGGCGACGTTCGCCGGACAGGAGGTCTGGATCGTCACGTCCAGATCAGTCGCCGCGAGCTCGAGTCTCCCGCCGGTGGCCCGCAGCAGCACGTTCGACAGGATCGGAATCGTCGATCGTTTCTCCACCACGCCCTGGCAAAGCTGGAGCTCTTTCTGTAGATCATTCTTCGGAAGCGTCAACTCCATGCCTGATATCCTTGGGAAATACCCTTCTTTATAGAGATAGTAGTCGTAGTAACAGGGGCTGCGGAAAACTCGGGAACTTCGTCCAAATGCCTGGAAAGTATAGCAGTGTTTGCCCTCCGGGCCTGTGGAGATTCAGCCGGAAAAGCTGAGGGGCATGGACGTGCTTTTCCACAGTTTCCAGAGCCGGCCCGGGAAACCGCCGATCTTTCCGCATCTTTTCCACAGGGATTCCGGAGGTCTTTCGGACAGCGAAGCTGGATGGACCCTCAGGGCGGGCTCGAGCCGGGCCCGAGGCCGCGATCGAGTACTGCGAGATCCGGCGCGGTTGTGCCATCAACGGAAGTGTTTGGTGAGCATCTCGATCGTGTTGTCGACTGATGAATCTTCGGCCCGGAGCTTTTCGATTTTCTCGACCGAATAGATCACCGTGGAGTGGTGCTTGTTGGTGAAAATTTTCCCGATCTCCGGATACGAAAGATCCGTCAGGGCCTTGCAGAGGTACATCGCGACCTGGCGCGGATAGGAGATGGGACGGGCGTTCGACTTCGACTTCAGATCGGAGACTTTGATTCCGTAGTGGGTCGCGACCACTTTGAGAATCTCGGACGGCGTGATCGGTTTGTTCTCCTTCGCGAGGAGATCCCGGAGTGCTTCCTTGGTCAGATCGAGATCGATCGCATGCCCGGTGAGTGAGGCGAACGCAGCGACCCGGTTGAGGTGTCCTTCGAGCTCGCGGACGTTGGACCGCACCCGTTCGGCGACGAAGAGTGCCACGTCGTTGTTCAGGATGATCTTCTTCTCTTCCGCCTTCTTCCGGAGAATCGCGACCTTCGTCTCCAGATCCGGCGGCTGAATGTCCGCGATCAATCCCCATTCGAAACGGGAACGGAGCCGCTCCTCGAGAGTCGGGATCTCCCGAGGTGGCGCATCGGAGGTGAAGACGATCTGCTTCTGGGACTCGTAGAGGGCATTAAAGGTGTGGAAGAACTCCTGCTGAGTCCGCTCCTTGCCGGCGAGGAACTGAATGTCGTCGAGCAGGAGTGCGTCGACGTTCCGGTATCGGTCCCGGAAGGATGCCATCCGGTCGTAACGGATCGAGCTGATCAGATCGGTCACGAAGTTGTCGGCCGACATGTACACCACCCGCTTGGACGGCTGCTGGAGATGAATCCGCTGACCGATGGCCTGGATCAGATGGGTTTTTCCCAGGCCCGCCCCCCCATAAATAAAGAGGGGATTGAACGATCCGCTCGGGTTGTCCGCGATGGAGAGGGAAGCCGCGTAGGCCAGCTGATTGGAGCCTCCCACCACGAAGGTGTCGAATGTGTACCGGGGGTTGAAGATCGATGCCGGCAGGTCGAGCGGCTCCCTCACGACGGCTGGAAGCTCGTCGATTGGAGCGATCGTTCCGGAATCAGCGACGAAATGGATCGTCTTCCGGTCGGCCGACAGATCGTTGAGGATCTCCCGGATGTGCCGGCTGTATCGGTCGGTGATCTGATCGACGAAGCGATGGTCGGGAACCCGGACATCGACCGTCTCGCCTTTTTCGGCAAGAAAGGAAGTGGGTTGAAACCAGGCTTGGAATTCGGCGGGGTCGATGGATTCCTGGAGTCTGGTGAGGACCTGGTTCCAGAGGTTCATATCCGACAGCGTATCGAGCTAACCATGTGTGATTCCACAACTTTTCCACAACTGTGGAAAACATATTTGGAAAAGGGGAGTGAGTCTAGCACAGAGAAAATCGGACGGCAACAAACTCGTTCAGGAGACGCTCAAACCCTTTTGCGGACCGTGGAATAGGCGATTTCAGCACGGCGTTTGGGCCAGTTGTCGCCCGAAGCTTCGATTGACGTTCGATCGGGCCGAGGCTATACTCCCCGCTTTCTTTTCAACGATTTAGAAGGGTAGCGAAATGAAAAGGACCTATCAACCGAATAACCGGAAGCGGAAGCGCACGCACGGCTTCCTGGTTCGCATGCGCACCAGAGAAGGTCAGGCTGTGATCTCCCGCCGCCGCCGCAAGGGCCGCAAGCGCCTCGCTGTCTGAGGCTGCCAGGCCGGCGAAGATGGGGGCCGGAGGCATGCCGGTGACGAGTGATTCCCGTTCCGCCCCCTCTCCTGAACAGACCCTGCCGAGACACCAGCGGATCACCCGTCGCCGGGATTTCGTCCGGGCCTACGAAGAGGGCCGGAAGATCCACGCCCGGTACTCGGTCGTATTTGTGATTGCGAATACGTCAGGCCGTCCCCGCCTCGGTGTCACCGCGACCCGGAGGTTGGGGAACGCTGTCACCCGCAATCTCATGAAGCGCCGGGTCCGGGAGATTTTTCGTCGAAATCGGGTTTCGCTCGGTCTCGACAGGCGTGGGTGTGATCTCGTCGTGAACCTCAAGCACCATGCTCCCGATGTGGATTTCCAGGAGCTCGAGCTCGATCTGAGCCGGGCTCTGGCGCGCGCGTCGCGGGCGTTTCAGTCATCATCCCCCTCTTCGGAGACGGGCGCATGAGCCGGCTGGTGGTCATGCTGCTCCGTTTCTACAAGCGGTTCATCTCTCCGCTGCTTCCTCCTCTCTGCCGGTTCGAGCCGACCTGCTCGGTGTATGCCACCGAAGCCGTTTCGCGATACGGTGTGATCAAAGGGGGATGGCTGGCGCTTCGACGCCTTCTGAGGTGTCACCCACTTCATCCTGGAGGATGGGACCCGGTCCCGTGACATGGAAAAACGTCTTTTCATTGCAGTCTTGATCTCGATCGGCTTTCTCTGGCTCTGGAGTTACGTGATGCCGAAGGCATTCCCGGAGCTCGCGAAGAGGGAGAAAGCTGCCCCGGAGGCGTCCACCGCGACGCAGTCGGTGCCGCCTGCTGACACCGCGGGCGGAACCGCATCCGCGACCGTCGCGGAGGCCCGGTCGACCACTCCTTCCGAATTGGCACCGCCAGCGACTGCCGAGATTCAGGCGGCAGTTCAGGCTGAGCAGCCCGCCGAGACCGTGGTCGACCAGCCACTCTACACGGCCAGGTTCACGAACCAGGGAGGGCAACTCGTCTCGTTCAAGCTCAAACACTACCGGGAGCTCGACGGCAAGGAGCTGGTGGATCTCGTGCGGAGGCACCGGGACGTGAGGATGGATTATCCCTTTGCCATCCAGTCGGCCAACCGGGAGATCACGCTGGAAGCGAATCGGTCGTTGTACGAGATGAAGAGAGAGGACCTGGGCGACCACAAGGTGCAGTTGACCTTCCGCTACGCCCGGCCGGGCGCTCTTTCCGTGACCAAGCAGTTTGTCCTCGGACCGGAGCTTCTCTTCCATTTCGACGTCGAGATGCGCGGGACCGACGCCCCCTACCGCGTCGTGGTCGGACCGGGGATCGGTGAGGTCGACCCGCAGGTCGAGGAGAACCGGTTCATGGTGACCGGCGACGGAATCGTGCAGCAGGAGGGTTCCCTCAAAGTCGTCCACCGGGTGAAGGAGAAGGGGCTCACGGTCTTCGACAAGGCACCGGAGTTCGTGGGAATCACCTCGAACTACTTCATTGCGGCACTTCTTCCTCAGCAGTCGGGCGCCGGAGTCATCCGGAGCGTCAAGATCCCCGTGCCCGGAAAGGAAGAACCGCGGCAGGACCTGTTTGCCGGGCTCAACTCTCTCGGGGGGAAGGTCTCCGGCAACGCCTTTTTCGGCCCGAAGGAGGCGGACGTTCTCGAAAAATACGGACTGGACAAGGCACTTCAGTTCGGGATCTTCGGGATCATCGCCCGGTTTCTCCTGGTCGCTCTGACCTGGATCAATACCTTCACCCACAACTACGGCTGGGCGATCATCGTCCTCACCGTTCTCATCAAAGTGGTGCTCTACCCGCTGCAGCACAAGAGCATCGTCTCGATGAAGAAGATGCAGAAGATTCAGCCGAAGATGAATGCGATCCGGGATCGATACAAGAAGTCGAAGACGGATCCGGAGCAGCGGAACAAAATGAATCAGGAGATGATGAAGCTCTACTCGCAGGAGAAGATCAATCCGATGAGTGGATGTCTTCCCATGCTTCTTCAGCTTCCGATTCTCTGGGCGTTCTACACGCTGCTGTCCCACGCGATCGAGCTCCGTGGGGAGCCTTTCATGCTCTGGATCCAGGATCTTTCCGCGAAGGATCCCTACTACATCACGCCAATCCTGATGACGGCAACGATGTTCATTCAGCAGTGGATCACTCCGACCACGGCGGATCCGACTCAGCGGAAGATGTTCCTGTTCATGCCGATCATCTTCGGATGGATCTTCAAGGAGTTTCCGAGCGGACTGGTGCTGTACTGGCTCGTGCAGAACCTGTTGACGATCCTCCAGCAGTACCTGATGAATCGCTGGTGGGACACGCATCCCGAACAGCTGGCGAGAGGAGCGGCAAAATGAGCGGTCAAAGGTTTGAAGGCAGAAGTCTGGAGGAAGCGCTCGCATCGGCTGCCGCGGAACTGAACGTCGAGCCCTGGCAGCTCACCTACCACGTGATTCTGGAGAAGCGCGGCTTTCTCGGTGGCATCAAGAGGATCGTGCTCGAAGCCGAGCTCAACCCCGCAGCCGAGAATCCTCCAGCCTCTCCGAAGGCACCCGAAAGCTCACCGGCTGCGGCAGGCAAGGCACCGAGAGCGAGAGGAGATTCGGCGAAGAGGGAGGAACCCGCGCCTGAATCAGCCTGGGAAATGATCGGCAGCGGCGAAGAGAGTGCGGCGCGTGAGCAGAAGCCGCGGCAGACGCGGCGGAAACGCCGCGAGCCCCGCCGACGCGAGGAACGAGGGACCGCAGGAACGGCCGCTTCGACGGATGCTTCCGCCGCGGCTGAGCGGACCGGCCACCAGGAGAGGTTGGGCGACGCGGACGAAGCCGCTCCCGAATCCGCCTGGGAAATGATCGGCAGTGGCGAAGAGGGTGCACGAGAGCAGAAGCCGCGGCAGACGCGACGAAGGCGCCGCGAGCCGCGTCGAGCCACCGCACCGGTCGCTGGTGACCCCCTGGACGAGGTCGTCGCCGCGCCGGTCGACGAATCGGAGGAGGCGGCACGGGTCAGGCAGTGGTTCGAGGCGGTCTTCCATCTCAGCGAGCTGCGTCTGCAGGTGAATCTCGCCGAGCATGAGGGACAGTTTCAGATCACCCTGCAGGGGAAGGATCGATCGAGGCTGACGGCTCGCGGAGGCGAGCTTCTTGATTCCATTCAAGTCCTTGCAAACAAAGCACTTGTTGGTGGCGACGCGGCGAAGCGGATCGAGCTCGACTGCGGAGATTTCAAGCGTCAGCGTGAGCGGGAGCTTTCGGAGCAGGCGTACGAGCTTGCCGACCTGGTCCGGAAAGAGAGCCGGGAAAGGCTGCTTCCAGCGATGACTCCGATCGAGCGACGGATCGTTCACCTCGCTCTGGAGGAGGACGAAGAGGTGACGACAGAATCGCGGGGCGAAGGATTTCTCAAGCGTGTGGCGATCGTGCCGCGGTCGGTGGCGGATTCGGAGTCGTTGACCGAGGAGTGATGATGGGAAGGAGCCGGTGAGCGAAGCGGATACGATCGTCGCACCGGCGAGCCCGATCGGGCGGAGTGCGCTTGCGATCGTTCGGATCGATGGCTCGCTCGCGTTGAAGATCCTTCGGCAGTTATCGTCGCTCGAGGTTTTCGAGCCCCGCCGTGCGACTCTGGTCCGTCTGAGGGACGAGGCTGGGGCGATCGACGAGGCCGTCGCGATTTTCTATGCTGCCCCCGCCTCATTCACCGGAAACGACCTGGTCGAGATCACGGCACATGGCAGTCCCGGTGTGGTTGCGCGCCTGCTTGAGGCAGTGATGGCGCAGGGGGCGAGAATGGCCGAGCCGGGAGAGTTCACCGAGCGGGCTGTTCTGAATGGAAAGATGGACCTGGTGCAGGCCGAGGCGATCGGGGAGTTGATCGATTCGCGGACCTCTCTTCAGGCGCGTCTGTCGCTGCGACATCTCGAGGGGGAGCTGAGCCGTCTCGGCGAGAGCTTGAGAGAGCGGCTGGTGGATGTAATCTCCCGGCTGGAGGCGGCGCTGGACTTTTCGGACGAGGGTTACGAGTTCATCTCGCGGTCCGAGGCGGGGAACGTTCTGGGAGAGATGCTGGAGGAGCTGGACCAGCTTGTCGGCAGCTACCGGCGTGGCAGGGCGACCATCGAAGGACTCACCGCGGTGATTCTGGGAAAGCCGAACGCGGGCAAGTCGACGCTGCTGAATTTCCTCTGTGGTTCCGACCGGGCGATTGTGACTCCGGTCCCGGGGACGACGCGAGACCTGTTGCGGGAAACGGTGGAGATCGGGGGGCTTCCGGTCACCCTCGTCGATACGGCAGGGATCCGGGGTGATGCCGAGCTGGTGGAAGAGATCGGAATAGCGCGGGCGAGGGAGGTCGCCTCGGGAGCGGAGATCGTTCTCTATCTGATCGATGCGGAGCGGGGGGAGGATCAGGAGGACGAGTGGGAGCTCGAGCGGCTTCCGGGAGCGATCCGACTCTTCACCAAGAGTGATCTTGCGCCGGTCCCGGAGGGCGAGATGGGGATTTCCGTCCGGTCAGGGGAGGGGATGGACCACCTGATCCGATTCCTGGACCGTCTGGTCCGGGATCGCTACGTGGTCCCGGAGGGGGCGCCGGCGATCGTGACGGAGCGTCAGCGAAGGGCGATCGTGGAGACGCGGGAGGCGCTCGGGGCCGCGACGGCGGCGTTGAATGACGGGATGGAGGAGGAGATCATCCTGGTGGACCTCTACCGCGCCTCCCGAACGTTGGGGCTTCTGACCGGCCGGATCGGTCACGAAGAGATCGTGGCCGAGATCTTCTCAAAATTTTGCATCGGCAAGTGATGTTCCACGTGGAACAATGAGCGTGGAATTCGACATCGTCGTTGTCGGCGGAGGCCATGCCGGGGCCGAGGCCGCCCGAATCGGTGCCCGCGCCGGCCTCGAGGTGGCTCTGGTTACCATGGATGCCGGTGCCGTCGGCCGCATGTCCTGCAATCCTGCCATCGGCGGCCTCGCAAAGGGCCATCTCGTCCGGGAGGTCGATGCGCTCGGCGGGCTGATGGGCGAGGCCACCGATCTCGCGGGCATCCAGTTCAAGGTTCTCAACCGGTCCAAGGGGCCCGCCGTACAGGGGCCTCGAGCCCAGTGTGACCGCGACCTTTATGCCGCGGCTGTCCAGAAGCTCCTCCGGAACGAGCCATCCCTGCATCTCCTCGAGGGAACCGTGGAATCCCTTCACCTCGATCACGGCACCGTCACCGGGGTCACTCTCGGCGACGGTACCCGGATCGACTCGAGGGCGGTGATCCTCACCACCGGAACCTTCCTCCGTGCGCTGATGCACTCCGGCGAGCAGAAAGTCGTCGGCGGCCGCTGGGGAGAACCCGCCGCAAACGGGCTCTCGGACGCCCTCGCAGCTCTGGGTCTCCGGCTCGGACGCCTCAAGACCGGCACCCCTCCACGGGTCCTGCGGAGCTCGGTCGATTTCTCCCGGCTCGAGCCCGATGCCGGCGATCCGTCCCCCCGACCCTTCTCGATCCTCACCGATCGGATCACCCGCACGCAGGTCCTCTGTCACCTCACCTGGACCAGTCACGAAGCGCACGAGCTCATCCGCCGCAATCTCCACCGGGCTCCGATGTATTCGGGGCAGATCAATGCCGTCGGTCCACGCTACTGTCCTTCGATCGAGGACAAGGTGGTTCGGTTCGCCGACAAGTCGCGGCACCATGTGTTCGTCGAGCCGGAGGGACTCGATCATCCCTGGCTCTACCTCAACGGAATCTCCACCTCGCTCCCCGCGGATGTCCAGGACGGAGTGGTTCACTCGCTCCCCGGATTCGAGCAGGCAGTCATTGCCCGATACGGCTACGCGGTCGAGTATGACTTCGTCAATCCACAGCAACTCGACCCGGGTCTTCAGGTCCGGGGCGCCGAAGGACTCTTTCTCGCCGGGCAGATCAACGGAACCTCCGGCTACGAGGAGGCCGCGGCGCAGGGCCTTCTCGCGGGCATCAATGCCTCGCTCCATGTCCGCGGCCTCGAGCCGCTCGTTCTCCGCCGGGACCAGGCGTATGCCGGCGTCATGATCGATGACCTGGTCACTCTCGGGACCGAAGAGCCGTACCGGATGTTCACCTCCCGCGCCGAATACCGGCTGCTTCTCGGATGCGACTCCGTCTATGAGCGACTCTCGCCCATCGCGGCCAGGCTCGGCCTTCTCGATGACGAACGACTCCGGCGCGCCGAACAGAGAGCCTCGAGGATGGCCGGCGCCAGAGACGTGATCGAAAAAACTGACCTTTACCCCGATCGCGACACGACTGCCTGGCTTTCCCGTCTCGGTCTCTCCCTTACCGCTCAGACCACGGTTGCCAGGCTGCTCCAGCGTCCCGACTTCAATCTGCTCCAGTTTCTCGAAACCGCACCAGCCGACCCCCGGTGGCAGCACCTCCGGGCGGCCGTCGCGGCCCTTGGAGACGAGGAGCTCGAAGGGGTCGTCAGCCAGACCCGATACTCCGGGTATATCGAGAAACAGGAGCGCGAGGCGCGAAGGATTCTGGAAGATGAAGACCTCAGAATTCCTCCCGACTTCTCCTGGGATCGCCCGGGACTCTCGAGGGAAGTCATCGAAAAGCTCACGTTCGTCCGCCCCCGCTCGCTGGGTCAGGCAGGGAGAATTCCGGGCATCACGCCGGCCGCGGTGGCGGTAATCCGGATGCACTTGAAGTCGACGCGGAAAGGGAGGGACGGCGCGGATGAGTCCGGTCGCTCGGCTGCAGCTCTATAAGGACGCTCTGCTCACCTGGACGAGCCGCGTCAACCTCATCGGTCCCGAAGCACGCCGGAACCTCGACGGGCACATCGCCGAGGCGATCGAGGCGGCGCGGGTTCTTCGCCCCGACGGGGAGGTTCTCGATTTCGGAAGCGGAGGCGGACTCCCCGCCATTCCCATGGCGATCACCTCTCCGGAGGCGCGATTCCATCTCGTCGAAGCCGACCAGAAGAAGTGGGCGTTTCTGAAGTATGTCGTCCGTGAATGCGCGTTGAACTCGCTGGTGTACGGTGATAGATTGGAGCGCCTCGTTTCGCGGCTCCAGCCAGGGTCCTTTTCCCTGGTCACTTCGAGGGCGGTCGGGAATCCTCAGGTCTGGATTCCGTCTCTTCGGTCGCGTCTGGCGCCCGGAGGAAGGGTGGCCCTGTTTCAACACCATCGGGATGCCCCGGATGTCGAAGGTTTCGAGCTCTCGGAGATCGTGCCCCTCTCCCGAGGTGAATCGAACTACCTCGTCATCCTTCAATTGGTTTCAGCAGGAACAATCTGAAGCAGAGCAAGGAAAAATTCGGATGACCGCACATGTCGTTTCTCTGGCCAATCAGAAGGGCGGCGTCGGAAAAACCACGACCGCCATCAATCTCGGTGCATCTCTCGCCGCCTGTGAACGAAGAGTCCTGATCGTGGATCTCGATCCCCAGTCGAATGCAACCTCGGGGGTGGGTCTGCCGAAAATGACAGACGCCGAGTCGATGTATCAGGTGCTCGTGGATGCTCAGCCCCTCCGGCCGATCATCCGGAAGACCGAGCTCGAAGGACTTCATGTCGCACCCTCATCCCTCAATCTCGTGGCTGCCGAGCTCGAGCTGGCCGACACCGACAGGCGGGAGTATCGCCTTCGAACCGCGATCCACGAGATCGCCGACGACTACGACTACATCCTGATCGACTCTCCCCCCTCCCTCGGACTTCTGACGGTGAACGGACTGGTGGCTGCAGACAGTGTCCTGGTCCCTCTGCAGTCTGAATACTTCGCTCTCGAGGGGGTCTCGCAGCTGGTCAACACCGTGGACCGTGTCCGGCGTGGTCTGAACCCTCAACTGGAAATTCATGGGATCGTTCTGACCATGACCGACGATCGGATGAATCTTTCGCGGCAGGTGGCGGATGAGATCCGGAGCTACTTCGGACCGAAGGTCTACCGGACGGTGATCCCGAGGAACGTGAGGCTGGGCGAGGCTCCGTCATTCGGGAAGCCGGTCATACTTTACGATATAAAGTCCAAGGGGGCTGAGTCGTATCTCCAGTTGGCTCAAGAATTTATAACTCGGTTGGAGGCGAAGGTTGAGTAAGGACAAGCGGAAGGCTCTCGGTCGCGGCCTGGGGGCGCTGATTCCAACGCAGGAGCCGGCTGCGCAGGCCGAGCTGGAGGTTTCGCCGGCCGCGATCGCACCGAACCCCTGGCAGCCGAGACGTGAATTCGACGACTCGGCGATCGAAGAGCTGGCCAACTCGATCCGGGAGCACGGAATCATCCAGCCGCTGATCGTGACCCGTTCGGGCGACGGATACCAGTTGATCGCGGGGGAGCGCAGACTTCGCGCGGCGAAAAAGGCAGGGCTGGAGAAGGTGCCGGTGGTCGTTCGGGAGTCGATGCCGAACGAGACGACGCTCGCGCTTGCGCTGATCGAGAACATCCAGAGGGAAGATCTGAACCCGATGGAGGAAGCTCACGCCTACGAGCAACTCCACGAAGAGTTCGGCCTGACCCAGGAGGAGATCTCGAAACGGGTCGGAAAGGAGCGCTCGACAGTCGCGAACGCGCTCCGGCTTCTGCGCCTCCCTGAAGGAGTACAGTCGATGGTGGCCGGCGGGCAGCTCGGGATGGGACATGCGCGAGCGTTGCTCGGCCTGGACGATCGCGAGCGCCAGCTTCGGCTCGCTCGCCGGGCGGTCTCGGAGGGGCTGAGCGTCCGGCAGGTGGAGGCGGCGGTTGCCGAAGCCCCGGAGGAGAAGAGGAAAGGGAAGAAAGAGAAGCCGAAGGATGTCTTCACGCGTGACGCGGAGGAGAAGCTGATGCAGTCGCTCCGGACCCGCGTGGAGATCGATCGCAAGCGGCGTGGTGGTACGATCCGGGTTCAGTTCTCGAGCGAGGAGGAGTTGATCCGACTCTTCGATGAGTTGAGTCGGAACGGGAGGAAGAGATGAAGTCGAGAAGTGGGGAGCTGAACGGGTTTCTGGATCGGGGATCCACATTTCACGGTGAGCTGGAGTTCGAGGACACCATGCGGATCGACGGCCGCTTCAACGGCCGGATCGTTTCGAAGAACGAGTTGATCGTGGGCGAGAGTGCCACCATCGAGGGCGAGATCCACGTCGGATCGATCGCGATCAGCGGGACGGTGATCGGGAAGATCCGAGCGGACCAGAAGATCGAGATTCACCGCAGCGGAAAGGTCTTCAGCGACATCATGACTCCCGCATTGATCGTGGAAGAAGGCGCGGTGTTCCAGGGGCAATGCGAGATGGAGGATCAACAGCAGCTCAAGGCGGTCCCTGCGAGTCAGACCGCGGCGAAGTAGCCTGATGGATCACCGGCCGGTGATCAGTCTGGCAGCCAGGACGATCGCCTCCGGAACGGTGTACTGGTCCTCGGGGTCGATGACGTCCTCCCACTCGAGATCCCAGGCGGCCTGGTGGAGTTGGTCCTCGGAGGCGGAGGTGAAGTTCAACTCGCATTCCTCACCGAGAAACCGCCCGCCTTCTTTGAGCGGAATCCCGAACGTCCGGCAGACCAGCGGGCGGTTCTCGTAGATGCGGCAGGCGCCATCGGGGCCGAGTGCGGGACAGGGAACCGCGTCAGTCCGTTCGAAGAACTCTTCCTTTTCCGCCTGCGAGACCGAGCGAAGGTCGGGATGGCGGATCGCTGCCACCATGGACCGGGCGCTCTCGATGAGTGAGTTCAGCTGATCGCCGGGAAGCCTTCGCATGCCCTCGGCGACCACGGCGACGTCGGCGGAGGAGATCTCGAACAGGCCGTGGCAGCACATGGTGCAGCCGACGCGGCAGGCGAGGTTTTCAGGCTGCTGGCGCCGGACTTCGGCAAAGTGTTGATCGGCCCGGGACAGAATGGATCGGTAGGACGGGTTCATCAGCGTGGTTTGGGAACGGAATGGGCCGGTGCTTTGTTTCCCGGGGGCGGTTGCTTCCCCGTCGGGGCGTATGCTATACAGCACCGGCCCGGACGCGCGCCGGCCCGATCGCCAGGAATTCTCTCCCGGCGACAGGATTCGTATCGTCGACGACTATGGTCAATCTCACGCCCGATTACTCTCTACTCGCCATCGTGGTGATCTTCATCGCCACGTATTTCGTGGTGCGCCGGTATCTGATCGCGCCGATCAACGGAATTCTGGTGGCCCGGGAAGCGGAGATCCGCGACGCGGATCACCGTTACGAGGAGTCCCTGGCGAAATTCAACGAAGAAACCTCCCGGATGGAGGCGAAGATTCAGGAGGCGAAACGGGAAGCGTCATCGATCCGTGAGCGCCTCCGCGGCGAAGCCTCCACCCACCGGAACGAGGTGGTTCAGACGACGCGGGAGAAGGCGGAATCGCGCGTCCGCGAAGCGGAAGAGCAGATCACCCGCGAAGCCGAGGAAGGCCGGGAGCGGATCGGGCGCGAATCGGAGGCTCTCGCCTACGATGCCGCAGAAAAGATCCTGGGACGGAAAGTGTCATGAAACGGTGGCCCCTCATCCTGACGTTGTTCATGCTCGTCACCCTGGCGCTGCCGCTGGTGGCGCAGGAACAGAAGTTACCGGCCGGCGAAGTGGCGCATGGCTCGGAGGAGCTCTCGCATGAAATCGCCAAGCCAGCTGCGACGGCTGGAGAGCAGGTCCCGGCCGAGGCGCATGAAGAGCGCACCTACTTCGGGATTCCCGGCTGGATCCTGAAGCTCGTCAACATGATTCTGTTTCTCGGCGTTCTCTGGTATCTGCTGAGAAAGCCGGTCGCCGGGGCCTTCGCTGAGCGCCGGGAGAAGATTCAGAATGAACTGCGCGAGGCCGCTGCCCGACGGGAAAAGGCGGATCGGCTGGCCGAGGATATCCAGGCTCGCCTCTCCCAGATCGAAGGGGAGGTTTCCTCGATTCTGGATCGTGCCCGCGAGGAAGGCGATCGGCAGAAGCAGGAGATCATCACTGCCGCCCGGCAGGAGTCTGAAAAGATTCTCGCGTCGGCCGGCAATCAGATCGACCAGAAGGTCAAACAGGCGCGTCGTGAGCTGACCGAATACGCGGGTGAGCTGGCGATGACCCGGGCTCGCCAGATCGTGGAGAACTCGCTGACCGACTCCGATCGGCAGAAGCTCTTTCAGGAAAGCCTCGTCGAGCTCGGAGGGACCGGCCGATGATCCGACGTTACGCCCGACCTTACGCCCGAGCGGTCATGGAAGTAGCCGACACCCCGGCTGACGCCAGGGCGCTCCACGATGAGCTTCAGGGTTTCGAATCCGTCCGACGCCGGACTCCGGAGCTGGTCGAGATGTTCGCCAACCCGGGAATCGCTGTCGACGACAAGATCGCGGTGAGCGGAACGATCGGCCAGCGTCTCGCCCTGTCCGCTCTGTCCCTGCGCATTCTCGAGGTTCTTGTTCGGAATCACCGCATGAACCAGCTTGGAGAAATTCTCGAGGCGCTGCGACAGATGGTGAACGACGCTCTGGGTGTCAGCGTCGCCCAGGTGCGCAGTGCCATGGAGCTCGACGAACGGGAGAAGAGCCAGCTGCAGACGACTCTGGAGCAACGGTTCGGCGAAAAGATCGATCTGGAGCTTCAGACGGACCCCGACCTCCTGGGCGGTTTCGTGGCGCAGATCGGAAGCGAGGTCTACGACGCGTCCGTGCGACGCCGGCTGAACAAGCTGAAGAATCGCTCACGTGATCCATTTTCGATCCTGATTTTCATCATAAATAGCATCCATAGAATCGATCACGAATTTTTGGAGTCAATATGGCGGTCGACTTAAAAGCAGAGAAATTACAGAGATTATTCGCCAGCAGATCTCAGGCTTCGACCAGGGCGTGGACGTTTCCGAGGTGGGAACGGTCATCTCCGTCGGGGATGGGATCGCCCGCATCTACGGACTGGAGCGGGTCATGGCGGCGAACTGTCAGGCAGCGAATCAGGAGCCGCTACGGCGCGGCATCTCTTCAGGCATTCGACCTCCTGGCCGGGGTCGGCAGGGACTGCGTCGGCGCCATCCAGCTCCTCCCCGAACACGACGAGCCGTTCTCCTCCGGCAGCATCGAGGGGCGACCGGTCGATGCACATGAGATCGCCTCGCTCCTTTCGGGGATTACGGCCGTGGGTTTGGGTGCGAACATTGCCGCTCTGGACGGACACGCGAAAAACTTCTCGGTCTTCATCGAGCGAGGCGGGCGGTTCAGGCTGACGCCTTTATACGACGTTCTGTCGGCGTATCCTGTGCTCGGTCATGGGAGCGCTCTGATACCAGGGGAGAAACTGAAGCTTGCCATGGCGTTTTCCGGAAAGAGCAGGCACTATGAGTGGAACAGAATAACACTCAGGCATATCCGGGAGACCGCGCGCCGCTGCGGGATGGACGGCGTCATCGATACCGTGATCGAACGGTTGGTCGAAAACGTGCCCGTGGCCGTCGCCAGGGTGTCGGCATCCCTGCCGGGTGGTTTTCCTGTCTCCGTTGCAGATCCCATCCTCACAGGGCTCGTAGAGCGGATCAAACTGCTTGAAGCGCAGTAATCCGGATCGGCCGATTGCAAAGGCGGAAGGTGTTTTCCCCGGGACGGAACTGCGAAACGATTCCACCGGAGAGGTCGTGTCGTACCACCTTCAGAATCCCGACGAGATTGTCAACAGTTCCATAGCCCCGGCCGCAGGCAGATCTCGCTGCCGGACGAGCGAGATTCCCTCATCGGACAGGACGGCGGCATCCCGGAAGTATTTATAGAACCTCGGGTTCCGGTGCATAAATGTGCCCTGGAAGATCGCAACGGTTTCTCCATCCCGTTTCTATCCCTGCAGTTCCTTGAGGATACGATCATCCATCATCATAGCAGTGGTTCTCCAACGCCCAGACTTCACCACTCAGGGAAGCGATTGTAGATGGAGTAAACGAGCGGATTCAGGTCGAATCCGGAAGCTACCGGAACGCTCTCGCTGTTCCGAAGGAAAGGGATTTTCAGGGATGGCTTGTCGGTACCCGGTGCGGCAGGGACCAGGATATCCGGGATCGTTCGACTGTCGGAGCCGCGCCAGGGATTTCCGGGTTCTTTTCGAGGTCCGTTCCAGAATCCATTCGGTTTTTCAGCATGGTAACAGGGCAAGAGTGACAAGAAGTGCCACCGTATCGATTCCAGCCTGAAGTTTTGTGTTTGTAGTGATAAAAACCCGCGGAGAAAAGCTGAAACAGCGTGAGTAATTTTCTCGATGACAATGGTTGTCACCATGTCAGTTGTGTCCTCTTTTACAAATCAAGCACTCTGAAGAGAACCTGTGCGGTTTTTCTGGTGTTGTTCCCGGCAGGTTTTCCAGCCCCTGTTTTCTGGATAACTGCGGGTACAGATAAACAGAAATAATCCCCCGAAATATCACAAAAATCTCGTGAAAAAGGACACAGGGTATTGAAAAAATAAGGAAAACCTGCTATACTGCAGATGCTTGAACCGGAAGTTCAGGTATGGCTGGGATTTATGTTCGACTTGCCCGGCGATTCAGAAATTGCGGCTAAAAGGCTGGATGCGATTTTGGCACCTCCGGAAACGGTGCTTGCGGCATCCACCTGAACACGGGAAACCGGGGAAACACCCCGACAGTTAAGCATGAGGAGGACCACCAGTTGAAGAAATCCAGAAGACAAGCGCCTGAAATCCTGAATCACGGTACACCCGAAGTGTTTTTTCCGGGACAAGTTACTCTTTGCGGTCCTGAAAAACCTCCGCCGCAGCCGCGGAAGGTACGCCACACGAAGCCGTCGAATGCGGCGGCACGGCCAAGGAGAAAACCGGTATGGCAAAAACAATCGAGAACATGGAACAGTACCTGAGGCACGCAGTCGAGTCCCTGTGCTCGACGGGGCGGGACCGGGCGTCGACGAGCCCGGGCTCCCTGAAAAAGGCGGCGGCTTTCATCGAGCAGGAGCTCAGGGCGACAGGGGGAGACCTGGAGTTTCAGCCGGTGACCTTCGGAGACAACCTGTACCGGAACATCAGCCTGAAACTCGGCAGTTCCAGGAAGAACCGGATCGTCATCGGTGCGCACTACGACACGGTGGAAGGCACCGTCGGGGCCGATGACAACGCGAGCGCGGTGGCGCTGCTCCTCGCGGTCGCCCGGGAACTGTCCGCACTGGATCTCCCGGTGTGGGTGGAGCTTGTAGCCTGGACCCTCGAGGAGCCGCCCGCGTTCGGCACGCCTGCGATGGGAAGCGCGGTGCATGCAGCGTCGCTTCGCAAAGCAGGCAATACACCAGAGTTCGTCATCGCCTTCGAGATGGTAGGCTACTACCCGGACTCCGCCTGGAAACCCTTTGCCCGGCGGGCGCTCCGGATGTACCCGGCGCGGACTCCCCGGGCAGCCGCGGTCAGGGATTCCCTTCTTTCCTCGCTTCCCGAGGACAGCCGGTTCACGGTCCTTCTGGCAGAAGAAGGCAATCCGGAGACCGCTACGCTTGCCGCGGCGTTCACCACGGAACTTGATTTTCCCTGCATCCCCGTAACCCTTCCGGCGGGGGACGCGTTTCTCTCACTTTCCGATCACATGAGCTACCGCTCCCTCGGCTGCCCGTGCCTCATGCTTTCGGACACCGCGATTCTTCGCAATCCCAACTACCACACCGCAGGGGATACCCCGGAGACCCTGGACTATGCTCTCATGGCCAGGCTTGCGGAAGCTGTTGTGAAAGGCCTCGCGATGCGGTTTCCGCGGGAAGAGCCTGTATGAGCGCACTGATTCCATTCCTGAGCGGCTCAGGCACTGCAGGGCCTGCCTCAGGCAGTGCTCGGCCCGTATCCCAGACCGGGGGTTCAAGGACAGCTTCGCGTTGAGTGAACCGCTTCGGGCTCTCATGGCAGGATGCGGGTACCGCAAATCGGTGGAGTTCCGCGAACTTCGCAGGCGCTGGGACTCCCTGGATTTGCCGATTCCCAGGGTGTACTTCACCCTTATCGGGGTAGACTATGAGGCGCTTGATTCGGCGCTCGTCACCGACCAGGAGGAGTTTGACCGGGCGCTCAGCGAACCGTTCTTTCCTGACCGCTACGCGATGCGCCCCATCCCCTACCTTGAGTTGGATGATTCCCTCGCTCGAAGGGCTTCGCCGATAGAATCCTGGATCCGGGTCATGGTGGAGCAGGGAACTCTCCAGCCGGAAATGAAGGTAAAACTGATAGAACGCCGGAAAAATACTCACAGATGGCTCACCGTGGAAAAGATGCTTGAAAAACTGCATACAATAATCCCCCGGTGACACTGCCTGTCACCGGTACCCCTGTATACTGATTACACATAGAGAGTATGGACGTGATTTGCCCTCCGGCTTGCGGCGTCCACAGGAAAAAGACAAGAAGCTAAAAGGAGGAACCGCGTGTTCAAGTACCCCTTCAATCCGGATCTGTACCCCCAGACTTCGGTTCTCGAATCAAACGACATCAAAGATTACGTCTGGTGCAGGAACACCCGGATCGAATCCGGACTGGAGTGTGTTTCATGAACCAGGGCTTCGGACTCTGGCTTTCGGCAGGCGGTACTGTTGAGGTGCCTGTCGGCTCAAGCCACAACGGAATTATCCGTAGAAATCCCGTGCCGTACGGATTCACCAGGGAACGGATCGACGCAATCTACCGGGAGTTCGGGGAGAAGCCCGGATTCGAAGGCAAAGCGCAGGAGAAGATCGTCAGGGAAGCGACAACCTGCGGCTGGATCCGGATCAGGCTCTACCACAAGCCTGATGAATACGTGAGCGTCCAGTTCGATCGCCTCGAGCCTCGCATCATTATCATCAAGGCGTGGGTACGGGAGGCGCTCGAACAGAGGCTCCTCTATCCCGATTCAATGCTGTGTCTCACGGGATTCATTGACGGAACAGAGATGGACCGGAAAGCGGGGGAGTTTCTGGAAGGAGAGTGATGGATTGAGAAAACCAGTGATCAGGCGCGGAGCGGGAAAGCTGTACATGGTTGAAAACGGGTGTTCCCGGAAAGCGTCGCCTTTCGAGTACATGCACTACATCGTCGAGCATCCGCTCCGGATCGTCCGACTTCGCCGTTGCCGGAGTAGTGAACCTGTATTTCGGTTCGACGGCACAGGTGTTCATGCTGCCCTCGGTATCTGGTGCGGTTCGCGGAGGTTTTTGTGTCGGCGTACAGAGGCCTCGGCTGAGAGGGCAGGAAGAAACTGCACTTCCCTTGACCGGCGTCTGACGCCTGTCTGATACTTCTCTCTCAAAGC
Organism: uncultured Acidobacteriota bacterium; assembly: GCA_963741905.1. GTDB lineage: Bacteria > Acidobacteriota > Thermoanaerobaculia > Gp7-AA8 > CAVUJZ01 > CAVUJZ01. The sequence goes on along the minus strand of CAVUJZ010000011.1, from coordinate 12,274 downwards.
GAGGTAACGCCATGTCACAAATTAATTTCCGTTCACTCAGGATCCCCGGTGCCTCAGGAGTTCTGTACCTGCACTCGATGCCGGGCCGCGAAGAGCCTCTCGAGGATGCCTACAAGGCGATGGAAGTCAACGCTATCGATGTGGTCGTGTGCCTGGCTGCCGACCGCGACATGCAGAGAAGATCCCCCGGTTACCTGGAGGATGTGCGGGAAAACCGGGTGCCGGTTCCCACGTTCCTCTGGATGCCGATCGAGGATTACGGTGTTCCGGTCACTGCTGACGAGCGACAGCGGTATCGCGACACGATACGGGCCGTGCTCCGGGAACTCGAGGCGGGAAAGAACGTCCTTGCCCACTGCGGCGCGGGAATCGGCCGGACCGGCACGTTCGCCTGCGCGCTGCTCATGCAGAAAGGCCTCACGTTCAGGGAAGCCCGACCCCTTGTGAAGGCCGCGGGATCGGACCCCGAGACACCGGCGCAGGAGGCATTCCTGGAAGAGTTCCCGGCGCGGGTGTGAGCCCGGACCGGAGGCAGCTGTATGCTGGATCAGTGTGTACGGATGATGGGGCGGCACAGAAATCTTGTCGGCAGAATCGTTCTGACGGAAATTTCGGAGGCTGGATCGATCGAGTGGCTCGATCACGCGTTTACCGGCGTGAACGATGCGCATGACTATGCGGAGCGCGGTATTCAGTTCCTCAGGCGGTTCGGGATGGACAGCGATGCGTATGCCGGCTGCCGGAAAGATTACACCCGGCAGTTCCCCCGGAAAGAAAGCCGGCCAACATGGGACGCGGCAGGGAAAATGAGTGCCGGTACCATTATCCTGATGAACGCTCCCGTGTCCGATTCGTCCATATCCCCGGACGGATTCACGACGATTCTGAACACCCTGCGGTTTCTCGATCGCCACGGCACAGTCGCGAAGTTTGTCGCGTTTTTCATCACCGGAGCTGCGGACAGCTTTCGGTCGGACGTGCTGCGGATCGAGGAATCGATGCGTCATCTCTACTCCAGCACCGGTCTTTCCGACGATCCCTTTGCGCGGAGCCGCATCTTCCGGTGCTACCTCTCAGGCGATGGAGAGACTGTCTACAATGTTTCCGGGGACGGAGAGATCCTGTACCGGGACTGGTACCGCCGGTGAGTACCGGGGGACTTTATTGAAAAGGAGGAATACACCATTGAAAGCAGAAGTGATTTCCGATCGGGCAGTTTCGAGTTTCCATGAAGATGATGTGGCATTTTTCCTGCCGTATATTGAGCTGAAGAACCTTTTCCTCGACGGGCAGAAAGAGGCTTTCAGTGCACGGTATGCTCAATATTACCGGATGAACTCGGCGGGGCTGACGGATGACTGGAGAGGCAGGTATTTCGAACTGCTGTACCAGATGACCCCGGTTGACTCCGCTTCGCCGTACAGAGATATACTGCTTGACCTGAAAGAATATCCAAGGCGGAAAGGCGATTGGGTTCTGCAGTTCTCGTTCGTGAGCAAGCTGGTCTCGTTTATCGACGAATCGTACCCTCTATATGACAAACATGTTTCGAATGTGACCGGCTTTTCGATCCCGGATATCGAAGACGAATCGATGCGGATAGACGTGTTCACGGAAAACATGATGCTCCTGAAACAATTGTACCATGACCTTTCATCCGATGCTAAGGTGGCTGATGTGCTGAGGAGGATGGCGGAGGTTTCTCCAGACGTATCCGGCGTCCACGTGAACAGGCTGATCGATTTCCTGGTGTGGAATCTCGGAAGAAAAATGCAGGACCGGGGAACGAACTCGAAAGCGACTCTCTGGTCATGGAGGGAAACGAACGTCAGCGAAAGCGATGAACATCTGGAGATCACCTACGGCAATATCAATAATAAGGAAACGCCGTTCCCGGTTGCACGGATCGGGAAAGCAGTTGGAAGGACGTTCTCCGTCGAATGGCTGCTCAATGAAAATTTCCGCGCAGGAAAAAATCGTAAAGGAGTGCCGAAAGAACATAACCTATTTCCTTGTTGATCTCCGAGAACGTGATCCCTGGCGCTATGCGAAGTACCACTGTTCGACGATCGGGAACTTATACGGCAACGTCCATTGGAACCTGATTCTCCCGGGCGGGAACGGAAGCTGGTAACCCGGACCTGCCGATATCCGCGCACAGGCCTCCGTTCTACTCGGTCTGGCTTGAGCCGGCGGATCCGTTCCTTGAGCCGCTTCAGTCCTTCGCGTGGAGCCCCGGGTTCGAACTGAAAGAGAAGGCGCTGCAATTCTTCCCGGATCAGAACGACTTCAACCTTGAACGGGACTTCGGTCTCCTCCTCGACGAGTTCTCAAGATTCATGAAGGAGCTGTCGCAGGGAAAAGCGGGCGCATAGAACGGATTCTCCTCTGCTGACATAAGAAAAATGCAACCACGGTGACACTCCCTGTCACTGGCGTCAGGCTATGCTTCCACCCAGTCAACGGAATCAGGGAGGAACGCCATGAAAATAAAGTCTAAACCGCAGGTAGCGCACATCGAACTGCCGTTCGGGTTCGACCCGCCTGCGGTGTACTGTCCTGTATGTGGAAAACTCATGCTCGACGGTGAGGGAGAGCCTTCCCCGTGCCCTCACCTGGTGTTCATGCACATCGGGGCCGCAGGCGAGTTCGCCTGGACTTCGGAGGATTTCGACAAAAGAGCGGAAGCCGCGAACCAGGACCTCAGCGACTGGGAGTCTATTGAAAAACTGCTTGCCTCGCTCGGTTACGGAGCGAACCTGCTTGCCCTCGAGCTCACCTATGGCGGGATGTCCTGCGGCCCGATCTGGTTTACCGATGTGTTTGCCTTCGACTACGGGATTGCCGCGGGGAAAGAAGGGGAGTGAAAGCGGGGAATGCCCGTCCTTTTTTGTATAGAATGAAAACCAGCAGAAGGAGCCGCACATGACAAAGATTACCGTTCTTCCGTGCCTCGATACGGAGGTGATGGCCGTGCAGAGAAAGCAGGAACTGTTTATCCCGAAGGACCAGGCAGCCGCGCTCGGCGCCTCCGCCGTACAGATATCGAAGCAGGGCTGGTATCAGAATCTGAGAGGTGAACGGGTGGACATCAGCCGCCAGGTCAGCGGCTGTGCAGCCCGGAAGCTCAGCGTTCCCCCGGACTTCAAGCTCCCGAATGCCTCACCGCAGTTCGCCGAGACCCGGGTCCAGGTATCGAACGAGACCACCCTCCAGGCCGGAGCGCGTCTGCTTCCCCGGAAAGTGCTTGCCCTGAACTTTGCCAACGGGGAGACTGCAGGCGGCGGGTTTCTCCACGGCGCGCGGGCGCAGGAAGAGTGCCTGTGCAGGTCAAGTGCGCTGTACCTGACGCTCCAGGGCGACCCCATGTATGACGCTCATAAAAAAAGGCTCCAGCCTGATTCCTCCGACTGGGCGATCCTCTCTCCCGATGTCCCCGTCTTCAGGTCCGACGACGGCACCCCCCCCTCGATACCCCGTACCTGTTGAGCTTCCTCCACCTGCGCAGCCCCTTTTGCTCCGAAAATCGGCAGGAAGGAATCGGCGGCCCTCATGAAAAGGAGAATCCACAGGGTGCTTGAGATCGCCCGGGCTTATGGGTATGAGGCCCTGGTGCTGGGAGCCTTGGGGGTGCGGAGTGTTCGAAACGATCCTGTAGTAACCGCACAGGACTTCCGGGCTGCCTTCACCACCGATTATTCAGGCTCGTTCCTGGAGGTGGTCTTTGCAATCACCGACTGGTCGCCGGAGCGCAGGTTCCTCGGAGCCTTCAGGGACGTGTTCCAGCAGGAAAACTGACTGCCTGTTCAAGGGGAAGAGGCGGGGATGTTCAAGGAATACCACGGAGCGCGAAAAATAAGAAGATCCAATCCTTTTCGCGTTCTTACTTTCTCACCATCAGTCCCAGGTGGTCTTCCATCGGGTCAAAATCCCGATCATTATGAATCAGTTCGTACCCGTTCTCGATACAGAAGGTGGCGATCAGCACATTTATGGTCTTTCGGACCGTGATCCCTTTTTTCCGCAGGAGCCTGAAGTTCCCGGCCGCACGGAGAGCAATCTCCCGGCCGACAAAATCGTGGTACTCGAGGCTGTCCATGATTTTTTTCGCTTCAAGGAATTCCAGATCATCGCGAAACCCCTGCAGGAACTCTGTAATGATCAGGTCTCCGGTGATGACGCGGCTGTGAAGCAACGCAGAATCGAGGGCATCGGTGTGCGCGGCGTGCACCCCCCGCAGGTAATCGATCCACGCCGAAGTGTCGGCTACGATCAATTATCCGTTCTCATCTCATCCAGATCCCCGTCCCAGTGAAGGGTGCCGCGACCCTGCGCACATTGGCCTGATTGCGAACGGCGATCAGCAGCTTCAAGGCTTCTTCCACGGTTTCCTTTTTTGCTCGTATAGCCTGACACCGCAAGCGCTTCGCGCATCAGGGTGTCATCGATCACGATGTTGGTTCTCACAGGGATTCTCCTTGATGTGTATTATACATCAATAGTATACACATTCTGCGGGATACGACAATAACGGTGTGGGATTGAGCGGTTCTGCGTAAAAGATACCGTTCCTGTACCGGTGCAGATAAAAACGGCGCATGCACTCCTCTCCTTCGAGAACAGGGTTTTCTCCACCCGTTTTCCACGGTGGGGCTGAAGGGATGCAGGCGACTGCTGCCTGCGGTGGTGGCTGGCGCCGGTTTTCCGGCAAGCACAATAAAAAAGGCACTTCTTTGCCGGGTGCCTGTTCTCTTCTGCAGCCAAAGGTGGGAGTCGAACCCACGGCCTGCTCATTACGGGAGCGGTTATAGTTTTCCACCAGCTCACACTATTTACTTTATTTTCATAGTCTATAAGGACTTTGTCAACAGCAAGTCCTTTGGTTTGTGTCTGCTTCCTCCAGTGTGCTTTCAGTTTTGCTCATAGCTTGAGGTCCTGCAGGAAGTTCCTGATCGTTTCGATAACTATGGAAAATGGCAGTGAGTCCGGATCCGAACCAATCCTTTTCAGAAAAGCTCTCCACTGTATTTTTTTCTGTTCATCTTTTTCTGCCTTCGCACTGAGTATCTCCGGAGTGGTTTCGGGAAACTTTGTTTTCCTTCGCTCAAGGTCGCCTGTATCGAGTGCCGTACCTGGTCTGCTCCCAGACTGAAACTCTCGAGGATTCTGTACACGTCATAGAAATCTTTCATGCGGCTTGTAAGCATCCCAAGGGAAATGATCGCTTCCAGTTTTTCCGCGAGTACTGTTTCTACGGGATACATGAGGATTTCCGGGGCGGGTGCTTCGAGGATTGTCGGAATCGGTTTTTTTTCTGCAGGTGGATACACTATGTCACCAAATCCGATATCGACCTGGAGTGGGATTCGTGCTTCTCCGAGAAAGGCGTTCAGACAGACTCGTGTTCCCCCGTAACGATCATTTTCCCGGATATTTTCGATCCGGATTGAGGAGGAATCAAACGTGATGCCGTCTTCGATGCCGGGAAGAGCACAAAGTTCTTCAAACATTGCGCGGAGAGCCTCGTTCCCTGGATCTCCGGACCCGAGCAGATCAATATCCCGTGTTGGACGATACACGGTATCGGAAACCCAGAGGTACTGGAGAAGAAACGCCCCCTTCAGAATAAAGCTGTCCTGATGCCGGCTTCTGCCGATTCGGTAGAGCAGGCGTTCGGCGGCATACCGGAAAAGTGTAAGATTGAAATCTTCAAGCCGCTCCCTGCTGATCCTGAACAGTCGGGCTCGAATCGAAGCACTCAGGTTCACCGTCTTCTTCCCGTTCACAGGAGAGCCTCCAGGTATGGTTTGATTACATTCGTAACCCTGCAGATTTCCGCATACTTCATGATCTCTGAGGGTTGCGTGAGCCTGCCCCGCAGTGTCTCCCGAAGCGCCTCAATCGCGATATCGAGTCCAACCTTATTCCTGTACTTGAAGAGGTCCGCGATGGTTTTTGCAATGGAATACATCCGTACCTCAACCCCTTCAATCCGCACACATTCAATTCCTTCAGAGTACGCCTGCCCGGAAAAGACGACAATTCTTGCCCGCACACTCTGAACTCCTGACGTCCAGGAACCACGAGGGCGAGCGATCCAGCTTCATGCGGGTTCTGGGTGCCGATTTCATGAAACCGAAGGACGGAGAGCAGGCAGAGAATACCTTCCGGAACCTGTGTTATGGCCTCAAGAATTGTGCGGTGCGGTGATGCATCATCTCCAGACCCGGAGTAGACCCCCCGTTTCAAGCGAATGATTTCTCCGTGTTCCGCCATGCGCTGGAGGGTAGTCCGGTGGATTTGGTTATCCATTGCCTGGCGTGCGGTGAACACCGGCTCATTTTTCAGGAGTTTGAGAACTCTTTCACGCTCCGATTCTCTGTGCATTGTTACGTATCCTTTCCATTTAATTATAAATGGTAACTATTTGTAACAAATAATGCAATACAGGTTTCGAATCCGTAGTCTAAGTGACATAGTAGTATTTGCTCATAACATGTTCGGGAATTGAGGCTATGTTCTGAAGTAATTTTCACTGGGATAAAGCTTTATCTTCTGTGCTTGAAGTGTGTCGAGCCCGGGACCTGCTCATTTCCGTTCTCCAGCTGAATAGCCGGCTGAAGAGGTGTAAATCTTTATTTTATAAAAATTTACCTTCAGCCAAAGGTGGGAGTCGAACCCACGGCCTGCTCATTACGTCAGCCAAAGGTGGGAGTCGAACCCACGGCCTGCTCATTACGAGTGAGCTGCTCTACCACTGAGCTACTTTGGCCTTTCGCTGCACTTTGTGCCGCGCCATCATACTATCTGAAAATCCTGTTTTATGTCAATCTTCTTGTGTGCTCAGTCGGCCGGGAGATATCACGCCCGGAACTCCTCTTAATTTCCCGAAAACCTTCATTCTGAGATATTCCTTATATTTATGCCTGCCGTTCCGATACTTGAACAGGAACCTGAACTCCGGCGCATATGCCGGCGGCGGGTTTTCACGGCTGGGAAGAGGAGGTCCGCAGTGCTGCGCGGTATTTATACCGGAGCGAGCGGCATGGTGTCCGAAATAAACAGGATGGATGTCATCGCCCAGAATCTCGCGAATGTCGACGTAACCGGGTATAAACGTGAAACTTCGGTTCAGAAGTGTTTCCCGAACTATGCTGCGGCGGATGAAAGACGACGGAGTCAGGCAGAACCCTTTCGGGTCGATCGATGTCGCGCCGGTCATAGGACGTGTAGGGAGCGGTGTCGAACAGAACGAGGTTTACATCGATTTCTCGCAGGGTGGGTTCAAGGAGACTGAAAGCGATTTTGATTTCGCACTCGAGGGACAGGGCTTTTTTTCAGTCGAGACGCCTGCGGGCGAACGCTACACCCGTAACGGAACATTTCTCATTAACGATCAGGGATATCTCACTACGACCGAAGGGTACTATGTTCTTGGTGAGAACGGAAGACATTCAGGTCAAAGCCAATAACTTCGTCGTCGATCAGGACGGCAAAATATTCGAGAATGCGGTGTACCGGGACCAGGAAGGCCGTCTCGTTTCGAAAGAAGAAAATCAGTGGGAAGAAACCGAGCAGGTCGACAGGCTTAAAGTCGTCGATTTCAAGCGGGGGAGATATATCCAGCGGCAGGGCGGATCGCTCTACCGGACGACTGCGGAATCAGGTGATGCGCGTATAATGGAAGGGACTGCCCGCCCCAAGGTCAGGCAGGGTTTTCTTGAAGGATCGAACGTAAATCCGGTAGTCGAGATGGTCCGGATGATCGAAGTCAACCGTGCGTATGAAGCCAACCAGAAAGCCATACAGACTGACGACAACCTGGCCGGCAAACAGATAAATGAAACGATTCGTGTGTAAGGGAGAAACAGAACGATGATGAGATCACTCTGGACCGCTGCATCGGGGATGAACGGTCAACAGTTCAATATCGATACGATCGCAAACAACCTCTCGAACGTCAACACGACGGGTTTCAAGAAAGTCCGTGCCGAGTTCGACGATCTGCTCTATCAGACGATCAGAACCGCGGGAACCCCTGCCACGGAGACGACTGTTCTTCCGACGCCGACGCAGGTCGGTCACGGTGTGAAAGTCGTCGCCAGCCAGCGCATGTTCTCTCAGGGTTCGCTTCAGGCAACCGACAACGTCACCGATCTCGCGATCCAGGGCGAGGGCTTTTTCCGCATACGTCTCTACGACGGCAGTTATGGCTATACCCGCGACGGCTCGTTCAAGATCGACCAGAACGGAGAGTTCGTCACCTCCCAGGGATATAGACTGCTGCCTGAGGTCGTGCTGCCGGAAAACTTCGTTCACGACAGCCTGACGGTCACCCAGGACGGACGGATAAACGTGAAAATCGCGGGTAACGATAATCCCGTCGAGGTCGGGCAGCTCGAAGTCTACCGCTTCGTGAATCCGGCCGGACTGCATGCGGTCGGCGAGAACGTATTCAAGATTTCAAACGCCTCAGGCGATGCCGTAGCGGGGCGGCCGGGATTTGAAGGCATGGGAACGCTCCAGCAGCGTTTTCTTGAGATGTCGAATGTCTCGGTCGTGAAGGAAATGGTGAACATGATCGTCGCGCAGCGTGCTTACGAGTTCAACTCGAAGGCGATCCAGACTTCTGATAACATGCTGGGAATCGCGGCCAACCTCAAACGTTGATGACCGGTCGAATGACAGGAAGGGGACGAAGCAGTAAATGAATCCGATAGACACAGGCTGATGCAGCTCGATGTTCTGAAAGCGGGACAGTCCATACCGACAGTACCTGCCGCCGGTAAAAATGCATCGGATGATCCGAAACTCCGGGAAGCCTGCGAACAGTTCGAGGCGCTTTTCATCAAGCAGATGCTCGATGCGATGAGAAAATCCATCGATAAAAGCGATCAGCTGCTGAACGGCGGTATGGCGGAAGACGTTTTTGAAGACATGCTCTATGATGAGTATTCAAAAACGATGGCGAAGACCGGAAAGTTCGGTATCTCCGATATGCTCTTCAGTCAGCTCAGTTCAACTCCGGTCTCAACCCGGCCTCTCGGATATAAATAAGATTACAGGAACTCTGCATCATAAAACGCCGGGCGATAAAACGACCGGCCGCCTCCCAGAGTAGCTGAATGTGAATTACCTGATTATACGCCTGTCATAAAAAGTAGACAACTTTTCGGTTTTCAAAGTCCTGCGATTATGAACAAAAAATAAAATATTATATTATAAACACTTAAAAACGTTTTTCCTCTGAATTCAGCTTGGCATGATACTTGCAATACTATATCCAGGAGCTGAATATGAAACGAAAGCAAACAGGAAATAACGACGACGGACTTCAGTACTACTTCGAACGGATCAGGAAAACAGCGCTTCTCACTTTTGAAGAAGAGTGTGAACTTTCGCGGAGGATTCAGGCGGGTGATGAAACGGCCCGGCATCGCCTGATCGAATCGAACCTCCGGCTGGTTGTAAAAATCGCGAAAGGGTTTCCGTCCGACCGGATGAGTTTTCTCGATCTGGTACAGGAAGGGAATCTCGGTCTGATGAAAGCGGCCACGAAGTACGACTTTCGGAAGAAAGTCCGGTTCAGCACCTATGCCTCCTGGTGGATCAAACAGTCGATTACCAGGGCGCTTGCCAACAAGCAGCGTGAGATCCGGCTGCCGCACAGGAAGGAAGACTCATTGAAGAAAATTCAGAGGGCATACAACGTTCTCTCCCAGAAGTTCATGCGTAAGCCTTCCGTTGAAGAAGTCGCGCAGGAATTACGGATGAAGCCGGTGAGGTTGCATCGATACTCACGATATCGAGCGGCGTTGCCTCCCTTGACTGTGAACTCGGACCGGATTCCGGAACGCTCGCAGATCTTTATGAAGACAGTACCTACGCGCCGGAGAAAGAGTTTTTCAGAGATTCTCTGCGTGAAGACACCATGCATTTTCTCGAGAAGCTCATGGAAAAAGAGAAGCAAGATACTCATGTACCGGTTCTCATTCTACGGCGGAAAGAAGTACACGCTCAAGAGCATTGGCGACGAGCTCGGGATTTCGGCGGAAACCGTCAGACAGATAGAGCTGCGTGCACTCAGGAAACTCAAGGAAGACGCACAGGTTCTGCAGGAGTATGTCGAATTAAGAGCTTGACCAAACCATGATTCCGTCCTACTCTCCAGCACGTGAGAAGCGGGCAGGACAAGCAGATAATCGAACGGGCGGGGCGGGGCGGGACGGCAGGACCACGCCCGGGAACCACCGGACGCAGGAAGGCACGCGGTAAGTCGGCGTCCCTGAAAGCGGTTTTTCTGCTCGCAGCCATTGGGGTGCTCCTCTCGGTCATCCTGTTTCTGATGCCTGAAAAACCATACCGCCCGCCGGCCGGGTCCGCTCCTTCCGGATACCCGGTAGAGCCGGAAACGGCTCTCCCCCGGGACGAGAACCCCGGGCCTCCACCGATCGAGCCGCCTGACCTGACGGAACCGGCCGGAAATCCTGCATTGGACACCCTTCCTGAGCCGGGTCCGGAGCCTGCCGGTGGAGCGGCCGCAATCCGGGAGCCCGAGACTGAAAATAGCGGCGCGGAACGGGTCTCCGGGGACAGAGCGCCGGTACAGCCTGCGGCACCGGTTGGGGAAAAGCCTGCCGTGGCTCCGGTGATTCCGCTCCTGTGCGGGAGAAGCCCGCGGCCCCTGTTGGGGAAAAGCCGGCGGCAGTGGCCGTTCGGGAGCGTGTGGTGCCTGCGGTCAAGCGGGGGCGGATATCCCTGGTCATAGACGACGCGGGAAACAACACCCGTCAGCTTGCCCCGTTTCTCCGGTTTCCCGGCCCGATCACTATCGCGGTTCTCCCCGGGCTTCCCTACACCGTGAAGTCCATCGATGCGATCAGAAAGGCGGGGAAACAGGCGCTTCTGCATCTTCCCATGGAAGCGGTTGGCGGCACAACCCGGGACCGGGGGCGCTGTACCGGTCCATGTCGGATGGGGAAATCCTCTCCGTCCTCCGGAAGAATCTCGACCAGGTGCGTGGTATCGTTGGAGTGAACAACCATCAGGGGTCCGCGATCACCGCGGATGAGAGGATCATGCGGCTTGTGCTCGGCGAGCTTTCCGCCCGGGGGTTGTTTTTCCTTGATTCCATGACAACCTCCGACTCTGTGGCCGGGCGGCTTTCGCGGGAAATTAAACTTGATTACCTGGAGCGCAATGTGTTTCTTGATAACGATTCATCGGAGAAAGCGATTCGGACTGCCTTTGACCATGGTCTCTCGGTCGCGCGCAGGACGGGCAGCGTGGTCATGATCGGCCACGTCTGGAGTGCCGATCTTGCCGCGGTCCTTTCGGATCTCTATCCGTCACTGCTGGAGAACGGATTTGAGTTCTCCTATCTCGAAGATCTCCTGCCGTCGGTAACCGCCGGAAAGCACGGGGGGCAGGATTGAAGGTAAGGACATGCTGATTCTTGGTATAGAAAGTTCCTGTGATGAGTGTTCCGTTGCCGTTGTGGAGGACGGAAAGCGGATCAGAAGCAACGTGATAGCCACCCAGATAGAGTTCCACCGGGCCTACAGCGGCGTTGTGCCGGAAATCGCCTCCCGCAAACACACCGAATGGATTCTCGACGTGTACCGTCAGTCGCTCGCCGATGCGGGCGTGAGCATTTCCGAGATCGGCGGAATTGCGGTCACGGTGCGTCCCGGGCTGGTGGGGGCGCTTCGGTGGGCCTTTCGTTTGCCAAAGGTCTTGCCTTTTCCACGGGGCTGCCGTTTGTGGGGGTGAACCACATCCTGGCCCACCTGTACGCGCCGCAGCTCGAGTTCGACATCGAGTATCCTTTTCTGGGGCTGCTCGTTTCCGGCGGGCACTCGCTGATCTGTGTCGTACGAGATTACGACGATATCACCGTGCTGGGAACCACCATCGACGATGCGTGCGGAGAAGCGTTTGACAAGGTGGCCAAGTTCTACAACCTCGGGTATCCGGGAGGAGTCGCCATCGACCGGCTTTCGGAGAAGGGGAACCCGGACGCGTTTTCCTTTCCCACCCCGTCGCTTCACAAAGGCGATCACCGCTACGATATGTCGTACTCGGGGCTGAAGACGGCGGTCATCAACCAGCTCGATCAGTTCTGGAACCGGAAGTACGAAAAATCGGTTGAAAACATAGCCGCCTCCTTTCAGAAGACGGCCATACAGATACTCGTCTCCCGGCTGCTCTGCGCAGTGGACGATACGGGAATCAGACGGGTTGTTGCGGGTGGGGGAGTTGCGGCCAACTCTTC